>NZ_BPMV01000002.1 GCF_019656655.1 Tsukamurella sp. TY48 | reverse complement strand
CGGGGGGCTGGTGAGCAGAAATGCTCCCGCCTCCGGGGGTTTTCGCCGTATCCTCATCAGCTCCCGTTCGACGAATCCCGTAAGGTGGAAACCGTGCGTGTCGTGATTGCCGATTGCCAGGTCGACTACGTGGGACGGCTCACCGCCCACCTGCCCATGGCCCGCCGGCTCATTCTGGTGAAGGCCGACGGCTCCGTCAGCATCCACGCCGACGATCGCGCCTACAAGCCCCTGAACTGGATGAGCCCGCCCTGCTGGCTGGAGACGGCACCGTCGGGCGAGGACGCCAAGGACGTGCCCGAGGGCCAGCAGCTGTGGATCGTGCGGAACAAGGCCGACGAGCAGCTCCGCATCCTGATCGGCGAGGTCGAACACGACAGCAGCCATGAACTCGGCATCGATCCCGGCCTCGTCAAAGACGGTGTGGAGGCCCACCTGCAGGAGCTGCTCGCCGAGCACACGCACACCTTCGGTGAGGGCTACACCCTGATCCGGCGCGAGTACATGACGGCCATCGGCCCCGTGGACCTGCTGTGCCGCGACGCCGACGGTCGCACCGTGGCGGTCGAGGTGAAGCGCCGCGCCGAGATCGACGGCGTCGAGCAGCTCACCCGGTACCTGGACCTGCTCAACCGTGATCCGCTGCTCGCGCCCGTCCAGGGCATTCTCGCGGCGCAGCAGGTCAAGCCGCAGGCCCGCACGCTGGCCGAGGACCGCGGGATCCGGTGCGTCACCGTCGACTACGACGTGCTGCGCGGTACCGAGGACACCTCCTACAAGCTGTTCTGACGGCGCCGGACATGGCGAAGCGACCGGTCTCCCGACGCCGGGCCTCGGGCCCCGTCCGGCCGCTCAGCGCGGGCGGGTTCGGTTTCCGGGTCGAGGCGGGGGACGAGGCCTTCCAGGTGCGCACCGTGACCGGGAGCGCCGCGATCAAGGACTACCGCTGTCCGGGCTGCGCACAGACCATCCCCGCGGGCACTGCCCACGTGGTGGCCTGGCCGGCCGCCGAGTCCGGCGGCGTGAGTGAACGCCGCCATTGGCACACGGGGTGCTGGCGGCGCGAGGTCAGTCGGCGTTCGCGGTAGCGGGATCCGCGGCGGCGAAATCGTCCGCGTTGAGCACCTTGTCGGCACGCTCCGCGGCCGTGGGCCGCGCATCCGAGACGTGCTGCGCCGGCTGGGTCCGCGCGGGCTGGAAGGCGGCGGGCTCGACGTGCTTGTCGACCACATCCTGCTCTCCACTGCCCACGGCGAGCGCCTCGGGCACCAGCGAGAGCTGACGGCGCACCGTCTCCAGCTGATCGAGGATCGACGAGCGCAGCGCCTGCATGTCCTCGGTGATCCGGCGGGCGTTCGCCACCTGCGAGGAGATGCGGGTATTGGTCTCGTCCAGCTTCTGCTGCGCGGTGGCGTTGGCGGTGTTGAGCGTCTGATCGGCCCGCTCGTTGGCGCTGTCCACCCGCTCGCGGGCCTCGTTCTTGGAGGCCTCCTCGAGCTCGGTGATCGTGCGGATCGCCTTGTCCCGCCGCATCGACATGGCGAGATCGAAGTCGTTCTGCACCCGCTCGCGGTTCTCCTCGGCGGTGCGCTCCAGCTTCGAGGCGCGCGCCTCGGCCTCGGCGATGATGCGCGCGGCCTCGGCCTCGGCGCGCTTCATCGTCTCCTTGTGCTCGTCCTCCATCGCCTGCCGGCGATTGGTCATGTCCGAGCGGATCCGGTCCGCCTCGCGGCGGGTGGATTCGGCCTCCTGGCGGGCCAGCGAGCGGACCTCGGCCGCCTCGTTCGCGGCGCCGGCACGGATCTCGGAGGCCTCGTCGGACGCGAGACGCATCATGCGCGCGATCCGGTCGCTCATGCCCTCGGCGGTGGTCGGGGGGACGCTGAGCCGGTCGACCTCGCGGCGGAGGTTGTCGATCTCGTCCTGCGCCTCGTCGAGCAGGTCGGTCAGCTCGCGCGCGTGCGCGGACGCCGCATCCCGGTCCGAGGCGAGAACGCGCAGCTCGGCCTGGTACCGGTGGAACTGCTCGCTGACCTGTTCGCGGTCGTAGCCACGGAGCACCACCGCGAACGGCGCGGGGGCCGGCCCGGCCGAGGGATTGTCCGAATTCGCCATAGCCTGAATGGTACGTGTATGCACCGGTCGAGCTCGTGTCAGCAGGCCCGTAGCGTCCGAATCGTTACGCACCGCGACTGACCGGACGTTGCGAATGCAAGGTCAGTGCGCAGCTCCCGGCTCGACCAGCTCGACCAGGATCCCGCCCGCGTCCTTCGGATGCAGGAAGTTGATCCGCGAACCGGCGGTACCCGCTCGCGGCGCGTCGTAGAGCAGCCGCACACCCTGCTCACGCAGGTGCTCGGTCACCTTGTCGAGATCGGACACTCGGTACGCGAGCTGCTGCATGCCCGGACCGTTGCGATCGAGGAACTTCGCGATCGTCGACTCCGGGGTCAGCGGAGCCAGCACCTGCAGCTGCGCCGCCGCGGCCGGCTCGGCGCCCTCCGCGAGCAGCTTCGCGGGGGAGAGCATGGCCTCCCGCACGCCCTGCGCCTCGTTGATCTCCTCGTGGGTGCACACGAAGCCGAGGACCCGGGCGTACCACTGCACGGCCTCGTCCAGATCGGCCACTGCGACACCCACGTGATCGATGCCGAGCACGTACTGGGCGGGCAGTTCCGCGGCAGCGGGGTGGGGGCTGGGATGCGATTCGCTTGCGGTCATTGTCCGAATGTAGCGTGGAAGCAGGTGCGATCATTCGCAGGTGTACGAACAATAGGAGCGAGCAGTGTCCAACCCCGATCCGTCCGTCATCGTCTCCGGGGCCCGGACCCCGATCGGGAAGCTGCTCGGCGCACTCAAGGGCTTCAAGGCCACCGATCTCGGGGCGATCGCCATCAAGGGCGCGCTCGAGAAGGGCGGCGTCGATCCGAAGCACGTCGACTACGTGATCATGGGCCAGGTGCTCACCGCCGGTGCCGGCCAGATGCCCGCTCGCCAGGCCGCGGTCGGCGGCGGCATCGGCTGGGACGTCCCCACCCTCACCATCAACAAGATGTGCCTGTCCGGCCTCACCGCCATCGCGATGGCCGACCAGCTGATCCGCGCCGGCGAGTACGAGGTCGTCGTCGCCGGCGGCCAGGAGTCCATGACCCAGGCCCCGCACATCCTCAAGGGCAGCCGCGAGGGCTTCAAGTACGGCGCCACCGAGCTGCTCGACCACACCGCCTACGACGGCCTGCACGACGTCTTCACCGACCAGCCGATGGGCGGGCTCACCGAGCAGGAGAACCGCGTCGAGGGCCAGAAGTTCACCCGCGAGCAGCAGGACGAGGTGGCGGCGAAGTCGCACCAGCGCGCCGCCGCCGCGTGGGCCGAGGGCCGGTTCAAGGACGAGGTGGTCCCCGTCGAGATCCCGCAGCGCAAGGGCGACCCGGTCGTCTTCGCCGAGGACGAGGGCGTGCGCGGCTCCACCACCGCCGAGTCGCTGAGCGGCCTGCGTCCCGCCTTCGCCAAGGACGGCACCATCACCGCCGGTAACGCCTCGCAGATCTCCGACGGCGCCGCCGCCCTCATCGTGATGCGCAAGAGCAAGGCGCAGGAGCTGGGCCTGGACTACGTCGCCGAGATCGGCGCCCACGGCGTGGTGGCAGGCCCCGATTCCACGCTGCAGCACCAGCCCTCGAACGCCATCAAGAAGGCCCTCGCCAAGCAGGGGCTCACCGTGGCCGATCTCGACCTGATCGAGATCAACGAGGCCTTCGCCGCCGTCGGCCTCGCCTCGATGGCCGACCTCGGCGTGACCGACGAGATCGTCAACGTCGACGGCGGCGCCATCTCCATCGGCCACCCCCTCGGCGTCTCCGGCGCCCGGGTCGTGCTGCACCTGGCCTACGAGCTGCAGCGCCGCGGCGGCGGCACCGGTGTTGCCGCGCTGTGCGGCGCCGGCGGCCAGGGCGACGCCCTCATCCTGACCGTTCCGAAGAAGTGAGTGAGACCATGAACGAATCGACCGCGTCCAAGATCGTCACCGCCTTCAAGGTGGTCGCCTTCGCCGAAGCGCTCACCTGGGTGTGGCTGCTGATCGGCATGTACGGCAAGTGGGTCGGCGGCAACGAGGAGGCCGTGGCCAAGCCCGGCATGACCCACGGCATCGTCTTCATGGTGCTCGTGGCGCTCACCCTGGCCGTGGCCTACGTGCGCAAGTGGGACATCAAGACCCTCGCCCTCGGTCTGCTCGCCACCGTCCTGCCCTTCTGCTCGGTGGTCTTCGAGGTGTGGGCGCAGAAGGCCGGCAAGCTCGACGCTCCGGCCGCCGCGCCGGCGTCCGCAGACGCAATCGGCGGTTAACCGGCGGCACGTCCCGCCCGGCGGTACGTTGACTCGCTGACCGGATCGACTTCACTGGAGGCGGGGAGATGGTGGACATCCTGGGCGGATTGCCGGGCGGAAGGGCCCTCGAAGCGTCGGTGAACCGGCTCGCGGCCACGGCCCGCAACGGCATGGAGGTGCTGCGGCAGGGCGGTCTGGAGACGGGTGCCAAGCCCTCGCCGTTCACCGTCGCCGAGCGCAGCCCGATGTACCGGCTGCGCCGCTACTTCGCCGACGGCGCACCGTCGCCGAAGGACGACGATCGGCCCGTGATCCTGCTGGTCCCGCCGATGATGGTGGACGCCAACGTCTTCGATGTCACCGAGGACAAGGGCGCCGTCTCGGTGCTGCACCGCGCAGGGCTCGACCCGTGGGTGATCGACTTCGGTTCGCCCGACCGCGAGGAGGGCGGCCTCGAACGCAACCTCGCCGATCACGTGGTGGCGATCTCCCGCGCCATCGATCAGATCGTGGCGCTCCGCGGCCGCGACGTGCACCTCGGCGGCTACTCGCAGGGCGGCATGTTCTGCTACCAGGTGGCCGCCTACCGCCAATCGCGGAGCCTGGCCAGCCTGATCACCTTCGGCAGTCCCGTCGACATCTCCGCGGGCCTGCCGCTGGGCGCCCCGCCCGCGCTGGTGAACAAGGGCGCCGAGTTCGTCGCCGACCACGTCTTCAACCGGTTCTTCCTGCCGGGCTGGATGGCGCAGCGCGGCTTCGAGCTGCTCAACCCGGTCAAGGCGGTGCGCTCGCGCGTCGACTTCGTGCGGCAATTGCACGACCGCTCGGCGCTGCTGCCCCGGGAGGATCAGCGGCGGTTCCTCGAATCCGACGGCTGGGTGGCCTACGCCGGACCGGCCGTGGCCGATCTGCTCAAGCAGTTCGTGGTGCACAACCGCATGCTCACCGGCGGTTTCTCCATCGAGGGCGAGGCCGTCTCGCTCGCCTCGATCACCTGCCCGGTGCTGGCCTTCGTCGGCACGTCCGATCAGATCGGTCGTCCCAGCGCCGTGCGCGGCATCCTGCAGGCGGCACCGTCGGCCGAGGTCTACGAGGCGCAGGCCTCCGCCGGACACTTCGGTCTGGTGGTCGGCAGCACCGCCGGCAGCGTCACCTACCCGACGGTGGCCGACTGGGTGAAGTGGCGTGAGGGCCGCGGCACGGAGCCCGCCAATGTAGCCCGGATGCAGCCCCACGACGGTATGGACGCCCCGGTGAATCCGCTGGTGGCCGGAGTCGCGGGCCTCGCGACCGTCGGCTTCGTCGCGGCGCGCGATGTGATCGATGCCGCCGCCGGCGCCGCGGCGGGTGCCTCCGCCGTGGCCCGCGAGGTGACCCGCGGCCTGCCGAAGTTGGCGCGGCTGGACCAGCTGCAGGCGCACACCCGGGTCTCGCTCGGCAAACTGCTGGCCGAGCAGGCCGCGAAGGATCCGCACGGCGAGCTCTTCCTGTACGAGGACCGCGTCCACACCAAGCAGGCGGTCAACGAGCGCATCGACCGCGTCGTCAGCGGCCTGCTGCAGGTGGGGGTGCGGCAAGGTGAGCACGTGGGCGTGCTCATGCACACCCGGCCCTCGGCCCTGGTGACGATCGCCGCGCTGTCGCGGCTCGGCGCCGTCTCGGTGCTGCTCTCGCCGGGCACCGATTACGCCGCCTCGCTGAAGCTGGGTGAGGCCACCTCCGTCATCACCGATCCGGAGCACGCGGAGGAGGCCGGCGCGGTCGCCGAACGCGTCTTCGTGGTGGGCGGCGGTGACCGCCGCGACCGGCCCGGAGCCTCGCGGCAGGACCTGGGGGCCGAGTTCGTCGACCTCGAGCAGGTCGACCCGGACAATGTGCGCATCCCGCGCTGGTACCGGCCGGATGCGGGCCTCGGACGTGACCTGGCCTTCGTGATGTTCTCCGAGGCGGGTGGAACGCTGCGGGCCAAGCGGGTCACCAACGGCCGGTGGGCGCTGTCGGCCTTCGGTACCGCCTCGGCCACGCGGCTCTCCGAGAGCGACACCGTGTACTGCCTCACCCCGCTCAGCCACAGCTCAGGCCTGATGACCAGCCTCGGCGGCGCCCTCGCCGGCGGCTCCCGGATCGCGCTGACCCGCGATTTCGACCCGGCGCGGTTCATGACCGAGGTGCAGCGGTACGGCGTCACCGTGGTCTGTTACACCTGGAACCTCATGCGCGCCGTGCTCGACGAGCCCGATCTGCAGATCCCGCGCTACCACCCGATCCGCGCCTTCATCGGCTCCGGTATGTCGTCGGAACTGTCGCGCCGGGTCAGCGAGGCCTTCAGCGCTCGCGTCGTCGAGTTCTACGCCTCCACCGAGGGCGAGATCGTGCTCGCCAAGGTCGGCGGCGGCAAGCCCGGCGCGAAGGGCCGCCGCCTCCCCGGTAGCGCCGAGGTCACGCTCGTCGACTTCTACGTGGATTCGGGTCGCTTCGTCGAGACCGACGAGGGCTACCTGCAGGAGGTGCAGCGCGGCGAGGTCGGTGTGCTCATCGGCCGCGCCGATCCCGACACCACCCAGCGGGACGTGCTGCTGCGCGGCGTCTTCCGGCCGGGCGATGCCTGGTTCTCCACCGGGCACCTGTTCCGGCAGGACGACGACGGCGACTACTGGTTGGTCGACGACGTGCGCACCGTGGCGCTCACCGACCGCGGGCCGGTGTACTCGATCCCGATCGCCGATGTCCTCGAACAGTTGGGCCAGGTCGATCAGGCGGTGGTCTACCAGGTGCCGGGGGAGTCCGACGGTGCGCCGCGGGTGGTCGCGGCCGTCACGCTGCGGCCGGGCGGAACGCTGAGCGCCGACGATGTGACCGAGGTCTTCGCCGGCCGGCACGGCCAGTACCCCGATGCGGTGCAGGTGGTCGACGAGGTGCCGCTCACCAGTTGGTACCGCCCCCGCGGCGGTGTGCTCGCCGCGCGCGGGATGCCCGAGCCCGGTCCGGCGTCGTGGCGCTACGAGGTGGCCAGCGCGCGCTACGTGTGACGGCGCCGGTCCCGCGCGGCGTGCCAAGATGGAGTGCGTGACTACACCGCGCGCGCCCCGGGGCGCATCGAGGCAGGATCAGGAGCGGGCGCTGCGCACCGCCGCGGCTATGGCGGGTGCCGTGGACCTCTCGGGGCTCAAGGCCCGTGCCGAGGCGAAGGCCGCCCAGCAGGCCCGTCCGGCGGCGGCTCCCGGCGAGTCCGACGGTGCGCCCGCCGCCGCCGTGGTCGACGTGACCGATCAGAGTTTCCCGACCGAGGTGATCGACGCCTCGGCGCAGCAGCTGGTGGTGGTCGCCTTGACCGCGTCGCACAGCGAGCAGTCCGCCGCGATGACCTCGGTACTGGCGAAGCTGGCCGCGGAGGACGGCGGCCGGTGGAAGTTCGTCCGCGTCGATGTGGACGCCGCGCCCGGAGTGGCGCAGGCCTTCGGCGCGCAGTCGGTGCCGATGGTGATCGCGGTGGCCGGCGGCCGCGCGGTGACGGCCTTCGCCGGGGCGCAGCCCGAACCGGCGGTGCGGCAGTGGCTCGATGATGTCCTGGCCCAGGTCGGTCCGGCGTTCGGCGACGCGGAGGGCGGGCCGGCGGAGGCGCCGTCCGACCCGCGGCGCGAGGCGGCGGAACAGCTCGCGGCCGACGGTGACTACGCCGGAGCGCAGGCCGCGTACGAGGCGATCCTGCACGCCGATCCGCGCGATGCCGAGGCCGCGGCGGCGGTCAAGCAGATGGCCTTCTTCGCCCGCGCGACCGCGGCGGAGCCGGGCGCGGTGGACCGCGCCGATGCCGACCCGAAGAATGTCGACGCCGCCCTCGCCGCCGCCGACGAGGAGCTGCTCACGGGCGCGCCGCAGGCCGCCTTCGCCCGATTGATCACCGCGATTCGAATCACCGCGGGCGACGAGCGCGCCGCGGCGCGCACCCGGCTGCTGGAGCTGTTCGAGCTGTTCGACCCGGCCGATGCCGCGGTCCTCGCGGCCCGGCGCGACCTGGCCGCCGCCCTGTTCTGATCGCGCCACGGTGCGCCCACACGATAGTCGGCCGGGTGCTTTGAGATACTGATCGGGTGTTGGGGAACTTCGGCCGCGCAGCGGACTCGGGCTCGGTGTCGCGCCGCTCGGTGGGCTCGGTGTCGCGCCGCTCGGTGGGCTCGGTGTCGCGCCGCGCGGTGGGCTCGGTCTCGCGCCGCTCGGTGCTGGCCGGGATGGGCGGACTCGCCGCGGCGGGAGTGCTCGCGGCGTGCGGCGACAACACGGGCCGCGGCGGCGCGGCGTCCGGCGACTTGACGGTGTGGTTCCACGAGTACGGCGAGAAGGGCACCGCCGGTGCCCTGCGGCGCTACGCGGAGGACTTCCCCGGCGGCGGCGTGGGGATCGCGACCTTCCCCGGCGACTACGACCAGAAGGTGGCCTCGGCGCTCCTCGGTGACGGCGGGCCGGACGTCTTCGAGTTCGGCAACGGCCCCACGATCGACATGATCGCCGCGGGCCAGGTGGCCGATCTCACGGACCTGCTGGGCGACGCCCGCTCCGATTTCAACCCCGCGCTGCTCGACCGGATGACCTACCAGGGCAAGGTCTACGGCATTCCGCAGGTGCTCGATCTGCAGCTGCTGGTGTACCGCCCGTCGATGCTGCAGAAGGCGGGAGTGCGGGAGCCGCGCACCATCGACGAGCTGGTGTCCGCCGCGAAGGAGCTCAACAAGGGCGGGGTCAAGGGCCTGTTCCTGGGCAACAACGGTGGCGCCGATGTACTGGGCGGCGTGTTGCTGTGGTCGTCCGGTCACGACTATCTGACCCCGGATCGCAAGCCGGGCTTCGCGAACGAGGACGTGGCCGCGGGCCTGCGCACGCTGCGCACGTTGTTCACGTCCGGCGATCTGCTGCTGGGTGCTCCGCAGGACTGGTCGGACCCGGGCGCCTTCATCGCCGGACTCACGGCGATGCAGTGGACCGGGCTGTGGGCGCTGCCGGCGATCACGCAGGCGCTCGGCGACGACGTGCGGGTCTGCCCCTTCCCCGCGATCGGCACCAACGGCGGGGCCAGTGTGCCCTTCGGTGCGTACGGTTCGGCGATCAACACCAAGGGCGATGTGAAGCGGGCGAAGAAGTTCGTGCAGTGGCTGTGGGTGGAGCGGGCCGACCTGCAACTGGACTGGGCCCAGGGCTACGGCCTGCACGTCCCGGCGCGCCGCTCCCTGGTGCCGCAGGCGAACAAGCTCGCCACCGGCATCTACAGCGAGGCATCGAAACTGGTCTACAGCGTGGGTCACCCGCAGACGCCGCTGCTGTGGACGCAGCGCAGTTCCACCGCCTACCGCGATGCCCTGGACCGGGTGATCCGCGGCGGCGCCGACCCGATGACCGAGCTCAACGGTGTGGCCGCGGTGGTGACGCAGGAACTGGACCGGTTCCCCCGCTGATGACGCGCGGTACCCGTGCGGGATGGCGTGATTCGCCGCACCTGTGGTTCTGGTTGATGACGGGCCCGTTCCTGGCGGGGCTCGCCGCCTTCGTGGTGGTGCCGATCGGGTGGAGCCTGTGGCTGAGCCTGTTCGAGGCGCGCAACACCGTGACGCCCACGGTCTTCGTCGGACTCGGCAACTACCGGGACATGCTGTCCGATCCCGCTTTCCGGTCGAGCCTGCTCACCTTCGTGGTGTTCGCGGCGGTCGTGGTGCCGCTGACCTTCGTGGGTTCGCTGGGACTCGCGGTGCTGGTGAACGGGATCCGGCTGTTCCAGCGCTTCTTCCGGTCCGTGTTCTTCCTCCCGATGGCCTGCTCCTACGTGGCGGCCTCGCTGATCTGGCGCGGGTCGATCTTCCCGGGCATTCCGACCGGGGTGGCGAACACGGCGCTGCGCGCGGTGGGCCTGGAACCGGTGGCGTGGCTGTCGGTGGTCGATCCGCCCTGGTACTGGCTGGTGCTGGTGACCGTGCGGTTGTGGTTGCAGCTCGGCTTCTACATGGTGCTCTTCCTGGCGGCCCTGCAGCGGGTGCCGCGGCACCTGTACGAGGCGGCCGCCCTGGACGGGGCCTCCGCGTGGACCACGTTCGCGCGCATCACCTTCCCGCAGTTGCGCGCGGTATCGGTGGCGGTGCTGCTGTTGGCCACGGTGAACGCCTTCCAGGCCTTCGACGAGTTCTACGGGATCATGGCCACGGCGCAGGGCTACCCGCCGTACGCCCGCCCGCCGCTGGTGTACCTGTACTACGCGGCGCTCGGCAACGGCCAGGACTTCGGCCACGGCGGGGCGGGCGGCATCATCCTCACACTGCTGATCGCGGCCTTCGCGCTGCTGCAGGGTCGGTTGACGGGGTTGCTGCGGCGACGGGAGGACGCATGATCACCTCGGCGGGTGGCCGCGCCGCCCGGTACCTCGTGCTGGCCGGGTTGGCCCTGCTGTTCCTGCTGCCGCTGTATCTGTTGGCGCGCGGCGCACTCGGTACGTCGGCCGATGTGGCGGCGGGAGCCTGGCTGCCGCAGGCGCCGGTGTGGGACAACTTCCGGGAGATCTTCTCCGACGAGTCGCGGCCCTTGGCCCGGGCCCTGGTCAATTCCACGGTGGTCGCGGTGCTGCAGACGGCCGGCGTGATCGCCGTCTCGCTGCCCGCGGGGTTCGCCTTCGCCCGGATCCGGGTGCGGTACGGGGGAGCGGTGTTCGGGGTGGTGCTGGCCACGCTGCTGGTGCCGGCGGCGATCACCTTCGTGCCCACCTTCCTCATGGTGTCCTCGCTCGGCTGGGTCTCGTCGCTGCGGGGCCTGGTGGTCCCCGGGCTGTTCCAGGCCACGGCGGTCTTCCTGTTCCGACAGCACTTCCTCGGGTTCCCGCGGGAGCTCGAGGAAGCCGCCATGCTCGACGGTGCGGGGCCCGGTCGGATCTTCCTGTGGGTGGCGCTGCCCGGGGCGGGCCCGGTGACGGCGGCGGTGGCCACGATCACCTTCGTCGGGAGCTGGAACGCGTTCCTGTGGCCGTTGGTGATCGGGCAGGACCCGCAGTCCTGGACCGTGCAGTTGGTGCTGTCCAGTTACATCACCGCGCAGACGGTGAACGTGCCCGCGATGTTCGCGGCGGCGCTGGTGTCGATCGCGCCGCTCCTGCTGTTCTTCCTGGTCGCGCAGCGGTGGATCGCCGCGGGGGTGGAGCGCACCGGCATCTCCGGATGACGGTTCCACGACACGTTTGTTCACTGTGGGTGGATCGATGATGCGATCCGGCATACTCTGAACCGGTTCTGCTCGATCCTGGTGGTCGGGCGAGAGGAGTTCAGATGTCCGTCGTCGAACATCGTGGTGTGAGTCCGCAGTCGGCGCTCGCGATCGCGGGAGCGCGCCTGCTGCTCAAGCCGCTGATCGGCCTGTACCCCGTGCGTTCCTGGTCCTTCGGGCCGCTGTCGCTGATCGAGGGCATCGCGGAACGGATCGGCCGGACGCCGGGCGGCGTGGAGGTCGAGCGGATCGAACTGGCCGGGGTGCCGGTCGAACGCCTGGTTCCCACGGTGGGCGAACTACGGTCCGACGCCGCGATCTGCTACTACCACGGCGGCGCCTTCCTCTCGGGCGGCCCGGCCACGCACCGGCACGTGGCGGCGGCACTGGCCCGTGCGCTGGGCGTCACGGTGTTCAACGTGGACTACCGGCAACTGCCCGAGGTGGGCGTGGGCACCTCCGTCGACGACGGCTACCGCGTGTACCGCGCGGTCGCGGACTCGGGCCGGTACCGGCACGTCGCGGTGGGCGGCGATTCCGCGGGCGGGTACGTCTCGGCGAAGGTCGTGGAGCTCGCTCATCTGGACGCCGCCACGGCTCCGCTGGCCTACTTCGGCTTCTCACCCCTGCTCACGCCCACGGTCGAGGACGGCGATCCGCGCTACGACATCGACGACGCGTATCTCACCGTGGGGAAGCTGCGCGGCCTGCGCGAGTTCTTCGACCGCGGACCGGAGGGGCTGCGCGGGCACGACGACGCCACCGAGATCGACCCCGAGGCCTTCCCGCCGGCGCTGATCGTGGCGTGCACCGAGGAGATGCTGCGGGTGGACGCCGAGCGGCTGCACGCCCGGCTCGACGGTGCGGGCAAGCCCTGCGAGTTGCACCTGTTCGAGGGCGGTGTGCACGCCTTCCCCGTGCTGTCGGGCGCGACGCCCGAGAGCGCCCGCGCGGTCGAGCTCACCGCGACCTTCCTGGCGGCCGCCTTCGCGGCGCACCGGGCGCACCGCGCGGCATAGGAGCGTCGCCCGTCAGGTGACCGTCACCCGCACGGAGTGCCACCCGGTGGCACCGTCGGGCGCGGGTGGCGCCTGCTCCGGCGTCTGCGTGCGCCCGGCCGCGTCGGTGGCGCGCACCGTGAGGGTGTGCTCGCCCGGGGCGAGCGGGATCGATGCGCGCCACTGGCGCCAGGTGTCCGGGCCCACGGTGTCGGCGAGATCGGCGCGCGTCCAGGCGCCGTCGTCGGCGCGCACCTCCACGGCGTCGATCCCGGTGTGCTGGGCCCAGGCGACCCCGGCCACGGTCACCGCGCCCGCGGGCGTGCGCCCGCGCGGGACGTCGATGCGGGACTGCACCTTGACGGGGCCGTGTGCCGACCAGCCGCGCGGTGTCCAGTAGCCCTGATCGGCGGCGAAGGTGGTGACCCGCAGCGAGGTGACCCATTTGGTCGCCGAGACGTAGCCGTACAGCCCGGGGACCACGAGCCGCGCCGGGAAGCCGTGTTCCACGGGCAGTGGCTCGCCGTTCATCCCGATCGCCAGCAGGGCATCGCGGCCGGGGTCCTGCAGCACGTCGAGCGGTGTGCCCGCGGTGAAGCCGTCGTCGCTGCGGGAGAGCACCATATCGGCCCCGGGGCGCGGCCCGGCGCGTTCGAGCAGCGCGCGGATCGGGTAGCCGAGCCACCGGGCGGTGCCGATCAGATCGCCGCCCACGGGGTTGCTCACGCAGGCCAGCGTCACGTAGTGCTCCTCCAACGGGAGCGCGAGCAACTCGTCCCAGGTGATCGTGTACGGCCGCTCGACCATGCCGTCCACGGTCAGGGACCACTGTGCGGGGTCGACCTGCGGGACGCGCAGCGCGGTGTCGATCCGGAAGAACTGGGTGTTCGCCGTGACGTAGGGAGTGAGGCGATCGAGGCGGAGATCGGCGCCCGCGGGAACGGCTGGGGCCGCCGTCCGCGGGGCGGGGAGGAAGAGCTTCTCGCGCGCCGCGGTCACCGCCCTCGAACCCGCCGACAGCACACGGGCGCCGCCCAGCGCCAGCACCGTGATGCCGGCGGAGATCCCCGCCGCCGTGAGGAAGCCCCGTCTGTCCACGCCGTCGTCGGCACTGCCGTCGCCCGCGCCACCGTCGCCCGCACCATCGTCTGTCTCGTCCGGCCGCAGCGCGCCCACTGCCCAGCGGAGCAGGATCACTGCAGTACCGATACCGATCAGGCTCGGCAGCGCCCACGTCGGTGTCGCGCCCGGCCGCAGCACGGCCACGATCGCCCCGACGATGCCCACACCGCCGATCAGCGCGGTGCCCCACGGTGGCCGCCGCAGTTCCAGCACGCCCGCGCAGGCCGCCCCGAGCGTGAGCACCGCCGCCATCGAGCCCAGGAGCACGGCCTTGTCCGCGGTGCCGAACCGTTCCACGGCGAAGTCCTTGAGCCAGGCGGGCGCAGCGTCGATCACCGCGGACCCGCCCGCGAACACCGTGCTCGCGCCGGGCGCGATGACCGCGGCGACGAGCTCGGCCACCGCGAGACCGGCGGCCCCGGCGAGCACGCCGGCCAGTGCCGCGGCCCAGCTCACCCAGGGCCGCTCACGGGTTCCGCTCGCCTCGGTCATGGCCCCAGCGTGGCATGCGGAGCCACCGGATGGGCGGTCGCTTCCGCGCGCGTCACCGACTCGTCAGAACTCGCCGGGCCTAGGCTGGCCCCATGCTCCTGCCGCACACCGTGACCCCCGTCCCGCCCGGCTCCGATGACGAACCGGCCGTCACGATCGGCGGCCGCACGCTGTCCCGCACCGATCTGATCGGGGCGTCCACGGCGGTGGCGGAGCGGTTGCGAGGGCTCGGTGTGCGCGGCCCGGTCGCGGTCTGGGCGACCCCGTCGCTCGCCACCGTGATCGCCTTCGTGGGCGCGCTGCGCGCGGGTGTGCCCGCCGTGCCGGTTCCGCCCGACTCGGGCAGCGAGGAGATCGCCCACGTGCTGGGGGATTCGGGGGCCCAGGCGTGGTTGGGCGCCACGCCGGAGGATGCGCACGGATTGCCCGCTGTGCCGGTGCGCGAGCACGCCCGCGGCTGGCACGCGCTGCCGGAGCCGCCGGCGGCGGCGGTCGCCCTGATCATGTACACCTCGGGCACCACCGGGGCCCCGAAGGGCGTCCCGATCCGGCGCGGCGCCATCGCGGCCTGCCTCGACGGGCTCGCCGAGGCGTGGGACTGGACCGCGAACGACACGCTGGTGCACGGTCTTCCGCTGTTCCATGTCCACGGCCTGATCCTCGGTGTGCTCGGCGCGCTCCGCGTGGGCAGCCCGCTGGTGCACACGGGCAAGCCCACGCCCGAGGCCTACGCCGAGGCGGGCGGCAGCCTGTACTTCGGGGTGCCCACGGTGTGGTCGCGCATCGCTCGATCACCGGAGCACGCCGCGGCGCTCTCCGGTGCGCGGCTGTTGGTCTCGGGTAGCGCGCCCCTGCCTGCCCCCGTCTTCGAGCGCATGCTCGAGCTCTCCGGGCACGAGATCGTGGAGCGGTACGGGATGACCGAGACGCTCATCACCGTCAGTGCCCGGGCCGACGGTGAGCGGCGCCCCGGGTGGGTCGGACTGCCACTGAACGGCGTGCAGACCCGCCTCATCACCGAATCCGGCGAGCCGGCGCCGCACGACGGCGAGTCGATCGGGGCGCTGCAGGTGCGCGGTCCGATGGTGGGAACCGAATACCTCGGAAGGCCCGAGGCCACGGCCGAATCCTGGGTCGGTGACGGCTGGTTCGACACGGGCGATGTCGCTGTGATCGATGCAGCGGGTTTCCATCGCATCGTGGGCCGCGCCTCCACGGACCTGATCAAGACGGGCGGCTTCCGCGTGGGCGCGGGGGAGATCGAGGCGGCGTTGCTCGGGCACGACGACATCCGCGAGGCCGCCGTCGTCGGCCTGTCGGACGACGATCTCGGCCAGCGGGTGGTGGCCTTCGTGGTCTCCGACGGTGCGCGGGACGACGAGACCGCCGTCGCCATCGTCGAATTCGTGGGTCGCACCCTGTCGAAGCACAAGCGCCCTCGCGAGATCCGGTTCGTCGACGAACTGCCGCGCAACCCGATGGGCAAGGTGCAGAAGAAGCTCCTGCTGTAAGCCCTGACCGTTCGCGACGGGAATGCGTCCTTCGTCTGAAGGGCGTGTGTCATCGAGGTGACGAATGCATCCGATTGTCGTGGAGTGTCGCGCCGCGGTGGGACGGGCGTGTCTCCCCGGTATAAGCGATCGACCTGCGAAGGGCGAACGGGCCGAGCGATAGGGCATCCCTCGACGTTGTCAGATTTGTCTTATTGAACCGCGACAGAACTGACACATTCGTCTGTGCGCTGGGCTTCGAGGCTTCGCGCCCGTCGGCGTAGTGGTTGCGCGGTTGGGCAGACCATTCATGAAAAGTGCTGGTCCACAAGGCAGGTAATCGAACTTTGTCCGAAATGTCGTGTAGTTCAGACGAAGTTGACTGCCCTGTGATCCTCCTCATGTGGCACGCGTTCTCGAATTCTCTGCGTTACTGTTGACCGACTGAACCAACCCACATTGATCACTACGACGAGATTGCAACAGTCCTGAAGGGCTGTTTGCAGGAGGTGCGTCATGAACAACAGCTCACTGGATTCCGGGAGTCTCAGTCGGCCCCGGCCGCGAATCGAATCCATCGGCGCGTTGATTCCGTCCGAGGTCGTCACCAGCACGGACCTCGTGAATCAGCTCGCCGTGGACAAGAAGCCCCCGCTCGAGGCGGTGACGGGAATCGTGGAACGCCGCCGCGCGGCCCCGTCCGACACCAGCCTGGACCTGGCGCTCGCGGCAGCGCGCGATGCACTCGAAGGATCTCAGTACGAGGCGGCGGATATCGACCTGATCATCAGCTGCTCGATCACCCGCATGGTGAGCGTCTGGCGAACCCAGTTCGCACCGTCCCTCGCGGCGGTCATCGGAAGGGAAATCGGTGCGAGCAAGGATGCGCTGACCTTCGACGTGGCCAATGCGTGCGCGGGAATGGCGACGGGCTTGTTCCTGGCGGATCGAATGATCAAGACCGGCAGGGCGACTCGTGCCCTGGTCGTGAGCGGTGAGCGGATCACCTTGATCACCGACACCGCTGTGCGGGAGATCAAGGATTCTTACGATCCGCAGTTCGCCGCGCTCACGGTGGGCGATAGCGGGTGCGCCCTGGTGGTCGACGGAGAGGGCACCGAGCCCGATCAGATCGAGGCCATCTCGCTGGCCACCGCCTCGGAGGCGGCCTCGCTGTGCGTCGCTCTGCCGAGCGATCGCTCGGAGGGCATCGCGATGTACACCGATAACAAGCGGATGCACAGCGAGCGGCGGTACACCCAGGCCATGGAGTTCGTCCAGCACGGACTGGAGGGACTGGGAACCACCATGGCCGATGCCGACTACGACTATCTGATCCATCACCAGTTCAGCCTCGTGGCGTTGAACTACATGCGTTCGATCGGTGAGGAGAAGGTCTTCAACGGCACCATGCCGACCGAGCTGAACGTGATGCAGTTCCTCGGGAACACCTCGTCGACCGCTCTGTTCCTGGTGCTGTACCACCACATTCGGAACGGGACCGTCGAGCCGGGCGATCGGCTCCTCGTGGTGCCCACCGCATCGGGCATGGTCTACGGATTCATTTCACTGCGCGTCGGAGAGGCAGTCGCATGACGGACATCGCAATCGCCGGGCTCGGGGTGATCCCCAATGCCACCAGCTACGTCGCCTCGGGTGCACGGGCATTGACGGCCGCACTGTTGGACGCCGGGATCGACGGCGACCAGCTCGGGCTGCTGATCAATGCCGGTGCCTCCCGCGATATGAACATCAGTGAGCCGGCCGTGGCCGCCCTGATCCAGCAGGAGGCCGGGATCCATCCCGCTTTCGATCCGGACGCCGAGACCTCGATCCTCACCTTCGATCTGCTCAACGGCGGTCTCTCTTTCGGTACCGCCGTATCGCTGATCGGGGACATGATCGAGATGGGTGACATCGAATACGGCGCCGTTGTCGTCGGCGATGTGCATCCCAGTATGAATCCCTTCTTCAAGCCGAATTTCCCTTTGGTGAGTGATGTTTTCGCGGCCGTGATCGGACCGGGGGATTCGACCGTTCTTGAGGTGGCCACACCTCAGCGCGCTTCGGACGACATCAGTTCCGAGGTCTACGCGGAGCTCAACGGTGCCGGTGCCGGCGCCCGCAGCAGCGTGGTCGTGGACCTGCACGAGTTCGATGCCGGCTACTTCAATGCCGTCTCGGCCGCCATCGGGGCGCTCAGCGTGGACCCCACGGAATCGGTGATCGTGGCTCCCTGGCCGGCGGCTTCGAATCCGGCCTTCCGCACCGCTTTCGGCGAGGTGGATGTGCGGATCGTGAACCCGTACGAGCGCACGGACGGCAAGCAGTACTACACGGCCGCGCCCGTCGCGGCACTCGAGCACGCGCACCGTGCCGGGATCGACACCACCGTTGCGACCGTGCTCGCGCCCTCGGCTCCCGGCGCGGATGTCTCCGTGGTCGCCGAGAGCCGGATCGGCTGAGGGAGAAGACCATGTGCTCCATTGCGGGTATCTACTCCCGGGACCTCCAGGCGGACGGATTCCGTGATCGACTCGAGGCGATGAATTCCGCTCAGCGGCATCGGGGACCGGACGGTGCCACCATCTGGCACGACGGACCCATCGGGTTCGGACACACCCGGCTCGCCATCGTGGGCGTGTCCGACGGTGTGCAACCGAGTTTCACCGAGGACGGCTCCATCGCGGTCATCTTCAACGGTGAGATCTACAACCACCGCGCGCTGCGGGCCGAGTTGGAACGCAAGGGGCACCGGCTCCGCGCCGCGTCGGACACGGAGGTGATCGGTCACCTCTACGAGGAGTACGGGGCGGACTTCGTCCGCAGGCTCGACGGTGACTTCGCCATCGCCCTGTGGGACGGCAAGACCGAATCGCTCCTGCTCACCCGCGATCGGGCGGGCGTGAAGCCGCTGTACGTGTCGGCGGAAGACGGCCGGATCGTCTTCGCCTCGGAGGCCAAGGCGATCTTCGCGAGCGGTCTGGTGGAGCCGGCGGTCGATCCGCAGGGCCTGGCCGACTGCCAGTTCTACGGTCACACCGTGGCTCCGCACACCTTCTGGGCGGGAGTGCAGGAGGTGCGGCCCGGCACCACCGTCACCTACGTCGACGGTGAGAAGCAGGACGAGAGCACCTATTTCCGGCCCTTCGACCTCGGGGTCACCGAGCGGACCGCCCATCGCGGCGAGGAGGGGCTCGCCGACTACCAGCGGGCCTTCGACGAGGCCGTGGGCAAGCGCATCCCCGACGAGGTCGAATGGGGGATCGCGCTCAGTGGCGGCCTGGACAGTTCGGCGATCGCGGGGGTCGCGGCGGCACGGCACGGTGAGCGGCCGCTCACGATCAGCGTGGAGGTGGTCGACAGCCATCTCGACGAGACCTCCGATTCGCAGCTGGTCGCCTCGCATCTCGGTGTGCCGAACATCGAAGTCCCGGTGACGGGCGAGCGGATGTCCGAGCTCGCCGAGGAAGCGGTCTACCACTTCGAGTCACCGTTCTGGTACGGCATCGTCGCCACCCCGATCCTCGACCTGATGGACACCGCACGCGAGCGCGGCCTGAAGGTGATGATGAGCGGCGACGGCTCGGACGAGACGCTGGCCGGGTACGACTTCTACCGCCTGCTGCGGTTGCGCCGAATCCTGCAGCGGTTGCGCCTGACCCGTTTCGAACCGTGGTTCTGGCGCCGGACCCTCAAGTGGTTCGGTGCGCCGATCGGTTTCGAATCCGAGGTGGCCGCGATCAACGAGACCCTGGACGCGGTGGAGGCCGAGTTCGGGCACGTCCCCGCCTGGATCTACATGTGGACGGCACTCGAACAGCGCATGCGCGGCGTCTCGCGCACACCGCTCCCGGCGCACTCCTCGCTGCCACGGCCCACCTCGACGGTCGGGCTGCACCGCCAGCTCTCCTACGAGGCGTACACCCGGCTGCCGCACTGGGTCCTGTCCATCTCGGACCGGCTCGGGATGGCCCGCAGCATGGAGCTCCGGGTGCCCTTCCTCGATCGCGATGTCCTCGATTCGGCTGCGCAACTGCATCCCTCGCTGATGCTGCACGGCAACACCGAGAAGTACGCGCTGAAGAAGGCGGTGCGGGACGTGCTGCCGCGCCGCACCACGGCACGGCGCAAGAAGCCCTTCATGACGCCGATCGGGTCCTGGTACCTGGTGGACGAGAACGGCCCCACCGAACTCGTCCGGCGGCACATGTCGCGGGCCCGGCTCGAAGAGGTCGGCCTGTTCGAGCCCGACGCGGTGGCGCGGTTGCTCGCCGATGTCGCCCGCAATGACGGGAGCTGGGCGGCGGTGACCGCGGAGTGGGCGTGCCTGTCGATTCTCGCGACGCAGATCCTGGTGCAGCAGTACGTGGTCGAGCGGCGTTTCGACTTCCCGGCCGTCCGGGCGGAGAGCGACATCGTGACCACGCCGAACGAGAAGATCGGGGCCGACGGTGCCGCAGCCACGTAGCGGCGGCGACCGCTCCGACACGGCCGTGGTCACCGGGGCGTCGCGGGGCATCGGCCTCGCGGTGGCCCACCGGCTGGCCCGGTCCGGCCACCACGTCGTGCTGACCTCCCGCCGCCTCGAGGACGCGCAGACGGCCGCGGACCGGGTGTGCGCCGCGGTGGGCGACGATGCCGCGGCCACCGGTGCGGCGCTGGAGCTCGGCGACCGCGACTCCATCGCCGAGTTCGCCACCCCGCTGGCGCGGGACGGCGGACTCCGTGTCCTGGTGAACAATGCGGGGATCGCGCCCACCTCCACCGAGTACACGAAGGAGGGCTTCGAGCGGCACACGGCGGTGAACGTCCTGGGGTCCGTCCTGCTGACCGAGACGCTGCTGCCGCGGCTCGCCGTCAACGGCCGGGCCGGCCTGTTCGGCATCTCCTCGTTGTCGAACGTGGTCGCCACCCGCTCGCGGATCCGGCGGTCGCTGACGCCCGGCGATCTGCCGCGACCCGTGCCCTTCCTGCACTACGCGGCCTCCAAGGCGGCACTGCACCTGGTGCTGCGGCACTACCGCCGCCGCGCGGAGCAGCAGTCCCTCGACCTCACGGTGGGGTCGATCTACCCGGGCTTCGTGGACACCTCGATCTACGACGAGTACTCGCTCGCGGTCCGGCGGGCGATCCGGCTCGCCGCCGTCTCGCCCGATCGGTCGGGCGAGGTGGTGGCCGCGATGCTGGCCGACGGACCGCGGGGGGCGTTCTACCGCGGCGCCCAATGGCCGTTGCTGCAATCCCCGGTCACCCGCTCGGACGATTTCGCGGCCCACGTCCATGCGCTCGCGTGCGATGCGCTCGGCATCGAATCCGCGTGGGCCGCGGAGGTCGCCGGGACCGGCGCCGCTCTCGGAAAGGACTGACGTGTATCGGATCGAGGAGAACCGCAATGTCTGGCCGGTGGCGCCGAAGCAGGTGGGCCGCCGCGTTCCGATCATCGGTGACATGACCCGGGGATCGGTCATGTCACCCATCGGCCGCCTGGTGGAGACCACCACGCCGGGCCAACACGATGTCTTCGGCATCCGCTTCTTCGGCCAGAACTACGTGTTCACCGGAGAGCCCGATCTGGCCGCCGAGGTGTGCGACGACGTGCTCTTCGAAAAGGCGCACGCCCCCTCGCTGTACGCCCTGCGGGAGTTCATCGGCGACGGTCTGTTCAGCGCCTACAACGACGAGTCCGCCTGGACCGACGCACACGAGTTGTTGGCACCGGCCTTCTCCCGCGAGGCGATGCGGGCCTATCACGACACGATGTGCGATGTCGCGGACGAACTGGTGGTCCGGTGGCGGGCGACCGACTCCGTCGACGTCTCGCACGAGATGACCCGCGCCACCTTCGAGACGATCGCGCGCGCGGGTTTCGGGCGGCCCTACAACCTGCTCGTGCCGAACGACGACCGCTCGCATCCACTGGTGCGGGCATCGGAGGTGCTGCTGCGCACCTCCCTGGTCAAGAGCGCCGTGCACGCGCTCCCCGCCGGCGGACTGATCGAGCTCGGTGCCGACCGCTACGCCGCGAAGCACCGGCGGTTCGCCCGCGAGCACCTGGGCGGCATCGTCGACGAGATGCGCCGCCGCGGACCGGAGCGCAACGGGACCGACCGCGCCACGATGCTCGAACTCATGGTGCACGGCTCCGAGTCCCGCCCCGGTCTCGACGGTGAGAGCGCCTTCTACCAGTTGCTCACCTTCCTGATCGCGGGCCACGAGACGACATCGGGAACGATGGCCTTCGCGCTGTACTACCTCAGCCGGGACCGCGAGCTGCTGGAGCAGGCGAAGGCCGAGGCCGATGCCGCGTTCGAGGCGACCGGGGAGGGGCGCGACCTGGCCTTCGAGGCGGTGCCGCGCTTGCGCTTCCTGCGCAGGGTGGTCGACGAATCGCTGCGCATGTGGCCCACGGTGCCGGGTATGGCGCGCCAGCCCAAGCACGACCACATCCTGGGCGGGCGGTACCGGATGCGGCCCGACAACTGGGTGGTGCTCTTCTTCCATCATCTGCATCGCCATCCCGATGTCTGGGACCGGCCGAACGCCTTCGACCCCAGCCGGTTCGAGAGCGCGGCAGTGCGCGCGCGGCCCGCACACGTCTACAAGCCCTTCGGCACCGGCGCACGTGCCTGCATCGGCCGTCAGTTCGCCATTCACGAGGCACTGGTCATCCTGGCGCGGCTGCTCCACGAGTTCGACATCGAGAGCGACCCGGACTACCGACTGCGGGTCGACGAGCGGCTGACCCTGATACCGAAGGACTTCCGCCTCAGCCTGCGGGACCGACAGTGAGCTCACCGTCGGCCACGGCGTCGCGGATCGCCATGGCCACGATGATCGGCTGCTCGCTGGTGGTGATGCTCGACAACACGATCATCACCGTCGCGCTACCGACCATCGCCCGGGAGTTCGCCCTGACCACGGCACAGATGCAGTGGGTGGTGGACGCCTACACGGTGGTCTTCGCGGGCATGCTGCTCACGGCGGGTGCCGTTGCCGATCGGTTCGGAAAGGTGCGCGTCCTGGTCGCCGGGATCGCCCTGTTCACCGTGACCTCGATGGTGATCCCGTTCGTCTCGGGGTTCCTCGGCCTGGCCGGGGGACGTGCCGTCCTCGGTCTGGCGGCGGCGATGGTCTATCCACCGACGCTCGGCATCGTCGTCGATCTGGCCACGCGCGGCACCGACGAGGGGGCCGACCGGGACCAGCGCCGCGCGTCGGCGTTGGCGCTGTGGGCCACCGCCGGCGGACTGGGGGTCGCGTGCGGCCCGATCGTCGGTGGGCTACTGGTGGAGCACTTCGGCTGGCGCTCGGTGTTCGTGATGAACGTCCCGCTGGGCGTGGGCGCGATGCTCGCGCTGTGGGCGGTGCGGTCCACGCTCGCCGACGCGACGACCGAGACCGAGGAGGCTGCGCCCATCGGGCCGGTCAGCGCGGTCTTGTCGGTGCTCGCGATCGGCACCATGGTGCTCGCGGTCATCGAGGCCCCGGCGGACGGCTGGACCTCTCGGGAGAGCGTGAACCGTTACGTCATCGCGGCCGCCGTGGGCGTGCTCTTCGCCGTGCAACAGGCCAGGACCTCGCGGCCGATCGTGCCCTGGCAGGTGTTCCGGGGCATCCAGATGCGCTGGGGCTCCGCGGTGATCTTCCTGTGTTTCGGGCTCCTGTTCGGTCTCGTCTTCATCCTGGTGCTGTACTTCCAGATCGTCCGCGGTGCATCGCCGCCGGCGGCCGGAGCGATGTTGCTGCCCTTCGCCGCCGGGATGGCGGTGGCCTCGCCGCTGGGACCCGTGCTGGGCCGGCGTACCGAGTGGCGGGTGCCGATCATCGCCGGTCTCACGGTCATGGCGATCGGCTTCGCGCTGTTCCGGAGCACGCCGTGGGAGGGCTCGTACTGGGGCTACCCGTTCTTCGGGCTGCTCGTCCTGGGCGTGGGCTTCGCGGTGGTGCAGGTCCCCGCCACGGAATACATCATGAACTCGGTGGCGCCGCAGCAGTTCGGGATCGGTTCGGCGGTCAACGATACGAGTCGCGAGCTGGGCGGGGCGTTCGGCGTCGCGATCCTGGGCTCCGTCTTCGCCACCGCACTCGCGAGCCGGGCCGGTCTCGGTGGCCGCGGCGATGCGATGGGACTGCTGCTGGAAGCCGGGCCGGACACACCCGGTAGTGCGGTGGTCCTGCAGGAGTACTTCGTTCCGGCGATGCAGACCTGTCTGCTGATCGCGATCGTCGCGGTGGCCGTGACGGCGGCCTGTGCGGCCGCGCTCCTCATCCGGTCCCGCCTCCTGGCGAAGGTGATGTGAGCGAACCCCGTTCCGCTGGGGCTCAGCGCGCCACGATGTAGTCGTGGAGGCGGCGAGCCGCGGGCGTGAGCAGCGGTGTGGCGGAGGCCAGCGCGACGGCCCTGCGGTGGTCGCCGGCCAGCGGTACCTCCACCACATCCGACGGTGCGCGGTCGTCGTGGGGGAGGAGGGCGACGCCCAGCTCCCGCGCCACCAGTTCGCGGATCGTGGTGAACTCGGTGACCTCGAATGCGACGTCGGGTGCGAATCCCGCCTCGGCGCACCACCGTTCGGTGGCGCCGCGCAGGTGGTAGCTGGCGGGGTTCGCGATGAAGGTCTCGGCCGCGAGATCGGCCAGATCGACATCGGCGGCGCCCGCGCACCGGTGTCCGCGCGGCAGGACCGCGAGGATCTCCTGTGATCCGATCAGGGTGCAGTGCAGGTGCTGCGGTGGCGGGATCACCACCGCGAGATCGAGCCGTCCCGATCCCAGGTCGTCGGCGAGCTCCGATCCGTGTGCCTGTTTGAGCACCACGGAGATTCCCGGATGCGCGGTGCGGAAGTCGGAGATCAGGTCGGGGATCCGGCCGGTGCCCATGGTGAGCGGGAAGCCGAAGCGCACGGTGCCGTGGTCGGCATCGGCGGAGCCGACCGCCTCGGCGATGGCGAGGTCGATCTGGCGAAGGGGTTGCCGCAGGCGCCGCGCCAGATCGAGTGCGGCGGGTGTGAGCCGGACGGTGCGCCCGGCGTGCACCAGCAGGGGCAGCTTGAGATCCGTTTCCAGGGCGTGGATGCGGCGGCTCATCGACGATTGGGGCACGCCCAGGGCGGCCGCCGCGCGGGTCATGTGCCCGTCGTGCTCGGCCAGGACGACGAGCGCCTGCAACTGCGGGGTGAACAGGCCCGACCATTGATCCATTTCCTGATCATAACGCCGCAATACTTCATTGGACGGAACATAGGTCGCGGCGAGAAGCTGAAGGCACAGCAACTCGCGAAGGAGAATCCGATGACCCACTCCACCACCGAAGGATTCGACGCCGATCTCGTGCTGATCGGCGGCGGCATCATGTCGGCGACCTTCGGCGCCATGCTCGCCGACCTGCGGCCCGATTGGCGGATCGTCGTGCTCGAGCGCGGTGACGCGCTCGCCGAGGAGAGCAGCGGCCCGTGGAACAACGCCGGCACCGGCCACACCGGATACTGCGAACTCAATTACATGCCCGACCCGGCCGATGCCGCGAAGCCGCTGCACATGGTGGAGCAGTTCGCGCTCACCCGCCGGTGGTGGGACCGGCTCGTGGCGCAGGGCCGCCTCGACGGCGAATTCCTGCACACCACCCCGCACCTGGACGTGGTCTTCGGCGACCGGGACGTCGAGTACCTGCGGCGCCGCTTTGACACCCTGCACCGACACCCCGAGTTCGCCGCGATGGAGTACACGGAGGACCCGGCCGTGATCGCGGACTGGGCCCCGCTCGTCATGGCCGGCCGGACCGGTGCCGGGGAGGCGCTCGGTCCGATGGCGGCCACGCGACATCCGGGCGGAACGGATGTGGATTTCGGGGCGTTGACCCGGGGGCTGACCGCGATCATCACCGAGGCGGGCGGCGAGGTGCGCTTCGGTCACGAGGTGCGCCGCGTCAAGCGGAGCCTGGCGGGGTGGACGGTGCGCGGCCGTAACGCCGACGGGCGGTTCGAGATCCGCACGCGGCGCGTCTTCGTGGGCGCGGGCGGTATGGCGCTGCGGCTGCTGCAGAGTGCGCGCATCCCGGAGGTCCGCGGCTACGCCGTGCTGCCGGTGGGGGCCGCCTTCCTGCGCTGCTCCGACCCGGACGTGGCGCACCGTCTCGATGGAAAGGTGTACGGGCAGGCCGCGATCGGCGCACCGCCGATGTCGGTGCCCCACCTGGACCGCCGGTATGTCGACGGTGCCGATCACCTGATGTTCGGCCCGTACGCCACGTTCAGCACCAAGCTCCTCAAGCGCGGCCGGCTCACCGATTTCTTCACCACGGTGCGTCCGGGCAACCTGCACGTGATCGCGGCGGCCGGGTTGCAGAACCTCGCCCTCGTGCGGTACCTCATCACCGAGCTCCTGGCGGGCAAGCGGAAGAAGTTCGCGCAGTTGCAGCGCTTCTACCCGGATGCCGATCCAGGGCAATGGGAACTCATCGCCGCCGGCCAGCGTGCGCAGCTGGTGACGTCCGATCGTCGCCGGATCGGCGTGCTGCAGCAGGGAACCGAGCTCGTCAGCGGTGCCGACGGCACCATCGCGGGCCTGCTCGGCGCCTCGCCGGGGGCGTCGACAGCGGTCCCGATCATGGTGGATTTGCTCGACCGCTGGGGCATCGAGGCACCGTCGTTCGTGACTGCAACCGAACCCGCTGATCCGCTTCGCGCGGGCTGATCCTGTGGTCTTCTCTCCTCGGGCATCCGCTCGAAATCGGTTCTGTGCCTAAGGAGGCTCGCTATGAATCGCACTCTTCTCATCGTCCCGGTCGCCGTCTTCGCCGCGGTGGGGATCACCGCCTGCGGGGGCGGTGGCGGCTCGGATTCGAGTTCGGGGAGCTCCGGCTCCGGCACCGTGGTGAAGGTCGACGGCAAGGACCTGTCCGGCGTGGACCTCAGCTCGGTCGGCTGCGCGAAGACGGGTAACACCATCGCGATCGGCTCCGGCGGCGCGGGAGGTGGTGTCGGAGCCACCCTCACCGACGGCAACCCGCCCACCGTCCAGACCGTGGGCATCACCGTCGACGGCAATGCCCTCGCGGTGGGCCCGGGGGTCGGCGACGCCACGGTGAAGGTCGACGGTAAGCGCTACACGATCACCGGGAACGCGCAGGGCGGCAACATCTCCAATCCCATGGCGGGCGTGACGAAGAAGTCCTTCGAGATCTCCGTGACCTGCAACTAGGCGCGAGCCTGCGCCACCGCATCGGCGGGGCTCCCGTGCCACGGTTCGCCGTGGCCGGGGGCCAGCAGGCCGGCGTCGAGCGCTGCGATCGCATCCAGTGTGGCGACGGTGCGCGGCAGGTCATGGCTGAAGAACTCGGGAAGCAGCTGCGGCCCCGTCGAACCCGAGAGCGGATGGCCCGTCACCAGGGCGTCGCCCGTGGCCACGACACCGCCCGGCAGGAGGAATGCGGTGTGCCCGGACGTGTGCCCGGGGCAGGCGACCGGTACCGGGGCGCCCGGGAGGTCGAGCGCGCCGCCGGACCCGGGGGAGAAGGGCTGCGCATAGGGCATGTCCACGTGCCCCAGCACGCCGACCCGCGTCACATCGGCCAGCCAGCGCAGCGTGCGGGGCCGCCACGCGATGGGCAGGATGTCCAGTGGCGCCGCCTGCTCGTGCACCTCGCCGCGCGCGTGCGCCACCTCGTCCGGATGCGCCAGGACCGGGGTGCCGTAGCGCTCGTGCAGCTTCGCGACCCCACCCACGTGATCGATGTGCGCGTGCGTCACCAGGATGGCGCGCACGTCCTTGGGACGCCGCCCGATCGAGCGCAGCGCCGCCTCCACCCGGTCCACATCGCCGGACCAGCCCGCATCGATCAGCGTGACATCCGAACCGTCGACCAGTGCCAGGAAGTTGACGTGCGTGCCGGTGCCGAACCAGACGCCCTTCTCGAGCTCGCGCATCATGCGCCGTCGAAGGTGAGCCAGACGGCCGCGTTCGGGCCGAGCACCACCTCGGCCGATGCCGGCCGGCCGTGCCAGGAACGCGTGTCCGCCGTGACCCCGCCCATGTTCCCGGCGCCGGTGCCCGAGTACTCGGCGGAGTCCGTGTTGAGGATCTCCCGCCACGAGCCGGCGAAGGGCACACCCACGCGGTACCGCTCGTGCGTCTGGCCGGCGAAGTTGTACAGGCACAGCACCACCGAACCGTCGCTGCCCCAGCGCAGGAAGCTCAGCACGTTGTTCTGCGAATCGTTCGCATCCACCCATTCGTAGCCCGACGGGGTGGTGTCCTGGCTCCACAGCGCGGGGTGGGAGCGGTACGCCGCGTTGAGATCCCGGGTGAGCGACTGAATCCCGGTGTGCAGCTCGCCCTCCCAGCCCTCCAGGCAGTCCCAGTCCAGGCTGCGCTCGTCGGACCACTCGCGGACCTGCCCGAATTCCTGCCCCATGAACAGCAACTGCTTGCCGGGGTGGCCCCACATGTAGGCCAGCAGGGCCCGCACGCCGGAGGCCTTGGTGTGTGCGTCGCCGGGCATCCGGGTCCACAGCGTGCCCTTGCCGTGCACCACCTCGTCGTGACTGATCGGCAGCACGAAGTTCTCGCTCCAGGCGTACATCAGCGAGAAGGTGATCTCGTGGTGGTGGAAGCTGCGGTGCACCTGATCGCGCCCGAGGTAGCCCAGGGTGTCGTGCATCCACCCCATGTTCCACTTCATCGAGAAGCCGAGCCCGCCGAGGTCGGTGCGCCGCGTGACGCCGGGCCAGCTCGTGGACTCCTCCGCCACGGTGACCACGCCCGGGAAAGTCTTGTGCACCGTGCCGTTCACCTCCTGGAGGAACTCGACCGCCTCCAGGTTCTCCCGGCCGCCGTACACGTTCGGCGTCCACCCGCCATCGGGCCGCGAGTAGTCCAGGTAGAGCATCGAGGCCACCGCGTCCACCCGCAGGCCGTCCACGTGGAACTCGTCGAACCAGTAGAGCGCGTTGGCCACCAGGAAGTTCCGCACCTCGCGGCGCCCGAAGTCGAAGACGTAGGTGCCCCAGTCCAACTGCTCGCCGCGCTGCGGATCGCTGTGCTCGTAGAGCGGGGTCCCGTCGAACCGGGCCAGCGCCCAGGCGTCCTTGGGGAAGTGCGCCGGTACCCAGTCCACGATCACGCCGATCCCGCGCGAATGCAGCACGTCCACGAACTCGCGGAACTCGTCCGGGGTGCCGAAGCGCGAGGTGGGTGCGTAGTAGGAGGTCACCTGGTAGCCCCAGGACCCGCCGAACGGGTGCTCGGCCACCGGCATCAGCTCCACGTGGGTGAACCCGGTCTCGGTCACGTAGTCGGCGAGTTCGGTGGCCAGCTCCAGGTAGGTCAGTCCCTGCCGCCACGAGCCCAGGTGCACCTCGTAGGTGCTCATCGGCCGATCGGTGGGGTTCTGCCTGGCGCGCTCGGCGATCCACGCGGCGTCGCGCCATTCGTGCCGGCTGTGCGTGACGATCGAGGCGGTGGCCGGGGGCACCTCGGTGCGCCGCGCCATCGGATCGGCCTTCTCCACCGGGCCGTTCTCGGTGAAGATCCGGAACTTGTAGGCGGCACCGTCGGCCACCCCCGGGACGAAGACCTCCCACACGCCCGACGAACCCAGGGTGCGCATCGGGTAGGACTCGCCCGCCCAGTACTCGAAGTCCCCGATCACGGTGACGCCGTGGGCGTTCGGCGCCCACACCGCGAACGACGTGCCGGTGACCTCGCCATCGGGGGTGGTGTAGCTGCGCAGGTGCGCGCCGAGCGCCTCCCACAGTCGTTCGTGGCGGCCCTCCGAGATGAGGTGCTGATCCATCTCGCCCACAGTCGGGAGGAAGCGGTAGCCGTCGGCCACGATCACGCTGCCCGCCGGGTACAGCACCTCGTAGCGGTAGTCGGCCAGATCGGTGATCGGCACCTCGGTGCCCCACAGGGCGCCCTCGAGACGGGCCAGCGGATAGCGCTCGCCGCCGATCACCGCGGCCACCGCGGTGGCCCCCGGCTTGAGCGCGCGCAGCACGGTTCCGCCCACCGTGGCGTGCGCCCCCAGAATCGCATGCGGATCGTGATAGCGGCCGGTCAGCAGGCGGGCGGCCACCTCCGGGTCGACGGCCGCCGCGGTGCTGCGGCCCGCGGTGTTCTCGCTCATCATGCCTCCCGGTAGGACAGGTTCTCCCGCGCCTGCGGGCTGAGCTGGGGCAGCACCAGTATGTGTGCCACATTGCGCCACGGCTCCAGCCGCACGAAATCGGCCTGGCCCCAGTGGTACACCTCGCCGGACACCTCGTCGCGCACCGGGAACCGCTCGTGCCAGTCCAGGCCCAGCGCCGGCAGATCGAGCCAGACCACGCCCGACTCCGCGCCGAACGGATTGAGGTTCACCACGATCAGCACCAGATCGCCGGTGACCGCATCGTGCTTGCTGTACGCGATCAACGCCTCATTGTCGACGTGGTGGAAGTGCAGGTTGCGCAGCTGCTGCAGAGCGGGATGCCGTCGCCGGATCTCATTGAGCCGGGCGATCCACGGCTCCAGCGATTCTCCGCGGCTCTGCGCCGCCTTGTAATCGCGCGGGCGGAGCTCGTACTTCTCCGAATCGAGGTACTCCTCGCTGCCCGGATGCACCGCCTGATGCTCGAACAGCTCGAATCCCGAGTACATGCCCCAGCTGGGGGACAGGGTCGCCGCGAGCGTCGCGCGGATCGCGAACTGGCCGGGGCCACCGTGTTGCAGGCTCTCGTGCAGGATGTCCGGCGTGTTCACCCACAGGTTCGGCCGGCACACGTCCGCCTTCGCGGCGTGCTCGCGGGCGAACTCCTCGAGCTCCCATTTGGCGGTGCGCCAGGTGAAGTAGGTGTAGCTCTGCGTGAAACCGGCCTTGGCGAGGCCGTACATCCGGGCCGGCCGGGTGAACGCCTCCGCCAGGAAGAGCACGTCCGGATCGACCTTCTTCACCTCGCTGATCAGCCAGAACCAGAAGTCCGGTGGTTTGGTGTGCGGGTTGTCCACCCGGAACACCTGCACCCCGCGCTGCACCCAGAACAGGGTGACCCGCAACAGTTCCCGGTAGATGCCCACCCGGTCGTCGTCGAAGTTGATCGGGTAGATGTCCTGGTACTTCTTCGGCGGATTCTCCGCGTAGGCGATGGTGCCGTCCGGGAGCACCGTGAACCACTCCGGATGCTCCGCGGCCCAGGGGTGATCGGGAGCCGCCTGGAAGGCCAGGTCCAGCGCGACCTCCATGCCCAGATCGCGCGCGCGTTGGGCGAAGTGATCGAAATCGTCGAGCGAACCGAGCGCCGGATGCACCGCATCGTGCCCGCCGGTGGCCGCGCCGATGGCCCACGGCGAGCCCACGTCATGGGCCTCGGGGGTCAGAGTGTTGTTGCGGCCCTTGCGGTTCACGGTGCCGATCGGGTGGATCGGCGGCAGGTACACGATGTCGAAACCCATATCGGCGATCCGCGGCAGATCCTCGGCGGCGGTGTGGAAGGTGCCGTGTACGGGGTTGCCCTCGCCGTCCCAGCCGCCGGTGGACCGCGGGAACAGTTCGTACCACGAGCCGAACAGCGCACGGCTGCGGTCCACCCAGATCCGGTAGGTTCGCGATTTCGTCACCAGATCCCGCACGGGATTCTCGTCCAGTACCCGGGTGATCTCGGGATGCAGTGCAGCACCGGTCCGTTCGACCAGGCTCCGTTCATCATCGCGCAGTGCGGCCGCCGCGGCCAGCACGGACGGCCGCGCCTCGGCGGGCACCCCGTCGGCGGCGCGATCGAGCAGCCGCGCACCGAGCTCCAGATCGTTGGCGAGCTCGGCGGGGCCCTGCCCGGCGGCCAGCTTCTTCTGCACCGCGTTGCGCCACGTGGCCACCGGATCGGACCAGCCCTCGATACGCAGCGACCAGTAGCCGGTGAGATCGGGGCGCACCAACGCGTGGAAGCGGTCGGGCTCGGCGGCCGGGGTCATGCGCACCGTCTGCCCGGTGCCGTCGGGACCGGTGAAGACCACGGTGGCGGCCACGGCGTCGTGACCCTCGCGCCAGACGGTGGCCGAGACCGGCACCACCTCGCCCACCACGGCCTTGCCGGGGTACTGCCCGCACGACACCACGGGTTCGATGTCGTCGATACCGATGCGCCCTGTCACCCGGTCAACGGTAGTGCACCGCCCGGCGCGGCGGGTGGGTACCGAGGCCCCGCCCGGACCGTTCAGGACTCGGCCAGGCGCTGCAACGCCGCGACCGCGGTGTCCCGGTTCGCCGTCTCCCAGAACGGCGGCAGCGAGGCGCGCAGGAAGCCGCCGTAGCGGGCCGTGGCGAGCCGCGAATCCAGCACCGCGACCACGCCGCGGTCGTCGGTGGAGCGCAGCAGCCGACCCACGCCCTGCGCGAGGAGCAGTGCCGCGTGGGTGGCGGCCACCGCCATGAAACCGTTGCCGCCGCGCGATTCCACGGCGCGCTGGCGCGCGGTGAGCAGCGGATCGTCGGGGCGCGGGAAGGGGATACGGTCGATCAGCACCAGCGACAGCGACGGTCCCGGCACGTCCACGCCCTGCCAGAGGCTGAGCGTCCCGAACAGCGAGGTCGCCGGATCGGCGGCGAAATCGCGCACCAACTGCCCGGTGTTGCCCTCGCCCTGGCACAGGATCGGCGTATCGATCCGCTCGCGCAGCGCCTCCGCTGCGGCCTTCGCCGCGCGGGTCGAGCTGAACAGCCCCAGAGTGCGACCGCCGGCGGCCTTGATCAGCGTCTCGATCTCGTCCAGGATCGCCGGATTCGTGCCGTCGCGTCCGGGTGGCGGCAGCTTCGTGGCCACGTAGAGGATGCCGGAGCGCGCGTAGTCGAAGGGCGAGCCCACATCGAGGTGGCTCCACTCGATCGCCGCATCCGGCTTCTTGCCGGACGCCAGATCGGGATCGCGCTCGGCCTCCGTGCTGCCCGAGCGGGGCAGGCCCCAGGAACCGGCCACCGTGTCGAAGGCGCCGCCCACCGCCAGGGTCGCAGACGTGAGCACTACCGTCGACTCCCCGAACAACCGGGTGCGCAGGAGTCCGCCCACCGACAGCGGGGCCACGTGCAAGGTTCGGCGGAATCCGCCGCCGCGCACCGGAACATCGGAGGTCCACACCACATCGCGCCGTTTGGACTCGTCGGGTTCGTCGAAGGCGGTGAGCACCCGGACGGCGGTGTCGTGCACCTCGTCGAGCGCGGTGATGGCGGCGCTGCGGGCAGCGGCCGCATCGGGATCGAGGTTGGCGCCGCGCGCCGGACCCACCGCGGTGCGGGTGGCCCATGCGGCGTCCCGGACGGCGGCCAGGGCGGGTCCGGCACCGTCGGGCAGGCCGAGCCAGCGCCGCGTGCCGCAGTCCTCCAACAGACCGGTCAGCCCCTCGGAGGCGGCGACCAGCGCGTCGGCGATCTCCTCCTCGACCAGCTTGCCGGCGCGGCGCGCGGCCGCGGCCACCGTGGTCCCGGTGAGTTCCGCGGTGGCCACCGAGGTCACCCGGTCCACCAGCTCGTGCGCCTCGTCGACCACCACGGCGTCGTGATCGGGCAGCACGTTGACCTCGGTCATGGCATCGATGGCCAGCAGCGCGTGGTTGGTCACCACCACGTCCACCTGCCCGGTGCGCTTGCGGGCCGCCTCGGCGAAACAGTCCTGGCCGTAGGTGCAATTGGTGGCGCCCAGGCATTCCCGCGCGCCCACACTCACCAGCCGCCACGACTGATCGGAGACCGCGGGCGTGAGCTCGTCGCGGTCGCCGGTCTCGGTATCGCTGCTCCACTCGCGGATCCGCTTCATCTCCCGGCCCAGCCGCGAGGCGGCGAACGGGTCGAAGAGCTCCTCGCTGTCGGGCTCGGAGGCCACCGAGCTGTGCAGCTTGTTCAGGCACAGGTAGTTGCCACGGCCCTTGAGGATGGCGAACTCGGGCTCGCGCCCCAGGTCCTTCTTCAGCGCCTTCGACAACCGGGGCAGATCGCGGTCCACCAACTGCTGCTGCAGCGCGATGGTCGCGGTGCTCACCACCACCGTCTTGCCGGTGGTCACCGCGTGCCGGATCGAGGGCACGAGGTAGGCGAGCGATTTGCCGGTGCCGGTACCCGCCTGCACGGCGAGGTGCTCGCCGGTGTCCAGGGAGTGCGCCACCGCCGCGGCCATCCGCACCTGCCCGTCGCGCTTGCTGCCGCCGAGCGCGGAGACCGCGGTGTCCAGCAGTTTCGGCACGATCGGCGGTTCAGTCACCGCGAGGAGTCTACCGGTGGGCGCGCGGCTACAGAGCGGGCGCGCCGGTGCCGTAGCTGTCGCGCTGGTGGGCGTCGAGCAGTTCCGCGAACCGGACCCAGTCGCCCGCGACCGCCGCGTCCAGCACTGCCCGGTGGTCGGCGAGCACGTGGTCGGGATCGCCGGATATCCGGCCGGCGTGGGTGGTGAGGGAGAAGCGCTGGCGGTCGCGCAGCCGGGCGTAGGTCGCCGACATGAGCGAGTTGCCCGCGAGGTCCACGAAGGCCCCGTGGAAGGCCATCGCCGCCTCGGCGAAGGCGGCGAAATCGCCCGACCGCAGCGCCCGCTCCTGTGCCGCCAGGTTCTCCGGCATGCGGTCGGCCAGCTCCGCTCGGCCGGCCGCATCGGATTGCAGGACGCCGGCCGTCTCCAGCGCGTGGCGCAACTGCGCCGATTCCCGGATCTCCTGTGGCGAGAGGCCCTGCACCTGTGCGCCGCGCTGGGCGTAGATGCACACCCAGCCCTCCTCCTGCAGCCGGGTGAGCGCCGCCCGGACAGGGGTGCGGCTCATCGCCAGTTCGGCAGCGAGAGCGTTCTCGCTGAGCATCGTGCCGGGCGCGAAATCGCCGCGCACGATCGCGTCGCGGATGTGCGTGTGGGCGCGCTCGGCAGCACTGGCGGCGTCGGCCATCGGCGTCTCCCTCGGTGCGATCGCGATTCATGGAACCACTGGACGGTACCCCGGAGATTGGGATACAACTAGGATACAAGTTTGCCGAGAGGGGTGGCGATGATCGCGGACGCGGACCGGGCGCACGAGCGGGACCGGGTGCAACGCCGCACCCTGCGCGTGGTCATGGCGGGCCAGGTGATGGGCGGCGCGGGACTCGCCGCCGGCATCACGGTGGGCGCACTGCTCGCCCGGGACATGCTCGGCACCGACGCCCTCGCCGGGCTGCCGGTCGCGATGTTCACCTTCGGCTCGGCGGTCACCGCCTACCTCGTCGGCCGGATCAGCCAGCGGGCCGGACGCCGGGTGGGGCTCGCCGCCGGCTTCGGCGCGGGCGCGGTCGGTGCGGCGGGCGTGGTCCTCGCGGCCGCCCTCGGCAGCGTGCCCCTGCTGTTCGCGTCCTTCCTCGTGTACGGCGCGGGCACCGCCACCAACCTCCAGGCCCGCTACGCCGGCACCGATCTCGCCGCACCGGACCGCCGCGCCACCGCCGTCAGCCTGGCCCTGGTCTCCACCACCCTGGGCGCGGTGGCCGGGCCGAACCTGGTGTCGCCCCTGGGAACCTTCGCCGCCGGGCTCGGGCTGCCTCCCCTCGCCGGCCCGTTCCTGCTCGCGGCCCTCGCGTACGCCGCGGCGGGGCTCGTTCTCGTCCTGCTGCTGCGGCCCGACCCGCTGCTCATGGCCCGCGAGCTCGGGGCGGCGGCCGGGTCGGACGATTCGGCGCCGGACGGCGCACCGTCGGGCGTGCGCCCCGCCGCCCACCTGGGCGCCGCCGTCATGGTGGTCACGCAGATCGGCATGACGGCCGTGATGACGATGACACCGATCCACATGCAGGCCCACCATCACGGACTCGGCGCGGTGGGCATGGTGATCGGCCTGCACATCGCGGGCATGTACCTGCCCTCGCCGATCACCGGGATCCTGGTCGACCGGCTCGGCCGCACACCGATGGTGATCGCCTCCGGGGTGGTGCTCGCGACGGCCGGGGTGGTCGCCGCGCTGGGGCCCGGCGACTCCCTGGCCTGGAACATCGTCGCGCTCGTCCTGCTCGGGATCGGCTGGAACTTCGGGCTGGTGGCCGGCACCGCGCTGGTCGTGGACGGCACCGAACTCGGCAATCGCGCAGCCACGCAGGGGCGGATCGACGTGCTCATCGCTTTGGCGGGCGCGGGCGGAGGCCTGATGTCGGGGATGGTGGTCTCGGCGTGGACCTTCGCGGGTCTCGGCTTCGGCGTCGCGGCGCTGACCGGGATCGCGCTGGTCGCCGCACTGGCCCGCTGGCGTCCGGCGGCTCAGCCCGCGAGGTGAGCGAGGAGGGCGCGCGCCATCGCGCCCGCCGCCGCCGACGGTGCCGTTCGTGTGGCCAGGGACAGGTGCGTGCGGGCCGACCTGGCGAGCGGGATCGTCGTGCTGCCGGGGCGGCCGCCGGCCATCGACTCGGTGAGGATCGCCACGCCCGCGCCCCGATCGGCGAGCGCGAGCAACGCCTCGGGGGAGTGGGCCTGCACCGCGGGCGCCACCGCGCTGCGTTCCGCGGCGCAGGTGATCTCCAGTGCCGTGCGGACACCGGTCCCGGGTGGCAGGCAGAGCACCGTCTCGCGGGCCAGGTCCGCGCAGGTCACCGCGGAGCGCGCGGCCCAGGCGTGATCACGGGGCACCACCGCAACCAGCGGCTCCCGGATCAAGGTGTGCGCCACCACCTCCGGGGGAAGCGGCTCCGCGTGGGCCAGCAGGATCACATCGAGCCGGCCGGCACGCAGATCGGCCAGCAGATCGTCCGAATTGCCCTCCGCCACTTCGACCGTGACGCCGGGGTGCGCACGCCGGAAGTCGGCGAAGCCCGCCAGGTATCCGGGAATCGTGCAGCCGATCACCGTGCCCACCCGCACGTGTCCGGTGACCACGCCCGTCAGATCGTCCGCGGCGGCGCGGATCGCCTCGATCGCTGCTCCCGCGGCCCGGGCGTGCGGGAGCAGTGCGCTGCCCTCGGGGGTGGGTCGCACGGCGCGGCCGGTGCGGTCCAGGAGCCGGTGGCCGAGCTCCCGTTCCAGCTTGGCCACCTGGGCGGACACCCCGGACTGGCTCACGTGCAGGGCCTCCGCGGCCGCGGTGAACGATCCGTGATCGACCACCGCGACCAGATAGCGCAGCTGATGCAGCTCCATAACCAGTGATGCTAGTAGTCAGTAGATCCAGCTGTTGGACTAATGCGTGCGTGGGCGGCACCGTGGAGGACATGACCGAGAAGATGACACCCCGCCGCCTGGCCGAGATCTACTTCGATTGCTGGGCCGCCGCGGATTTCGCGCCGCTGCGCCCGCACCTCGCACCCGATTGCGCCTTCACCGGCGTCTTCGGCACCGCACACGGCCCGGACGAGTTCCTGCGCGGACTCGCCGGGATGGCCGCCGCCACCGACTCGATCGCGGTGCGCGCCCGCGTCGCCGACGATGCGGACGTGATCACCTGGTTCGATCTCGCCATGGGTGGAGCGCCCGCCACCGCGGTCGCGAACTGGACCCACGTCGAGAACGGGCTGATCGCCGCCGTCAACGTCACCTTCGATCCGCGGGAGATCCTCGCCGCGTCGGCGTAGGGGCTCGCCTACGCTGGACGAATGACCGACACCGCCGCCGATGGCCGCCGCTACAACGGTGTCTCCGCCGAGGCGCGCCGGGACGAACGCCGAGCCCGCTTCCTGGACGCGGCGCTCACCGTGGCGGCCAGGGACGGTGTCGCGGCGGTGAGTGCGCGAGCGCTGTGCGCCGAATCGGGACTGCACGCCCGCTACTTCCGGGAGGCCTTCGCCTCCTCCGATGAGGCCCTCGAGGCGGCGTTCGACGGATTCACGCTCGCCGTGATGGGCTCGGCTACCGAGGAGATCGCCGCGGTCCCCGCCGATGCCCCCGACGCCCTGATCCGCCGGGTGCGCGCCGGAGTGCACGCCTGTCTCGTAGCGATGGAGGCGGACCCGCGCCGCGCCGCGCTGCTGGTCGGCGCGGACACCCACACCGGTCTGCACGCGCGGCGCGAGGCGCTCGTCGACCTCCTCGTGGCGGCGATGGCGGCCCAGGCCAAGGAGATGTTGGACGATCCGCCCGACGACCACGACGCCCTGCTCTCGGCGCGACTGATCGCGGTCGGCGGCCTGCACCTCGGGATCGCCGCGCGCAGCGGCCGCATTCCCGCCACGACGGAGCAGGTCGAGGACATCATGGTGGCCTCCATCCTCGGTAACCGTGATCTGGCCGCCGTGTTGCGGCAGGTCAGAGGTGGTTCCGACTAGCGCAGCGAGATTCTCAGGATTCTGGCCACGCTATGTGGCCAGAATGGGTTAGGCTCGGATCATGACCACGGCACCGAGCACCTCCCAGGCAGTCGCGCCCGAGCGCTTCGACCGCGACCCCGAGTGGGCTGCGCGCACCGTTCTGCCGCTGCGCATCCTGCAGCGCGATCGCCGCCCCTTCGCGCCCGAGGAGATCGACTGGGCCCGCGAGGCCGTGGATCGCGGAGACGAGCTGGGCAACCGTCTCGCGCTGGCGATGATCGACGACCGCGCCTTCTCCATGCGCGACCTGGACGCGGCGCTGGAGACCGGCCGGACCGAGATCCCCGCCCTGCGTGAACTTCTCGATGCGGTCGGCCCCGAATCCACGCCCGACTGGGTGGACTTCGACGCCTGCCGCCGCGGCGCCGCGGTGTGCCGCCGTTCGGGCTCGCTCGGGCTCGACGTGCTGGCCACGGCGTCGCTGATGACGGGGTACACCACCTCCGCCACCACCCGCCAGCTCGTCGCCACCGGCCGCATGGTGGAGGGGGTCGACGCCCGCATCCACGAGACCACGCAGTGGTGGTCGCAGATCATCGCGCCGGGCGATGCCATGCGGCCGCAGCACTCCGCGTGGCGTGCGGCGGTGAAGGTGCGCGTGATCCACGGCCTCGCCAACACCACGCTGCTGCGGCGCGCCGATTGGGACCGCGCCGCCTGGGGAGTCCCGATCAACCAGTCCGACCAGCTCGGAACGCTCGGGCTGTTCTCCACCTCGTTCCTGGTGGCGCTGCGCGCCCTGGGCATGCCCGTGTCCGCAGCGGAGGGACGCGATGTGATGGCGCTGTGGCGCTACGTGGGCTGGCTGCTCGGCATCGACGAGCACGTGCTCCCGGCCACCGAGGGGGAGGGCCGCCGGCGGATGGTCCAGATCGGGCAGTACTCGCCGGGCCCGGACGCCGACAGTGCGGTGCTCGGCCGCGCCCTCTACGGCAACTGGGGGCGGCACAACTACCCCGTGCTGCAGGGGCTGCGCCGCAAGATCCACCAGCGCTACCTCGGCAGCCTCGAAACGGTCTTCGCCGGACCGTGGGGGATGCGCGATCTCGGCATCCCGATGGACCTGCCCTGGGCCGTCGGCGTGACCTGGGCGCAGCACGGCCCGGTGCAGTTCGCCGCGCGCCTGTCGCCGGCCGTGCGGCACTGGGCCACTCGGCGCGGCGAGCAGCAGATCGCCACCTGGCTGGGGCGCAATGCCCCGGCGGCCTAGCGGATTCGCCTAGACGACGGTGATCCCCGCCGCGGAGAACTCGGCGAGCGCCGCGCGGGTGGACTCCGGCGCGACGCCCGCGGTGTACTCCGCGAGCACGCGCACCGTCAGGCCCGCGGCCAGCGCGTCGAGCGCCGTGGCGCGCACGCAGTAGTCGGTGGCGATACCCACCACGTCGACCGATGAGACATCATGCGCCGCGAGCCATTCCGCGAGCGAGGCGCCATCGGCGTCGTGCGCCTCGAAGCCGGAGTAGGCCGCCGAGTACGCACCCTTGCTGAACACCGGCACCCGCAACGGAAGCCGCAGGTTCGGGTGGAACTCGGCACCCGATGTGCGCGCCCGGCAGTGAACGGGCCAGGAATCCACGAAGTCGGGAGTCGCCGAGAAGTGCGCGCCCGGATCGATGTGCCAGTCGCGGGTGGCCACGATCGTCGGATACCGCTCCAGCAGGTCGTCGTGGACTCGCCGGGCCACGGCCGCGCCGCCCGCCACCGCGAGCGAACCGCCCTCGCAGAAGTCGTTCTGCACGTCCACCACGATCAGCGCGTTGCCGCGCCCGTCGCTCATCGCTTGCCCTCGTACCGCGTCGTGATCGCCGGCTCGCCGTGCGAGAGGCCCAGGCCCTCCCAGGGCAGCGTCACCATCGCCTTCCGCAGGTGGTCCCGGGCGTCCTCGAGGCCGGGCAGGCCGGGCACGGTGTCGCCGCCGCGGACCAGCGGGATCTGCAGCTCGGTGGCCGTGAGGTGGGCGGGCACCGTGGGCGTCGATCCCACCGGGAAGAGCACCTCCTCGACGATGGTGCCGGTGCTGCGCGCCAGCCGCAGCGAGCGCTTCTCGCCGCCCACGGTCTCCTTGTGCGAGCTGCGCTTGGCCACGGGGATCCCGTCCACCTGCACCAGCTTGTAGACCATGCCCGCGGTCGGCGCTCCCGAGCCCGTGACCACCGAGGTGCCCACGCCGTACACGTCGATCGGCTCCGCGCGGAGTGCGCCGATCGCGTACTCGTCCAGATCGCCCGAGACCACGATCTTCGTCTTCGGTGCGCCGAGCTCGTCGAGCTGGGTGCGCACCTGGCGCGTGATGATGCCCAGGTCGCCCGAGTCGATGCGCACGCCGCCCAGTTCCGGGCCCGCGGCGCGGACGGCGCGGTTGACGCCCTCGGTGATGTCGTAGGTATCCACCAGCAGCGTGGTCCCCGGACCCTGCGCCGCCACCTGCGCGGCGAAAGCGGCCTCCTCATCGGGGCCGTCCGGGCCGGTGTGCAGCAGCGTGAAGGCGTGCGCGGCGGTGCCGCCCGACGGTACGCCGTAGGTGCGCGCCGCCTCCATGTTCGAGGTGGTGGTGAAGCCCGCGAGGTACGCCGCGCGCGCCGCCGCCACAGCCGCCTGCTCGTGCGTGCGGCGCGAGCCCATCTCGATCAGCGGACGCCCCGCCGCGGCGGAGACCATGCGCGCTGCGGCCGAGGCGATCGCGCTGTCGTGGTTGAGGATCGACAGGAACAGCGTCTCCAGGATCACACCCTCGGCGAAGCTCGCGCGGACCGTGAGGATGGGGGAGCCCGGGAAGTACAGCTCGCCCTCGCGGTAGCCGTCGATCTCGCCGGTGAACCGGAAGTCGCGCAGCCAGGCCAGGGTGTCGGCGTCGAGGAAGCGCTCGGCCACCGCCAGCTCGGCCGGGCCGAACCGGAACCGCTGGAGCGCCTCCAGTGCGCGTGCCGTCCCCGCCACCACGCCGTACCGCCGCCCGGCGGGCAGCCGCCGCGCGAAGACCTCGAAGACGCACGGCCGGTGCGCCGTGCCGTCGCGCAGCGCGGCGGCCAGCATGGTCAGCTCGTACTGGTCGGTGAGCAGCGCGGAACTGGGCGCTGCGCCCCCGTGCGCATCGGACGGGGAGTTCTTCGAACGGGCTGTGTCATCCACGGTCACACTGGGTACCCTAGAACCATGAGCGACAGCAGCGCAGCCGCACCGGGCTCCCCGGGCGTCAGCGGGCAACCCGGCTCGGCCGCCACCCTGGAGCGGGAGACCGACCAGGCGATCGACAAGCCGTGGGTCACCGTGGTCTGGGACGATCCGGTGAACCTCATGTCGTACGTGACCTTCGTCCTCCGGAAGATCTTCGGCTACAGCACCTCCAAGGCCAAGGAACTGATGATGCAGGTGCACACCGAGGGCAAGGCCGTGGTGTCCACCGGCGATCGCGACAAGGTGGAGGGCGACGTCCGCAAGCTGCATGCGGCCGGCCTGTGGGCGACGATGCAGCGCGACAGCTGAGTGCGTAACTGGCAGGCGAAGCGGGGCGTACGCGGTCTGCGCTACGTCTCGAAGATGGAACCCGAGGAGGTCGGCCTCGTCCGATCGCTCGTCGGATCACTCGTCGAGCTCCTCGACGAACGGGAGGGCTCGGCCCCGCACGACGAACTCGCCGAGCTCACCGGTCTGCGCACCGGGCATGCGGAGCCCCCGGAGGAGCCGGTGCTCGACCGGCTGCTGCCCGACTTCTACCGCCCCGGAGCCGATGCACCGGGTGCCGTGGACGCACCCTCGGGCGAGTTCGCGCACGACCTCAACGCGGCGCTGCGTTCGCTCAACGAACCCGAGGTGATCGACGCCAAACGCGATGCGGCGCAGACCGTGCTCGCCACCCTGCCCGAGCGCGCGGGCACCGTCTCGCTCACCGAGGACGAGGCCCGCGACTGGCTGACCTGTGTCAACGACCTGCGGCTCGCGCTCGGTGCGCTCCTCGGCATCACCGCCGACCTGCCCGACGGTGCGACGCCCGACGATCCGGCCAAGGCGGGGCACGTGGACGTGTACCACTGGCTGTCGGCGCTGCTCGACGTGCTGGTGTCCGTGATGCTGGACCACGAGCCGGAATAGGCCGCGCGCAGCGGGGGTTGACCAGGACGTGACCGAGCAGACCGGCCCGCACGCACTGCGCATCCGCCGCGACCTGGTGGACGCGATGATCGCGCACGCGCGCCGCGATCACCCGGACGAGGCCTGTGGCGTGATCGCCGGTCCCGAGGGCTCCGACCGCCCCGACCGGTTCGTCGAGATGCTCAACGCCGAACGCTCGCCCACCTTCTACCGGTTCGATTCGGGGGAGCAGCTCACCGTATGGCGCGAGATGGACGCCCGCGACGAGGAACCCGTGGTGATCTACCACTCGCACACCGCCACCGAGGCCTATCCGTCGCGCACCGATGTCAGCTACGCCTCCGAGCCGAATGCGCACTACGTGCTGATCTCCACCCGCGACCCCGAGACCGCCGAGGTGCGCAGCTACCGCATCGTCGGCGGCGTCGTCACCGAGGAACCCCTAGAGATCGAGGAATCCTGATGCCCGTCACCGTGTCCATCCCCACCATCCTGCGGCCGCACACCGGCGGCGAGAAGCGCGTACCCGCCGACGGTGCCACCCTCGGCGCCGTGATCGACGATCTGGAGTCCCGCCACCCCGGCCTCAAGGACCGGCTCGTGGACGAGGGGAAGCTGCATCGCTTCGTCAACGTCTACGTCGACGATGAGGACGTGCGGTTCACGGGCGGCCTCGACACTCCCGTCGCCGACGGCGGAACCGTGACGGTGCTGCCCGCGGTGGCCGGCGGCTGACGGTGGCCCGGTTCGATTCGCTGCTGCACTCGCTCGGTGGAACACCGCTGGTCGGGCTGCCGCGGCTCTCGCCCCGCTGGGAGGAATCGGCGGGCTCGGCGGGGGAGACGCTGCCGCACGTGCGGCTGTGGGCCAAACTCGAGGACCGCAATCCCACCGGATCGATCAAGGACCGACCGGCGCTGCGGATGATCGAGGAGGCCGAGGCCGCCGGGCGGCTGCGCCCCGGCGACACCATCCTCGAACCCACGTCGGGGAACACCGGCATCAGCCTCGCGATGGCGGCCAAGCTCAAGGGCTACCGGCTGATCTGCGTGATGCCGGAGAACACCTCCGCCGAACGGCGCCAGCTGCTCACCATGTACGGCGCGCAGATCATCCCCTCGCCCGCGGCCGGCGGGTCCAACCGCGCCGTCGCCGACGCCAAGGAGCTCGCCGCCGAGCACCCCGACTGGGTGATGCTCTACCAGTACGGCAATCCCGCCAACGCCCGCGCGCACTACGAGGGCACGGGCCCGGAACTGCTCGCCGACCTACCCGAGATCACTCACTTCGTGGCCGGTCTCGGCACCACCGGCACCCTCATGGGCACCGGCCGCTACCTCCGCGAGAACGTGCCGGATGTGCAGATCGTGGCCGCCGAACCGCGCTACGGCGAGCTGGTCTACGGGCTCCGCAATCTCGATGAGGGCTTCGTGCCCGAGCTGTACGACGAGTCCGTGCTCACCCGCCGGTTCTCGGTGGGCGCGTACGACGCGGTGCGGCGCATGCGGCAGCTGATCGACGACGAGGGGATCTTCGCCGGCGTCTCCACCGGTGGGGTGCTGCACGCCGCGCTCGGCGTCGCGAATAAGGCCCTGACCTCGGGCGAACGTGCCGATGTGGCCTTCGTGGTGGCCGATGCGGGATGGAAGTATCTGTCGACCGGCGCGTACGACGGTAGCGTGGAGGATGCCGAAGAGGCCCTGGAGGGCCAGCTCTGGGCGTAGCCCACCCGGAGAGTGAGGCGAAGGAGGTTCGCCGTGACGCTATCGACCAACGACGGTTCGTCCACGCGCTCCGGGCCGGGATGGCTCGCCGGGCGTCGCGTGGGCCGCGCCGCGGCCGCGATCATCGCCTTCGTCGCCCTGCTCTGGGTGCTCGAGGGCGTCGACACCGTGATGAACAACGCACTCGACCAGTGGGGCATCCGCCCGCGCCAGGAGGAGGGGCTGCGCGGTATCGCCTTCGCGCCGCTGCTGCACGGCGGCTGGCAGCACCTGGCCGCCAACTCGGTCCCCGCTCTCGTGCTCGGCTTCGTCGGGCTGGTGGCGGGCGCCGCCCGGTTCGTCGTGGCCACGGCCCTGATCTGGCTGTTCTCGGGCGCCGGCGTGTGGCTCACGGGTGGAACCAACACCCTCGTGGTCGGACTGTCCGGCGTGATCTTCGGCTGGATGACCTACCTGGTGGCCCGCGGCCTGTTCACCCGCAAGATCGTCGACGTGGTGGTGGGTGTGGCACTGCTCGTGGTGTACGGCGGCATGCTGTGGGGCGTCTTCCCCGGCGACCCCGGGATCTCGTGGCAGGCGCATCTGTGGGGTGCCGTGGGCGGCGTGATCGCCGCGGTCTGGCTCGGCCGCCGGTCGCGGGCCGCGGTGCGGTCGCGTAAATCCAGTGAGGTCGGCTCGATTGCCTCGTGACGATCGTGGATCTGGCACGATGAGCGGCATGCGACTCACCATCCTCGGGTGTTCGGGCAGCGTCGGCGGTCCGCAGGCGGCCTGTTCCGGTTATCTCCTGCAGGTGGACGGGCACGAGCCGGTGGTGATGGATTTCGGTCCCGGTGTTCTCGGTGAGCTCCAGCAGCGCATCGATCCGAACTCGGCCTCGGTGATGCTCTCGCACCTGCACGCCGACCACTGCCTCGACCTGCCCTCGCTCCTGGTGTGGCGCCGCTATCACCCGACGCCGGCGAGCGGCCGCGCCCGCCTGATCGGTCCGGCCGACACCCCCGAACGGATCGGCCGCGCCTCGGCGGAGACCGCGTCGCTGTTCGACGACATCACGGACACCTTCGATTTCGGTTCGTGGACCGAAGGAGAAGACCTCGCCGTCGGCGGGTTCACGGTGCGTCCCTACCGCATGTACCACCCGCCGGAATCCTTCGGCCTGCGGATCACCGCGCCCAGCGGCCGGACACTCGCCTACACCGGCGACACCGGTACCTGCGACAACCTGGTCGAGTTGGCGCGCGGCGTCGATGTGCTGCTGGCCGAGGCCAGTTGGACGCACGATCCCGGTAATCGCCCGCTCGGGGTGCACCTGTCGGGCATCGAGGCCGGCGAAGCCGCGCAGGCCGCGGGCGTGGGACGGCTGCTGCTCACCCACATCCCGCCGTGGACGTCGAAGGAGGCCGTGGTCGAAGAGGCCAAGTCGGTCTACGACGGCCCCGTGGACGCGGTCAACGGCGGCGACGTCTTCGACCTGTAGGTCCACAACCCGTAGAGCGCGGTCCCGGTCGGGCGATAGGGTGGTGTGGTGAGCAGACGCGCAGACGGCCGAGCCGACGACGAACTCCGCCCCGTGACCGTCACCCGGGGATTCACCCAGAACCCCGCGGGTTCGGTGCTCGTGGAGTTCGGCAACACCAAGGTGCTGTGCACCGCGAGCGTCGAACTCGGCGTTCCGGGGTGGCGCCGCGGATCGGGCCAGGGCTGGCTGACCGCGGAGTACTCGATGCTGCCCGGCGCCACGCACGAGCGCAGCCGCCGCGAGTCCACCAAGGGCAAGGTGGGCGGCCGCACCCACGAGATCTCCCGCCTCATCGGCCGGTCGCTGCGCGCCTGCATCGACCTGGCGGCCCTGGGGGAGAACACCATCGCCATCGACTGCGATGTGCTGCAGGCCGACGGCGGTACCCGTACCGCGTCGATCACCGGCGCCTACGTGGCGCTGTGCGACGCCGTGACCTACCTCGGCGCAGCCGGCAAGCTGACCGACCCGCAACCGATCTCGTGCGCCATCGCCGCCGTCTCGGTGGGCGTGGTGGACGGCCGGGTCCGGCTGGACCTGCCGTACGAGGAGGACTCGCGCGCGGAGGTCGACATGAACGTGGTCGCCACCGACACCGGCACCCTGGTCGAGGTGCAGGGCACCGGCGAGGGCGCCACCTTCGCCCGCACCACATTGGATTGGATGCTCGATTCGGCGGTCGCCGGCACCGAGCAGCTGTTCGCGGTGCAGAAGGAGGCGCTCGCGGCGCCGTACCCGGGCGTGCTGCCCGAGGCCGAGGGCGAGCCGAAGAAGAAGTTCGGGCAGTGACCCGGCTGCTGCTGGCCTCGCGCAACGCCAAGAAGCTGCGCGAGCTGCGGCAGGTGGTGGCCGATGCCGGGATCGTGGGCCTCGAGGTGGTCGGCCTCGACGAGGTGCCCGCCTTCGAGGAGCTTCCCGAGGATGCGCCCTCGTTCGAGGGCAATGCGCTGATCAAGGCCCGGCAGGGCTTCGAGCGTACCGGGCTGCCCTGTCTCGCCGATGATTCCGGAATCTGCGTGGACGCGTTGAACGGCATGCCCGGCGTGCTCTCGGCGCGCTGGTCCGGTCGGCACGGCGACGATCCGGCGAACACGGCGCTCGTGCTCGCGCAGACCTCGGACGTGCCGGACGAGCGCCGCGGAGCCGAGTTCGTCTCCGCCTGTGCGCTGGTGCACGGCCCGGGGGAGGCGGGGGAGATCACGGTACGCGGCACCTGGCGCGGATCGCTGCTGCGGGAACCGCACGGCGACGGCGGATTCGGCTACGACCCGGTGTTCCTCCCCGAGGGCTCCGAGCGCACCGCGGCCGAGCTCGCCCCCGAGGAGAAGAACGCGATCAGCCACCGGGCCCGCGCACTCGCGCAGCTGGTGGAACCGTTGCGCGAGCTCGCGGCGCGCGTCCCCGATGAAGGGTCTTCCGCGGGGTAACGTCGACGCGTGAATCGCAGACCGTCGGGATTCCGCGGTGGCCGCGTGGCCATCGCGCTGCTCTCGATGGTCGTGCTCGCCGTGACCGGGACGCTCTGGTGGAGCACCAATCTGGTGATCGGAGGGTTCAACCTCTCCGGTGCCCTCGCCGAGGCCAAGGTGGCGCAGTCCACCGGTGGTGACCGCAACATCCTGTTGATGGGCCTCGACACCCGCAAGGACCAGGACGGCAACGACCTGCCCGCGGATGTGCTCAAGCAGTTGCACGCCGGCGACAGCAGCAACGGCGGGTACAACACCAACACGCTGATCCTGATGCACGTCCCCGCGGACGGGAAGAAGGTGGTGGCCTTCTCGATCCCCCGCGACGACTACGTGACCTTGGTCGGCGTGAAGTCGCGTACGAAGGGCAAGATCAAGGAGGCCTACGGTCTGCGTAAGGCCGAGGTGCAGGACGAGCTGACCGCGAAGGGCGTCACCGATCGCAAGGAACTGGAAGCGCGCAGCCGGGAGTCGGCCCGCGCCGCCACCCTCGCCACCGTCGAACGACTGGTGGGAGTCCCGATCGACCAGTTCGCCGAGGTGAGTCTGGTGGGCTTCTACGATCTCGCGAAGACCCTCGGCGGGGTCGAGGTGTGCCTGAACAAGCCGGTGCGCGACAGCTATTCGGGCGCCGCCTTCCCCGCGGGACGGCAGAAGCTCAACGCGGCGCAGTCGCTGTCCTTCGTGCGGCAGCGGCACGGGCTGGCCGACGGCGACCTCGACCGCACCCACCGCCAGCAGGCGTTCATCGCCGGGGTGATGGTGCAGCTGCAGAACCAGGGCGTCTTCGGCGATGTGCGCAAGCTGCAATCGCTCATCGCGGTGGCGCAGAAGGACGTGGTGATCTCCAGCGGCTGGGACCTGGAGCAGTTCGCCAAGCAGGCCGGCAAGATCGCCGGTACCGCGCTCACCTTCACCACCCTGCCGGTGCTCGGCTACGACACGATCGACGAGCAGGCCGTGAACATCGTGGACCCCAAGGCCATCCGGTCGCAGGTGCAGCAGGCCTTCGGGCAGTCCATTCCGGACCCGGCCGATGAGGAGACCACCACCGCGCCCGGTGGCGCCGGACCGAGCCAGGTGGGCTACGCCCCGACGCAGGCCGCCACCGCTCCTCGTCTCACGGCGCCCACCACTGCCGTCGCCGGGCCCACGCCGGACGCGGGAACCACCCTGCGCGGTGGCCAGATCCCCTGCGTGGACTGAACGCGGCGCGATTCGCGGGTAATCTCGGTGTCGTACGCGGATCTAAGAGTTCGCTGCGGTGCGCTTCACTGATCGCAGCGTCGGACGAGGAGGACGTGTGATCGCGATCGACGGTGTGCCGAACGAGGCCGGGCGCTACGTGCTCGTCTTCCCCTCCGGCTCCGACGAATACGGCCGGGTGTTGCGCCGCGTCATGGGAGTCTCCGAGGTGCTGCGCTCCGCGGATGCGGGCTCGGAGAACGATCTCCAGACCGCGGGTGCGGTGGTCTTCGACCGCTTGGGCATCGCCGTGGTGCAGGCGGACCCGGATCAGCTGGTCTCGCTGCAGGGAGCGTCGCCCGATGTGCTGTCGGTGGAACCGGAACTCGAGCACTACCCGCTCGGGGTGGGCTCCGAGGATTACCTCGCCGGTTACCGGGACGGCGTCGCCGACCTCACGCGGCGGCTCGGGATCGCCGAGCCCGCCACCCCCAGCGGCGCCGCGTCGCGTTTCGCCGATACCGCGGAGTTCACCTGGGGCTTGCAGGCCGTCGGTGCCTCCGTCGATCGCTCGGGAGGCGCGGGCATCAAGGTGGCGGTCCTCGACACCGGTTTCACCTTGGGGCATCCCGATTTCGCCGACCGCGGCGTGATCACCCGGTCCTTCGTCCCCGGCGAGGACGCCGCCGATGCCCACGGACACGGGACGCACTGCGTGGGCACGGCCTGCGGGCCGCTCGTGCCCGCCGGTGGTGGACGCCGCTACGGCGTCGCCTACGCGTCGCAGGTGTATGTGGGGAAGGTGCTGGCCAACAACGGAACCGGGAACGACACCGGCATCCTGGCCGGAATCGACTGGGCGCTCGGCGAGGGCTGCCAGGTGATCTCGATGTCGCTCGGTGCCGATGTCCGGCAGGTGTCCGCCGCGTACGAGCGGGCCGGCGCCGCGGCGCTCGCCGCCGGCACCCTCATCGTGGCCGCCGCGGGCAACAACGCGCGCCGCCCGGGCGATAAGGGATTCGTCGGCGTGCCTGCCAACAGCCCGTCGATCATGGCGGTCGCCGCCGTCGACCAGGCGCTCGGCGTGGCCCCGTTCTCGGCGACCAGCAACCCCGTGGCGGGCGGGCAGGTGGATATCGCGGCCCCGGGGGTCGAGGTCTACTCGTCGTGGACCCTGCCGCAGCGCTACAACACGATCAGCGGCACCAGCATGGCCACCCCGCACGTCGCCGGGCTGGCCGCGGTCGCGGCCCAGGTCACAGGCCTGCGCGGGCAGGACCTGTGGGCGCAGCTCACCCGGACCGCGCAACGCCTCGACGGCGCCTCGGCGGACGTGGGCAGCGGTCTGGCCCACACCGACGGGAACGGCGCTATCGTCGACTCATGACCCCGGTCACCGTCACCCTGAGCTGCCCGAACGATGCCTTCGACGCCACCGTCGAGGCCGTGCGGGCCACCGGCCTGCGGGTCGATCAGGTGCTCCGGAATCTCGGGATCGTGACCGGCGAGGTCGAACCGGGACGGCTCGCGGCGCTGCGCGGCGTCGACGGCGTGGGCACCGTGGAGGCCGCTCAGGGCTTCACGGCTCCGCCGCCGGACGGCCCGGTCCAGTAGCGCACAGCGGAACGGCCGCCCCTCGCGAATGCGTGGGACGGCCGTTCTCGTTGCGGTGTGGGTGATTACGCCGCGTCCTTGCCGCTCGACACCTCGTTGGAGGAGCTCGAGGAGCTCGACGAGCTGGAGGAATCCGAGGCGGAGTCCTTGCTCGCGGAGCTCGAGGTGCCCGGCGTGGTGGTCACCGAGACGCTGCCCGGGGTCACCGAGGTGCCGCCGGGCGTCACCGTGGCGGAACCGGTGCTGCCCGTGACGGTGGTGCTGGCACCGTTCGGCGCGGTCACGGTGCCGGTGCCCGAGGGGCCGGTCACCGTGGCGCCGCCGGGGCTCACGCTGCCGCTGCCGGTGTTCACCGAGCCGGAGGCGCTGCCCGCGGGGGTGGTCACGCCGCCGCCGACGGTCGGGCCGGTCACCGTGGCGCCGCCGGGGGTGACGGTGGCGGTGCCGGGGGTCACGGCGACATTGCCGCTGCCGACCGGGGTGGTCACGGACGCGGAGCCCGACGGGGTGGTCACCGAGGCACCGTTGGGTCCGACGGAGACCGCACCGGTGTTGACGTTCGCGGTGCCGCTCGCGATCGGGGTGGTCACCGCGACGGACCCGGACGGGCCGTTGACGGCGACACCGTTCGGGCCGAGGCTCGCCCCGCCGCCACCGAACGCGCCCGTGGCGGAACCGATCGGGGTGGTCACGCCGCCACTGAGCACCGGAAGGGTCGCTCCGATGCCGTTCAGGCCCGCGGTGATGGTGCCCGCGGAGAGGCCCACGTTGGCGGATCCGATCGGCGTGGTCAGACCGGCGCCCAGGGTGGGTGTGGTGATGACCAGGCCGTTCGGGCCGACGGCGATGCTGCCGAGGCCCAGGTTGATGTTGCCGCCGAAGCCCAGGGCCGACAGGTTCAGGCCGAGGGTCGGGCCCGCGAGCCCGACGGTGCCGTTGCCGTAGATCAGGCCGCCGGGGGAGAACGTGAACAACGCATTGCCCAGGCCGAGCGGCGCCGTGGCACCGACCTTGATGTTCGGCGTCACCGTGGTGACACCGTTGGTCCGGATCGAGCTCAGCCAGGCATCGAGGCTCAGGCCGCTGCCCAGCGGTCCGTTGATCGTGGTGGCGTTGCCCAGGATGCTGCCGAGATCGGCGGTGGAGAGCGGTCCCAGATTGCCGGTGGAGATGGCGGTGAGGATCGCGGGCAGGCTGCTGGCCGGGAAGGTCACGCCGCCGTAGAAGGAATTGCTCACGCCGCCGAGGCCGAGAGCGCTGATGCCGACGTTCTGGACGGCGCCCAGGCCGGTCCAGCCGGCGGGGCCGTGGTTGATCGCGCCGATGCCCGACGTGGACGAACTGGTGGCGGGGAACAGTGAGCCGACGATGGGAATGCCGTTCCACGTCTGCACGCCCTGAGCGATCTGTGCCGATGTCGCCGGAATGACCACCAGCGGAATCACGCCGGGCGCGGCGGGCGCCAGACCCAGCAGCACGGCGGCCGGCTGGTTGGCGAGATTCGCCGGATCGAGGGGATTCGTCGTGGCGGCGGCAGCCGTGCCGGCGGTGCCGGTGGTGAGCGCGGCGGTTGCTGCCAGCGCGCCGGCGACGGCGGTCAGGTGACGGGTAGAACGCGTCAGAGCGGTGGAACCTGAATGACGAGCCATGGGGACCTCCGAGTGGGAAAGCAGTGCGTCTTCTTCGCGTCTGCCTGGCTGACGTTAGTAGACGACGATCGGATTTGTACACGTTTTATTCAGCATTCTCTTAAATACGTAAGTGCAACAGTTAGTCCCGTTAATTGGGTATTGCCACTCTCCCTATTGTTACCGCGCAGTAGTGAAAGAGTCGTGGGCTCTAGTGCGACCAAGCAACCGAGGCAACCAAAGTTGTCGCTGGATAGAGGTTCGCTGCGCCAAATTACGTGGCGCTGAAACGCGGTTATTGAACGCCGTAAGAATGGTGTAACTGCAAATACATCGAGGCGTCGAGTGTCGCAGCGTCCGCCTGAAACCGGGTATGAATGAGGGGTTGGTAGACCTTTTCAGCGAGTTCACAGCGAGTGAAACCTGAAAAAATCCTGGGCGTTCGGAATCGGTGGCTTCAATGTCTGACCGGCAAGCCATAACGTGGTCTCCCGCGGAATATCCGTACCGGGGTGGTGGCCATTGTTGCGGTTGCATGCGAGAGAGTCCGGCATGCGCCGGCGGAGGAGGGTGTGGCGTGGGCGGCGCAGTAGCAGCAAGGGGGTGAGTGCGCCCGGGGAGACTTGAACTCCCACACCCTGAGGTACCAGAACCTAAATCTGGCGCGTCTGCCAATTCCGCCACGGGCGCGTGCCCAGCGGTCCACCGCTGCGGCGCAGGTCACGATACCTGTCTTCAGCGTCGAACGCCCGGACAGGTACCGTCGAGGATGTGAATCGTCGTCGCCATCGCCCCGCACTCATCGTGTTCGTGGTGGTCGCGGCGGCGGCATGCCTCGCACTCGGTTGGTGGCAGTGGGGGCGGTTCGAGTCGACCGCCGGTAGTGCGCGCAACCTCGGCTACGCCATGCAGTGGCCGCTGTTCGCCGTCGCCTTCATCTGGGGCTACCGCCGGTTCGTCCAACTGGAGGACGAGGCGGAACTCGAAGACCGGATGGCCGCCGAGGAAGAGGCCGCCGCAGCGGGCGACGGCACCGCCGCGAGCGCTCAGCGTGCGAAGTCCGCGGCATCGTCCCTGACGGCCATCCCCGAGGGATTCCTCCCCAGCCGGCCCGCGGCCGCGTCGCCCGCCGATGATGGGCCCGAAGATGCGGCGCACGCCGAATACAACCGTCTGCTCGCCGAACTCGCGGCGAACGACACCCCCCGGACAGACACCGCCAAGGAGAAGCAGTGACCGACGCCCCCACCCCGACCGCCGACCAGCTCGCGGCCAAGCGCCGCGATCAGGTCAAGGGAGCCCTCGGCCGCTACCGGTTCATGGCCAACTTCACCGGCTACTTCCTGCTGATCCTGTGTGCGGAGATGATCTACAAGTACCTGTTGGCGCCCGCCTTCGACTGGCCCATCCCGGGGTGGCTGGGCCTGATCGCGATCATTCACGGCTGGGGATACTTCATCTACCTGATCCTCACGCTGGACCTGGGCGTGAAGGTGAAGTGGCCCGCGCCGCGCTTCCTCGTGACGCTGCTCGCGGGAACGATCCCGCTGCTGGGCTTCTACTTCGAGAAGAAGAACTCCGACGAGATCCGGGCCCAGTACAAGCTCTGACCGCCGAGATCGACCGGCCCACGAAACAGCGCCGCCCGCCACGGAATCCGTGGCGGGCGGCGCTGCGTCGCGAGGGGAATCAGCCGTAGATCGCGTCGACCTCGCCCGCGTGCTTGTCCATCACCACGTTCCGCTTCACCTTGAGCGTGGGCGTCAGCTCGCCGCCGTCGATGGTGAAGTCGGTGGTCAGCACGCGCCACTTCTTCACCTGCTCGGCGTTGGACACCAGCGAGTTGGCGGTGGCCACGGCGGAACCGATCTCGGCCAGCAGGGTCTCGTTCTCGGCGGCCTCGGCGAGCGTCATCTCGGGCAGCCCGCGCGCGGTGAGCCAGCCGGGGAGGGCCTCGGGATCGAGCGTGATGAGCGCGCCCACGAAGGGCTGCTTATCGCCCACGAGCATCGCCTGCGAGACGAGCGGGTGCTGGCGCAGGGCGTCCTCCGTCTGCGCGGGCGCCACGTTCTTGCCCGCCGCGGTCACCAGGATCTCCTTCTTGCGTCCGGTGATCGAGAGGTAGCCGTCCTCGTCCAGCGACCCCAGGTCGCCCGTGTGGAACCAGCCGTCCTGCAGCGCTTCCGCGGTCGCCTGCGGAAGACCCCAGTAGCCGCCGAAGACCACGGGGCCGCGCAGCAGGATCTCGCCGTCGTCGGCGATCGCCACCTCCTGGCCGGGCAGCGGGCGGCCCACCGTGCCCACCTTCTGGCTGCTGGGGGAGTTGCAGGTGATCGCCGCGCTGGTCTCCGAGAGGCCGTAGCCCTCGTACACCGGCACGCCGGCGCCGCGGAAGAAATGGCCGAGCCGCGCCCCGAGCGGCGCACCGCCCGAGACGGCGCAGTTGCAGTTGCCGCCCAGTGCCTCGCGCAGCTTCGCGTAGACCAGCTTGTCGAAGACGGCGTGCTTGAGCTTCAGAACCAGACCGGCGCCGCCGGAATCCTGTGCCTTGCTGTACTCGATCGCCGTATCGACGGCCGCGGTGAAGATCTTGCCCTTGCCGCCCTCCTCGGCCTTCGCGCTCATGGTGTTGTAGACCTTCTCGAAGACGCGCGGCACGCTGAGGATGTAACTCGGCTTCAGCTCGGCGAACAGTCCGGTCAGGTTCGTCAGATCGGCGGTGTGCGCCACCCGGATGCCGTGCTGCACAGCGGCCACCGAGACGGCGCGCGCGAAGATGTGGGCCAGGGGCAGGAACATCACGGTGCTGTCGCCCGGCTGCGCCATCTGGCTCAGCCCGTCGTAGATGGCGTCGTACTCGGCCAGCAGGTTCTCGTGGGTGAGTACCACGCCCTTGGGCTTGCCGGTGGTTCCCGACGTGTACACGAGTGTGGCCTCGGCGGCGGAGGTCACCGCGGACACGCGGTCGGCGTAATCGGCGTCGCTGACGCCGGCACCGTCGGCCACCAGTCCGTCGATCAGGCCCTCGTCGATCACCCACACCGGCACCCCGGCGGGCACACCGGAGCCGATCCGATCGGCGGTCGCGCGGCTGTCGGTGATGAGCGCGATCGACGCCGAATCGGTGAGGATGTGCTCGACCTGCGCGGCCGAGTTCGACTCGTACACCGCCACTGTGGAGCCGCCCACCGCCCAGTTGGCGAAGTCGAGGGCGGCCCACTCGTACCGGGTGGGGCTCATCAGTGCGATGCGGGTGCCGTTGCCCACGCCGCGGGCGATCAATCCCTTGCCGATCGCCGTGATCTGCTCGTTGAACTGCGCCGCCGTCACGGGCTGCCAGCCCGATCCGGTGGGCCGCAGGAACAGTTCCGTCCCGGGGGCCGACTCCGTGAGAGTGCGGATCCTGGTGGTCAGGTTGTCCGACGGGGCATGGGTGCGGGTGGGGGCCGTGGCCTCGATGCGCAAGTGCTCCTCCTGGAAGCCGATAGGGATGTGTGCCCAACCTATCGGAGGATGTCCGATTCCGCTGGTGTTTCGCGTGACCGACTCATAGCACATATGCTGGGCAAATAATGTCTGAAGAATTCGGTGCCGAGCGCACCGCCACCGCTGTCGCCGCCACCGACGAGCAGGCCGGCCAAGAGAGTCCCGAGCCCGTCACCTTCCTGGATCTCGGAATCGACGAGCGAGTGCTGCGTGCGCTCGCCGAGGTCGGTTACGAGAACCCGTCGCCGATCCAGGCCGCCACCATTCCGCCGCTGCTCAGCGGTTCCGATGTGGTGGGCCTCGCGCAGACGGGCACCGGTAAGACCGCCGCCTTCGCGGTGCCCGTGCTGTCCAAGATCGACGGTGAGAGCCGCAAGCCGCAGGCGTTGGTGCTGGCGCCCACCCGCGAGCTCGCGCTGCAGGTGTCCGAGGCCTTCGGCAAGTACGCCGTGCACATGCCGAACGTCACCGTGCTGCCGATCTACGGCGGGCAGAGCTACGGCGTGCAGCTCTCCGGGCTGCGCCGCGGCGCGCAGATCATCGTCGGAACGCCGGGCCGCGTGATCGATCACCTGGAGAAAGGCACGCTCGACCTGTCGAACCTCGAGTTCCTGGTGCTCGACGAGGCCGACGAGATGCTCACCATGGGCTTCCAGGAGGACGTCGAGCGGATCCTCGCCGACACCCCGGAGTTCAAGCAGGTGGCCCTGTTCTCGGCCACCATGCCGCCCGCGATCCGCAAGATCTCCAAGAAGTACCTGCACGATCCGGTCGAGGTCACCGTCAAGGCGAAGACCGCGACCGCGTCGAACATCACCCAGCGCTACCTGCAGGTGGCGCACCAGCGCAAGCTCGACGCGCTCACCCGCCTGCTGGAGGTGGAGGAGTTCGACGGGATGATCATCTTCGTCCGCACCAAGTCGGCCACCGAGGAGCTCGCCGAGAAGCTGCGCGCCCGCGGGCACGCCGCCGCCGCGATCAACGGCGACATCGTGCAGGCCCAGCGCGAGCGCACCATCGGGCAGCTCAAGGACGGCAAGATCGACATCCTGGTGGCCACCGACGTCGCGGCCCGCGGTCTGGACGTCGAGCGCATCAGCCACGTGGTGAACTACGACATCCCGCACGACACCGAGTCCTACGTGCACCGCATCGGCCGTACCGGCCGCGCCGGCCGCAAGGGCGACGCGCTGCTGTTCGTGACGCCCCGCGAGCGGCACCTGCTGCGCGCGATCGAGAAGGCCACGCGGCAGCCGCTCACGGAGATGGGCCTGCCCTCGGTGGAGGACGTGAACGCCCACCGCGTGGAGAAGTTCGGTGAGTCGATCACCGAGAACCTCACCTCCGAGCACCTGCAGCTGTTCCGCAAGCTGATCGAGGACTACGTGGGCAGCAACGACGTACCGCTCGTCGACGTGGCCGCGGCGCTCGCGCTGCAGTCCCGCGACGGCTCGTCGTTCCTGCTGCAGCCCGATCCGCCGGAGCGCGAGCGCAACGCCCGCGACCGCAAGGACCGGGACTTCGGCGACCGCGAGGACCGCGGCCGGGGCCGCAAGGACCGCGACCGCGACCGGGAGCCGTCGATCCACCGCAAGACCGGCCGCCCGATGGCGCCGTACCGGATCGCGGTCGGCAAGCGGCAGCACGCCACCCCGTCGGCCATCGTCGGCGCGATCGCGAACGAGGGCGGCCTTCGCCGCAGCGACTTCGGGCACATCAGCATCCGGCCCGATCACAGCATCGTCGAACTGCCCGATGACCTGCCCCGGGAGGTCTTCGACGCCCTCGAGCGCACCCGGATCTCGGGCCAGCTGATCAACCTCGAACTGGACCCGGGGGCACCGTCGGGCCGCCCCACCGGTGGCAAGCAGCGTTTCCGCGCGGGTCGCAAGAGGTAATGACCTGTCGGCTCTTCGGCGATATGCATTAACCTCTAGTCAAGGTGTAGCCCATCGTGGGCGCGCCGAAGCGTCGGCCTGCGCCGACCCGAGAGACTCGAGGAGCACATGACCGCCGCCGATGAGCAGGGCGACGGCCCGGGCGGCCGTCGGGATCGCGTCGTCCGGCTGTTGCAGTACCTGGACGAGCTGATCCGTTCCCGTTCCGTGGTCGCGCGCGATCTGGACGATCACCTCGCGGTCCTGCCGCTCACCGGTACCGGCGCGCTCACCGACAGCTGGGACGCCGATACCAAGCCCGGCGGCACCATCTTCACCGTGCCCCGCCAGGGCGACGACGGGCCCGATTCGCCGCACGCCCGCCTGCTGCGCGTGTACGACGAGCTGGCCGACCATCCCGAGTCGGTGGAGCTGGTGCTGGCCTCGGGCCTGCTCACCGCCCGGGACGGCGACACCCGCATCCGCGCCCACCTGCTCACCCAGCCCGTCCTGCTCGAACGCGACCGCCGCGGCCGCAAGCTCTCGGTGGTCCTGCCGCGCGATTCGGTGCCCCGCGTCGAGGACTCGCTCCTGTTGGCCGGGCTCCCGTCGTTCGACCTGTCCGGCTCGGCCGACCTGCAGGACGAGCTGCGCGAGACCGCCCGCACCGTGCTCGATCCCGCCTGCGAGCAGTTCACCGAGCAGTGGCTCGGTGCCGCGTCCCGCGACGGTGGCGCGCACATCGAGTTCGCGCCCGCGCTGGTGCTGCGCACCCGCGGGTCCGCGCCGCTGCTCGGCTTCTACGACGCGATGAAGGCCGACGTCTCCGATCCCGAGCACACCGTCCCGGTGGGGCTGGCGCAATTGGTGGAGGCGGTCGATTCCGGCGAGCGGCTGCGCATGCTCGGCGAGGTCGGCGCCATCGGCCCCGCCGAACTGCTCGACGAGGCCTACTACGTGCTGCCCTCGAACGTGGAGCAGCGCGACATCCTCGCCCACATGGGCGGCGACACCGGTGTTGTGGTCGAGGGACCGCCCGGTACCGGCAAGACGCACACCATCGCCAACCTGCTCGCCGCGCTCCTGGCGAAGGGGCAGCGGGTCCTCGTGGTGTCCGAGAAGGCGCAGGCCCTCGCGGTCCTCGAGGACAAGCTGCCGCCGGAGCTGCGGCAGTTGGTGGTCTCGGTCACCGACGTCACCAAGGACGGTTCGGCGTCGCTCGCCGCGTCCGTCACCGAGATCGCGACCCGTAAGTCCACCTATTCCGAGGCGCTCGCCGACGCCGAGCTGCGGGATCTGCGCGCCAAGCGCGACCGTGCCGTGGCCCGCCGCGAGGACCTGGTCCGCGAGGTGTGGGCGCTGCGGACGGCCGAGACCGAGGAGTCCGAGTGGCTCAGCTCGGCGTACTCCGGCAAGCCCGCCGAGGTGGTCACGCAGGTGCGCCGCGACGCGGACCAGTACTCCTGGCTGCCCGGGCCCATCGACGGGACGGTGCCGCCGCTCGACACCCGCGAGTTCGCGCGACTGGTGGATCTGTTGCGGCGCAACGACGAGGTCTTCTCCCGCCGGCTCGCACACAGCCTTCCCGATCTGTCGGCCGAGGTGCCGGACGTCGACGATATCGAGCAGCTCACCGCGATCCTGGCCGATTCGCCGCTCAGCGATGCGGTCGACGGCGACGGTGCGCTGGCCCACGTACTCGGCGGCGTGGACGCCGATCAGCTCAGCGTGATCAAGGCCCGCGCCGATGTGATCACCGAGCTCGTCGACCGGGTGCGGCGGTTCCCACCGTCCGCGCAGCTCCTCGCCGAGGACATGCTGATCGGTACTCGGGCGCACCTGGCCGCGCGCCTCGTGGGCCTGGAGGACCAGATCGCGATCGCGCGCGCCGCAGACGTCGAGCTCGACGGTGCCGCAGTGGAACTGAGCGACACCCCGGATGCGAACGACCGGACCGCGATCGAGCGGTACGCCCGCTTCCTGGACAACGGCAACGAGCCCCGCAAGCGGTTCCGCAAGCCCGAGCAGAAGGACTTCGAGCAGACGGGCCTCGGCATCGTGGTCGACGGTGACGAGGGCTCCGATCGCGACTTCCTGCTCGCCGCCGAGCGGCACCTGGTGGTGGAGGACGCGATCGGCCGGGTGGCCACCGTGCTCACCGCGCTCGGCCTGGAGGCGCCGGCCGCCGATCCCACGGGCACCGGCTCGCCCCGCACCCGCTCCGAGCGGCTCAGCCAGGCCGCGGACCAACTGCTGCGCGCCCGCACCGTGGTGCGGCTCGTCAGCGAACGCGACCGCATGGTGCACGCCATGCAGAAGCTGTCCGAGAACTCGCCCCGTCCCAAGGATCTCGACGAGGTGGCCGATGTCGCCGAGCAGGTGGTGGCGATCTCCGCCGCCGCCGGCGCCCGCGATGCCTACAGTCGGATGGACACCGTCCGGCTGCGGGTGCAGGAGATCGTCGAACGCGGTCCGTCGCCCGAGGGTGACGCCCTCGTGGCCGCGCTGCGCCAGTACCGGTACGGACCGATCCGCGACGCCCGGCGCGCCTGGGAGACCGCGCGCACGGAGCGCGACGACCGCGGCGCGCTCGACCTGCTCGCCCTGCGCCTGCGCACCAAAGCACCGGCCCTGTTCGACCTCATGGCGCGCACCGCCGACGATCCGGTCTGGGACACCCGCGTGCCCGAGATGAACGCCGCCTGGTCGTGGCGCCGCGCGGTGATGTGGGCGGCCGGCCGCGTGCACCCCGCCGACGACGCCCAGCTCGAGGCCGATCTGCAGTCCGCCGAGCAGGACGTGGCGCACTACACCACGCGGATCGCCACGGCGAGTGCGTGGCGGCAGTGCCTGCGCCGCATGACCTTCGACGAGATCCAGGCCCTGCACGCCTACCGCGATCACATGGCCTCGATCGGCCGTGGCTCGGGACGGCACGCCGAACGCTTCCGCGTGGCGGCGCGCGAGGCGATGCGACAGGCGCAGTCCGCCGTGCCCGCATGGATCATGCCGATCTCGCAGGTGGTGGCATCGATCGCGCCCGAGCCCAATGCCTTCGACGTGGTGATCGTGGACGAGGCCAGCCAGGCCGACATCACCTCCAGCTTCCTGCTGTGGCTCGCGCCCCGCGTGATCGTGGTGGGCGATGAGAACCAGTGTGCGCCGTCGGCCTTCACCGGGGTCAACCTCGACGACGTCTTCGCGCGGCTGGACGCGCAACTGCCCGACATCCCGCCCTACCTGCGGGATTCGCTGACCCCGCGGTCCAGCCTGTTCACCCTGCTGCGCACCCGGTTCGGGCACACCGTGCGGCTGCGGGAGCACTTCCGCTGCATGCCGGAGATCATCGACTTCTCCTCGCGCCAGTTCTACTCGGACGCGCCGCTCATCCCGGTGCGGCACTACGGCGCCGATCGTCCGGTGCCGCTGCGCGTGACGCACGTCGACGATGCCGAGGTGGTCGGCGAGGGCGCCCGGATCAGCAATCCCCGTGAGGCCCAGGCGATCGTGGACCAGCTGGTGGAGTGCTTCGCCGATCCGCTGTACAAGGGCCGCACCTTCGGCGTGATCGCGCTGCAGGGCCAGGGCCAGGTGGACGAGCTGTACCGGCGCCTGCGCGCCGCCATCGACCCGGACGAGTGGGATGCCCGCCGCCTGCGGGTGGGCACCCCGCCGGATTTCCAGGGCGACGAGCGCGATGTGGTGCTGCTGTCGATGGTGGTGGCGCCCGACTACAAGTTCCGGGCGCTCACCGGCCGGGACTTCCAGCGCCGCTTCAACGTGGCCGCGTCCCGCGCCCGGGATCAGCTGTGGCTGTTCACCTCCGTGAGCGAGGACGATCTCAAGCCGAACGACCTGCGGGCGTCGCTGCTGCGCTACGTCACGCGCGCCGATGTCGAGGTGGCGCAGCCGATGCCGGTCGACGTACCGACCGACCGCCGCGTGGAACCCTTCGACAACCTCTTCGAGCAGCAGGTGTTCGTGCGATTGCGGGACATGGGCTATCACGTCAATCCCAAGGTCACCGTGAACAACCGGGTCATCGACCTGGTGGTCACGGGTGAGAACGGCCGCCTCGCGGTGGAGTGCGACGGCTCGGACTTCGCATCGACCCCGGAGCAGGCGCGCTCGGACATCGAACGCGAGCGGGAGCTGCGCCGGTGCGGCTGGGAGTTCGTGCGGGTGCGCGAGTCGGTCTTCCTCACCGACCCCGATGCGGCGATGTCGGTGGTCCTGCAGGCGCTCGATCGCCGTGGCGTGCAACCGCTCACGCTGCAGCGCGCGCTCACGGTGGGGGAGAAGGCCACCGACGGCACCGTCGAGGTGTGGGAGCCCGTGGGGCTCGACATCGATACCGAATAGCCGGTCAGTCGGCGGTCGCCAGCGCGAGCACCAGTTCGGCGCGCACCCGGGCCGAGGAGAGATCGGCCCCCAGCAGGGCCTCGGCGCGCCCGATCCGCGCCCGCAGCGTGTGCCGGTGCACTCCGGCCGTCGCGGCGGCCTCCTCCCAATTGCCATTGGCTTCGAGGTAGGCGCGCAGCGATTCCAGGAGCGAGGAGCCGTGCTCGGCGTCGTGGTCGCGCAGGGGGCGCAGGAGCCGGTCCGCGACCGCGGTCAGCGCCTCACGTGCGGGTCCGGGCGCCAGCAGTAGCGCTCCCGCCGTCGTGGTCGAATCGGCCACCGGGCCCCCGCGTTCCGCGGCGCCCAACAGGATCGCGGCCTCCTGGGCCGCCTCCTGCACCCGGGACAACGGCCGGGCCGATCCGAGGCCCGCCGAGGTCGTCGAGCGCACCCCGGTCGGCAGCGCCGAGAGGAGGCGATCGGCGGCGGCGGTATCGACGTCGGAGGCCACCAGCACATCGATCCGGGTAGCCGCGCGATGCACGTACCCCGGTCGCCGAGCCTCGGCCAGAGCCGCACCGACCGCCGCTTCCACACGGTGTGCGGCGTCCTCATCGGCCGCGCGCAGGGCGAGCACGCGGATCCGGCCGTCGGCTCCCGCAGCGCCGTCGAGCCCGGTCTCGCCGCCGTGCGCCAGCGCCAGGGCGAAGGCGGCGGCGTCCACCCGATCCTGCGCCGCGCGCACGCGGTCGGGTTTGGCCGCGTCGAGGGCGAGCAGCGAGGCCGCGTGGCCGAGCAGGATCTGGCCGGTGGGGCCGGGCGGCTGCTCGCCCACCAGCACCAGCCGGCCGTGCTCGGCGCGCCGTCCGATCGCCAGCACTGTCACCGATTGTCCGCCCGCGTCGGAGCTGGTCAACGCGTCCGCCGTGGCGGTGGGGAGCGCCTCGGGGACGAATCCCGCCGGATGCGCGGCGACGATGCCGCCCGCCCGATCGAGCACGGCCACTCGGCCCTCCAGCGTGGCGGCGAGTTCACGCACCAGTGCGGAGGCACCGTCGTGGAGTACCGCCCGGGTCATCCGCGGCTGGGCCCGCGCCGCACGGAGCAGGGCGTCGTACCGGGCCGATGCCAACTGGTCGAGCACCGCGTGCGAGACCGCCTCGAAGGGTGTCGATCGCGGTATCTCCAGCACCGGTAGGCCCGCCGCCTCGGCGGCGTCGAGGAGGTCCGCGGGAATGCTGGGGAACGACAGTCCCACACCGAAACCCAATGCCGCGATACCTGATTCGGCCATCCGCTGCACGTACGCGGTCCGATCGACATCATCGCTCAGGCTGACCCCGGTGGTGAGCACGAGCTCGCCGCCCGAGAGCCATTCGAAGGGCTCGGCGTGCTCGATGGTCTGCACGTGGCGGATGTCGCGGTGCGTGCCGCGCCTGCCCGCGCGTACGCGCAGGCGGAGGTCCGGCAGTCCGGCGAGCCAGGCGACGGTCGTGGTCATGGTGTACATGATGGCGTGTTTCGAGGGCGCGCGGTAGACGAATCGGCAGGTGTGGTCGGAGGGCGTCGTGGTGGATCCTCACAGGGAACGCGCTCGCGCCGCGAGCCCACGACGCCAGGAGGCCCCGTGCCCACGATCAGCTATCGCCTGCCCCAGGTCCGCCAGCTCGCCACCGAGCTGCCCGGCCCCGCCTCCCGCGCGCTCGCCGAGCGCCGTGCCGCCGTGATCCCCGCGGGCGTGGCCTCCACCGCGCCGGTGTACGCCGCGGACGCCGACGGCGGCGTGATCCTCGACGTCGACGGCAACAGCCTCATCGACCTGGGCGCGGGCATCGCCGTGACCAACGTGGGCGCCAGCGACCCGGCCGTCGCCGAGGCCATCGCGAAGCAGGCGGCGCGGTTCACCCACACCTGCTTCATGGTGACGCCGTACGAGGAGTACATCGCCGTCGCCGAGCAGCTCGTCGCACTCACGCCGGGCGACGGTCCCCGTCGGGCCGTGCTCTTCAACTCGGGCGCCGAGGCGGTGGAGAACGCGGTCAAGATCGCCCGCCACGCCACCGGCCGCAACGCCGTCGTGGCCTTCGATCACGCGTACCACGGCCGCACGAACCTCACGATGGCGCTCACCGCCAAGTCGATGCCCTACAAGCACGGCTTCGGTCCGTTCGCGTCCGAGGTCTACCGGATGCCGATGTCCTACCCGTTCCGCGACCAGGCCGGCCTCACCGGACCCGAGGCGGCCGCCCGCGCCATCACCGCGATCGAGAAGCAGATCGGCGGCGATCAGGTGGCCGCCGTGATCATCGAGCCGATCCAGGGTGAGGGCGGGTTCATCGAGCCCGCACCGGGATTCCTGCCCGCGGTCGCGGCATGGTGCCGCGAGAACGGTGTCGTCTTCATCGCCGACGAGGTGCAGACCGGCTTCGGCCGCACCGGCCGCTGGTTCGCCTGCGAGGAGGAGGGCGTGGTACCCGATCTCATCACTCTCGCCAAGGGCATCGCGGGCGGTATGCCGCTGTCGGCCGTGGTCGGCCGCGCCGACCTCATGGACTCCGTGCACGCGGGCGGCCTCGGCGGCACCTACGGCGGCAACCCCGTGGCCTGCGCCGCCGCGCTCGCCGCGATCGGCCGCATCCGCGAGCTCGACCTGCCCGGCCGCGCCGCCGAGCTCGGCGCCCGCACCAAAGCCACGCTGCAGGAGCTGGCCGCCGCCGTTCCCGCCGTCGGCGATGTCCGCGGGCGCGGCCTCATGCTGGCGATCGAGTTCGTCCGCGAGGACGGCACGACCCCCGACGCCGATCTCACCAAGGCCGTGGCCGCCGCATGCCTCAAGCAGGGCGTGCTCGTGCTCACCTGCGGCACCTACGGCAACGTCATCCGGCTGCTCCCGCCGCTGGTGATCGGCGAGGACACCCTCGCCGATGGTGTCGCCGTGCTCGTCGATGCGATCCGCGCCGAGGCCGGGGTCCCCGCATGACCGATCTGCAGACCATCACCGTGCACGGCCTCTCGATCGGCGGCACCGAGCGTCCCGCCGCCTCCGGCCGCACCTTCGACGTGATCGATCCCGCCACCGGCGCCGTGATCGCCCGCGTCGCCGACGCCGGTGCCGATGATGCGCGGGCCGCCGTCGCCGCCTCCCACGCCGCGGCGGAGGGCTGGCGCACCACCCCCGCGCGGGAACGCTCCCGCATCCTGCGGCGGGCCTTCGACGCCGTCACCGCGCGGGCCGAAGAGTTCGCCGCCGTGATCACCGCCGAGATGGGCAAGCCGCTGTCCGACAGCCGCGGCGAGGTCGCCTACGGCGCGGGCTTCCTGGAGTGGTTCGCCGAGGAGGCCGTGCGCATCAACGGCCGCACGGCCGCGGCCCCCGCCGGAACCGGGCAGATCGTGGTGACCCACGAACCCGTCGGGCTGTGCTACGCCGTGACCCCGTGGAACTTCCCGCTGGCGATGATCACCCGCAAGGTGGGCCCCGCGCTCGCCGCCGGCAACACCATGATCGTCAAGCCTGCGGCCGAGACTCCGCTCACCGCACTGCTTCTCGCGCAGGTGCTCGCCGAGGCGGGTCTGCCCGAGGGGGTGCTCTCGGTGCTGCCCTGCTCGGCCCCGGCCGAGGTCTCCGACGCGCTCTTCGCCGAACCCGATCTGGCCAAGATCACCTTCACCGGATCCACCGCGGTGGGCCGCAAGCTCCTGGCCGCCGCGGCGCCCGGGGTGCTGCGCACCTCCATGGAACTCGGTGGCAACGCCCCCTTCCTGGTGTTCGAGGACGCCGATCTCGACGCCGCGCTCGACGGTGCGATGCTCGCCAAGATGCGCAACGGGGGACAGGCGTGCACCGCCGCGAACCGGTTCCTCGTGCACGAATCGGTACGGGCGGAGTTCGTTTCGCGACTCACCGAGCGGATCGCGGCGCTCACCGTGGGAGCCGGTGCGCAGGCGGGCAGCGAGATCGGACCGCTGATCTCCGAGAAGCAGCGGGCCACCGTGGCCGCCCTGGTCGACGAGGCCGTGGCCGACGGTGCCGTGGTCCGCACCGGTGGCAGCGCGATCGACGGGCCCGGACACTTCTACGCCCCCACCGTCCTCGACGAGGTCCCGGGCGGTGCGCGCATCCTGCGCGAGGAGATCTTCGGCCCCGTGGCCACGGTGCGCGGTTTCACCGACGAGGCCGCCGCGATCGCCGAGGCCAACGACACCGAATACGGTCTCGCGGCGTACTTCTACACCCGCGACGCCGCCCGCGTGCAGCGCGTGGGCGCCGCACTCCGGTCCGGCATGGTGGGCGTGAACCGCGGCCTCATCTCCGATCCCGCCGCGCCCTTCGGCGGTGTCAAGGCCTCCGGGATCGGAGCCGAGGGCGGCTCCGAGGGCATCGGCGAGTACCTCAACGTGAAGTACCTGGCCCTGCCCGCCGTGTGATCAGCCCGGGGGTAGTCGGATCGGGGCGATCGGCTCAGGCGCGGGAGAACTCGGACGCGGTGCGCACCAGCTCCGGGTCCGGGCGGATGCCGGTGTAGAGGACGAACTGTTCGGCGGCCTGCAGCGCGATCACCTCGGCACCGGTGATCACCGTCTTCCCGGCGGCGCGACCGGCGCGCACGAAGGGCGTCTCCGGCGGCATCGCGACCACGTCGAAGACGGTGTCGGCGGCCTCGATCAGCGGCTGCGGGAAGGCCAGGTCGTCGCGGGCGGGCCCGCCGTCCATCCCGACCGGGGTCGCGTTGATCAGCACGTGCGCACCGTCGGGCGCGGCGGTGGCATGGCGGAACCCGTACTGCTCGGCCAGCGCTCCGCCGGTCTCCGCGTTGCGGGCCACCACCGTGACATCGGTGCACCCGTGATCGCGCAGCGCGGCGACCACGGCCTTGGCCATGCCGCCCGATCCGGCGACCGCCGCCGGCAGCGCCGGGTCGATCTCGTTCGACGCGAGCAGGGAGGCGATCGCGGCGTAGTCGGTGTTGTAGGCGTGCAGCACACCGTTCTCGTTGACGATCGTGTTCACCGAATCGATCGCGGCGGCCGACGGCTCCATCACGTCCACCAGCTCGATCACGGCCTCCTTGAAGGGCATCGAGATCGCGCAGCCGCGCACGCCCAGCGCCCGCACCCCGCCGATCGCCGCCGGAAGGTCGGTGGTGGTGAACGCCTTGTAGAGGTAGTTCAGGCCCAGCTCGCGGTACAGGTAGTTGTGGAACCGGGTGCCGATGCTGCTGGGCCGGCCGGACAGCGACATGCACAGCACGGTGTCCTTATCGGGCATACCGATGGTGGCGCTCACGGGTCCAGCGTAGGGGGTGGTGGCGGTGTTCACTTGAGCGCCTCCACAGTTATGGGGCCTTGGAGACAGCAAGTGATGCGAAGGCGATCGCGCGATCGCATTCGGCCTTGTTGCCGGGAGAGGGGTTTGTCGACCCGGCGATTGTCGTGACGATGGACTGCTCGGATGCGAAGGCCGAGATGCAGTAGTTTTTCTCCGGGGCGTAGGCGATCGTGCGGCCGTGGGCCTGTCGGTCGGGTTGCCATTTCAGGGTATTCATGTAGCGCTTGTACTCGTCGAGGCCCATTTCTCTGCCGACGATCTGTGAGTATTGGCCGCCGCCGCGGGAGTCGGTGTAGTCGTTGGCGTTCCATCGGCAGCCTCGGTAGTTGGCGGCGTCGACTTGCGCTGCGTCGCGTATCGAAGAGGGATTGATGTCGATTGCGATGAGTTCGGCATCGGTGTAGGCCGTGCAAGGTTCGAAGCTAGTGCCGTCGGTACGGTCGTTGGTGCGATTCTTGATGGTAGGGGTGAACGGGAGGGGCTTAGTTGAGGCGCGGGCCTTCCCGGTTGCGACGGGCTCGCCCGGGATGGAGACGGCGCAGCCACTCGCCAGGAGGGCAGCCGCCAGGGCGAAGGGGATGACACGCATCTAGCTTCCGATCAATCGATTGATCTCGGCTTCGCTGGCGCCCTCCGTGCGGAGGATCCGGCGTCCTGTTTCGCGGATGCTCGCAGCGATGGATCGTGCTTCCGCGGCCTGGGCAACGAAGGTGTTGTAGATCGATCGTTCGTGCTCGACTACACCAAGCCGAACATTAGCTGTGGCTGTTTCACCTTCTTCAGTAGGACCGAGGAAGTTCTGTGTTGCGATTTCGCGCAAGTCGTTCGTTGCCTCGAACACTCGGGTTGCATGTCGTTCGAGGGCCCGGGCGAGTTCCTCGTGCGGGTTGCCGTCGAACACCATGTTCTGGCGACCCTTGATCGCTTCGTGCGCTGCATCGACGATCTGCGCCAATTCGCCATCGGCCATGACTCTTCCTCCGTGTCGTCGGTACACCTCGGGTGCAAGCCTTCACTAGTTGGACGCACGAGGCCACGTTGTGGTTCCCGCTACTTTGCGAGCAGGGAACCGGGTGGCTACCTGGCGCGTCTAATGGGTATGGCGGGGTTTAGGGCGATCGGTGAGACAGACTTCAGTCGCATGTCGGCAGGGATGATCCGCGCGATCGCTCGGGCGATGTCTGGCGACGGCCTCGATGCGGATGGCCGATCGATTGGGCAGGCGGGAGTGACTCACTCGCAAAGTGTCGCGGAACTGGAGCGGGATATCGCAACCCTTACGCAGCGATGGACGGGCGAGGCAGGCGCAGGCGTCCTTGCACATGTCAGTCGGTTTGCACGCCAGTCCTACCTGGTCGACTGGGAGGTCGCGCAAACTTCGCGCCAGTTGGGAGCACTGGCCAAAGCGGCGCGGGACACGAATACGCGTTTCAGCGACCTCGCCGATCCGGGGATTGAGCTGCGCGATCTGAAGTTCTGGGACCCCTATAACGACAGCGCCGGAGCGAAGGTCGCGAGCGAAATCCGCGCAACCTACACCGTGCCGTTGCAAAAGGACGGCAGCACAATGCCGCTCGGCCCAGTGGTCACGAAAATTACCATCGATCTTGAACCTGGGCTGGGAGGGCCCGGCGGGAGCGACAACGGGGGCGCAAGTGGTTCATCCCCGGGAGCCATGGGCTCCCCGACTCCGAGGGGCGGGGGTGAGTCAGGTGACGGCCAATTGGGCACGCCCCAAGAATCCGGGCCGGGGACTAGTCCGGTCAACGATAAACCGACGGCGGATCAGAACGCCCTCGGCTCGTCGAGCGATTCCACCGGTGGGGGACCGGGTTCGGGACAGCAGAGCGGGGTCGGCGCACCGTCGGGCACCGGGACCGGAGCCGACGGCACCGCGGGCGGCACGGGCCTGCCGGACGGCACCGACGGCGCCCTCACCGATACCGAGCCCTACGACACGAGCGGTCAGGTGTCGCCGCTGCTCTCGCCCGCCGGCGTCACACCGTCGGGGAGTACCGCGGGGCGCGGTGGGCTCGGCACCTCCGGGCTGCGCGGCGGCGGCGGCACCACCGCCTCCCCGTTGGGACTGCGTCCGGACGGGGCCTCGCTGCGGGGGACGGCGCCCGCGGCAGTGGCGGGTGCGTCCGCCACCACGGGTGCGCGGTCGTCGATGCCGCTCGGCGGGGTGCCCGCGGGTGCGGCCGGTGGGCAGCGGGGCCAGGGGGACGGCCGGCATCGCACGCCCGGCTACCTCATCGACCGGGCGAACGGCGAGGAACTGGTGGGCGGACTCCCGCTCGTGGGTCCGGGCGTGATCGGCGAGTGGCGGGCCGACAAGGCCCCGGAGGCGCCGCGGCCGCCCGTCAGGGGTGAGCCGCGCCGGAATTGAGCGCCGCGACCAGGGCCGGAAGCCCCGTGGCGGCGGTCGTGCGCCAGACCTCGGTGGCCTGCCGGCTGAGCGGCGTGGGCTCCGGGTTGATCTCGACCACGGGGATGCCCGCCTCGAGCGCCATCTCGGGCAGCCTCGCGGCGGGATAGACCAGCCCCGAGGTGCCGACGACGAGCACCACATCGGCCGCCAGCACCGCGGCCTCCGCGCGCCCCCAGGCGTCCATCGGCAGCGGTTCGCCGAACCAGACGATGCCGGGACGGACCTGCGAGAGGCACTGCATGCAGGTGGGCGGGGTGACCCGCATTTCCGGGCTGGGCTCGCCGTGTGTGGCCTTCAGCTCGGCGTCCGACCCGAGGTAGGGCGTGCCGCAGTACTCGCACCGCGGTGCGAACATGCTGCCGTGCAGGTGCGCGGTGACCTCGGACCCTGCGCGTTCGTGCAGGTCGTCGATGTTCTGCGTGACGATCGAGACGGTGCGGTGCTCGCCCAGTTCGGCGAGCGCGATGTGTCCGTCGTTGGGCTCCGCCTGCCGGGCCACGTACGCGCGCCACTGGTACCAGCCCCAGACCAGCGGGGCATCGCGCGACCACGCGTCCACCGAGGCGATCTCCTCGGGGTCGTACTTCTCCCACAGTCCCGTCTGCGCCTCCCGGAATGTGGAGATGCCCGATTCGGCGCTCATGCCCGCGCCCGTGAGGACAGCGACGGTGTCGGCCGTCGTGAGGAGCTCTGCCACCGCCGGCGGAACGGGAATTGGCGCAGGTCGGTCGGAAGGGGGCATTCCGGGCTGCATCGGTCCAGCCTACCGACCCGGCGGACGCCGCCGGGCCCCCGTGAAGAAGGTAACGATTCGATAACAACTGCTACTGGCGGGAAACATCGGTGATCGGCATCACGCAGGTATTCACCTGCGCTGATTCACGGGTGTATTGGCTTCCGAATACACCCGTGAATCGGTTTTCATAACTTACTGGCGGGTATACCCGGGAGTTACATTCGCGCACGTCAGAGGTGTCGCAATCCTGTGGTCTCATGGATAACGGGTTTCCGCGAGCCGGTCGCGGACGTGCCGCCGTGATTCGGTGCGCAACGAGCTCTTCACGAGGAGATTCATGACTGTCGACGACTTCGTCACCGCACAAGCACGCACCGCGAAGAACCCTCGGTCGAACGAAGCACTCGTGGACAGGCTGTCGTCCGGCGAGCAGTACGCGCTGATCTTCGGCGGCCAGGGCGGCCCGTGGCTGCCCGGCCTCGTCTCCTTGCTCGAGCAGACCGGCCTCGCCGACGATCCCGAGTACCGCGAGCTCTTCGACGGCTTCGTCTCCCGCGCCGACAGCGTGCTCGAACCGGTGCGCGCCGAACTGCTCCGTGCGCAGGCCCTCACCTTCGACCCGATGCGCTGGCGCGACGCCTCGATCGCCGCCTCCGAGGCCGAGACCACCGACGAGGAGGCCGACGACGCGGCGGCCGCACCGCAGGCCGGACAGTCCCGCCGCCCGCTCGCACCCCAGGTCGACGGTGCCGTCTTCTCCGTGCCCGGTGTCCTGTTCAGTCAGCTCGTGGCGCTCTACGGCCTGGAGGCCCAGGGGCTCGATCCGTGGGACGTGCCGCCGGTCGCCGCCATCGGCCACTCGCAGGGACAGCTCGCCGTCGCGGCCTTCGCCTCCCGCGGGGGCGAGGGCGACCTCCTCGCCATCGCGCGCCTGATCGGCGCCGCCGGCCGCGTGGTCGCCCGCCGCAAGGGCCTCGTCGCTCTCGGTGGTGCCACCCCGATGATGTCCGTCTCCGGCGTCCGCCAGGACAAGCTGGAGCAGCTCCTCGCCGATTTCACCGCCACCGTCGCCTTCGACGCCTGCGGCCCCGTCCTGGCCGTGCGCAACAGCCGCACCGCCTTCGTGCTCACCGGCACGCCCAAGCTGCTCGCCGGCTTCCGGGAGTTCTGCGAGTCCGTCGCGGAGACCGAGGAGGCCGAGCGCAAGGACAAGCTCACCGGCGGTGCGCCGTTCGCGCCGAAGTTCGAGGACGTCCCCGTCGACATCGGCTTCCATCACCCGGCGCTCGCCGACGGCGTGACCCTGGTGACCGAGTGGGCCGAACGCTGCGGCCTCGACGCCGAGCGCGCCGGCCGCCTCGCCGCCGCCGTGCTCGTCGAGCAGGTCGACTGGGTCGCCGACGTCGACGCCGCGATCGCCAAGGGCGCGCGCTGGCTGATCGACCTCGGCCCCGACGATCTGGCCACGCGCCTGGCCGCCGCCCCGGCCCGCGGTCGCGGCGTGGGCCTGGTGCCCGCCACCACCCTGCGCGGAGCGCGGAACCTGTTCTCGCCCGGTGGCATTCCCGAACTCCCGCTGGCCTGGTCGGAGTTCGCGCCGCGCCTGGTCTCGCTGCCCGACGGCCGCACCGTGCTCTCCACCCGGTTCACCGAGCTCACCGGGCGCAGCCCGATCCTGCTCGCGGGCATGACCCCCACCACTGTCGACCCCGGCATCGTGGCCGCGGCCGCCAACGCCGGACACTGGGCCGAACTGGCCGGCGGCGGACAGGTCACTGAGCCGATCTTCGCCGAGAACATCACCAAGCTGACCGCGCTGCTCGAACCCGGTCGCGCGGCGCAGTTCAACTCGCTGTTCCTCGACCCGTACCTGTGGAAGCTGCAGCTCGGTGGCAAGCGCATCGTGCAGAAGGCCCGCGCCGCGGGCGCCCCGCTCGACGGCGTGATCATCACCGCCGGCATCCCCGAGCTGGAGGAGGCCACGGCCCTCGTCGAGGAGCTCACCGACGCCGGTATGCGCTACGTGGCCTTCAAGCCCGGCACCGTCGAGCAGATCCGGCAGGTGGCGCGGATCGCCGCCGAGGTGCCCCGCTACCCGGTGATCGTGCACGTCGAGGGCGGCAAGGCCGGTGGCCACCACTCGTGGGAGGACCTCGACGAGCTGCTGCTGTCGACCTACTCCGAACTGCGTGACCGCGGCAACGTGGTGCTCGCCGTGGGCGGCGGTATCGGCACGCCCGAGCTGGCCGCCGAGTACCTGTCCGGCGAGTGGTCGCGCAAGTACGGCGCCCCCGCGATGCCGGTCGACGGAATCCTCGTGGGCACCGCCGCGATGGCGACCCTGGAGGCCACCACCTCCGACGACGTCAAGCGCATGCTGGCCGAGATCCCCGGCACCCCGGACTGGATCGGCGCCGGCCACGCCGGCGGCGGAATGGCTTCGGGTCGTAGCCAGCTCGGCGCCGACATCCACGAGATCGACAACGCCGCCTCCGCGTGCGGCCGCCTGCTCGACGAGGTCGCGGGTGACGGCGACGCCGTGGCCGAGCGCCGCGACGAGATCGTCGCCGCCATGGCCGGCACCGCCAAGCCCTACTTCGGCGATGCCGACGCCATGACCTACGGCCAGTGGCTCGAGCGCTACCTGGAGCTGTCGGTGGGCACCCGTGCGCAGGTCGCCGCGGCCGATCCGGAGCGCTTCGGCGACTACGGCTGGCTCGACATCACGCACCAGGACCGTTTCCTGTCGATGCTGCACCGCGCCGAGGCCCGCCTCGCCGCCGAGGATCGCGGCCCGATCGAGACCGCCTTCGCGGACGTCGCCGCCACCGACGACGCCTACGCCGCGCTCGACACGCTGCTGCAGCACTACCCGGAGGCCGCCTCCACCCGGCTGCACCCGGCCGATGTGCCCTTCTTCGTCTCGCTGTGCCGCACGCCCGGCAAGCCGGTCAACTTCGTGCCCGTCATCGACAAGGACGTGCGCCGCTGGTGGCGCTCGGACTCGCTGTGGCAGGCGCATTCCCCGCGCTACGGCGCCGACGAGGTGTGCATCATCCCCGGCCCGGAGGCCGTGGCCGGCATCACTCGCGTCGACGAGCCCGTCGGTGAGCTGCTGAACCGGTTCGAGGCCGAGCTCGTGCGTCGCCGCACCAGCGCGGGCGACACCCCGGAGGCCGTCGCCGGTCGCCGCGTGGTGCCCGGCGTCGAGTCCGTGCCGCTGGCCCGGGCCCTGGCCGCCACCAACGTGCTGTGGGCCGGACGCCTCGTGCACAGCCCGATCGCGCGCCTCGGCGCCGGCAGCACCTGGGCCATCCACGGCGAGGGTGCGGAATCCGTTGCACTGCAGCCCGACACGGGTGCGCGCGTCCGCGTGACCGGACCGAACTCCGTGCGCCTGGAGATCCCGGTGTCCGGTACCGAGCTGGTGATCCCCATCGAGGTCCCCGACAGCTGCGCCGACGGCGGCGTGCCGGTGATCGAGCTCGGCGAGGCCAGCAAGGCCATGTCCACACTGGTCGCCCTGGCCGCCGCGGGTGAACTGCCCGCCGTGCGCGACGGTGCCGCCACGATCGACTTCGACTTCCGCGCCGAGGACGCCGCCGATCACGCCGCGATCACCGCGGACAGCCTCCCGGTGGGGCTCTCGGCGCTGTACGGCGACGAGCAGCTCGCCGTGCCGGACGCCTTCGTCGGCCTGTGCTGGCCCGCGTCCTTCGCGGTGGTCGGCGATGCCAAGAACGCCGAGGGTCGCCCCGTGGTCGAGGGCATGCTCGACCTGGTCCACCTGGACCACGCCATCGAGCTGGCCGCGAACCCGGCGCCGGGCTCCTACCGCGCCACCGCGCGCCTGCAGGACGTCACCGCCACCGATATCGGCACCGTGGTCACCGTCGGCATCGACGTGCGCACCCCGGGTGCGAGCGAGCCCGCCGTCACCATGACCGAGCGGTTCGCCATCCGCGGCCGCACCGGCGAGGCCGAGCTGGCCGACCCGCAGCCCGCCGGCGACGCCCGCGGCGAGACCGCGACCGAGACCCCGCGCAAGCGGGTCCGGCAGGTCACGGTGCAGGCGCCGCAGGACATGAGCGGCTTCGCCGCCGTCTCCGGCGATCACAACCCGATCCACACCAGCCAGGTGGCGGCGTCGCTCGCGGGCCTGCCCGGCCCGATCGTGCACGGCATGTGGCTCTCCGCCGCCGCACAGCAAGTCACCTCGGCGTCCAACGGCGATGTCATGCACCGCAAGATCCGCGGCTGGACCACCCGCTTCCTCGGCATGGTCCTGCCGGGCGACGAGGTGCAGTTCACCGTCGAGCGCGTGGGCATCGACCGCGGCGGTGAGCTGCTCGAGATCACCGCCCGCGTCGGCGAGAACCTGGTGATGGCGGCGTCGGCCGTGGCCTTCCCGGCCGTGACCGCCTACGTCTTCCCGGGCCAGGGCATCCAGGGCAAGGGCATGGGCCTGGCCCAGCGCTCGCGCAGCAAGGCCGCCCGCGAGGTCTGGGACGCCGCCGACGAGCACACCCGCGAGAACCTCGGCTTCTCCATCCTCGCCGTGGTCCGCGACAACCCGCTGTCCATCCGCGCCAACGGCACCACCTACAGCCACCCCGACGGTGTGCTGTACCTGACCGAGTTCACTCAGGTCGCGATGGCCACCGTGGCCTGCGCGCAGCTGGCCGAGCTGAAGGAGGCCGGTGCCCGCGTCGACGAGCCGATCATCGCCGGCCACTCGGTGGGCGAGTACAACGCGCTCGCCTCGGCCGGTGTGCTGCCGCTGGGCACCATCCTGGAGACCGTCTTCCACCGCGGGCGCATCATGCAGCAACTGGTCCCGCGCGACGAGGACGGCCGCAGCCCGTACGCCATGGCGGCCATCCGGCCCGAGCTGTTCGAGGTCGACGACGCCGATCTCGCCAACTGGGTCGAGGGCAGCCTCGAGGGCGCCGACGAGTACGCCGAGATCGTCAACCTCAACCTGCGCGGCGCGCAGTACGTGGTGGTGGGCAACAAGGCGGGCCTCGATGCGCTGGAGTCGGCGATCGCCGAGCGCACCGGCAGCCCCAAGGCCTTCCAGGTGGTGCCGGGCATCGACATCCCCTTCCACTCGTCGGTGCTGCGCGCCGGCGTCCCCGAGTTCGCCGCGCGCCTGGACGACCTGGTGCCCGCCGAATTCGACTACACCAAGCTGGTGGGCAAGTACCTGCCGAACCTGGTGGCGCGCCCGTTCGAGCTGACCGCCGACTTCGCGGTCTCCATCCTCGACGTGGTGCCCAGCGAGCCGGTGCGCGAGCTGGTCGCCGATTGGGACGCCGCCGCGGCGAACCCGATGGCCACCGCCCGCACCCTGCTCATCGAGCTGCTCGCCTGGCAGTTCGCCAGCCCCGTCCGGTGGATCGAGACGCAGGATCAGCTGCTCATCGACACCGATCACGGTGGCCTCGGCGTGGAGCGGTTCATCGAGGTGGGCCTCGCGTCCGCCCCGACGCTCGCGAACCTGGCCAGCCGCACCCTGGCGCTGGCCTCGTACCAGCGGGCCGCGGCCACCGTGCTCAACGCCGAGCGCGATGCCGCCAAGGTCTTCGCGACCGATGAGGACGCCCCGGAGGACGAGGCGGAGACCGGGGCCGACGAGGCCACGGCCGCACCGGCTCCCGTCGCGGCGGCCGCCCCGGCACCGTCGGCCGCCCCCGCGGCACCGGCGGGCGGACCGCGCCCGGACGATCTGTCCTTCGACGCCGCCGACGCCACCCGCGCGATGATCGCGATCTGGACCAAGATGCGCCCGGATCAGCTGGAGAAGACCGACACCATCGAGACCCTGTGCGACGGTGTGAGTTCGCGCCGTAACCAGCTCCTGCTCGACCTGGGTTCGGAGCTCAACCTCGGCGCCATCGACGGTGCCGCGGAGGCCGATCTGCCCACGCTGGCCACCACGGTCACCAAGCTGGCGCGCACCTACAAGCCGCTGGGTCCGGTGCTGTCGGAGACCGTCGGCAACCAGCTGCGCAAGCTGCTCGGCTCCACCGGCAAGCGCCCGAACTACATCACCGAGTACGTCACGGGCACCTGGGAACTCGGCGCCGGCTGGGCGCAGCACACCGTGCTCGCGCTGGCCACCGGCACCCGCGAGGGCGCGTCGGTGCGCGGCGGCGATCTCGCCACCCTGCTCGACGGTCCCGTCTCCAACGCCGCGGCCCTGGACGCGCTGATCGACCGCGCCGTCATGGAGGTGGGTGCCGCCCAGGGCGTCGCCGTGGGCAAGCCCTCCGCGGGCGGCGGTGGCGGCGGTGCGACCGTCGACGCCGCGGCGCTCGCCGAGTTCACCTCCACCATCACCGGTCCCGACGGTGCGCTCGCCGCCTCGGCCCGCACCCTGCTGCGCAAGCTGGGCCTGGAGACGGTCGAGGGCGCACTGCCCGAGCTGGATGACGAGTCGGAGAAGCTGGCCGCGCTCATCGCCACCGAGCTGGGCGACGACTGGGCCACCGCTGTGGCGCCGGCCTTCGACAGCAACAAGGCCGTGCTGCTCGACGATCGCTGGGCCAGCGCCCGCGAGGATCTGCTCCGCGTGTGGAGCATGGATCCGGCGACCTTCCCGACCTACAGCAAGCACCTGCTGGCTGCGGCCGAGGGCGCCGGACCGGTCCTGGTGAACCAGGCCCGTTGGTGGGAGAAGAAGGCCATCGAGGCGGGCCGTCCCGAGCACGCGCAGGCCTACGCCTACCTGGCGGGTCTCGCCGAGGCCAACCCCGAGCCCGGCGAGTACGCCGACGAGGTGGCCGTGGTCACCGGCGCATCGGCCGGTTCCATCGCGGCCGCGGTGGCGGGCCGACTGCTGGCCGGCGGTGCCACCGTCATCGCCACCACCAGCCGCCTCGATGAGAAGCGCCTGAACTTCTTCAAGGAGCTGTACCGCAACAGTGCCCGCACCGATGCGGCGCTGTGGGTGGTCCCGGCCAACATGTCCAGCTACGCCGATGTGGATGCGCTGGTCGAGTGGATCGGTGAGCGTCAGGCCGAGACCGTGGGCCCGTACACGATGGTCCACAAGGAGGCCCTGGTCCCCACGCTGCTGTTCCCGTTCGCCGCACCGCGCGTCTCGGGCGATATGGCCGACGCGGGACCGCGCGCCGAGCTGGAGATGAAGATCCTGCTGTGGTCGGTGGAGCGGCTCATCGCCGGACTGTCCGCCATCGGTAAGGACACCGATCTGGCCTCGCAGCTGCACGTGGTGCTGCCCGGCTCGCCGAACCGCGGCATGTTCGGCGGCGACGGCGCGTACGGCGAATCGAAGGCCTCGCTCGACGCCCTGGTCACCCGATGGAACGCGGAGAAGTCCTGGTCGGAGCGAGTGACCCTGGCGCACGCCATCATCGGCTGGGTCCGGGGCACCGGCCTCATGGGCGGTAACGACCCGCTGGTCGAGGCCGTCGAGGCGGCCGGTGTGCGCACCTGGTCGACCTTCGAGATGGCCGATCAGCTGCTCGCCAACGCCACCCCGGAGGCGCGTGAGCGCGCCGCGCAGGCGCCGCTGTACGCCGACCTCACCGGTGGGCTGGGCGGCGTGAGCCTGGACATGAAGGCGCTCGCCGATCAGGCCATGGAGGCGCGCCTCGCCGAGGCCGCCGAGGCCGAGGACGAGGGCACCATCGCCGCGCTCCCGGGCGCCCCGGTCGCCACCATCACCGAGCCCGTGTGGGACGGCATCGACGCCCGCCCCGAGGACATGGTCGTCATCGTGGGCGCCGGCGAGGTGGGCCCGTACGGCTCCGCCCGCACCCGCTTCGAGATGGAGGTCGACGAGCGGCTCTCCGCGGCAGGCGTCGCCGAGCTGGCCTGGGTGACCGGCATGGTCACGTGGGAGAACGATCCCGAGCCCGGCTGGTACGACGCCGAATCCGGCGAGCTGGTGCCCGAGGCGGAGCTCGCCGACAAGTACCACGACGCCGTGGTCGAGCGGTGCGGCATCCGCGAGTTCAGCGACGACGGTGACATCGAGGACAAGACGGCGCCGCTGCTGGTCTCCGTCTTCCTCCCGGAGGACATGACCTTCGTGGTCGCCAACGAGGCGGAGGCCCGGGCCTTCGTCGACGCCGACCCGGAGAACACCGTCGCCGTGCCGATGGAGACCGGCGAGTGGCAGGTGACCCGCAAGGCGGGCACCGAGATCCGCGTGCCGCGCCGCACCAAGCTGCTGCGCAGCGTGGGCGGTCAGGTGCCCGACGGCTTCGATCCCAGCCACTGGGGCATCTCCCCGGAGATGTTGGAGTCGGTCGACCGGCTGGCCATCTGGAACCTGGTGGCCACCGTCGACGCCTTCATCTCCGCGGGCTTCGAGCCGGCCGAGCTGATGCAGTACGTGCACCCGGCGCACGTCGCCAACACGCAGGGCACGGGCATGGGCGGTATGAGCTCGATGCGCGACCTGTTCATCAATACCCTGCTGGGCGAGCCGAACCAGAACGACATCCTGCAGGAGGCCCTGCCAAACGTCGTCGCGGCGCACGTGGTGCAGAGCTACGTGGGCAGCTACGGCGCGATGATCCATCCGGTCGCCGCGTGCGCCACCGCGGCCGTCTCGGTCGAGGAGGGCGTCGACAAGATCAAGGTCGGCAAGGCCCTGTTCGCCGTGACCGGCGGCTTCGACGACCTGTCGATCGAGGGCATCACCGGCTTCGGCATGATGCAGGCCACCGCCGACAGCGAGAAGATGCTCGCCAAGGGCATCGACCCGCGCCGCTTCTCGCGCGCCAACGACCGCCGCCGGTCGGGCTTCGTCGAGTCGCAGGGCGGCGGCACCATCCTGCTGGCCCGCGGCGACATCGCCGCGCAGATGGGCCTGCCGGTCCTCGGCGTGGTGGCGTGGGCGCAGAGCTTCGGCGACGGTGTGCACACCTCCATCCCGGCGCCCGGTATGGGTGCGCTGTCGGTGGCGGCGGGCGGCGCGCAGTCGCCGATGGCGCGCAGCCTGCAGCGTCTGGGTGTGGCCGCGGACGACGTGTCGATCATCAGCAAGCACGACACCTCGACCAACGCCAACGATCCGAACGAGGCGAACCTGCACGAGCGGATCGCCGCCTCGATCGGCCGGAGCGAGGGCGCCCCGATGTTCGTGGTCTCGCAGAAGTCGCTCACCGGTCACGCCAAGGGCGGCGCGGCGGCCTTCCAGCTGATCGGCATGTGCCAGATGCTCAACGAGGGCGTGGTTCCCCCGAACCGCAGCCTGGACTGCGTGGACGACGAGATGCGCAAGTACCCGCACCTGGTGTGGCTGCGTGAGACGGCACGCTTCGGGGAGGGCTTCCGTCCCAAGGCGGGCCTGCTCACCTCACTGGGCTTCGGTCACGTCTCGGGCCTGATCGCGGTGGTGCACCGCGATGCCTTCCTGGCCTCGCTGGCGCCGCAGGAGCGGGCCGCCTACATCGCGGCCGCCCGGGAGCGGGAGGTCGCCGGACGGCGTGCGGTGCTGTCGGCCATGTGCGGCCGGTCGGGTCTGTACCGCAAGCCCCCGGCGGGTCGCCGCTTCGGCGCCGACTCCTCGTCGGAGACCACGGACAGCCGCGAGGCCGCGCTGCTGCTGGACGACGACCTGCGCCTGGGACGCGACGGCACGTACGACGGGACGTCGTGCGCCGGTGGATGCCAGTAGCCGATAGGCTGCCCGCCATGGCTGTGGTGGGTGTCGGGATCGATCTGGTGAACGTTCCCGACTTCGCCGAGCAGCTCGCCCGGCCGGGCACGACGATGCTCTCGTCGTTCAGCCCGGCCGAGCGGCGCGACGCCGCCGGCGACGTCCGGTCGCTGGCAGCCCGGTGGGCGGCCAAGGAGGCGGTCTTCAAAGCGTTCTCGTCGGGTTACTACGCTCAGCGGCCCGCCGAGAAGGAGATCGGAGCGCGTGAGGTGGAGGTGGTCTCGGACGCCTGGGGCCGCCCCGCGGTGCGCGTCCACGGACGGATCGCGGACGACCTCGGGCCGGACGCGACGATCCATGTTTCACTCACCCACGACGGTGATACCGCGGCTGCGGTCGCGGTGATCGAGAAGACTTGAGCGCGGGCCAGCCCCGTACCTGACATATCCGAAAGGGAAACAGCGAGTGTTCAGCCGAATCGCCATCGTGAACCGCGGCGAGGCCGCGATGCGCCTCATCCATGCCGTGCGCGACCTGGCCGCCGAAACCGGTCAGCAGATCGAGACCGTCGCCCTCTACACCGACGTGGATCGGAACGCGACCTTCGTGCGTGAGGCGGACATCGCCTACGACCTCGGGCCCGCATCTGCCCGCCCGTACCTGAACCTGGAGCTGCTCGGCCAGGCCCTCAAGGACACCGGCGCCGACGCGGCGTGGGTGGGCTGGGGCTTCGTCGCCGAGGATCCCGCTTTCGCCGAGAAGTGCGAGGAGGTGGGCGTCACCTTCGTCGGCCCCAGCGCCGACGCGATGCGTCAGCTGGGCGACAAGATCGGCGCCAAGCTGATCGCCGAGGAGGTGGGCGTCCCGGTCGCACCGTGGAGCCGCGGCCCGGTGGAGACGCTGGAGGAGGCCAAGGACAAGGCGAAGGACATCGGCTACCCGCTGATGCTCAAGGCCACCGCGGGCGGCGGCGGTCGCGGTATCCGCATGGTCGCCTCGGACGCCGATCTCGAAGAGGCCTACCTGCGTACCCGCGAGGAGGCCGAGCGCGCCTTCGGCAGCGGCGTCGTCTTCCTGGAGCGCCTGGTCACGGGTGCCCGCCACGTGGAGGTCCAGGTGATTTCCGACGGTGAGACGGCGTGGGCGCTCGGCGTGCGCGACTGTTCGGTGCAGCGTCGCAACCAGAAGGTGATCGAGGAGTCGGCCTCGCCGGTGCTCGGACCGGAGCAGGTGCAGCGGCTCAAGGAGTCCGCGGAGCGCCTCGCCATCAAGGTCGGCTACCGCGGTGCCGCCACCGTCGAGTTCCTCTACCACCCGGGCGACGATCTGCTCGCCTTCCTCGAGGTGAACACCCGCCTGCAGGTGGAGCACCCGATCACCGAGGTCACCAACAGCTTCGACCTGGTGCGCGCGCAGCTGCACGTGGCCTCCGGCGGCAAGCTCGACGGTGAGCGCCCCACCGAGCGCGGGCACGCCATCGAGGCCCGCCTCAACGCCGAGGATCCCGACCGCGACTTCGCACCGGCCCCCGGCCGGATCGCGCTGCTGGACCTGCCTGCGGGCCCGGGCATCCGGATCGATACCGGCGTCTCGCAGGGTGACACCATCCCCGCCGATTTCGATTCGATGATCGCCAAGGTGATCGCGTACGGCAGCGACCGCGACGAGGCCCTGGGCCGACTGCGCCGCGCCATGACCGAGACCCGCGTGATCATCGAGGGCGGCGCCACCAACAAGAGCTTCGTGCTCGATCTGCTGAACCAGCCCGAGGTCATCGACGGCAGCGCCGATACCGGGTGGATCGACCGCGTGCGCGGCGAGGGCCGCCTGGTGGCCGACCGGCACACCGCCGTCGCTCTCGCCTCCGCTGCGATCGACGCCTACGAGGATGAGGAGCGGGCCGAGCTGCAGCGTCTGTTCGCCACCGCTTCCGGCGGCCGTCCCCAGGTGCAGCACGAGAGCGGTCAGCCGCTCGACTTCAAGCTGCGCGGTGCGAGCTACCGCGTGCGGGTCGCCCGCACGGGCGCGCACCGCTTCCGCCTGGTGATCGAGAACGGCCCCGAGGTCCGCACCGCGGACGTCGATCTGGAGCGGTTCGACAATCACACCGGGCAGGCCGTGGTCAACGGCGTCCGGTACCGGCTCACCACCGGCACCCACGGCCCCGTGCACGTGGTCGATGTGGACGGTGTCACGCACCGCGTGAGTCGCGATGAGGGTGGCGTTGTCCGTTCTCCCGCACCGGCTCTCGTGGTGGCCGTGCCGCTGTCGGTGGGCGATGAGGTCGAGGCGGGTGCCCCGATCCTGGTGCTCGAATCGATGAAGATGGAGACGGTGCTGCGCGCGCCGTTCTCGGCCAAGCTCAAGGAGATCACGGTCACCGTCGGCAGCCAGGTGGAGGCCGGTGCGGCGATGCTGCGCCTGGAGCCCCTGAGCGACGAGGCCGAGGCCGCCGGTGTGGGCGAGGCGGCACCGCTCGACCTGGTCACCGAGCCCGACGCCGCCGATGCCGAGGCCCGCGCCGCGCGCGGGCGCGATGATCTGCGCAGCCTGCTGCTCGGCTTCGATCGCGATCCCGCCGACGATCGGCGCGTGCTCGACGATTACCTGGCCGCTCGCACCGAGGTCGGCGCGGGCCCGGTCGCCGACGAGCTGGCCCTGGCCGGCGTCTTCGCCGACCTCGCCGAGCTGAGCCTGCGGAGCGCGGTCAGCGACGATCAGGTGCACAGCCCGCGCGAGCACTTCCACACCTACCTGCGCAGCCTCGACGTCGAGCGGGCCGGCATCCCCGAGATCTTCCAGGCGAAGCTGACGGCGGCACTGTCGCACTACGGCATCACCGAGCTGGAGCGCACGTCCGATCTGGAGGGTGCGGTCTTCCGCATCTTCCTCGCGCTGCAGCGCCCGAAGGACACCGTCGGTGCGATCACCACGCTGCTGCGCAAGTGGCTGCGCGAGCCGGCCCCGGCCGCATCGGCGGAGGCGCGGCCCACGCTGGAGCGCCTGATCGGTGCCACCCAGTCGCGGTACCCGGCGATCGCCGATCTCGCCCGCGGCGTGGTCTTCGCGTGGTTCGGTCAGCCGCTGCTGCACGGCAACCGGCAGTCGGTGTACTCGCAGGTCCGCGAGAACCTGACCTACCTCGACGGCAAGGCCGACGCCGCCGACCGCGCCGATCGCATCGGCGAGATGGTGCGCAGCACCGAGCCGCTGGTGGCGCTGCTGGGCGAGCGCCTGGTCTCGGGCGCGCAGTCCGATAACACCGTGATGCTCGAGGTTCTCACGCGCCGGTACTACGGCAACAAGGGCCTCGGCGACGTCCGCACGCAGGACGTGGACGGCACGGTCTTCGTGGTCGCGGAGAAGGACGGTGCGCTGCTGGCCTCCACCGCGGTGGACTACCGGGGCCTGCCCGGTGCGATCACCGGTCTGGCGAAGGTCGCCGATGGCGCGGCGTCGGTCGACGCCGACATCTACCTGAGCTGGGAGCAGCAGCCCGAGGACTTCGACGAGATGGCGGTGGTGCTCGACAACGCGCTCAGCGCCCACCCGCTGCCGCCGCAGGTCCGGCGCGTCACGGTCACCGTCGCGGGCACCGACGGCTCGGTGATGCACCACCACTTCACCTTCCGGTCGGCGGCCAACGGCGTCGCCGAGGACCGCCTGATCCGCGGCCTGCACCCGTACATCGCGCAGCGCATGCAGCTGGAGCGGCTGCGCCGCTTCGATCTCACGCGGCTGCCGTCCTCGGACGACGAGGAGGTGTACCTGTACCGCGCCGTCGCCAAGGAGAACCCGGCGGACGATCGCCTGGTGGCCTTCGCCCAGGTCCGCGACCTCACGGCGGTCCGCGACGGCAAGGGGAACCTGCTGGCGCTGCCGGCGGCCGAGATCGTGCTGGCCACCTGCGTGGACTCGATCCGCCGGGCCCAGGCGGCGCAGCCCTCGGCGAAGCGCCTGCCCACCAACCGGATCGTGATGTACATCTGGCCGCCGATCGACCTCAGCGAGGCCGATATCGCGGAGGTGGTGCGGCACGTGGAGTCGATCGCCGCGGGCGCGGGCCTCGAGGAGGTCCTGTTCATCGGCCGGCGCAGCGACGATGCGGGTGTGCTTTCCAAGACCGAGGTGCGGATCGCGCTGAGCCCCACCGGGAACGCGGTGTTCTTCGAGGGCGGCCCGAGCGACGAGCCGGTGGAGCCGATCGACGGCTATCGCCAGAAGGTGCTGCGCGCCGCGAGCCGCAACACCGCCTACCCGTACGAGTTGACGGGCCTGCTGGGCGATTTCACCGAGTACGACCTGGCCGACGGCGATATCGCCGACGTCCTGGTTCCGGTGAACCGGCCGAAGGGCCGCAACACGGCGGGCATCGTGGCGGGCGTCATCAAGACCGCCACTCCCGAGTACCCCGAGGGCATCACCCGCGTGCTGCTGCTGGGCGATCCGACCAAGTCGCTCGGTGCGCTCGCCGAGGGGGAGTGTCGCCGGATCATCGCCGCGATCGATCTCGCCGACCGCATGCAGGTGCCGGTCGAGTGGTACGCCCTGTCCGCCGGTGCCCGCATCTCCATGGACTCGGGTACCGAGAACATGGACTGGGTGGCCGAGGCGCTCAAGAAGATCGTCGAGTTCACGCAGGAGGGCGGCGAGATCAACATCGTCTCCGCCGGCATCAACGTGGGCGCGCAGCCGTACTGGAACGCCGAGGCCACCATGCTCATGCACACCAAGGGTGTGCTGGTGATGACCCCGGAGTCGGCCATGGTGCTCACCGGCAAGCAGTCGCTGGACTTCTCCGGCGGCGTCTCCGCCGAGGACAACTTCGGCATCGGCGGCTACGACCGGATCATGGGTCCGAACGGCCAGGCGCAGTACTGGGCGCCGGATCTGCTGGGCGCGCGCGACATCCTCATGCGGCACTACGCGCACACCTACGTCGCGCCGGGCGAGGCCGCTCCGCGCGCATCGCAGACCAACGATCCGTCGGACCGCGACATCACGGCCTTCCCGCACCGGATCGCCGACAGCGATTTCACCACGGTGGGCGATATCTTCTCCTCGGAGAAGAACCCGGACCGCAAGAAGCCCTTCGATATCCGCACCGTGATGCGCGCCCTGTCGGATCAGGATCACCCGATCCTGGAGCGTTGGGCCGGCATGGCCGATGCGGAGACCGCGGTGGTGCAGGACGTGCACATCGGCGGTACCCCGGTGGCTCTGCTCGGCATCGAGTCCAAGTCGGTTCCGCGGCTGGGCTTCCCGGCCACCGACGGTCCGGACACCTACACCGCCGGCACGCTGTTCCCGCAGTCGTCGAAGAAGGCGGCCCGCGCGATCAACGCGGCCAGCGGTAACCGTCCGCTGGTGGTGCTGGCCAACCTGTCGGGCTTCGACGGTTCGCCGGAGTCGCTGCGCAAGCTCCAGCTGGAGTACGGCGCCGAGATCGGTCGTGCGATCGTCAACTTCAAGGGCCCCATCGTGTTCTGCGTGATCTCGCGGTACCACGGCGGCGCCTTCGTGGTGTTCTCCAAGCGGCTCAACCCGAACATGACGGTGCTGGCCATCGAGGGCTCGTTCGCCTCGGTGCTCGGCGGCGCGCCCGCCGCGGCCGTGGTCTTCTCCGGTGAGGTCAACTCCCGCACCGGAGCCGACCCGCGGGTCAAGGCGCTGGAGGACCGGATCGCGGGTGTCTCCGGCACCGCGCGTGCCGCACTGGCCGCCGAGCTGGAGGAGGTGCGTGCCTCGGTGCGCGCCGAGAAGCTGGGCGAGGTGGCCGCGGAGTTCGACCAGGTGCACAGCATCCGCCGCGCCGTCGAGGTCGGTTCGGTCGACGAGATCGTCGCCGCGTCCGATCTGCGCCCGAAGATCATCTCGGTGATCACGAAGGCCTCGCAGAAGTAGCTCGATCAACGAAGGGCGCCACCGGTTCTCCGGTGGCGCCCTTCGTCGTTCCTCACACTGCTCACCCCCAATGCCCGCTCCCTGCCGGGACGTCGCCTCCCCGCGTTCGCCCGGCCTCCCCGTCGCAGCTGGAGCAGGGAGGCCACGGCATCAGGGGGACACCGTCTCCCCGCCGGGAGTGGGGCCGCCGATTTCGTCCCCCACGCCTCGCCGATTCCCCTGCATCGTCGTCCGTCCCCCGCGCCTCGCCGATTCCCCTGCGTCGTCGTCCGTCCCCGCGGGAGGAACATCGTGGGGTGGGGGACGAACCGCGGTGCGCGCGCATCGGCGCTGGATGGGGGAGCGAAAGAGCAGTAGGGCACCGTCCGGCGTCCAGACGGTGCCCTACCAGCAGCTCTTCAGAGCCGGAGCCTATCCCGCGGCTACAGCGCCAGATCGCGACCGATGATCTCCTTCATGATCTCGGAAGAACCGGCCCAGATGCGGGTGACGCGGGCGTCCATCCAGGCGCGGGCGGCGCGGTACTCGCGCATGTAGCCGTATCCGCCGTGCAGCTGCACGCAGCTGTCGAGCACGGAGTTCTGGACCTCGGCGGAGACGTACTTGACCTTCGCGGCGTCGACCGCGGTCAGCTTGCCCTCGGCGTGCGCGAGCACGGCCTGATCCACGTAGGCCTGAGCCATCTCGATCTTGGTCACCAGATCGGCGAGGAGGAACTTGTTGTGCTGGAACGAGCCGATCGACTGGCCGAAGGCCTTGCGCTCGCGGGCGTATTCGATGGTCTCGGCCAGGATCTGCTTGGCGTGCGCGACGTTCGCGACCGCCGAGCCGACGCGTTCCTGCGGCAGCTTCTCCATCATGTGCATGAAGCCGCGGTCCACCTCGCCGATGAGCGCACTGCCGGGCACGCGCAGGTCGGAGTAGAACAGCTCGGCGGTATCGGCCTCGGGCTGGCCCACCTTGTCGAGTTTGCGGCCGCGCTCGAACCCGGGCAGGGAGCAGTCCACGGCGAACAGCGAGATGCCGCGGGCCTTGGCGTCGGGGTTGGTCTTCGCCGCGATCACCGCGACATCGCACGTGTAGCCGTTGGTGATGAAGGTCTTGGAGCCGTTGAGGATCCAGTCGTCGCCGCTGCGCACGGCGGTGGACTTGATCGCCGCCAGATCGGATCCCGCGGAGGGCTCGGTCATGCCGATGGCGGCCACGGCCTCGCCGGCGGCGATGGCGGGCAGCCACTGCTGCTTCGCCTCGTCGGTGCCCAGGCGCACGATGTAGGGGGTGGTGATGTCGAAGTCGATGCCCACCGAGCTGGCGAAGGCCATCGAGACCGCCGCCAGTTCCTCCTGCGCAATGGCGTTGAAGCGGTAGTCGTCCGCCTCGCCACCGTCGTAGGCCTCCGGGATCTCCAAGCCGAGGACGCCCTGCTCGCCGAGGCCGCGCCACACGTCGCGCGCGATCAGCTTGTCGTCGATGTACTGCTCAGCGTTCGGCAGCACGTTCTTCTGCAGGAAGTCGCGCACGGCGGAGCCGAACTGCAGGTGATCCTCGGTGTAGATGGTGCGGTCCAAGACGGGTCCTCTCAGAGTTTCAGGTCGCGGCGCAGCTTGGCGACGTGGCCGGTGGCGCGCACGTTGTACTGCGCCACCTCGATCTTTCCGTCGGCGCCCACCACGAACGTCGACCGGATCACCCCCGTCACGGTCTTGCCGTACATCATCTTCTCACCGAAGGCCCCGTACTCGGTAAGCACCTGCTTATCCGGATCGGACAGCAGCGGGAAGGTCAGGCCGTCGCGCTCGGCGAACTTCTTGAGCTTCTCCGGCTTATCGGGCGAGATGCCGACGACGTCGAGGCCCGCGGCCTCGAAATCGGACAGGTTGTCGCGGAAATCGCACGCCTGCTTGGTGCAGCCGGGGGTCATCGCGGCGGGGTAGAAGTACAGGACCACGCGGCGCCCGCGGTAGTCCGACAGCGAGACGGATTTGCCATCCTGGTCGTCAAGTGTGAAATCTGGCGCGGAATCGCCCGCTTGCAGGCGCGAAGAGGTGCTCATACGGCTACCGTATCGCTATGGCCACACAGGATGACACGGTCGGCCGCGGCCGTGCCAGGATCCGCAATCTGGCGAGCGCTGCGCTCAACGCCGATGTCACCATCGATCAGGCGACCACCGTCCTCGACGGTCTGAGCCAGACGATGCAGGGCATGGACACCACCATGACCGACTTCGACGCGACTCTCGCGCGGGTGAACCGCAACCTCGACGAGTTCGAGCGGCTGCTGTCCTCCTTCACCGCGACTCTGGCCAGGGCGGATGCCGCGGTCGAGAAGGTCAACGCGGTGCTGGCCGGGCCGAACGCGGTGATCGCCGCCGCCGAGAAGGCGATCGCCGGGCCGGTCGACGCCGCCGGTGCGTTCGGCCGCCGCCTGTTGCATCGGGACTGATCACGACCGGCGATAGCCGTTCGACAGTCCCACCAGCAGCTCCGCCACCAGCGGGTTCGGCTCCGCGTCGGTGCGCAGCACCGCGGCGACCGGGAGCGAGAACCCGGCGCTGCGTCGGCTGACCACGCCCGGCTGCCGCGGGTCCTCGTAGAGCAGCGTCCAGCCGTCGGGGTGGTTGATCAGCTCCAGCGTCACGGGGTGCCCGTCGCGGATCTCGGGTCCGAGCGTGACCTCCAGACCCTCCGCGGCGAACACCCGGGTCACCAGCTGGTGGAGCAGCACCTGCTCGTTCGCGGGTGGCAGGAGCAGCGGGTACTCCGCGAGTTCGGCCGCCGTGGGGGCCCGCCCGAGGGCTGCCAGCGGGTGCCGCTGCGCGAAGGCGATGAGGAGCTGATCCACCCACAAGGGTTCGAGGTAGAGGCCGGGTTCGTCTACCCGGCCGCGGACCAGTGCGAGGTCCGCCTCGCCCGCGGTGACCGCGGCGATGCGTTGCGCGAAGGGCTTGATGAGGAAGTCGACCTCCGCCTCGGGGTGCCGTCCGCGCACGTCGGCGATCGCACCGAGAGCCGAGCGCGCGAAGGACATGTTGGCCGCGAGCCGGATGCGGTCGGGGCGGGGCCGGACGGCGTCGACGGCCTCGTCGCGGAGTCGCAGCAGGTCCCGGGCGCGGGGGAGTAGCACCTCGCCGGCATCGGTGAGCCGGACGGTGCGCCCCGCCCGTTCGAACAGGTCGGCGCCCAGTTCCTTCTCCAGGGCCGCGATCTGGTGACTCACCGCCGACTGGGAGACGAAGCAGCGCTGCGCCGCGCGGGAGAAACCGCCGGTGTCCGCCACGGCGACCAGGTACTCGAGCTGCCGGAACTCCATTCCTCCATAGTATGAGCAAAACAGATGGATTGCATCGAAAAGTGTGTGGTGGAGCGCGTTGAAACGCTTCGAATTATCGACAAGAGTAGTGGCATAGGGAACGGAAAGGGCCGCCTACCAGGCCCGAGAAGCGGAAGGAGAGCGATCATGCGCAACACCCACGTCGTGGTGATCGGCTCGGGATTCGGCGGCCTCGCCGCCGCGAAGCAGCTGGCCAAGTCGAACATCGAGACCACCCTCATCTCGGCGAACGGCGAGCACCTGTTCCAGCCGCTGCTCTACCAGGTCGCGACCGGTGTGGTCGACGGTGCGCGGATCGCCCCGCCCATCGCCGAGGTCCTGCGCCGTCGTCGCAGCGTCGACGTGATCACCGGCTACGTCACCGCGGTCGACGCCGACCGCAAGGTGATCACCTACGCCACCGACGACGGTATCGAGCAGATCGGCTACACCTACCTGATCGTCGCGGCCGGTGCCGCGCAGGCCTACTTCGGTCACGACGAGTGGGCCGAGCGCACCTTCGCGCTCAAGACCCTCGACGATGCCAAGGCGCTGCGCGAGCAGGTCCTCCGGGCCTTCGAGGCCACCGCGGACGACGTGCTGCGCGACTTCGTCATCGTCGGCGCCGGTGCCACCGGCGTCGAGGTCGCCGGTCAGATCGCGGAGCTCGCGCGGACCCATCAGGGCGGCGCCGAGGTGCGCATCAACCTGGTCGAGGGTGCCGGCGACGTGCTGCCCGTGTACGGCGGCAAGCTCTCGGCCTTCACCCGCGCCACGCTGGAGAAGGCGGGCGTGAACGTGCTCACCGACACCTTCGTCACCGCGATCGACGACGGTGCGGTCACCGTCAAGGACGAGACCGGCGTCGAGCGCACGGTCCCGGCGGGCACCGTCGTCTGGTCGGCCGGGGTCAAGGCCAACCCGCTCGCCGGGCTGCTCGCCGAGGCCACCGGGTGCGAGACCGACCGTGCCGGAAGGCTGCTCATCAACCGCGACCTCACCGTCGGCGGTCGCGCGGACGTCTTCGCCCTGGGCGATATGACGAACCTGAACAACCTCCCCGGACAGAGCCCCGTCGCGATGCAGCAGGGCCGTCACGCCGCCGACATCATCCGCGGCGTCAAGGGGCCCGGCACGCACTTCCGCTACCTGGACAAGGGCAGCATGGCGATGATCGACACCCCGAACGCCGTGATCGATCCGCCGATGAACCTGCCCAAGCTCACCGGATTCATCGCCTGGGTCGGCTGGCTGGCCGTGCACCTGTACTACCTGGCGGGGATGGGCAACCGGATCGTCGTACTGCGGGACTGGTTGCGCGCCTTCGTCGGCAACGCCCGTCCGGGCTTCGCCGAGGCGGAGCGGACCGTCGAGCCGGACGACGCCGTGCGGACCGACGAGGCGGCGTCAGCCGACCTTGGCGTTGCCGGCCTTCCAGACGGACCACGGAACGTTCCAGTCGCCTAGCCCGTCGGCGCCTTCGAGCACGGGGCCGGCGGTATCGGTCACCTTCACGATGTCGCCGCGCTTGGTGTTCTGCATGAACCACAGCGCGTTCTCGGTGCTCACGTTGAGGCACCCGTGGCTCACGTTGGTCACGCCCTGCTGGCTCACCGACCACGGCGCGCTGTGCAGGTAGATGCCGCTGTAGGACATCTGGATCGCGTAGTCCACCTGCGTGCGGTATCCGTTGGGGGAGTTGACCGGAACGCCGTAGGTGGACGAGTCCATGATCATGTTCTCGCGGTGGTCGCCGATCATGTAGGTGCCGTTGGGGGTCTCGTTGCCCGTGCCGCCCATCGAGGTGGGCATGGTCTTCTCGAGCTTGCCGTTGCGGGTGACGCGGACGATCTTGTCCTTGTCGGAGACGGTGGTGATCACCTCGTCGCCCACGGTGAACTTGGAGGACACGTCCTTCTGGCCGAACAGCCCGTTACCGAGGTCGACGCCGTAGATCTTCACGTCGATGTTCACCTTGGTGCCGGGCTTGAAGAAGCTCTCGGGGCGCCACCGCACCTCGGACTGGCTGATCCAGTAGAAGGCGCCCTCGACCGGTGGGTCGGTCACGATCTTGATGGCGCGCTGCGCCGCCAGGCGGTCGCCGATCTTCTCGTCGAACTTCACGCCCACGGTCTGGCCGATGCCGACCACCGAGTTGTCCGCGGTGGACAGGTAGGCCTGGGTGAGGCTGTTGGGTGATTCGGTGGTGAAGGTGGAGTTGGCCACGTTCACGCCGCCCACGCCGTTGGCCTCGGCCCGTAGCTTGTACTGCTTGTTGTAGCCGAGGGGCTCCGAGTTCTGCCAGCTGCGACCGTCGGGGCTCAGTGCGCCCTGCACCTGCTTGCCGTCGGGATTGGTCACCACCACCTTCGTCAGCGTGCCGCCGGCCACCGAGACCTTCACCGGCGCGCCCGGGGCCACGCCCACCGCGCCGTTCTTCACGCTGGCGGTGATCTGCGGCCGGAGCAGGTCGAAGAAAGGGGTGGAGTCGGTGATCTTCTGGTCCGCGGGCGGGAGGGGCAGTGCGTCGTTCGCGGTGCTGGTGCACCCCGCGAGCAGCGAGACCGTCGCAAGCCCCGCCAGAGTGGCGGTCAGAGCGCGGCGAGACGCGGGACGGCGGAAACGCATGAAGAACCCCCGGGGTTGAGCAGAAGCGATCGGCGGACGGCAGTGAGACCGATTGCTCCCGATTCTAGCGGCGGCCCGGGGCGTTGTCGGAGGCGGTACCGTGCGGGTATGAGCGATGACAAGGCTCCGAAAGGGCCCTGGGACGACCGCGGCTACAACATGCTGGCGATCTGTATCGCGCTCGGCGCGGGCGTCGGTGCGGCGCTCGGAGTCGTGCTGGACAACACCGGCCTGGGCATCGGAATGGGGATGGGCATCGGCGTCGCGATCGCGGCGGCCTTCGGATTCGGCGCCGGCAAGTCGGACGACGACGAGCCCGAGGATCCCGACGGGGCCGAAAAGGGCAAGTAGGAAGCCTGGGGAGAACGCTGCGGTGCACGGGTGAAGTGAGGTGGCCTCCCCAGGCTCACCGAGGAGCTTACCTTTGCCAAGCTAATAATAGAAGGGTCAAGTGCCGCCCCGGCAATATGGCGATGAATCGATAGTCCATGATCTGACATAGTGGTTGGGTGGGGAGCGATCAGTACGGCATTGCGGCGTTCGTCGTCGACGCGCTGGCCGCCGCCTATCTGATGCCGCTGTTCGCGTGGCTCGGGGTCGCCCGTGCTGATAGCAAGCTCTATTCTCCTCTGCAGGCGATTCAGCGAGTGGGCCGGCGAGGCTTCGTCGGACTCGGTTGCTGCGCGCTGGGACTCGGAGTGGTCATCGGCCGGATAACCGTGCCTCTCGCCGGGGTCGCGATCGTCGTCGGAGGCGCCGTCGGTATCGGGCTCGTCGTCCTGAGTCAACGCCTGCCAGGTGCCTCATACTCGGAGCCGACTGGTTGGCGTGCGGTGTGGCGCTTCACGTTGGTGGTCGGCATGGTGATTGTCGCGCTCGTCGGCTGGATCGCCTTCGCTGCGGCTTCGGAGGCTGCAGGTGGTGCGTTCGGAGACCCGAAGAACTGGTAATCGTCGGTTATCAGGCATGGCGGTCATCTTTGCGGGCGGACCGACGATCACACAGGAGCGTGAGCGTCGTGAACCTGTCAGTGACCCCGGTAACGCGAGAAGGCCGGGCATCTGCCCGGCCTTCTCAGTGATTGTGCGCCATCAGGGACTCGAACCCCGAACCCGCTGATTAAGAGTCAGCTGCTCTGCCAATTGAGCTAATGGCGCTCGCTTGCTCGCTCCTGCTCGCTGCGTGCTGAAGAACTCTAGCAAGACGACGCCGGAAAAATGAAATCGGCTGCTCAGGGGGTGTATCCGGGACCGTGGGGAATCAGCGGAAGGCGTCCTGGCCCGTCAGCTTCTGGCCCAGGATCAGCGTGTGCATCTCCACGGTACCCTCGTAGGTGAGCACGCTCTCCAAGTTGTTGGCGTGCCGCATCACGGGGTACTCGAGCGAGATGCCGTTGGCACCCAGGATCGTGCGGGCGGTGCGGCAGATCTCGATCGCCTCGCGCACGTTGTTCAGCTTGCCGAGTGAGACCTGTTCCGGGCGAAGGCCGGTCGCGTCCTTCAGTCGGCCCAGATGCACGGCCAGCAGCACCCCCTTCACGTACTCCAGCGACATATCGGCCAACTTCTGCTGCGTCAGCTGGAAACCACCGATCGGCCGGCCGAACTGCTCCCGCTCCACCGCGTACCGCTGCGCGCACTCGATCGCGGTCCGCGCCGAACCCATTGCTCCCCAGACGATGCCGTACCGCGCCTCGCTCAGGCAGGACAGTGGTCCGCGGAGTCCGCGCACCTCGGGGAAGGTGGCGGAATCGGGCACGCGCACACCGTCGAGCACGAGCTCGGAGGTCACCGAGGCCCGCAACGACATCTTGTGCTTGATGGTGTTGGCCGTGAAGCCGGGTGTCGAGGTGGGCACCGCGAAGCCGCGGATGCCCTCGTCGGTCTGCGCCCAGATCACGGCGACATCGGCCAGCGATCCGTTGGTGATCCACATCTTCCGGCCGTCGATGATCCAGTCGCCGCCGTCGCGCCGGGCCCGGGTGCGCATGTGGGCGGGGTCGGAGCCGTGGTCCGGCTCGGTGAGGCCGAAGCAGCCCACCATTTCGCCGGTGGCCATACCGGGCAGCCAGCGCTGCTTCTCCTCCTCGCTCGCCCAGCGCCAGATCGCGAACATCGCCAGCGAGCCCTGCACGGAGACCATCGACCTCAAGCCCGAATCGCACGCCTCCAGTTCGAGGCAGGCCACGCCGTACGCGGTGGCCGACATGCCGCCGCAGCCGTAGCCGTCCAGGTGCATGCCCAGCACGCCGAGCGAGCCGAGCGAGCGCATCAGGCCGCGGGGATCGTCGAGCTCGCCGTCCTCGAACCACCGTCCGATGTGGGGCTCGACCTCGGAGGCGCACAGCGCTCGCACCGATGCCGCGATCTGGTGTTCCTCGTCGGTGAACAGGCCGGTGAGGCCCGCCAATTCGTCGGGATGTGTCGTCATCTGCCCTCCTGTCGGTCACGATAACCGCCGGGTGGTGGTCCCGGCGTGGAAGCCGTGCTTAGGTGGGAACATGACCGCCCCCGGAGTTCCCGCCGTCGACGGTGCCGACGAGGTGCTGCGGCCACCGGCGCATCAGGTCTCGCCGAAGGCCAAGACCTGGTGGGCTGTTCGCGCCGCACTGCGGTGGATCGTGATCATCCCCGTGGTCACGATCGCCGTTGCCCTCGTGCCCGATATGCCGTGGTTCGTGACCGCCGTCGTCTTCGTCCTGCTGGCGGCGGCCGCCGCCGCCCACCTCGTGGTGATGCCCCGGTTCCGGTACGCCTTCCATCGCTGGGAGATCAATCCCGTGGCGGTGTACTCGCAGGCGGGTTGGCTCACGCGCACCCGCGTGCTGATCCCGGTGTCGCGCGTGCAGGTGATCGACACTGTCGCGGGACCGCTCGAACGGTCCTTCGGTCTGTCGACGGTCACGGTTACCACCGCCTCGTCGGCGGGCACGGTGCGCATCTCGGGCCTGCCGACCGAGGTTGCGCAGTCGATCGCGGCGAGCCTCACCGTGAGCGCCGCGGAGGACACCGATGACGCAACCTGATGATCAGGGCTGGAACCGGCTCTCCCCGTGGGGTATCGGCACGCGGGTGATCCGCGCTCTGCCGTCGCTGATCCCCGCGCTCATCGGTGTCTTCGTCCTGGGCCGTACGGCGGGGCCCACGGTGATCATCGTGATCGGCCTCGGCATCAGTGTGCTGGTTGGCCTGCTGCCCTGGCTCACCACCCGCTGGCGGGTCACCGACGATCAGCTGGAACTGCGGCACGGCCTGCTGCGCCGCGTTTCCGCCACGGCCCGACGGGACCGCATCCGCAGCGTCGATGTGACGGCGGGGCCGATCGAGCGGATTCTCAAGCTCCGCAAGGTGGAAGTGGGCACGGGGGTCGGCGGCAAGGAGTCCGCCCTGGTCCTCGACCCGATCCCCGCCGACGTCGCCGAGCGCCTCGGGCACGAGCTGCTGCGCCGCAGCCCGGTCGCTGCGGACCCCGCTCCGAGTGACGACGGCGAGCAGCCCGTCGCGCCGGTTGCACCCGCCGTCACCGAGGAAGAGCTGGCCCGCCTGCAGCCCGCGTGGCTGCGCTTCGCGCCGTTCTCGCTCACCGGATTCGCCGTTGTCGCGGCGGGTGCCGGTATCGGGTTCCGGGTGGTCGACGAGGCGGGCCTGCGCGAACGCGGGTCGGAGATCGCCGAATCCTGGTTGGTGAAGATCCTCGATCTGGGTGCCGCGGTGGTGATCCCCGGTGCGATCGTGCTGGTCCTGCTACTGTCCACGCTCATCTCGGTGCTGGCGTACGCGTTGGCCTTCTGGGGCTTCCGCCTCGTCCGGCGGTCCGACGGTGCGTTGCACACCAGCCGCGGGTTGGTGTCCACGGTGGCGGCGACAATCGAGCGCAGGCGCGTGCGCGGCGTGCAGATCCACGAGCCGGTGCTGATGCGTATCCCCGGAGGCGCCAAGCTGAGGGCGATCGCCACCGGCACCGACCGCAACCCCAGCCTGCTGCCGCCGGCGCCGCGCAGCGAAGCGATCCGCGTCGCGGACGACGTGCTCGGTAGGCCGGGGGCGATGGAGGCCACCCTCGTCCCGCACGGAACCGCAGCGCTGCGTCGGCGCCGCACGCGGGCGCTTCTGGCGTCCGCGATCCCCGCGGTACTGCTGGTGGCAGTGGCCTTCACCGCGCCGGGCTGGTGGTGGATTCTTCCCGCCGGTCTGGCCGTCGTGCTCCTGCTCGCCGCGATCCCGCTGGCGAGCACGCGTTACCGCAACCTGGGCACGACTGTCGGTGCGGACACGGTGGCCCGCACCCGCACCGTGCTCGAATTCGACGGCGTCATCGGTTTCGTGACCACCGAGACCTTCTTCCAGCGGCGGGCACGGGTACTCACGCTGACGATCGCGACCGCGGCGGGTGCCTTCGGCGCCGTCGACCTCCCGCCGGCCCGCGCCGCGGTGACCGCTCGCGCGGTGGAGACCGACGTCGTGGGGCCGTTCCTGGTGCCGGCCGAATCGGCTACCGGGGCGTCAGGCGGTACAGCTTGATGGTGCGATCGCCCGCCCAGTCGATGTAGTCGTCGTACGCGGGCCACATCGCGGTGATGCTGGGCCACAGGCGCTTACGGTCCGATTCGGTCATCCTGCGCGCACGCACCGGGATGCGGCGAGTGCCGAGCAGGACTTCGGCGTCGGGGTTGGCCTCCAGGTTGTACGACCAGGCGGGGTGCTTCTCCTGGCCGAAGTTCGAGGCGATCACCACGAAGTCCTCGCCGTCGTTGACGTACAACAGGGGGACGGCGCGCGCCACGCCACTGCGACGCCCCACCGTGGTCAGCGTGATCTGGGGGAGCAGGGCCTCAGGCACGAGATGTACGCGCCCACCGCTCAGGCGGGTGATGGCCTTGTCGAGCGGAACGGTGGCGCGAATGGCACGGGCCACCGCGCGATGGCGGCCGAGCTGCAGGAACCGGGACTTGAGCGAGGCGGGCGCGGTCATGCCGGAATCGTAGCCAGCCCCGGCCGTCCGGGTGCGTCTATCGGGTGGCGAGTTGCGCGTTCCCCGCGGCGCGGAGGACGGCGTTGATCGAGTAGTACTGCGTGAGGCGCTGCTTCACCGCGCCGCTGTCACTGTCGGTCAGGGTCACCGCGTCGGTGATGATGCCCAGCGCCGCGTTGTCCGTGGTGCGGATCAGCGGCCCGCCGCTGTCGCCCTGCGTGGTGACGATGTCGGTGACCACCCAGTCGTTCATCACCTTGGTGACGGTGCCGCAGCGGTGTCCGTTCACCGAACCCAGCTGGCACACCGGGTCACCCGGGCGGGCCACACCGGTCAGCCGTGGCGCGACCTGCGGGGACGAGGCCAGCAGCTTCACCGACGGATCGGTGAGCCGGAAGGTGGCCCAGTCGGGTTGGAACGGGTCGACGGGGGAGAAGTGCCCCGGTCGCTTCGGGTCCTCGGTGACCTTCGGCGTCACCGATTGCACGACCTCGCCCACGATCCACTTCTTCACGCCCACGGGCTGTTCCGCGCTGCCGCAGTGGCCGGCGGTCACTCCCAGGCGCTCGCCGTTGGGGGCCGTCACGGCGAAGCCCATGGTGCACTGCAGTGATTCGAAGCGGCCACCGCCGAGGGAGCGCTGGAGGATGTCGATGCGGTCTCCGGGGGCCACCGAGGTCGGCGACGGGTTCTGCGTGGGCGGTGCCGGTGCCGGACGGTTCGGGGTCGACGGCGCGGGCGCCGGGGTCGACGGTGCCGGACGGTTCGGCGTGCCGGGCGCGGGGGCTCCGGGCGTGGGTGCGCCGGGCGCCGGAGCGGCGGGGCTCGGTGGGGCGGGCGGCGCAACGGGAGCGGCGGTGGCGTGCGGCGCGGCCATGAGGCCGACCGCCGCAGTGGCGAGGAGGCACTGCGCCCATCGTCGAAGCGACTTGCTCGTGCGCGTGCCTTCGGCCAAGATCCAACCCTCCCAGGGATGTCGGTCGTGAGTGTCCGCGCGCCGAAATCGCCGCACAAATGTGTTCGCCACCATACCATTTGCCGGAAGCTGTCATCGAACCGAATCAGCTTGGCGTACTTGGTGTTGATCTGTGCATCATCCGTGTACTGGCTACCATGGCGCTGTCGACTCGAAGGGAGACATCCGTGTCGGAGTCCACGTATCAGACGATCGCAGTGACCCTGTATTTCGTCGCCATGCTGGGGATCGGATGGTTTGCGTACAGCCGTACCCGGGACAATCTCGACGACTACATGCTCGCCGGGCGCGGACTCAAACCGTGGGTGGCCGCGTTGAGTGCGGGCGCCTCGGACATGTCCGGCTGGCTGCTCATGGGTCTGCCCGGCGCGATCTACGCCAAGGGGCTGATCGAGGCGTGGATCGCGATCGGGCTCACCATCGGGGCGTGGCTGAACTGGAAGTTCGTGGCTCCTCGGCTGCGTTCCTACACGGAGGTTGCGGGTAACTCGATCACCATTCCGAGTTTCCTGGAGCACCGTCTGCGGGATTCGTCGCGATCATTGCGCCTGGTGTGCGGCGTGATCATCCTGGTCTTCTTCACCTTCTACGTCTCCAGTGGCATGGTCGCGGCCGGGAAGTTCTTCGACAGCACCTTCGGCGTGTCGTACGTGCACGGCATGCTCATCGTCGCGGTGGTCACGATGGTCTACACCTTGTTCGGCGGTTTCCTGGGGGCGACGCTCACCGATGTCGCGCAGGGGCTGCTCATGCTGGCGGCGCTCATCGCGGTACCGGTCGCCGCGCTCATCCAGGTGGGCGGCGTGGGCACCACCGTCGACACGGTGGAGTCGGTGAACCCGAACTTCTTCAGCCTGGTGGCGGGCGGTTCGGTCCTGGGAGTGATCTCGGCTGCTGCGTGGGGGCTCGGCTACTTCGGTCAGCCGCACATCATCGTCCGCTTCATGGCACTGCGGTCCCCGCAGGAGGCCACGACGGCACGCCGGTTCGGTATCGGTTGGATGGTGGCCTCGGCGGGCGGAGCCATCGCCACCGCAGTGGTCGGTCTCGCCTACTTCACGATCAATCCCGAACGCGCGCCGAAGGATCCGGAGACGGTCTTCCTACTGCTGTCGCAGATCCTGTTCCACCCGTTCGTCGCGGGGCTGGTCCTGGCCGCGGTCCTCGCGGCCATCATGTCGACCGTGTCCTCGCAGCTGGTCGTGTGCTCGTCGGCCCTCGTCGAGGATCTGTTCAAGATCTTCGCCGAGAAGACGGGCCGCGCGGTCGGCATCACCGATTCGACCTACGTGCGCCTCGGGCGGCTCGGTGTCCTCCTCGTCGCAGTGGTCGCGGTGGTCCTCGCGATCGATCCGGCACAGAGCATCCTCGATCTGGTCGGATTCGCGTGGTCCGGGTTCGGGGCGTCCTTCGGACCGGTGGTCCTGCTCGCGCTGTTCTGGCGCCGGCTCACCCATCAGGGCGCGCTGGCAGGTCTCGTCACCGGTGCCGTTGTCGTCTTTCTCTGGGGCGAGTTCAAGCCCATCGACCTGTTCGAGATCGTCCCCGGTTTCATCGCCAACCTCGTGGTGGCGGTCGGCGTGAGCCTCGCGACGTACCGGACCGACGAGATCATCGACGACGAATTCGATCGCGCTGCACGGCTCGCGGAGAAGGCGCCCGCCTAGGACGGTGGCCGCGCGTCGTCGTCGCCTCGGGAAAGTCGATTGTCCGGATCGGTTGACCGATGCAGACTGCGGTCATGGACCTCGTCGAGCTGCAGACCGGCAGACTTGTCCTCCGGTGCCCGGTTGTGTCCGACGTTCCGGCGATCGCAGCGGCATGTGTCGACCCGTCGATCCAGCGGTACGTGCCGGTGCCCTCGCCCTACACCGTCGATGACGCTCGTGAGTTCGTGGCCGGATCCGCTCGGGACTGGGCGGCCGACGAGGCCTACGCCTTCGCGGTGATCGCCGGCGGCGATCTGGTGGGCACCTGTCAGCTCACTCGCAAGAGTGATGGGATCGTCGAGCTCGGATATTGGACGGTGCCGGAGCATCGGCGGCGCGGTTACACGGTTGAGGCAGCGCGGCTGTTGTGTCAGTGGGGTTTCGACACGCTCGGTATCCATCGGATCGACTGGTGGGCGGTGGTCGGCAACACGGGCTCCCGCGCCGTCGCAGAGTCGCTGGGCTTCGAGGTGGAGGGTTTGCTCCGGCAGCGCGCGATGCTGCACGGCGAACCGCAGGACTGGTGGGTCGGTGGCCTGCTGGCCCGACCTGAGTGACCATTTCGCAATCGTGTCGCGGTACAGGGGCGGGGCTTCCGACAACGATTTGCTGTGTTGAATCGATGTTATCGTCCAGTTCATGACGGACCTGCAAGCGCTCGCATTGGCGAAATCGATCCGCTTCGCGGCGGGCTGGCTCACCGCCGGAATGCTTCTGTTGGGCTTAATGATCTGGCAGCCGTGGGCGAGCCCGGAGGTGCAGAACGTCAAGTGGGGTGACGGAACATCCGGAAGCCGTGAGTGTGTCGTCTACAAGGACGCTGTTACGTGTCGGTGGCCGTAACGAGGCGGGACCGACCACGCAAAAGAGCCGGTCGACCAACATCGCTGCTGGTCAACCGGCTCTCTCGGTTGGGGTGGATGACGGGACTCGAACCCGCGACAGCCAGAATCACAATCTGGTGCTCTACCAACTGAACTACACCCACCAGGTGCCTGGGATCGCCAGGCTCGGAGTACTTTACCCGACGCACGCCGCGGAAAGCGAATCGATTCCGTCGGCGCCGTGACCTGCGGTGTCAGGCCGGACCGAGCTCCGCGACCTTCGCGGTGATCTCCTCGGTCGACGGTCCCGGTGCGGGCACGAAGGCGGTGCTCCGGTAGTACTTCAGCTCCCGGATCGATTCGCGGATATCGGCGAGCGCGCGATGGGCGAGGCCCTTGTCGGGCTGACCGAAGTAGATCCGCGGGTACCAGCGGCGGCACAGTTCCTTGATCGAGCTGACATCCACCATCCGGTAGTGCAGGAAGCCGTCCAGTTCGGGCATCTCCTGCGCGATGAACCGACGGTCCGTCGCGATCGAGTTGCCCGCCAGCGGCGTCGTGCCGGCCTCGACGTGTTCGCGCAGGTACGCCAGTACGGCCTCCTCGGCCTCACGGACCGTCACCGTCGACTTCCGGACCTCCTCGGTCAGACCCGACTTGGCGTGCATGTCCTGCACCACCGGGGGCATGCCCTCCAGCGCGGCATCGTCGACGTGGATCACCAGGTCCACGCCCTCGCCCAGGATGTTCAGGTCGCCGTCGGTCACCAGGGCCGCGATTTCGATCAGCCGGTCCGTACCCGTATCGAGCCCGGTCATCTCACAATCGACCCATACCAGTTTGTCGTCCACGCGGTTCAGCGTATCCAAGCTAGGGTTGCCGTCGTGACTGAGAACGCGAACTCCCCGGCGCAGACGATCGCGGCCGGCTACAACTTCACGGGACCGGCCCTCGAGCTCGGCACGGTCCTGGTGGACGGCACCGTCGACCCGTCGGCCAAGGTGCGTATCCCCCTGGCCATGATGAACCGCCACGGCCTCGTGGCCGGCGCCACCGGTACCGGCAAGACGAAGACGCTGCAGCTCATCGTCGAGCAGCTCTCGGCGAACGGTGTTCCCGTGGTCCTCGCCGACATCAAGGGCGATCTCGCCGGTCTGTCCAAGCCCGGCGAGGCGAACGACAAGACCACCGCCCGCGCCGCCGACACCGGTGACGACTGGAAGCCTGCCAACGTGCCCACGGAGTTCGTCTCCCTCGGCACCACCGGCGTGGGAGTCCCGATCCGCGCGACGATCAGCTCCTTCGGCCCGATCCTGCTGTCGAAGGTCTTGGGGCTGAACGCCACCCAGGAGTCGACCCTCGGCCTGATCTTCCACTGGGCCGATCAGAACCAGCTCGAACTGCTGGACCTGAAGGACCTGCGTTCGGTGATCCAGTACCTCACCTCGGCCGAGGGTAAGGCAGATCTGGAGGGCATCGGCGGCGTCAGCAAGCAGACCGCCGGAGTCATCCTGCGCGCCCTGGTGAACCTCGAAGCCGAGGGCGGCGATACCTTCTTCGGCGAGCCCGAGATCGACATGGGCGACCTACTGCGCACCGCAGGCGGACAGGGCGTGGTCACCCTCTTCGAGCTGGGCGATCAGGCCTCGCGGCCCACCCTGTTCTCCACCTTCCTCATGTGGGTGTTGGCCGACCTGTTCCAGTACCTGCCCGAGGCGGGAGACCTGGACAAGCCCAAGCTCGTCTTCATCTTCGACGAGGCGCACCTGCTGTTCGCCGACGCCAGCAAGGCGTTCAAGGATCAGGTCGAGCAGACGGTGAAGCTGATCCGCTCGAAGGGCGTGGGCGTGTTCTTCTGCTCGCAGTTGCCCACCGACATCCCCAACCCGGTGCTCAGCCAGCTCGGCGCGCGCATCCAGCACGCGCTGCGCGCCTTCACGCCCGAGGATCAGGCCGCACTGTCGAAGACGGTGAAGACCTACCCGACCTCGCCCGCGTACAAGCTCGATGAGGCGCTCACCAGCCTCGGCATCGGCGAGGCGATCGTGACCGTGCTCTCGGACAAGGGCGCGCCGACGCCGGTGGCGTGGACCCGCCTGCGGGCCCCGCGCTCGCTGATGTCGGCGATCGGCGACGATGCGATCCGCTCTGCGGCACAGGCGTCTCCGTTGTGGGGCAAGTACTCGCAGACGGTGGACAATCTCTCGGCGTTCGAGAAGCTGTCGCAGAACGCTCAGCAGGCTCAGCAGGAGAACGCGCCCGCCGAGCAGGCGCCCCCGCCGCCGCCCGCACCGAAGAAGGAGGAGGACGAGTCCGGCTGGGTCTCCGACGTGATGAAGAACCCGGCGGTCAAGTCCTTCCTGCGGTCCGCTGCGTCCAGCGCCGGTCGCGAGCTCTCCCGCAGCATCTTCGGCACCAAGCGTCGCCGCTGATCGATCACCGCACACGAAAGTCCGGTCATTCGTCCTCACGATTGTGAAGACGAATGACCGGACTTAGTTGTTGCTGGCCGCTACTTCTTCTTCGCCGCGGCGCGGAGGATCTCCAGCTCGTGGTCCGGCACCAATGCGTTCGGAAGGATGTCGTACAACAGGCCGGCCTTGTATCGGCATACGACGACCGAGGCCACCTTGCGGACCTTCCCGATCGCCGCGTAGTCGACTATCTCGGTGTGGATCGGGGTGACCAGGATGAATCCGTCGGATCCGAATCCTGAGGCCCACACGGCCCCCGGTGCCGCAAGTGCCGTGGTCGACCGCCTATAGCGCGCTAGATAGTACAGGTAGACGATCACGAGGACCACGGCGAGGACGGCCACGTTCTCCGCGGCATCGCGGGCGCCGTAAAGGAGGGCACGTCTCGTCAACAACGCAACGCACACCAAGTAGACCGCCCACATCGGCTTGTTCCAGATCATGCTGAGTGCGAGGGAGTGCGCTGCCCTCCATGCCGCATGCTTGTCGGCGACCCAGGTGTACTGGATCGCGGGGAACGGCCGATGCGGCAGCTGAGGAGCCGGAGCCGCGGGGTGCATCAGTTACCCGCGAGCTTCTTGTACACCTGTCCGACGATCGGAGCCATGATGCGGCGCGGGGTGTAGAAACCGGCCAGCGACATGCCCTTCGAGAGCAGGCCGGGCACGATGCGCATCTGGTTCTTCTCCAATGCATCGATGGAGATCCGCGCGGTGTATTCGGTGTTGACCCAGAGGAATTCGGGAACGACCTTCTCCACGGTGGAGCGGTCCTCCGGATCGGGCAGCTCGGTGCGCACGGGGCCGGGGGCGAGCAGGGTGACGTGCACGCCCAGCGGCTTCACCTCGCCACGCAGCGACTCGGAGAAGGTGTTCGCGAAGGCCTTCGAGGCGGCGTAAGTGGCGTTGTTCGGGATCGGCATGTTGCCCGCCGCCGAGCCGGTGATCAGGATGCCGCCGGCGCCGCGCTTGACCATCTGCGGGAGCACGGCCAGCGTCAGGTCGTGCACCGCATTGGCGTTGAGTTCCAGCTGCGCGCGCTCGTAATCGGCGTCCAGGTCGATCACCTTGCCGAAGGTCGCGGTGCCCGCGTTGTTGCACAGGATCGAGATCTCGCGACCCGACAGCTCCTTGCAGAGCTCGCCGCGCGCCGTGGGATCCGAGAGGTCCACGCCCCGCACCTCGGCCTCGACGCCGAACTGCTCGCGGAGCTTGGCCGCCAGCTCCTCCATGGGACCGGTGCTGCGCGCGACCAGGATCACGGAGTGGCCGCGGCGCGCGAGTTCGGTGGCGAGCGCCACGCCGATGCCGGAGGAACCGCCGGTCACGACGGCGCGGGCGGACGAATTGGGTGCGGGTACTGGCATGGGTCCCGATCGTAACGGAGCGCCGGGGGAGGTTTCGATCACGCTGGACCTGGTGTGACGCGTCTTCGAGTGGCGACCCGCACCAACCTCGTTTAGGTTAGCCTCACCATTTCCGATTCAAGCAAAGGTCAACGAAATGAATCGCTGGGCGCCGTACTACCTCTCCGCCCTCCGCATCGTGGTGGGCGTGCTCTTCGCGCTGCACGGAGCTGCCACCTACTGGGGATTCCTCGGAGGCAAGCAGTCCAGCCCGGAGGTCTTCGCGTGGCCCTCCTGGTGGGGCGCGCTGATCCAACTCGCCGGAGGCCTGCTGATCGCCTTCGGCCTGGCCACGCGCCCGGCGGCGATCATCGCCTCCGGCTCCATGGCGTACGCCTACTTCGCCTACCACGCGGGCGACGGCCTCTCGCCGCTCGCCAACAACGGCGAGCTGTCGGTCCTGTACTGCTGGGTCCTGCTGCTCTTCGCCTTCACCGGTCCGGGGCCGATCAGCCTGGACGCTCTGATCGGCCGCGCCCGGAACGGCGATCCGGCGCCCGCCGCGCAGAAGGATGCGGCAGAGTCGACGGTATGACCGTCGCAGTCCCCGAAGCAGCCCGCGTCCTGCTCGACCAGCCACTCGTCGTTGATCTCGCCACCGTCCGCCCGGACGGCGCACCGCAGGTGAACCCGATGTGGTTCCTGTTCGAGGACGGCCTGATCTGGTTCACGCACACCGACTACCGGCAGAAGTTCCGCAATCTGCAGCACGAGCCGCGGGTGGCGATCTCGATCCTGCCCGAGGGCGATCCGTACAACTATCTGGAGATCCGTGGCGGGCTCGAGCGCATCGAGCCCGACCCCACGGGTTCGCTGTACACCCGCCTCGCCGAGCGGTACGGCCAGGGGTCGATCGTGCCGCCGGACGCGGCGGACCGCGTGAAGATCGCGATCCGCCCCACCCGGTTCAGCGGTAACGCCCTGAAGAAGTAGCTACAGCGCGGCGGCCACCTCGGTGCCCTGCCGGATCGCGCGCTTGGCGTCCAGCTCGGCGGCCAGGGCCGCCCCGCCGATCACGTGCGCCGTGACGCCGCGCTCACGCAGCGCGTCGTCGAGGTCGCGCACCGACTCCTGGCCGGTGCACAGGATCACCGTCTCGACGTCGAGTACGCGGGCGTCCTTGCGGTCCTCGCCGAAGCTGATGTGCAGGCCGGCGTCGTCGACCTTCTCGTAGTTCACGCCCGAGATCTGCTCGACCTTCTTCATCTTCACCGAGGCGCGGTGCACCCAGCCGGTGGTCTTGCCGAGGCCGATCCCCTGCGGGGTGGTCTTGCGCTGCAGCAGGTACACCTTCGAGCGGGTCGACGGTGCCGGGTTCGGCTTGGTGACGAAGCCGGGCACGTCGCCCTGGCGGGTGACGCCCCACTCGGCGTTCCACTCGTCGAGGTGCAGGGTGGGGGACTTGTCGGTGGTCACGAACTCCGCGACATCGAAGCCGATGCCGCCGGCGCCCATGATCGCCACGGTGTCGCCGATCTGCTTGCGGCCACTGATCGCCTCGGCGTAGGTGATCACCTTCGGGTGATCGACGCCGGGGAAGGAGGGCACGCGCGGCACCACGCCGGTCGCGATGATCACCTCGTCGAACTTGCCGGCGAGATCGTCGACGCCGGCCTCGGTGTTCAGGTGCACGGTGACCTGGTTCCGGTCCAGCATCGTGGTGAAGTACCGGATGGTCTCGTTGAACTCTTCTTTGCCGGGGATCTTCGCGGCGTAGCCGAACTGGCCGCCGATGTGCTCGCTGGCCTCGAAGAGCTCCACCTTGTGACCGCATTCCGCTGCGCTGACGGCGGCCGAGAGCCCGGCCGGTCCGGCGCCGACCACGGCGACTCGCTTGGCCGAACGCGTCGGCGCGAGAACGAGATCCGTCTCGCGGCCCGCGCGCGGGTTCACCAGGCAGGAGACCTTCTTGTGCACGAAGGCGTGATCGAGGCAGGCCTGATTGCAGCCGATGCAGGTGTTGATCTCGTCGGCGCGCTCCTCACGGGCCTTGTTCGCCCACTCGGGGTCGGCGAGCAGGGGGCGCGCGATCTGCACCAGCTGCGCATCGCCGCGATCGAGGATCTCCTCGGCGGTGGCGGGCATGTTGATCCGGTTCGCCGCGCACACCGGGATGTTCACGGCGCGGGTGACGTCCGCGGTGAAAGCCGCGAAGGCCGCACGCGGCACCGAGGTCACGATGGTGGGTACGCGGGCCTCGTGCCAGCCGATATCGGTGTTGAGGATGTCGACGCCCGCCGCCTCCAGCCTGTGCGCCAGCGAGATGATCTCGTCGCGGGTCTGGCCGTCCTCCACGAAATCGGCCATCGACAGCCGGAAGACGATGATGAAGTTCTCGCCGCAGCGCTTGCGGATCTCCTTGACGATCTCCACCGGGAAGCGCTGCCGGTTCTCGGCGGAGCCGCCCCACTTATCGGTGCGCTTGTTGGTGCGTGCCGCGAGGAACTGGTTGATCAGGTAGCCCTCGCCGCCCATCACCTCGACACCGTCGTAACCGGCCTTCTGGGCGGTGCGCGCGGCGTTCCCGAAGTCCTTGATGGTCTTGCGCACCTCGAGGTCGTGCATCGCCCGCGGCTTGAACGGGTTGATGGGCGCCTTGATCGCACTCGCCGAGGCGCTCAGCGGGTGGTACGAGTAGCGGCCGGCGTGCAGGAGCTGCATCGCGATCTTGCCGCCCTCGGCGTGCACCGCGTCGGTCACCCGCTTGTGCAGGATCGCGTCGATCGGGCTGGACATCTTGGCGCCGGCGGGCAGCAACCAACCGGTGATGTTGGGGGAGTATCCACCGGTGATGATCAGGCCCACACCGCCTTTGGCGCGGGCGGCGAAGTAGGCGGCCAGCTTGCCCAGGTCCCAGGGCAGGTCTTCGAGGCCGGTGTGCATCGAGCCCATCACCACGCGGTTCTTCAGTGTGGTGTGGCCCAGATCGAGGGGCTCGAACAGAAGCGGGTACTTGCTGGTCATGGGCGAGTTCCTTATTCGGCTGAGATGGACTGGAGCTGAGTTGCTGCAGGGGTGAGGGCTGCCAGGACCTCGTCGAGCCATTCGACGGTGCCCTGCTCGGAGAGCACGCCGCCGCGCAGCACCAGGTACTGCTGGAGCGCCGTGCCGGAAAGGGTGCCGGGGTCGGGGTAGTCGTCGCTCTCGAAGGTGCGGAACAGGGCGGCCCGGTCGGCGTGCAGATCGCGGATCCGCCGGATCTCGGCGGTCAGGTCGGGGAGGTCCGACGGTGCGGCTCCCCGGATCTTGGTGGCGAGTTCGCGGCGATCGGTGACGTCCTTGCCCGGTGTGCGGATCCACTCCGAGAGGGCGGCACGGCCCGCCTCGGTGATGGAGTACACCTTCTTATCGGGCTTACCGTCCTGCGCCTGTTCGACGAAGGTGACCAGCCCGCTCTCGGTCATCCGCCCCAGCGTCTTGTAGATCTGCTGGTGCGAGGCCCGCCACCAGTGCCCGATGGACCGATCGAAGCGCCGGGTGAGCTGATACCCGGTGCCGGATCGCTCGCTCAGGGACACGAGCAGCGCATGTTCGAGGGCCACGCCGCCGACGCTACGCCGCAGCGACGCGCTATGCAACTAGTTGCAGTGCGCGTGAATGCGTATCAACGGCGGAGTGTGCCGGCCTGGAACGCCGTCTCCTCGTTCCCCAGCGCCCAGGCGTGCCAGCGCTCCCATGCCGCCACCGAGCGACGTTGCCACGCGCGGTCCACGGCCGGACTCAGATGTCGCGCCGCCTCGATCCCCGCGATGAACGGGAATCGTGCCGCCAGGTAGGCCACGCCCGGCAGTGACGGAGGAAGGCGGAACAATCGGCGGTTCCACGGCAGCATGAACAGCCGGGTGTGGCCGGCCTGGACCGTCGCGTGCCAGCGGGAGCGCGCGCGATCGCGCCGTGCCTGGCCCGGCTGCGGAGCGAAAGCCGGGACGAACGATTCGACGAGTTCCGTTCCAGCCGAACCGGAATCGTGTGAACGAGAGGCGTCGAACATGTACAGCAGGCGCAGCCCGTCGGCCACCGTCGACGGGAAGATGGCATCCGCCCGAGCGCCGAGCAGGTGGCCGAGGTAGCGGTTGAAGTGCAGCGCCGCGCGGATCTCGGCAGGGGAGGTGAGGTATCCGAGCGCGTACAGCCCGCTCGCCGGTCCGACGCTGCCGCCGAGCAGCGTGAGCAGCATTTCGGCCTGGCTGATCGGCAGGCCCCACCGCTGCGCGTCCCACTCCGGATGGCGCTGGACGCCGCGGCGAACCGAGACGTGCATGATCCGCACCCGCATCGACAGGCTGCGGCCGAGCGAACCCGGGGTGACCAGCGCGCCGGGCCGGCTCACCTCGATCCACCAGCGGCTCGTCTCCAGGAAGCGGTGCAGGGCCGAGGCCCCCGCGTAACCGCCGGACAGTGAGAGCGGCACCGCGAGCGAGCCCTCGGTGTATGTGTCCAGCGTGCCCGCATTGCCGACGGCTCCCAGGTCGTAGCCCCACCGTCGCCACACGGCGGCGCCCTGCTCGATCAGTGCGGGATCCACCCAGTCGGGAACCGTCTCGAACTGCTCGAACAGCTCGCGCGCGGCGCGCTCGGTCCCGGGATCGAGATCCACCGTGGGCAGCGCGGCATCGATGCCCTCGGCCAGCGCGAGATCCACGAGGGCGCGAGTGCCCTCCGGTCCGAGATCGCCGTAGGTGGTCGCGTCGACGAATCGTTCGGCCTCGGGGTCGCCGACGGTGCGCAATCGTGCGAACTCCTCTCCGACACCGTCGGCGGGGAAGAGGTCGACGCCGGTCATGCGGAGCACCGCGTCCCGGACACGACGATGGCCGCCGCGCGTGCGGGCGGTCTCCCAACGGAAGGCGGTGGGCGTCACGGCACCAGGCTAGCAACGCCGACAACTAGTGTTGTCGAAATGACGGAGTCGGGGCGCGTCCGGTGCCTCCGCTAATATCGCTACGCCAAGCCTCCGTAGCTCAGTTGGATAGAGCAAGGGCCTTCTAATCCCTAGGTCGCAGGTTCGATTCCTGCCGGGGGCGCTCGAGAAAGACCAGCGCACCTGAGGTCCCGCGTCAGGAATGGGCCCGCTGGGCGCTGGGCCCGGTGCCGGCGAGCATCACCTCGTCGACGACGGCATCGCTGAGGGCGAGCACATCGTCGGCCTCGCCGGCGTACACGATCCGGCTGGTGCCGAGGACCCGGAGGGCACCGTCGACGAACGCCCCGGTCTCGACCACGAAGAAGTCCGCTCCGCCCCGCTGGGTGTGCTCCACCAGGCGCGCGCCGATATCGATCCGCTCGCCGATCCGCGGGTGCTCGATGTAGGTGTACGACTGTCCGGCATGCAGGATGCGCGACATGTTGGGGCTGCTGATCGCCTGGGACACGACGGCGGCCACCGCGTGCAGGGTCGGCGCGGCGAGCAGCGTCGAGGGCACCGGGGTGTCGTCCGGCGGTATCCCGAGCGACGGTGACGGCGTGTGCCAGCAGCCCGTGGCGCGGCCGAAACTGCGCACGCCCTCGGTGGTCACCTGGAATGCGTCACTGAACCAGACTTCCCAGGGGCTGTGAGAGTCGGTGGGCTGAGTACTATCATCCACAGGTTGGTTTTATAGGAGTCCGGGCGCGCTGCCAAATCGGGCGCAGCCGCCCTCCGTGCGTAGCTGCAAACATCGGACTCCGTTGTGGCGCATTCCCGCTGGACGATCGTACCGCCGTGGTGACGGCGGTCACGACGCGACCGTGGAGTGAATTACCGCTGCTGGTTGCAGGTGGGATCGTCGGCGCGGTCGAGATACATCTGCGTCGACGAGAGGGTGGGCGAGAGGAACCGCATGTGCCGGAGCAGGGCATCGGGCAGCGGTTGGATCGGCTGGGCGTAAGTCGTGCCGTCCGCGGTGCTGCGCGCCGAGACCACGAACGAACCGGCGTGATCGGAGTTGAATCCGCCGTACACCTGCATCGCCCGGGCGAGCATGAGCTGGAACGGCGAGAGCCCGAACTGCGTGAGGTCGAGACTCGGATCGAGCTGGATCCGGGTGCCCTGCGGGACGCCACCCATCGTGGAACCGTCGGATCGGGTGCCGGGGTAGACGTAGGTGGGGGCGCCTTCGGGCAGGGCGTATCGCACCGCGTGGTCGATCACTCCGGACTGCACGTCCTGGGGAGTGATCATGCCTGCCAGGTAGGAGATCTCACCGCCGGCGTGCGACGGTCCGGCGGTGTGTCCGCCCGATCCTGTGTACGCCTTGTAGGTGGCCTGGGCGATGGCGGTCTTGGTGACCGGATTGAAGCTCTGGAACTCGTAGAGGCAGCCCGTCGCATCGTCGATCACCGACAGGTGCGCATCCGCATCGCGGGTGGGCCGGTACGACGGCAGGTACGGGATGGTCACCTTGCGATTGGTGTTCGTCACGGTGATCTCCGTGGTCGGCGTTCCGGGCGGCGCGTTGTACACGGTGGTCGTCCAGTCGGTGCTGTTGACGAACATCCCGTCGTTGCCGCCGTCCAGGGTGTTGACCCAGCCCGCGCTCCGGGGGTCCACCGCCGCGCCGGGCGGGATCGGCTGGTTCCACGGGGAGTCGGCTGCGAAGTAGTTGCCGTTGTTCGATGCGGGGCCGGGCGTTGCACGTGGAAGGGAGATACCGAAGTGCGCGATTCCGGAGGTGTTGACGTAGGTAGCGCGCACCTGGTGCGGTCCGCGCGTCATCGTCCGCTGGATGTTGGTGGTTCCCCACTGCGGCGACCATTTGTCGACGACGAGTGCATCGTCGATCCACACGCGAGCACCCACATTGCCCAGGGTGGTCGAGACGATGTAATCCGCTGTCGCGGGGAAGTCGACGGTCCCGGTGTACTCGACCGAGAAGTTGTCGGCGTTCACGCCCGGGAGTGGAGATCCGGTGAACGAACCGCCGGGGCCGTTCTCGCACTGGGTGGCGACCGGGGTGCCCGTGGCGGTGGTGTTGTTGAAGTATCTCGCCCGGAATTGGTTGGGGGGACACATCTCCGGAGCCCCGGCATCGTCCACGGTGACCGACGCGACGTAGAGGTTCCGGTCGCACCGGAACAACGCGAAGTAGTCGTTCGCATACTCGATCGTGAGCGTGTTCGCGCCGGGCGGCACCGAACCGCTCAGCGGATAGGTCGCCCACGAAGCGGAGTTCACGTCGATCGTTCCCACGACCGTCCCGCCCACCCTCACGGTGGCGATGGGTGATCCGCTGCAGAGGTCGGCCCGCGCCCGGACCGCGAGGGTGGCCGTCCCGGTGGGGGCGATCGGCATCGAGATGGTGCCGTTGTTCGAGAGCCGCATGACGGTGCCCGCACTCGAGTCGTAGGTGGGGCCGCCCGCGTACAGCGAGCTCGCCCGCATCGATCCGGCGGGGACTGTGGTCTGCGCTGCGGAGGCGGTGCCGGCAACGGCGGTCGTCACGAGTAGGGCGGCGACGGCGGGCGCGGTCAGGCGTAACGGAAGGTTTCGGCGGGTCATGGCGGGCTCCTCAGGTGCTCACTGTCTTGAAGCATCGATGCCCGCCGGCGCTCACTCGATCGCCGCGCGGAAATCGCCCATCGAGTGCCTTTCTATCACAATAACCCCACAAGTAACATCAATCATAATGTGTTGTGCGGACTTTCGGTGTTCTCCTTCAGGGCTGCGACCGCCGTCCCTCGCCGCGTGCGAAACGCGCAAAAGAACGGGAATCGCGCACAAGCGCGCGCTGTGCCGCCGCTCACCCCGATGCTCCTCTGTGACCACGATCACTGTGCGAGGAGATGGATGATGTTGACAGCCCTGGGACTGACGATGGTGGCGGCCTTCATGGCCGTCATCATGACCCGCCGAGCGACACCGATCGTGGCGTTGATCGCCGTGCCGGTGGTCTTCGGGCTCCTCGCGGGCGCCGGAACCGGGATCGGGAAGATGATTACCGACGGCATCAAAGATCTCGCGCCCACGGCGGCGATGCTGTTCTTCGCGATCGTCTTCTTCGGCGTCATGATCGATGTCGGCCTGTTCGACCCGGTCGTGCGGGCGGTGGTGCGCCTGGTGCGCGACGATCCGGCCCGGCTGGTGATCGGCACGGCGGTGCTCGCCGCCGTGGTCTCCCTCGACGGGGACGGCTCGACCACCTTCATCGTGACCACCTCCGCGCTGCTCCCGCTGTACCTCAAGCTCGGTGTGAGTCCCGTCGTGCTCACGGTGGTCGCGGGCCTGGCGAACGGCACCATGAACATCTTGCCGTGGGGCGGCCCGACCGCACGAGCCGCGGCGGCGCTGAAGATCTCGCCGTCGGAGGTCTTCGTGCCGATGATCCCGTCGCTGATCGCAGGCATGGTGCTGGTCTTCGCCTTCGCCTGGCACCTGGGACTGATGGAGCGCAAGCGAATCGGAACGATCACCGTGCGCGAGAGCGTCCTCGCCGGCGTCGGCGGCGGTATCGGCGGCGGGGCGGCGGGAAGCGGCGGCTCCTCCGGCGCAACCGGATCGGACCGTCCGGCAGTCGCCGAAGAGCCGGGCGATTCGGCCCTGACGCCCATCTCCGGCGCGTTCGCCCGGCCGAAGCTGCTGTGGTTCAACGCCGCCCTCACCGCAGCCCTGCTGTCGGTGCTCACGCTCGACCTGCTGCCCATCCCGGTGCTGTTCATGATCGCCGCCGCGATCGCCCTCATCGTGAACTTCCCGAAGGTCGCCGAGCAGCAGGAGGCCATCACCCGGCACTCGAAGTCGATCGTCTCCGTGGTGGGCATGGTCTTCGCCGCGGCCGTGCTCACCGGTGTCTTCAAGGGCACCGGCATGGTCGAGGCGGTCGCCGCGTGGGTCACCGGCATCATCCCGTCCTCGATGGGGCCGCACCTCGCGGTGATCACCGGCGTGCTGTCGATCCCCTTCACCTTCCTGATGTCCAACGACGCCTTCTACTTCGGGATCCTGCCCGTGCTGTCGGAGACCGCGAGCCACTACGGCATCAGTGCGGCCGAGATGGCACGCGCCTCCATCACCGGGCAGCCCTTCCACATGCAGAGCCCCCTGGTTCCCGCGATCCTGCTGCTCGTCGCCCTCGCCGGTGTGGGCCTGGCCGATCATCACAAGAAGGTGCTCTGGCGGGCCGCGGCCGTGTCCATCCTCATGCTCGTGGTCGGTGTGGGACTCGGTCAGATCCCCTTCTGATCGGGTGCCCGATGGCTACGCTGTCCCAATGCCCGGGCTCCGGCTGCGCACGCAGATCCTCCTACTCCAAGTAGTGATCCTGGTGGCCAGCCTGGCCGCCGGTTTCGGATTGGTGCTGCACCGGGTGGACACCGAGACGCGTGGTGAGCACGCTCAGCGGGCACGGGTGATCGCCGAGACGGTGGCCTCCGACACCGACGTCCGCGCGGCCGCCGCCGCGCAATCGGAGGCACGTCGCGCGGGCCGTCCGGCGACCGCCGAACAACTCGCCGCCACCCCACTCCAGCGGCAGGCGGCCGACATCACCCAGCGCACCGGCGTGCTCTTCGTGGTGATCGCCGACGACGCGGGGTACCGGATCGCGCATCCCGATGCCACGCAGCTCGCGAAACCGCTCAGTACCGATCCGACCACGGCGCTCGCGGGCCAGGTCGAGATGACCGTGCAGAAGGGAACACTCGGCGATTCGGTGCGGTCGAAGGCGCCGGTCTACGGCGCAGACGGGCGCGTCGTCGGGTTGGTCAGCGTGGGCATCTCGACGCACACGGTCACGGCTGCGGCCCGCCGGAACCTCCTGCTGCTGATCGGGGTCGTCGTCCTGGCCTTCGTGATCGGGCTGGTCGGTTCCGCGTTGCTGGCCCGACGGTGGCGTCGCCTCACCCTCGGGCTCGAGCCCGAGGAGATGGCGGAGCTCATCCGGGAGCAGGACGCCGTCCTGCACTCGGGTTCCGAGGGCGTGATCGCCATCGATGCCGACGGGATAGCGCGCGTGATCAATCCGCGTGCTCGCGAGCTGCTCGGGGTCACCGCCGAACCGGGCACTCCACTGGGGGAGCTGGGACTCACCGAGCGCGTGGCCGCGGTGGTCGCCGCACCTGCGGCGGCGCCCGTGGCCGCCGCCGTCAACGAGCGGGTCGTCCTGGTGTCCTCGCGGCGCGTGCAGCGCGGCGACGCCGATCTCGGAACCGTGCTCACCGCCGTCGACCGCACCGATGTCGAACAGCTCACCCGGGAACTGGATTCCGTGCAGGCGATGAGTTCCGCACTGCGGGCCCAACGCCACGAGGCGGCCAACCGCATCCACGTGGTCTCGGGCCTGCTGCGCGACGGACGTACGGAGGAGGCGCTCGCCTACCTCGACGAGCTCACCGGCCATTCCGGCGTCGCACCGGTGCCCGGCATCGACCGGCTCGATGAGCCGCACCTGCGAGCCTTCGTCGCCGCGAAGGCCGCGCGGGCCCGCGAACGCGGTGTCACCCTGCGCGTCGGCGCCGACACGGGCGTGCTCGGCACCCTCGCGCATCCCGTCGACACCACCACGCTCGTCGGGAATCTGCTGGACAATGCGATCGATGCGGCCGCCGACGGCCAGGAACCCAGGGAGGTGGAACTCGACGTGCTCTCCGGCGGAGACGAATTGGCCATCGTGGTCACCGATAGTGGACCGGGATTCACGGTGGCCGACCCCTTCGCCGAGGGGGTCACCACACGCGTGGACCCGACGGTGCCCGGCGGTCGCGGCCTCGGGCTCGCCATCGCCCGCCAGGTGGCGCGCGGGCACGGGGGAGAGGTGACCGTCTCGTCGCGCGGCGGCCCCTCGTCGAGCGAACCGACCACGGTGATCGCCACGCTGCCGGCGGGGGTGCGCGCCGATGCGTCCTGAACTCCGCGTCCTGGTGGTCGACGACGATTTCCGCGTCGCCGCCCTGCACGCCAAGATCGTCGACACGATGAGTGGGCTCGCCACCGTGGGATCGGCGCGCACCCTGTCCGAGGCCCGCGCGCTGGTGGCCCGGGAGGAGATCGACCTCGCGCTCGTCGACGTCTACCTCCCGGACGGATCCGGCATCGACCTGGTGCGCGAGCTGCGGGCCGATGCCTTCGTCCTCGGGGCCGCGGACGACGCGGCCAGCGTCCGTGCGGGATTCGCCGCCGGGGCCCTGCAGTACCTGATCAAGCCCTTCCCGGCGACCGAACTGGCCCGCCGCCTGGGCGCGTACACCGCGTACCGCCGGATCCTGGACACCGGCGAGGTGACGCAGGAGCAGGTGGACGCCGCCGCGGCGGTGCTGCGCTCCGAACGCGCCGTGCCCCGCCGGGACGAGGGCGCATCCGTCACCGAACGGGGGATCGTCGACATCCTGCGGGCCGCGGCGGAGCCGATGCTCGCGGACGAGATCGCCGCAGCCGTCGGCGTCTCGCCCGCCACCGCCCGGCGCTACCTGGCGGAGCTGGTGCGCGACGGCACGCTCACGATGGCCCTGCAGTACGGCGCGACCGGGCGTCCCCGGCAGCGGTACGCGCTCGCATGAGCGGCTCCGCGAAGATGCGACCGCATGCGCGGCCGCTCGTTAGGATCCTTCGCATGAGAACGAATCGGTGGATGATGTCCGGTATCGCGATCGCCGTGGGTGCGGCGGTCGCCGTGGCACCCGCCACCGCGGCTCCGGACTGGTCCGGCCTGGACGCCGCGAACTACGCGGGCCACGTGCCCGCTCGCGGAGGAAAGCTGATCACATCCGTGCCGCTCGCCCCTGCCCTGTCGCTGCCCGGGGCGGGCACGGCCAAGCGCGTGCTCTATTCCACCACCGATCAGCACGGACGCCCGGCCACCAGTACGGGCGCGATCTTCACGCCGAAGGGCACACCGCCGGAGGGCGGATGGCCCGTGATCGCCTGGGCGCACGGCACCGTCGGCCTCGGCGACAGCTGCGCACCGTCGGCGAACCCGCGGTCCGAGCGCGACGCGCAGTACCTGGGCCACTGGTTGCAGCAGGGCTACGCCATCGTCGCCTCCGACTACGCCGGCCTGGGTACCCCTGGCCTGATGAGTTACCTCAACAGCGTCGCCACGGCGCACAGCGTGGTCGACTCCGTGGTGTCCGCGCAGGGCGACCCCTCGCTGAAGCTGGCCAAGAAGTGGGCCATCGTGGGCCAGTCGCAGGGCGGCGCCGCGGCGGTGAACAGCGCGCGGTGGGCGACCCGGTTCAGCGAGGGCAGCGGCCTCGACTACCGCGGGGTGGTCTCCACCGGGACGCCGTTCAAGATCGAGGAGATCATCAAGAAGGCGGGCCCGAACCTGAAGCTCCCGGCCGGTCTCGGATCCGCGGCCACGGCGTACACCGCGTACATCCTCGCGGGCTTCCGCGAGGCCAACCCCGCGATCGACGTCGACTCCGTGCTGAGCCAGCAGGGGAGGGCAGCCGCCGCCAAGGCCGAAGTCCAATGCTATGCGCAGCTGAGCGATTCGCTCACGGGAGTCACACCCACCAGCTACTTCACCAAGGACCTGACCACCCTCCCGGGGGCCGCCGAGGCGGTCGACCGGTACATGGGCACGCCCACCTCGGGCTACGACCGGCCCGTCTTCCTCGGCGTCGGCCTGCAGGACCGCGACGTGCCCGTCGAATCGTCGATCGCGCTCGCCGCCGCACTGCGCAAGAGCGGGGCACAGGTGGAACTGCACCAGTACCCGAACGCCGACCACAGCGGGGCGGTGCTCGAATCGATGAAGGACTCCACCCCGTTCCTCGCACGGATCATGAAGTAGCCGCTGCTTGACCATGCCCCGACGGCATGGTTTCTCCTGGAGGCACACCACCGACGTCAGGAGAGCGGCATGGCACTGCCCGACACCATCACCATCGAGGAGTTCTTCGACTCGCCCGTCCGTGCGGCCGCGAAGATCTCGCCGGACGGCACCCGGATCGCCTTCCTCGCGCCGTGGGGGAACCGGCTCAACGTGTGGATCGAGGACCTGGACGGCGACTCGCCCGCACGGTGCGTGACGGCCGACTCCACCCGCAGCGTGCAGATGTACTACTGGACCGACGATCCGCGCTGGCTGCTGTACCTGCAGGACGACGGTGGCAACGAGCAGTGGCACATCTACCGGGTGGATCTCGACGATCCCGCCTCGCCCGCGGTCGATCTCACGCCCTTCGACGGGGCGACCGCCTTCCTCATGGAACTGCCGCCGTCGCGGCCGGGCGTCGCGATCGTTTCCCTCAACTCCCGCAAGGTGGACGAGTTCGACGTCTACGAGCTCGACATCGCCACCGGCGAACTGACCCTCGTGGAGCGCAACCCCGGGAACGTGGCCGGGTGGGTGTACGGACCGGGCGGAAACCTGTTCGCCGCCACCCAGAACGAGGACGGCGACATCGAGATCTGCCGGTGGGATTCCGGCACCCGCGAGCTCGGGCTCATCGCCCGGTTCGACGGTGCCGACTACCCGCTCGGCATCTTCCCGGTGACCGCCACTCCGGACGGAGACCTGTGGCTCGGCTCCAACACCGGCACCGACCGCACGCGCGTGGTGCGGCTCGACGTCGCGAGCGGCACGGAGATCGAGGTCGACAGTCACCCCACGCTCGATCTCGACACCACGGGGCTGGTCTCGCCCGTGCTGCCCTCGCCGCTGATCCTGGACCGCCGGACCGGTGCACTGCTGGGCGTGCGCTACCTCGGCGAACGACAGGAGATCCACGCGCTCGACGAGGGCTTCGCCACGGTTCTCGCGAACCTCCGGTCGCTGTCCGAGGGGGACATCGGCGCCCTGTCCTCCGATCGCGACGGCGTCCGCTGGGTGGTGTCCTTCGTGCACGACCGCGACCCCGGGGTCACCTACCTCTACGACCATCGGACGGGGAGCTCGCGACTGCTGTTCCGCCCGTTCCCGCACCTGGATCCGGAACGACTCGCCCCGATGCGCCCGGTCGCCATCCCCGCCCGCGACGGCCTCACCCTGCCCGGCTACCTCACCCTCCCCGTCGGAGTGGAGCCCGCCGGACTGCCCTTGGTGCTGCTGGTGCACGGCGGCCCGTGGTTCCGCGACTCCTGGGGCTACCACGGCGACGTGCAGATGCTCGCCAATCGCGGCTACGCCGTGCTCCAGGTGAACTTCCGCGGCTCCACCGGCTACGGCAAGGCCTTCACCAAGGCGGCGATCGGGGAGTTCGCCGGCGCCATGCACGACGACCTCATCGACGGCGTGAACTGGGCGGTCGCGCGCGGCTACGCCGATCCGGCACGAGTGGCGATCTTCGGCGGCTCGTACGGCGGGTACGCGAGTCTGGTGGGGGTGACCTTCACGCCCGAGGTCTTCGCCGCGGCGATCGACTACGTGGGCATCTCGAGCCTGCCGAACTTCATGCGCACCGCACCCGAGATCGCGCGGCCCTACCTGACCAACAACTGGTACCTCTACGTGGGCGATCCGGCGGATCCGGTGCAGGAGGCCGACATGCTGGCGCGCTCACCGATCACGCGCGTCGATCGCATCCGCACCCCGCTCCTGGTGGTGCAGGGCGCCAACGATCCCCGGGTGGTGCAGGCCGAATCCGACAACCTGGTCGAGGCGTTGCGCGCCCGCGGCGGCGATGTCGAGTACATGATCAAATCCGATGAGGGACACGGCTTCGTGAACCCCGAGAACGTGATCGAGATGTACCGCGCCGCCGAGGGCTTCCTGGCCCGTCACCTCGGTGGGCGCGTCGGCGATCAGGTCTGATCGGCCGCGCGGTCCTCCCGCGCGGCGCGGTGCGCGTCCATCAGCCTGCCCAGCCGGGCCAGCACGTCCTGCTGCGCGGGGTTGTACAGGTCGCGCATCGCCTCGGCGACGGTCCGGGCGAAGTGTCCGGCACCCCGCGGGGATTCGGCGGTGGCCGTGGCGATCGCCGGATTGTTCTCGATGAGGTCGATCGAGTGGGGCAGCATCCGTTCGGCGAGCGCCTGCCGGGTGGCGTCGTCCGAGTCGACGGTGAGCGCGTCGAACTCCGGTGTCGGATCGGCGGGCGGCTTCAGCTTCGACGAGTAGCGCAGCATATCGGCGTAGGCGGTGATGCCCGACGGTCCGAGCACCCGGGTCATCACCACGATCAACGAGCGGTCCGCCTCGGACATACCCTCGGCGAATGCAGCGACCTCGGCCGGGAGGTCGGTGGGCATCTCGTCGCGGTGCATGGTCGCGAGCTCGTCGCGCACCTGCTGCATCCGCTCGATCGACTCCTTCAGCTCCGCGTCCAGCGCGTGCACCGCATCCGCCGTGAGGGTCTGGGCGTCGCCCATCCCGCCGATCTGCTGGAGCGAGAAACCGAGCTCGGAGAGCCGTTTGATCCGGACCAGCCGCAGCAGGTGATCGACCCCGTACTGCTTGTAGCCGTTGCTCTGCCGGATCGGCTCGTCGAGCAGGCCCACGTGGTGGTAGTGCCGGACGGCGCGCACCGTGGTGCCGGCGAGATCCGCCAGCTGCTTGGTGCTCCACGGCATGTCAGCTCACCACGTCCTTGTAGCGGAAACCGCGCACGGCGAGGGCGAAGAAGACCACCGCGATGCTCACCGAGAGCGACAGTCCCTGCGCCATCCCGGCCCATTCGATCGACGGCTGCAGCAGATCGGTCCAGGCGTACTGCCAGTGCGCGGGCAGCGCCGCGCGCAACCCGCCCAGGGCGGTCACCTGATCGAGCACACTACCGATCACGGTCAGGCCCACCGCGCCGCCGACGGCCGCGAGCGGGGCGTCGGTGCGGGTGGAGAGCCACAGCGCGAGCCCCGCGGTGGCGAGCTCGGAACCGATGATGAAGGCCGCCGCCAGCAGCAGCCGCCACAGACCCTCACCCGCGGGGAGCGATGTCCCGGTGGGGGATTGCAGCGGACCCCATCCGTAGGCGAGGGTCCCGGCGACCAGCGCGACAGCCGTGAGCAGAGCCACGGACGCCACCGACAGGATGAGGGCGACGATCGCCTTCGTGATCAGCAGCCTGGTCCGGGGCACGGGCGCCGCCAACAGGTACCGCAGGGACGACCAGTCGGCCTCCGAGGCGATGGCATCGCCGAAGAACAACGCCACCGGGATCACGAGGAGGAATCCGGTGCCCGCGATGAGCACCGTCGCCGTCAGATTGAGCCCGGACGCGGTGGCCACATCGAACATCGACGGCCGGCCACCCCGGCGGCTCTCGTCGTCACTGCCCACGGCGAGGGCCACGATGAGCACGATCGGCAGCGCTGCGAGCAACCCCGCCATCACCAGCGTGCGGCGCCGCCGGAATTGGCGCGCCAGCTCCACCCGCACCGTGAGCGTGCGCCCCGGCGCGTACCCGGGTGCGGCACCGTCGTGTTCGGTCACCGAATCGGTCTGTGCGGTCATTCGTCGTCACCACCCGTCAGCTGGAGGAAGGCGTCTTCGAGGCTGCGCGGTGCCCCGGAGCCGTCGGCGTGCACGATCTCGTCGACGGTGCCGGCCGCGATCAGCTGCCCGCGCCGCAGCACGACCACGTGCGAGCAGGTTTGCTCCACCTCGGCGAGGAGGTGGCTCGACACGATCACGGTGCGGCCGGTGGCGCCGTACCGCACGATGGCGGCGCGCATCTCGCGGATCTGGGAAGGATCGAGTCCGTTGGTCGGCTCGTCGAGCACGAGGACGTCCGGAAGGCCCAGCATCGCCTGGGCGATCGCGAGTCGCTGCCGCATGCCCTGCGAGTAGGTGCGCACCGCACGGTCGAGTGCGGAGCCCAGGTCCGCGATCGCCAGGGCGTCTTCGAAGTGCGCGTCCTCGATCGGACGGCCGGTGGCACGCCAGTACAGGTCGAGATTCGCGCGACCCGAGAGATGGGGCAGGAAGCCCGCGCCCTCCACGAAGGCGCCCACCCGAGAGAGCACCGGTGCGCCGGGCCGGATCACGTGCCCGAAGACGCGGATCTCGCCCTCGTCGGGGGTGATCAGTCCCATCAGCATCCGCAGCGTGGTGGTCTTGCCGGCACCGTTCGGGCCGAGCAGTCCGAGTACCTGGCCGCGGTCCACGCGGAAGGTCACATCGCGCACGCTGTAGCCGTCGCCGCCGGCGTACTTCTTGGACAGGCCGGTGATCTGCAGCGCCACATCGGCCAGATCGGGATCGGCGGGTGCGGATGTGCGCCGGCGCCCGATGAGGACGAGGGCCGCCGCCACCGCGAGCGCGATGATGGGCAGTGCCCACACCCACGTCGGCAGGGGCCGCGGCGCCGACACCAAGCCCGGAACTTCGGGCACGGTGAGCGGCCCGGTAGCCGAGATCGTGTACATCGCCGGAGCATTCGGTGACAGGTAGCCGAGATCGGTGGTGGAGAACGCGACGCGCAGGCGGTGCCCGGCGTCGAATTCGTGGTCGATGGCGGGCAGGCGCACCGTGGTGGTGGCGCTACCGCCAGCCAACGGTATGCGGATCGGCGCGGCGAGCTGCTGCGGCAGTGCCTGCGATCCGTCGGGGCCCACGTCGTAGAGCTTGGCGAAGAGCACGGCGTCCGGGGCGGCGGAGTCGACCTTGATGGTGATCGACGGGGCGCCCGTCACCGTGAGATTGGTATCCAGCGGTGCTGATTCGAAGCCCGCGGACTGGGCGGGCAGGTCGCGTGAGAGTCCGGCCGAGCCCAGGAGTGCGCCCGCGGCGCCGAGGCTGCCGCCGAGCCCGGGGACACCCGAGATCGACGGTGGTGCGCCGCCGGGCGGATTCTCGGCGTTCTGCGGGCCGCCGGTCAGTTCGACGGTGCGCGTCTGCGTTCCTTCGAGTCCCGGGTAGCGGTCGGTGCTGGCCGAGCGCAGGGCCTGCGTACCGGTCTCGGAGTCGATGCCGCCTGTGCGGGTCACCTGATAGGCGGGGACGGCGGGGGCGTCCTCGCCCTTGAGGTAGCGGTCGAACCAGTCCTTGGTGCGGGCGTTGACGCGGGCATCCTCGCGATCGCCGCCGTCGTGGCCGCCCGCGATCCAGTCCATCGCCACGGGCGAGCCGTTCTCGGCGATCCGCCGTGCCGCCTCGTCGGAGTGGTCCAACGGGAACAGCGAATCGCTCTCGCCCTGTGCGAGATACGTGGGAACGCGGATGGACGAGCCCACCGAGGCCGGGCTTCGCGCCGCGAGCAGGGCGCGGTCGCCATCGGTGAGCGCTCCGCCCTGGGCGACCCGGTTGTACATCTCGCAGACCGCGGGCTCGAACTTCGCGCAACCGCCGCCCATGGTGAACAGGATTCCGGCCCACTGCTTCTTGTACACGCCGCCGGGGAAGAGGGCCTGTTCCAGATTCCAGTACGTGATCCGTGGCGCGATGGCGTCCACGCGACGGTCATGGCCGGCGAGCAGGAGGGCCAGGGCGCCGCCGTAGCTGCCGCCCGCCACGCCGACCCGCGGATCGCCGGGGCCGTCCTGGCGCACCTCGGGGCGGGTGCTCAGCCAATCGAGCAGCTTGCGGGCATCGGCGACCTCGGAGTCGGGGGAGTCGAGTCCCACCAGACCGGTCGACTTCCCGAATCCGCGTGCCGTGTACGTGAGGACGGCGTAGCCGCCCGCCGCGAGCTGTTTCGCCTCCGCCTCCACATCGGCCTTGGAGCCGCCGAAGCCGTGTGCCAGGAGCACCGCCGGGAGGGGGCCGGCGGCCCCGTCGGGAACGAAGAACGAGGTGTCGAGCGCCACCCCGGCACCGTCGAGCATCGCCTCGGTCTGGCGGACCGACGGACCTCGGTCGGGCGAGCAGGCGAACACCAGACCGCCGACCAGCACCAGGACCGCGATCAGCGCGGCGACGGTGGTGGATCGGCGGCCGGACGGGGCGGCCCAGGGGGCGCGTGGTCTCGGCACCGCCCCAGGATAGGTCGAATCAGTCGACCTTGACCGCGAGCACGGGGACGGGGCAGTTGAGCAGCAGCCGCTGGCTCAGGCTGCCGAGGATCGCCTTGCCCACCGGGGACCTTCGTTTCATCCCGATCACGAGGCGTTCGATGCCACGTTCCTGTACCTCGTCGAGCACGGCGTCGGCGGGATCGCGGTCGCCGCGGCCGTGCCGGTCGACCACCGTGATGGCGACGGCCTCCTTGTACCGCGCCACGTCCAGGGGGCGCAGCCCCAGGTTCATCGCCACCAGATCGGTGTCGAGCATCTTCGCCTCCGCGACGGCCTGCGCCAGCGCGGCGCGACCCTCCGGGGTATCGGAAACGGCGACCAGAATCGTCATGCGGGCATTCCTCTCGTGAGCGGATGGTCGGATCAGCGGAAATCGCCGGAGGCGAAGGACTCCTCGAGCTGCTCCAGCGAGCGGCCCGAGGTATTGGGCAGGAACTTCCACAGGAAACCCACGAAGAACACGCCGAGCACGAAGAAGACCATGAACGATCCGGTGATCCCGGTGGCGTCCACCATGATCGGGAAACCGAAGGCCACGATGGCGTTCGTCACCCACAGCACCAGGACGCTGAGCCCCATGCCGAATCCGCGCATCCGCAGCGGGAACAGCTCGGACAGGCACACCCACACCGGCACGTTGAGCGCCAGCTGCATGCAGAAGACGAACAGCACGACCAGGGCCAGGATCACGTAGGCCTTGACGATGCCCTCGGGGATCAGCAGCGAGGCGATCACGATGAGCCCGTGACACGTGGTGGTGGCGATGAGACCGCCGATGATCATGGTGCGGCGGGGCACTCGGTCGATCAGGAAGAACAGACAGATCGCGGAGCCGACCACGGCGATGATGCCGGGGGCGATGTTGGCGAGCAACGCCGAGTTCGCGTCGAACCCGGCCACGGTGAGCAACTGACTGCCGTAGTACATGACCGAGTTGATGCCGGTCACCTGCTGCGCGATGGCCAGACCGATGGCGGCGATCATGATCCGCCGGATCCACGGCACGGACAGGTCGTACCACCCGCCGGTCTTCGTGGCGGCCTCCTCCTCGGCCAGATGCCCGACCTCGGCCATCTCGGCCCGGGCGCGGTCCTCGGAGCGGATCTGCATCAGCACGCCGAGCGCCTCGTCGTCGCGGCCCTTGGAGATCAGCCAGCGCGGCGACTCCGGCATCCGGAGCATGCCGATGAACAGGAAGACGGCCGGCACCGCACAGACGGCCAGCATGTAGCGCCAGACGCCCTCGTGCTCGCCCCAGACGTTCGCGATGATCGCGTTGATGATGAAGGCCGACATCTGGCCGATCACGATCGCCAGTTCGTTGCGGCCACTGAGCGCCCCGCGCCGTTCCGTGGGCGCGAGCTCGGACAGGTACACGGGCACGGTGACGGAGGCGCCGCCCACGGCGAACCCGAGGACGAAGCGCGCGGGAAGCATCACCAACAGGTCCGGCGCGAAGACGGCGCCCATGGTGCCGCCGAAGAAGATCACGGCCAGCAGCGTGAGGGTCCTCTTGCGGCCCAGTCGGTCGTTGAGTCGCCCGCAGGCGAGTGCGCCGACCGCCGCGCCGATCAGCAGCGTGCTGGTGACCAGTCCCTCCGTCACCGAGGTGAGGCCGAGATCCTTCTTCATCGGCTCCAGCGCGCCGTTGATGACGCCGGTGTCGTAGCCGAAGAGCAGGCCGCCGAAGGTCGCCACCACCGCCACCAGGTCGAGGCGCCGCTGATGCGGTCCCGGTCTCAGCGGCGGGAGTGCGACGCCGCCGTGCGGAGTATCGATGCTGCCGTGGGCCATGTGGGGGTTCCCTTCACCTGTTCGGTGATGTTGATCACAACAGAAGAAGTCGAGTTTGGGAAGTGTTTCGTTGAATTTGAACGAATGTTAGGACAAAAGGTGAATTCGAGTCGGATATCTGCCATCATGGGAGTCGACGACGTAGGTGATCCGACAACGGAGGTGCTCCATGACCGATTCCGCACAGCCCGGCGGTGCGCTCCAACCGGTGCGCGTGGCAGTGATCGGGATGGGATGGATGGGCCGTGTGCACGCCCAGGCCTACACCCGCGTTCCGCATCACTACCCGCAGGGCCCGGCCCGTCCGGTGCTGGTCGCGGTGGCCGATGACGTTCCCGGCCGGGCCGCCGAGTTCGCCGATCGGTTCGGTGCCGAGCGCGCGTACACCGACTGGCGCGACGTGCTCACCGACGACGACATCGACGCGGTCTCGGTCACCGTGCCCAACTTCCTCCATCGCGAGATCGGCACGGCCGTCCTCGAAGCCGGTAAGCACCTGTGGATCGAGAAGCCCGTGGGGCTGACCGCCGACGATGCCCGCGCTGTGGACGAGGCGGCGCGGTCGCGCGATCTGGTGACCGCGGTCGGCTTCAACTACCGCAATGCGCCGGCCGTCGAGGCCGCGCGCACGATGATCGCCGACGGTGCGATCGGCACCGTCACCCACGCTCGCTTCCGCTTCTTCAGCGACTACGCCGCGCATCCCGACGGCGCGCTCACCTGGCGGTACCAGCGCGCTCGCGGCGGCAACGGCGTGCTCGGTGATCTGGGTTCGCACGGTGTCGACCTCGTTCGCTTCCTCTTGGGTGACATCGACTCCCTGGTGGCCGACGCCGCGATCTTCATTCCGGAGCGGTCCGAGCCCTCCGGTGCCACGTCCGGCCATCAGCTTGCCACCGGCGGTGTGCGCGGCACGGTCGAGAACGAGGACTACGTGGGTGCCCAATTGCGCCTGGTGTCGGGGGCGCGGTGCGTGCTCGAGGCCAGCCGGATCGCGGTGGGCGAGCAGAACTCCTACGGTTTCGAGATCCACGGGACCACCGGAATGATCCGGTGGGACTACCGCCGGATGGGCGAACTCGAGACCTCGCTGGGCGCAACGTTCCAGGACCAGCCCGTGTCCACGGTCTACGTGGGGCCGGGGAGCGGTGATTTCGCGGCGTTCCAGCCCGGTTCGGCCAATCCGATGGGCTACGACGATCTCAAGGTGATCGAGGCGCAGCGGTTCATGCGGTCGATCGTGACCGGAACACCCGAGGGGGCGACGGCGGCCGACGCGGTACGCAGCGCCCGTGCTCTGGACGCGATGACCGAGTCGATCGCCGCCGGGTGCTGGGTCACGCTGTAGGAGGCAGGAGCGATCGCTCCAGGGCGGCATCGGCCGCCTGGAGCACGCCGGCCGCCACCGCCACTCCCTCGACGCGGTCGAGCTCGGTGTCCTCGTGCTCGATGTTGACCATCATGTCGGGGTCCACCTCGTGCAGGGCGCGGAGGAACTCGGTCCAGTAAGCGGTGTCGTGTCCCTTGCCGAGCGCGACGAAATCCCACGCGGACCGTTCCGGCCACTCGTTCGCCCACTCGTCGCCGCCGAGGTTGGTGCGGGGATCGTCGGAGGACAATCGCCGGAAACCGTTGTCCAGCACGCCGTTGAGGGCGGCGTGCTCGGCGTTGATCCGTACGTCCTTGGCCGCCGCGTGCACCACGAGATCGCCCAGATGGCGCACCACCGCGACCGGATCCATCTGCTGCCAGAACAGGTGCGAGGCGTCGAGTTCGACTCCGATGTTCGTGGCCCCCGTCAGCTCGATCAGGCGGTGCACGGAGTCGCTGTTGAACACCACGTTCTGCGGATGCAGTTCCAGCGCCACCTTCACGTCGTGATCGCGGGCCAGCCGGTCGATCTCGCGCCAGAAGTCCGCGACGATCGCCCACTGGTGGTCGAGCACGTCGAGCGCGGCGGAGTTCCACGCGTTCACGATCCAGTTGGGCCGGGTCGCGCCCGGCTCGCCGCCCGGCAACCCCGACATGGTGACCACGCGATGCTGCCCGAGCCGCGCAGCCAGCCGGATCGATCGCCGCACGTCCTCGGCGTGCTCGCCCCCGATGGCGGGATTCGGATGCAGCGGATTGCCGTTGCAGTTCAGCCCCGCGATGCCGACACCGGTCCCCTCGAATCCGCCGAGGAAGTCGTCGCGGGCGGTGTCGCTCACCAGGATGTCGTCCATCGTCGGGACGTGGACGGCGGGCAGGAACCCGCCGGTGTTGATCTCGATCCCGGTGAGACCGAGTCCGGCGATCACGGCGAGCGCGTCGGGCAGCGGTCGATCGTGCAGGACGGCGTTGTACAGGCCGAGTTTCATGGCGACTCCTTGGTTCGTGGGGATCAGTGCGGGACGGCGATCTCGGCGCCACCGGCCAGCGCGGAGCGGGCCGCGGCGTCGAGCAGTCGCATGGTGCGCAGACCGTCGGGGAAGCCGGCGTTGCGCGGAAGGGCCTGTGCGGCGGGGACGCCGGCGATCTCTTCCAGGAAGGCGCGTGCCTGGAAGACGAAGCCGTCGTTCTGCCCGATGCCCACGCCGGGCGCGTCCATCGGGAGGCCGCCGCGCCAGTACGGGTGGTCCGGACCGAGCGTGATCGTGCGCTCGCCGGCGACGGCGTGGTCGGCCTCGGGGAGACACAGCCGCACCCGGCCTGGATCGCGGAAGTCGAAGGATGCGGATCCGCGTGCGCAGAAGACCTCGAACTTGAGCGTGTTCGCGTGCCCGGCGGCCACGCGCGAGACCTGCAGTGCACCCGTCCCGCCGCCCGCGAACTCCACGAAGAAGCCGGCTGCGTCATCGTTCTCGACGAGCTCGCGCTCGGTGCTCACCTCGGCGTGCTCATGGCCGACTACTCGGCCGAGGGGCTTCGGCCGGGAGGTGAACGCGGTGGTCAGGGTGCCGCCGCGCACCGTCGCGACCGGACCGCCGAAGAGCTCGGCGATGTAGGTCAGGTGGCTTCCCACATCCGCGAGGGCGCCGGACCCAGCGGGGCCTTTGAACCGCCAACTGATCGGGGCCTGCGGGTCGCAGGCGTAGTCGGTCCAATAGGCGCCGTCGAAGGCGATCAGCGGACCGAGGCGTCCGCTGCGGACGAGATCGCCGAGGAAGGCGATGCCGGGGGAGCGGAGGTAGGTGAGCCCGATCCGGCCGAGAGCGGACGAGCTCTCGGCCGCCGCGGTCATCGCTTCCGCGTCGGTCATGGTGTCGGAGAGCGGCTTTTCGCACAGCACGTGTTTCCCGGAGGCGAGCAGCGTCTCCACGATCTCGCGGTGCAGACGGTTGGCCACCACCACGCTCACGGCGTCGATCGCGGGATCGTCGGCGATCGTCCGCCAATCCGTGGTGTAGCGGCGATAGCCGTACCGCCGGGCGGTCTCCTTCGCGAGCGGTTCGTGGGCGTCGGCGACGGCGACGAGCCGCACGGGTGGCAGCTCCGTCCCGTAGACGGTGGAGGCCGTGCGGTAGCCGGCGGCATGGGCCTTGCCCGCCATTCCGGCGCCGATGACGGCGACACCTATCCCGTTCTCGGTCATTGTTCTCCTCGGGTGCGCGGGCCGTGGGGTTCAGCGACCCCGGCGCGGGCGATGATTGTGGGTGCGCTGCATCACACGTAGGATTCGGTGTGAGTTGGAGCGCTCCAACAATGATGCGAAATGTCGCTATGTCCTGTCAAGACCCGATCGCCGGAGGTTCGATGAGCGAGAAGCGGCCCACCATCTACGACGTGGCCGCGCGGGCGGGAGTGTCGAAGTCGTTGGTCTCCCTTGTGCTCCGGGATTCGCCGCGCGTGGGTGAGGAGTCCCGTCGGGTGGTGCGGGACGCGATCCGCGAATTGGGCTACCGGCCGAGCCGTGCGGCGGCGGACCTCGCGGCCCGGCGCACCCGCACCGTCGGCGTCCTGATCGACGACTACACCAACCTCTGGTTCGTCGATCTGGTGCGTGGCCTGCACGCCGCCCTCGGTCCCGCCGGGTATCGGCTCGCCGTGGTCGATGTCGCGACGGCGGGCCAGGCTGAGGATCCGATCGAGTCGATGCTCGCGATGCGGGTCGACGGCCTGGTGCTCGGCATGGACCCGCCGCGATCGCTGATCGGTGCGGAGCGGCTTCCGCCCGTGGTGATCGCGGGTACTCGAGCGGCGCCGGATCTGCCCTTCGACGCGGTCGCCAACGACGACGGAGAGGGTGCGCGACTGGCGGCGCGCCACCTCGTCGGACTCGGTCACCGTCGCCTCGCGCAGGTGTGCGCCGGGGGTGGCGCGGGCGCCGTCCGCCGCGAGGCCTTCGCCGCCGAGGCTGAGCGACTCGGCGTGAGCCTCGTCGAGGCCGGCCGGGACGGTCCCGCGACCGACGATGCGGGGTTCGCCGGCGCGCTGACGATCTTCGACGCCGACCCTCGGGTCACGGCGATCTTCGCCGCGAACGACGTGCTGGCGGTGGGCGTGCTCGGCGCGGCCGGGGCCGCCGGCCGCACTGTGCCCGGCGACCTCTCGGTGATCGGCTACGACGACACCTCGCTCGCGGCCACCCGTCTGATCAGCCTCACCACTGTCGACGATCGCAGCTTCGACGTGGGCGAACGGGCGGGTGGCCTGCTGCGCGCGCGAATGGGCGACGACGACGCCTTCGCACCGCTCGGAGCGGGTCCGGTGCGCACGACCTTGCCGGCGCGAGTGGTGACGCGGTCGACCACGGCGCGGCCGCGATCCTCCGACTGAGGCGTGCATCGGATTGTCGCTAATGTGCGTATGTCTGAACAAACGCTAGGCATGAAGTGTGATCTGTACTACATTCATCCTCAGCGGGTGGGTCGGTTCATCCGCGAGGTCGAAAGGGACAGACATGTTGAAGACCACGGGCCGGTTCCGGGGGCTGCTCACCGCGGCCGCCGCGAGCACCGCCGTCGTGCTGGCGGTCGCCGGATGCTCCAGTACCGGCGGCGCTCCGCGCGACACCGGCAATGGCGGGGCGGGGGTGGGCTCGGCGGGCACGAAGGCCTTGACCATCGCGATGATCACTCATCAGCAGCCCGGCGACACCTTCTGGGACCTGATCCGCAAGGGTGCGGAGATGGCCGCGAAGAAGGACAACGTGACACTGCGGTACTCGAACGATCCACAGGCCCCCAACCAGGCGAATCTCGTGCAGACCGCGATCGATTCGAAGGTGGACGGCATCGCGCTCACACTGGCCTCGCCCAGCGCGATGGCGCCGGCGGTCGCGTCCGCGCTCAAGGCCGGAATCCCTGTCACCGCGTTCAACGCGGGATTCAACGAGTACAAGGGAATGGGCATCGGCCAGTACTTCGGGCAGGACGAGACCACCGCGGGCCGGGCGGTCGGTGAGAAGCTGACGCAGGAGGGCGCGAAGAAGGCGATCTGCATCATCCAGCAGCAGGGGCAGGTCCAGCTCGAATCCCGATGCGCCGGTGTCAAGGCGGGATTCACGGGTGGCAGCGTGGAGAACCTCAATGTCAACGGTGAGGACATGTCCGACGTGCAGTCCAAGGTGACCGCCAAGTTGCAGCAGGATCCCTCGATCGACCGCATCGTGGCCCTCGGCGCACCGTTCGCGCTGGGTGCGGTGAAGGCCAAGGCGGGCACCAGCAGCAAGGCCGCCGTGGTCACCTTCGACACCAATGCCGCGATGATCGACGCGATCAAGAAGGGTGATGTCGCCTGGGCCATCGATCAGCAGCCCTATCTGCAGGGATACCTCGCCGTCGACTCGCTGTGGCTGTACCTCACCAACCGCAATACGATCGGCGGCGGCCAGCCCGTCTCGACCGGGCCGGCCTTCATCGACAAGACGAACGTCGACGCGGTCGCCGAACTCGCCAAGGCGGGCACCCGATGACCGCGAGTGACACCGTCGACGTCGCGGACGGCACAGCCGCCGCCGACGAACGGGTCAAGAAGCAGAAGGCGCTGCAACGAGTGATCGTGCGCCCCGAGGTGGGCGCGCTGATCGGCGCGATCGCGATCTTCGTCTTCTTCATGATCGTGGCGCCGCCGTTCCGCAGTCCCGAGGCCTTCGCCACGGTGCTCTACGCCAGCTCCACGATCGGCATCATGGCCTGCGGCGTCGCGGTCCTGATGATCGGCGGCGAGTTCGACCTGTCCACCGGTGTCGCGGTCACCTTCTCGTCGTTGGCCGCGTCCATGCTCGCGTACAACCTGCACCTGAACACCTGGGTGGGATCGGCACTGGCGCTGGGGCTCTCGATCGCCGTCGGCGTCTTCAACGGGTACATGGTGATGCGCACCAAGATCCCCAGCTTCCTGATCACCCTGGCCACGTTCCTCATGATCACGGGCATCAACCTCGCGGTCACGAAGCTGGTCACCGGCCAGGTCGCGACCCCGTCGATCGCCGACATGCAGGGCTACGAGTCGGCACGGTCGATGTTCGCGTCGACCATCGGCATCTTCGGCATCAACGTCAAGATCACGGTCTTCTGGTGGCTGCTGTTCACCGCCGTCGCCACGTACGTGTTGATGCGGACCCGGGTGGGCAACTGGATCTTCGCCGTCGGCGGCAACCAGGAATCCGCCCGTGCGGTCGGTGTGCCGGTCACCAAGGTCAAGATCGGCATGTTCGTCTTCGTCGGCTTCTGCGCGTGGTTCGTCGGGCAGCACCTGCTGTACTCCTTCGACACGGTGCAGTCCGGCCAGGGCGTCGGTAACGAGTTCCTGTACATCATCGCCGCGGTGATCGGCGGCTGCCTGCTGACCGGCGGCTACGGCACGGCCGTCGGCGCCGCGATCGGCGCCTTCATCTTCGGCATGGTCAACCAGGGCATCGTCTACGCCGGTTGGAACCCCGACTGGTTCAAGTTCTTCCTGGGGATCATGCTGCTGTTCGCCGTGATCGCCAACAACGCATTCCGTAACTTCGCGGCGAAGAGGTGACCGATATGACCACGGACAACGACGAGATCGTCCTCGGTACCGAGCCTTCGGGGACGCCGCTGATCGAGCTGCGCGATGTGGGCAAGCAGTACGGGAACATCATCGCGCTCAAGGGGATCAATCTCCGTGTGCATGCCGGTGAGGTGACCTGCGTGCTCGGCGACAACGGTGCCGGCAAGTCCACGCTGATCAAGATCATGGCGGGGTTGCACCAGCAGTCCGAGGGCGAGGTCCTCATCGACGGGGAGGCCACGCGCCTCGAATCCCCGAAGGACGCGCTCAACAAGGGCATCGCCACCGTCTACCAGGACCTCGCGGTCGTGGGTCTGATGCCGGTGTGGCGCAACTTCTTCCTCGGACAGGAGATGCGCACCGGCGTGCTGCGGTCGCTCGATGTGCAGACCATGCGCACGACCACCAAGGACGAGCTCTTCAAGATGGGCATCGACCTCCCCGATGTGGACGCCCCGATCAGCTCGCTCTCCGGCGGCCAACGCCAGTGCGTGGCGATCGCGCGCGCGATCTATTTCGGCGCCCGTGTTCTCATCCTCGACGAGCCCACCGCCGCGCTCGGCGTCAAGCAGTCGGGCATGGTGCTGCGCTACATCACGGCGGCCCGGGACCAGGGCTTCGGCGTCGTCTTCATCACGCACAACCCGCACCACGCGCACCTGGTGGGCGACCACTTCGTGCTGCTCAACCGCGGGCGCCAGAAGCTCGATTGCACGTACAGCGAGATCTCGCTCGACAAGCTCACCCAGCAGATGGCGGGCGGCGACGAACTCGAGACCCTGAGCCACGAACTGCGGAAGTAGACGAGCGACAACGCTCGAGTGAGGAGGCGGATGTGAGCGCGACCAGGATCGCGGTCCTCGGCTGCGGCCGGATCGGGCGGGTCCACGCCGATTCGGTGGCGATCAACGAACGTGCCGAACTGGCCTGGGTGTTCGACCCGGTCGAGGCCGCGGCGAAGGACGTCGGTGGGCGGTACGGCGCCGCATGGACGACCGACGTCGACCGGATCTTCGGCGACGATCTGGTGGATGCGGTGATCGTGGCCTCGCCGACCCCCACGCACATCGACCTGCTCACCCGCGCGGTGCGCGCGGGGAAGACGGTGCTGTGCGAGAAGCCCATCGACCTCGACATCGCCCGTGTGGACGCCTGCCGCGGCGATCTCGGCGACCTCGTCGAGCGGGTCATGCTGGGCTTCAACCGTCGGTTCGATCCGTCCTTCGCCGAGGTGCGAGCACGGGTCGGTGGCGGCGAGATCGGCGCCCTCGAACAACTCACGATCATCAGCCGTGACCCGGCGCCGCCACCCGCCGAGTACGTCGCGGTATCGGGCGGCCTGTTCCGCGACATGATGATCCACGATCTGGATCTCGCCCGGTTCTTCCTCGGCGAGATCGAGTCGGTGTCCGCGCTCGGCGCCAACCTCGTCTCCGACGACATTCGGGCGGCCGGCGATGTCGACGGTGCGGTGGTCGCCCTGCGCGGAGTCGGCGGGCAGCTCGCCACGATCACCAACTCGCGACGGTGCGCGTACGGCTACGACCAGCGCCTCGAAGCCTTCGGCGCGCTGGGTGCGCTGGACGTGGCGAACCAGCGGGCCACCTCGGTGTCCTTCTCCGGCGTGGATCGCACGGGTGCCGCCGGGCGGGTCCACGACTTCTTCCTGGACCGGTACACCCCGGCGTACCGCGCCGAGCTCGACGCTTTCATCACGATGACACGCACGGGGGAACCCGCGTCGCCGGGTTTCGAGGACGGCCGCGCTGCACTGCTGCTGGCCGATGCGGCGGCCGAGTCCCTGCGGACCGGCGAGGTCGTGCGGCTCGCCACCTGAGCCGGACGGTTCAGCGCGTCGCGGCGTGCTGTCCGGCTGCCGCGGGTAGGCGCAGCGCTCCGAGGAGCGGGAGCACGAGGAGGGCCGCGAGCGGGAGGAAGGCGAGGCGGTATCCCAGCTCGGCCTCGCCCGGTCCCGCCGCCGCCGTTCCCAGCCCGACGGCCGCGGCCACCACCGCCACACCGAGCGCGGTTCCCACCTGCTGCAAGGTGGCCGACAGCGTGTTGGCCGAGCCCAGGATCGACGGCGGGACATCGGCGAACATGAGTGTGTTGTAGGCGCTGAAGCCGATCGACCGCACCGCGCCGCTGAACACCAGCAGTACCGCGATCACCACGTGCGGCGTCGCGGACGTCACCGCTGAGAATGCCGCCAGCGCGGCCGCGCCGGCCAGGATCGAACCCACCAGGGTCCGCTTGAAGCCGATCGCCCGGATGATCGGGGTGGTGAGCGGTTTGACGCCGAGGTTGCCGAGGAAGACGGCGGCCACCATCGCACCCGCTGCGGAAGCGCTCCACCCGAACCCGGCCTGGAAGGTCAGGACGAAGAGGAAGGGCGCACCGGTGATCACCAGCCGGTACACCGAACCGCTCACGTTGCCGACGCGGAAGGTCCGGATACGCATCACCGCCGGGTGGAACAGCGGGGCAGGGCGTCGCGACATCCCGTGCGCCGCGACCGCGGTGAGTGCCACGGAGCCGACGAGCAGGGCGGCGACGAGTACCGGCCGTCCGCTGCGGACCAGTTCCGCCCCGCCGATCAGGCAGACCACCGCTCCCGCCGTGCACAGGTATCCCCAGCGGTCCAACGGGGTTCGGGGGAGCGCCTGCGGACGGGGGATCAGGAGGACGCCGCCGATGGCCAGGGCGATGCCGATCGGGATGTTCAGCGCGAAGATCCACCGCCAGCCCAGGCGGTCGGTGATGACGCCGCCGATGAAGGGCGCGATCACGGGCGCGATCAGCGACGGCCAGGTGAGGTACGCCATCGCGGCCAGGAGGTCGACGGGGCGCACCGTGCGCAGCACCGCGATCCGACCCACGGGGATCACCAGCGCACCCGCAACACCCTGTGCCGCGCGGAAGACGGACAGCCACACCAGGTCCGGTGCCACGGCGCAGGCCAGCGACGCCGCTGTGAATCCCACGACCGACCAGACGAAGGTGCGCCGGGCGCCGTACCGGTCGGCCACCCACCCGGCGGCCGGAAGGGCCACCGCCACGGCGAGCAGATAGGCGACGATCGCCGGGCTCACCCCCGCGGGGGTCGTGCCGAATTCGCGTGCCACCGCGGGCGCGGCGGTTTGCAGCACCGTGCCGTCCAGGTTCTCCAGGAACAGCGCACCCGCCACCAGCAGGGCGAGCGGGCGGCGGAAGGAGACGGTGGCGGGGCGGGGCAGACGGGTCATGGGTGGAACCGATCATCGCTCATCGCGATGCGGTTCGTGGGGTTCACCGTGGTGTCAGGCCCGCCGCGCGGTACGCCGAGTCCACCAGCTCCATCGTCGACACCGAGTCCTCGACGTTGATCGGGAGCGCCGCGCCCGTCCGCACGGCGTCCGCGAAGGCGGCCAACTGGTGGGTGTAGGTCGACGTGCGATCGAGGTGCTCCACCGTCTCGGACCCGTCCGCACCGGTCACGATGAACCGATCGTCGCGGTGCGGACCCAGGAAATCGGGGATCGCGATGGATCCGCCGTCGCCGCGGAAGACGAGCGCGAAGTCGTAGCGATCACCGACCATCGACACGTGCGCGTGGCCGGTCACCGGCATCGCGCCGTCGCGGCCGGGGAATCCGAAATCCACATCGCAGGCCGAGTCCACGCCCGGTGAACGCAGGACGGCGACCGCGCCGCGTACCGTCGGGCGACCTCCGGCGAAGGCGCCGAAGGTGCGCATCACGTGCGCGGCGTAGCAACCGAGGTCCATGAGTGCACCGCCCGCCAGCGCCGCCGACCACCTCGGATCCTCGTCCGGTGGCGTCGGCATCGACATCCGCACGTCGATCCGGCGCAGGTCGCCGATCGCGCCGGCGGCGAGCAGCTGCTCCGCCCGCGCGACCAGGGGATGGAACCGGTAGTGATACCCCTCGAGCACCACGACTCCCGCCGCGGTGGCGGCGTCGGCCACCGCACGCGCGGAATCGGCGTTGGCCGCGAAGGGCTTCTCGGTGAGCACCGGCTTTCCCGCACGCACCGCGGCCAGGTTCCACTGCGCGTGTAGGGAATTGACCAGCGGGTTGTAGATGACGTCCACCTCGGGATCGTCGATCACCGCCTGGTAATCACCGTGAATCCGCTCCACGCCGTGCTCTGTGGCGAAGGCCTCGGCGCGGTCGCGATCGCGCGCGGCGATCGCGACCAGCCGGTGCCCCAGGGCATGGGCGGGACCGACGATCGCGTCGGCGGCGATCCGCGCCGCGCCGAGCACCCCGATGCGCAGCGGGCCACCGGGAAGCGGAGTGCCGTCGATGCGGACCGCGGCCTCGCCGCGCGTCATGCGGACGTCGTGGCGCACACGGCCCGGAGGTGGTCGATCGACGCCGCGACATCGTCCTTCGCGGTGTCGCCGTCCGCCTCGGAGCCCAGGATCGTGTCCTGCTCCAGGACGTACCATCCCGCATACCCGGCCGCGGTGAGACCCTTGATGATCGCGGGCAGGTCCACATCGCCATCGCCCAGCGGGGTGTACATGCCCGCCCGCACGGCGTCGGTGTAGCTGAGGTCGCCCGAGCGGACGCGGGCCGCGAGCTCGGCGCGCACGTCCTTGAGGTGCACGAGGCGGACGCGATCAGCGGCGAGGGTGACCACGTCAACCGGGTCGGTGCCACCCGCGAGCAGGTGCCCGGTGTCCAGGCACAGGGTGACGGCCGAGCCCTCGATCACGCGCAGGACCTCGGGGCGCTGCTCGATCATGGTGCCCACGTGTGGATGCAGCGCGGCATCGAGGCCGCGTTCACCGGCGGCGGCGGTGAGCCGGTCCAGATTGTGCAGCAGGGTGTCCCAGCCGGACGCGTCGAGCTCAGGACGCGCGTCGTAGCCGTCGGTGCCGGTCGCAGCGGCGATCACCGCCACGCCGCCGCCGACCGCGAGGATCCGGTCGGCGGCGACGAGGAACTCGGGGAGCGGATCGACGTGGGGGTCGTGCAGCACCAGGGGGATGAAGCCGCCGACGCAGGACAGGCCGTAGCCGGACAACGTGGTGCGCAGCGCAGCCGGTTCGGCCGGCAGGAAGCCGTCGGGGCCGGTCTCCGTGGCGGTGAGGCCGAGCTCGCGCATCTCGCTGAGTACGCGATCGGGCGCGAGCTGATACCCCCAACCGGGGACCTCGCAGACGCCCCAGGAGATCGGGGCGGCGGCGAGGCGGAGGGGAAGGTCGGTCATCGGGCTTCTCGTTTCTCGAAAGTGATGGATGGAGAGGGGAGTTCGGAACGGATCAGTCGTAGGCGCCGGGAACGTGCTGGTCCCAGTCGATCACCGAGCCGGTGACGATGCCGCTGCGATCGGAGAGGAGGAAGACGACCGCATCGGCCGCCTCGGAGGGTTGCGCGAGCCGTCCCGCGGGCAGGCCGTGGCCCGCCTCCTGCGCCCAGTCGTCCGTGGCAGCGTGGAACCGCTTCTGTGTGATCGCCTCGCCCTCGGTCTCGGTCCACCCGATGTTGAGTCCGTTGACGCGGATCCGGTCGAACCGATGGGCGTGGGCGGTGTTGCGGGTGAGCCCGATCAGTCCCGCCTTCGCGGCGACGTACGGCGCGAGGTAGGGCTGTCCGCCGTGCGCGGACATCGAGATGATGTTGACGATCGCCCCCGGCGCGCCGCGACCGCGCATATCGCGCACCGCTGCGGCCATCGTGAAGAACGGGGCTCGCAGGTTCACGGCGATGTGCTCGTCGAAGAGCTCGGGGGTGGTATCGAGCAGGGTGCCGCGGGTGGTGAGCCCGGCTGCGTTGCACAGCCCGTCGACTCGGCCGAAGGCCGCAACGGTCGCCTCGACGGAAGCCGTGGCCTGTGCCGGATCGGCGACATCGGCCACCAGGAAGCGCACGTCCGCGCCACCCGCCCCGAGCTCGGCCGCGAGCGCGTCGCCCACGTCCGCCCGGCGTCCGGTGAAGGCCACACGTGCTCCGGCGGCCACTGCGGCACGGACCACGGCGGCGCCGACGCCCTGGGTGCCGCCGGACACGAGGACCACGCGGCCCGCGAGATCGCCCCCGGCCGCGGCACTCACGCGAGCCTCCGGGCGTCGAGCGCCGACAGCTGTGCGCTGAACTCCGCGGCGGACATGCCGGCCTCGAGCGCACGGCGGGTGAGCTCCGCCTGGGTCTCGCCGTGCATCCCGGTCACCGGCTGGTCGAGGTCGAGATTGCTGGGGAAGGCGTAGCCCTCCGCGGTGGCCGCCACGGCATGGCCCGCCCCGCGCGGATCGGACGCGGCCAAGGTGGCGATGTGCGGATAGGTCGCGCGCAGCATGGCGGAGCGATCGACCGATTCCATCGCGCGGCCGAACGCCGAGCTGACCTGCAGCAGGTTCGCCATGCGGCGGATTCCGCCGGAGACGTTCGATCCGGCCGCATGGAACAGTGCCGGGTTGAAGAAGACCGCGTCGCCGGCGGCGAGGGGGAGCTGCACGTAGTGCTCCGCGAAGTACTGCTGGAACTCCGGGAGGTTGAAGGCGAGGTACCCGTTCGGATACCGCTGTGAGTAGGGCAGGTACATGGTGGGGCCGGATTCGAGCGGCATGTCCACGTGCGCCACCGCCCCCTGCAGGGTGAGCGCGGGGGACAGTAGATGCGCCGGGATGCGGAACTGCGCGGCCGTCTCCGGCGACATGAAGCCCAGGTGGTAGTCCCGGTGCGCAGACTGCGCCCCGCCGCCCGGGTTGACCACGTTGATCGCCGAGGTCACCTGGTACATCGGTCCGAGCCAGGCCTGCGCGATCAGGTTGAGCACGTCGTTGGCGTAGTACCGCACGAAGAGGGCGGGGTCGCGGAGCGCGAGCTTCTGCAGGGCGTTCCAGATGCGATCGTTGGCACCGGGTGCGGCGAAGTGATCGCCGCCGGCGCCCCCCGCCGCGCGCTGCTCGCGGATCATCGCGGTGTACGCCGCGGTGCACTCGTCGAGGCCGTGCCGCTGATCGAAGGCGCCGGGGAAGACGACGATGCCGGGTCCGTCCAGCAGGGCCCGCACCAATTCGTCACCGAGGTCCTCGCGGAAGGCCGGGTCGTCGGCTGCGCGCCGCTGCACGTCGTGGCCGTAGGTGAGGACCCCGCGCTCGGACCCGGTGGCGTTCGGGAACGCGGCGAGGTCGGTCTCCGTGGACAGGAGTGCGACGAATTCGTCGAGGTCGCAGTCCTGCGCGCGAACCCGGACGGGCCGGGATGATGCGGTTGTGGCCATGGGCGGTGGCTCCTGTTCGGCGGCCCGGGGGCCGGATGTGCTGTGCACCACAGATGTTGCCAACCGGAGTCGTGTCGAAACACCCCGCAAACCCATCAAAAACCCCTCAGAATGGTGGAGTACCGCGCCGACAGGAGCACCCGATGCCGCATCCGTACCCGATCCGTGAGATCGCTCAGCAGGCCGGCGTCAGTGAGGCCACCGTCGACCGTGTGTTGCACGACCGGCCCGGGGTTCGGGCCGGCACCGCCGAACAGGTGCGGCAGGCGATCGCGGATCTGGACCGGCAACGCACCCAACTACGCCTGTCCGGGCGCAGGTTCATGCTCGATGTCGTGATGGAGACGCCGCGTCGCTTCTCGACGCTCACCCGCGACGCCTTGGAATCCGAGCTACCGGCGCTGCGGCCGGCGGTCTTCCGGGCGCGCTACCACCTCCGGGAGGAGTGGCCGACCGCCGAGTTGATCTCCCAACTGGATACCCTGGCCCGCAAGGGAAGCCACGGCGTCATTCTCAAGGCTCCCGACCTCCCCGAGGTTGCGGCGGCGATCGATCGGCTCGCCGCGCGCCGGATCCCCGTGATCACCGTGGTGACCGATATTCCGGCGAGTACGCGCATCGCCTACGTCGGGATGGACAACCGGGCGGCGGGTGCGACGGCGGCGTACCTGGTCTCACAGCTCGTCGGTGAGCGGCCCGGTGCGCACCTGGTGGTCACCAGCGGCGCACTCTTCCGCGGCGAGGAGGAACGGGAGATGGGCTTCCGCAGCGAGATCCGCCGCATCGACCCCGAGCGGTCGGTGATCGAGGTGCCGAACACCGCGGGCTCCGACGAGGCCTGCCGGCGCGCAGTGGCGGCGGTCCTGGCCCGCGAACCGGAGATCGCGGGGGTGTACACGCCGGGCGGGGGCAACCGGGGCGTGATCGCGGCCTTCGACGGCGCGGACCGCGGTTATCACGCCTACATCGGCCACGATCTGGCCGAGTCGAACCGGGAGTTGTTGTGCGCGGGGCGCATCACCGCCCTCCTGCACCACGATCTGCGAGCCGACCTGCGGCAGGCCGCGCACGCGGTGATGGGGTATCACGGTGCGCTCCCGGGGCCCCAGCGCCCGCGGCCGACCGCGATCCAGATCGTCACGCCGCCGAATCTGGCCGGCCTGTGACCGCTAGCGACTGAAGACGGAGACGTCGAAGAAGTACCGCGAGGCCCGGTAGACGTGCCGGCCGAGCTCGATGGCCGTGCCGACCTCGTTGAAGGCCACGCGTTGCATCGTGAGCACCGCATCGCCGGGCCCCTCGTCCAGCAGCTCGGCCTCGTCGCCGGTCGAGATGCGCGCGCCGATCCGCTGCTCCGCCTGGGCGATGGTGATGCCACGACCGCGCAGGCATTGGTAGAGCCCCTTGGCCTGGAGCTCGTCCGGAGCCGGAGCCAGCTCGGCGGGAAGGTGGTTGGTGAGGATCGCCAGCGGTACGTCGTCGGCACTGCGCAGCCGGCGGATCGAGACCACCTGGGCGTCGTGCTCGATCCCCAGCTCGTCCGCCACCTCTTCGTCCGCCCGTCCGAGCCGGTAATCGAGCAGCTTCGTGGACGGCCGCTGCCCTGCGGCGACCAGGTCCTCGTAGAGGCTGGTCAGTTCGACGGCGCGGTGGACCTCGTTGCGCACCACCTGCGTTCCGACTCCGCGCTTGCGCACCAGAAGCCCCTTGTCCACGAGCGCCTGGATCGCCTGGCGTGCGGTGGGACGAGACAGGTTGAGCCGCTTGGCGAGATCGATCTCGTTCTCGATCCGGTCACCGGGAACGAGCCGGCCGTCCAGGATCGACCGTTCCAGCGCCTGGGCGAGCTGGTAGTACAGCGGCACCGGACTGGTGCGGTCCAGCTCGACGGGGAGGGCGTCCTGCGACATACCGACGAGTCTAGGTCACGACGTGCATTTTCTCGCGGTCCTGAGCAACGCATGTGTGGACAATCAACTTTTACGGAATTGCGCGAGTATGTCAGCACATATCGACCGGCGACGTGTGCCGCAGTCGCGTTGTCATACCCCTCGCAACCGTCCGGAGAACGTCGAAGTTCGCAGGTAGTCGTGTATCTGACGAAAATTTGTCGAGAGATGTTTGTATGACAGGACAAATGAGATACAGTGATCCACGTCGCACTCACGACGTTACCCACCAGGAGGAGCCACGCCATGACCACAGGCACCGGCGGCGCGCCGTTCGATCTGATCACCCTCGGTCGCGTCGGCATCGACATCTACCCCCTGCAGGACGGGGTCGGCCTCGATCAGGTGGAGACCTTCGGCAAGTACCTCGGCGGGAGTGCGACCAACGTCGCCGTCGCGGCCGCGCGATACGGCCGCACCTCGGCCGTGATCACCGCAACCGGCGCAGATCCCTTCGGCCGCTTCGTGCACACCGAACTGCGCCGGCTGGGGGTCGACGACCGGTACGTGGGCACCGTCGCCGGGCTGAACACCCCGGTCACGTTCTGCGAGATCTTCCCGCCCGACGATTTCCCGCTGTACTTCTACCGCGATCCGATCGCGCCCGACCTCATGGTCGACGACGATGCGCTCGACCTCGACGCGATCCGCGCTGCACGGATCTTCTGGGCCACCGTCACCGGACTTTCCCGCGAGCCCAGCCGGTCCGCTCATCACACCGCGTGGGCGGCTCGCGGACGCACACCGCTCACCGTGCTCGACCTCGACTACCGGCCGATGTTCTGGGAGTCGCCCGAGCTCGCGAGCGCCGAGGTGGGGCGGGCTCTCGACCATGTCACGGTCGCGATCGGCAACCGCGAGGAATGCGAGATCGCCGTGGGGGAGACCGAACCCGAGCGGGCGGCCGACGCCCTGCTCGACCGTGGCGTCGAACTGGCCGTCGTCAAGCAGGGCCCGCGCGGCGTGCTGGCGAAGACCCGCGACGAGCGGGTGGAGGTGCCGCCGTACCGCGTTGACGTGATCAACGGTCTCGGCGCGGGCGACGGATTCGGCGGCGCCCTCTGCCACGGGCTTCTGTCCGGGTGGCCGCTCGAACGGACGCTGCGCTTCGCCAACGTCGCCGGCGCCATCGTGGCCTCCCGCCGCGAGTGCTCCACCGCCATGCCCACCACCGATGAGGTGGACACCGTCATCGAGGAGCTGGACCGCAATCATGTCTGATTCGTATCTCAACGCCGGCCCGTTGGGCCCCGAGGACTTCGAGCGCCTCCGTACCGCTCGGCTGGAGACTCCCGATGCGATCGCGGAAGTGCTCGCCGCTCGCCGCCGCCGTCCGCTGGTACGCGGCGACAAGCGCCTGATGATCGTGGCCGCCGACCACCCCGCCCGTGGGGCGCTCGGCGTCGGTTCCGACCCGATGGCGATGGCGGACCGCTACCAGCTGCTGCAACGAATGGCGCTGGCCGCCTCCCGGCCCGGCGTCGACGGGGTGCTCGGCACGCCGGACGTGATCGAAGACCTGGCCCTGCTCGGCGTCCTCGACGACAAGATCGTGGTGGGGTCGATGAACCGCGGCGGCCTGCGTGGTGCCGCGTTCGAGATGGACGATCGGTACACCTCCTACGACGTGCCCGCCATGCAGCGCGACGGGCTGGACTTCGCGAAACTGCTGGTGCGGATCAACCTCGAAGACGCCGGTACCGCCGCCACCCTGGAGGCCACCGCCGCGGCGGTCACCGCCGCCGCTGCCGCCAAGTTGCCGATCATGCTGGAGCCCTTCCTCAGCCGCTGGTCCGAGGGCAAGATCGTCAACGACCTGTCCACCGACGCCGTGATCGCCTCGATCGCGATCGCATGCGGCCTCGGCAGCACCTCGGCCTACAGCTGGCTCAAGCTGCCCGTGGTCGACGACATGGAGCGCGTGATGGCCGCCGCAACGCTGCCCACGCTGTTGCTCGGAGGCGACCCCGCGGGCGATCCCGATGCGGTGTACGCGTCCTGGGCGAAGGCGCTCGGCCTGCCCGGAGTACACGGACTCGTCGTGGGCCGCACCCTGCTCTACCCCGCGGACGGCGATGTCGCCGCCGCCGTCGACACCGCCGCGGCACTCGTCCACGGCGCCTGAACCTCTCGACCCGACGCACTCCGAGGAGACCGTACCGATGACCACCACAGAACTTCCCGTCGTTCCGCACTGGATCGACGGTGCCGCCCACCCGTCCACGAGCGGTCGCACCGCGGATGTCTACGACCCGGCCCTCGGCATCGTCACCAAGCGGGTGGCGCTGGCCGACCGCGCCGAGATCGACGCCGCCGTCGCCTCCGCGCGCAAGGCACAGGAGGCGTGGGCCGATCTGTCCCTGGCACGCCGGCAGTCGGTGCTGTTCCGGTTCCGCGAACTGCTCGAGGCCCGCAAGCCCGAACTCGCCGAGATCATCACCAGCGAACACGGCAAGGTCCTCTCGGATGCCCTCGGCGAGATCAGTCGCGGCCAGGAGGTCGTCGAATTCGCCTGTGGCCTGGCGCATCACCTCAAGGGTGAGTTCAGCGAGCAGGTCTCGTCCGGAGTCGACGTCTACTCCACCCGGCAGCCGCTCGGCGTGGTCGGCATCATCAGCCCGTTCAACTTCCCGGCGATGGTGCCGGCATGGTTCTTCCCGATCGCCATCGCCGCGGGTAACGCGGTGGTGCTCAAGCCGAGCGAGAAGGATCCGTCGGCGTCGATCTGGATGGCCGAGCTGTGGAAGGAGGCAGGACTGCCGGACGGCGTGTTCACCGTGCTCAACGGCGACAAGGAAGCCGTCGACGGCCTGTTGACCCACCCCGATGTCGCGGCCATCTCCTTCGTCGGTTCCACGCCGATCGCCAGGTACGTCTACGAGACCGGCGCCAAGCACGGCAAGCGCGTGCAGGCTCTGGGCGGCGCGAAGAACCACATGCTGGTGCTCCCGGACGCCGACCTCGACCTCACCGCCGACGCCGCGATCAACGCCGGCTTCGGCTCGGCGGGGGAGCGATGCATGGCGATCTCCGTCGCAGTCGCCGTCGAGCCCGTGGCCGATGCCCTGATCGAGAAGATCACCGAGCGCATGGCCACGCTGCGCACCGGAGACGGCCGCCGCGGCTGCGATATGGGCCCGCTGGTCACGAAGGCGCACCGTGACAAGGTGGCGTCCTACATCGACATCGCGATCGAGGACGGCGCCACCGTCGTGGTCGACGGGCGTTCGGTGCAGCCCGACGGTGCGCCCGAGGGCTTCTGGCTCGGACCCACGCTGATCGACCGAGTGCCCACCGGTTCGCGCGTGTACACCGAGGAGATCTTCGGACCCGTGCTCGCCGTGGTCCGCGTGAACTCCTACGAGGAGGGCGTCGAACTGATCAACTCCGGCGCCTTCGGCAACGGCACCGCGATCTTCACCAACGACGGCGGCGCCGCACGACGGTTCCAGCGCGATATCAGGGTGGGCATGATCGGCATCAACGTGCCGATCCCGGTTCCCGTGGCCACCTTCAGCTTCGGTGGCTGGAAGGAATCCATGTTCGGCGATACCAAGGCGCACGGCGCCGAGGGCGTGAAATTCTTCACTCAGCTCAAGGCGATCACCAGCCGGTGGCTGGACCCCTCGCACGGAGGCATCAACCTCGGCTTCCCGCAGAACGACTGACGCATTTCGAGAAGGGAACGGCCATGGCGGCGACACCCAACGAGTGGTTCCATCCCCGCGGTGACCTGGCGCGTGATGGATGGGAATCCGTGGTCGACACCACGATCCCCGGCTGGCGGCACACCGGGATCCGGATCGCGGACCTGGCCTCCGGCGCGCTGACGCTGCCCGCGGGCGGAATCGAACGCATCGTCGTCCCCCTGACCGGCGGCTGCATCGTGGATCATGAGGGTGTCTCCACGACGCTGGCCGGGCGGCGCTCCGTGTTCGACGGTCCCACCGACGTGCTGTACATCGGTGCGGGCACCGGACTGACGGTGCGCGGCACCGGGCGGGTGGCGGTGGCGGAAGCCCCGACCACCGTCACCCGACCCACTCGCCACGTCCCGGCGCACGCGGTCCCGGTCGAGGTCCGCGGAGCGGGCCGGGACACCCGCCAGGTGCACAACTTCGGTACTCCCGGCACCCTCGACGCCGCCGCACTCATCGTGTGCGAGGTGATCACGCCGGGTGGGAACTGGAGCAGTCACCCCGCGCACAAGCACGACGAGTACATCGCGGGGCACGAGACCAGGCTCGAGGAGATCTACTACTTCGAGGCCGCTCCCACCCGCGCACTGCGGGAGGCGGGATCGGCCCCCGCCGACGTGGACGCCTTCGGCAGCTTCGTCACCTACTCGTCGAACGCGGGTGAGATCGACACCAACGCCGTGGTCCGCACCGGTGACATCGCGCTGGTCCCGTTCGGGTACCACGGTCCGGCGATGGCGGCGCCCGAGTACGACCTCTACTACCTCAACGTGATGGCCGGCCCCGACCCCGAACGGGAATGGCTGATCAGTGATGATCCGCGCCAGACCTGGCTGCGGGACACATGGAGCGCTCAGGAACCCGATTCCCGGTTGCCCTACGCGGCCCCCACCGGATCCAGCGAAGGAGAAGCCGAATGAGCACGCGTCGGATGACGGTCGGCCAGGCCCTGGTCGAGTTCCTGGCCCATCAATGGACCGTGGACGAGGTCGTCGGTGCCGACGGTACGAGCACCGTCGTGCGCGAGCGCACCGTGCCCGGCACCTTCGGGATCTTCGGGCACGGCAATGTCGCCGGCGTCGGCCAGGCCCTGCTCCAGGCGGCCGTCGAGGAACCCGGGCTCATGCCCTATCACCAGGCGCGCAACGAGCAGGCCATGGTGCACCAGGCCGTGGGCTACGCCCGCATGCACCGGCGGCGCGCCACGTACGCCAGCACCGCGTCGGTCGGACCGGGGGCGGCCAACATGCTCACCGGTGCCGCGCTGGCCACCGCGAACCGGATGCCCGCGCTCCTGCTGGTCTCGGACACGTTCGCGACCCGCGTGGCCGATCCCGTCCTCCAACAGCTGGAGTTCCCGCACGACACGGGGATCCAGGTCTCCGATGCCTTCCGCCCCCTCTCCCGCTATTTCGACCGCGTGCAGCGCCCGGAGCAGCTGTTCTCGATCGCGCTCGCCGCACTGCGGGTGCTGACCGATCCCGCGGAGACCGGCGCCGTGACCATCGCGCTGCCCGAAGACGTCCAGGCCGAGAGCATCGACGTGCCCGAAGAGTTCCTCGCCGACCGCGAGTGGCACCTGCGCCGCCCGCTGCCCGAGCGCGGGCCGCTGGCCCGCGCCGTGACGGCGATCCGCGGCGCGAAACGACCGCTGATCGTGGCCGGAGGCGGCGTGATCTACTCCGGCGCCGAAGACGCACTGCGGCGGCTCGTCGAGGCCACCGGGATACCCGTGGGCACCACCCAGGCGGGTGGTGGGGCGCTGATCTGGGACCACCCGCAGAACCTCGGCGGTATCGGCGCCACCGGCTCCGCCGCGGCCAATGCGATCGCCGCCGAGGCGGATGTTGTGATCGGAATCGGCACCCGGTACAGCGATTTCACCACCGGTAGCCGCACCGCCTTCCAAGCCCCCGAGGTCACCTTCGTCAACATCAACGTCGCCTCGTTCGACGCCTACAAGCACGGGTCCCAGCTCCCGGTGATCGCCGATGCCCGCGAGACGCTCATCGCCCTGCGAACCGAACTCGACGGTCACACCGTGGAATCCGGCTACGCCGATCGGATCGCCGCAGCCAAACGCGAGTGGGATACAGCGGTCGACGCCGCCTTCGTGCCCACCGGAGGCGAGCTGCCGGGCCAGCCCGAGATCATCGGAGCCGTGCACGCTGCCATGGATCCCCGCGACGTGATCATCCAGGCAGCGGGGTCGCTGCCCGGCGACCTGCAGAAGTTGTGGCGGGTGCGCGATCCACTCGGCTACCACGTCGAATACGCTTTCTCCTGCATGGGATACGAGATCGCCGGCGGTCTCGGCGCCAAGCGCGGACTCCTGGCTGACGGTGACGATCGCGATGTCGTGGTGATGGTGGGCGACGGCTCCTACCTCATGCTGCACACCGAACTGGTCACCGCAGTGGCCGAGGGCATCAAACTGATCGTGATCATCATCCAGAACCAGGGCTACGCGTCGATCGGTCACCTCTCCGAGACGGTCGGATCGCAGCGGTACGGCACGCGGTACCGGTACGCCGAATCACCCGACGGCGATCCGGCGCACGCCGACTTCGAGCGCGGCCCCTTCCTTCCGGTGGACTTGGCCGCGAACGCCGCCAGCTACGGCGTGGACGTGATCGACATCGCGCCCGGTCCGCAGGCTCTGGGCGACCTGTCGCGGGCGGTCGCCACCGCCAAGGCCGCGAGCGGTCCCACCGTGATCCATCTGCACAGCGACCCGTTCGTCTACGCGCCCGAGGGCGGCGGCTGGTGGGACGTTCCCGTCGCCGAGGTCTCGACGATGGACAGCACCCGGGCGGCGCGCGCCGACTACGAACGGCAGCGCGTCCAGCAGCGCCCGCTCCTCGGCTAGTGCCGAACCCGCTCCGAGAAGGATCCACATCATGACCGACGACCGCGAGCACACCGCCGGACTGCGCATCGGCACCGCCCCCGACTCCTGGGGTGTGTGGTTCCCCGAACACCCCCGCCAGACACCGTGGGAACGCTTCCTCGATGAGGCCGCCGCGGCCGGATACCACTACATCGAGCTCGGCCCCTACGGCTACCTGCCCACCGATCCGGGGCGCCTCGAGGACGAGCTCGGAAAGCGCGATCTCGCGCTGTCCGGCGGCACCATCTTCACCGGCTTCCACAAGGGCGCCGATCAGTGGGACCGCGCCTGGCGGCAGGTGAGCGATGTCGCCGCCCTGGTGCAGGCGATGGGGGCCGAGCACCTCGTGGTGATCCCCGACCTGTGGCGCTCCGACGCCACCGGCGAGACCCTGGAACCGCGTACCCTGAACACCGAGCAGTGGAACCTCATGGGGGAGGGCCATAATCGCCTCGGCCGCGCCCTGGCCGAGGAGTTCGGCATCCGCCAGCAGTTCCACAGCCACGCCGACAGCCACATCGGCACCGCACGCGAGGTGCAGCGCCTCCTGGAGATCACCGATCCCGAGAGCCTGAGCCTGTGTCTGGACACCGGGCACTACGCCTACTACGGCGGCGACAACGTCGAGCTGATCACGAAACACCCGGACCGGATCGGGTACCTGCACCTCAAGCAGATCGATCCGGAACTGCGCTTCGACGTCCTCAAGAACGACGTCGCCTTCGCCGACTGCGCCGCCGAGATCATGGTCGAACCACCTTCCGGCATACCCGATTTCGCACCGATCATCGACGCCGTCAACGGGATCGACTCGGAGATCTTCGCGATCGTCGAGCAGGACATGCCCGGCGTCGACATCGACCTCCCGGCGGGCATCGCCACCCGAACCCGGCAGCACATCTTCGGCTGCCACCCACTCACCCGCACCCGCTGACCGCCCAACCGAACAGGAGCGAAGACCCCATGAGCCAGGACCTGCGGATCGCCGTCGTCGGCGCCGGAATGATGGGCGCCGACCACATCCGGCGCATCACCACCGCCATCACCGGTGCCACCGTCTCGGCCGTCGTGGAACCCGATGCCGCGCGTCGCGGTGCCGCGCTCGCAGATGCACCGGGAGCGCAGGGCTTCACGGACCTCGACGGTGCCCTGGCGTCGGGGCTCGCCGACGCGGTGCTGATCGCCACGCCGGGGCAGTACCACGAGGAGGCGCTGCTCGCGGTGCTCGCCGCCGGGCTGCCCGTGCTGTGCGAGAAGCCCCTGACCAAGGAACCCGAGTCGTCGTGGCGCGTGGTGGAGGCGGAGATGGCGGGCGGGAAGCAGCTGATCCAAGTGGGATTCATGCGCCGGTTCGACCGCGAGTACGAGCAACTGCGGGCACTGATCGCCGATCGTGCCGCCGGTGAACTGGTCATGCTGCACGCCCGGCACCGCAACGCCTCGGTCCCGGCGAGCTACGTGCAATCGATGCTCATCAACGATTCCGTGGTGCACGAGTTCGATGTGGTGCCCTGGCTCGCCGGAGGCGTCGTGCGTTCGGTCGAGGTGAAGTACCCGCGCCGCAACAGTGGTGCTCCCGAACGTCTTCGCGAGCCGATCCTGGTGATCATGGAGCTCGACAACGGCGTCCTCGTGGACGTCGAGATGAACGTCTCCATCGGCTTCGGCTACCAGGTGTCCACCGAGGCGGTCTTCGAGCAGGGCGTGGCCAGGATCGGTGAACCGTCCGGGCTCCAGCTCTTCCAGGCGGGACGGTTCGCCGTGGCGGAGCACGCCGACTACACGACCCGATTCCGCGAGGCCTACGACCGCCAGGTGCAGGCCTGGGTCGACGGTGCGCGGCGCGGCGTGGTGGCGGGACCGTCGGCGTTCGACGGCTACAAGGTGGCCGTGTGCTGCGCCGCGGGCGTCGAGGCCCTCGACAAGGAGGGGCCCGTCACCGTCGACCTGCCCGTGACGCCGGCGTTCTACGCCGAGCGCTAGGGGGCTGTGATGGTCCGAATCGCCCTCGATCCCACGCCGTTCCACAGCACCCACGCGTTCCTCGACTTCTTCGACGTGGCGGCGAGGGCCGGATACGAATGGATCCAGCTCACGCCGCATCCGGAGTTCGTGCCCTTCTTCGGGCATCCGCGGGTGGACCGCGCTCACCTCGCCACGGTGCGCAAACGCGCCGCGGATGCGGGGGTCGGCATCGCCTCGCTGCTCCCGGTGCAGCGGATCTCGTGGCCGGACGAACCGCAGCGGGAGGCCGCACTGCGGAATTTCCGGCGCGTCATCGAGGTCGCCGAAGCGCTCGAGGTCTCCGTGATCAATACCGAATTCAGCGGACGGCCTGAACGATTCGAGGAATCGGAGGCGGCCTTCTACCGGTCCATGGAACAACTGATCCCACTGCTCGAATCCGCAGGTATCACCCTGAACTTCGATCCACACCCCGACGACTTCGTCGAGGACGGCCTGGCGGCCTGGCAGATACTGCGTGGGCTGGATTCACCCGCGGTGGGATTCGTCTACGTCGGCAGCCACACCTTCCACTACGGCGATCGCGCGGACAGTCTGGTCCCGGAACTCGGCGATCGGCTCGGAGCGGTCTACGCCGCCGACACCTACGACCATCGCCGCTCGCACGGCCTGCGCTACATCACCAACCCACCCGGCAACGCCGTGCGCGTGCATCAGCACCTGCGGATCGGCGCCGGCGACGTGGACTGGGAGGCGCTGTTCGGGTTGCTCGGCCGCACCGGCTTCCTCGGGCGCGAGGACGCGATCATCTGCTCGAACGTCTTCGCCGAGGACGAGACCGCGGATGAGACCTCCCGGTACCAGCTCGGGCGCATCCGCGAGCTGGTCGCGGCGCACATCTGAGGACCGCGTCAGAGAACGCCGTGCAGCGGAGGCGGCACCTGATTGAGGGTGCTGCGGCCGAGGTGGTGCACCTTGTATCGCACCGGATCGTGCAGGGTGTGCGTGCGGGCGTCACGCCAGAACCGGTCGAGGCCCAGATCGCCGCCCGCGCTGCGCGTCCCACTCACCTCGAACAGAGCGGCGGGCACCTCGGTGGCGGCGCGGTCGGCCAGGACCTTCGCGGTGGCGACGGCGATCGAGGCCTCCTGGGCGTGCTCGGCGCCGGGTTCGGCGAAGGCGGTGTCGACGGCCGCAGCGGCCACGGTGAGCGCGGCTTCGGCGGCGCGCACACTCACGGTGAGCTCGCCGAATCGCTGCACCACCAGGAGGTCGTCCTGCGCGCGGTCGACGCCCGCCTCGAACCAGGGGCGAGACTTCGTGCGGACGAACTCCGCCGCCGCCTCCAGTGCGCCCCGGGCCAGCCCGGTGTCGATGGCCACATGCAGCAGCTGTGCGAACGCACCGTAGCCGGTGGGCTCGGAGACGGCGGGCGAGCGCGGCACCACCGCCCCGGGCGGGACGGCCACATCGTCGAAGCGCACCGTCCCGCTGCCGGTGGTGCGTTGGCCCAGCCCGTTCCAGTCGTCGAGCACGGTGATGCCGGGCGTCTCCGCCGGAACGAAGGCGATCACCTGTTCCCCCGAGTCGGCGTCGCGGGCCAGTACAGCGAGGATGTGCGCGTACGGCGAGCCCGTGCAGTAGAACTTCTCACCGTCGAGGCGGGCACCGTCCGGGGTCCGGGTGAGCGTGGTGGACACCTCGGCCACCGTCTTCCCGCCCTTCTCGGATTGCGCGTTCGCGATCCGAGCACCGTCGAGCACCTGCTGGAACAGCGTGCGCTGCAGGCCCTCCGGCGCGGCCAGGCGCAGCGCGGTGAGGTACACGTAGTGGCTGTGCGGGATCTGCGCGAGCGATCCGTCGGCGGTGGCGAGGATGCGGAAGACCTCGGCCACAGTGGACGGCGGCAGATCGGGTCCGCCGAACCGGGCGGGCACCGTCAACGCGAAGAGCCCGGCGTCGGAGAGGTACTCCACCTCGGCGTGCGGAAGCCGGCGATCGCGGTCCCGGTCGGCGGCGGTCTCGGCGAACCGCTCGGCGAGGTAGCGCGCCGAATCGAATGCCGTCTGCGCCGAGTCGATTCCGGGTGCGATGGTCACACCAGCGCCCCGGCGCGGCTCGCCTCGATCTCGCGCACCAGGGGCAGCACCTTCTCGCCGAAGTACTCGATCTCCTCCTGGAAGTGCAGGAACCCACCCAGGATCAGGTCCACCCCCAGCTCCTTGTAGGCCACGATCCGTTCGGCGACCTGCTCCGGGGTTCCGATCAGCTGGGTGCGGAAGCCGTCGTTGTACTGGACCAGGTCCTCGAACGAGGAGTCCGCCCACATGCCACGACCATCGGAGGTGGACTTGCCCGCCTGCTGCACCGCGTCCCGGAAGCCCTCGACCGCGGGCTTGTTGGCCTTCTCGACGATCTCGCGCAGGGTGTCCCGCGCCTCTTTCTCGGTGTCGCGAGCGATGATGAAGCCGTTGAGGCCGAACTTCACCTCGCGCTGCGCCTCCCGGGCCACGCGACGCAGATCGTCGAGCTGGTCGGTGACGCCGTCGAAGTCCTTGCCGTTGGAGAAGTACCAGTCGGCGTACTTGCCGCCGTTCACGCGCGCCGCCGAGGAGTTGCCGCCCTGGAACAGCTCGGGATTCGGGCGCTCCGGGGTGTTGAGCGGCTTGGGCTTGAGGGTGAAGTCGCGGATCCGGTAGAAGTCGCCGCCGAAGTCGACGTTGTCCTCGGTCCAGATCTTGCGGATCACCTCGAGGAACTCGGCGCTGCGCCGGTACCGCTCGTCGTGCTCGAGCCAGGGCTCGCCGAGCGCCTTGAACTCGCCCGCGAACCAACCGGAGACCACGTTGATCGCGAACCGGCCGTTCGAGAGGTGATCCGCGGTGGCGCCGAACTTGGCCAGCACGGCGGGATGCCAGAGGCCGGGATGCACGGCGGCGATCACCTTGAGCTTCTCGGTGGCGCCCAGCAGCGCGAGGCTGAACGAGGTGGACTCGTGCTGGTACTCGGCGCCGTAGCTGGCCATGTACCGCACCTGCGAGAGCGCGTACTCGAAGCCCACGCGCTCGGCGGTCTGGGCCAGCTTCTTGTTGTACTCGAAGTCCCAGCTGGTGCGCTGCTCGATATCGCTGGTCACCAGTCCACCGGAGACATTGGGGACCCAGTAGGCGAACTTGATCTCGTCGGCGATCTTCTCGGTGGTCATGGTGTTCCTTCGGCTCGGGGCTGTCTAGGAGGTGGGGGAGAGGTTGGGTAGGAAGGCCCCGCGCACCGGCTCCGACGGCGAAGTGCCGGCGTCGAGCAGGCCGCGGGCCGCGAGGCGGGGGCGCACGCCCTCGCCGAAGTGGTAGGCCTCTTCCAGGTGCGGGTACCCGGACAGGATGAAGTGATCCAGGCCCAGCGCCGCGTACTCGGCGATGAGGTCGGCCACCTCGTCGTGCGAGCCGACCAGGGCGGTCCCGGCGCCGCCGCGGACCAGGCCCACGCCGGTCCACAGGCCCGGATACACCTGGAGGCTGCGGGCATCGGCGGCTTCGTCGAAAGCCGCACCGCCGCCGTGCAGTTCGCGCATCAGCCGCTGGCCCTCGGACTCGCTCCTGGCGAGGTTGGCCTGCGCCGCGCGGACGGCCGCGGGATCGAGATTGCCGAGCAGGCGGTTCGCCTCGGCCCAGGCCTCCTCGGACGTATCGCGAGAGATCACGTGCAGCCGGATGCCGTAGGTGAGCTCGCGTCCCTGGGCTGCGGCCAGTCCACGGATCCACTCGATCTTCTTGGCCACCTGGGCGGGCGGCTCGCCCCAGGTGAGGTAAGTGTCGGCGTGCTGGGCGGCGACGTCGCCGGCGGCGGGGGAGCTGCCGCCGAAGAAGATCGGCGGCGCGGGCTCGGGACGCCGCGCCAGCAGGGCGTTTTCCGCCGAGACGTACTTGCCCGCGACGTTCACCGGCTCCGAGGACGTGAAGAGCTGCCGGGTGATGTCGAGGAACTCGCCGCACCGGGCGTAGCGCTCGTCCTTGGTCAGGGTGTCGCCGAAGGCGCGCTGCTCGGACGACTCACCGCCGGTGACCACGTTGAGCAGGACGCGGCCTCCCGACTGCCACTGCAGCGTGCTCGCCATCTGGGCGGACAGCAGCGGGCTCACCAGACCGGGGCGCAGGGCGACCAGGAACTTCAGGGTCTCGGTGGATTCGGTGAGCAACGCCGCCGTGAGCCAGGCGTCCTCGCACCACAGGCCGGTGGGGATGAGCACCGCCTCGAACTTGTTCGCCTCGGCGGCCAGCGCGAGCTGCTTGAGGTAGTGCAGGTTCGCGGGGCGATCGCCGCTCATGCCGCTGCCGTGCCCTCCCGCCATCAGGTTCCGCGAATCGCCGTAGGTGGGCAGGAACCAGTGCAGATGGAGGGGGTTGGGCGAGCTCACGGCAGCCTTCCGTCGATGGGGCGGGGTACGGAGCGCCAGTCCACCACCGCGGGGGCCGTGGGGGCCAGGTTTCGACTCGTGATGCGTCGAACGTGCGGAGCTACCGATCAGTAGCTAAGCTAGGGAATGAGTTAGTTAGAGTTCCGTAGTGAAAAGAGGTGTCAGATGTCGATCGAGACGGTGCAGAACGGTGACCCCGCGACCACTGGAGCCGGCGGGGCAGGGGCCGCCGGCCCACAGGCCGAACGACTCCCACAGGTGATCGCGCGGATCTTCGACCAGTTCGCGGATCGTCCGGCGTTCGCGACGCGGGAGGGCGGTCCGGGCACGCCCTACGTCACGGTCTCCTTCGGCGAGATCTGGCGGCGGGTCACCGCGCTGGCCGCCTCCTGGCGAAGCGAGCTCGACCCGGGCGACTTCGTTGCGATCCTGGGATTCACCAGCGCGGACTTCGTGACCGTCGACCTCGCGACCACACTGCTGGGAGCGCCGAACGTGCCCCTGCAGGCCGGAGCGCCCGCCGCTCGGATCGCCGCGATCCTCGACGAGACCCGACCGAAGATCTTCGCCGTCAGCGCCGATCAGGTGGAGCTCGCGGAAGAGGCGCTGCGCGAGTCCACGGCGACGCCCCGCGTTGTGGTCTTCGACGGTGGGTACGAGGGTTACGAGGGCATCGAGGCCGACGTCCTCGCAGGCGAGGCATTGCCGCAGCCCGAGTTCTTCGCTCCCGAGCCCGATACCGATCCGCTGGTCACCCTGATCTACACCTCGGGCAGCACCGGGACGCCCAAGGGTGCGATGTACACGGAGAAGCTGGTGGTGGACGCCTGGCTCAAGGTGGACAGCATCGTCGATGTGGACATGCCGTCCGAATCACTGCTGCACTTCCTGCCGATGAGCCACATGTACGGCCGCAACTGGCTGATCGCCGGGCTGGCCTCGGGCGGCACCGGTTACTTCGCCGGTGCATCCGATATGTCCACGCTGTTCGACGACCTCGCGGCCGCCCGTCCCACCGCCATCGGGCTCGTTCCGCGCGTGTGCGAGCTGGTACACCAGCGTTTCCTGGCGGTGGAGGCCGAGACCGATGCCGAGACCGCGCGCGTCGAGCTGCGCGACCGCGTGCTGGGTGGCCGGCTGCAGGCCGCGATGTGCGGCAGCGCCGCGCTGTCCGCTGAATTGCAGACCTTCATGGAGTGGTTGCTGGGCATCGACATCCAGATCGGCTACGGCTCCACCGAAGCGGGCGGGGTCATCCGGGACGGCGTGATCGTGCGGCCGCCGGTGACCGAGTACAAGCTCATCGACGTTCCCGAACTCGGCTACTTCACCACCGATACCCCGCATCCCCGCGGTGAGCTCCTGGTGAAGTCGAACCAGCTGATCCCCGGCTACTACCACTCCGATAAGCAGGTGCGCGACGACGAGGGCTTCTACCGCACCGGCGACGTGATGGCCGAGCTCGGCCCGGACCGCCTCGAGTACGTGGACCGGCGCAGCAACGTGATCAAGCTGGCGCAGGGCGAGTTCGTGCCGATCGCGCAGCTCGAGGCGGTCTACGCGACCAGCCCCGAGGTGGAGCAGATCTTCGTCTACGGCACCAGCGAGCGGTCGTACCTGCTGGGCGTCGTGGTCCCCGCGGGAGGTCGCGAGGGCGAGACCGATGCCGAGACCCGGACGCGCGTGCTCGACAGCCTGGCGGCGATCGCCCGTGAGAACGACCTCGCCGCTTACGAGCTGCCGCGTGATGTGATCATCGAGCGGGATCCCTTCTCCCAGGAGAACGGGCTGCGTTCCGGCATCGGCAAACTCGTCCGTCCCGCGCTCACCGCCCGCTACGGCGACGCGCTGCACGCCCTGTACGCCGAAGCCGATGCCCGCCAGCGCGAGGGCCTGCGGGCGCTCGACGCGTCGGGTCCCGTGATCGACGCGGTGGTCGCTGCCGCCGCACTCACGCTCGGCGCCGAGGCCGATGACTTCGGCGCCGGCACCCGGTTCGGCGACCTCGGCGGCGACTCGCTGTCGGCGCTGTCACTGGCCACCACGCTGGAGGGCCTGTACGGCGTCCCGGTGCCGGTGCAGACGATCGTCGGCCCCACGGCGACACTGGGCGGCGTCGCGGACCACATCGAGCGGGCCCGGTCGGGCGCCGTGGGCGCGCCCACCGCAGCCTCGGTGCACGGGACGAATGCCCAGGTCGCCCGCGCCGCGGACCTGACTCTGGAGAAGTTCATTGACCCGCAGCTGCTCGCTGCGGCACCGGCGCTGCCGGCCGCCGCCGGCGAACCCGCCACCGTGCTGCTCACCGGCTCGACCGGCTACCTGGGCCGGTTCCTGCTGCTCGACTGGCTGCGCCGGGTGGCCCCGCACGGCGGCACCGTGATCGCGCTGGTGCGCGGCGCCGACGCCGATGACGCACGCCGGCGCGTGGTCGCCGCCATCGGCGAGGCCGACCCCGCGCTCACCGCGGAGTTCGCTGAGCTCGCGCAGGAGCACCTCCAGGTGATCGCGGGCGACTTCGGAAGCCCGTCGCTCGGCCTGGACGAGGCCACCTGGACCGATCTCGCTGCGCGCGTGGACCACGTGGTGCATTGCGGCGCGCTGGTCAACCACGTGCTGCCCTACGACCAGCTGTTCGGACCGAACGTGGTGGCCACCGGCGAGGTGGTGCGTCTCGCGCTCACCACCCGGCGCAAATCCATCGACTACGTCTCGACGGTGGCCGTGGTCCCGCAGGACGACGGCCGCGTCCTGGCCGAGGACGACGACGTGCGCGTGCACGGCGCCGAGCGGCGCATCGGCGCCGATGCCTACGCCAACGGCTACGCCGTGAGCAAGTGGGCCGGTGAGGTGCTGCTGCATGAGGCGGCGGATCTCGCAGGTCTTCCCGTCCGCGTCTTCCGGTCCGACATGATCCTGGCGCACAGCAGGTTCCACGGGCAGTTCAACGCGGTCGATCAGTTCACCCGGCTGCTGCTGAGCATCGCCGAGACCGGCCTGGCGCCGCGTTCGTTCTACGCTCCGGATGCCTCCGGGCACCGGCCGCACTACGACGGCCTGCCCGTGGACTTCACCGCCGAGGCGATCACCACGCTCAGTGCCGCCGGCCGTGAGGGCTACCGAACCTTCCACGTGCTCAACGCCAATGACGACGGCGTGAGCCTGGACAGCTTCGTGGAGTGGATCGAGGCATCGGGCCGCGAGATCGAGCGGATCGACGATTACGACACCTGGTTCACCAGGTTCGAGCAAGCGCTGCAGGCCCTCCCGGACGAGGCACGACAGCGTTCCGTGCTGCCATTGCTGCACGCGGTGCGCGAACCGGCCCCGGCTGCGGGCACATCCGCGCTGTCGGTGGATCGGTTCCGCGGGGAGGTGCGCGACGCGGGCGTGGGCCCCGGCGACATCCCGGTGCTCGATCGCGCGTTGATCGAGAAGTACCTGCGCGACTTCGAGACCGCGGGCTGGCTGCCGCCGGCGCAGAACGGATGAGCGGCTTCCTCCACAGGTAAGCGTATGTAACTTCATTCCTCCACAGGGCCCGTCGCGGACACGGTTCGCGGCGGGCCCTGCGCGTGACACTCGACCCGGGGGCCGGACCGTCCGGCCGCCGACGAGGACGAGGAGGGCGTCATGCCCGGAGTGATGATCTACGCCGCCGGATACGTGACCAACGACCTGACCTATCGAGAATCGGCTCGGGGCGAGCGGCACGACTTCCTGAGCTTCACGATGGCGCACAACAACGGCTTCTTCGACGAATCGGGGACCTGGCGGCAGACCAGCACCTTATGGCTCAACGTCAAAGCCTTCGGCGCCCTGGCCCGCAATGCCCGGGGAGCGATCGCCAAGGGGCGTCCGGTGCTGGTGCACGGTGAGCTCAAGCACGAGACCTTCGACGGTGCGGACGGGCACAAGCACAGCTCCCTGGACCTCAAGGCCGATTCGATCGGGTTGAACCTGCGGTTGTGCAGTGCGCTGTACACCGGATCGGGGGAGCGGACCCGGGAGGCGTCGTCCGGCACCGTCGACGACGCCGCGTCTGGTCCGGTGGAGGTGGAGGCCGAGGGTGAGGGCGAGGCGATCGAGGAGCTCGGCACCGGTACCGACGGGGTGGCGGACGAGACGTCCCAGCCCTCGCTCGCCGCCGTGCCCGACTTCTGATCGGCTACTGCGCGGAGCGGTTCCGGACCCGCCGGTCGTGGCCGGCCACGGCGACGGGTGCGCCCACGGTGTGCAGCACGATGCTGCCCAGGACCACGAGGGAGGCGATCGCCAGGACCAGTTCGGCCGGGTCGCCCTCGGGCAGAGTGTTGTACGCGATCAGCGCGAAGACGATCGTGGATGTGCCGCGCGGTCGGAGCCAGCCCAGCGCGAGCACTTCGGACCGGGGGAGCCCACTGCCGATCTGAGCGATCGCCTCCGGCAGCACCCGGAGCACGGTGAGCGCCAGCGCGGCGAAGGCGAGGATCTGCCAGGGCACGCCGTCGCCGAGCGCGACCACGATCACGGCGCCGAAGACGAACCACATCGCGGCGGTCAGTAGCGCACCGACGTCCTCGGTGAGACCGACCTCGGCGCTCGCGGCATCGCCGCGCCGGAACCGGTAGACGATCCCGCAGATGAACGCGGCGACGAATCCGTTGCCGCCCAAGCCCACCGCCGCGGCATAGGTGAGGAGGGGGATCGCGACCAGGGCGAGGCGGCGGGTGCGCTCCGTGGACCACCCCGCGCGGTCGCTGCGGATCACGGCGGTCTCGGTGATCAGGCCCATCACGGCACCCACGGCCAGGGCGATGAGGGACGCCGGTGCGGCGTTGACGAGTGCCGCGAGCGGATCGTCGCTGTCGTTGGCTGGGTTGGCCCAGAGCAGGGCGAACAGAAAGATCGGGGTCACCAGTCCGTCCGTGTACCCCGACTCGACCGTCAAGACGTCGCGCACCCGCTCCGGCACGTGCCGATCGCGCAGCAGTGACGGCGCCGAGGCGAAGTCGATCGGGGCGATCACGCAGGCCACCAGGAGAAACATCGACCAGCCGAGGGCGGGGAGCAGGAAGGAGGCCGCGACCATCGTCAGCGCGAGTGCGACGGGGATGCCGATCAGCAGCCCGCGCGCCGCGAGCCGGGGGTAGCGGCCCAGCAACGACCCCCGTACCTCGGTGGCGTCGACGAACAGCAGGACCGCCAGGATGATCTCGGCCGCCCGCTGAGCCGCGGTGGTGTTCAACGCGGCGGCGATGGAGCCCTGCGCTGCCAGCCCCACGGCCGCGCCGGCGAGCACCATCACCAGCGGAGCGGAGACCCACCATCGCTCCATCCGGGTCGCCAGAAGGCACCACACGATGAAGGCGCAGGTCCCCGTGAGGATGGCCGGAATCATGCGGCGATTGTCTCACTGCACCGGCTCACCGCCGAGCAGCTGCGGTTGTGAGGACGGGTTTACCGCCGGGACACGCGCCGGTGCGGGCCCGCAACATGGCTTCCCTACCTTCGGGACATTCGATTCGCGTTCCGAAGGTGCACAGGAGGTCGACAATGGCGCGCTCACACACGATCACCGATTGGGATCCCGAGAACACGCAGCAGTGGGAGTCCGGCGGTAAGCAGATCGCCAAGCGGAATCTGTTCTGGTCGGTGATGGCCGAACACGTCGGATTCTCCGTGTGGTCGCTGTGGTCGGTGATGGTGCTGTTCATGCCGCAGGACGTGTACGGACTGACGACCGCCGACAAGTTCCTCATCGGTGCCACCGCCACCCTGGTGGGATCGCTGCTCCGCCTGCCCTACACGCTGGCCACAGCCCGTTTCGGCGGCCGCAACTGGACCATCTTCAGCGCCTTCGTCCTGGCAGTCCCGGTGATCGCGACCATCGTGATCCTCGCCAATCCCGGTCAGCCGCTGTGGGTGTACCTGGTGTGCGCGGCGCTCACGGGCTTCGGTGGCGGCAACTTCGCCTCGTCGATGACCAACATCAACGCCTTCTTCCCCCAGCGGCTCAAGGGCTGGGCCCTCGGGCTGAATGCGGGCGGCGGCAACATCGGTGTGCCGGCGGTCCAGCTCGTGGGCCTGCTGGTGATCGCCACCGTCGGCGATCGCCAGCCGTACTGGGTGTGCGCGGTGTACCTCGTGCTGCTCGCCGTGGCGGGGATCGGAGCCGCCCTGTTCATGGACAACCTGCAGGTGCCCACCGTCGACACCGCGGCCATGCGGAAGGCGACCACGGATCGCGACACCTGGATCGTCTCGCTGCTCTACATCGGTACCTTCGGATCGTTCATCGGCTTCTCCTTCGCGTTCGGTCAGGTGCTGCAGGCCACCTTCAAGGCCGGCGGGGACACCGCCGCTCAGGCCTCGCTGCACGCGGCCCAGATCGCCTTCCTCGGTCCGCTGCTCGGCTCGATCTCGCGGGTGTACGGCGGCAAGCTCGCCGACCGCATCGGCGGCGGCCGAGTGACGCTGTACGTCTTCGCCGGCATGATCGCGGGCGCGGGCGTGCTGATCACCACCGCGACGCGGGCGGGTACCGCGGCGCCCACGGGCGCCACGATGGCGGCGTACGTCGCCGGATTCATCGCGCTGTTCCTGCTCAGCGGTCTGGGGAACGGCTCGGTGTATAAAATGATTCCTTCGATCTTCGAGGCGAAGTCGCGTTCGCTCGACACCGATGAGGCCACCCGGACGCACTATTCGCGAGCGATGTCCGGTGCCGTGATCGGGATCGCGGGCGCGATCGGTGGCCTCGGCGGCGTGGGAATCAACCTCGTCCTGCGCGCGTCGTACCAGTCCAGCGGGACCGCGACCGCCGCCTTCTGGGTGTTCGGCGCGTTCTACGTGATGGCGGCGTTCGTCACCTGGAAGGTCTACGTGCGTACGCCCGCGCCGCGCGGACATGGCACGCTCGACGGGACACACCGTCGTGGTGCGCTCAGCACAGCCGCTGACACGTGACGGTGATCGAACCGGAGAGGAGTCCAATGACCGAGGCCTCGGCCACCCCACTTCTCGGATTCACCGTGGCAGTGACCGCCGCGCGCCGCGCCGACGAGCTATCCACTCTGCTCGAACGGCGCGGCGCCGCCGTGGTCGCCGCCCCCGCGATCGCGATGGTGCCGCTGTCCGACGATGTCCGACTGCGGGCCGCCACAGATGAGCTGCTCGCGGCGCCGCCCGATCTGCTGGTCGCGACCACCGGCATCGGGTTCCGCGGCTGGCTCGAGGCCGCCGAGGGCTGGGGCGTGGCCGAGGAACTACTCGGCGCGCTGGGCGGCGGACGGGTGATCTCGCGCGGGCCCAAGGCCACCGGTGCGCTGCGCGCCGCAGGGCTGCGGGAGGAGTGGTCTCCGAAGTCGGAGTCCTCCGCAGAGGTGCTCAGCCACCTCGGTGGGGAGGATCTGCACGGGCAGCGTGTTGCCGTCCAGTTGCACGGCGCAACGGACGACTGGGACCCCAATCCCGGTCTGCTGGACGGCCTTCGCGCACTTGGTGCCGAGATCGTTCCGGTGCCCGTCTACCGGTGGGAGCAGCCCGACGATCTGTCCGGTCTGGACCGGATCGTGGAGGCGATCGCGCTCGCCGACGTGGACGCGGTCACCTTCACCTCGGCGCCCGCCGCCGCCTCGCTCCTGGAGCGCGCCGGCGAACTGGGGGTGTCCGGTTCGGTGCATGCGGCGCTCACCGGCCCGGTCACCGTGTACTGCGTCGGACCGGTCACCGCGACCCCGCTGCAGCGGGTGGGCGTGCCGTCCGTCACGCCCGAGCGAATGCGGCTGGGTGCCCTCGCACGGCTCGTGGAACAGGACCTCCCCACCCGCAATCCCGACCTGCCGGTCGCCGGCCACCGGCTCGGCGTGCGCGCCCGGGGTGCGGTGGTCGACGGTGCGGAGCGCGAGCTCACCCCCACCTCGATCACTCTGTTACGCCTGCTGGCCCGCGAACCCGGGGCCGTCGTCGCGCGTGACGAGATGCTCGCGGCGCTGGGCGGTGAGGACCCGCACGCGGTGGAGGCGGCCGTCGCGCGCCTGCGGACCGGCCTGGGGCACAAGGAGATCATCGCCACCGTGGTCAAACGCGGTTACCGGCTCGCGCTCGACGAGCACTGACAGGAGCACGACATGGGAACCCTCCTCGTGGCGCACGGCACGCGCAGCGCACACGGCGTCGCGATGATCGGTGACCTCGCGGCCGCGATGGCCGACCGGCTCGCCGAACCGGTGCGGGTGGCCTTCGTCGATGTGCTCGGCCCCACCCCGAGGGAGGTGCTCGCCGGTCTCGACGACGAACCCACGGTGGTGGTGCCGGCGTTCCTGTCCAGCGGGTTCCACGTGCAGCACGATCTGCCGCGGGAGGTGGCGGAGTCCGGTCACCGGGCGGTCACCGTCACGGACGCGCTCGGCCCGTCTCCCGAACTCGCTCGCGCGATGCTCGGCCGCCTGATCGATGCAGGTTGGCGTCGCGGCGATGCGGTGGTGATGGCCGCTGCCGGGACTCGGGACCCGCAGGCGCAGGGCCAGATCCGGGCCATGGCCGCGATGCTGTCGGCGCTGGTGGGAAGCCGCGTCTCCATCGCCTTCGCCTCGCCGCCGAAGGACGGTTCGGGCTACGCCTGCGTGCCGGAGGTGGTCTCCCGGGTGCGCGCCGACGGTGCGCGCACGGTCGCCGTGGCGTCGTACCTGTTGGCGGAGGGGCTGTTCCAGCAACGTCTGCGTGAATCAGGGGCCGATGTGGTGGCCGAGCCCCTCGGGCTGCATCCCGCGGTGGTGCGCCTGGCGGTGCTGCGCCGCCGGCTCGCGGGATTCGCCGTCACGGGCACGCGCGGGCTGGGCAGCGACTACGCGGACTCCGGCCGAGGCGCCCGGTAGCCGAACCGGATCTCGGGCGAGTTGGCGACGAAGACGGTGCCGTCCAGGGAGATCCGTGTGTCGTAGACCGGGATCGAGACGCCGGGTGCGTCCAGGCAACGACCGTCCAGCAGGCTGAAGGCCTGCTTCTTGAGCGGCGACTGCACCACCGGGAAGCCGCCGCGATCGCCGACGATCCCGCGGGACAGGACCGCGGCGCGACCGATCGGGTCGATGTTGCCGATCGCCCGGATGCTGTCGTCCGCGAGCCGGAACAGGGCCACCTGCGCACCGTCGGGCAGCAGCACCGCCACGCCGCGCAGGGGTTCGAGGCGGCTCACCCGGCAGGCGGCGGTCCAATCGCGGGTCCACCGATGCAGATCGAACGGAACCGTGGTCATCTCAGGCCTCCTGTGCGGTGAGCGAGGGCTTGCGGGCGGGGAACGCAGGCGTCCCCATGAGGACGGGGACCTTGCGGCCGTTCTTCTCGCCGAACTCCACGGTGGGATCGGGAGCGCCGGGGGCGTTGACGAAGGACACGAACCGGGCGAGCTTGTCGGGATCGTCGAGCACGCCCTTCCATTCGCAGCCGTAGCCGTCCACGTGCCGCTCGACCGTGGCCTCGAAATCGGCGTTGAGGCCGAGGGCGTCGTCGATCACGACCGCGCGCAGCCGGTCCATGCCGCCGTCGAGGGCCTCCACCCAGGGCGCCGTGCGCTGGAGCCGGTCCGCTGTGCGGATGTAGTACATGAGGAACCGGTCGACGTATTTGATCAGTGTCTCGCGGTCGAGGTCGCCCGCCAGCAACTGCGCGTGCTTCGGAGTCATACCGCCGTTACCACCGACGTACAGGTTCCATCCGGTCTCGGTGGCGATCACGCCCACGTCCTTACCGCGGGCCTCCGCGCATTCGCGCGCGCAACCGGAGACGCCCATCTTGATCTTGTGCGGCGAGCGCAGGCCGCGATACCGCAGCTCCAGGTCGATCGCCATCTGCACCGAATCCTGCTGGCCGTACCGGCACCAATCGCTGCCCACGCAGCTCTTCACGGTGCGCAGCGACTTGCCGTAGGCCTGGCCGGATTCCATGCCCGCGTCCACCAGCCGGCGCCAGATCAGCGGCAGCTGGTCGACCGTGGCACCGAACATGTCGATCCGCTGACCGCCGGTGATCTTGGTGTAGAGCCCGAAGTCCCGCGCGATCTCGCCGATCACGATGAGCTGCTCCGCGGTGACATCGCCGCCGGGCATCCGCGGCACCACCGAGTAGGTGCCGTTGCGCTGGATGTTCGCCAGGAAGTGATCGTTGCTGTCCTGCAACGAGGCCTGCTCGCCCTCGAGGATGTGGTCGGAGCTCGTGGACGCGAGGATGGAGGCCACAGTCGGCTTGCAGATATCGCAGCCCGTGCCCGAGCCGAACCGCTCGATCAGGCCGGAGAAGGTGCGGATGCCGCTCGCCTGGACCAACTCGAAGAGTTCGGCGCGGGACTGGGAGAAGTGCTCGCACAGCGACTTCGAGACGGAAACGCCCTCGGCTTCGAGGAGCTGCGAGAGCAGGGGCACGCACGAACCGCAGGAGGTACCCGCACCGGTGCACCCCTTGAGCTCGGCCACGGTGCACGAGCCGTCGGCGATCGCGGCGCACAACGTGCCCTTGGTGACGTCGTTGCACGAACAGATCTGCGCCGCGTCGGGCAGCGCACCCACGCCGATACCGGGGGAGTCGCCGCTCGACGGTGCGATCAGCGACACGGGATCGCCGGGCAGCGACGATCCGACCAGCGGACGCAGCACGCCGTACTGCGAGGCGTCGCCCACGAGCACGCCGCCGAGCAGGGTGGAGGCATCGTCGGAGAGCACCAACTTGGCGTAGGTACCGCCGATGGGATCGCTGACCACCACGTCCAGCGCGCCCTCGGTGGTGCCGTGCGCGTCGCCGAAGCTGGCCACATCGACACCGAGAAGCTTGAGCTTGGTGGACATGTCGGCGCCGGGGAACTGCGCATCGCCACCGAGTAGGCGATCGGCCACCACCTCGGCGGAGGCGTAACCGGGGCCCACCAGGCCGTAGCAGCGGCCCTCGATCGCGGCGACCTCGCCGATCGCGTAGACGGCCGGATCGGAGGTGACGCAACTGAGGTCGGTGATGACACCGCCGCGCTCGCCCACCACGATGCCCGCGTCGCGGGCCAGCTCGTCGCGGGGCCGCACGCCCGCGGCGAAAACCACGACGGCGGCGTCGATCACGGATTCGTCCTTGAGCGTGACCGCCAACCCGTGCTCGGCGGCGGCGATCTCAGTGGTGCCGGACGACAGGCTGATGTCGATGCCGAGGTCCGCGATCATCCGGGCCAGGTGCTCGCCGCCACCGGAATCCACCTGCTGCGGCATCAGACGCGGGTTGACCTCGACGACCCGTGGGCGCAGGCCCAGCGTGCGCAGGGCATTGGCCGCCTCCAGGCCCAGGAGTCCGCCGCCGACCACGATGCCCACGGCACCGTCGGAGCGGTCCACGGCGGCGTTCGCGTCGGCGCGGATGGCGTCGAGATCGTCGAGGGTGCGGTACACGTGGCAACCCGGCAGATCGTGGCCCGGAACCGGCGGCACGAAGGCGTACGAACCGGTGGCCAGGACGAGGGCGTCGTACGACGTGGTCTCGCCCGACTCCGTGGTGACCGTCTTCGCCGCCCGGTCGATCGCCGCGATCCGGCTTCCGAGCCGGACATCCACCAGGTCGTCGCCGGCGTAGTCGTTGCCGGACAGCGCCAATGCGCTCCGGTCCCACTCGCCGACGTACGAGGTGAGGCCCACGCGGTCGTAGGCGGCGTCGGCCTCCTCGCCGAAGACCACGACGCGCCACTCGCCGCCGCCGTCGCGGGCTCGCAGTGCCTCGACGAAGCGGTGGCTGACCATGCCGTGTCCCACCACGACCACTGTGCGCGGGGCGTTCATTCGAGTCTCCTCTCGCCGGGATCGATTGCCCGAAGCTGATGGAAGCCACGCTATGGAGCGGGTGTTGCGCGCGGGTTCTGTCGCGTTGCGCCGCCGTCACGGCTTCCTCACACCCGCCGCTTCCGCGGTGTGAGCTGTCAGTAGACGTCGCGCACGTAGCGGTGCTCGGCCGAGAGCGCCGCCACGTAGGCATCGGCGCTGCGCGGCGCCATGTGGCCGTGCTCGGCGACGATGCCGCGCAACGCCTCGTCCACATCGCGGGCCATGCGGCTCGCATCGCCGCAGACGTACACGTACGCACCGCTCCGGATCCATCGCCACAGCTCGGCGGCGTTCTCCCGCATGCGGTCCTGCACGTAGACCTTCTCCGCCGTGTCCCGCGAGAAGGCCGTGTCGATGCGGGTGAGCACACCGTCGGCGGTCAATGCGTCCAGTTCCTCGCGGTAGTAGAAGTCGGTGGCGGCGTGCTGCTCGCCGAAGAACAGCCAGTTGGGGCCGGTCGCGCCGGAGTGCGCGCGATCGCGCAGGAAGCCGCGGAAAGGCGCGACACCGGTGCCGGGACCGATCATGATGACCGGGGCCTGCGGGTCGTCGGGTGGGAGGAAGGCACGCGTCGGCTGCACGAACACCCGCACCTCGTCACCCGCCGTCAGGCCGGCGAGGTGCGACGAGCACACGCCGGCGCGGCGAACGCCCTCGTGCTCGAAGCCGACCACCGAGACCGTCACCGATACCCGATCGGGGTCCTCCCGTGGGCTCGACGAGATCGAGTACAGCCGGGGAGTCAGGGGCCGCAGCAGTGCGGTCCACTCCTCGGCGTCCGCGGTCACCGGGTGCGCGGCGAGCAGATCGGGGAGCTGGCGGCCCCAGGTCCACTGCGCGAATCGGGTGGGTTCATCGATCACCGGCTGTAGCTCGCCGCCCGCGGAGGACCGGCTCGCCACGAACCGCAGGAGCTCCGGTGTGATCCGGGTGAGGTCCTTGTGCTCGAGCCCCTCGGTGTCCCGGTCGACTCCGGTGCGGGCGCAGAACTCCTCGATGATCGCGCCCGAATTCCGCGGCCACACGCCGAGCGCGTCACCGGCGCGGTAGCGCAGCTCCGACGCCGGCAGCGCGAAGGTGAACCGGCGGACGTCCTTCGCAGACCCGGGGCCCGAGAGCCGCTCGGACTCCAGGAGAGTGGTGCGCAGTGGATGGTTCCGCGACGGCGCCGAATCCGCCGGGGACGGGGTACTGGCGGGTGCCGTTCCCGGGGCGAGCGCGGTGGTGACGGTGCCGAGCCACGCCGCGGCGGTGTCCGCGTAGTCGGGTTCGCAGGAGGCGCGCGGCGCGATCCGCGTGGCCCCGAGATGTTCCAAGCGGGCGTCCAGCTTGCGGGCGAAGCCACAGAAGTCGGCGTACGACGGGTCCCCGAAACCGAGAACGGAGAACCGCAGGTCGGTGAGGTCGCCGGGTTCGGCCGCAGCGAGTGCGTCCCACAGCGCCACGCCGTTGTCGGGTGCGTCGCCATCGCCGGTGGTGGCCACCACGAAGACCACGGTCCCGGTCAACTGGGACGGTGCGAGCAGCTCCGCGCCGACCACCGTGGTGGTGAGCCCCGCGCCGGCCAGGGCGGTAGCGCAGTCGGCGGCGTAGGCCTCGGCGGTCCCGGTCTGCGACGCCCAGACGATGGTGACGGCAGGACCCTCGTCCGGGGATCCGGTGTCCGCGGCGGAGCCGTACACACCGGCGAGAACGCCCTCGAGCCAAGCGCGGGCGATCGGTTCGAGGGGCGCCGAGTGCGGCACCGTCGGAACGCCGGACGGCGGAGCGGCACTCAGTCCGGTGAGGAGGCCACCGAGGAATCCGGACGCCTCCGCGCTGAGCTCGCCGGGCCCGGAGGTGTACGGCGCGAGCGCCGCCGCCAAGGGCGAGGCCGGCTGTTGCGGGTCCGGGGCGGCCGTCGTCGATTCGGCGGGGACCGGGGTCAGCGCGACGGCGCTCACCTTGAATTCGGGCTGCAGCGACTCGGGATCGACGGCGTCATTGGTCACCGCGTTCACGGCCACCTCCTCTCCGAAGGCATCGGCGAAATGCATGGGGGCGAAACAGACTCCGGGGCGTACCGCCTCGTCGACGGCCACGGGCAGGGTGGCACCGCCGCGCCGGCTGGACACCCGCACCTGCGTCCCCGCACGCAATCCCATCCGCTCCGCGTCCTCGGGATGCAGCTGGAGGAAGGGGGCGGGGTTGAGGCGGTTGAGCTTGGCGACGCGGCCGGTCTTGGTCATGGTGTGCCACTGGTGCGCGAGCCGGCCGGTGGTCAGCAGCATCGGGTACTCGTCGTCCGGCAGCTCCGCCGGTGGCAGGTAGGGGCGCGGCAGGAATCGGGCGCGCCCCGACGGGGTCGCGAACCGCAGACCGCGGTCGGCATCGAGGTAGCGGATGGGGTTGCGGTCGGGGGCGCCCGGCGGCGCGGGCCACTGGACCGGCCCCTGCTCCAGCCGCGCATGGTCGACTCCCCGCACGTCCCATCCGGTCCGCGGATTGTCGAAGGCCTTGAGCTCGTCGAAGACCGCCTCGGCATCGGGGTAGTCGAAGTGCTCGCCGTAGCCGAGTTCCGCGGCGACGAGACAGATCAGCTTCCAGTCCGGCAGCGCGTCCCCGGGCGGCGCGACCGCGGCGACGGTGCGGGTGAGGTTGCGCTCGGAATTGACCATGACCCCGTCGGTCTCGGCCCACAGCGCCGCGGGCAGCACCACATCGGCGTACTCCGCCGTCTCCGTCCCGGTGTACGCGTCCTGCACCACCACCAGGTCGACGGATCGGAGCGCGTCGATCACGGTGGACCGGTTCGCCATCGACGCCACCGGATTGGTGCAGATGATCCACGCCGCCTTGATGTTTCCCGCGGCCATCTCGCGGTACATCTCGACGGTGCCGGTGCCCGCCTCGGTCCGGATGGTGCCCGCCGGCAGGCCCCACAGTTCCTCGACGTGCGCACGGTCGCCGTCGTCGAGGGCGCTGCGCTGGCCCGGAAGGCCCGGCCCCATGTAGCCCATCTCGCGGCCACCCATGGCGTTCGGTTGCCCGGTCAGTGAGAACGGTCCAGAACCGGTGCGGCAGATCGCGCCCGTCGCCAGGTGCAGGTTGCACAGGGCGACGGTGTTCCAGGTGCCGTGGGTGGACTGGTTCAGGCCCATCGTCCAGAGGCTGGTCCAGTTCGCAGCCCCCGCGATGAGCTCGGCGGCGGCATCGATGTCGGCGGCGGCGAGACCGGTGATCTCGGCGACGCGATCGAGGGGATACTCCTCGAGGAGCGGTGGCATAGCGTCCCAGCCCTCGGTGTACCGGTCGACGAAATCCCGGTCCACGGCGCCCTTGCCGACCATCAGCGCGAGCAGCCCGTTGAGCAGCGCGAGGTCGGTGCCCGGACGGATCGGCAGGTGCAGGTCGGCCTTCGCAGCGGTCGCCGTGCGCCGCGGGTCCACCACGATCAGCTTCGCCCCGGCCTTGACCCGGTCCATCATCCGCAGGTACAGGATGGGATGGCAGTCCGCCATGTTGGCGCCCATCACCAGGAAGACGTCGGCGTGGTCGAGGTCGTCGTAGCTGCCGGGCGGCCCGTCGGCGCCGAGCGACTGCTTGTATCCGGTGCCCGCGCTGGCCATGCACAGCCGTGAGTTCGATTCGATCCACTGCGTGCGCAGGAAGCCCTTGGCGAGCTTGGTGGCGAGGTACTGCGCCTCCAGCGTCATCTGGCCGCTCACGTAGAGGGCGATCGCGTCCGGCCCGTGCTCGTCCCGGATCGCGCGCAGGCGGCGCCCGGTCGCGGCGATCGCCTCGTCGAGGGCGACGGTGCCCCGGGCGTCGTCACGGGTCCCGCGCATCTCGGCGCGGGCCTGCCGGCCCCCGGCCGTCAGCAGATCGACGGTGGTGCTGCCCTTCGTGCACAGGCGGCCGCGGTTCGCCGGATGGCTCGGCGTGCCGAAGGACTTGGTGACCACGCCGTCGCGTACTTGCAGTGTGAGGCCACAGCCCACCCCGCAGTACCCGCACACCGTGTCGATGTCCATATCGCACACGGTGCCCGCGCGGTGTTTCCGGGTTTCGGCCTCATTGTTACGGCGGTGTGTCGACCTCCGCCCGCCCGTGCGCCCCGCGGTGTGAGCGAAATCGGCACCGAAAATTCACAATGCGAAGCAATGGCGGTCGTGATCGCGGGCGAGCGTGTCGCCGCGGCGGTACGCTCGCGCGACTGACGGCACGCCTCGGCCGGTGTGGACGACGCCGGGGGAGTCGGTAGGCTGGAGACGTTTGCCCCCGGCACCCCGGTGGCAGTATTCGCGTGAGACAGGGCAGGGACTGTGGCTGAGTTCATTTACACGATGAAGAAGGTGCGTAAGGCGCACGGCGAGAAGGTCATTCTCGATGACGTCACGATGTCGTTCTACCCCGGTGCGAAGATCGGCGTGGTCGGCCCGAACGGTGCGGGCAAGTCGTCGATCCTCAAGATCATGGCCGGACTCGACCAGCCGAGCAACGGCGAAGCCTTCCTGGACCCGGAGGCCACCGTCGGCATCCTGATGCAGGAGCCGCAGCTCGACGAGACCAAGACGGTCCGCGAGAACGTCGAGGACGGCCTGGGCCAGACGATGGTCAACCTGCGCCGCTACAACGAGGTGGCCGAGCTCATGGCCACCGATTACACGGACGAGCTCATGGAGGAGATGGGCAAGCTGCAGGAGCAGCTCGACGCCGTCGACGCCTGGGAGGTCGATTCGCAGATCGATCAGGCCATGGACGCGCTGCGCTGTCCGCCGGGCGACGCTCAGGTGACCAACCTCTCCGGTGGTGAGAAGCGCCGCGTCGCGCTGTGCAAGCTGCTGCTCAGCAAGCCCGACCTACTGCTCCTCGACGAGCCCACCAACCACCTGGACGCCGAGTCGGTGCTGTGGCTCGAGCAGCACCTCGCCAGCTACCCCGGCGCCGTCCTCGCCGTGACCCACGACCGGTACTTCCTCGACCACGTGGCGCAGTGGATCTGCGAGGTCGAGCGCGGGAAGCTGCACGGCTACGAGGGCAACTACTCCACCTACCTGGAGAAGAAGGCCGAGCGCCTCGAGGTGCAGGGCAAGAAGGACCAGAAGCTGCAGAAGCGCCTCAAGGAGGAGCTGGCGTGGGTCCGCTCCGGTGCGAAGGCCCGGCAGACCAAGAACAAGGCCCGCCTCGAGCGCTACGACGAGATGGCCGCCGAGGCCGAGAAGCACCGCAAGCTCGACTTCGAGGAGATCCAGATCCCCACGCCGCCCCGTCTGGGCAACGTGGTGGTCGAGGTCGCCGACCTGGACAAGGGCTTCGACGGCCGCGTGTTGATCAAGGACCTCAGCTTCACCCTGCCGCGCAACGGCATCGTGGGCGTGATCGGCCCCAACGGTGTCGGTAAGACCACGCTGTTCAAGACCATCGTCGGCCTGGAGGCCCCGGACTCGGGCGATGTGAAGGTGGGCGAGACGGTCAAGCTCAGCTACGTCGACCAGAACCGCGCCAACATCGACCCCAAGAAGACCGTGTTCGAGGTGGTCTCGGACGGACTGGACTACATCACCGTCGGCCAGAACGAGATGCCCTCGCGCGCCTACGTCAGCGCCTTCGGCTTCAAGGGTCCGGACCAGCAGAAGCCCGCGGAGGTGCTCTCCGGTGGTGAGCGCAACCGCCTGAACCTGGCCCTGACGCTCAAGGAGGGCGGCAACCTGATCCTCCTCGACGAGCCGACCAACGACCTCGACGTGGAGACCCTGAGCTCGCTCGAGAACGCCCTGCAGGAGTTCCCCGGCTGCGCCGTGGTGATCTCCCACGACCGGTGGTTCCTGGACCGCACCTGCACCCACATCCTCGCGTGGGAGGGCAATGTCGAAGAGGGCCAGTGGTTCTGGTTCGAGGGCAACTTCGAGGCCTACGAGGCGAACAAGGTCGAGCGGCTCGGCGCCGAGGCGGCGCGTCCGCACGCGGTGACGCACCGCAAGCTCACCCGCGACTGATCTCCGCGGTCCCACTGCGCACCGGCGACGGCGCCCACTCCTTTCCGAGGTGGTGGGCGCCGTCGTCGTTCATTACTGGCCCGTAGCCCCCGGTCCGGCCGTAGTGTGGTCGGCGGAGCTAGAAGCTCCGTCACACCTTGGCAACGGCGCCGCGTGCTGACCCTGCATTTCGCGTGTCCGCTGCCACGACCCGCAGGAGGAGCACGCCCGTGGCGCTGTCCGCGATCGATCAGTCCGCATTTTCCCGAACCGCTGCGTCGGTGTCGACGCAGCCGCCGGGACGGTCCCCGTCGGACTTCATGACGTGGCTCGCGGACGGGAACGCCCGGGTGCTCGGCAGTTGGAGCGACGGTGCCGGTACCGGCGTGCTGACCGAACCGGCGCCTGCCGTGCGCGCCGTGCTCGACGCCCTGCCGACTCCCGCCCCCGGCGACATCTCGGTGGTCGAGCTGGCGCAGCCGCTCGGCGACGCAGCGGGCGCCCCGTTCCTGCTCGCCGCCACGCCCGGCGACGGTGGTCCCACCGTTTGCTACGCGATGGCGCTCACGGTGCTCGGCCTGCACGACAACGTCTTCGACATCCCGATGGTGGGAGCGAAGATCGAGCGCGTGCTCACCCGCATCGGCGTGGACCCGGCGGATTCGCAGAACCAGCGGCTCATGGAGTACATCCAGACCTTCCCCCGGCTCCGGCTGATCGTGGGCGACGAGGACGAGCTGGCGCGGGTGTTCGGCGGCCTGCGCGAACTGAGCGACGGCGACCTCGCCCTGTTCCTGCGCACCGACAAGCTCGCCCGGTTCGCCACCGCCCTGGTCTACCTGCCCCGCGACCGGTACACCTCGCGCGCGCGGGGCGTGCTGATCGACGTCCTCGAAGACGAGACCGGCATGCGGGTCGATCGGTTCACCGCCCGGGTCACCGAATCAGCCATCGCCCGAATCCAATTCGTACTCCTCCCGCGCGACGAATCGGCCGTCCCGGTGTTCCGGGCGGAGGACGAGGCGCGCATCAGGGGCCGGCTCGGTGAGGCCAGCCGCACCTGGGACGAGGACGTCCTCGCTGCGGCGGCAGCATCCGGCGCCGACGTCGACACCGTTCGCACCTACCTCCCCGGCTTCTCCCCGAACTACAAGGAGGACCAGGCTCCCGAGCTCGCGCTCGCCGATGTCGTGCGCATCGACGCCCTCCCCGCCGAGGGCATGGACCTGGTGTTCTACGAGCCGCCCGGCGACCAGGGCGGGCTGCGGTTCGCCATGTTCCTCACCGGGGGACGGGTCACCCTGTCGCAGCTGCTCCCCGTGCTCCAGTCGCTCGGCGTGGAGGTGCTCGATGAGCGGCCGTACACCGTGCGCCGCCCCGACGGCGTGACCTGCACCGTGTACGACTTCGGTCTGCGCGCCCCGAAGGCGCTCCGCGACGCCGTCGTCGCCGGAGTGCCCGAGGCCGATCTACCGGCGCACCTGCAGGAGCGCCGCGGCCTGGCGAGCGCCGGCGCGGCAGCCGTGTGGCGCGGCGAGTGCGAGGTGGACCGGTTCAACGAGCTGATCCTGGCCTTCGGACTCGACTGGCGCCGGGTGGCGCTGCTGCGCGCCATCGGCCAGTACCTGCGGCAGTGCGGCTTCGGCTACAGCCCCGGCCACATGGCCCAGGTGCTGCTCGACCACCGCGACGCCGTCCTCGCGCTGCAGCGGCTCTGGGGCGCCGCCTTCGACCCGGTGGCTGCGGACGCGGACGCCGCCGTCCGGGCCGAGTCCGATGTCCAGGCGGCGCTCGCGGCCGTCACCAGCCTCGACGCCGACCGGATCCTGCGGGCCTACCTGCACGTGGTGCAGGCCACCGTGCGCACCAATTTCTTCGCCGAGAAGCCGGTGATCTCGCTCAAACTCGAGCCCGGCCGGATCCCCGAGGCGCCCAAGCCGCGGCCCCGCTTCGAGATCTTCGTGTACTCGCCGCGCGTGGAGGGAGTGCACCTGCGGTTCGGCATGGTCGCCCGAGGCGGCCTGCGCTGGTCGGATCGGCGGGAGGATTTCCGCACTGAGATCCTCGGCCTGGTCAAGGCCCAGGCGGTGAAGAACGCCGTCATCGTTCCCGTGGGCGCCAAGGGCGGATTCGTGGTCAAGAACCCGCCCGAGCTCACCGGCGACGCCGCCGTCGACCGCGATGCGCAGCGCACCGAGGGCGTGGCCTGCTACCGGGCCTTCATCTCCGGCCTGCTGGACGTGACCGACAACCTCGGACCCGACGGCGAGGTGCTGCCGCCCGAGCGCGTGGTCCGCCGCGACGGGGACGACACCTACCTCGTGGTGGCTGCCGACAAGGGCACCGCCTCGTTCTCCGACATCGCCAACGACGTGGCCGCCGGATACGGATTCTGGCTCGGCGACGCCTTCGCCTCCGGCGGCTCCGAGGGCTACGACCACAAGGGCATGGGCATCACCGCCCGCGGCGCGTGGGAATCGGTGAAGATGCACTTCCGCGAGATGGGGATCGACACCCAGGCCGAGGACTTCACCGCGGCCGGTGTGGGCGATATGAGCGGCGACGTCTTCGGCAACGGCATGCTGCTGTCCGAACACATCCGGCTGGTGGCCGCGTTCGACCACCGCGACATCTTCCTCGACCCGAACCCCGATGCGGCGGTGGGCTTCGCCGAGCGGCAACGCCTCTTCGCGCTCCCGCGCTCGTCGTGGAAGGACTACGACACCGACAAGATCAGCAAGGGCGGCGGCGTGTACAGCCGCGACCAGAAATCGGTGCCCATCAGCCCGGAGGTGCGCGCCGCGCTGGCCCTGCCCGACGACGTCACCGAGCTGACACCGCCCGAGCTCATGCGCGCCGTGCTGCTGGCCCCCGTCGACCTGCTGTGGAACGGCGGAATCGGCACCTACGTCAAGGCGTCCACCGAGACCGATCTGGCGGTGGGCGACCGCGCCAACGACGCCATCCGGGTGAACGGCAACGAGGTGCGCGCCAAGGTGATCGGTGAGGGCGGCAACCTGGGCGTGACTCCGCTCGGCCGCATCGAGTTCGACCGCAACGGCGGCCGGATCAACACCGATGCCATGGACAACTCCGCCGGTGTGGACTGCTCCGACCACGAGGTGAACATCAAGATCCTCCTGGACCGGCAGATCGCGGCGGGCGCCATCGAGCCCGCGGAGCGACACGACCTCCTGGTCTCGATGACCGATGACGTCTCGCGATTGGTGCTGGCGGACAACGTGTCCCAGAACCTCGCACTGTCGGTGGAGCGCTCGCTTGCACCGAAGATGGTGGACGTGCACGCCCGCATCCTGACGGACCTGTCCCGCAACCGCGGCGTGGACCTGCGCCTGGAGGCACTGCCCACCAAGAAGGAGACCGACAAGCTGCAGGCGTCCGGCCAGGGGCTCAGCTCACCCGAGCTGGCGAACCTCATGGCACACGTGAAGCTGTCGATCAAGGACGATCTGCTCGCGGGCGATCTGCCCGATAACGACGCGCTCGCCGCGCGTCTGCCCGATTACTTCCCCGACCGGCTCCGCGAGCGCGCCGGCGAGGCCGTCTTCGCGCATCCGCTGCGCCGGGAGATCGTGGCCACCCAGGCCGTCAACGAGCTGGTGGACAACGCCGGGGTCAGCTTCGGTTTCCGGCTCTCCGAGGAGACGGGCGCGGGTGCGAGCGATGCCGTGCGGGCCTTCGTGGCCGTGAGCCGCGTCTTCGACCTGCCCGCCACCTGGGGCCGGATCCGGGAGCTCCCGGTCTCGGCGGCCGAGACCGCCGCGCTCCTCGCGGAGAGCCGCCGGGTGCTCGACCGTGGAGCGCGGTGGATGCTCAACAACCGGCCGCAACCGATCGCGATCGGCGCCGAGGTCAACCGGTACGCGACCCGCATCGCCGCCTTGACCGCGGCGATGGGCGAGTGGGGGATCGAGTACGACTCGCAGGCCTGTGCGTCCGCCGACCGGGCCGAGACGGCCGGGGTTCCCACCGATCTCGCGCTCAGCGTGAGTCGCGCCCTGTACCGGTTCAGCCTGCTCGACGTGATCGACATCGCCGACATCACCGAGCGGGAGGACGATGAGGTGGGCCGCCTCTACTTCGCGCTCATGCAGCACCTGCGCGTGGACCGGATGCTGGGCGCCGTCGCCGAACTGCCGCGCGGCGACCGGTGGAGCGAGATGGCGCGGCTCGCCCTGCGCGACGACCTGTACGGGGCGCTGCGCGCCATCACCGTCGAGGTGCTCAACTTCACCGACCCGGAGGAGCCCGCCGACCAGAAGATCGCGGACTGGGAGTCGCACAACGCGCGCAGCCTGCAGCGCGTGCGGTCGCTGCTGGCCGAGATCCTGGACGCCGAGGACGGCGACGCGCGCGTCAACCAGGAGTCGACGCTGTCGGTGGCCACGCGGGCGCTGAGGTCGGTGCTGCGCAGCGTCGGCTAGCGTGGCGGGGTGACCGAGTACAGCTTCACCGCAGCGGGCGTCACCGGCGTCCGGACCACCTTCGACGACGGCGGTGCGGGCCTCACCGTGCCGGTCGACGTGCGCTGGTCCGATATGGACGTCTACCAGCACATCAACAACGCCCGCATGGTGACGCTGCTCGAGGAGGCGCGGATCCCGCTGCTGTTCGCACCCGATGCGCCCACCCGGGACCTCCTGGACGGGCTGCTCCTGGCCAAGCTGGAAGTGGAGTACCGGGGGCAGCTGCGGCACCAGGACTCGCCGCTGCAGGTGACGCTGTGCACCTCCGCCGTGCGAGCGGCCGACTTCGTGGTGCACCACGAGGTGCGGCCGGTCGGTGCCGACCCGGGGACGGCGCCCGCGGTGGTCGCGACGGTGCGGCTGGCCGCCTTCGACGTGGCCGAGCAACGGGTGCGGCGCCTCTCCGGTGATCAGCGCGACTACCTGAAGTCGTTCTCCCGGTGAGTGATCGGCGGCTCACCGTCCCGGGGCCGGCGCGGGCCGACCTCGCGGCCTTCGCCACCCGGCTGCTGCGCACGGACGATTCGGCGGTCCTGCGGGTGCGCCGCCGCGACGACGAGCGCGTGGAGATCTGGGGCCGCACCGGATTCGGCGTGCTGGTGGTCCGCGTTCTGGCGGGCTCGGTCGCGCCGGAATCGTTGGTGTGCAGCGCGACGACGGTCCTCGAATCCGTGCGCGCCGATCCGTCGGGCCTGGACGGTGGCTACGTGGACGTGGGCTTCGCACTCGACTCCGCCTGGCGCGGCGCGCTGCCGCCGACCGACGGTTTCGTGCACGTCGACGACGTGCCGGCGGCGGCGCTGCGCCGGGTGGCCGAGCGCGGGGTCGAAGTGGGGCGCGAGGCCGGTGGACCCGCCGGCCCGCCGCAGTCGTTGCTGGACTCCGACGTGGTCAGCGTGAGCGGCGCCGGACAGACGGTGCCGATCGGTCTGCGCACCGCGTTCTCGTTGGAGGCCATGGGTTTCTCCGCCGACGGTGCGGACGAACCCGTCCGAGTATCGGCGTCCACCACCTGGGTCCGGGTGGATGCGCGCTACGGCTCGCTCTACCAGCGACGCGAGGCGGGGCCGAGTCTGCTGGTCTGACGCGCGGCCCGGTCAGTCCACCGGATCGAGCCGCCGTGCCGTGCAGTCCTGTTGTGCCAGGCGGCGCAGGGTCTGCAGGACCTTGTCCGAGAGCACCGTCCCCACCACGGCGGTACGAAGGGCCTGCGCATCGTCGTCGGAGAGGGTGTCCAGATCGGCGGCCGCGATGGTCTCCGCGGCGTCGGCCCACCGGGCGAGCGTCTCCTGCCCGCCCACATCGCAGCTGGCGACCAGGGTCTTGAGCTGCGCGCCGAGCTGCGGGATGAGCACGTCGCCGTCCTGGATGCGCCAGCCGCGGTCGGCGACGAACGCCGCCGCGAGTGCGGTCCACTCGGGATCACCGACGAACGCGGTGGATTCGGTGAGGGCCTCCTGTGCCACCCCGAGCAGGTCGTGCCGGGGCACCGCCGGACTGTCCAGCGCGTCGAGGACGCGCCGCACCTGCGCCAGGGACAGCCCGCCGGACTCGACCAGCGCACGGATCAGCCGTACTCGCTCGGCGTGCTCGGGCCCGTACTCCGACTGCGTCTTGGTGACCGGTTCACCGGGGGCGAGGAGCGACTCCCGCAGGTAGTACTTCAGCGAGGCGGTGCTGACGCCGGTCTCGGCGGAGAGCTCGGACAATTTCATGCCTCGATCTTGACATGGGATAGTTACACTCTCCAATATGGGTAGTAGCACTATCCAATACTCAGGGAGACGCTCATGAACCACGACATGCAGACCGACACCCACGACGGCGACCTGGTCGTGTTCCTCCTGGGCATGCAGCCCAGGCGGACATGGCGGCTGGACCAGACCCTCTTCGTCGGGCGCTCGATGCGGCGCATGCAGGTGGAGATCGAACGCGATCGCGCTCGCGGTGGAGCGATCGGCTACCTCGGCGGCTTCAATGCGATCGCACCCTCCGGCCCGCTCGTGGTGCAGTACTGGCGCAGCTTCGAGGACCTCGAGCGGTACTCGCACTCCACCGATTTCGAGCACCGTCCGGCGTGGCTGAAGTTCTACTCGATGACCCACACGGCAGGGGCGTCGCGGGTCGGCATCTGGCACGAGACCTACCGCGTGCCCGCCGGCGCCCACGAGAGCATCTACGGCGACCTGTCCAACCCCGTCGGCCTGGCCGCGGCGGTCGGTGCCCAACCTCTGGCCCGGCGGGGCCGCACCTCGCGCGAGCGCATCGGCGCCTGATCGCGGGTCAGGCCAGCCAGCAGGACGCGTTCGGCGGCAGCAGGCCGTCGACGAGCGGTGCGCTGGCCAGGATCACCTCGCCGGCGGGCAGCTCGACCGGGGCCTCGGAGGCGTTGAGCACGCAGGTGAGCCGGCCGCCGACACGGCGGAAGGCCAGCGCGCCGGGGCGCGGCGAGCCGAACCACTCGATCGCGTCGCCCTGGAACTCCGGCCGCATCCGGCGCAGTTCCAGGGCCGTCCGGTACAGGGTCAGCGTGGAGTCGAGGTCCTCGAGCTCGGCCTCCGCGGTGAGGTCCTTCCAGTCCGCCGGAATCGGCAACCACGTGTCCGGGTTCGTCGAGAAGCCGTACGGCGGCAGCGTGCCCTGCCAGGGCAGCGGCACCCGGCAGCCGTCGCGGCCGCGCTCGGTGTGGCCGGAGCGCTCCCAGGTCGGGTCCTGCAGCGCGTCGTCGGGTAGGTCCACGTTCGGCAGGCCGAGTTCCGACCCGTTGTAGAGGAACGCGGTCCCCGGCAGCGCCAGCTCCACCAGGATCATCGCCCGCGCCCGCGCCTCACCCAACGAGCCACCCCCGTACCGCGTGACCTCGCGCGGCACATCGTGATTCGACAGGGTCCAGGTGGGGATGCCGCCCACCGACTCGACAGCGATGAGCGAATTGTCGATCGCATCGCGGATCTCGCGGGCGTCCCAGGCGGCCTCGGCCAGCCGGAAGTTGAAGCCCAGGTGCAGCTCGTCCGGCCGGATGTACTCCGCGAACCGGTCGTTGTCCTTGACCCAGATCTCGCCGACGGTCACCCGGCCCGGGAATTCGTTCATCACCGAGCGGATCCGGCGGTGGATCGCGTGCACGCCGGGATCGTTGAACCGCAGATCGTTCTCGTCGTTGTCCATGATCTTGTTGTTCGCCAGGTCCATGTCCGGCAGACCGTCCGGCTTGGCCATACCGTGCGCCACATCGATGCGGAAGCCGTCGATCCCGCGGTTCAACCAGAACCGGAGCGTGTTCGCGAGGTCCTGGAAGACGTCTTCGTTGTGCCAGTTCAGGTCCGGCTGCTCGGGCGCGAAGATGTGCAGGTACCACTGGCCCGGCCGGCCGTCGGCCTCCGTGACGCGATGCCACGCGGGACCGCCGAAGATGCTGGGCCAGTTGTTCGGCGGCTGATCGCCGTTCGGTCCGCGGCCCTCGCGGAAGATGTACCGGTCACGCTCGGGGCTGCCGGGGCCCGCCGCCAGTGCGGCCTGGAACCACGGATGCTGATCCGACGTGTGGTTCGGTACCAGGTCCATCGTCACCCGGATCCGGCGCGCGTGCGCAGCCCGGATCAGGTCGTCCATGTCCTGCAGGCTGCCGAACAACGGGTCGATGTCACGCGGATCGGAGACGTCGTAACCGTGATCGGCCATGGGGGAGCGCATCACCGGCGAGAGCCACAGCGCATCGATGCCCAGCAGCTCGAGATACCCCAGCCGGTCGATGACGCCCCGCAGATCGCCGACGCCGTCGCCGTTCGAATCGGAGAACGAGCGCGGGTAGATCTGATAGAAGGTCGCGTCCTTCCACCACGGCGCGGAATCGTCGTACTGGCCGGCGGGCGGCGTCATCTCACTCCTCGTTCTTCCCGGACGGGTGAGCCGGGAATCGTGCTGGGCCTTCGGGTGGGGCCGCTCAGGCGCCCATCGGGGTGTTCACGAGCATCTGGGCAGCCATTTCACAGTAGGCCCTGAGCTCCTGCTTGCGGGACGGGTCCATGCGGTCGTCGCCGATCGACGCGATCGCCACGTCCATGCACCGCAGCCAGGCATCGCGCTCGAGTTCGGTGATCCGGAAGGGCACGTGGCGCATCCGCAGCCGCGGGTGCCCCCGGCGCTCGGAGTACGTGCGCGGACCGCCCCAGTACTGCTCGAAGAACATGCGCAGGCGGTCCTCCGCGGGCCCCAGATCCTCCTCCGGGTACAGCGGCCGCAGGAGCTCGTCCGCGGCCACCTCCACGTAGAACCGGTGAATCAGGTCGCGGAAGGTCTCGGCTCCGCCGACGGCGTCGTAGAAGGTCGGTTGGCTGGGGCTGCTCACACCCTCCAGTCTCGCACGGCCGACGATGCGCCCCGCTCCGCTGTTGCAGGCTCACAACACAGGATTACGCTGTCGAGCCGTGAAGGAATCCGAAGCAGGTGCTGATCGCGAGCGGGACACCGCTCGCGATGGCGTCGGCGACGGTGCCGTCGGCCTCGAGGAGGCGCTCGCCGAGATCGCTCGGCTGCGTCGATTGGTGGACTCCCTCAGCGCGGCGGTGGACTCGACCGCCGATATGGCGGACCTGCGCCGCCTGCGCCACGTCCAGGCGATCGCCGACGCCGCGCCCGATTCCCTCTACGTCAAGGACACCGAGGGCAAGTACCTCTTCCTCAACGCCGCCGCGCTCGAGGTGGTGCAGGCCACCGACCGGCCGATCTCCGAGGTCCTCGGACACGACGACAGCGGCTTCTTCGCCCCGGAGACCTTCGAGCAACTCCGCGCCAACGACCAGCGCGTCATCACGACCGGGATGCCGCTGGAGATCCACGAGGAAGGGTTGATCGGCGGACAGTGGCGGATCTACCGCTCCCTCAAGGCGCCCTACCGCGACCCCTTCGGCCGCATCATCGGCCTGATCGGCGTCTCCCGCGATGTCACTGAGACGTGGCGTTCGGCGGAAGCACTCGCGCGCGCCGAGGCCCGCTGGCAGGTGGCCGTCGACAGCTCGGGCGACGGGATCTGGGACTGGGACCTGGCGACCGGCGCCGTCTTCTACTCCTCCCGGTGGAAGACGATGCTCGGCTACGAGGAGGACGAGGTCGGCGACAGCGCACGGGAATGGGAGAGCCGGGTGCATCCCGATGATCTCGAGGCGGCACTGATGGCGATGAGCAGCCACATGCGCGGCGAGAGCCCCGAGTACTCCTGCGAGCACCGATTACGCACGCGCTCCGGCGAGTGGCTCTGGGTGCGCGGCCGCGGCCGCGTCATCGAACGCGACCCCCGCGGCAGGATCCTGCGGATGGTGGGCGTCTCCGCCGACATCAGCGCCGAGGTCGCCGAACGGCGCCGGGTCGAGCGGGAGGCGCTGGAACTGGAGCGGCTCGCGGAGATCGACGACCTCACGGGCATCGCCAATCGCCGCGGATTCACCCGGGCGCTCAGCGCCGCCTGGCATTCGGCCGGTGCCACCGGCCGGGACGTGCACCTCGCCCTCATCGATGTCGACGACTTCAAGCGCTACAACGACACCCACGGCCATACCGCGGGTGACCGGGCGCTGCGGCAGCTCGCCTCGGTGGTGGCGCGGGTCCCGATGAACGGCGGAGACATCGCGGCCCGCTACGGCGGCGACGAACTGGCACTGATCATGGTGGGAGAACTCGATTTCGCAGCGGTCCTCGAGACCATCCGCGCCGCGGTGCTCGAGCTCGGGCTCGCGCACGACGGTTCGCGGCCGGTCACGGTGAGCTGCGGCGGAGCGTCCGGACCGGCCGCCGCCACCACACCGGGCCTGCTGTTGCGCGAGGCGGACCGTCGGCTGTACCAGGCCAAGGCTGCGGGCCGGAACCGCGTCGTCGCGGACTAGGTCACCCGTCGTTCACCGTCCGTCCGCCTGTTCGCCCGGGGAAATGCGCCGAAATCAGCGTGCGGAACCGCCGCCGGCGTGGTGCACTACTAACGGCGACTCCGCCGGGTGCGGCGGGGCCGTGACAGACGTGAGGAGAGTCGATGAAGCGAACGCACGGCGCGGGTGTCACCGCGACGACGGCGCTCGCCGACTCCCGCCCCGATCGCACGGCGTGGGGCAAGCGGCGCGTCCTGCTCCTCAACGCCACCTACGAGCCACTGACCGCGGTCTCGATGCGGCGGGCGATAGTCCTCATGCTCAGGGATAGGGCCGACGTGGTCCATGACGATCCGAACGGTCCGCTGGTGCATTCAGCGGACCGTTCCTTGTCTGTGCCCTCGGTGATCCGGCTGCGCACCTATGTGCGGGTGCCGTACCGGGCGCAGGTGCCGATGACGCGTGCCGCGCTGATGCATCGAGACCGGTTCCGGTGCGGCTACTGCGGCGGCAAGGCCGACACCATCGATCACGTGCACCCACGATCGCGCGGGGGAGGTCACGGCTGGGAGAACTGCGTGGCCTGCTGCGCCTCGTGCAACCACCGCAAGGCCGACCGCCTGCTCTCCGAGCTGGGCTGGACCCTGCGCACGGAGCCGCGTGCACCGCAGGGGCGGCACTGGCGGCTGCTCTCGACGCTCAAAGAGGTCGACCCGATGTGGAGTCGGTATCTCGACCTGGATGCGGCATAGGCTAAGTTGATTCACGAATGACCGCACGCCGCCGGGTGCCTCGGCGGCAGGAAAGGGGCTGAGGTGAGCATCCTCAACATCGTCGGCACGATCACGGTGATCGCCACGATCGTGATCGTCCTTCTCACGGTGATCTCGATGGCGACCGGTCGCAACGAGAAGTACCAGCAGCCGGGTGAGTACAAGCTGGGCGAGCCGTGGACGCGCGAGCCCCTGCTGTTCAGCGCCGTCGACGAGGCCCCCGTGGCCCCGTACGGTGCGCATCACGACGGTGCGGACGAGAACCTGATCGGAGGTGCCGCAAGTGGCAAGTGGTGATCACGGCAACGCTGTCGCCGTTCCCTCGTCGGACCTGCCCATGGGCACGGTCGTCACGTCGAGTGGACGCATCTCGGCGGCCCGTCAGGCCGGCAACAGCCCGAGCAATCCGCCCTTCTCCCGCGAGGAGCTGATCGGCCTCGACGAGGCGCTGATCCGCGCCACCCGCGACGCCAAGGCCCGCTTCTCGGTGTACATCGGCGACCTGGGTGACGACATCCACGCCGGCGCCGAGGCCGTGCTGCGGCAGGCACCCGAGCCCGAGTACGGCGCACTGATCGCGGTGTCGCCGAACACCAAGGACATCGTGGTCGTCACCGGCCGCGAGGTGGCCGACCGCCTCGGCGACAAGGTCGCCCAGCTCGGTGTGACCGCCGCGATCCCGCCCTTCCAGAAGGGCGACCTGATCGACGGCCTCATCGCCGCCCTGCGCGTCATGGCTTCGGCCGTGAAGCCGCCCACGGCGTAACCCGCTTCGCGAAGAGCCCCGGACCACATCGGTCCGGGGCTCTTCCGTGCGCGCGGTCAGTCCGGAAAGGTGCCGTCGACGTACAACCAGCGCCCGTCCTCGCGGACGAAGCGCGATCGCTCGTGCAGTACGCCCAGCTCACCGTCCTCGAGGAAGGTGGCGCGGAATTCGACGATGCCCTCGGCGTCGTCCTCGGTGCCCGCCACGGTGTCCACGATCTGCAGGCCGCGCCAGGTGCGGTCCTCGTCGAGCGTGAGATCCCGCGGGCGGGTATCGGGGTGCCAGGACGCGAGGAGCCACTGCACATCGCCGTCGCGGAAGGCGGCGAACCGCGAACGCATGAGTGCCTCGGCTGTGCGGGGTGGGGTGTCGGTCACGGCGGCAGCCTACCGCTGTCGGCGGGATCACCTTGTGTGCTCGCGTCCGCTGGTGGTTCGATGACAGTGATACTTGAACCTTCAATGATTGGTGGATTCATGACCGAGATCCGACGCGGTCTGCGCACCGCGATCGCCGCCCTGCTGGCCATCGGCGCCCTCCTGTTCGCCGCGGCGCCGGCGACGGCGGCCCCCACGACGCCGAAGCAGGTGGTCACCGCCTTCTACACCGAGGGCTTCGTCAACAAGGACATCGCCGGGGCCGCGCAGCGCTACATCGGCGACACCTACATCCAGCACAACCCCGAGGTCGCCGACGGCCGCGAGGCCTTCGTCAAGGTGCTCGGCCCCGTGGTCGCCGACCCGAAGTACAAGTCCAGCATCGTGCGGATCGTGGCCGAGGGCGACATCGTGGTGGTCTACGCGAAGTCCGTCTACGACGGCAAGGCGCAGGCCGTCGCCGACATCTTCCGCGTTCAGAACGGCAAGATCGTCGAGCACTGGGACGTGATCCAGGACGATCCGGGCAAGACGGTGAGCGGACACCCGTTCATCAGCTGACCCCGACGGCCGCGGCCCCCGGAATCGATTCGATCCCGGGGGCCGCGGCGTCGCGTGGATCAGCCGGCGTCGAAGGCCCGCGCCCGCAGCGACCGGACGACGCCGTCGCGACCCTCCAGAACCAGACGGCGCAGTGCCGACGGGTGCTCCCCGGCCAGCCACGCGTCGGCGGCGGCCACGGCACCGTCGGAGATGTCCCAGCTGGGGTACAGGCCGATCACCACGGTCTGCGCCACCTCGGACGACCGGCGGCTCCACACCTCGTCGATCGCGGCGAAGTAGCGCGCGGTGAACGGGGCCAGCAGCTCGGCCTGCCCCGGTGCCGCGATGCCCGCGGAGATCGCGCGCGTCATGGTGTTGGAGATCGAATCGTCGCCGAAGACCTTCTCCCAGGCCTCCTCCTTGACCCGGCCATCCGGACGCGCCGCCAGCGCGGTCGCCGCCGCCCGCTCACCGGCCGCCGTGGGATCGCGCAGCACCTCGGCCTCGATCTCATCGGCCGTGAGCGCACCCGAGCGCGCCAGAGCGTTCACCAGCCGCCAGCGCAGATCCGTATCCACCGACAGCCCCGCGAGCCCCACCGAGGCGGGATCGGCACCGTCGAACAGCGACCGCAGCACCTGCACCTGGTCGGTGCCCAGCGCCGAGGTGGCGAGCGCGTTGACGAAGGCCAACTGGAAGTCGGAACCCGCCTCCGCATCGCGGGCCAGCTGCAGCAGGCCCGAGGCCAGGCGGTCCCGCCCCTCCGCCGCGGCCCAGGCCGGATCGGCGTACGCCTCGACGGCGGTCTGGGCCTGCAGCACCACGCGCTGCACCACTCCGACCTCGGTCTCGGCGCCGATGCCGCCCAGCACCAGCGTCACGAAATCGCGGGCCTTCATCTCGGCCTGCCGAGTCATCTCCCACGCGGCCGACCAGCCCAGGGTGCGGGGGAGCGAATCGGCGATATCGGCGATCCGGTTCGTGACCGTGGCCAGCGACACCGGGTCCAGCCGCACCGAGCAGTAGGTCAGATCGTCGTCGTTGATCAGCACCAGCTCGCCCCGGTCAACGCCCACCAGCTCGGCCACATCGGTGCGCTCGCCCTCGACGTCGAGCTCGACCCGCTTCGTGCGCACCAGCTTGCCGCCCTGATCGGCGTACACGCCCACGGCCAGACGGTGCGTGCGGGTCTCGCCGGCACCGGGCTGCGCGCCCTCCTGGACGATGGTGAACCGGGTGAACCGGCCCTGATCGTCCAGCTCGAAGTCCGGGCGAAGGATGTTGATGCCGGTGGTCTTGAGCCACTGCGCACCCCAGCCGGACAGATCGCGGCCCGACGACGCCTCCAGCGCCCGCAGCAGATCGTCGAAGGTGGCGTTGCCGAACTTGTGCTCGGCGAAGTACGCCCGCAGCCCCGCGAGGAAGGGATCGAGGCCCACGTACGCGACGAGCTGCTTGAGCACCGAGGCGCCCTTGGCGTAGGTGATGCCGTCGAAATTGACCTCCACCGCCTGCAGGTCCGGGATGTCCGCGGCCACGGGGTGCGTCGACGGGAGCTGGTCCTGCCGGTACGCCCACGACTTCTCGACGTTGGCGAAGGTCGTCCACGCCGAGGTGTACTCGGTGGCCTCCGCCTGGCTGAGCACCGAGGCGAAGGTGGCGAAGGACTCGTTCAGCCACAGGTCGTCCCACCAGCGCATGGTCACCAGGTCGCCGAACCACATGTGCGCCATCTCGTGCAGCACGGTCTCGCAGCGCCGCTCGTACAGGTACCGCGTGACCTTCGAGCGGAAGACGTAGTCCTCCAGGAAGGTCACGGCGCCCGCGTTCTCCATCGCGCCCGCGTTGAACTCGGGCACGAACAGCTGGTCGTACTTGCCGAAGGCGTAGGGGATGCCAAAGTTCTTGTGGTAGAAGCCGAAACCCTGCTTGGTCTCGGTGAACAGCCGCTCCGGGTCCATGTGCTCGGCGAGGCTCGCGCGGCAGAACAGCCGCAGGTCGATGGTGCCGTGCTCGTCGGTGTACGCGTCTTTCCACACTGCGTACGGTCCGGCGATGAGGGCCACCAGGTAGGTCGACATCGGCTCCGTGGTCACGAAGGTCCACCGCTGCGCCCCGGTGGCGAGCGTCGCCGTGGCGGACTCGGCGCCGTTGCTCACCACGGTCCAGGACGACGGCGCCGTGACCGTCACGTCGAAGACGGCCTTGAGGTCGGGCTGGTCGAAGCACGCGAACATCCGCTTGGCGTCGGCGGTTTCGAACTGCGAGTACAGGTACACCGCATCGTCGGTCGGATCGGTGAAGCGGTGCAGGCCCTCGCCGGTGTTCGAGTAGTGGAACTGGCCGGAGACCACGAGCTCGTTCTGCTCCGCCAGACCGGTCAGGCGCAGGCCCTGCTCCTCGGTGTAGCCGGAAACGTCCACCGGTGCCCCGTTGAGCGTGGCGGTCACGTCCGAGGCGATCAGATCGATGAAGGTCTCGGCCCCGGCCGTGGCGCCGAAGGTGATCGTGGTCGTGGAACCGAAGGTGCCGGTACCGGGGGAGTTCGACCCGTCGGTGAGGTCGAGGTCGATGGCGTAGCGGGCCACATCGACGATGCTCGCGCGCTCGGCGGCCTGGACCTGGGTGAGATTGGGGGCGGACAAGGGCGACGCTCCTTCATGCTCGTACACGGACTACTTCGGCTCGGCTCCACAATGCCACCTCGCACCGTCGTGCGCGTGCGCGGGAAGCGGTTGGGGGTGCCGTGCGTTGGACGTAGTGCAAGAGGTGCCGTCGAATCCGTTCGCCCTAGGAGAATCCGTGACAGAAACCGCCCCGACCACCCCGTCCCGGGACCGCGTCGACTTCTGGTTCGACCCGCTGTGTCCGTGGTGTTGGATCACCTCCCGCTGGATCCTGGAGGTCGAGAAGGTCCGCGACATCGACGTGAACTTCCACGTGATGAGTCTCGCCGTGCTCAATGAGGGCCGCGACGACCTGCCGGAGATCTACCGCGAGCTGATGACGACGGCGTGGGGCCCGGTGCGCGTCCTGATCGCCGCCGCCCAGCGGCACGGCGATCAGGTGCTCGCGCCGCTGTACACCGCGCTCGGCACCCGTATCCACAATCGCGGTGAGAAGGACAACGCAGCGATCATCGCCGAGTCTCTCGCCGAGGCGGGGCTGGAGCCCGACCTCGCGGAGGCGGCGACGAGCACCGAGTACGACGAGGCCCTGCGCGCCAGCCATCACGCGGGTATGGACAAGGTGGGGCCCGATGTGGGCACGCCGACGATCCACGTCAACGGCGTCGCCTTCTTCGGCCCCGTGCTCTCGCGCATCCCGCGCGGTGAGGTCGCCGGAAAGGTGTGGGACGGAACGGTTCTGCTGGCGAGCTACCCGCACTTCTTCGAGCTGAAGCGCACTCGTCACGAGGACCCGCAGTTCGACTGACCCCCGACGATCGGCCGTACGACGACGAAACCCCCGGTTCGACCGTGAACCGGGGGTTTCGTGTGTCGCTGCTAGGACGCGGGCGGCGCCGGGGGAGCCGGCGGCGTCGGAGGGGTCTGATCCGGGCCCTGCTGGGGCGGGACCTGCCCCTGCGGGGCCTGTCCCTGGTGGGGCGGCAGCGCGTGTGCCGGGTGCCCGCCGGGCGGCAGCTGGTGCGCCGGCTGCTGGCCGGGTGCCGGCGCCAGCACCTCCTGCGTGTTGAACGTGGGCACGGGACCCGACGGGACCACGGCGCCGCCGCCGACCCCGCGGACCGTCTGGCCCGGGGCGAAGAACAGCGACCCCGCCTTGGTGCGGTTGCGCAGCGCGGCGGCGCGCCAGGTGAGCACCGGGTGCGAGGCCATGAGGTTCACCAGCCAGGTGAAGAAGCCGCGGTCGGTGGTGGCCCGGTCGGCGAGCTGATCGAAGTCGATCTGCTTGCCGAGGTACTTGCCGGCGCCCAGCAGACCCATGCCGCCGGTGACGCCCGAGGGCTGGTTGAAGTAGCCGTAGTTGTCGGCGGTGTACTCCTGCGAGCGGGACAGCGCCGGACCGATCACGGGGAGGTAGCTCATCGCGAACGAGCCGATCTGCCGCCAGTAGGACACGTGGCCGGCGGCGATGTGGCCCACCTCGTGGCCGATGATGTACGCGAGGGCCTCGGGGTCGCGGGCCTTGCCGCCGATCTCGAACAGGTCGCTGTAGACCACCACGAACCGGCGGAAGGTGTGGCCGGAGGCGAAGGCGTTGATCTGGCCGTTGCCGATCACCACGAAGGCGTCGGGCACCTCGCGCAGGCCGTAGCGGGCCGCGGCGTCGCGCACGATCTGATAGCCCTCGGGGAACTGCGTGGGCGTCATCTGAATGCCCTGCACGCGCGGGCTGGCCCAGTTCAGGCCTCGGCCGATGAACAGGATCAGCGGGAGTGCGAGCACCACCAGCGCGTACGAGCTCAGCGAACCGAGCAGCACCAGGACCAGCGAGCCAACGTAGATCACAGCGGTCGTGAGGATCACCAGGATCAGCAGCGGGATCTCACCCGGGTGTCGGCGGGGCGCGTCCGCGTAGCGCGGCGGCTGGTACGCGGGGGCGACGGGGCCGCCCGGGTACTGCGGCGGGACGGTGCCCTGCGTGTGCCCGGCGGTGACCGCCGGATCGTGCGCACCGAGATGCGGCAGCGCGTGGTGCGGCACGTTGCTGTGCTGCTCGGTGGGGAAGTCCGCCGCGGGGAAGGCCGCGGTGGTGGCGTCCGATCCGGCGTCGGTCCCACCGGTGCCGCTCGGCTGGACGACCGGGAACGTGCCGGTGGCGGGCATGCTCGTCGAGTCCGTTCCGAAGGCGGAGCCGGTGCTGCGGGCGGACTCGGTGGGGGCGGAACCGTCGTCCGGTTTCCCGCCCGGGGTCTGCTCGGTGCTGTCATCCATGCCATCGAATCTAGGCTGTGCCGCCGTCGAGCGCTAAGGCGACGCGTGCAAAACTTGTATTCATGCGCGTTTACCTCGGCGGCGACCACGCCGGATTCGAACTCAAGTCCCAGATCGCTCAGCACCTGACCGACGCCGGCCACGAGGTGGTCGACTGCGGTGCCCACACCTACGACGCCCTCGACGACTACCCCGCGTTCTGCATCGACGCGGCCAAGCGCGTCGTCGCCGATCCGGGCAGCCTCGGCATCGTGCTCGGCGGCAGCGGCAACGGCGAGCAGATTGCCGCGAACAAGGTTCCCGGGGCGCGCTGCGCGCTGGCGTGGAGCGTGGAGACCGCGCAGCTGGCGCGCCAGCACAACAACGCGCAGCTGATCGGCCTGGGCGGCCGCATGCACAGTGTCGACGAGGCACTGGCCATCGTGGACGCCTTCCTCGCCACCCCGTGGTCGGACGAGGAGCGTCACCAGCGCCGCATCGACATCCTCTCCGAGTACGAGCGGACCGGTGTCGCGCCGGCCGTCCCCGGCTCGCCCGAGGCCTAATTGCCCGAGGGGCACACACTCCATCGGCTCGCCCTCGCCCACGACGCACTGTTCGCGGGCGAGGGCGTTCACGTCTCCAGCCCCCAGGGGCGCTTCGCCCCGGAGGCCGCCCGAATCGACGGCCGCGTCTTCGAACGCGCCGACTCCTGGGGCAAGCACCTGTGGCACCGCTATGCCGGTGGCGCGATCGTGCACGTGCACCTGGGGCTGTACGGCTCCTTCACCGAGTTCGACCTGATCGACGGTGCCGCGCCCGCTCCGGTCGGCCAGGTGCGCATGCGCATCGTCGGGCCGAACGGCGGCACCGACCTGCGCGGCCCCACGGCGTGCCAGCTCGTCTCGGAGGAGCAGGTCGACGATGTGCTCGCCCGCCTCGGGCCCGACCCGCTGCGCGCCGAGTCCGATCCCGACGACGCGTGGCGGCCGATCAGCCGCTCCCGCCGCCCGATCGGGGCACTGCTCATGGACCAGAAGGTGCTCGCGGGCGTCGGGAACGTCTACCGGGCCGAGGTGCTCTACCGCGCCGGCATCGACCCGCACCGCGAGGGCCGGAGCCTGACCCGCGACGAGTTCGACGGGATCTGGGCCGACCTGGTGGCCCTCATGCCGATCGGCGTCGAGCGCGGTCGGATGCACGTGGTGCGCGCCGAGGACGACCACGGCGCACCCTCGTACGCACCCGACCGGCCCAGGACGTACGTCTACCGGCGCACCGGCGAGCCCTGCCGGGTGTGCGGAACGCCGGTGCGCACCGCGACGATGGAGGCCCGCAACCTCTACTGGTGTCCCACCTGTCAGTCCTGACTGTGCCGCCGTCGAGCCTGTGACCTGCACTGTTATCTGCGACACATCACGGAATCCTTAACTGCTTCTTCAGGCCCCGTTCAGGTGGGCCGACAAGAGTCGGAGCCATGGACGCGGTCACCGTTCCCACCAAGCAGGCTCGGCACCTGGCAAGCCCGGGCCGGGCGGAGATCACCGTGCTCGCGGTCGGCGGGACGGGCGAGTCGGCGATCGACGACGTCCGTACCGAGGTCACCGGCATGCTCAGCCACGTGGTCGCCGAGCTCGACGAACGCTTCGCCGCCCGCTGGGTGGGCTATCCGGCCTCGTACGGGCCGGTCCCCGCCCGGGACGGCATCTCCTTCGCCGAGTCGGTGGCGATCGGCGTCGAGCGGCTCACCGCCGCGATCGCCGAGACCGATGGGCCGGTCGCGCTGATCGGCTACTCGCAGGGCTGCACCGTGGTGCGCCGGGTGCTGGGCGCACTGGCCACCGGCGAACTCGTCGCGCCGAACGTGGCGGCGGCGGGCCTGGTCTCCGACCCCGAACGCCCCCGGGGCAGCGACCCCGCGCTCGCCGGATCAGGGGTGGCGGGCGACGGTCCGCCCATCCCGGATGACTTTCCGGTCCAGTGGATCTCGCATCCGCAGGACGTGATCTGCAATGCCAGCATCGACTCCTTCGTCCGAGATATCGCCGACGCGACCGCACTGCTCACACTGCGGGATCTGGCGACCTGGGCCCCGCGGGCGCTCGGCGGCTACCTCGGCGACAAGTTCCAGAACGCCACCCGCACCGCGTTCGGTTCGCAACAGTGGCGCCGTGATGTGGTCCGGCTGCGCACCGCCGGTCGCGAGATCCTCGGGTACCTGCCGCGGGTGAAGTTCCGGGGCCGGGACTACAACCTGCGCGGCAGCAGGCACGTGGCGTACGCGACCGAACCGCTGACCCGGCTGCGCCACGAGGACTACCAGCTGACGGGCTGTGAGCTGCTGGCCCAGAGGCTGCAGGTGCAGGCGACCTTCGCGATCCGGGCCCCGCGCAGCGGTGCGGACGAGCGTGCTGGTCTATTGTCGGAGAAGTATTCCGAAGCAGGCTGACCCCGGAGGTAGAAGCTCGTGGCACGTGACACCGAGAGCATCGAGCGCGACATCGAGCGCGCCCGTGAGCAGTTGGCGGCGACGCTGGATCAGCTGGGTGAGCGCGCGGACCCCAAGAAGCTGGCCGCCCAGGCGCAGCAGTCGGTGGTCTCCACGCTGACCAAGCCGCCCGTGCTGGCCGCGGCCGCCGGGGTGGCGCTGCTCGCCGTGCTCGCCGTGGGATCGCGGTTCAAGCGCGGCCGTCGCGAGAAGAAGATCATCCGCGCGCTGGCCGACGGGAAGATCTCGGTCTGATCCGCGCGATCCGGGCCCGGCCCGGCAGGACAGCGATCAAGGGCGGTGCCGGTATCGGCGCCGCCCTTGTCGTCTCCGTCCTGGTGGCGGGGTGCAGCGAGCCGACGAGCGGCCCCACCCGCCTTCCCGACGGTTACCCCGCAGGCCAGGTCCCGGTGGTGGGGGAGATCCGCAAGGCCGAGACCATCGAGGTGGGCCACGTGATGTGGCGGATCACCGTGGCGGGTGACGACACCATCGCCGGTTCCCGTGCCCTGCTCGACGCCGGTCTGGCGCCGGTCGCCCCGAACGTCCCCCTCGACGCCGGCGCGGTGGGCGCGGTGTACCGCGGCCGCGGCTTCACCGTGGCCATCTCCTCGAACGCCGGCGATGTCACCTACGTGGTGAGCCCGACCCCCGGCGTCTGAGACGCCGCCGCCTCGCCCGAGACCGGCGCTACTCTGGATCCATGGAGATTCCGAAGGTGCTGGCGGCCCCGGCCCGTCTTGGCCTCGCCGCGGCGGGTCTGGGCCTGGCCGCCGCCGAGCAGACCGCCGCGATGGCCCGCGATGTGGTGGGCATGGCCGCCGATCGGCTCGATCCCAAGGCGGAGAAGGACGTGCGCCACGAGAACATCGTGACCGCGGTCCAGCGGGTTCCGTTCATCGTGCACCGCATGTCCGACCTGCTGAGCGCGGGCGGCGCGATCGACCGGCTGGTCGGCGAGCAGGGGGCCGGTCATCGCGTGGCGGACCTGTTCGACGAGGACGGCCCGGTGGACCGGGTGATCAAGCCCGGCGGACCGCTCGACCGGGCCACCCGCGAGGGCGGCATCGTGGAGACCTTCACCGCGGAGGACGGCGTGATGCAGCGGCTCGCCGATATGACCGACGCACTCAACCGCCTCACCCCCACGATCTCGGCGATGAATCAGCGGATCGTCGACATCGAGGGCGTGGTCGGTGCCGCCAACACCGTCGCCGAACCGGTGGGCGATCTGCTCTCGAGCCTGCCGAAGTTCGCGCTGCGCACCGCCAGCGAGGTGGCGCGGGCCGCCGGTCAGCCGCCGCGACGGGCGCGGCCCGCCGCGGTCGTGGACGCCGAGGTCGCCGAGATCGAGGTCACCGACGTCCGCGACGCCGGCGACCACTGACGCGCGTCACGTGTAGGACTTCGCGCACACCGTGTAGACGGGCTCATCGAAGGTGTACACCACGTCGCCGCCGGCCGAGCACCGCTTCGGGTCCTTGAATCCGGGGACCACGGAGACCACCGCGATGGTGCCGGGCTCGCCGCACCGCGGTGCGGCCTTGATCCACGTCCCCTGCACCGGGGTCGTGTAGCAGTAGTTCACATTGAGATTGGGTGTCAGGCAGTACCAGCGCTTGCCGTCGGGCAACGAGGCCTGCTTCTCCTGGCACTTCTCGCCGACCGGCATCACCTGCGTCACCTTGTACGGGGACCCGCCGTCGTCGCAGTTCCCGACCTTGGGCGATTCCGGCACGTCGTAGAGGCAGTCGTTGGGGCGGAACTGTGCGGGGGCGCTGTTGTTCGAGGCGGGTGCGGCCTTCTTGTCGTCGCCGTCCTTCGAGCCGCTCAACAGCGCCGCCACCACGATCGCCGCGGTGAGTGCGACGACGGCGGCCGCCGCGACCAGACCCACGATCACGTTGCGGCCCGAGTTCGGCTTCTGCGGGGGCGGCGGCGGAGCTCCGGGTACCGCGCCGGGAGCGGCCGGGCCGCGCGGCGGTGTCGGCAGCGGAATCGCCTGTGAGTACGCCTGACCCGATTCGTACCGCGGATCGTTCTGGTTACCCGGTCCGGTCATGCCCCTGCCTTCTCGCTCGCGGCCTTCTTCGCGGCAGCCTTCATCTCCTTCTTGTGCGTGCGCACCTTCTGCAGCGACTCGCCGTCCACCACATCGGCCACCGAGCGGTACCCGGCCTTGCCGTAGTCGCCCACCGCCGTGGCCCAGCCACGGGGCTTCACACCCAACTGCTTGCCGACGAGGGCGGCGAAGATCTTCGCCTTCTGCGCGCCGAACCCGGGCAGGGCCTCGACCCGTTTGACGAGATCGTCTCCCGACTTCGCCTCGGTCCAGATGCGTTCGGCCTCGCCGTCGTACTCGTCCACCACGATCTGTGCCAGCGCCTGCAGCCGCGCGGCCATGGCCCGGCCGTACCGGTGGATCGCCGGGGGCGTGGTGCACAGTTCCTCGAATCGGACCGGATCCGCTGCGGCGATGTCCCTCGGATCGATGCTGCCGAAGCGGTCGAGCACCTTCCACGGACCGGCGAAGGCCCGCTCCATGGGGAACTGCTGATCCAGCAGCATGCCCGCGAGCAGCGCGAACGGGTACTCGGAGAGGACGGCGTCCGACTCGGGTTCCCCCGTGATGTGCAAGGTGACGGCCATGTCGCCGAGTTTACCGAGCCGCGCCTTCCCGTACGCGGACCAACGCGGCGGATAGGCTGCTTCCATATCGGGACGCATGACGAGGAATCGAGGAGAAGCGAATGTCGGACATCGACTACGAGGTGCGCGACGAGGTCGCCTACGTGCGACTCAACCGCCCCGAGAAGCACAACGGCCTCACCCTGGACATGATCGACGATCTGGCGAAGGCGGCTGATCGCGCGAAGAACGACCGCTCGCTGCGCGCCGTGGTGATCAGCGGCGAGGGTAGCTCGTTCAGCTCCGGTCTGGACTTCGCCTCGGCCGGCAAGGAGCAGCGTCGCCTGTTCATGAACTTCGTGCCCAAGCGCATCTCGGCCGCGAACAACTTCCAGGCCGCGGGCTGGGCGTGGCGCAGCGTGCCGGCGCCGGTGATCGCCGTGGTGCGCGGGCACTGCTACGGCGGCGGCCTGCAGATCGCGCTGGGCGCGGACTTCCGGTTCGCATCGAGCGAATCCGATTTCTCGATCCTCGAGGCGAAGTGGGGCCTGATCCCCGACATGTCGCTGTCGGCGTCGATCGCGCAGCTCACCACGATCGATCTCGCGAAGCGGCTCACCATGACCGGTGAGATGTTCACCGCGAAGCAGGCGCTCGAGTGGGGTCTGGTGACCGGCGTCTCCGCCGATCCGATGAAGGACGCCCTCGCGCTCATCGCGAAGCTCAAGGAGCGTTCGCCCGATGCGGTCGCCGCTTCCAAGGCGCTGTTCGAGAACACCTGGTACAGCGGCTCGCGGCTGTCCTTCCCGGTGGAGCAGGCGCTGCAGCTGGGTCTGCTGCGCGGCAAGAACCACGCGATCGCCCGGAACGCGGCGATCAAGAAGGAGAAGCCGGACTTCGTCGAGCGGTCCTGATCCCGCTCAGCCGCGCGGCCGGACCACGCCGTTGTCGAAGGCCCACACGATGGCCTCCGCGCGGTTGCGCACGCCGAGCTTGGTGAAGATCGATCCGATGTGGCTCTTCACGGTCACGATCGAGATCACCAGCTCGGCGGCGATGTCGTCGTTCGAGAGACCGCGGCCGACGAGCGCCAGCACATCGGCCTCCCGGGCGGTGAGCGGATCCGGTGCCGTGGGCGGGGTGGTGTCGGATTCCTGTGCGGCGCGGTAGGTCTGCAGGACCCGACCGGTGACGGCGGGGTCGAGGACGGCCTCGCCCGCCGCGACCAGCCGGACCGCTCGGATCAGCTCCTCCGCGGGTGAGTCCTTCAGCACGAATCCCGCGGCCCCCGCCCGGAGCGCGGACGAGAGCAGGTCGTCGTCGCGGAACGTGGTGAGCACCAGCACCGGCGGCGCGTCCACCTGCGCGGCCAGCCGCCGAGTGGCCTCCATACCGCTGGTGCGCTTCATCCGCAGATCCATGAGCACCACATCGGGCCGCGCTGCGGCCACGGCATCGGGAACCTCATCGCCGTCGGCGCATTCGGCGACCACCTCGAAGCCGTCGCGCCGCCGCAGGATCCGGCGCAGGCCCACGCGCACCAGGTCCTGATCGTCCACCAGCACCAGCCGGATCGGCTCGTCGGTCATCGGTTCTCCTCGGCCGTCGGGAAGGTGGCGGCCACCAGCCAGATTCCGTGCACGGGACCCGCTTCGAGCGTGCCGCCCGCGCTCTCCACCCGGGCACGCATTCCCGCCAGGCCCGAGCCGCCGGGGGAGCGCCGCGCACCGTCGGGCACGGGACAGCTGACCCGGATCGAGACACCCCGCCCCGGCTCGGGAGCGACGGCGACGTCCACTCGGGCGCCCGGGGCGTGTTTCACGGCGTTGGCGAGCGACTCCTGGACCACGCGGAAGGCGGCGAGGCCGCTGCTCGCCGGCAGCGGATCGGCGGGTGCCAGGAGGTCGAGTTCCACCGGCAGACCGGCGCGTTCGTAGGAGGCGACCAGTTCGGGGATGTCGGCGATCCCGGGCTGTGCGGCGTCACTGCCCTCGGTGCGGAGCAGCTCGATCGTGCGGCGGATGTCGTTCATCGCGGTGCGGCCCTGCGTCTCGGCGTCGCGCAGCGCATCGACGGCCTCGTCCCGGTCGTCGTCGGCTTCGAGGGACCGCCGGGCGGCCGTGACGTTGAGCAGGACCACGGCGAGTGAGTGCGCGACCACGTCGTGCACCTCGCCGGCGATCGTCGCGCGGTCCAGCGAAATCCGTGCGGCCTGCGCATCGCGTTCGGCCCGCAGGAGCAGCAGCTGGTTCTGCAGCAGTCGGCCGACGGCGGCGCCGAACGCGACGGTGAATCCGATGAGCCAGGCCTGGTGGATCGCCCCGGTGAGTCCGGCGCCGAGGATCAACGCCTCGTACGCGATGAGGTGCAGCGCCGTGGTCCTCGACCGCGAGACCGCGGCCACCTGGGTCATGCCGAGCACGACGATGAGCGGGACCACGTCGTACGGGGTGTACACCGTCCAGAACAGGGCGGAGGTGGCGATGGTGACCGCGGTGTGGGCGGTGATCGACACGGTTCCGGCGCGGATCAGTGCGGCCTCCATGTGCGCGGCCGACAGTACGACCGCGGCGATCAGCCAGATCCATTGCTGCCCCTGCGGTCCGGCGAGGAAGCGGGGCACCGCGGCACCGATGGTCAGCGCCACCATCGCCGACTCGGTGATCAGCATGTAGTACGGCGGGTACTCGTAGCCGAGCCGGGCCAGCACCGTGCGGTACCGCGCCTCCAGCCATCTCAGCCCGCGCATGCGATGGATCGTAGCCTCCGGTGCAAGCTCCGTCGCCCGTCCTGGGGCGGATCTTCGTCCCCTCCTCAGGACGGATGCCGAGTTCCTCCCTGGGCACGCTGACCTGCACGGGCACGGTCGATAGCGTCGAATGTGACCGCGAACACAGACCGCGGGCTCAGGAACGGAGTCGGAGATGCTCACCGTCTATCTCATCGTCGCCTTCATCGTCGTGCTGGCGTGGTTGACCCACGACAGCGACGGACTCGACTTCCGCGCGCGGGACCGGCACCGGGCCCAGGGGGAACGGGATTCGGGTGCGCGTGGCGCACGCGGACTCCTGGTCTGATCCGCCGGAGCCGCCCCGCGGAACGACGGCGTTCCGCACAATCGACGCAGGAGGACCTTCGATGACCACGACGCTCACCCGCACCATGACTCGCTCACTCGGCATCCCCGAGTACGCGTGGCACCTCCGTCCGGCGGACGCCGCGAGCGGTATCCGGTCGTCCGGCGAAACGGCGGACGAGGCCGGCCCGCTCGAATCGATCGCCGGCCTGGCACCGGCGCCGCGCGTCGCGGGCGACGCGGTGCGGACCTCGGTCGGATTCGTGCTCCGCGAGGGTGACCTGATGTTCCGCAGCACCGCCCGCCTCGGCGAGGTCTATCGGGCGGACTTCCTCGGAGGGCCGGGCCGGGCCGTGTTCCTCTCCAACCCCGCCCATATCGCGTCGGTGATGTCCGCTCCCGATCTCGCGCCGTCGGCCACGCGATTCTCGCCGCTGCGCCCCATCATCGGCCCGGATTCGGTGCTCACCTCGATCGGCGCCCGGCACAAACAGCAACGCGGACTGCTGTTGCCGCAGTTCCACGGCCGTGCCGTGACGGCCTATCAGCAGCGGATCGAGGAGGCCACCGCCCATCGGATCGACGAGTGGCTTCCCGGGGAGCCGGTGGCCCTGGCCGATATCGGCCAGGCGATCACCCTGGACGTGATCATGTCCGCCGTCTTCGGGATCGAGGGGGCTTCGTCCGCGACGAGGGCCGAAACGGCGGTCCGCACGGCGATGGTGCGTCTACTGCGGCTGTCGACGAAGAAGTTCGCTCCGCTCGTCCAACTGCTCAACGCCCGCAGTCCCGAACCGCGCGGCGTGCTCAAGCTGGTGCTCCGCCCGCTCGATCGGGCGATCTACGCGGTGATCGCCGAGCGCCGCCGCGAGGGGGCCGACGGTGCCGACGGCGCCGGACGCAGCGACATCCTCACCGTGCTCATGGCGTCACGTGGAGACAACGGTGCGCCGCTGTCGGACAGCGAGATCCGCGATGAGTTGTTGACCCTCGTGCTCGCCGGCCACGAGACCACCTCGAACAGCGTGGCGTGGACCTTCGAGCGGCTCACGCGCAATCCCGAGGTGTACGCGCGCGCCGTCGAGGCGGCACGCACCGGCGACGAGGCCTATATCGACGCGCTGCTCAACGAGTCGATGCGCAGCCGCCCGGTGGTCCCCGCAGTCGCGCGGGAGCTCCTGACCCCCTGGCGGTTCGGCCCGTGGGCGGTGGACGAGGGCATCGTGGCGCTGGTGTCGATCCTGCTGCTGCACCACCGCGACGACCTGTACCCGCGGCCCTTCGCCTTCGACCCCGAGCGGTTCCTCGGCGTCCGCCCGTCGCCGCAGCGGCTGATGCCCTTCGGCGGCGGCAACCGGCGGTGCCTCGGCGCCGGTCTCGCACTCGCCGAGCTGCGCGTGGTCGTCACCGAGATCCTCACGCGCACAGACCTCGCGATGACCGACGCGGCTCCGGAGCGCCCGCAGCACCGCAACGTCACCATGATCCCGGGCGACGGGGGATTGGTGACGGCGGTGGCGCGGCGCTGACGGTCAGGCGCGGGAACCGCGTTCGTCGCCGAGCCGCACCGGGGCGATCTCGTCGAAGACATCGCCCGGGCCGGGGTTGCTCGCGTGCGAGGCGCCGCCGAGGTGGCGCACGACGCCCCAGACCGCGTTGAGTGCGGTTTGGAGGGCGCCCTCGGCCCAGCCGGCCGTCCACGAGATGTCGTCGCCGGCCAGGAAGAAGCCGCGGTGCCGCGGATCGAGGCGGTCCTGCTTGAAGTGCGTGAAGAGCCGCTCCTGATACCGGTAGTGGCCCGCGAGGTTCGCCTTGAACGCACCCATGAAGTAGCGCTCGGTCTCCCACGACACCGTCTTCGGGGTGGCGATCACGTGGCTGCGGATGTCGACGTTCGGGTAGATCTCACCTAGGGACTTGAGCATCAGGTCCATGCGGGCGTTCACGTCGAGCGGGAGCAGCTTGAGCGAATCGTCGGACCAGGTGTACGACAGGCAGATCACTGCGGGGCTGTCCGGACCGTGATCGAGCAGGTAGGTGCCGCGGCTCATCCGGTCGGTGAGCGTCATCGACATGGTGTCGCGGCCGGTGGCCGGGTCCTGATCGCGCCAGAACGGCCGGTCGACGAGGACGAAGACCTTGGAGCTGCCCATGTAGTGCGTGCGCTCCACCGCGGTCCAGTGATCGATCGGCAGCAGATCGTCGTCGCAGTCGATGGTGTTGAGCAGCATCCACGACTGACCGGTGAAGATCGCGGCGGGGTAGGTGCGGGTCTCGCCGCCCGCATCGACGATGGTGTAGCGCGGCCCGCCGTCGGGCCCCGAGGTGCGCCGGATAGCGGTGACCGCCGGACGGTGCTCGCCGCCGTTGAGGTCGCGGACAGACCGCTCACCGTCGAACGGTGTGTCCCACAGTCGCTTCGGTAACTGGTCCGATCCACCTACCACTCCGCGGTGATGATCGTCGGCCGCGGTGCAGGTGACGCGGAGGATCTCCAGCATCGAGTTCGGGTAGTCGGTGTCCCAGCCGCCGGTGCCGAATCCCACCTGACCGAACAGCTCCCGGTGTGCGAACGAGCGGAAGTGCTCGGAGGCGGTGAGGAATCCGTAGAAGGTCTGATCGTCGAGCTGGTCCACCAGGCGCGACCACACGGCGCGGATCCGCTGCGCGTCGCGATCGCGGATCGCGTCCTGGAGCTCGGCGGCGTCGGCGTAGTCGGCCAGCGTCGCATCCCACGCCCGTGCCACCTCGCCGTACTCGGGCGGCAGATCGTCCACGGTGTGCGCGTAGTGGCTGTGCCCCTTGAGGTCGATCACGGTGCTGGGGGTGGCTTCCGAGAGCGGGTTGGGGAAGGCGTGCGTCTGCAGTCCCATGGCGTCGAAGTAGTGCTGCAGCGTGGTCGACGACGGCGGGAACCGCATGGCGCCCATCTCCGCGACGAGCTCGTCGGAGTAGCCCTCGAACCGGTCGCTGCGCATGCGTCCGCCGATCCGGTCGGCTTCGTACACAACGGGCTTGAGGCCGAGCTTCGCCAGTTCATAGGCTGCGGTGAGTCCGGAGAGTCCGCCGCCGATCACGGCGACCTCGGTGCCGAGCGCCTCCTCGGGGATGCTCCCGAGGCCGTCGGGGTGCGATACCCAGTCGTCGTAGGCGAAGGGGAAGTCCGGCCCGAACATCGTGAGCGGGCGGGGATCCTCGTCCGAGTGGGCGGGCATCGCGGGCTGGGTCACCGTGCGGGTCCTTTCCGGGTGTCATACAGGTCGGTGCGCCGATCGCGCAGGTGGGTGTTGACGGTGCGCGAGGTCGCGAGGGCCGCGCCATCGGCGGTGAACAGTTCGAGCGCTTCCCCGCGTCCGGCACGTGCTGCGACGGTCCCGTCGGGGTTCGCAGCGGTGCTCAGGCCGCAGTATTGCAGCGATAGCTCCCGGCCGCAGTGGTTGGTATACGCGATGTACATCTGGCTCTCATAGGCCCGCGCGGGCACCAGCACTTCGGCGACCACGCCGAAGGGCTCCATGAGTCCCGTCGGCACCAGGAGCAGGTCGGTTCCGGCATCGGCGTGGGCCCGCACCGCCTCCGGGAACTCGACGTCGTAGCAGGTGAGCAGGCCGCACGTGAGATCGCCGAAGGGGAAGGTCACGGTGAGGTCGTGGCCCGGCGCGAAGACCGCGCGGTCGAGATCGCCGAACAGGTGCGTCTTGCGGTAGTGGGCCAGTTCCCGCCAGGCGTGGGGTCCGTCCGGCGCGAGCACGGCGGCGGCGTTGTACACCGCGCCGCCGTCGCTCTCCGGGTAGCCGAACAGGATGGCGATGCCGAACCGCGCGACGAGCGCCCCGATCTCGGCGTGGTACTCGCCACCGCGCGGGCGCGCGAGTTCCGCCGCGGCGGGACCGATGTCGTAGCCGGTGATCGACAGCTCGGGCGTCACGAGAACGTCCGCACCGGCCGTGGCCGCTCGTGCGGCCGCGTCCTCGATGGCTGCGAGGTTGCGGCTGACGTCGGCATCGGGACCGGTGCCGAACGGTCCCTGGTACATCGCGACGGTGACCGTCATGCCGACGTCTCAGTGGTCCGCAGCCGGGACTTGCGGTAGCCGTAGGCGAAGTACACGCCGAGCCCCACGAGGGTCCAGAGGGTGAAGGCGATCCAGGTGGGCGCCTGCATCTTCGACATGAGGTAGCTGCAGAAGGCGACACCCGCGACGGGGACCAGCGGCAGCTGGAAGGTGCGGCCGTCGTAGGGGATCTTCAGGGTGAAGGGGGTGGTGAAGGTGCGATCGAGATCGGGCCGGGTGTTGCGCAGCACGATCACGCCGATGTTGACCAGCGCGAAGGCGAACAGTGATCCGATCGAGGTGGCGTTGGCCAGCTCGCCCAGCGGCACCAGGCCGGCGAGCAGTGCCACGATCGTCCCGACGATGAGGATGTTGCGCACCGGAACCCGGGTGCGTGCATTGACTTTCGCGAACACCGACGGCACCAGGCCGTCTTTGCCCATGGTGTACAGGATGCGGGTCTGGCCGTACATGACGGCGAGCACCACGCTCGCGATGGCGATCACGGCGCCGATGGACAGCACCACGGCGGGCCAGGTGCTCTGCGTGACATCGGTGAGCACCTTGGCGAGTGAGGCCTCCGTGCCGCCGAATTCCTGCCAGGGCATCGCGCCCACGGCGGCGAGGGCGACCAGGCAGTACAGCACGGTGATGATGCCGAGCGAGAGGATGATCGCGCGCGGCAGGTCGCGGCGCGGGTCCTTGGCCTCGTTGCCTGCGGTGGAGGCCGCGTCGAATCCGATGTAGGAGAAGAACACCATCGCTGCCGCGGTCCACACTCCCGCTGTGCCGAAGGGCATGAACGGCGACAGGTTGCTCGCCTTGAAGGCGGTGAAGGCGATGGCGCAGAAGAACACCAGGATGCACACCTTGAGGATCACCATGGCGGTGTTCAGGCGCGCGCTCTCGGTGGCGCCGCCCACCAGGATCAGGCAGGCCAGGGCGACGATCACCATCGCGGGAACGTTGACCAGGCCCCCGTCGCCCGGCGGCGCGGAGAGTGCGGTCGGCAGCTCCACGTCGAACAGCGCGCGGGAGAGCTCATTGATGTACTGGCCCCACCCGACGGCGACCGCGGCGATGGAGACGCCGTACTCCAGCAGGAGGCACCATCCGCAGACCCAGGCGAAGAACTCGCCGATGGTCGCGTAGGCGTAGGAGTAGGCGCTGCCGGAGACGGGGATGGTGCCGGCGAGCTCGGCGTAGGACAGGGCGGAGAACAGCGCGGTCACGGCGGCCAGGATGAAGGCGACGATCACGGCGGGGCCCGCCTCGGGCGTCGCCTCGCCGAGGATCACGAAGATGCCGGTGCCCAGGGAGGCGCCGATGGAGAGCGCGGTGAGGTGCCCGAGGCCCATCGAGCGCTTCAGCGTGGGGCCGTCGCCGTGTTCGGCGGCGCTGTCGGCCAGGATGCGGTCGACCGGCTTGCGCGCCACCAGCGCGTCCATGATCGTCATCGATTCGCCGCTTCGTTGCGCGCGAGCACCGAGAGGAGCTCGTAGGCGACGTGTGCCGCAGCGATGCCGGTGAGTTCGGCGTGGTCGTACGGCGGTGCGACCTCGACGACGTCGGCGCCCACCACATCGGTGCCGACCAGTGCGCGGAGGGTGTTGAGCAGCTCGCGGCTCGTCATGCCGCCGGCCTCGGGGGTGCCGGTGCCGGGGGCGTGCGCGGGATCGAGGACGTCGATGTCCACGGAGACGTACACGGGGCCGTCGCCCAGGCGGCGACGCATGCGTTCGATCACCGCGTCCAGGCCGTCGTTCTCGTAGTCGTCCGAGCGCACCACCTGGAAGCCGAGCACGCCGTCGTCCGTGAGGTCCTGCTCGCTGTAGAGCGGGCCGCGGATGCCGATGTGCATCGAGCGGTGCAGGTCGATCAGCCCTTCCTCGCTGGCCCGGCGGAACGGCGTGCCGTGCGTGTAGGGGGCGCCGAAGTAGGTGTCCCAGGTGTCCAGGTGGGCATCGAAGTGCAGCACGGCGACGGGGCCGCGGTCGGCGGCGACGGCGCGCAGGATGGGCAGCGCGAGCGTGTGATCGCCGCCGAGGGTGAGCACCTTCGAGCCGGCCGACCGCAGGCGGGAGATCTCGGCCTGCACCGTGGCGAGCGCCTCTTCGATGTTGAACGGATTCACCGGCAGATCGCCCGCGTCGGCCACCTGATGCACCGCGAACGGCGAGACGTCGAGGGCCGGGTTGTACGGGCGCAGCAGCTTGGAGGAGGCGCGGATGTGGCCGGGGCCGAACCGTGCGCCGGGGCGGTAGCTCACCCCGCTGTCGAACGGGATGCCGAGCACCGCGACCGCGGCGGAGTCCACCTGGTCGAGGCGGGGTAGGCGCGCGAAGGTCTCCGGTCCGCAATAGCGGGGGATCGCGCTGGCGTCGACGGGGCCGATGGGCTGGGAGTCGTGGGGCACGGGTCGATCCTCTCGCACAGGGCTGCGTTTGTGGGTTGGATCACATAGTGTGGGACACCGACCGGGATGTCAACTCGAGTTTCATGAAAGGATACCGGTGTTGGACGACGCTACCGTCGGTGCGGATGCCGTTCTGGCAGCGCCGGATCGGATGGGCCCGGCGCTCAATGCGGCGCGACGATCGCGGCGGTTGACCCTGGCCGATGTCGCCGACGGCGTCGGGGTCACCAAGGGGTACCTCTCGAAGATCGAGCGCGGCCTGGCGGCGCCCTCCGTGGGAACGCTTATCAAGTTGTGCAGTGTTCTCGATGTTCCGGTGGGTTCGCTCTTCGACGGCGGGACCGGCGGCGATGTGGTGCGCGCGGACGCGTACCCGCGTATCCGGTTCGGCGGTACCGGACTCGCCGAGTATCTGCTGACCCCGGTCGGTGAGCGACGCGTGCAAGTACTGCTCAGCGACATCGAGCCGGGCGGCGGCAGCGGCGATGACGCCTACGGGCTCCCCGCCGAGGTCTCGTTCGTCCTGGTCCAGGGCGGCACGCTGCGGCTGGGCTTCCCGCCCGACCGCACCGTCGATCTCGCGGCGGGAGACGCGCTCACCTTCGATCCGGGGGCGCCGCACACCTTCCGCGCCGGACCCGACGGTGCCCGGGTGCTCTGGGTGATGGCCCCCGCACTACCGGGTGGGGAGCGGTCTACCGCCCGGTGAACTCGGGCGGCCGCTTGTCGAGCATCGCGGCCACGGCCTCATGGTGATCGGCGGTGGTGTGCGCGATGGCCTGCATGGCGGCCGAGAGTTCGAGGAGCGCATCCAGGCTCTGATGCTGGCCCTCGCGCAGCAATCGCTTCGTCATCCGCAGCGCCTGCGGCGGGTTGGCGACGATCCGGTCCGCCAGCGCCCGGGCGGCGGGCAGCAGATCGTCCGGTTCGACGACGCTCGACACGATGCCCCAATCGAGCGCGGTCTGCGCGTCGATCGCCTCGCCGGTGAACGCCATCTCGGTGGCGCGGGCCATTCCCACGATGCGGGGGAGCAGCCACGCGCCGCCGTCGCCCGGGATCAGTCCCACCTTGACGAAGCTCTCGGCGAAGACCGCGCGGGTGGACGCGACCCGCAGATCGCACATCATCGTCAGATCGCAGCCGGCCCCGATCGCGGGGCCGTTGACCGCGGCGATCGTGGGAACCTCGCAGTGGTACAGGGCGCGTGGGATGCGTTGGATGCCATGGCGATAGCCCTGCCGCTGTTCGGTGGGTGTGCCGCCGAACATGCCCTCCCTGTCGCGCATGTGCTTGACGTTGCCGCCCGAGCTGAACGCCGAACCCGCTCCGGTGAGGATCACCGCGCGCACCGAATCGTCCCGGTTCACGTCGGCGACGGCGGTCTCGATGGCGGCGATCACGGCCTCGTCGGACACGGGATTGCGGGCGGCGGGATCGTTGAGCGTCCAGGTCACGACGGTGCCGTCGCGCTCGATCAGCAGTGGCTCGGTCATGGCTCGACCCTAAGCCGTGCAGCGGTACTGGCGGTGCCGGTCCCGTGTTCCCGCGAGGGCCACGCACCGCTCGCGCGGGACGGTGGAAGCCCGAATTCGGCGGTGAATGCCGCGGTGAACGCGGCGGGCGTGGCATAACCGAGGGCGGAGGCGGTCTCGGAGACGGTGGCGGTGCGCAACATCGGCAGTGCCGCGAGTAATCGCGCCCGGCGGCGCCACTGCGCCGGGGCCGTCCCCGTCTGCACCCGGAATCGTCGGGTGAAGGCGCGCTCGCTGTGGCCGACGCGGGCGGCCCAGGCGGCGTTGTCGATCGCCACATCGGGCGCAGCGAGGTAATCGCGGCACAGGGCCGACAACTCGGGGTCCGCCGGGAGTGGAACGTGCAGCGGGAGCGGGGCGAGCGCGGCGATCTCATGGAGCATCAGTGTGATCACCGCGCCGTCGCGGCCGGCGGTGTCGTAGTCTTCGTCGAATTCCACTGCGGTGAGGAGGAGTTCGCGCAGGAGTGGGGTCACATCGACCACGGTGCACTGCTGCGGCCACCACGGCACGGCGGCGGGTTCGATGTACAGGCTGCGTGTGCTCACGTGATGAGTGCGCATCAGATGCCGCTCACCCGGAGGGATGAGGACCGCGCGGTCGGTGGGCACGGACCACGCTCCGCCGGAGGTCTCGAGCTGCATGACTCCGGTTGCGCTGTAGAGGAACTGGGCTCGACGGTGCCGGTGCCAGTCCAGCACGTACCCGTCGGCGTAGTCGGTGCCCACGGGGAGCACATCCCTCGGCAGCTCCTCGATCGTGGCGATGGGGATGTTGCGCACGGGGCCAGCGTACCGATTCTCGAAGATCATCGGCCGGATTTCGATTGCCGGACGCTGTGTGTGCACGGTGCACTGGACGGGTGATGGTTCTGGGTTTGGTGATCGTGGGTATCGCGTCGGGTGTGACCACCGCATTGTTCGGGTTCGGGGGTGGTTTCGTGGCCGTCCCCGTGCTGGTCTGGGCGGAGGTCGCGCTGGGCGACGATGCCGCCCGTGTCGCCGTGGCGACATCGTCGGTGCTGATGGTGGTGGGAGCGCTGGTGGCGACGGCCTCGACCTCGCGCGATGTCGTGGCGGAGTTGCGGGGGAGTGGACCGCTTCTGGTGCTGCTCGGCCTGGGTGGAGTGGCCGGTGCGGTGGCGGCGCGGTTCGTAGCCGGCCCGGTGATCGCGTGGGGATTCCTGGTCTATCTGGTGCTCACGATCGCCTCCACACTGGTGCGGCCCGGCTTCCTGCAGGTGGCCGACGGTCCGGGGCGGCCGCTGCAATCCTGGGTGGGGCTGCCGATCGGCGCTGTGGCGGCGTTTCTCGGCGTGGGCGGCAGTGTGCTCACGGTGCCCGTGATGCGGCGTGCCGGCCACCGCATGTCCACCGCGACAGCGTTGGCGAATCCGCTGACCCTGGCCGTGGCGGTGCCGGCCGCGATCGTCTTCCTACTGGTATCGGGCGGGCGTCCGATGGGCGCCGGCACCGGATTCGTCGGTGCGGTCGATCTCCGGGCTGCGGGGGCTCTGCTGCTCGGATCGCTGCCCGTGATCGTCTACCTGCGGCGACGCGGCCCACACATCCCCGACGCGGTGCACGCGCGCTGCTACGTAGGACTGCTCGTGGTGGTCGCGATGGCGATGGCGGCGAGCCTGGTGTGGGGGCTCTGAGCACCTGGATTTCCGGCCGCCGTGCGCACCGGGTAAGCTGGCTCGCGCACTACGCGGGCGTAGCTCAATGGTAGAGCCCTAGTCTTCCAAACTAGCTACGCGGGTTCGATTCCCGTCGCCCGCTCAATCGCGAAGGCCCTGTTCGGAGTAGGTTTCCGGCCGGGGCCTTCGCCTTGCTCAGGGTCGACCCGAGGCAATCGACACCGCGACGGCACCGCGTCCGGAGGTGTCCCGTACCCGCCCGGGTGACCGTGCTGGGTGTGTCTTGCTACTGTGTCGAGGGTGTCTGCGAATGGCGATTACCAACGCTTGGCTGAACAGTTCGACCGCGCACTGTGCCCCAGTTTTGCGAGTCTGCCTGCGTACCGATTTCGTGATGACTCCACCCTAGCCAATGAAACATATTGGCATTCCCGGCTTGCATTTAAGGCATGTAGCTATGAGATCGCTTCCGCAGAGAAAGCGGGAGATGGCGATCGCGCACCAGCTGAGGCGTTGCGTCTAGAAGATGTCTGGAAGCGTCCTCTCGGCGCAACCGTAACTGGCCTTCGTGCCCCAGTCAGAAGCGCGGAGGGGCACATGAGATTAACGGCGCTAGTGCACGTTGTGTCAGCGTTAGAACGCTACGTTGACGAGATTGCACGGTTGGCAATGCTGTCGGACCCTCTATTGATTCCAGGGTTCCCGAAAAAAGTGGATGGTCTTGAACTTTTGGATCGCAGACACTTGTATCGATTAAGAGTGCCGCCAACGGTCGATCTCGTTAAGGGTGAATGGAGCAAGCGAATCGCTGCCATCAGAGACTGGCTGGGCGACGACGTTGCAGATGTGTTTCGAGCGAACGAGTCGAATCTCGAGAAGATGCGCGAAATTCGGAACTCTGCAGCGCACGGTCTCGGGGCATTTCATGTTGGTTCGACCTGGAATGAGTCGAGCGCGATAACCAATCTGACGGCGTCGTGGTTAGACAAAGCGTCCGCACCTCTCGCACTATCAGACGATAGGCTCCTATCTTACATGGCAGTTTGTCAGGGCATCGTAAGCAGAGTGGACGCGATTGTTTTGCGCAATTTCGTTGGCGCTTATGAAGTGCCAGCAGTATATTTGTCGTGGCTGCAGGACCCACTGACCCTGGAAGAGAAGTTGAATCTGAGTTATCCCGGACACCTGCGTGGCCACTGGCGGCTGGAAGTGCGAGGGGCTCGAAAGTTTATTGGTACCGTAATCCCTCGAGGCAACATTCCCAGCACATACGTCGAAGGCATGCTTCAGTATCTCGATCAGATTGGTGTGCTAGATCGATTTAGGTCGAACTAACCCCAGCCCCGAATCGGGGTGACGTTGTTCGGGCGCGGCCGGGTAGCACCGACGCTACCGAGGGCACTCATGGCCTCGGTGTGGTCATCCTCGAATAGGTGGGCGTAAATGCCCATCGTAGTGTTCACGGAGGCGTGGCCCATGAAGTCCGCGATCTGCTTCGGGTGCAGGCCTGCGCTGACACAGAACGAGGCGTACGTGTGTCGAAGGCTGTGGGCGGTTGCTTCCGCTGGGATCGGGCGGAGCCCGTCGGCCACGAGGGCCAGGGTGGCTCGGAGGAGCGCGGGGCGGAAGACGGCCTTGTAGTAGGTCTTGTGGAGCAGTACCGCGGTCCAGTCGAGTTCCAGGCGGGCTTGTGCTTCTTCGACGGTGCGGCGTGCGGCCTGTTCTTCGGGGGGCATCGGCTTGCCCGCGCGGGGTCCGGTTTCGTGGCGGGGTGCGCGCCTGCCGGTCGGTGGGTCTGCGATGAGCCGCATGTTCGGGAACAGGGGCGCGTCGGGGTCGCACGCTCGCGGGTGAGTCCGATTCCGGGCGTCCGTCCGTGGGGCTAGCGTGGCGACTCCCGCGTTGAATCGGGGGTCGGGTCCGTCGCGCGGCTCGGGCGGCGTCAAGTAATCGCGGAGGATCGCAACCGTCGCAGCCGTCAGCGGCACGCGCCTGCGGGATCGGCGGGTCTTGGGCGAGTCGTAGACGGCGTGGGGTCCGGTGGCTGCGGTCTCGCCGGTGGCTGGCGTCTCGGCTCATCCGCTCGGGCGCGCCGATCCGCACGCCCTGGGCCTTCTTGGCTGCGAGGGCTGCGCGGGTGCGTTCGCTGATGAGGTCGCGCTCGATTATGTGGACAATCCTGGTTCCTCGGATGCGGGAGACGCGCGAGTTTCACGTAGACGGAGCAGGTCCTCGAGGAGTGCTAGTGCGGCTAACGGCAGATCTTGGGTCACGTCCCGCCGTGGCGCGTAAGTGTAGATCGGCAGACGCTCGTTCTCGCTGATCAACTGGTGATCAAGGAAGCCCTGGTGTGCCCACGGGCGGCCGTGTGCGAACCCGGAGGCTATCATCCACTTCTGCATGACCAGAACCTCAGTGTCGTCCGCGCATCCGCGCAAGGGTTCCGTGATCTTGACGCCTCCGGATGGCAATGGAGCGCAACCATTTCTGCTGACTACTTCCTGCAGTATGCGGGAATGCTCGGCGAATCGTGCAGCCCTCTGCGGGTTGCGTGTCCCCGCCTCAACCACATATGCGTTCCGGTCGTAGTAGTCCTGTGCGTGCCACCTAAGAACGCGCTTGAGCCGTTCCGTCCGATCGGCGGGACCGATCAGCCATAGTCCGGTCGCAGCGTTCTCCAGCGCTCCTCGCGCCAGTGTCGCGCTGACGCCAAGGTGAATCACTTGGGCATCGACTACTGTCGTTTTGATCCCGTGCAGCTGATCGATCGCCGCATTGATAACGTGGCGGACCGCCTCGCTCGCTCGAAAAGGATGCAACAGTTGATCGTCCACACCTAAGGTGCCGCCGGGGGCCGTCGGGAAGGCGTCAGGATCTGCCATCGCCACCGCCAGGCGGTCGACTGAGCTTGCAAACCCCGCCCATCGCGCGTGATACTCGCCCCTAGCTACATCCATGTGCTGTGGACGTGCGTTCCAGACTGCGTCTGAATTGCGAGAGTTGGGGCTAAGATATCCAAGCCAGCGGAGCCACAGAGCGGGTTTTTGCTACACATACCGTCTTGAGGGCGGGGTCCGAAGCGCGATGCCGAGGACATACGCGATGTGAGGATGCTGGTCGAGGCGCGGCGGCCCTTCGGGGTGTTCCTGGTGGTGCCCAGGTTGGAGCGTCGTCCCCCTGCACAGCTGGCGTTATGCCGCACGGTAGCCACCTCCCTGCAGGGGGACATGCCACTCATAGCGGAGACTCGGCAGGTGACGACAAGAGCGCGCTGTTGACCCGGAGTCCCCCAGCGCGAAGCTCAGCCGCAAATGCTCGCAGGTTTTCCCGAGTCATTGCTGGCGTACGTCTCTGAAACGAGTACGTGCGCCCGCCCGGCGACACCAACCGGACAGTAGTGGGGCCGTTGTACTTGACCGTCCATCCCTGCGCCTCGGCGTTAAGGAAGAGGCGCTCCAGTTCGCGCTCGAGCTTGCTGTCGCTCGCTTCAACGGTGGCGGAGGCGTGACGGACGCCGAGCTTCTTGACCTGGATTTCAAGCTGAAGGACAGCGGGATTGACGGCGGCGCGCAGATTGTCGTCGGCGCGGCCCTGGTAGCTAAGTCGCGTGAGGCCAAACGTGTCCGAGGGCAGCCTGAGGTCGCCAGTTGCGAGCAGGTATGCCCGCTCGCGGCCCAGGGCGCCAATGAAGAGCCCCAGCTCCAAGATGACGTTGTCCCGTGCTGACGGCTTGCTCTCGCCACGGCTGTCGGTCGTATCGTCCGGCGACGCGATCAAGACCGCAAAGTCGTACCCGCTGGCGACTTCAAGGAGCGCGTCGAGTGCGTAACTTCCTGGCGCGAACACGTTTTGATCCCATGCCGTGGCCTCGCAGATTTGGCGTTCTTCGAGTACCGCCTGGAGGTTGTGGGCGACAGGTTTGCCCTCCGCGGACGACCCTATGAACAACTTGGGGAGGCTCATGTGAGCCGACGTTACCGGCGCGTGTTCTTCGGCTCTGCCAGTAGCTCTGAAATTCGCGCAGCGGATCGTTGGTGCGCTCTTCTTCCCGGTCCCATCCTCGGTGCTGCGCGTCGGCGATCAGCTGCTGTTCGACGGCGAGCCGCTGTCGGAGTCTGCGGGCGTAGTCGCTGGCAGCGGTGTAGTACTCGACCGCGATCGCCCACTCGTAGAAGCTGGACGTCGCCGCGAGGATCCGCTGCACCGACGACGGCGCCAGCAACCGCCCGCGATCGGTAGCGACCGCCAGCCCGAGACGCTGCGCAGGACGCCGGGACGGGATCCGGCGCAGATAGCCGAGAAGCTCGAACGCGGTCAATGGCCGGAAGTCGTTGATGCTCAGGCCATTGGCGGCGAGGAACGTCAGGAGGTGCCGCAGATCGTAGGCATACCCAGCGACGGTATTCGGGCTGTACGCGGCGTCGATCAGGTGTGCGAGGTACCGGTTGACCGGCTCGACTTCGGCGCCAGCCGTGCAGGGCAGGTAGACGCGGCTGACCGCCCCGCCTTCGTGCTCGGTGAGCACCTTCATGACGCCAGTATCCACCGCACTCAGTCACGCCGCCGGACTTCCAGACCCAAAGGGTCGGCCCTGTGCGCGGACCTGGGCTTGTCCACGGACCTCAGAGTCATATCCAGTGGCTGGTCAGGATCGTTGCCCAATGGTTGGCGTGAATCTCGGTCAGTGTGCGTTCAGAGTCGTGACGGGCTGTCGGACAATGTTCGGTTGCCGTGGTGAAAGCGGCGAGACCTGGGGGCACTGTCCCCTCCGTGTACTGCGCTGGATGGAACGCAGCGTCACCCACGTGGAGCACGAACCCGTCCTTGGTTTCGATCAGAACACCGCTGTGTCCGTCTGCATGCCCTGGTAGCGGTAGAAGTCGAATCGTTCGAGGCAGACCTACCAAAGTGTACGTGCTAAGGCCATGCCAATCCGGCGCCGTGCGGGGGTCACCGGCCCAACGCACTCCGTGCGCCCATTGAGGTGATAGGTCTGCCGAGTGCGCATCGCCGCCAATTGCGGTGACCGCGCGTCTCGCCGTAGCTGAGAGATGAACTTCAGCATCTGGGAAGTCCGCAAGCCCACCGATGTGATCGCGGTGCTGATGAGTGACGATGATGTGTCCGACCAGGGCCGGATCGATATCACGCGACTGAAGTTGCCGATAGACGGTTTCCGCAGGATCAAGTGCGGGGCGGGCCATGTCGAGCCAATCCTGCCCCAACCGCCCCACCGGATCTGCGATATCCACGAGACCGATCCCAGCATCGACGATCGCGACTAAACCGTTGTCTTGCAGGAGAAGGCATCGGCACACCAGCTCATCGGCACCCCACACTGCGCGGCCGCCATCCGGACGGAGTGTGCCAGCGTTCAACTCGGTAATCTCCATAGGCTGACGGTAGAAATTCAGGTCGACCTGAAGTCAAGCGGCAAACGAGGGGCGCATCGTGGAGTGGATGACGATCGGCGAAGCCTCCCGGGCGCTTGGGGTCGAAACACACGTCCTGCGGCACTGGGACGAGGTGGGTGCTCTTCGCCCATCGGCCCGCACTGCAACCGGCCACCGCCGCTACAGCAACGCGGACCTCGATCACGGCAGACTGACGCTGCGCGCCCAGCATGCCGGGATGTCACTCGCTGATATCGCCCAGCTCAACACCCCGCACCGAGGAACGCGGGCCGAGATCGTTACCCGGAATCTCCAACAGCTGCAGTCCCAGCGCGAGCAGATCGACGCGGCAATCACGTTCCTGAGGCACACGCTGCAATGCACTCACCCGATCCTCAATGAGTGCCCCCAGTGCGTCGCCTTCGTCGGAAGACACTCCTAGCGCCGCTTAGCTTGCCGCGCACAACTGAAGTTTACTTCGCGGCCCCAGCGCATGGACCGAAAGTGTCTAGATAACAGCGATTATGTCGACATGCAGTCTGTTCGACGAAGTTGCATGGAACCATTGCGGGCATGAGAATTGCCGCGATCTCTGACGTCCACGGCAACGCATTTGCCCTGCGGGCTGTTCTTGAATCGATACAGCACGATCACGTCGACGTGATCGTCAACCTCGGCGACCATTTCTCTGGTGCAGTGTTGCCAGCGGAGACAGCGCGACTGATGAAGACGGTGCCGATGGTGTGCATCCGGGGCAACCATGAGCGTCAGCTTGAGGAGCTGGAGCCGAGCGCCATGGGCGCTTCCGATCGTTGTGCGCTAGAGCAGCTTGGTGACGATCATTGTGAGTGGCTCACCTCTATGCCGCGCTCCGCTGACATCGGCGCGGGCGTCTTCGCTTTCCATGGAACTCCAGAGGATGACCTGGAGTATCTCTTGGAGACGGTGACCGAGCAAGGCGCGCGCGAGGCCACCGTTGAAGAAGTTGTCGAGCGTCTCAAAGGGTACTTAGACCGTGACCTCCTGTTGTGCGGCCACACTCACATCCAGAGATCGTTGCGGATCCCGCAGGGACCCCTGGTGGTCAACCCTGGGAGCGTTGGTTGGCCAGCTTACGACGACGATCGCCCCTACCCACACGTCATGGAGGCAGGTACTCCGCATGCGCGGTATGCAGTCGTAGACGATGTCTCGGGCCGTTGGGAAGCAGAGTTCCGTGCGCTCGAGTATCCCTGGGGCAAAGCCGCAGAGATCGCCGCGTCGAGGGGGCGTGCGGATGTTGAGTATGCGCTGCTCACTGGGAGAGTCAGGACTGCTGCGCAAGGTCGGTGAGAAGGGTATCGAGGACGTTCGATTCGTGTTCGCGTGCTGTTCCGAGCACGAATTGACGGGTCGATCGGACGGTGCCCCGACTCGTTTCTTCGGTTCACTTGTCTGAATTCGACGGGCCAGGCACGATGTTTGCGTGAGCAGCGACGACAAGCCTCAGGCGAGCCCGCACGAACCGACGAGCGGCACCGAAGGGACTCCGCAGGACGGCGCAAACGCGCCGACAGGCCAGTTCCCGGGCGCGTACCCGGTACCGGGCTACGTCGCGCCCGGTGCCCCACCTGCGGGCTACCCTCCGCAGCAGCCAGTCGGCCCGGGGTGTAACGCGCCCCCGCCGGGGTATTCCGCACCTCCGCCGGGATACCCGGCCGGTTATCCGCAGGGAAACGGATACCCTGCGTATCCCCAGCAGCAATACGGTTGGGGCGCACCGTCGGCGCCCGAGCCCGGTAGCGTGCCGCTTCGTCCGCTGAGCCTCGGTGACATCTACGGCGGAGCCATCACTGCTATCCGTACGAACCCGGGGGTCATGATCGGGTTCACGGCGATCATCGTCGTTCTTTCGAATCTCGTGGCGTTCATCGGCCAGATTCCCCTCACCGACGTCACCGTCGACCCGGGCTCCGAGGACGAACCGGCGATACTGTCGACGTCGATCGCATCCGGCGCGTCCGCACTCGGGGGCGCGCTGATCTCGATGATCGCCACAACGATTCTCACTGGCATGCTCACAGTGGTCGTCGCCCGTTCCGTGCTCGGCGATAAGACGGGCGCAGGCTCGGCCTGGCGTGCCCTCGTGCCCCGCCTGTGGCCCCTGATCGGATTGGTCGTGCTCCAAGCGCTGATCTACCTCGTCCCGACCCTCATCATGATCGGATTGCTCACGGTGGCGCTGGTCGGCGCAGGCAGTTGGGTCGCAGGAGTATTCGTGGCCATCCTCATGTTCGTAATCATGGTGGTCATCGTGGTCGGCCTGATGCCGGCGTTCGCGATGGCGACTGCTTCGGTCGTACTTGAAGGACGCGGTTCAATCAATGCACTGCGACGTGGTTTCCAGCTCCAGCGACCGGGATTCTGGCGTCTGTTGGGCATCATGTTGTTGACCTACCTGATCGTGATGGCCATCAACACCGTCGTCGGGATCCCCTTCAACATCGGCCTGGTGCTGGCTGCGAACGACAGCACCATCGGTACGGTCGCCGGCACCTCGGTGCTGGGGCTCGCGTTGTCATCGATCGGAACTGCGATCGGCGGAATCATCACCATGCCGTTCATGTCGTCTGTGCAGACCCTGCTCTACACGGATCAGCGGATGCGGACGGAACGATTCGACCTCGTTCTGCAGTCGGCAGCCGCCTACCAGGCGCAGACCGGGCTGCCCGCCGGACCGGGAGTGTGGGCGCCGCCGCGTCCGGTGTGAGTCTTCGCTTCTGACTTGACGGGACCTTGACGTCAAGGTCCCGTCAGGATCGCGGGTGGCGGCGGGAATCGGTCGCAGACTCGATCGGTGAGTGTGATGTTGCGCGCCGATCGGCCCCCGCTGGACGCCCCGGAGCGTCGCCGTTTGACCACCTCGTCGGGCCTTGCCGGACTGTCACTCGATGCGATGGCGTCGGTGGCCTACGGCCCGGAGGCGATCGCGCTCGTCCTCGCGACGGCCGGCACCGTCGGGCTCGGTTTCACCCTGCCCGTGAGTGCGGCGATCGTGGTGCTGCTCGTGGTGCTCGTCTTCTCCTACCGACAGGTGATCCGCGCCTACCCCGAGGGTGGAGGCTCGTACGGTGTGGCGCGCGCCCGGCTGGGGCGTCCGTCGGCACTGCTCGCCGCGGCCTCGCTGGTGGTCGACTACGTGCTCAACGTCGCGGTATCCGTGGCCGCGGGTGTGGCGGCGCTGGCCTCCGCGGTGCCGCAGACCCGACCGTACCTCGTCGAGATCGGCCTCCTGGTGCTCGTCGTGATCACCGCACTCAACCTGCGCGGCCTCACCGCGAGCGCCTACGCGCTCGCCGTCCCCACGGTGCTGTTCGTCGGCTCGGTCCTCACGGTGATCGTGGTCGGCCTCGTCACGGGCGGCCAGTCGATGGCCCCGGCAGTCTCGCCGGAGGCGACGCAGACCGTCGGAGTCCTGCTGCTGCTCAAGGCCTTCGCGAGCGGTTGCTCCGCACTCACGGGGGTGGAGGCCATCGCCAATGCCGTTCCCGAGTTCCGGGAGCCGCGCGTGCGGCGGGCGCAGCGCACCGAGGTGATCCTGGGCGTTCTGCTCGGCACGATGATGCTGGGCATCGCCGCCCTCATCGAACGGTACGGCGTGGTCCCGCAGGACGGGGTGACGGTTCTCGCGCAGGTCACCGAGGGATCGCTAGGTCACGGCGTGGGGTACTTTCTGGTCCAGGGCGCCACAGTGCTGCTGCTGGCGCTGGCCGCCAACACCTCGTTCGGTGGGCTCCCGACGCTGCTGTGCGTGGTGGCCCGCGACGGCTACCTCCCCGAGATCCTCACCCGCCGCAACGAGCGCGGGGTGTACACGGTGAGTGTGCTCGCGCTCGCCGCCACCGCGGCCGTGCTGCTGGTGCTCTCGGGTGCGGATATGAACGCCCTCGTCCCGCTCTTCGCGATCGGCGTGTTCGTCGGTTTCACCCTGGCGCAGGCGGGAATGGTCCGGCATTGGTCCGCGGTGCGTGGCCCCGATTGGCGAGTGCGGGCCGCGCTCAACGGTTTCGGTGCGCTACTGACGGGCGTGGCGGCCGTGGTGGTGCTGGCCATGAAGTTCACGGCCGGTGCCTGGGCGATCGCCCTCGTGCTCGCAGTCCTCGTCGGCGTCATGGCACGGTACCGAGCCCGCGGCAATCGTCTCGTCGACCACCGGCGCTAGCTTTTCCGGTTTCGGGCGGCGCAACGGAATCCGATCGCGGGCCACCACCCAGCGGCTCAGTGGCGTCCGCAGCACGGTGTCGATGAACAGCAGCGAGATGGCCAGCACCACCACGACGAGGGTCAGAGTGCGCAGCGTCGCGGATGCCGGGAACCACTCGTACAGGAGCGGGTAGAAGCCGAGGTAGCCGAGCAGGTCGAGGACCAGCGGGTGCACGGCGAAGGCGCCGAAAGCCCGGATGGTGGCGTAGGTCACCGCGCGCTCTCCGACGGGCAACCCCGCCGTGCGCAGATCGTCCCACTTCATGGCGGCGAGCCAGAGCAGGACGAGGCCACCGACGAGCCACGGGAGCAGCGTGGGATTCCACGCGGTGGCGGCATCCTCGGGGACATCGCCGGGTTCGGTGGCGCGCAGATACGCGACGATGCTGAACGCCGCCGCCAGCCCGCACACGATGACCACCGGCACGGCGCGCGCTCGGAGCCAGGCAGAGACCGCATCGTAGTGCTGCGCCGCGAGCATGCCGATAGCGATGAACAACGCGTACATGGGAAGCAGCTTCCACATGTGGTTGAACAAGGTCTCCCAGCCGCGCCCCTCGGGCTCCGGGAAGTACTGGTAGAAGGCGAACACCGCGACCTGGATCACGGCCGCCGCGGACAGCACCAACCACGGATGCCCGGAGGTCCGTTTCATGAAGCGGGAAAGCCAGGGGAACACCAGGTAGATCTGCATCGAGATCAGCAGGAAGTAGAGCTGATACTTCGCATCGCCGGTGAGTGTGGTGCGCGCCAGGTCACCGAAGAACCGTCCGGGCGAGGGGAACGGATTGTCCTCGATGAGCAGGTGGTCGGTGATGGAGTACACCACCGTCCACACCAGGTAGGGCGCCACCACGAGACCGAACCGCCGGCGCCAGAACTGGGTCGGGGACATGTCCCGCCCGCGCATGCTGAGCACCAGCACGAACAGTGTGACTGCCACGAACCCGTACCGCGTGAGGTGCAGCAGGGTGGCGATCAGGCCGGCCGGGCGCACCACATCGGGCGTGAAGTTGATGTAGTTCACGCAGTGCGCCACCACGACGCCGGTGAACAACAGCACGCGCACCAGGTCGGCGGTGAGCGCCCTGCGGGGCTTCACGCTGACGGGAGCCGTGCCGGGGGACGCTGGTGACTTCTTATCGTGTATCGACGTTCTGCTCCACGTGCGTGCTGCGTGTCCCGGGCTGCGTCTTCACCCCGGACCTCTCAATTCGTTGGTAAGGAATCCTACTCGAACGAGTGTGGGATTCCATTATCGGCGTGCGGCGGCCGCGCCCGATTTCGCTTGAATCCACGCGGTGCAGCGGCCACGATCGGATGATGACCGGGTACGAGATCCGCCCACTGGACGACGGAGACGCACCTCGGCTCGCCGCGGTGCACGTCGCCGTGTGGAAGAACACCTATCCGGGGCTGGTCGACCAGGTGAAGCTCGACGGGCTGACCGCAGCGGATCGAATTCCGGGCTGGACCGCCATCGTGGCGCAGCGCGACGATGCGCAGTCCCGTGGCATCCGTACCCGCTGCGCGGTGGACGTGGCGGGCGGCGAGATCATCGCCATGGCGACCGGCGGTCCGGCACGCGACGCCGATGCCCCGGTCGGCACCCAGCTGTGGTCGCTCAACGTGCTCCCCGGCCATCACGGGCAGGGCGTCGCGAGCCGGCTGCTGGACGCCGTCGTCGCCCCCGGCACCCCGGCGTATCTCTGGGTCGCCGCCGGCAACGGGCGGGCCATCGCGTTCTACCGCAAGCACGGTTTCGACCTCGACGGGGCCGCGCGTCACGACGCGGAGTGGGACTGCCACGAACTGCGGATGCGGCGACCGGTCTGAAGTCCGTCGCTTGACTGTGCCGCAGCGGCATGGTTTCCGATGGGACGTGACCGCGACGGAAGGACACGCCATGACCGCCACGACACCCACATCGACCGGCCGACCCCGCCGGATCGAGGTGGAGGAGTTCTTCGCGGACCCGGAGTTCTCCGGGGCATCGATCTCGCCGGATGGAAACCGCATCGCCTACCTCGCACCGAAGTACGGCCGCACCCAGGTCTGGGTGCGCGGCATCGACGACGATCACGACGACGCCGTGTGCGTAACGCACGACGAACGCCGCGGCATCAAGACCTACTACTGGACCGACGATCCGCGCTGGCTGCTCTACCGCCAGGACACCGACGGCAACGAGGACTGGCACATCTACCGCGTCGACCTCGACGCCCCTGAGGAACCGGCGCTCGACCTCACGCCGATGGCGCCGGGTTCCCGCGTGGTCGGCGCGGGAATGATGCGTACCGAACCGGGACACCTCCTGGTCGGAATGAACCCCGACCCGATGGTCTTCGGGCTGTACATGATCGATGTCGGCACCGGCGCGACGACGCTCGTGCGTGAGCAGCCGGCCGACAGTGCCGCGGGCACCGTCTTCGGACGCGATACCGAGGAGCGCTTCTTCTCCCGCCAGGCCGACAACGGCGATCACGAGTTCTACGCGATCGACGAGGCCACGGGGGAGCGGCGTCTTCTCCTGCGCCTCACCGGTCCCGAGTACCCGATCGGGCCCTACCCGATGTTCCCGAGCGCAGACGGCGAGGCGCTGATCATCGGCATGTTTCAGGACGATGCCGACGAATTGCGGCTGATCCGTATCGACCGTACAGGCGAGCAGACCGTGGTGGCGGCGTTGCCCGGCCGGAACCTGTGCACGATGGGCTGGGCGACGGAGGATTTCGGCTATCCCGAGTCGGTCTTCCTCAGCCGCCGGACCGGCGAGGTGATCGCGGCCCGATTCGTGGGCGACCGGCCGATCATCGAGCCGGTCGACGACCACTTCGCGCAGGTGTACGCGGAACTCTCGAAGCTCTCCGACGGTGTGATCGACGCCGTCAGCTCCGACGATGCCGAACAGCGCTGGGTGGTCAGCTTCCTGCACGACCGCGACCCCGGTGCCACGTACTTCTACGACCACGCCACGGGCGAGAGCAGGCTGTTGTTCCGTGCCCATCCGTCGCTCGACCCCGCTGATCTCGCACCGATGACCGCGGTGCACTTCACCGCCCGCGACGGCCTGCCCTTGCACGGCTTCCTCACCCTGCCCGTCGGGGTGGAACCCCAGCGCTTGCCGCTCGTACTCCTCGTGCACGGCGGGCCCTGGGCGCACGACCTGTGGCGCTACAGCAACGAGGCGCAGCTGCTGGCCAACCGCGGCTACGCGGTGTTGCAGGTGAACTTCCGCGGCTCCACCGGGTACGGCCGCCGGCACATCACGTCCGCCATCAAACAGCTCGCCGGCACGATGCAGGACGACCTGATCGACGCCGCCGGCTGGGCCGTCGACCAGGGCTACGCCGATCCCGACCGGATCGCCATCTTCGGCGGCTCCTACGGCGGCTACGCCACCCTCGTGGGCGTCACATTCACCCCAGACTACTTCGCCGCCGCGGTCGACTACGTGGGCGTGTCGAGCCTGCTGAACTTCATCGGCGATCTGCCGCCCTTCGTGCGGCCGCACCTGCAGAACAACTGGATCGCCTACGCCGGCGATCCCGAGGATCCCGAACAGGCCGCCGATATGCGCGCCCGCTCGCCGATCGAGAAGGTCGACGAGATCCGCACTCCGCTGCTGGTCCTACAGGGCGCCAACGATGTTCGGGTACGGCAGTCGGAGTCCGATGCCATCGTGGACTCGCTGCGGGCGCGCGGTGTGCCGGTCGAGTACTTCGTGGCACAGGACGAGGGGCATCACTTCACCAACCCCGAGAACCTGTTCACCATGTACCGGTTGATCGACGAGCACTTCGACCGTCACCTGCGTGCGGGTAAGGGCGCGAGGATCACTCCCAGCGCGTGAACAGCTCCGCCGCGCGCTCGGCGAGTGCCGACTGCAGCAGCGGACCGAAGCTGATACGGCCCACGCCGAGCGAGGCGAGGTGCGCCAGATCGCCCGTGGCGGGATGCGCGATGGCGTTCACGGGCAGCGGCAGCTCGTCCGTGAGCCGGCGCTGCACCTCATCGTCGTGGTAGCCCACCGGATACAGCGAATCCGCCCCGGCCTCGGCGCAGAGCTTCAGCCGGGCGATCGCGCGATCGACGCGGTCGCCCGGATCGCCGTCCTTGCGCAGGATCACGTCGGTGCGGGCGTTGATCACCACCGGGACGCCCGCGGCGTCCGCAGCGGCACGCAGGGCGGCGACGAGGTCGGCGTGCTCCTGCGGCTCCCGCAGCCGATCGTCCTCCTTGTGCACGGTGTCCTCGATGTTCAAGCCCACCGCCCCAGCGGCCAGGAGACCGTCGATCAGGACGGCGGGCGGCTCGCCGTACCCCGACTCGATGTCGACCGACACCGGGACGTGCACGGCGCGAGTGATCTCGGAGACCCGCGACATCGCCTCCGAGAAGGTCATGCCCTCGCCGTCGGCTCGGCCGATCGACTCGGCGAGCGGGTGGCTGCCCACGGTGAGCGCGGCGAACCGCGACGATGCGGACCGGGCCGACCAGGCGTCCCAGACGGTGGGCAAGACCACCGGATCGCCCTTGATGTGGAGTGACTTCAGTGCGGACGCGAGCGCGGCGAGATCGGACATACCCACTGTCTACCCGGTGTACCCGGTGCGCGGGAAGACCTTTGCAGCCGCTACGTGATTCGCGAGGGGATGAGTGTCGTCACACCGTCTTCCACCAGCAGCGCCTGATCGTCGTTGAGGCGGGTCAGGGGGTACCGGTCGCCGTAGGTGCGCTCCACCTCGTCGATCAGCGACAGCGGGTACGGCGGCAGCGCACCGTCGGCGTGCGGGATCACCACGGTGTCCACGAGGCCGAGCCCGGTGAAGTCGGTGACCTCGGGCACCTCGGTCGGATCGTCGAGGGGAACCACCGGTTCGAGGTGCGGTCCCGCCACCACGGAGCCGGCGCTGAGTCCGATGTACGGCAGTCCCTCGCGGACACGCCGCGTCAGCACCTCGCCCGTGCCGTTGCTCTGCAGCGACCCGAGCAGGGCGAAGGTGTGACCGCCGGCGAGGTACACGGCGTCCACCGAATCCAGATCGGAATCGAAATCGCGGGCGTTGGTGTACTTGCGCGCCGACATCCGCGTGAGCCGGAAGCCCAGGTCGGTCAGCTGATTCCACTCGAAGGCGTTGTAGGGAGCGTCGGCCACCAGCCGGGTGGCATCGTCGATGTAACCGATCCGGATTCCGCTGGGCGTCCGTCCCGTGTGCCGCAGCAGGAAGTCCGGGAGCGCCCCCGCGTTCAGGGACAGCAGCAACAGGTTCATCGCCGCAGACTACGGGGTTTGCGACACTGGTGGTCGCGGTCGAAAGGAGAAGGCGATGTTGCGTCCCAGGGTGCTCGTTCCGCTGCTACTGGCGCTCGGGCTGATCGCGGGCTGTGGCAGCGCGAGCCAACAGGGCGAACGGGCCACGGTCACCGTCGACGCACCGAGCGGACCGGTCGCTGTTCCGGCGAATCCGCAGCGCATCGTCTCGCTCGCCCCCACCCACACCGAGACGCTGTTCGCGATCGGCGCGGGCGCACAGGTGGTGGCCGTCGACGATCAGTCGACCTATCCGGCCGAGGCGCCGCGCACGAAGCTGTCCGGCTTCAAGCCCAATGTCGAGGCGATCGCGAAGTACAACCCCGATCTCGTCGTGGTCTCCGGCGATCAGGACGGCATCGTGGCCGCGCTGCAGAAGCTGAACGTGCCCGTGCTGGTGGAGCCGGCCGCGAAGAACCTCGAGGACGCCTACGAGCAGATCCTCGACCTCGGCGATGCCACCGGCAAGACGATGGAGGCGCGGCGGCTCGTGACCGGTATGCGCTCGTCCATCGAGGCCACCCTCGCCGCCACACCGCGGCCGGCCCGGCAGGTCAGCTACTTCCACGAACTCGACCCCCAGCTGTTCACCGTGACTTCCATGACCTTCATCGGCCAGGTGTACGGCGCCTTCGGCCTGCGCAACATCGCCGATGCCGCCGACGCGCAGCGGTCCGGGTACCCGCAGTTGTCCCGCGAGGCGCTGCTCCAGGGCGATCCCGACCTCGTCTTCCTCGCGGACGGCCAGTGCTGCGGCCAGAGCCCCGATACCGTCGCGCAGCGACCGGGCTGGCGCGATCTGCGCGCCGTGCGGGACGGTGCGGTGCTCACCCTGGACGCCGACATCACCTCGCGCTGGGGTCCGCGGCTGCCCGACTTCTACCGCGCCGTCGGCGCCGCGGTGGCCGACGCCGCGCGGAAGGTCCCGGCGGGCGGGTGAGCGCACCGTCGCGCGCCTCGGGCCTGCGTCCGAGCACCCTGCTCGGGGCGCTCGTCGTGCTGCTCGCCGCCACCGCGCTCGGGCTGCTGGTCGGCGCCGCAGATCTGCCGCTTCGGGGCGTCCTGCTGGAGCTTGCCGACCGAATCCCCTTCGTGCGTGTCGATTCCGGCCTCACGCAGCTGGAGAAGAACCTGCTCATCGAGGTGCGGCTGCCCCGCGTCGCCGCGGCGGCGTTGGTGGGCGGACTGCTCGCGATCGCCGGCGCCGGATATCAGGGCGTTTTCCGCAACCCCCTGGCCGATCCGTACCTGCTCGGCGCGGCCGCCGGGGCGGGTGTGGGTGCCACCGCCGTGATCGCGCTGCTGCCCGGCGATCCGGCGGCGACGGTACCCGTGGCGGCGTTCGTCGGTGCGCTCGCCGGAGTGGCACTGGCGTACCTGTTGGGCAACACCGCGGGCGGCGGTGGATCGGCCACGCTGATGCTCGCGGGCGTCGCCGTGTCCGCCTTCCTCGGGGCCGTGCAGACCTTCCTCATGCAGCTCGATTCGCGGGAGCTGCAGCGCATCTACTCGTGGGTGCTCGGCGGGGTGGGTGCGGCCGACGGTCCGCACCTGGTGGCCGTGGCGCCGTATGCGGCGGTGTCGGTGATCGCGCTGCTGCTGCACGGCCGGTTGCTGGATGTGCTGGGTGTGGGCGACGACGAGGCCGCTGCGCTCGGCGTCTCCGCCGGACGCGTCCGGTTGGCGGTGCTCGCTGCTGCCTCGCTGGCGACGGCGTCCGCGGTGGCCCTGGGCGGGCTCATCGGATTCGTGGGCATCGTGGTGCCGCACATCGTCCGTCGCTGGGCGCGATCGACCTCGTACCGGGTGGTGCTCCCGCTCTCGCTCCTCGGTGGTGCCGCGTTCCTGGAGGTCGCGGACGTGATCGCGCGGACGGTGGTCGCCCCGGGCGAGCTGCCGCTGGGCGTGGTCACCGCCTTCGTGGGCGGCCCGTTCTTCGTGCTCGTCCTGCGCACCATGCGAGGACGGGGGGAGGCATGACCGTCCACATCGATTCGCTCAGTGTGCGGCTCGACGGCCGACCGGTGCTGCGCCAGGTCTCCCTCGATGCGCCGACGGGGGAGTGGACGGCCGTGATCGGTCCGAACGGCGCCGGCAAGTCGACACTGTTGCGGGCGGTCCTCGGCCTGGTGCCGGGCGACGGGAGCATCACGATCGACGGTGTCGACCTCCGCTCGCTCGCACCGCGCGAGCGGGCGCGACTGGTCGCCTCCGCGCCGCAGTCGCCGAACCTCCCCGCAGGTATGACGGTCTTCGACTACGCGCTTCTGGGTCGCTCGCCGTACATCTCGTACCTGGGGCGCGAGAGCGCCGCGGACCGCCGGATCGTGGGCGAGACGCTGGACCGGCTGGGCCTGGCCGACTTCGCTCCCCGGCGATTGGATCGCCTGTCCGGCGGCGAGCGGCAACGGGTTGTGCTGGCGCGGGCGCTCGCGCAACCGGCGCCGGTCCTGCTCCTCGACGAACCCACCACCGCACTCGACATCGGTCACCAGCAGCAGGCGATGGAACTGCTCGACACACTGCGCCGTGACGATCGTCTCACCGTGATCACCACCATCCACGACCTCACGCTGGCCGGACAGTACGCGGATCGATTGGTGCTGTTGGCATCCGGTGCCGTCGCGGCGTACGGCGGCCCGTCGGAGGTGCTCTCCGCCGAGCTGATCGGCGAGCATTTCGGCGCTCGCGTGCACGCGACGACGGGGCCCGACGGGCGTCCGATCCTCGGATTGGAGCGGCCGAGCACCTAGGCTGGCCACAGAAGGTCGAGAACGTACGAGTCGGTCGGAACGTGAGGAGGTCGTCGGTGGGCGCACGGTTCAAGGTGATGGCGGTGCTGGCCGCGGGAACGGCCGTCCTGGCCGGATGCTCGACGACGGTGAGCGGGGACGCACAGCCCGGTCCGAACACGCCGCGCACCGAGACGGTCACGGTGCGGCCGTCCACCTCCACCCCCGCGCCGTCCAGCAGTCGCGCGAAGGCGCCGCCGATCGCGATCCCCGACAACGGGAACGGCTTCACCTTCATGCAGACCAAGAGTGGCAAGGCCCGCTGCAGGGTGAGCACGACCGGCGCCGGCTGCCAGCTCGAATTCGATAAGCCGGGACCGAAAACCGAATCCGGTGATCGGGCGAACGGCGTGAACGTGGGACGCGACGGCACCTTGACCTACGTGCTGGGTGATATCGGTGTCGCGAATCCCGCCACGCTCGAGTACGCCACCTACACCGCGCGCGGCTGGACCATCGAGGCCTCGTTCGAGGGAACCCGGTTCACCAACAACGGAACTGGACACGGCATGTTCGTCAGTACGGGTGGGGCGCGCGCCTTCTAACGCGGTGTCGTGATCACCACGACGGCTTCCGCGGGGCCGTCGACCGCCGCGAATCTGTGCGGGCCATCGCTCGTCCAGGCGTGTGAATCACCATGCTGGACTGTGGTTTCCTTCCCCACCGGGCCCACCAGGAGCGCACCGTCGACCACCGTGAGGTGCTCCCGGACCTCCGGGCCATGACCTGGGGAGGTGTGGTCGGAGCCCTCGGGGAATTCGAGCCGGAACACCTCCACGGTGATGTGCGGCAGGTGGCGGACCGAGAGCAGAACGGTGCGCATGCCGCCGTGCGCGGTGCCGTCCGAGCCGGGTGCCTCGCCGAGCAGGGCGGTGAGCGGAACGTCGAGCGGGCCGCACAACGAGTACAGCGTCTCCACCGTGGGGTTGCGACCGCCGGCCTCGATCTCCGAGAGCGATCCCTTGCCGACACCCGCGCGACGGGCGAGCTCCGACAGGCTCAGGCCGCGTTCGGTGCGCAGCTCGCGGAGTCGGCCGCCGATATCGGGGGTGGGCATGGTCCCATGATACGTTCTGTTCATGGAACGTTCTGTTGTCAGAACGACGGTGTCGCCCGCGGTCCCGATCGGCGCGGGCATCGTCTGCGCGCTGGTGGGCTTCACCTCCGCGTTCGCCGTGGTGCTCGCGGGATTACGGTCGGTGGGTGCCTCGCCGGGGCAGGCGGCGTCGGGGCTGCTCGCGGTCACGGTGACGATGGGGGCGGCAACGGTGCTGCTGTCCTGGCGGTACCGGATGCCGATCACCGTGGCCTGGTCCACTCCCGGTGCCGCGCTCCTGGTGAGCACCGGCGCCGTTGCCGGCGGATGGCCGGCCGCGGTGGGAGCGTTCGTGGTGTGCGGCGTGTTCCTGGTGTTGACGGGGCTGTGGCCCGCACTGGCCACGCTGGTGCAGCGGATTCCGGCACCGATCGCGCAGGCGATGCTGGCGGGTGTGCTGCTGCCGCTGTGCATCGCGCCGGTGTCCGCGCTCGGAGCGCACCCCGCGGCCGTGGCACCCGTGCTGGTGGTGTGGCTGGTGCTGCTGAAAGTTCGTCCCCGGTGGGCGGTTCCGGCGGCCTTCGTGGTGGCGCTGGCGGTGATCGGAGTCTCCCTGGTGCGGTCGTCCTCCGTGCCCACGGTGTCTGCGCTCGTGCCGAATCTGGAGTGGACCGCGCCCGCGTGGAGCCTGCAGGCGCTCACCGGGGTCGCGCTCCCGCTGTACATCGTGACCATGGCCTCGCAGAACATCCCGGGCGTCGCAGTGATGTCGACCTACGGGTACACCGTGCCGTGGCGGCCGGCACTGGCGGTGACCGGCGCCGGATCGGTGCTCGGCGCGCCCTTCGGCGGGCACGCGATCAACCTGGCCGCGATCAGTGCGGCGCTGGCCGCGGGGCCCGATGCCGGTCCCGACGAGGAGCGACGCTGGATCGCCGGCGTCTCCGCCGGTGCCGGCTACCTCGTTCTCGGCGTGCTCAGCACGGGGTTGACCGCCGCGGTGCTCGCGGCGCCCGACGGGGTGGTGCAGGCCGTGGCCGGCGTCGCACTGGTCGGCGCCTTCGCCGCCGCCTGCGCGGGTGCCATGGCCGATGCGGAAGCCCGAGTGCCCGCCGCCGTCACCTTCGTCGTCGCGGCATCGGGGACGACGGCGGCCGGTATCGGCTCGGCCTTCTGGGCCCTGGTCGTCGGCATCGCCGTGTACTGGCTGCTGGGGGTCAAGCGGCCGGAGGGTACTGTCTAGGCTGGTCGCGCACGCGATCGCGGGATGTGGCGCAGCTTGGTAGCGCATTCGCTTTGGGAGCGAAGGGTCGCAGGTTCAAATCCTGTCATCCCGACCATCACGGCCGTTTCGGGGTCTACCGACGGCTCGAGGGGCGCTTCGTGGCCGAACCGGACTTCCCGGACGAACTTCCTGACGTGCTCGCCGAGGGCTTCTTCGGCGTCGTTCGTGGCGACGACGCGCGCGGTTTGGCGGTCGACGGCTTGGTAGCGCGCCCGGTGCCGCCGTGTGCGGAGCACATGCCACGGTTCGTCTCGCTGAACGAGTAGGTGCCGTCCGAACAGCGGACTTTGGATCCGGTGCTGTTCGCAGGGCCCGACGGCCGCTGCACGCAGTTGCCTGCGGCGTTCTCGTAGTAGTTGGAGCCGCAGCGGCTCGGCGCTGCCTGACTCTGTGTGATCGGGGCGAGACCGAGCGTGAGCGTCAGGGCGGTGACGGAACCGATTCCGAGCCGGGCAATGTGTGCGATTTTCTTCACGGACAGACACGGTACCGAGACACGTTGTTTGCGTTAGCATTTCGGGGCAGGCTGCGAGTGCCAGCGATCTCAGACATGGTCCTGGATATGGACGAGGCCGGTGGCACCTGTAACGCGCCCCGGCCTCTGTATCAGTGAGCGGTTTACAGTCACGCTCTCTAGATCTATCGAAACCATATCAGATCGAGAATCGAATCTCGAATCGATTACCGAACGCGGAGGCGAAGGTCGGGTTAGGAACCCGTGGTGGCCGGGCTCGCCGGAAGTGCGGCCCGCCGGCGGATCCACACCGTTGCGACCACTGAGATCAGTGCTGTCGCAGCGAGATAGCCGGCGGCCGACCAGGGCGCACCGTCGGCCCCGTGGATCAGCGCGGTGAGGATGAGGGGAGTCAGGCCCGAGGCGTAGATCCCCGAGAACTGATAGACCACCGACAGCCCCGTGTATCGCACCTCGGTGGGGAACAGGCCCGCGAAGAACGTGCCCTGCGCCGAGTAGAACACCCCGTGGACGAGACCGAACACCACCACGAGTCCCACCGTGAACCACACGATCGAACCGGTGCCGAACAGCGCGAACACCGGGAACACCACTAATCCGTAGAGCGCCACGCCGATCCCGTAGATCAACCCCGCGCCGTACCGGTCCACGAGGACGCCGCCGAACGGGATCACCACCGCCATCACCAGCGCCGCAGCGGTCACGGCCAGCAGCACGTCCACCTTGTTCATCGCCAGCGTCGCCGTGGCGTACGTGATGGCGAAGACGCCCCAGGTGTTGAACGCGCTGCCCTCCGCCCACCGCGCGAGACATCCCGCGATCGTGTTGCGGCGCAACTGCGGATCACCGAGGAGCTGACGCAGGGGAGTGCGCGTGGTGTCCAGCGACGCCCGCGCCGCGACGAAAGCGGGCGTCTCGTCGACCGCCAACCGCACGACGACGCCGATCACCACCAGCACGATCGACACCGCGAACGCGATCCGCCAACCGAACCGGAGGAACTGCTCATCGTCGAACACCGTCTGGAGCAGCGCGAAGACGGCGGTGCCCAGGCCCAAGCCCAGGGCCAGCCCCACCTGCGGCACGGCACCGAAACGCCCCTTCTTCCCGGGAGGCGCGTGCTCGACCGCCAGCAGGACCGCGCCGGCCCACTCGCCGCCGAGGGCGAAGCCCTGCACGATGCGCAGGACGAGCAGCAGGATCGGCGCCAGCACCCCGACCTGGGCCGCGGTCGGCAACGCACCCATGAGTGCCGTCGCCACGCCCATCAGCAGCATCGTGAGCGCCAGCGTCTGCCGACGGCCGATCCGATCGCCGATGTGCCCGAACACGAGCCCACCGATCGGACGCATCACGAATCCGACGGCGAAGGTGACGAAGCTCAGCATGGTGCCCACGAACGAGCTGGTGTCGGGGAAGAACAGCTTGTTGAACACCAGCGATGCCGCAGTCGAGTAGAGGAAGAAGTCGTACCACTCCACCGTGGTCCCCAGCAGCGATGCCGCGATCACCCGCCGCAACTGCGTGCGGTCGGGCGGCGCGGGGAGCGGATCGAGGTCGGCGGTGGCGGTACTCACCGAGCGGAAGCTACGGCGCTTCCGGATCGCTGTCACCGGTTGTGCTCGCCGTGATCGTGGGGAGGCGGCAGAATGCACACATGGCAGTCCTGATGGCCTTCGTGATCATCGCCGGTCTCCTGCTGGCCGGAGCAGCTCTCATCGTGGTCGTCGTGCTCGCCGTGACGTCATCGTCACGCAAGCGCAAGCACATGCCGGCGCAGTACCCGCCTCCGATGCCGCCGTACCCGTACAACCGGGACCCGAATCACCGTCCGCCGCTGCACGGACCCGCACAGCAGCCGTGGATCAACCCAGGATCGCCCGGCGATCCGAATGGAAGAACGTGACCAGAGTGGTGATACCGCACAGGATTCCGGCGACCAGGATCACCTGCGGGCCGGTGAAGATCGATCCCACCACGCCGCCCACCGCCGCGCCCAGCAGGAATCCCGCGTACACCAGCGCGTAGCCCAGCCAGTCGTACACCGTGCCGTTGCCCGACGCGTGCCGCTCGATGCCCTGCCCCAGCTTCACCAGCGTTCCCGTCACGTACGACAGCGGCACTGATACCTCACCGTTCTTCACGAACGAGGTGTTGAGCGCGCCCAGCGAGAACGTGATGATGAGGATCGGTACGAAACGCACCTCGGGCTCGGCGAAGCCGTCGAACCAGAAGTCCAGACCCGAGGCGGCGAGCAGGCCGGCGGTGGTGAGCACCGTCGGGCCGTGCGGGTGGCCGTGCCAGAGGTACCGGCGGCACAAGGACGACACCACCACCCCCGCGACGAAGGCCACGATGAGCGCGATCGCGGCGAGCGCTCCCGCGCCCGCCACCTTCTCCTTGTCCGAAACGGAGAACCAACTCAGCACTGCCCGTTCGGTGTTGCCCGTCATGAAGGTCACGAAGTAGCCGGCGGAATGCAGGAACGCGACCGCGCCCACCATGCCCGCCACTCCGGCCAGCAGCCACGAGAGCCGAGCATCGGCGCCGATCGCCGTCTCGCGGGAGACGACCGATTCTTTCGGGGTCTTCGTCGTGGTTGTCATGTCCCGTTGATACCGACACGGGGCCGCCGCCGCAGGGCCTGCGCGACAGGTTCACAGCGCCCCGCTGCACGGGACTGATTCACACCGTGGTGTGAATGAGACCCGGGTCACTCCGGCGGGTCCGCCGCCAGGAAGTCGCGCTGGAACAACCGCATGATCCGCGCATCGCGGTAGCTGCCGTTGGAGAAGAACTCCTCGCGCAGCAGTCCCTCCTCCACGAAGCCCAACTTCTCGTACACATGGGCCGCCTTCTCGTTGGCCACGTCCACGAACAGATAGACCTTGTGCAGGTTCAGAATCCGGAAGGCGTAGTCGAGTGCCTTGCGGGTCGCGGCGCCCGCGTATCCCTTGCCCTGGGCCGACGGCGCCACGATGATCTGGAACTCACACTTGCGGTGGATGAAATTGATCTCCACCAGCTCCACCAAACCCACCGGCACCCCGCTGGATTCGACGATGAAGCGGCGCTCCCGCTCGTCGTGCACGTGCCGCTCGTAGATGTCCTCCATCTCGGCCAGCGCATCGAAGGGCTCCTCGAACCAGTACGACATCACCGCCCGGTCGTTGAACAGCCCGTGCACGAACCGCAGGTCCGTGCGCTCCATCGCGCGTAGCTGGACGGTCATGTTCCCAGCTTAGGCCGCGAGCCCCACGGTCAACGCGACGATGGCCAACAGGGGAGCGGTGCCCTGGATCGCCGCGGCACGGGCCTTCGTCCGGTCCGAGATCACCAGCACCGCCGCGGCGGCGACCATCGAGACCACACCCGCATAGATGAGCGTGGCACCCACCGTCCGCGCCGGACCGAACACCGCGATGCCCGCAGCCACGGCGATCGCGAGGAACAGGTTGTAGAAGCCCTGATTGAGAGCGAGTGGGCGGGTGATCTCCGCGGTCTCCTCGGTGGTGCCGAACGCTGCGCGGGCGCGGGGAGAGGTCCACGCGATGGACTCCAGGTAGAAGATGAAGCAGTGCACCAGGGCCGCGACGGCGGCGAGGGCGAGTCCCACGACGATCATCGGATCATCATGACCGATCGTGCGTGATCCGCGGTCCCCGCCCGCCCTGAGACGACGCGGCATCGTCGAGTACCCTGGTCCGAGTGCCGTAGGCCCGACGGGGCCTCGTGCTGCCCGCAGGAAACCGCACATCATCGCGGCTTCCTGCCGATACCAACCCGAGGAGAACGAGTGAAGAGCACCGTCGAGCAGCTGAGCCCGACTCGCGTCCGCCTGAGCGTCGAGGTTCCCTTCGACGAGCTCGAGCCCGACTTCGAGCGCGCCTACGAGGCCCTCGCCCAGCAGGTGAACATCCCCGGCTTCCGCAAGGGCAAGGCCCCCGCGAAGCTGATCGAGGCGCGCGTGGGTCGCGACGCCGTGCTCTCTCAGGTGATCAACGACGCGCTGCCCGGCAAGTACAGCCAGGCGGTCGTGGAGGCCGACGTCAAGGCGCTCGGCCAGCCCGAGATCGACATCGAGAAGCTCGAGTACGGCGAGGCCCTGGCCTTCACCGCCGAGGTCGACGTCCGCCCGGACGTCACCCTGCCGGCGTACTCCGACATCGAGGTCGAGGTCCCCAGCCTCGAGGTCACCGATGCCGACGTCGAGGAGCAGATCGAGGGCCTGCGCGCCCGCTTCGGCACCCTCAAGGGCGTCGACCGCCCCGTCCAGGACGGCGACTTCGTCACCATCGACCTGTCGGCCACCGTCGACGGCAAGGACGTCGAGGACGCCAAGACCTCCGGCCTGTCCCACGAGGTCGGTTCGGGCAACCTGATCGACGGCCTCGACGAGGCCATCATCGGCCTGAAGTCGGGCGAGTCCAAGGAGTTCAAGACCAACCTCGTGGCCGGTGAGTTCGCCGGCCAGGAGGCCGACGTGACCGTCACCGTCGACTCCGTCAAGGAGCGCGAGCTGCCCGAGCTGGACGACGACTTCGCCCAGCTGGCCAGCGAGTTCGACACCGTCGACGAGCTGCGCGAGGACCTGCGCGGCCGGGTCGAGCAGAACAAGCGTCTGAGCCAGGCCGCGGACATCCGCGACGCCGTGCTGGAGAAGCTGATCGAGGCCACCGAGATCCCGCTCCCCGAGAGCGTGGTCAAGCAGCAGGCCGATGCCAACGTGCACGATGTGCTGCACCAGGTGGGCCACAACGAGGAGCTCCTCGAGACCGCCCTCAAGGCGCAGGGCACCAGCCGCGAGGAGTTCGAGCAGCAGGCGCAGGAGTCCGCCGAGAAGCAGGTCAAGGTGCAGCTGCTGCTCGACGCCATCGCCGACGCCCAGGACGTGCAGGTCGATCAGCAGGAGCTGCAGGAGCACATTCTGTTCCAGTCGCAGCGCTACGGCATGCAGCCGCAGGAGTTCATCCAGCAGATCCAGCAGGCCGGGCAGCTGCCCGCCCTGTTCCAGGAGGTCCGCCGCGGCAAGGGCCTGGCCGACGTGGTGCTCGAGGTGAAGGTCGTCGACGCCGACGGCAACCCCGTGGACACCAAGGCCCTGTTCGACCGTGAGGACGCCGACGAGGCTCCCGAGGCCGACGCCGCCGAGTCCGAGGCCACCGAGGCCGACGAGAAGTAATCGCTTGATCAGACGCCCCGCAGTCGATACCGGCTGCGGGGCGTTTCTGCCCTCAGCGGACCCGAGCGTGCCGGGGGACGGTTCGAGGGTGTGCGTTCGTTAGTGTCGATGTCAGCAAAGAAAGGTAGGGAGCAGCGGATGACCTCCAACCCCATTATGCGGTCCGGAATTGCCGGCCTGAACCTCAACGATTCGGTGTACAGCCGCCTCCTGGAATCGCGGATCATCTTCCTCGGCAGCGAGGTGAACGACGACATCGCGAACCAGCTCTGCGCGCAGATGCTGCTGCTGTCCGCGGAGGATCCCACCAAGGACATCAACCTCTACATCAACTCGCCCGGCGGCAGCATCTCGGCCGGCATGGCGATCTTCGACACCATGGAGTTCGTGGAGTGCGACGTCGCGACCTACGCGATGGGCATGGCCGCCTCGATGGGTGAGTTCCTGCTCGCCGCGGGTTCGAAGGGCAAGCGTTACGCCCTGCCGCACGCGCGCATCATGATGCACCAGCCGTCCGCCGGCATCGGCGGCACCGCAGCCGATATCGCCATCCAGGCCGAGCTGTTCCGCAACACCAAGGTCGAGATGAACCGGCTCAACGCGAAGTTCACCGGCCAGCCGATCGAGAAGATCGAGGCCGATGCGGACCGTGACAAGTGGTTCACCGCCGAGGAGGCCCGTGATTACGGCTTCGTCGATCACGTCGTCAGCCGCGCGAGCTCCGTCAAGTAGCGAGAGGACCATACCCATGAACGACGGTTACCCCATGAACACGCCGCCCCTGCCGCCGCTGGGCCTGTCGCTGCCGCAGCAGCGGTACGACGTCCCGCAGTTCATCGAGCGCGCCCCCAACGGCAACGAGCGGGTCACCAACCCGTACGCCAAGCTCTTCGACGAGCGCATCATCTTCCTCAAGACCCAGGTCGACGAGGTCTCGGCGAACGATGTGATGGCGCAGCTGCTGGTGCTCGAGTCGCAGGACCCGGACCGCGACATCACCATCTACATCAACTCGCCCGGCGGCAGCGTCTACGACGCCCTCGGCATCTACGACACCATGCAGTACGTGCACTGCGACGTGGCCACCGTGGTGCTCGGCACCGCCGCCTCCGCCGCGGCGATCCTGCTGGCCGGTGGCACCCCGGGCAAGCGCGCCGCGCTGCCCAACTCGACGGTGCTCATCCACCAGCCCCGCACCGGTGGGTCGGCTCGGGGCCAGGTCTCCGATCTGGAGATCCAGGCCGCCGAGATGGAGCGCGTCCGCAATCGCCTCGACGAGATCCTGGCCAACCACACCGGTCAGACCGTCGATCAGATCCGCAAGGACACCGATCGCGACAACATCCTCACCGCCGACCAGGCCAAGGAGTACGGGATCATCGACACCGTGTTCCCGTACCGCAAGGCCTCGGCCAAGTAGATCCGCACGCCGCGCCGGGGGCCGCGACACGCCGCAGGAGCATCGTTCCGCGGCCCCCGGCGACGGCTGCAGCAAGCTATTCATATCGGTCGCCGGGACTGCGGTTCACGGGTACCGTCGTAAACAAGCGTCACGCACCGCGAACTCGGTGAACACGCGGACCAGCTAGGGAAGTAGGACAGCAATGGCACGGATCGGGGACGGCGCGGACCTGCTCAAGTGCTCCTTCTGCGGGAAGAGCCAGAAGCAGGTCAAGAAGCTGATCGCCGGCCCCGGCGTGTACATCTGCGACGAGTGCATCGATCTCTGCAACGAGATCATCGAGGAGGAGCTCGCCGAGTCCAGCGATGTGAAGCTGGACGAGCTCCCCAAGCCCGTCGAGATCCGCGACTTCCTGGACAACTACGTCATCGGCCAGGACTCCGCGAAGCGGAACCTCGCCGTGGCCGTCTACAACCACTACAAGCGGATCCAGGCCGGCGAGCGCAAGGACGCCCGCGGTGAGGGTGTCGAGCTGGCGAAGTCCAACATCCTCATGCTCGGTCCCACCGGTTGCGGCAAAACCTACCTCGCGCAGACCCTGGCGAAGATGCTCAACGTGCCCTTCGCCATCGCCGACGCCACCGCCCTCACCGAGGCCGGCTACGTGGGTGAGGACGTCGAGAACATCCTGCTCAAGCTCATCCAGGCCGCCGACTACGACGTCAAGCGCGCCGAGACCGGCATCATCTACATCGACGAGGTCGACAAGATCGCCCGCAAGAGCGAGAACCCGTCGATCACGCGCGACGTGTCCGGCGAGGGCGTGCAGCAGGCCCTGCTGAAGATCCTCGAGGGCACGCAGGCCTCGGTGCCCCCGCAGGGCGGCCGCAAGCACCCGCATCAGGAGTTCATCCAGATCGACACGACGAACGTGCTCTTCATCGTGGCTGGCGCCTTCGCCGGGCTGGAGAAGGTCGTGGGCGAGCGGATCGGCAAGCGCGGTCTGGGATTCGGCAACGAGGTCCGCTCCAAGAGCGAGGTCGACACCGTCGATCACTTCGCCGACGTGCTCCCCGAGGACCTCATCAAGTTCGGCCTGATCCCCGAGTTCATCGGCCGCCTCCCCGTGATCGCCTCCGTGAGCAATCTCGATAAGGAGTCGCTGGTCTCGATCCTCTCCGAGCCCAAGAACGCCCTGGTCAAGCAGTACCAGCGGCTGTTCGACATGGACGGCGTGGAACTCGAGTTCGACGAGGACGCGCTCGGCGCCATCGCCGACCAGGCGATCCTGCGCGGCACCGGTGCCCGTGGCCTGCGCGCCATCATGGAAGAGGTCCTCAACCCCGTCATGTTCGACATCCCGTCGCGCGACGACGTGGCCAAGGTCGTCGTCACGGGCGAGACGGTGCGCGATAACGTGCTCCCGACCATCGTGCCGCGCAAGCGTTCTCGCGACGAGCGCCGCGAGAAGAGCGCCTAACACGCATATACCCGACGAAGCCCCGGACCGCAGTGGTCCGGGGCTTCGTCGTCCGCGGTCAGCGGGTTCGCTGTACCCGCTTCTCGTGCCAAACGGGCTCGTCGGCCTCGCGGACCGTGCCGTCGGACCCGAACACCAGGAACCGATCGAAGGATCGCGCGAACCAACGGTCGTGGGTCACTGCGAGCACCGTGCCCTCGTAGGCCTCCAGCGCGTCCTGCAGTGCCTCCGCGCTCTCCAGGTCCAGGTTGTCGGTCGGCTCGTCCAGCAGCAGCGCGGTGCTGCCGGCGAACTCCAGCAGCAACACCTGGAACCGCGCCTGCTGCCCGCCCGAGAGGCTCTCGAACCGCTGCTCGGCCTGCCCGTGCAGCTCGTACCGGCGCAGCGCAGGCATCGACCGTCCCAGATGCGCGGCGTGCTCCTCGCGCAGGATCTGCACCAACGTGCGGCCCTGCAGCTCCGGATGCGCGTGGGTCTGCGCGAAATGCCCCGGCACCACCCGAGCGCCCAACGTGGCCGCACCGGTGTGGGCCACGTCCTCACCGGCCAGCAGCCGCAGGAAGTGCGATTTCCCGGAGCCGTTCGACCCCAGCACCGCCACCCGCTCCCCGTAGAAGACCTCCAGATCGAAGGGCTTCATCAGGCCGGTCAGCTCCAACTGCTTCGCCGTGACCGCCCGCACTCCGGTGCGGCCGCCGCGCAGTCGCATCGCGATCTGTTGCTGCCGCGGCGGCTCCGGAGGGGGACCGGCTTCTTCGAACTTGCGCAGCCGCGTCTGCGCCGCCGAATAGCGAGATGCCATGCCGTCGTTGAACTTCGCCTGCTCGCGCAACGTGAGCACCAGCTTCTTGAGCTGCTGGTGCCGTTCGTCCCAGCGGCGCCGCAGCTCCTCGAACCGCGCGAACCGCTCCGCGCGTGCCGCGGGGAAGGTGGCGAAGCCGCCGCCGTGCACCCAGGCGTCGGCCCCGCCGGGCGCGGGATCGACGGCCACGATCCGCGTGGCGGCCCGCGACAACAGTTCCCGGTCGTGGCTCACGAACAGCACCGTCTTCGGGGTCTGCCGCAGCTGCTCCTCCAACCACTCCTTGCCCGGGACGTCGAGGTAGTTGTCCGGCTCGTCGAGCAGCAGCACCTCCGCCTCGCCGCGCAGCAGGGCCTCCAGCGCCAGCCGTTTCTGCTCGCCGCCCGACAGCGTGGTCAGGCCGCGCCACTGCGCCCGGTCGTACGGAACGCCCAGGGCCGCCATCGTGCACGCATCCCACATCGTCTCCGCGAGATAGCCTCCCGCATCGCCCCATTCGGCCAAGGCGTTCGCGTACCGCAGCTGCGCCGCATCGCCGTCGTCGTCCATGAGCGCCAGCTCCGTGGCGTCGAGCTCGGCCGCGGCGGCCTGCAGCCGGGCGGGGGAGACGGAGACCAGCAGGTCGCGCACCGTCCGGTCGTCGCGGACCGACCCGATGAACTGCGGCATCACACCCACGCCGCCACTGGAGGTCACCGTCCCGCCGTGCGGCTCCAGGTCGCCCGCGAGCAGTCGGAGCAGTGTCGTCTTGCCCGCACCGTTGCGGCCCACCAGTGCCGCGACGGCACCGTCGCCCACCCGGAACGAGACGTCGCCGAGCAGCGCCCGCCCGTCCGGCAGGTAGTACTCCACGTGCGTCGCCTCGAGATGTCCCATATGTCCCATCGTGCTGTGCGCGCCGCGCCGACCGCCACCGCTTTTCCACGGCCCGCTCTGACTTAACAGCGTTAGCCCAGACGAATCACGAGAAGAATCTGTGGGCTAACAACGTTAAGTCAGGGAGGCGACGGTGCGCGCCGGGTCAGTCGCGGCTAGAGGCCTGGGACTGAGCGGCGGCGCCGTCGAGGATCGCGGCGAGGGTGGCGAGGCCCGCGACGGGCCCCTGGGTGGAGCGGTACCAGTCCAGGGGAGCGGTGGTGCTGCCGCCCCAGGTGGCGAGCCAGCCACGCAGATCGCCGAAAGCGTGCGTGTAGGGGATGGCCCGCTCGAAGAGGACCGAGCGCTGCTCCGTGGGCAGGGCGCTCACATTGGTCGAGGCCAGGTACTGCCGCATGCCGCCGACCCCCGCCGCCAGGCGGCTACCGGCGACGGTGCGCGCCGGCCACAGCAATGCGGCCACCACGAGGCCGAGCCCCAGGATGAGCACCGCGACCGCGTACAGCACGCCGGTGTTCACGAAGGCGCAGACGAGGGCGGCGATGGCGCCGGCCCCGGCGATCGCGAAGGCCGGCGCCACCAGCCCGGCACGGCCCTTCGAACGGAGCCAGCCCCGGGTCACGACGCCGTCGCGGGTCTGCGTGCTCACGGCGGTCAGGTCGAGCGGACGCGCGCCCCCGGACAGCTCGGAGACCGTGATGGTCTCGGCACCGTCGGGCAGGAGGGCGTCGACCACCGCCCGTTCGGCGGCCGTCACCGCACCGTCGAGCGGGACCCGCCGCGAGATCTGGAAGTCGCCGCCGGGCAACGCCGCCAGCCACAGGTATCCGCGGACAGCGAGATCGAGCACCGTCGAACCGACGTCCGTGGGACGCAGCCGACCGTCGAGCAACGTGCCGATCTGGCCCGGCAGGACCCCGTCGGGCGAGGCGAAGGCCACGCCGTTGCCGCCCGGCACCAGCAGATCGGCCGTGGCCCCCGCGGAATCTGCGGCGGCATCGTCGGACCGGCGCCGCAGGTAGGCGTACCCGCCGAGGGCGATCGCCAGCACCGTGGCCACCGAGATCGCGATCAGCCCGCCGGTGCTGCGCTCCGGTGCCGCCGCGGACGTCGCCGAGAACCGCGCATCGGCCTTGACGGTGCCCGCGGGCAGCAGCGTGGTGAACACCGCGACCTTGCCGCGCGGCAAGCCGTTCTGCTGCGCCGTCACGATGCCCGACGCGTTCGTCTCGGTGAGCGTGCACATGCGGCGCTCGCCGACCTGCCCGATGCCGCACAGCGGCGAATCCGGGGTATCGGTGGGGGAGGCGAACCGCATCGTCAGCTTGTCCAAATCGGCGGTGTAGCCCGCCGCGATCGGCCAGGTGAACTGCTGCAGATCGGGACCGTCGGCCACCGTGCCGCGCACGGTGAACGTCACTGTGGTGCTGCCGCCGGGTGCCGAGACCTGCAAGGCGCCGTCGGCCACCGTGGCCGTGCCGTTCTCGGCCTTGGCGTCGGTCACCGAGAAGTGCTGCGTGCGGTTGTTCTCCACCGGCACGTCGAGGGGGAGTCGCTGCGAGACCGGCTTGCCCTGCGGCGCGGTGATCACGGTGCTGACCGCGAGCGCACCGTCGTCCTTCAGCTCCAGCACGGTGTCGACCGTGACACCGCTCGGCTCCGCGGCCGCCGGACCCGCCGCGGCCGTCGCGAAGACGAGGCCGATCACCGCCGTCGCCGCCGCCCAGCCGCCGCGCCACCGGCGTCGATCGGTTCCACCCTGGTTTCGCCTGCCCTCCCACATGTCTGGGTACAGTAACCGACATCCGGGGTGACCGAGGGGGAGAGCAGTGGGATATCCGCAGGATCCGAGCGGCGGCCGGGGTGGACAGGGCCAGCGGCGCCCGTACGCCCCGGTGCCGCCCCCGCCGCGCGCGCCCCGTCCCGCGCCGGTCCGCGGAGCCACCGGCCAGTACCGCGTCGCCGCGCGTCCCAGGCCGACGACCCCGCCGCCACCCGCCTGGGTCCCGCCGCAGCAGCAGCGCCCCGTCGCGCCGCAGTACCGCCCGGTCCCGGCCCCGCGCCGCACCGTCCCCGCGGCGCCGCCGCGCGCCGTGCCCCACCAGCAGTGGTCGATGCCCGCCGCCGCGCCGTACCGGATGCCCGCGGGGCCGAGGCAGCCCGTCCGCTCCGGATATCCGCAGGCCAACTGGCAGCAGCCCGCGTGGCAGCAGGCGGCATGGGCGCCGCGGCCGCCGGCGAAGGCCGACAACACGTGGCTGATCATGCTGCTCATCGCGATCGTCGTATTGATCGCTCTGGTCCTGGCGGGCAGCGTCCTATTCCTCAACGGCCGCACCGGGACCGATGCCGGGGGAACCACGTACCCGGGCACGTCCACTGTGGAAACGACCACGACCACGCTCGGCACCACCACCACCTCGGCGGCCACCACCAGCAGCGGTGGGATCGGCACCACGCCGACGGGAACCGCGGCCCTGCAGGGCAACCCGCTCTACGCGAACCCGAGCACCGGACTGATCACGCAGCCCTGCAACGCCGTCGGATGGCCCTCCGACAGCACCGCCGGTCAGCGATTCTTCGACAGCATCTCCCCGTGCCTCGACCGCGCCTGGGGTGCGGCCATGCGCGCGGCGAACCTCACCTACCGCGCTCCCACCGTGCTCGTGCCCACCGGCCAGCTGATCAGCTCGCCGTGCGGCATGACGAACCTCGCCACTGAGAACGTCGCGGCGTTCTACTGCCCGAGCAACGAGACGCTCTACATGCCGCCGAAGGGGCTGCAGGTGGACCGCTACGGCAACAAGCCCGTGATCTACCTCGCGGTCTACGCCCACGAGTACGGCCACCACGTGCAGCGGGTCAGCGGGATCATCACCGCGCAGACCCGCATCGAACGACAGAACGGCCGCACCTCGGCCCTCGGGCTCGAATCCTCGCGGCGGCTGGAGCTGCAGGCGCAGTGTTTCAGCGGGCTCTTCGTCAAATCCGTGAGCGACACCGGCGGACAGTTCACCCGCGCCGACTACCGCACGGCGTACGAGGATCAGGAACGCGGCGACCGCCCCGGCGACCCCAATCGGACGCACGGCACGCTGGCGCACTCGCAGGGCTGGTGGGACACCGGCTACCAGTCGAACCGGCTGGCCCGCTGCAACACCTGGTCGGCGACATCGAACGACGTGGCCTGAGCAAAAGCCCGCCGTCGGGCGCCCGCGTGCACTGACTAGAATCGTGGGGTGACTACTCCGCCGCAGAACCCTGTCGACCGCCTCCCCGCCGCGTGGGAGCCGGGCGCGGTAGAGGGCGACATCTACAACGGCTGGGTCGACTCCGGCTACTTCACCGCCGACAACACCTCCAGCAAGCCCGCCTTCTCGGTGGTGCTGCCGCCCCCGAACGTGACCGGCAGCCTGCACCTGGGCCACGCCCTCGACCAGACCATCACCGATGCCCTCTGCCGCCGCAAGCGGATGCAGGGCTACGAGGTGCTGTGGCTGCCCGGCACCGACCACGCCGGCATCGCCACCCAGAGCCTGGTCGAGAAGCAGCTCGCCGCCGAGGGCACGAGTCGCCGGGAGATCGGCCGCGAGGAGTTCCTCACCCGCGCCTGGGCCTTCAAGGAAGCCAGCCACGGCAACATCACCGGCCAGATGCGGCGCATCGGTGTGGGTGTGGACTGGTCGCGCGAACGGTTCACCATGGACGAGGGCCTGTCCCGCGCCGTGCAGACCATCTTCAAGCAGCTCTTCGACGCCGGCCTCATCTACCGCGCCGAGCGCCTGGTGAACTGGTCGCCCGTGCTGCAGACCGGCATCTCGGATCTCGAGGTCGACCACAAGGAGGTCGACGGCGAGCTGGTGTCCTTCCGGTACGGCTCGCTCAACGACGACGAGCCGCACATCGTCTGTGCCACCACGCGTCTGGAAACGATGCTCGGCGATACCGCGATCGCCGTGCACCCGGACGACGAGCGCTACCGCGACCTGGTGGGTACCACCCTGGAGCATCCGTTCCTGGAGCGCCGCATCCCCGTGGTCGCCGACGACTACGTCGATCCGGAATTCGGCTCCGGCGCAGTGAAGATCACCCCCGCGCACGACCCCAACGACTTCGCTCTCGGCCAGCGTCACGATCTGCCGATGCCCACGATCATGGACGAGACCGCCCACATCGCCGGCACCGGAACACGATTCGACGGACTCGATCGCTTCGCCGCGCGCAAGGCCATCCGCGATGCTCTCGCCGAACAGGGCCGCATCGTCAAAGAGGTGCGCCCGTACCGGCACAGCGTGGGCCACAGCGAGCGCTCCGGTGAGCCGATCGAGCCCCGGCTGTCGATGCAGTGGTGGGTCAAGGTCGATAGCCTGGCCAAGGCCGCGGGCGACGCGGTCCGCAGCGGCGACACGGTGATCGTGCCGGAATCGATGGCACCGCGCTTCTTCGCCTGGGTGGATGACCTCAACGACTGGAACATCTCCCGGCAGCTGTGGTGGGGTCACCGGATCCCCGTCTGGTACGGCCCGGCCGACGCCGAGGGCAACCGCGACGTCGTCTGCTGCGGCCCGAACGACACGCCGCCCGAGGGCTACGAGCAGGACCCGGACGTCCTCGACACCTGGTTCAGCTCCGGCCTCTTCCCGTTCTCGACCATGGGCTGGCCCGACACCACCCCGGACCTGGAGAAGTTCTATCCCACGTCCACGCTGGTCACGGGCTACGACATCATCTTCTTCTGGGTGGCCCGGATGATGATGTTCGGCACCTTCATCGGCGAGGAGCCGGGTGCTCCCGGCAAGGTGCCCTTCCACGAGGTCCTCCTGCACGGCCTGGTGCGGGACGAGTTCGGCAAGAAGATGAGCAAGTCCAAGGGCAACGGCATCGATCCGCTGGACTGGGTGGACGAGTACGGCGCCGATGCGCTGCGTTTCACCTTGGCCCGCGGCACCATTCCCGGCGCCGATCTCAATGTGGGCGCCGACGCTGCGGCGAGCAGTAAGAAGTTCGCCACCAAGCTGTTCAACGCCACCAAGCTGGCACTGATGAACGAGGCGCACGTGGGCGAGCTGCCCGACCGGGCCGCGCTCACCGACGCCGACCGCTGGATCCTGGACCGGCTGGCCGCCACCCAGGCGGAGGCCGACGCCGCGCTCGATGCGAACGAGCTGGGCAAGGCCTGCGAGGCGCTGTACCACTTCGCGTGGGACGAGCTCTGCGACTGGTACCTGGAGGTCGCGAAGCTGCAGCTGCAGTCCGGTGACGAGACCGTCGCCGCCGCCACCCGGCTGGTGCTCGGCAAGGCGCTCGACGTGGTGCTGCGCATGCTGCACCCGACGATGCCCTTCGTCACCGAGGTGCTCTGGAAGGCGCTCACCGGCGAGGAGTCGCTGGTGATCGCGTCCTGGCCCACCCGCGACTGGGCGCCGGCGCAGCTCCCCGCCGACGGCATCGAATCCGCCCGCCGCTTCGCCGATCTGCAGCGGCTGGTCACCGAGATCCGCCGGTTCCGCAGCGATCAGCTGCTCAAGCCCGGCCAGCGGGTGGCCGCCCGCCTCACCGGCATCGAGGAGGCCGGCCTGACCTCCCTCGCCGCCGCCGCCACCAGCCTGTGCCGGCTCACCCCGCCGGAGGACGGTTTCGCCGCGACCGCCTCGCTCGAGGTGCGGCTCGCCGGCGGCACCGTGACCGTCGAACTCGACACGTCGGGCACCGTCGATCTCGCCGCGGAGCGGGCACGCCTGGAGAAGGACCTCAAGGCCGCGCAGAAGGAGCTCGACGGCACGTCGGCCAAGCTCGGCAACGAGGCCTTCCTGGCCAAGGCGCCCGACAACGTGGTCGACAAGATCCGCGGCCGCCAGACGGTGGCCCAGGAGGAGGTCGAGCGGCTCACCGCTCGGATCGAGCAGCTCGGAGGGGCCCCCGCGTGACGGTGCCCGCCTTCGCCGCCGACCCCGACGATCTCGCCGAGCTCGCGGAGGTCGAGGCCGAACTCGACCAGCGCTGGCCCGAGACCAAGATCGAGCCCTCGCTGTCCCGCATCTCCGCGCTCATGCAGCTGCTCGGCTCGCCGCAGGACGCGTACCCGTCGATCCAGATCGCCGGGACCAACGGCAAATCGTCGACCGCGCGGATGATCGACTCGCTGCTGCTCGCGTTCTCCCGCCGCACGGGCCGCATCACCAGCCCGCACCTGCAGCTCGCCACCGAGCGGATCGCGATCGACGGTGCGCCGCTCACCGCCCGGCAGTACGTGGACACCTACCGCGAGCTCGAGCCCTACATCGAGCTCGTGGATCAGCAGTCCGAGGCCGCCGACGGTCCGCGGATGAGCAAGTTCGAGGTGCTCACCGCGATGGCCTTCGCCGCCTTCGCCGAGGCGCCGGTCGACGTGGCCGTCGTCGAGGTGGGCCTGGGCGGAACCTGGGACGCCACCAACGTGGTGACCGCCGAGGTCGCCGTGATCACCCCCATAGGTCTCGATCACGTGGAGATCCTCGGCCCCGATCTGACCAGCATCGCGGGGGAGAAGGCGGGCATCGTCAAGCGCGCCCCCGAACGGTTGATCCCCAAGGACACCGTGATGGTCGTGGGTAAGCAGGAGCCGGCGGCCATGGACGTGCTGCTGCGGAAGGCGGTCGAGACCGACGCGGCCGTGGCCCGCGAGGGCTCCGAGTTCGCGGTGATCGAGCGCCGCATCGCCGTGGGCGGTCAGCAACTCACCCTGCAGGGACTCGGCGGCGTCTACGACGAGATCTTCCTGCCCCTGCACGGCGAGCACCAGGCGAACAACGCCGCCGTCGCCCTCGCCGCGGTCGAGGCCTTCTTCGGCGCCGGCGCCGACCAGCAGCTCGACATCGACACCGTGCGCGAGGGCTTCGCCACGGTGGTCTCGCCCGGTCGCCTCGAACGGGTGCGCACCGCGCCCACGGTCTTCATCGACGCCGCCCACAACCCGCACGGCGCCCAGGCCCTCGCGCGAACCGTGGAGAGCGAGTTCGACTTCCGCACCCTGATCGGTGTGGTCTCGGTATTCGCCGATAAGGACGCGGTGGGCATCCTCACCGAACTCGAACCGGTCCTCGACACCGTGGTCGTCACGCACAACGGCTCGCCCCGCGCCCTCGAAGTGGAGCGGCTCGGCGCGATCGCCGAGGAGATCTTCGGCGAGGACCGCGTGGTCACCGCCCCCACGATGGTCGACGCGGTCGAGACCGCCGTCGCCCTGGCCGACCAGGAATCCGACGATGAGGACCCCGCCTCCGGCGTCGGCGTCCTCATCACCGGTTCCGTGGTCACCGCGGGCGCAGCGCGCTCGCTGTTCGGAAAGGAACCCCAGTGAGTCAGCCGCAGCGGTTCACCCCGCCCCCGAAGGATCCGTGGAAGAGCTTCCGCGGCATCCTGTCCGGCACGTTGATCCTCGAGATGATCGTGATCCTGCTGGCCCTGCCGGTGGTCTTCAAGCTCTCGCCCGGACTCACCGGCATCAAGGTGGTGTACGTGCTGCTGCTGGCCGCCGCGTGCTTCGCCGGCTGCATGGTGGTCAAGAAGCCGTGGGCGATCCCCGCCTTCTGCGCGTTGCAGGTCGCGGTGATCGCGGGGTGGGTCGTGCACCCCGGCATCGGCGGGGTGGGCATCGTCTTCGGCATCGTGTGGGGCTACATCGTGTTCATCGAGCGCGATGTGCGCAAGCGCATCGCCGAGGGACGCCTCCCCGGCCAGGAACCCATCACCGAATGACGTCACGATGTCGGGCTCCGCGAGTGCACACCGCCCGATTCCGGCTCGTGCACCCGCAGAACCCGAAATCGTGAGCGGGCTGGTGTCGGGGCGGTGACCACCGCCCCGCTACTGTGTGTGCCGTGACTGAGCGGACTCTGATTCTGATCAAGCCCGACGGCGTGCGACGCGGCCTGACCGGCGAAATCCTGGCGCGGATCGAGCGGAAGGGCCTGACCATCGCGGCCCTCGAGCTCAAGAAGGTCTCGCCCGAGGTGGCGAAGGGCCACTACGACGAGCACAAGGACAAGCCCTTCTTCGGCTCCCTGCTCGACTTCATCACCTCCGGGCCGGTCGTCGCGGCCGTTCTGGAGGGCCCCCGCGCGATCGCCGCGTTCCGGCAGATCGCCGGTGGAACCGACCCCGTCGAGAAGGCCACGCCCGGCACCATCCGCGGCGACTTCGGTCTCGAGACCCAGCAGAACCTGGTGCACGGCTCCGATTCGCCCGAGTCGGCCGAGCGCGAGATCGCTCTCTGGTTCCCCGGTCTCTCCTGACCTGCGGGGACACCCCACCGGGCGGCGGACCGTCGCCCCGTAATGAACGCACCCACCGGGCCCGCGTCGCGCCTTCCGCGCGGCGCGGGCCCGATCCTTTCCCACTCCCGTTCCGCCGTGTGGGATAATGAGGGCGGACGCACGTCGATGCGCGCAAACCCGCGCAGCGTCGACCGGCCCGGCCTGCTCACAGATTTCGTCGAGCGGGCGTGCGCCAGGCACGAAGACACGTGCAGACCTTGACAAACGTGGGGCGGTAGGAGACTTCGCCCGCACCACACGACACGCCCCTGCGTGGCCGCGACTTCATTGACGCGCCCGGGGGTCGGTAGGAGATTTGAGTGGCCGACACACCGTCGCCGGAAGAACAGAACAGCGAAGCTCGGGAGGAGTTCCCGCAGAAGCTGCGCGTCCACGCGCTCGCACGTCTGCTGGGCCTGACCAGCAAGGAGGTGCTCGCGCACCTCAACGACCTGGGATTCGTCGCGCGCAGCGCGCACTCCAGCATCGATCGCAGCGCCGCCGAGCGCGTGCGCGACCGCATCGCCGGGGCCGATACTGCTGAGCCCGTCGCGGAGTCGAACCCGGAACAGCCCGTGGCCGAGACGCCCTCGCTGTTCTCCGCGCTCACCGCCCCGCAGCCCGTGGTCGAGCCCGCACCTGCGCAGGCCGTGGACGCCGGGGTCCCGCTGTTCCTGCAGCCCGACCAGGCCGAGGCCGCCCCGCGCCGCCGCACCCGCAGCCGCGCCAAGGCCGATGCCGAGGAGCCGAAGCAGGACACCGCGACCGAGGACGCCGCCGCTGAGCCGGCGGAGGCCCCGGTGGAGGCAGCCGCCTCGACCGACGAGGCCGCCACCGAGAAGGTCGCCACCGAGACCGCCGACGAGACCGCGAGCGGCGAGTCGAGCGATGCGGACGACGACAACGGAGGCAACCGCCGCCGTCGCCGCGGCCGCCGCGGTCGTGGCCGTGGACGCGGCGAGAACGCCGACGAGCAGGATCAGAACGCCACCGACGGCGACGAGTCCGCCGATACCGCCAAGGGCGATAAGGCCAAGGGCGACAAGGCTGAGAAGTCCGAGCAGGACGATGCGGCCGAGGACCAGGGCCAGGACGCCGACGCCGAGGGCGACGATGTCGAGGACGTGACCGACGGCAGCTCGCGTCGCCGTCGCCGCCGTCGCCGTCGCCGCGGCGGGGGAGACGACGCCGAGACCGCCGCCACCGACGATCCGCCGAACACCGTGGTGCACGAGCGTGAGCCGCGGCAGAAGACGCGCCGCGACGAGGTGCGCGGCATCAGCGGTTCCACGCGCCTGGAGGCCAAGCGCCAGCGCCGCCGCGACGGCCGCGACACCGTGCGCCGCCGGCCGCCCATCCTCACCGAGTCGGAGTTCCTCGCCCGTCGCGAGGCCGTCGACCGCGTGATGGTGGTCCGCGAGCGCACCAACGTGGCACCGTCGGAGGGTCAGGACGGCCACACCGTGCCGCACCCCTCGGACTACACCCAGGTGGCCGTGCTCGAAGACGGCGTGCTCGTGGAGCACTTCGTCACCTCGTCGAGCTCGGCGTCGATGGTGGGCAACATCTACCTCGGCCGCGTGCAGAACGTACTGCCCTCGATGGAGGCCGCCTTCGTCGACATCGGCCGCGGCCGCAACGGCGTGCTGTACGCCGGCGAGGTCAACTGGGACGCCGCCGGACTCGATGGCAACGCCCGCAAGATCGAGCAGGCCCTCAAGCCCGGCGATCAGGTGCTGGTGCAGGTCTCCAAGGACCCGGTGGGTCACAAGGGTGCCCGCCTGACCACCCAGATCTCGCTGGCCGGTCGGTTCCTGGTGTACGTGCCCGGTGGCGGTTCCGCTGGCATCTCGCGCAAGCTGCCGGACACCGAGCGCAAGCGGCTCAAGGAGATCCTCAAGGAGATCGTCCCGTCCGACGCCGGCGTGATCATCCGCACCGCGTCCGAGGGCGTGAGCGCCGAGGAGCTCGCGGGCGACGTCTCGCGGCTGCAGGCGCAGTGGGCCGAGATCGAGGAGGCCTCCAAGGCGAAGGGCGTGCGCCCGCTGTACGAGGAGCCCGACCTCCTGGTCAAGGTGGTCCGCGACCTGTTCAACGAGGACTTCAGCAAGCTCGTCATCGAGGGCGACAATGCCTGGGGCACCGTCGAGAAGTACGTCTCGACCGTCGCCCCCGATCTGATGCCCCGCGTCGAGCGGTTCGACAAGCCGCACGCCGATTCGCCCGACGTCTTCGCGGCGTACCGGATCGACGAGCAGCTCGCCAAGGCGCTGGACCGCAAGGTGTGGCTGCCCTCCGGCGGCACCCTGGTGATCGACCGGACCGAGGCCATGACCGTGGTCGACGTGAACACCGGCAAGTTCACCGGCTCGGGCGGCAACCTCGAGGAGACGGTCACCCGGAACAACCTCGAGGCCGCCGAGGAGATCGTGCGGCAGATGCGGCTGCGCGACATCGGCGGCATGATCGTGGTCGACTTCATCGACATGGTCCTTGAATCGAACCGGGACCTGGTGCTGCGCCGCCTCACCGAGGCCCTCGGCCGCGACCGGACCCGTCACCAGGTGTCCGAGGTCACCTCGCTGGGCCTGGTGCAGATGACGCGCAAGCGGATCGGCACCGGCCTGGTGGAGGCCTTCTCCACGCCGTGCCAAGCCTGCTCGGGCCGCGGCATCATCATCCACGCCGACCCGGTCGAGACCTCGGGCGGCGGCGAGGACTCAGGCCGTTCGGGCGAGAAGTCCGAGGGTGGCCGCAAGAAGCGCAAGCGCACCAAGTCCGACACTGCGCAGGCCCCCGCGCCCGCCAAGGACGACAAGCCGGTGCACAAGAACCCGCACCCCATGTTCCAGGCGATGGCGCAGCATCACGACGATGACGCGCCCCAGCAGGAGCTGGGAACGGACGAGGCGGCTCCCGCGGACGAGGCGGCCCCCGCCGCCGCGACGCCCGACTCCGACGCTCCCGAGCCCGCCAGGAAGCGGTCGCGGTCGCGCCGGAACCAGTCGGCGGCCACCGCCGAGCCGGCCCCCGTCGAACAGCCGCAGCCGGCCGCCGAGCCCGCCCCGCAGCCCACCGCCGAGGCCGCCCCGGTCGCTGCAGTGACGGAGGCGGCACCGTCGGCACCACGGCGCAGGCGGGTGGCCCGCAAGGCGCCCACCACCACGTCCGCCTCCGCACAGACGATCGTCGTGGACCTGGCGAGCGAGGCCCCGGCCGCGCCCGCCGTCACCACCCCGGCGGCCGACGGTGCGGGGGAGACCGCAGCCGAGCCCGCACGCAAGCGGGCCCGACGCCGGGCCGCCGCCCGTCCCGCGGGCCCCGCGGCCGGTGGGAGTGACGCTGCTGACAAGGCGGACCAGCCGGTTTGACCCTGGTAGTGGCCGTCCCGTAACCTGGGAAGGTCGCTTTTCCGGCGCCGCCGCTTCACCGTGCGCGGCATCGGATCACCCGCGTGATTTACGAGCCGCGCACCCGCGCGCTGAACTACGAGATGTGAAGAAGAAGAGGTAAGCCCCCGATGGCCACGTATGCGATCGTCAAGACCGGCGGCAAGCAGTACAAGGTCGCTGTCGGCGACCTGGTGAAGGTCGAGAAGATCGACGGCGAGCCCGGGACCAGCGTCAAGCTGCCCGTGGCTCTGGTCGTCGACGGCGCGAACCTCACCACCGACGCCGCCGCGCTGGAGAAGATCTCCGTGACCGGCGAGGTCGTGGATCAGGTCAAGGGACCGAAGATCCGCATCCACAAGTTCAAGAACAAGACCGGCTACCACAAGCGTCAGGGCCACCGGCAGAAGCTGACCGTGCTCAAGGTGACCGCGATCGCCTGAGCGGCGCCGTAAAACTTTTCGGATCGATTCAACAGGAGTAGCCAGATGGCACACAAGAAGGGCGCGTCTAGCTCGCGCAACGGTCGTGATTCCAACGCCCAGCGACTGGGCGTGAAGCGGTTCGGTGGCCAGAAGGTCAGCGCCGGCGAGATCCTGGTCCGCCAGCGCGGCACCCACTTCCACCCCGGCGTCGGCGTCGGCCGCGGCGGCGACGACACCCTGTTCGCCCTCGCGGCGGGTGCCGTCGAGTTCGGCACGAAGCGTGGCCGCAAGACGGTCAACATCGTGCCGGTCGCTGTGGAGGCCTAGTCCGCAGCAGCAGTACACAGCTTCATCGAGAGCGGGCAGGGACTCCATGGAAGAGTCCCTGCCCGCTCTTCGTTGAACACCACTAGTCCCGCGAACGCGGGATCGGCCCGCGTGGCCGGAACACGAAGGAGAGCGCATGTCTAGGTTCGTCGACCGGGTGACGGTGCACGTCACGGCCGGTAACGGTGGCCACGGCTGCGCGTCGATCCACCGGGAGAAGTTCAAGCCGCTCGGCGGCCCCGACGGCGGTAACGGCGGGCGCGGTGGTTCGGTGATCCTCGAGGTCGATCCGCAGGTGCACACACTGCTCGACTTCCACTTCCGGCCCCATCTCAAGGCCACCAACGGCAAGCCCGGTGAGGGCGGCAACCGCGAGGGCAAATCCGGCCAGGACATGATCCTCAAGGTCCCGGACGGCACGGTGGTGCTCGACACCGACGGCAAGATGCTCGCCGATCTGGTCGGAGCCGGCACCCGGTTCGACGCGGCCCAGGGCGGTCGCGGCGGCCGCGGCAACGCCGCGCTCGTCTCGAAGGCCCGCAAGGCCCCCGGCTTCGCCCTGCTGGGTGAGGACGGACAGTCCCGCGATCTGGTGCTCGAGCTCAAGTCGGTGGCCGATGTGGGCCTGGTCGGTTTCCCCTCGGCGGGGAAGTCGTCGCTGGTCTCGGTGCTGTCCGCGGCGAAGCCGAAGATCGCCGATTACCCGTTCACCACCCTCGCTCCGAACCTCGGTGTGGTCTCGGCCGGTGAGAACACCTTCACCATCGCCGATGTGCCAGGCCTGATCCCCGGCGCCTCCACGGGACGCGGCCTCGGCCTCGACTTCCTGCGGCACCTGGAGCGCTGCGCCGTGCTCGCGCACGTCGTGGACTGCGCGACCCTGGAGCCCGGCCGGGACCCCGTGAGCGATGTGGACGCCCTGGAGGCGGAACTCGCCGCGTACCAGCCGGCGCTCGCGGCCGATACGGGGCTGGGAGAGCTGGCCGCGCGTCCGCGGATCGTGGTGCTCAACAAGGCCGATGTGCCCGACGCCGAGGAACTCGCCGAGATGGTGCGCGGCGAGTTCGAGGCCCGGGGCTGGCCCGTCTTCGTGATCTCCGCGGTCGCCCACACGGGCCTGCGCGAGCTCACCTTCGCGCTGTCGGACCTGGTGCAGAAGTACCGCGCCGAGCGCGGCACCCCGGTGGCTCGCCGCCCCGTCATCCGGCCCATCGCGATCGACGAGTCGGGCTTCGAGGTCATCTCCGATCCGGATCAGCCGGGCGGCTTCATCGTGCGCGGCCCGCGGCCGGAGCGGTGGATCAAGCAGACTCCGTTCGACAACGACGAGGCTGTGGGCTACCTCGCCGACCGGCTCAACCGGCTCGGCGTGGAGGCCGAGCTGGTCAAGCTCGGCGCGCAGCCCGGCTGCCCGGTGACCATCGGCGACGTGTGCTTCGAGTGGGAGCCCTCGCTCGGCACCATCGACGATGTGCCCGTCACCGGCCGCGGCACCGATATCCGGCTGGAGCAGAACGAGCGCGTCGGCGCCGCCGAACGGCGTCGTCAGCACGACGTCCGCCGCGGTCTGGCGAGCGACGACGAGGACGACGAATGACAGCAGCGCCCGCAACGGGCGACCTGCTGGCCGGCGATATGCGCGCCGCGGTCGCGGGAGCCCGCAAGCTGGTCGTCAAGATCGGCAGCTCGGCGCTCACCGACCTCGAACACGGCCTCTCCTCCGATCGGCTGGACGCCCTCACCGATGCCATCGTCGCCCGGCTCGACCGCGGCACCGAGGTGATCGTGGTGTCGTCCGGCGCGATCGGCGCGGGCATGGCTCCCCTGGGACTCAAGCGCCGGCCCACCGACCTCGCCACCAAGCAGGCGGTGGCCTCGGTGGGGCAGTTGCAGCTCGCCAATGCCTGGGGCGCATCCTTCCAGCGGTACGACAGGATCGTCTCCCTGGTCCTGCTCACCGCGCACGACGTGGGCCTGCGGGTGCACGCCGCGAATGCGCAGCGCACCCTGGATCGGCTGCGCAGCCTGGGCGCGGTGCCGATCATCAACGAGAACGACGTGGTGGCCTCGAACGAGGTCCGCTTCGGCGACAACGATCGGCTCGCGGCCCTGGTGGCGCACCTGACCGGTGCCGATGCGCTCGTGCTGCTCTCCGATGTGGACGGCTTGTACGACGGTGACCCGCGCAAGGGCGATGCCTCGCTCATCGCCGCGGTCGACGGTCCGGAGGATCTGGACGGCGTGGTCGCCGGCTCGGGCGGTGCGCTCGGTACCGGCGGGATGGCGTCGAAGCTGTCCGCCGCGCGGCTCGCCGCGGACGCCGGCGTGCCGGTGCTGCTCACGGCTGCCTCGCTCGCCGACCGGGCGCTCGACGGCGCCGATGTGGGCACCGTCTTCCGGCCCCGCGCGACGAGGCTGTCGGCGCGGCGGTTCTGGGTGCGGCACGCGGCCGATGTGCACGGCGACCTCACCCTGGACGACGGTGCCGTGGCGGCGGTCGTGGACCGGCGGCGATCCCTGCTCCCCGCGGGGATCACGGCGGTGGGCGGCGGCTTCTCCGGTGGCGATGTGGTGAACCTGGTGGACACCGCCGGCACCGTGCGCGCCCGCGGCGTGGTGGCCTACGACGCCTCCGAGCTGGAGGCGATGCTCGGGCAGGGCACCGTGGACCTGCCGCCCGATATGCGCCGGCCCGTGGTGCACGCGGACGATCTGGTGCCCGTGCGCTGAACTGGCGGTTCATACACTTCTGTAGAAAATGTCCGCCGCGTGGTACATTTTCGCTGAACCTGTGTCACTCTTTCAGCCAGGAGGTCGACGTGGCGCTGCACATCACGCACATGGGACGCACCCGCGGCCGCCCGTTCCCCGGGCAGGCGGAGTACGAACAGACCCTCCAGGATCTGTCCGAGGCGTCGGTGAACCGCAACTTCGACCCCTACGTCGACATCGACTGGGATTCGCCCGAGCTCGCCGTGACCCCGGACGATCCGCGCTGGATCCTCGATTCGCGGTTCGACCCGATCGGCCGCACCGAGTGGTACCAGGCGCAGCCGCGGTCGAAGCAGATCGAGATGGGCATGTGGCGCCAGGCCAATGTGGCCAAGGTGGGGCTGCAGTTCGAGTCCGTCCTGATCCGCGGGATCATGCAGTACACCGCGGTGCAGCCGAACAATTCGCCGGAGTTCCGGTACGCCACGCACGAGGCGAAGGAGGAGTGCCAGCACACGCTGATGTTCCAGGAGTTCGTCAACCGGATCGGGATGGACGTGCCCGGCGGACCGCTGTGGTTCCGCCGTCTGTCGCCGCTGATCCCGTTGGCGGCCACCACCTTCCCGATCATCTTCTACATGGGCGTGCTGGGCGGTGAGGAGCCGATCGACCATGTCCAGAAGCAGTTCCTGCGTTCGGGCATCGAACAGCACCCCACGATGACAGCCGTGATGCAGATCCACGTGGCCGAGGAAGCGCGGCACATCTCGTTCGCGCACCAGCTGCTGGAGCACCGCATCCCCACCCGTGGCCCGCTTCCGCGATTCCTGCTGTCGCTGGCGCTGCCGCTCGTGATGCGGTCGCTGCTCACCGCGATCGCGGTGCCGCCTCGGCAGTTCCGCAAGCGGTTCGACATCCCGCGGTCGGTGTGGAAGCAGATGTACTGGCGCTCCCCGGAATCGCAGGCCGTCAAGCGCGAGGTCTTCGGCGATGTGCGACTGCTGGCCGAGCACACCAAGCTGATGAACCCGGTATCGCGGCTACTGTGGCGCGCCCTGGGCATCGACGGCCGCGCCTCGCGCTTCCGCAGCGAACCCGCGTACTCCGCGAACTGAACCTGACGCCGGCCTGCGTGCGCGGCTGACGGCGGATCCGCTCGCAGCGGAGCTGCCGGAAGCGGTTCCGCGGCAGGCGGATCGGCGTGCACCGCGGTGGTTGTGCGGTGCAGCATCGGGGCATGAGCGAAAACCCGAAGATCCCGCAATTCACCGAACGTGTGCGCCGCGAGCTGTACGACCAGCGGGTCGTGGTGCTCGACGGTCCGCTCGACGACGATAACGGCGCCCTCCTCGCCACCCAATTGATGTCGCTGGCGGCGGCCAGCCCCAAGGAGATCGCGCTGTGGATCCACTCCCCGGGCGGTTCCGTCCCGGCGATGCTGGCCATCCGCGATGTGATGCGCCTGATCCCGTGCGATGTGTCCACCCTGGTCTTCGGCATCGCCTACAGCGCAGGGCAATTCCTGCTGTCGGCCGGTACTCCGGGTAAGCGCCGCGCCCTCCCGCACGCCCGTGTCCTCATGCACCAGGTTTCGGCCGGCATCGGCGGCACCGCCGTCGACATCGAGCTGCAGGCCGGCGATCTGCGGCACACCCGCGATACGGTGCTCGGCCTGATCGCCGAGGACACGGAGAGGCCGCGCGAGCAGATCTTCGAGGATTCCCTGCACGATCGCTGGTACACCGCACGGGAGGCGCTCGACTACGGCTTCATCGACGAGATCGTCGGCTCCTTCGACGAGATCGTCCCCGGACGCCGCCGCCGAGCGGGCTTCGACCTGGCGGGAGCGGCCCGATGAGCACCTACACCATCCCCAACGTGATCGAACGGCGCCCGCACGGCGAGCGGGTCTCGGACGTCTACTCCTACCTACTGTCCGAGCGGGTCGTGTACTTGGGAACGGGTATCGACGCCGGGGTCGCGAACGCCGTCGTGGCACAGCTGCTGTTCCTCGAGTCCGATAACCCGGATGCGGATATCCAGCTCTACATCAATTGCGAGGGCGGCGATCCCAGCGCGATGCTGGCCATCTACGACACCATGCGCTACATCCGCTCACCGATCGCGACCACGTGCGTGGGGCAGGCGGTGGCGGTGGGCGCGGTCCTCCTGGCGGCCGGTGCGCCCGGTAAGCGGGTGGCATTGCCGCATTCGCGGGTGGTGCTGCACCAGCCCGCCGCGCAGGGCCGCGGAACGATCCCCGATCTGATCCTGCAGGCCGACGAGGTGGTACGGGTGCGTGGGCAGATGGAGCAGATCCTGGCCCGGCACACGGGGCAGGAGCCCGACCGATTGCGTGCCGATACCGATCACGACCGCGTCTTCACTCCCGCGGACGCGGTGGCGTACGGCCTGATCGACGAGGTGATCGAGGAACACTGACCTCAGGCGGCGCGCAGCACGGGGGAGTGCGCCTGCACGCCGCGTGGCGCCTGCGGCACCGGGGTGGCGACGGTGCCGGTGGGAACGAGGTGCAGTCGGGTGGGCCGGCGGACCGTGCGCAGCTGGAGCCCGACGGCGACGATCACCTCGCCGACCGGGGCGCCGAGCGCGCCGGTGATGGCCGCGAGCATCTCGCTGGACGGGTCCTTGAGGCCGCGTTCCACCTCGGACAGGTACTGCGGCGAGATGCCGGCGCGGCGTGCGGTGTCGGCGAGGCGCTCGCCGCGCTGATGCCGCAACCGACGCAGCTGCGATCCCAGTTCGTGCCGGAACAGGGCCTCGCCGTCGGTGCGCGTCTCCATGGTCGAAGGCTACGACGCGATGCGGCCGCTCAGGTAGCCGATCCGCTGTGAGCAGCGCGGCTCACTGCGCCGCGATCATGGTCTCGACGTGGGCGCGGGCCTCCTCGCCGCCGGGCCCGGGAATCATGTCGAGGGCCTTACCGAGGGGCATCGACCCGGCGAGTTCGAGGAGCTGGTCGATCGGCAGGCCACCCGCGGAGTCGGCGAGCGCCGTCCGGAAGGCCTCGCCCGCCAGGGGGTGCGCCGCCCATTCGGCGATCGTCGAGTCCATGCCCAAGCGTTCGACGAGCACGTCTCCGTCGAGCCGGATCTCGGCGACGGCCGCGATGTCGCGGCTGCTGTGCCCGGCGTCGATGCGGTACGTCCCGCCCGGGACCGCCCAGTCCGCACGGGACACGTCGTAGTGCGCGAATGCCCTTCGTGGCAGGTCGAATTCGACGACGGTGCTCGCTCCTGGGACGAGCTCGACCTTGCGGAACGCGGCGAGTGCGCGTCGCGGCCGGAAGACGGCACCGGCATCGGAACCGATGTACAGCTGGACCACGTGATGTCCGGCCCGGGTGCCCGTGTTCGTCACCGTCACCCGGGCGGTCGCGGAATCGGCTCCGGTGGCAACCACTTCGAGGCCGCTGATATCGAACGTGGTGTACCCCAGGCCGTGCCCGAAGGGATACCGGGGCGCGATGTCGCGGGTCTCGTACCAGCGGTAGCCCACCAGGAGGCCCTCGCCGTACCGGACGGTGCCCAGCTCGCCGGGGAAGTTGCCGAACGCGGGGGTGTCCTCGATGCGCCGGGGGATGGTCTCGGCGAGCCTGCCCGACGGTGCCGCGATCCCGAACAGCAGGTCGGCGATCGCCGCGCCGCCGCCCTGGCCGAGCAGGAAGGCCTCGAGGATGGCGTCCACCTCGTCGTGCCAGGGCTCGAGCTCGACGACCCCGCCGCCGACCAGGACCACGACGGTGCGCGGTGCGGCCCCGGCCACGGCCCGCAGGAGCTCCACCTGGTGCGGTGCGATCGCGAGGCTCGGGCGGTCGAAGCCCTCGGACTCCTCGGTCTCGGTGAGCCCGGCGAAGACGACTGCGATGTCGCTGCGGGCGGCGACGGCCGAGGCCTCGGCGCGCAGGGCGGCGTCGTCGCGGTCGAGCGCGTATCCGGCGGCGAACTCGGTGTTCACGCCGATCGTGGCTGCGCGCGTGTTGATCTCGTCGAGAGGCACGTCGACGCGGGTCGCGGTGATGTGGCTCGACCCGCCTCCCTGGTACCGCGGTGTGCGCGCCAGCTCGCCGATCACGGCGATGCGCCCGGAGTCCGGGCCGAGGGGCAGGGCGGAGTTCTCGTTGCGCAGCAGCACGGCGCACTCCGCGGCGGCCGCACGGGCGAGGTCGTGGTGCGCCTGCACGTCCGGTGCGGGCTCCTGGTCCGACGGTGCGTACCGCGCGAGGTCGAGCACCCGCTGTGCGGAGATGGTCGCGGTGGCGGCATCGAGGTCGCCGGATCCCACGGCGCTCACCACCTGCTCGACGCTGCGCGGCGCGTGCGGCATCTCCAGGTCGAGTCCGGCGCGCAGGGCGGCGACCCGGTCGTGCACGGCGCCCCAGTCGGAGACCACGAGCCCCCGGAAGCCCCACTCCTCGCGCAGCAGTGTGGTGAGCAGCCAGGTGTTCTCCGAGGCGTAGGTGCCCGCGATCCGGTTGTACGAGCACATCACGGTGGCGGGGGCGGCCTCGGTGACGATCCGCTCGAAGGCGGGGAGATAGATCTCCCGCAGCGTGCGCGTGTCCACGTCGACGCTGATCCGCATCCGCTCGGTCTCCTGGTTGTTCACCGCGAAATGCTTGACCGAGGCTCCCGTGCCGCCGCCCTGCTGTCCGGTCACGTGGGCCGCGCCGAGCACACCCGCGAGCAGTGGGTCCTCGGAGTAGTACTCGAAGTTCCTGCCGCACAACGGATGGCGTTTGATGTTCACCCCGGGACCGAGCGCTATCGTCACGCCGAGGGCGCGGGCCTCCACGGCGATGGCGGCGCCGATGCGGCGCGCGAGATCGGGGTTCCAGCTCGACCCGACGGCCACCGCCGGCGGGAAGCAGGTGGCCGGTGCCGCCGCGTTCAGTCCGAGATGATCGGCGGATCCGATCTGCCGGCGTACCCCGTGCGGGCCGTCGGTGAGGACCATCGCGGGCACTCCCGCTTCGGGCACCGCCGCGGTCGTCCAGAAGTCGGCACCCGTCAGCAGGCGGGCCCGGTCCTCGAGGGGGAGATCGTCGGCGGCGGTCATGGGCTGTCCTCTCAGTGGTGCGCGAGTGCGTCCAGGGCGGTGGCCACGTCGACGTCCACGGTGACATCGGCGAGCTCGTCCCCGCGGGTGCGGCCCCGGTTGACGATGACGATCGGCTTGCCGTGCTTGTGTGCGTGCCGCACGAAGCGCAGGCCGGACATGACGGTCAGCGAGGTGCCCAGCACGAGCAGGGCGTCCGCATCGTCGACCGCCGAGAAGGCCCGGGCTACACGGGGCTTGGGCACCGACTCACCGAAGTAGACGATGTCGGGTTTGAGGATGCCGCCGCACCGGCCGCAGTCCACCATGGTGAAGTCGGTGGTGTCTTCGACCACCACATCGGCGTCGGGCGCCACCTCGAGCGCGCCGCGGCCCGCGATGCGCGCGGAGAAGCCCGCGTTGAGCGGCTCCAGGATCGTGTGCAAACGATGCCGGCTGATCCGGTGATCACAGCTCAGGCAGCGCACCTGGGCGTAGTTGCCGTGCAGATCGATCACGCCGCGCGAGCCGGCCTTCAGGTGCAGCAGGTCCACGTTCTGCGTGATCACACCCGTCACGCCGGGCAGCGCGGCGAGCCCGCGGTGCGCGGCGTTCGGAACTGCCGAATCCATGTGCCGCCATCCGAGGTGGTTGCGCGCCCAGTACCGGCTGCGGAACTCGGGCGAGCCGAGGAATTGTTGCAGGGTCATCGGGGTGCGGCGTGGCGCCCCCGGGCTGCGGTAGTCCGGGATTCCGGAGGCCGTGGAGACGCCGGCGCCGGTGAGGGCGACGATCCGGCGGCCGTGGAGCAGTTGTGCCGCCGAGTGGAGCCGGTCGGCGTAGTCGTCGTCGGGCACAGTCGGCTCCGCGGGTTCCCAGGCGGGTATCGCGGTGCGCACGAGTCGATTCTACGCCGTTGCAGCCGCAGGGCGGACGGAGTCATCGCGGTCGCGGTGGCGTCGCCGATGCCCGGAATGTCTGTGACATGGGCGGGCGTACCGCGAGAGGCTTCGAGAGCCGAAGTACCTTGTGAGGATGTCCACGGAAACGACATCGGTGCCGTCGATCGCCGCCCGCCTCGATCGGCTGCCGATGACCAGGCTGCACTTCGCCGCGGTCGGCGTGATCGGACTCGGCCTGTTCTTCGACCAGTACGAAAACTTCCTGGCCGCGACCATCGCGACGGTGCTGCGTCGCGACTTCGCGCTGGGGCCGGAGCAGCTGAAGATCCTGCTGGCCTCGGCGTTCATCGGCCAGTTCCTCGGCGCACTGCTCATGGGCCGGCTCGCCGACCGGGTGGGACGCCGCCGCGCCTTCATGATCAACCTGGCCATCTATTCGGCGATGTCGCTGGCGGGCGCGTTCAGCCCGAACGTCTCGTTCCTGGTGGTCACCCGGTTCATCGCGGGCATCGGCATCGGCGGCGAGTTCGCGCTCGCCGACTCCTACCTGTCGGACCTCCTCCCGAAGAACGTCCGAGGGAAGTACATCTCGCTCGCGTACACGGTGTCCTTCCTCGGTGTTCCCGTGGTGGGCTTCGCGGCGCGCTGGCTGACCCCGCACACCTTCCACCTGGGATCGGTCGATGTGGCGGGGTGGAGACTGCTCTTCGTCTTCGGCGCGCTCGGATCCTTCCTGGTGTGGCTCGTCCGCCGGGGGCTGCCCGAATCGCCGCGTTGGCTGGAGGCACAGGGACGCTACGACGAGGCCGACGCCATCGTCCGGCGGTTGGAGGAGCAGGCGGTCAAGGAGGGGAAGGCGCTGGCACAGCCCGATCCGCACCTCAGGCCGGTGACCGCGCAGTCGATATCGATCGCCGACCTCTTCCGCCCTCCCTATCGGCGCCGCACGGTGATGCTGTGGATCGTCTCGGCGCTCGAGGTCTTCGGGTACTACGGCTTCGGCACCATCGCGCCGCTGGTGCTGGTGGCGAAGGGGTATTCGATCCAGACCTCGCTGTTGTTCGTCGCGCTGTCGTACATCGGGTACCCGCTGGGGGCGGCGCTGGCGATGCCGATCGTCGAACGAGTGGAGCGCCGGTACCTGGTGATCGGGTCGGCGGGGCTCATGGCCGCGTTCGGTCTGTGGTTCGGCTTCGCATCGAGTCCGGCGCAGATCGTGATCGCCGGCTTCCTGTACACGCTGGCATCGAACCTGTTCTCGAACGCCTATCACGTGTACCTGGCCGATTCCTACCCCACGGCGATCCGGGGCACGGCAGCCGGGGCGGCGTACTCACTCACCAAGCTCGTGACGGCGTTCCTTCCGTTCATTCTGCTTCCGGTGCTGGACGAGCATGGCAGCGTGTGGGTGTTCGCGGTGGTGGCCGCTGCGATGTTCGGGCTGATGGTGACCGTGGCTGCGCTGGGGCACCGGAGTACCGGCCGCTCGGCCGACGCGATCTAGCGGGTGAACAGATGCAGGAGGCGGTGCACATGACAGATACCGAAGGCGAGGCGAGAGAGCCGGTTTCGTCACGGGCGGAGACCCGGCGAGCGGTGTGGAACACGCTTCGCGGCTCCAGTGGCAACTTGGTTGAATGGTATGACGTTTATGTCTACACCGTGTTCGCGACCTATTTCGAGAGTCAGTTCTTCGATAAGGCCGATAAGAACTCCACGCTGTACGTGTACGCGATCTTCGCGGTCACGTTCATCATGCGGCCCGTCGGGTCGTGGTTCTTCGGCCGCTTCGCGGACCGGCGGGGGCGCCGCGCCGCGCTCACCATGAGCGTCTCCCTGATGGCCGCCTGTTCGTTCATCATCGCCGTGGTCCCGGGACGGGAGACGATCGGCGTGGCCGCCGCGGTGATCCTGGTGCTGTGCCGCCTCGTGCAGGGATTCGCCACGGGCGGTGAGTACGGCACCTCGGCCACGTACATGTCCGAGGCCGCCACCAGGGAGCGGCGCGGCTTCTTCTCGTCCTTCCAGTACGTGACGCTGGTGGGCGGCCACGTGCTGGCGCAGTTCACCCTCCTCATCCTGCTGGCGCTGTTCACCAAGGACCAGGTCTCCGACTTCGGTTGGCGCATCGCCTTCTTCATCGGTGGCATCGCGGCGATCGTGGTCTTCTGGTTGCGCCGCACGATGGACGAGTCGCTGTCGGAGGAGCAGCTCGCGGCGGTGCGCGAGGGGGAGGACACCTCGTCGGGCACCATGCGTGAGCTGTTCGGCGGATACTGGCGTCAGCTCGTGCTGTGCTTCCTCATCACGATGGGCGGCACGCTGGCCTTCTACGTGTACAGCGTGAACGCTCCGGCGATCATCAAGAGCGCGTACACCGATCACGCCTTCACGGCCACCTGGGTCAACCTCATCGGGTTGATCTTCCTCATGGTGATCCAGCCGATCGGCGGCATGATCAGCGACAAGATCGGCCGCAAGCCGATGCTGATCTTCTTCGGCGTGGGCGGTGTCACCTACACCTACTTCCTCATCACCTACTTGCCCACGCTGCACGTGGCGATCGCCTCGCTCACCATGGTGTGCGTGAGCTACGTGATCCTCACCGGGTACACCTCGATCAACGCCCTGGTGAAGGCGGAGCTGTTCCCGTCGCACGTCCGCGCCCTGGGGGTGGGCCTGGGCTACGCGCTGGCCAACTCGATCTTCGGCGGCACCGCGCCGCTGATCTACGAGGCGGCGAAGAAGTCGGGGCACGTGCCCTGGTTCATCGCCTACGTCACCATCACGATCGCGATCTCGCTGGCGGTGTACATCTTCTGCCTGCGCAACAAGTCCGAGACCTTCCTCGACCGCGAGCGGGGCAGCGCCTTCGTCCCCGATCCGGTGAAGTAGCCGGGCGGGTCGACGGTTCGTATCCTGATGGTCGTGCTCACCGCCGGGGACGTGCTCGCCGACTACCTGTTGCTGCGGCCGATCGGGGTGGGCGGGTCGGCCGATGTCTTTCTCGCGGAGAACGCGGGCCGAGCGGTGGCGCTCAAGATCGCCCGCGCGCACGACGGTTCGGCCGCGGCGCGGATGGATCGCGAGGCGGCGATCGGGGCGGAGTTCAGCGATCCCCATGTGGTGCCGGTCATCGCGCGGGGGCGGTCGCACGTTCGGCGCGACGGTGCCGAGCTGTCCACGCCGCGGGACTGGCTGGCGCTGCGGTACGTGGACGGCCCGCCCGCCACCGCCCTGGTGCCGCGCGGCGGATCGGAGCCGGATCTCCCCGCGGTCGTCGGCCTGCTGGCGGACGTCGCGAGTGCGCTCGACGCCGCCCATGGACAGGGCATCGTGCACCGCGACGTGAAGCCGGGGAACATCCTGGTGGAGATCGGTGAGGACGGGGCGAGCGGGTTCCTCACCGACTTCGGCATCGCCGTCGACGAGGCGGGGACGGCGTGGGTCGAGGGCACCGTCGACCTGTCGATCGGCTATGCGGCGCCCGAGTCGCTGCGGGGCGGCCCGGCGATCCCCGCCACCGATGAGTACGGCTTCGCGGCCACCGCCTTCGAACTGCTCACCGGCGCACCGCCCTATCCGCGCGCCACCCGACTGGCGACCACTTTCGCGCATCTGCACGCGGCGCCACCCGCTCCGGACGGGGTGCGTCCGTGGCTGCCGCGGTCGCTCACCGCGGTGTTCGCGAAGGCCCTCGCCAAGCGACCGGAGGACCGGTATCAGACGTGCGGCGAGCTGGCGGGGATCCTGGCGCGCACCCTGCGCGACGTCGAGCCGCCACCGCGCGGGCGTCGTCATCGTCGTTAGTGCGCCTGTAACACGCGGGTCCCCTCGCCGTCATACGGAGTTTCTAGTTTCGTCGCAGTCGACCACACTGCGGCGAAAGGGAGTCCCGGACCGTGACTCAGACCGACTACGACAATTCCGCCCTCGCCCACGAGGAGGAGGGCTACCACAAGAGCCTCACACCGAGGCAGATCCAGATGATCGCCATCGGCGGCGCCATCGGTACCGGCCTGTTCATGGGCGCCGGCGGCAGACTCCGCGACGCGGGACCAGGCCTGTTCCTCGTCTACGCCGCGTGCGGCATCGTGGTCTTCTTCATCCTGCGCGCGCTCGGCGAGCTCGTGCTGCACCGGCCGTCGTCGGGGTCCTTCGTCTCGTACGCTCGCGAGTTCTTCGGGGAGAAGACTGCTTTCGTCACCGGCTGGTTGTACTTCTTCAACTGGGCGGCGACCGCGATCGTCGATGTCACGGCGATCGCGCTGTACGTGCACTACTGGGGCGCTTTCAAGTCCGTACCGCAGTGGCTCATCGCGCTCATCGCACTGGGCGTGGTGATGGCGATGAACGTGATCTCGGTGAAGATGTTCGGTGAGCTGGAGTTCTGGGCGGCGATCATCAAGGTCGTCGCCCTCGTCGGCTTCCTCGTGGTCGGGGTGGTGTTCCTCGCGAGCCGCACCGAGGTGGACGGCCGCGCCACCGGATTGTCGGTGATCACCGACAACGGTGGCCTGTTCCCGCAGGGCACGCTGTCGCTGGTGCTCGTGGTCTCCGGCGTGGTCTTCGCCTACGCCGCAGTCGAACTCGTGGGCATCGCCGCCGGCGAGACCGCCGAACCGGCGAAGGTGATGCCGCGCGCGATCAACTCGGTGATCATCCGCATCGCGGTGTTCTACGTGGGGTCACTGATCCTGCTGGCCCTGCTCGTGCCCTACACCGAATTCGTCAAGGGGACGAGCCCGTTCGTCACCTTCTTCTCCAAGATCGGTGTTCCGTACGCGGGCGATGTGATGAACATCGTGGTGCTCACCGCGGCCCTGTCGAGCCTCAACGCGGGGCTGTACTCGACGGGCCGGATCCTGCGGTCGATGGCGCTCAACGGCAGCGGGCCGGCGTTCACCGGCCGGATGAACCGCAACGGCGTGCCTTTCGGTGGCATCGCCCTGACCGGGGCGCTCACCCTGCTCGGGGTGGTGCTGAACCTGTTCGTGCCGGAGGAGGCCTTCAACATCGCGCTCGATCTGTCGGCGCTCGGCATCATCGCCACCTGGGCGATGATCCTGCTCTGCCAGATCCAGCTGCACCGCTGGGCCGATCGCGGCATCGTCACCCGGCCCGCCTTCCGGCAGCCGCTCTCGCCGTGGACGAGCTACGCATCGCTGCTCTTCCTGGCGGTCGTGGTCGTCATCATGTGCTACGTGAACTACTGGAATCTCATCGCGATCGTGGCCCTCGTGCCGATGCTGATCGGTGGTTGGTACGCCGTGCGCGGACGGGTCATGGCGATCGCCGCGGAACGCGAGGGCTTCACCGGCAACTACCCGGTGGTCCCGGAACCGCCGATCCCCGCCGACCACTCCAAGAAGGAGGAGTGATCGACGGGGATCGGTTGGAGTCCTGTGCTATTCGGGCACGGCGACCAGGGGGTACACGCCGTTCTCGTCGTGCACCTCGGTGCCCACCACGGGCGGGTTGAAGACGCACAGCATCCGCATGCGGGTGCGGGTGGTCACGGTGTGCCGCTCGTTGCCGTCGAGCAGGTACATGGTGCCGGGAGCGAGCGGGTACTCCACGCCGGTCTCCCGGTCGAGCAGGGTGCCCTCGCCCTCCACCAGCCATACGGCCTCGACGTGGTTGGCGTAGTGGAACTCGTTGACGGTCCCCGGCTCGATGGTGGTCTCGTGGAACGAGAAGCCCACCTTATCGCCGCCCAGCACGATCCGCTTGCTGCGCCAGTTGCCGGCCGCCACATCGCGATCGGTGCCGGTGATCTCGTCGGTGGTGCGCACGATCATCGCGACAGCACCTCCGCCACGGCCGCCTCCAGCAGGTCGAGGCCCTGCTCCAGCTCACCGTCGGTGATGGTGAGCGGCGGCAGCAGCTTGACCACCTCGTCGCGCGGGCCCGAGGACTCGGCGAGCAGGCCCAGACGGTACGCGGCGGCACAGGCCTCGCCCGCCTTCTCCGGCGTGGTGAAGGACAGGCCCTGCACCAGACCACGGCCGCGGGTGGACAACTCGCCGGGGTATGCCTCGACCAGCGCCTGGAAGCGCCGCTCGATGAGCGCGCCCTTGCGGAGCGTCTCCTTCTCGAGGGTGTCGTCCGACCAGTAGGCGTCGATCGCGGCCTTGGCGGTCACGAACGCGGGGTTGTTACCGCGGAAGGTGCCGTTGTGCTCGCCGGGGAGCCACACGTCCAGCTCCGGCTTGAGCAGGGTGAGCGCCATCGGCAGGCCGTAACCGCCGATCGACTTCGAGAGGGTCACGATATCGGGGGTGATCCCGGCCTCCTCGAACGAGAAGAACGGTCCGGTGCGGCCGCAGCCCATCTGCACGTCATCGACGATGAGCAGGATGTCGTGGCGCTTGAGCAGATCGGCGAGCGCGCGGAGCCACTCCGCGCGAGCGACGTTGACGCCGCCCTCGCCCTGCACGGTCTCGACGATCGCCGCGGCGGGCAGATTCAGACCACTGCCCGAATCCTCCAGCAGCCGCTCGAACCAGGAGAAGTCCGGGACGGTGCCGTCGAAGTAGTTGTCGAAGGGCATCGGCGTCGAATGCACCAGGGGCACACCGGCACCGGCCCGCTTCATCGAGTTGCCGGTCACCGACAGGGCGCCGAGGGTCATGCCGTGGAAGGCGTTGGTGAAGTTGACCACCGACTCGCGGCCGGTCACCTTACGGGCCAGCTTCAGCGCGGCCTCCACGGTGTTCGCGCCGGTCGGGCCGGGGAACTGCACCTTGTAGTCGAGCCCGCGCGGCGCCAGGATCTTGTCCTGGAAGGTCTGCAGGAACTCGCCCTTGGCCACCGTCGACATGTCGAGACCGTGCGTGATGCGGCCGCTGGTGATGTAGTCGACCAGCGCGTCGCGCAGGATCGGGTTGTTGTGCCCGTAGTTCAGCGCACCGGCGCCGGCGAAGAAGTCGAGGTAGCGGTTGCCCTCCGTGTCCTGCAGCCACGCGCCCTCGGCCTTGTCGAAAACAGCCGGCCACGAGCGCGAGTAGCTACGGACCTCGGACTCGCGCTTGTCGAAGATGTCGGCGTCGAAGCCCTGCCCGATGCTCACCTCGCGCTGTGCGGGGAAGTCCTCGGTACGGATGGTTCCATCGGTCAGAGTGGACATGTGATCCTCCTAGTGACCAGGAGTCAGCGGGTATCGGCAGTCGTCGGACGGAGACCGTCAGACGGGGTCGATGGTGTACAGCTGCTCCGGCTCGTGGGGGTCGGATTCGTTGGGGGAGATGTGGTGCGAGGCGAACAGGTCGCGCACCGTCAGAGTGGAACGACGTCGCTTGGCCACGGAGCCGAACAGCTCCTGGGACGCCGTGTTGGACGCGGTGATCGTGGTCTCCAGGCGAGTCACGCCCGCCACCGCAAGACTGTCCAACAGGTCGATGAGCATTCGGGACGCGATGCCGTGGCCGCGGTGGGCCGCATCTACGGCCACCTGCCAGACGAAGAGCGTGTCCGGGCGTTCGGGACGACGGTAGCCGGAGACGAATCCGGCGACCGCGCCGTCGTGCTCGGCCACGATCGAGGTGTCCGCGAAATCGCGGCACCACAGTGTGTACGCGTACGTCGAATTGAGGTCGAGAACTGCCGTGTCTCGGGCGATCTCCCACAGCCGCACTCCATCGTCGAGCGATGGGTGCCGGGTGCTGACCCCCGCGTTCGCGGTGGCTGTGGAATTGCTCTTGTGAGACGGGCTCATCGATTTCGACGCTAACAACCGGCCGCCGCGAAATCACCTCGCGCTCGAAACTGCCCTTCGAAACCCTGACGTATCCCCAGAGAGACGGGGTGTTGTGACATGGGTCACATCGATGTGGTTCAGGGCAGGATCCGAGCGAGTGCCCCGGATTCCAGGGCGGCCCAGATCGCACCGTCGGCACCGACCGCGATGCCGTGCGGTTCCGCACCGGGAACCACCAGGTCGAAGCGGCTGAGGGTACCCGCCGGATCGATCGACGAGACGGCGTTTCCCGCCCACTCGGTGAACCACACGGTGCCATCGGCAGCTGCACAGATCGCATGCGGGCGCACGGTCGGGTCCGGGAGGTCGATGTGCGAGACGGCGCCGTCGGGCGTGATTTGTCCGATCCGTCCCGCGCCGATCTCGACGAACCGCAGTGACCCATCGGGCGCGGAGCAGATTCCCACGGGGGCACTTCCCGCTTCGAGCGGGTGGACTCGCAGCTCGCCCCGCGCATCGATGCGGCCGATCGCGTTCGCCCCGTTCAGGGTGAACCAGAGCGCCCCGTCGGGCCCGGCGGTGATCGCCGACGGGAACGATCCCCGGTGGGGAATCTCGAACTCGGTGATCTCACCGGAAACGGTGATCCGGCCGATCCGGTCGGTGGCGGTCTGGGTGAACCACAGCGCTCCGTCCGGGCCCGGCGCGATACCGAACGGACCACTGCCCGCGGCGAGGTCGTGGTGGGTGACCTCACCGGACACGGTGATTCGGCCGAGGCGATGCGCGCGGTACTCGGTGAACCACAGGGTGTCGTCGGGGCCCACGGTGATCACGGTGGGGCCGGTACCCTCACCCACGGCGAACCGGGTCGTGGACTGCGTCCGCGGGTCGAACCTGCCGATCTCCCCGCTCTCGACCAGCGTGAACCACACCGCGCCATCGGGTCCGGTGGTGAGGGCGTACGGCCCTCCTGTGCCCACCTCGTAGACCGTCACGCTCATCGGGCGGGGCCCTGCTCGGCGAGGAAGGCGTCCACATCGGCCCTCGAGGGGGCGGCCGCCGCCCCGGGGGCCGTGGCGGTGAGCGCCCCCGCGGCGTTGGCGCGCAGGATGCGTTCCGCGGGAGGGCGATTCCAGTTCGCCGCCAGCGCACCCGCGAAGGCATCGCCCGCGCCGGTGGTGTCGACGACGCGCACCTCGAAGCCGGGTGACTCGACGGTGCCCTCCGGCGACGTGGCGCGCGCGCCGGCGCCACCGAGTGTGGTGATCACCTGCGGCACGGTCGCGATCGCCTCCGCCAGCGCCGCCGCCTCGTCGCGGTTGACGATCACCGCGTCGAGGAGTTCGACCAACTCGTCGGGGATCGGTTGCACGGGAGAGGGGTTGAGCAGGACCGTCGTGCCGCTCGCGCGGGCGGTCCGAGCCGCCTCCGTGACCACCGGAAGCGGGATCTCCAGTTGCAGCAGCAGGACATCGGCCGCGGTGATCGCCGCGCGGGCGGCATCGTCGAGCTCGACCTCGGCGTTCGCCGCGGGCACCACGATGATGTGGTTCTCGCCGGTCCCGTCCACCGTGACGTTCGCGAACCCGGTGCTGCCCGGGACTCGTCGCACGGGGGAGACGTCGACGCCCGCCGCGGTCAGCGAGCCGAGCACGGTCTCGGCGGCATCGTCGTCACCGACCGCGCCCACGAACACCGTCCGAGCGCCCGCGCGGGCCGCCGACCGCGCCTGATTCGCGCCCTTGCCGCCCTGCCCGAACGAGACCGACACCCCGGTGATGGTCTCGCCAGGCTGCGGAAACCGATCGCACACCGTGACCACGTCCAGATTGATACTGCCGACCACCACCACCGACGTCATGCCCGCACCCTACGGCCCGCCGCGGCCTAGCCTCGAAGGATGACCACGATTCGACCCTTCCTCATGTTCCAGGGCGGCAAGGCCGCCGCCGCCATCGAGCTGTACACCGCGACCTTCGGCGGCGAGGTGATCTCCTCGACGCCGCACCCCGATCCGGCGCACGGCATCCAGCTCGCCGAGCTGGATCTGAAGGGGCAGCGCGTGCTGGTCAGCGACAGTTCGGTGCCGCACGCCTTCGATTTCACGCCCTCGAACTCGCTGTTCGTGGACTGCGACGATCGCGCCGAACTCGAACGGCTCACCACGGCGCTCGGTGCGGACGGCGCCACCCTGATGCCGCTGGACTCCTACGGTTTCTCGACCGCGTTCGCGTGGGTGGCCGATCGGTTCGGGGTGTCCTGGCAGTTGAACCTGGCCTGATCTGGCGTCAGACTGAGCGCAACGGTGGGCGGCGGAAGCCGCGCGGCCTAGCGTCGGCCACCATGACCCGTCAGATCCGTTTCAACGCCTTCGACATGAACTGCGTCGCGCACCAGTCCCCGGGGCTGTGGCGGCACCCGAAGGATCAGTCGCATCGCTACAAGGAACTCGGCTACTGGACGGACCTGGCGAAGCTGTTGGAGCGGGGCACCTTCGACGGCATCTTCATCGCCGACGTGCTGGGGATCTACGACTCCTACAAGGGCAACGGCGACGCCGCGATCAGGCACGCCGCCCAGGTGCCCGTGTCGGACCCGATTCTGCTCGCCTCGGCCATCGCGGGCGCCACGGAGCACCTCGGTATCGGCATCACCGCCGGCACGGGCTTCGAGCACCCCTTCCCGTTCGCCCGCAGGCTGACCACCCTCGATCACCTGACCAACGGCCGGATCGGGTGGAACGTGGTGACCGGCTACCTGCCCTCCGCGGCACAGAACATGGGGCAGTTGGATCAGCTCCAGCACGACGAGCGCTACGACCACGCCGACGAGTACCTCGAGGTGCTGTACAAGCTGTGGGAGGGCTCGTGGGAGGACGACGCGGTGATCCGCGACCGCGAGAGCGGCGTCTTCACCGACCCGTCGAAAGTGCATCCGATCAACCACCACGGCAAGTACTTCGACGTCCCCGGCATCCACGTGGGTGAGCCCTCGCCGCAGCGCTCCCCGGTCATCTACCAGGCGGGGGCGTCGCCGCGCGGGCTGAAGTTCGCGACCGGGAACGCCGAGGCGATCTTCGTCGCGGCGCCCACCAAGGAGATTCTGAAGAAGCTCGTCCGCACGATCCGCGAGGGCCTCGTCGCCAACGGCCGCGATCCGTACTCGGCCAAGGTCTACACCCTGCTGACCATCGTCACCGACGAGACGGAGGCGAAGGCGCAGGCGAAACTCGAGGAGTACCACCGGTACGCCAGCATCGAGGGCTCGCTGGTCTTCATGTCCGGGTGGATGGGCGTGGACCTGGGCGCCTACGACCCGAGCGACCCCGTGGGCGATGTGCAGTCCAACGCCATCATCTCGGCGGTCTCCAACTTCCAGCAGGCCGACCCGTCGGGCAAGGAGTGGACGGTCGAGGACATCGGCAAGTGGGGCCGCATCGGCGGCATGGGGCCGGTACTGGTCGGCTCCGCTGAGCGGGTGGCCGATGAACTGCAGGAATGGGTCGAGGAGACCGACGTGGACGGATTCAACCTGGCCTACGCCATCACCCCCGGCACGTTCGAGGACATCGTCGAGTTCATCGTCCCCGAGCTGCGCCGCCGGGGCGTGTACCCCAGCGAGTACGTGCCTGGCACCCTGCGGCACAAGCTCTTCGGGCAGGGTGACCGGCTCGCGGCCGATCACCCCGCCCAGCGCTTCCGTTACGCCGGTGCCAACTCCTTGGTGTAGAGCGCCGCGCCCTTGGCGTCGCGCAGGTTCACCGTGAGCGCGCGGGAACCGGCATCGATCGTCACCTCGCCGTAGTGCTGGAATCCCTCGGCGGGGGAGACGTTCGCCTTGTCCGGTGCGTGCACGAACTCGTACTGGGCGCCGAAGGTGCCGTCCAGCGGGCTCTTCGGGAAGGCGCCGGCGTTGAGCGGACCGGAGACGAACTCCCAGAACGGCGAGAAGTCCTGGAATCCCGCGCGATCGGGGTGGTACGAGATCGCGGCGGTGTAGTGCACATCGGCCGTCAGGTAGACGATGTTCCGGACGTCCTTGGTCTGGGACAGGATGCGGGAGAAGGCGATCTCACGGCCCAGCGGGGCGCCGTTCTCGCCCTGGGCCACGGCTTCCATCGACTTCGGGCCGCCGTCCTTGGGATCGGTGGCGGCGTCGGGGACCACGATGCTCAGCGGCAGATCGTTGGCCACCACCTTCCACACCGCGGTCGACGAGGTCAGTCCGTCGATCAGCCACTGCGTCTGCTTCGCGCCCAGGATGCCGGCGTCGTTGGACTGCGCCCAGGCATTCGGGTTGGGGTCCTTGTAGCTGCGCATATCGAGGACGAAGACGTCCAGGAGCGGGCCGTACGAGATCTTGCGGTAGAGCCTGCCGTCGGCGGCCTCGGTGGGCTGGACGGGCTGCCATTCCCGCCACGCCTGGTACGCCGCATCGGCGAGCTTGTTCACGTCGGTCTCCGTGTAGCCCTTGCGGTTCTGTCCGGCGAGGCTCTCGCCCGGGTACCAGTTGTTGACCACCTCGTGGTCGTCCCACTGGATCAACTGCGGCACGGTCGCCGCGAACCGGCGGTAGTGGTCATCGGTGAGGTTGTAGGCGTAGTTCCCCCGGAAATCGTTCAGGGTCTGCGCCACCCGGCTCTTCGCATCGGAGGTCACGTTCCGGTAGATGCCGCCGTCGTTCTGCTTCTGCGTCTCGGGGACGGGGTTGTCCGCGTAGATGGCGTCGCCGGAGTGCAGGAAGAAGTCGGGGCGGCCATCGGCGATTGCCCCCATGATCGCCATTCCGCCGTCCCGGTTGATGCCCCAGCCCTGGCCCACCACGTCCCCCGACCAGGCGAACTTGATGTTCTGCGCCGCGGACGGCGCCGTGCGGAAGGTGCCGCTGAGCTGCTCGGAGCGCGCGCCGTTCTCGCCCTCCAGGGTGACCCGATAGTGCACCGTCTGGCCGGATTCCAGACCCGTGATGCGGAACCGGCCCGCACCGTCGCTCGACGGATCGAGCTGCGGTCCCTCGAAGCGGCGGGCATTGGAGAAGGACTCCGACGACGCGGTCTCCACGATCATCCGCGCGGGTGCATCGGACCGCGCCCAGATCAGCGCGCCGTCGGTGCGCGGATCGCCCGAGGCGATGCCGTGGGTCAGGTTCGGCCGGCCCGTGACCAGCCCGGACGACGACGCGCCGGCCCCCGTCGAGGACGATCCGCCGCACGCGGCCAGGAGTGATCCCGCGGGGATCAGGAGCGCGCCGGCGGCACCGGCTTTGAGGACGGATCGCCGGGAGGAGGCGGATCGAAGCGGGCTGGACTGAGAATCGCTGAGGGGCATGCGAGGAGGATGGCGCAGCCGAGTTCCCGGCCGGCGAACACCGGGTTACCAGCGCGGATGGGAGAGGGTGTCCACCAGGTGAACGGCGAAGGCGAGAACCGAACATCAACTCTGTTAACGTCGAATGCGCGGTAATCACACGTCCGGTGGGCCCGCTCGTCTAGCCACAGGCAGCCCGGTCCGCACGGTGACCAACGCCAGGGGCTGATGAGCATGCCTGATAACTCAACAACGTCCGGGAGTTCGCCGCTGTCGACAGTGGGGCTCCAGGAGACCGAGCAGGAACGGAAGAAGACACTGCACAAGGCCATCGCGGCATCAGCGATGGGCAACTTCACCGAATGGTTCGACTACGGCGTCTACGCCGCCACCACCGCGTATCTGACTCAAGCGTTCTTCCCCGGAACCCTCGGCACACTCGGCACACTGCTCGGGTTCGCCGTCTCGTTCGCGCTGCGTCCCCTGGGCGGGTTCGTCTGGGGCCCGCTCGGTGATCGACTCGGCCGGAAAGTGGTGCTGGCCACCACGATTCTGCTGATGGCAACCTCCACCGCACTGATCGGCGTGCTCCCGACGTACGCCCAGGTGGGTGTTCTGGCACCGATCCTGCTGATCGGCCTGCGCGTGGTCCAGGGCTTCTCGACCGGCGGCGAGTACGGTGGCGCCGCCACCTTCATGGCGGAGTACTCGCCCGACGACAAACGCGGAAAGTACGGGAGTTTCCTCGAATTCGGCACCATGTGCGGCTTCGCGGGCGGCACCGCTTTCGTGCTGATGATGCAGCAGTTCCTGACCAGCGAGGAGATGTACTCCTGGGGCTGGCGGATCCCGTTCTTCGTGGCGATTCCACTGGGCTTCGTGGGGTGGTACCTGCGTAACCAGCTCGACGACACCCCGGTGTTCGAGGAGATGGCGGACGAGCAGGAGGCGCAGGGTTCGGCGTGGGATCGCTTCACCTCGCTACTGCGGGACTACAAGCGCCCCATCATGATCATGTTCGGCATGGTGGTCGCGCTCAACGTGGCCAATTACACGCTGCTGGCCTACATGCCCACGTACCTGCAGAACACGATCGGCCTCACCGAATCGGATACCTCGGTGCTCATGCTGATCGGCCAACTGGCCATGGCGCTGTGCATCCCGTTCTTCGGCGCACTGTCCGACCGCACCGGCCGCAAACCGATGTGGTGGATCTCGTTGATCGGCCTGCTCGTCATGGCCGTACCCATGTTCTGGCTCATGGGCCAGGGGTTCTGGTGGGCGGTACTCGGATTCGTGGTGCTGGGTCTGCTGTACATCCCGCAGCTGTCGACCATCACCGCGACCTTCCCGGCCATGTTCCCGACGCAGGTGCGGTACGCGGGCTTCGCGATCTCCTACAACGTGGCCACGGCGATGTTCGGCGGCACGGCGCCGTTGGTGAACGACGCCGTGGTGGAGGGAACCGGGTGGAACCTCTTCCCGGCGGTCTACATGATGGGCGCCTGCGTGATCGGCCTCATCGCACTGCCCTTCCTGCAGGAGACCAAGGGCTGCTCGATCCGTGGCACCGAGGTACCCGGTCCGGACACCAACGCCACGCGACTCGCGCAGATCGAGGAGGCGAAGGCCGCGGCCTGATCGCTGCTGCGACACTGGTCCCATGACCAGGATCATCGCGGGGGCGGCCCGCGGGCGCCGGCTCGCGGTGCCGCCCCGCGGCACCCGCCCCACCTCGGACCGGGTGCGCGAGGCCGTCTTCAGCGCGCTCGTCGCACGCCTGGACTTCGACGACCTCGCCGTCCTCGACCTCTACGCCGGATCCGGCGCGCTCGGGCTGGAGGCGCTGTCCCGTGGCGCGGCGCGCACCGTCCTCGTCGATCACGACGCCAAGGCCGCTGCGATCGCCAAGGACAACGCCCGCACCGTCGGCCTCCCGGGGGCGACGGTGCGCCGGGGGAGCACGGGCAGCTACCTCGGCGGCACGCCCGAGCCCTTCGACCTCGTCTTCCTCGACCCGCCCTACGACGTGCCGGCCGCCACCGTCGACGCCGACCTGGCCGCCCTCACGCACGGATGGCTCAATCCCGACGCCTACGTGGTGCTGGAGCGGTCGGCGCGCACACCGTCGGCGACCTGGCCCGACGGACTCGAACCCGTCATGAACCGCGACTACGGGGAGACCCGCATCGAGATGGCCGTCTGGCAGGATCTACCGGCATGAGTAAGGCGTGCTGCCCCGGATCGTTCGACCCGATGACCAACGGCCACCTGGATATCTTCCGCCGCGCTGCGAAGCTCTTCGACGAGCTGGTGATCACCGTGGTGGTCAACCCCAACAAGCAGGGGATGTTCTCGATCGACGAGCGGATCGCGCTGATCGAGGAGAACATCGCCGACCTGCCGGGCGTCACCGTCGAACGGTGGGAGGGCCTGCTCGTCGATTACGCCCGCGATCGGGGGATGGCCTGCATCGTGAAGGGGCTGCGCAACTCCACCGACTTCGATTACGAGCTACCGATGGCGGGCATGAACATGCACCTCACCGACGTCGAGACCGCCTTCCTCACCACCGCACCCCAGTACTCGTACGTGTCGAGTTCCCTGGTCAAGGAGGTGCGCAAATTGGGCGGTGATGTCTCGGCGCTGATCCCGGCCAACGTGCAGGCCGCGCTGGACGCCAAGCTCGGCGGCTGAACCACCGACACGCGCCCGGGCGGATCCGACGAATCAGCGGCACCACGCGTCACAATGGTGTAGCGGTCGCCACGAGGTGACCGTGGGCGAAGGGGTAAGGCCGTGTACCGAGTTTTCGAAGCGCTGGACGAGCTGGGAGCGATCCTCGAGGAGGCGCGCAGCGTCCCCATGACCGCGGGCTGCCTCGTACCGCGCGGCGACGTCCTCGAACTCCTCGACGACATCCGCGACGCCTTCCCGGCCGACCTCGACGACGCACAGGACGTGCTCGATCAGAAGGATCGCCTGGTCAGCGAGGCGCGTACCCACTACGACACCACCGTCAACCAGGCGAACTCCGAGGCCGACGCCACGCTGAGCCGTTCGCGCGCCGAGGCCGATCGCATCCTCTCCGACGCCAAGGCGCAGGCGGACCGCATGGTCGCCGAGGCGCACCAGCACGCCACCGGCCTGGTCGCTGAGGCCCGCGCCGAGGACGAGCGCATCCGCCGCGGCGCCCAGCGCGAGTACGAGGCCGTCACCGGCCGCGCCCGCGCCGAGGCCGACCGTCTCACCGCCGACGGCAACGCCACCTACCAGCGCTCGGTTGCCGAGGGCATCGCCGAGCAGGAGCGCCTCGTCTCGGCCACCGAGGTGGTCGCGGCCGCCAAGGCCGAATCGGATCGCATCATCGACGCCGCCCACGCCGAGTCCGACCGGCTGCGTGGCGAGTGCGACGTGTACGTGGACACCAAGCTCGCGCAGTTCGAAGAGGTGCTCGGCGCCACCGTCCGCTCGGTGAACCGCGGCCGTCAGCAGCTGCGCACCGCGGCCGGTGTGCACGACTACAGCGACCACGGCGCCACCGACGGCTACCTGGAGGAATTCGCCGATTCCCGCGCCGAGGCGCGGTAGCTGGCGCACCACACCGCATCGGACGTACACTCGGGTGTTTGACTCGAATCGTCGACCTACACCGAGGTAGTTGTGAACGAAATCCAGACGGCCGTACGTCAGCCGGCCGGTAAGCCGTACGTCCTCGATGTCCGCAGCTTCGGCCGCCGGCCCGGTACATCGGCGCAGGTGCACCGCACCGTGGCCGCCCCCGGTCGGATCGGCGTCGACCTCATCGGCATCGACACCGGCGAGGAGATCGACATGGATCTCCAGGTGCAGGCGGTCTCCGAGGGCGTGCTGGTGACCGGCACCGTGAGCGCCGACACCACCGGACAGTGCGCGCGGTGCCTCGCCGACGTCTCCGGCGCGGTCAACCTGTTCCTCACCGAGCTGTTCGCGTACCCGGACAGTGAGACCGACAAGACCACCGACGACGATGAGATGTTCCGCATCGACGACGACATGATCGATCTCGAGCAGGCCATCATCGACGGCGTCGCGCTGGAACTGCCGCTCTCCCCGCTGTGCGCCGAGGACTGCCCGGGCCTGTGCCAGGGCTGCGGTGAGCGTCTCGCCGAGCTCGAGCCCGGCCACGCCCACGAGCAGATCGACCCGCGGTGGGCCAAGCTCGCGAAGTTCGGCCCCGGCGCCGCCGAGGGCGAGGCCGACCGCACGTGAGCAAGCGTCTGCCCGCGCCGCCCGCGTCGGATCGCACCCCGCTGCTGGAGGCACTGGGCGTCGGGCTGGACGACGAGCTGCTCACCCTGGCCCTGACCCATCGCTCGTACGCCTATGAGGCCGGCGGGCTCCCCACCAACGAGCGCCTCGAGTTCCTCGGCGACAGCGTGCTGGGTATCTCCGTCACCGAGTGGCTGTACACCACGCATCCGGACAAGCCCGAGGGTGAACTCGCCAAGATCCGCGCCAGCGTCGTCAACATGCACGCGCTGGCCCGGGTGGCCCGCAAGCTGGGGGAGGGCGGCCTCGGCGCGCACCTGTACCTCGGCCGCGGCGAGGAGCTCACCGGCGGCCGCGACAAGGACTCGATCCTCGCCGACGGCATGGAGGCTCTGCTCGGCGCCATCCACATCGAGCACGGCATCGACACCGCCCGTGACGTGGTGCTGCGCCTGTTCGAGCCGATGCTGAACACCTCGTCCACCATGGGCGCCGGGCTCGACTGGAAGACCTCCCTGCAGGAGCTCACCGCCGAGCGCGACCTCGGGGTGCCCGCCTACCGGATCACCTCCACGGGCCCGGACCACGACAAGGAGTTCACCGCCGTGGTCGTGGTGGACGAGCGCGACCTCGGCGAGGGCGTGGGCCGCACCAAGAAGGAGGCCGAGCAGAGGGCCGCCGCCGCGGCCTGGAAGGCGCTGGACGCCGACGATTCCGTCACCGCCGGATCCGAGGAATCGGCCGCACCCGAGCCGGCCTGATGCCCGAACTGCCCGAGGTCGAGGTGGTGCGCCGCGGTCTGGCGGATCACCTGGTGGGTCGCACGGTGACCTCGGTCGAGGTGCTGCACCCGCGCGCCGCGCGCCGCCACGTGGCGGGCGACGCCGACCTGATCGGTCAGATCACCGGCAGCACGGTCTCGTCGGCCGAGCGCCGGGGCAAGTTCCTCTGGCTCCCGCTCGAGCGCGGCGGCCGGCCCGCCGACACCGCGGTCGTGGTGCACCTCGGCATGAGCGGTCAGATGCTGGTGGGCGAGGGGCTGGACACGCACCTGCGCATCCGGGCCGGGCTCGACGACGGTGCCGTGCTCCGGTTCGTCGACCAGCGCACCTTCGGCGGCTGGGCGGTGGACCCGCTCGTCGAGGTGGATGGCACCCTCGTCCCGGAATCGGTGGCGCACATCGCCCGGGATCCGTTGGACGAGCGATTCGACCGGGCCGCAGTGATCAGCCGGATGAAGGCCAAGGACACGGAGATCAAGCGCGTCCTGCTGGACCAGACGGTGATCTCCGGCGTGGGCAACATCTACGCCGACGAGGCACTGTGGCTCGCCGGCGTTCACGGGCGGCGCCACGCTTCCGCGCTCACCAAGCCCGCGCTGGGCCGGCTCATCGACGATGCCACCGGCGTGATGCGTAGGGCACTGGACCAGGGCGGCACCAGCTTCGATGCGCTGTACGTGAACGTCAACGGGCAATCCGGCTACTTCGAGCGATCCCTCAACGCCTACGCGCGCGACGGTGAGCCATGCCGCCGCTGCGGAACCATCATGCGGCGTGAGCAATTCATGAACCGGGGATCGCACTTCTGTCCCACCTGCCAGACCGTGCCGCGCCGCTGACCGCGATCGCCGGCGATCACGACGGCGACGACGACCGGGCGGGCGCGGTGAGCAGGTGCTGCACGAGATAGACGACGACGCCCAGGATCGCGAGCAGGCCGATCGCGGGAACGAGGGCGACGGTGCCGCCGCTCGGCTGCGCGGTCGCGCACAGGAAGATGCCCGCGAACATGAGCTGCGTCAGGGCGCCGATGGCGAGGAAGAACCGGGACATGGTCGCGTCGAACTCCGGGCGGTGCTGCGGTGTCAACCAGTACCCGCGACGCGGGGTGTTGATCGCCGAATCGGGCAGTTTCGGTGCGAACGCCGCGAGTCCGCCGAACAGGATCGCGAGCCCGCCCGCCAGCAGGCCGAGGGTGGTCAGCGCCTCGCTTTTCGGGGCCCACGACGTGGCATCGCCGCGGAAGGAGAAGTGGGTCGGAAACGGATCGGGACCGGACACCGCCGCCCACGTCAGCGCGGCGCCGCAGAGAAGGACGGAACCGAGGAAGATCCACCATCGTGTCCGCATGCAAGGACCGTACCGCTGGCCGTCGAACCCGGGGAAGGCCGACGGTGCGGGTAGATTGGTCGCATGGCCGACGATCCGACCGCCCCGACCCCTGCGACCGAACTGTGGGTGGAGCGCACCGGCGTGCGCCGCTACGTGGGCCGCAGTTCCCGCGGTGCCGAGGTGCTCGTCGGCTCCGCCGATGTCGAGGGCGTGTTCACGCCCGGTGAGCTGCTGAAGATCGCCCTCGCCGCCTGCACCGGGATGGCCTCCGACCGTCCGCTGGCGCGCCGCCTCGGCGACGGGTACGACGCCACCGTCCGCGTCTCCGGCGACGCGGACCGCGAGAACGAGACCTACCCCGAGCTGAACGAGGTCCTGGAACTCGACCTCTCCGAGCTCGACGAGGAGGCGCGTGAGCGGCTCCTCCTGGTGGCGCGGCGGTCCATCGACCAGGTGTGCACCGTGGGGCGCACGATCAAGGCGGGCGCCGTCGTCAATCTCGACATCACCACGGAGTGATGTCCGTGGTCGATGAGCAGGCGCGCATGACGGCCTGGGTGCACGGTGGAGTCCAAGGAGTGGGATTCCGCTACTGGACCAAGACGCAGGCCCTGGAACTCGGCCTGCTCGGATACGCTGCCAATCAGCCGGACGGGAGGGTCCGGGTGGTGGTCGAAGGGGATCGATCCGCATGCGACACTCTGCTCGAGCGGCTGTGGTCGGGCGATGGTCCCGGTCGCGTCGACCTGGTGGTGGAGTTGTTCGGGCCCGCGCGCGGTGGGCTCCCGTACTTCGAGGAGAGGTGAGCGATGCAGCCGCCCGTCCCTGAGAACAGGCCGGTGGGAGACATCCCCGGGCCGGAGTCGAACTATCTGCCTCCGGTGCCCGGCATGCCGCCGACCGTGTCCCTGCCGGACACCGTCGACGAGCCCCGGCGCCCCGGCCGGATGCGCCAGCAGGACGAGACCACACGCGCCCGCCCGGAGACCGTGGCCGAGGCCCGCGCCCGTACCCGGGCGCAGCGCCAGCGCGTCCAGGAGCAGGAGCAGCAGGCCCGTGAGGCAGCCGAGGCGCTCGCGAAGAAGGCACGCCGCCGCAAGCAGATGATCGGCGCGGGCGTCGGCGTCGGCGTCGTCGGCACCATCGCGCTGCTGTACGCCGCCATTCCCGACGACAACGGCGGCTCCGTGCCGGCCCGCACCGAGACGGCCTACTGCACCGTCGACGGACAGGTCGTCTCCGACAACTACTGCTCGTCCGGAACATACAACCCCGTCACGGGTTTCATTCTGCTCAACGGCATGAGTTACCGGTACAACTACGGCGGCGCCGTCGCGAACGGCCGCGTCGTCGGCGGTTCCTACGACCGGCCCGCGAACACCAACTTCCGCACGCAGTCCGGTGCGGCCGTGGATCCGGGCAAGGCCACCTCGTTCAACAACAGCGGTCAGTCGAACGCGGGGAGCAAGCCCCCACCGCCGGCGGCGAACTCGGGCGGCTCGAACAAGGGCGGCACGAACGCGGGCAACAGCAACAACGGAGGCAAGAACATCGATCGCGGTGGCCTCGGAACGTCCAACAAGGGCGGCTCCAGCGGTGGTTCCAAGTCCGGCGGGTCCTGACGTGCGGCGAATGCGGGGAACGCCCCGCCCGAACTGGCGCCAGACGATCCAGTCGCAGGGACTGGTGTTCGGCACGCCCGCGCGCGACGGCTCCGGCGGTAGCCGCGAGTACTGGGACGAGTCGGTCTTCTACGAGTTCGACATGGACGAGGTCCTCTCCCTGGAAGCCCAGGTGGGAGTACTGCATTCGATGTGCCTGCAGGCCGTGGAGAACGTGATCCTCACCGAGCGGTACGCCGACTTCGGCATTCCCGAGTGGGCCTGGGGACCGATCGAGGAGTCCTGGAAGCGGCAGGACCCCCACGTCTACGGCCGGTTCGACCTGCGCTACGACGGACGCCGTCCCGCGAAACTCCTCGAATACAACGCCGATACGCCCACCTCGCTGCTGGAAGCGGCTGTGGTGCAGTGGTACTGGTTCCAGGAGACCGCGCCGGATGTTCGTCCGTGGGACGAAGGCGGCTACGACCAGTGGAACTCGCTGCACGAGTCCCTCGTCGAGCGCTGGGCCGAGGTCAAGAAGGTCATCCCGCCGTCGGAGCTGCACTTCTCCTGGTCGAGCGCCGATGAATCCGGCGAGGATCACGTGACCACCGGCTACCTGCAGGAGACCGCCGCCGAGGCGGGCTTCGACACCGTGGGACTGCCCATTGAAGACATCGGCTGGGATCACGACCTCAAGACCTTCGTCGATCTCGAGGACGCCCCGATCAACGCCGTCTTCAAGCTCTACCCGTGGGAGTGGGTGCTGGAGGACGACTTCGGCAAGCGCGTGGCCGAATCGCTCCCGGCCACCACGTGGATCGAACCGCTGTGGAAGACGATCCTGTCGAACAAGGCGATCCTCGCGGTGCTCTGGGAGATGTTCCCCGACCACCCGAATCTGCTGCCCGCCTACATCGACAACCCGGGCTTCCTCACCGAGTACGTGAAGAAGCCGAAGCTGGGACGTGAGGGAGCGAACCTCACCATCGTGGACGCCGGACGCGAGACCGCCACCGGCGGTGTCTACGGCGCCGAGGGCTACGTGTACCAGCTGTTCGACCCGCTGCCCGAGTTCGACGGATACCATCCCGTGATCGGCGCCTGGATCGTGGGCGACGAGCCCGCCGGCATCGGCATCCGTGAGACCTCCGGCCTCATCACCGACGACGGTGCCGCCTTCGTACCGCACCGCATCACTCCGAAAGGGACCCCCGCCTCGTGAACGTGACACTCCTCGCCGATGTGCAGCTGAACACGATCGGCCGCGGTATCGGCGCGATCTGCCTGTACGCGCTCGTGGGCCTCGTCCTCATGGTCGTCGGCTTCTACGCGGTCGACCTGTCGACCCCGGGCAAGCTGCGTGAGCTGGTGAAGGCGGGCAAGCCCAATGCCACCTACATCACCGCCGCGGGCATGCTCTCGATGGCCTTCATCATCGTGGTGGCGATCTACGCCGCGGGCGGTCGCCTCGTGGAGGGCGTGACCTACGCGCTCATCTACGGCCTGGTGGGCATCATCGCGCAGATCGTGTGTGTGCGGGTGTTGGACCTGGTGACCGGTGTGGACCTGGACGAGCTCATGCACGCGGACGTCTTCCTGCCGCAGGCCCGCGTGATCGCCGCCTGCCACGTGGCCCTCGGCCTGATCGTGGCGATGGCAGTCTTCTAACCGGCCCCCGATGTCGAGCTTGGACGAGGCGCGGCGCCGGTTCCGCGACGACCTGATCGCGCACGACTGGCTCGTCCCCACCGGGATGGACGGCCTCTACGGCCGAAGTGAGCAGTTCGAAGCCGTGGTCGCGAAGATCGATGCGCGGGTGTCGACCGAAGCCGCTGCGGCCTTCGCCACCCGGCCCCGCACCCTGCGGTTTCCTCCGGTCTTCCCCAGCGAGACGCTCGACCGGACCGATTACGTCGCCTCGTTCCCCGATCTCGCGGGCAGCGTCCACTCCTTCGACGGCGGCGATCCCGAGCACCGGGCCCTCCTGGCGGACCGGGAGGAGGGCTTGGGGTGGGAGCGGCACCTGAGCCCGTCCGGGGTCGCTCTGGTCTCGGCAGCGTGTCAGCCGGCCTATCCGACGCTCACGGGGACGCTGCCGTCCGAGGGCGCCCTGTTGGACGTCTACGGGTACTGCTTCCGCCGCGAGCCCGCGATCGACCCCCTCCGCATGCAGGCCTTCCGCGCGCACGACTACGTGCGGGTCGGCGATGCCGCGCAGGCCGTGGAGCACGCCGACGAGTGGATCCGCCGCGCCACCGCGGTGCTGAGCGATCTCGGACTGGATGTGCGGCCCGAAACGGCGAACGATCCGTTCTTCGGTCGGGCCGGAAGGATGCTCAAGGCCAACCAACTCGACCAGGCGTTGAAGACGGAACTGGTGATACCGCTGTACGGGCCGGACAACCCCGCGACCGCCGTCGCCTCCTGCAACAACCACCAGGATCACTTCGGACAGAGGTTCGACATCCTCCAGTCCGACGGCGCGCCGGCGCACAGCTCGTGCGTGGGCTTCGGGATCGAACGGATCGTCCTGGCGATGGTGCGCACGCACGGTGTGACCCCGTCGTGGGTGTGATCACCGGTCCGACGTGCGCGTCCGTGCAGGGGTTGTGGTCACCGACGGAGGGCCCGTGCGCACACCGCGGCGACTCGTTGCGATCGCATCGCGTATCTTCGTGACGCTGGTGTAGCTTGACATGACTGGTCGCCCGGATGGGCAACCCATGTAGCAATACTTCACTGTCGGCACAATCGATCAGAGGGGGTCGTGCGCCGTGGAACAGACGCTGCGCTCCATTCTCGGCAAATACGGCAAGCTCGCCGTGGATGCGAACTCCATCGCTACGGACGACGATCTCTACGCACTCGGAATGACCTCGCACGCCAGCGTGGCCGTCATGGTCGCCATCGAGGACGAGTTCGATATCGAGATCCCTGATCGGCTACTCAAGAAGGAGACCTTCGGATCGCTCGGCGCGCTGACCGAGATGATCGACGGGCTCCGAGCGTGAGTTCGGGATCGCGGATCGCGATCGTCCACGAGCGGTGGACGGAGATGGGGGGCGCGGAGTCCGTCATCGAGGAGTTGCTCCGGGAGTGGCCCGATGCGCCCGTGTACGTCCCGTTCGCCGATCCCGCGATCGTGCCGGTCGAGCTCGCGGGCCGGCTTCGCGCGACGCGGCTCGATCGGTTGTACCGGGCGTACCGGGCCGGCGGCCTCCGCTCGCACGCGCCGCTGATGCCCCTGGCCCCCGCTGCTCTTCGCGGGGTCGACGTCGGCGATGTCGATGCCGTGGTGATCAGTCACTTCGCCTTGGCAGCAGCCGCCGCGCCGACGGTGGGCGTGCCGACCGTCGGCTATGTGCACTCGCCCGCGCGCTGGGCCTGGGACTCGACCCTCCGGGCGGGTGAGGCGAATTCGCCGGCCGGCCGCCTGGCGCTGGCCCTGCTGGCGAAGCAGGCCCGCGCCGTCGAGAGAGCCGCGGCGCCGAGCTTCACCCGGATCGTGGCGAACTCGAGTGTGGTGGCCCGCCGGATCGAACAGTGGTGGGGCCGCGAGGCCGAGGTCGTCCATCCGCCCGTCGACGTGACCCGATTCAGTACCGGGCCCGCGGGGGAGCGGGAGGACTACTTCCTCATGGCGGGCCGGCTGGTGCCCTACAAGCGCGCCGACCTTGCAGTACGCGCGGCGCGGGCCGCCGGGGTCCGCCTCATCGTGGCGGGCGAGGGCCGGTGGGAGCAACGGTGCCGCGAATTCGCCGGCCCCGAGACCACGTTCGTGGGGCGGGTCGACGATGCACGCATGGTGCAGCTCATGCAGCGCGCGCGGGCGGTGCTGATGCCGGGAGTCGAGGACTTCGGGATCGTGCCCGTGGAGGCCATGGCGTGCGGCACCCCGGTCATCGCGCTCGGTGAGGGCGGCGTGCTCGATTCGGTGATCGACGGCGTGACCGGCGTGCTGGTCCCACCGAGCGACGACGACGGCGTCGTCGCCGGATTCGCCGCCGCGATGTCGGGATTCCGCGACGAGTCGTTCGATCCGCAGGTGATCCGCGCCAGGGCGGAAAGCTTCTGCCCTAAGCGGTTCCGCCAGCAGATGCGAACCGTGGTGGAGTCGCTGTGACCTCGCGATTCGACCCCGGCGATGCGCCCGCCGTCGGCTATTCTGGCGCGGTGAGGCTGCTCCCGGAACAGATGAATTTCGTGCGGGGCCGCAATGACGCACCGGGTACCTCGCTGATGACGATCGGCACCTCGTCGCTGCTGCCCGCGGGCGCCGATCTGGCGGTGTTCACCGAGGCGCTGCACCGCACCACCGACGAGTGCCGCAGCCTGGGCCTGCGCATCCTGTCCGAGGGCGCGAACCTACAGGTCGACTACGGCCCGTTGCCCTTTCGCGGACACCTCACCTTCGCGTCCGAGGGCGAATTCCTGACATGGGGGAACGAGCGGTTCCGGAAGCCCTACCTGCTGGACGGTACTGCGCTGGGCGAACAATGGACGGTCGAGGTGGACGGCCGGGTGGGATACGCCATGTTCGGTGACCACGCCGTCCTCGACGGCTACGCCGCCGCCCTGTTCCGCAATCGCCTCGCCAAGGTCTATGTGGCCCTGCTGGCGGGACGCGAACCGGAGCATTTCGAGTTCGTCGAGGTCGACGAGTTGCTCGCGAACCGCGAACCCTTCCCGGTGGACCTGGAGATGTGGTCGTCCCTGCTGTCCACCGAGGGCTGGGCGAACCCGCAGCTGTCACTCACCTCCGCGACGGCGGCGATGGCTCCCGATCCCGTCACCTTTCGTCACGATCTCCACATCACTCCGTCCGGGCGGCAGTGGCCGCACCACCTCCTCGGGCTGGTCGGCGCGTACTGCGCGCGCTACACCGGCAACCGGCGGTCGATCATCGGCTCGGTGATGGTGAACCGGCTGAACCAGCGCGAGCGCGCCGCCGCGGTCACGATGACCAACGTGGTGCCGATCCGGCTGGACGTGAGCGAGACGGCGACCGGCGCCGAACTCGCGAATCAGGTCTCGGCGGGGATCACGCGTGCCGGCCGCGGCCGCGTCGACACTCGAGAGCTGTTCCAATCGATGCCGGGCGCGATCCGCGCGGGCAGGCTGTACGGGCCCACCGTGAACGTGATCCCCTTCCTGCGGCCGGACCCCGAGAACGAGAAGTGGAACACCCGGGTCCACGGCTACGGTCCGGTCAGCGACGTCTCGGTGGTCATCACGCAGACCGGAGCGGGCGACCTCATCCTGTTCACGGAGTTCAACCCGCAGTTGTATTCGCCGGTGCGGGCGCGGACGCATGCCGACCGGCTCGCCCGGTGGCTCGATGCCACGGCCGGCGCACCGGATCGCCCGCTCAGCGAGATCAGTGCCCTGACACCGGCCGAGGCGCAGGCGCACCGCGCGCTCGCCGGCACGCCCGGCGTGACGCTCGAGCTCGCGCCGAACGCCGATGCGGCAGAACCGGTGTGGGGTGCTCCGACCGACGCCGTCGAGCTGGCGCGTGCGGGCGGACAGAACGGCGTGTACGGGATGACGGTGACCACCGATCTCGGTGATCCGGCGCTGTTCGGCAGCGCGGGCTGGGTCACCCTGCTCACCGAGCACGGTGCGGTGCCGACCGACTATCGGGTGGAGCTCACCGAATCGGGGTGCGTGTACCGCGGGACCGGAGCCGAGCGGGTGCGCGTCCACGGCGGATTCGTCGAACTCGGCGAGATACGGCACATCCTGCGCGGGGACCACGTCGACGATGTCCGGATCACCGTGGGCCCGCCGGTCCGGGCCGTGGTCACGGTGAGCGCCGATGCACCCGACGATCTCCCCGACGTGCTGCGCGCGGCCTGCCCCAACGAGGTCCGGCTGCGGTTCACCGGTCCGGGTGCGAAGGCCACATCGTGAGCGGTACGAGCAATTCCGATCCGCTCACGGTGCACATGGCGGGCGCCGAATGGCCGCGCACCAGTCGTGGCGGCATCCCGAGCTACTTCGCGAGCCTCTTCGCCGCCCTGCGGGCGCGCGCGGACGTCGAGGTGAGCGCCGACGCCTTCGGTGACGCCGAACCCGGCGGCGGCAGCTGGGGCCCGCCGGAGGGCAACCTCCTCACGCGAGCGCGCGCCAGCTCGGCCGGCCGCGATGCCGATGTGCTCGATCGGCACTTCGCGCCCTACGGTCCGGCGCGCGGGCATTCGGCGCTGGTGACGCATTTCCACGGTCCGTGGGCATTGGAGAGCGCCGCCTCCGGTGCGAGCCCCGCTGCGGTACAGGCCAAACGGGCCTGGGAGTGGGTTCGATACCGGCGCTCTGCAGCGATCGTCGTACTGTCGCAGTACTTCGCCGATGTCCTGGTCTCGACCTACGGTGTGCCGCCCGAGGACGTGGTGGTGATTCCACCGGGCGCCGATCTGGATCGGTTCCGCCCCACTCCGATTCCGGACGGCCGTCCCCGCGTGCTGACTGTGCGCCGCTTGGAACGGCGCATGGGAATCGACGTGTTGATCCGGTCCTGGCCCGCGGTCCTGGCCGCCCTGCCCGACGCGCGGCTCGACATCGTCGGCACGGGTTCGCAGGGCGCGGAGCTCGCGCGGCTCGTGAGCGACCTGCGGCTCAGCGACTCGGTCCGGCTGCACGGCGCGGTCTCCGACGCCGAACTCGCAGCCGCGTACGGCGCCGCCACGGTGACCGCGGTCCCCACCCGATCGCTCGAGGGTTTCGGCCTGGTCGCGCTCGAATCCCTCGCCGCGGGACGGGCGCCGGTGGTCACCGACGTCGGAGGCCTTCCGGATTCGGTGGTCGGGCTGGCGCCGGACCTGGTGGTACCCGCGCTCGATGAGGGCGCGCTGGCGGATCGGCTGGTGCGCGCGCTCGAGGGCGACCGGCCGGACGTCGACGCCTGCCGCCGGCATGCCGAGGAGTTCACCTGGCAGCGCTGCGCCGACCGGCACGTGCAGCTGTACCGGAGCCTGGTGCGATGACGAAGGTGGCGTTGCTCTCGCACTCCGCGGCACCGTCGGGCGCCGAACTCGCCTGGGCCCGCATGGCCCGGCGGTTCCCGCAGCACGGGATCGAGCCGCTCGCGGTGCTCACCGAAGCAGGCCCCCTGCAACAGATCCTGGCGGATGCGGGCGTCGAGGCGACTGTGGTCGACACAGGATTCGCGAGCTCATCCGTGTCGATCGCCGGATCCCGGTTGCGCTGGATCTCCGGTGCGGCGCGGATGGTGCGGGCCGGATGGCGCATCGGCGGCGTCCTGCGGGCAGCGGGCGCCGAGGCCGTGCTCGCCGAGTCGACCAAAGCGCTGTTGATGGGAACGGTCGCTGCCCGCCGCGCCGGGATCCCGCTGATCTGGCACGTGCACGATCGCATCAGCCCCGACTACTTCGGTCCCGTCGCCCTCATCCTGCGAGCCCTGGGCCGCGGCGTCGCCCGGGGATTCATCGCGAACAGCCGCACCACCCGCGACACCCTGTGGACCGGCGGCCGGCCGGCCGCGGTCGTCTACCCCGGCGTCGACCTGGCCTCCGTGCCGGGCGGTGCGCCGCAGCGCGCACCCGACGAAGCGCGCGTGCTGATGCTCGGTCGCTTGGCGCCGTGGAAGGGACAGGACCTCGTGCTCGAGGCCCTCGCGAGGACGCGTACCGAGAGTGCCGTCCGATTCGTCGGCGGCACGCTCTTCGGCGAGCACGAGTACGCCGATCAGCTGCGCCGGCGGACTGCCGAGCTGGGACTCGGCGAGCGCGTGGCCTTCGTGGGCAATGTCTCCGAGCCGCTCGCCGAGGCCGCCGCCGCCGATGTGGTGATTCACTTCTCTCGCCTCGCCGAGCCCTTCGGCCAGGTGGTCGTCGAGGCGATGGCGGCCCACTGCGCGGTGATCGCCGCGGCGAGCGGAGGCCCCACCGAGATCATCGACGACGGTGTCGACGGGGTTCTCGTCCCGACCGGTGATCCTGTGCTGCTGGCCGCGGCGATCGACCGGCTGATCGACGACCGGGACCTGCGGACCCGGCTCGCCGACAGAGCCGCGGCGCGCGCCGAGGACTTCGGCATCGATGCGTCCGCGGAGCAGGCGGCGCATCTGATCCACCGGACGCTCGACGGACGGCGGCCCCGATGAAGGGCGCAGTGGGCGTGATGCGCGACGTCGCGCTCGTCTCGTTCGGGAAGTACGGCCAGTACCTCATCACCCTCATCACGCTCCCGCTGTGCGCCCGGTTGCTGGGCCCGTACGGGATGGGCCTTCTGACAGTGGCGCTGTCGACCTTCTTCCTCGGTGCGCTCGTCACCGACCAGGGCATCACCGCCTTCCTCGCCGCCCGGATCGGCGACCCCGGGCTCAGTGAGCTGCGCGGCGCCTACGGCGTGATGCGCGGCACGATGGTGGCGCTCCTCGGCGGACTCTGCGCGGCGACGCATCTGTTCTCCACATCCGACCTGCTCAACATCGCCACGCTCGGGCTGTTCGGCGGCGCGATCAGCGCCGCCGGAGAGGACTGGGTTCAGCTGGGCATGAAGCGATTCGGTGTGATCCTGGTGCAGCAGTCCGTGGGGCGCGCGCTGTACCTGCTCCTGCTCGTGGCGCTGCTACCGATCCGGCCCACCGCACACGTGGCGGTGCTGTGCATGATCGCCTCGTCTTTGGTGCCGGTGTGCTGGTCGTGGGTCTGGGCGTGGCGCGAACTGGGCCCGCCGGGGCGCCCCCGCGAACTCGGCGACCTGTATCGGCTCGGGGCTCCGGTGCTGCTGGCCCGGATGCTCGAGAACTCGTACGAGCAGGGAGCTGCGGCCCTCTTCGCCGGTGCACTGCCGCGGCAGGCGATCGGCCTCTTCAGCGCCTCGGACCGGCCGGTGCAGGCGACCGGTTCGTTGCTCGACGCGGTCGGCTGGACCCTGCTGCCGCGGATGGCCGATCGCAAACGCATCGGCGCCGAGTTCTGGGGAGTGGTCCGGCGCATGGTGTTGGTGGTGGCCGGACTCGGCGCGCTCGCCGCCCTGATGCTGACGGTGCTGGCGCCGTGGATCGTTCCGATCCTGTTCGGGGCCGAGTTCATCGACGCGGTACCCCTGCTCCAGGTCGGGGCATGGTCGCTGCCGGGGATGGCGGTGGCCTCCTTCGTCGCGACCGCGGTCCTGCCGGTGCTCAGCGACAAGATCGGCGTGGTGGCCGGTGCGGCGACCGGTGCAGTGGTCGCCTTCATCACGCTCGGCGTCGCCTTCCAGACCCACGCACCGATGACGCTCGTCGTCGGCATCGCGCTCGCGGAGACCGCCGCGGCCACCTTCTATCTCGTCCGCGCGGAGGTACTGCGCCGTCGAGGAGTCGCGCCGACCCTTGCGGAGGAGACACCGGTATGAGAATCCTCTTCGCGGGCGACAACTGGTACGGCAGCAATGCCCGTTCCCTCGCCGACGGCTTCCGGGCCGCGGGCCATGAGGTCGTCGTCGTCGACACCACCGCCGTGACCGTGCCGACGCGCGGCACGCCCGCGTGGTGGTACGCCAAACGCACCGGCGAGCGCTCGCCGGCCACCGTCGACCGGGTGCACCGCGAACTGGCGGATTGCGTTGCCGCCCTGCGCCCCGACCTCCTGTTCTGCTACAAGACGGTGCATCTCGACCAGGCCCGGCTCCTGTCCCTGCCGGTGCCGGTCAAGGTGCACTACAGCGCGGACGATGTGACGAATCCGTACAACACCACGCCGGCCTACCTCGAACGGGAGGCCGAGTGGGACGCGGTGGTCACCACCAAGGCGCACAACGTGCCCGAACTGGACGCCCGCGGCGTGGCCCGGGTGATCCACGTCTTCAGCGCCTACGACCCCGCCTGGCACCGCCCCGTGGCACGGCGCGGCCCCGTCCGGTACGACGCGGGATTCATCGGCGCGATGCGGCCCGACCGCACCGAATTCCTGATCGAACTCGCGGGCGAACTGGGTGACCGGTTCTACCTGGCGGGCCCCGGCTGGCGGCGGAATCTCGGAGCCAGGACCAGTGGCGCCCGGATCGCCGGCCCGCAGTACGGCGAGGAACTCTCGGCCGCGATCGCCACGATCGGCGCCAACCTCGTGCTCCTCAACTCCGATAACCGCGACACCCACACCTGCCGGACCTTCGAGGTCCCCGCGGCCGCCGGACTCGTCGTGGGGGAGCGCACCGTCGAGCACGAGGCGCTGTTCGACGACGGCCGGGAGGCCTACCTCTTCGACAGCCACGAGGAACTCGCCGAGATCCTGCGTCGCTGCGCCGCAGCTCCCGACGAGGCCGCCGCGGTCGCCGCGCGTGGCCACCGCAGAATCGTCGAGGGCGGCCACACCTATCGCGATCGGGCGGAACAGATCCATGCCGCCCTGGGCTGAGGTCACCCCGGGGTGGGGCAGCATCGTGCAGACCGCGATCCCCCTGATCGCGCTGGCCCTGGTCGCTGCGGCGGGGCGCGGCGCCCCGCGGGTGCTGCTGCTGATCCAATCGGCGTACTGGACGATCTCGTTCATCGCGCGCCCGGTCCTGCTGCTGGTGGCCACGCCGACACCGTCGTTCGGCGACAACATCGCCGATACGCGGCTCTTCCACGCGGGATACGACCGCGGCATCGCCCAGGTGCTCCCGCCGGTCACCTCGGGGCTCTGGATCTACGTTGCCTGCGTCGCCGCCTTCGTCCTGTTCCAACGCCTCCAACCGCCGGACCGGCGGCCCGACGCGGACCTGCCGAAGCAATCGGCCGCCGTGATCGCCACCTTCGTCGTGCTGTGGTGCGTGGGACTGGCGGCCAGGGGTTTCGCGTACCTCACCGGCACCGTGAGTCGCGCCGGTGAGGTCGCCGCAGCCAATCCCTACCTGTCCATCTTCACCGGGATGGGAGCCATCGGCGCCGCGGCCCTCATCCTCTACCTGCGACTGGATTCGCCACGGTGGAACGCCGTCGCGATCGCCGTCCTGGTGGGGGGCGAGTTCGCGTGGGGGGTGGTGCAGTCGTCGAAGACCCCCTTCATGGGTGCCCTGATGGCGGTCACGGTGCGCCTGCTCCTCACCGGATTCACGAAGATGCGCGCCGTACTGCTCGCGGTCGGCGGGATCGGTGCGGTGGGCGTCTTCGGCGCGCTCCAGGGCCTCAAGGTCGGCGCGACGACCGCGCACCTGACCTCGGGCATCGATGCGCCGTATCCGCCCGCGTGGGGGCCGCTCCTGCCGCTGATCCGGCGGTTCGACCTGTTCGAGGCCGCCACCGACAACACCTTCTACCGGGGGCCCGGCTATCTCGATATCTCCGATGTCCTGCTCCGGATGCCCCTGAACCTGATTCCCGCGCAGCTCGGTGTCGACAAGAAGCTCGCCGGGCCGGACTGGGCGGAGCGGGTGCGCGCCAGCTCCGTCGACATGTCGGGCGTGCAGGTCTCGCTGGCGGAAGGGCACATCAACGAGGGGATCCGGATCGGCGGAACGTCGGGTGTCCTCGTGGAATCGATCCTCGTGCTGCTGGCCGTGTGCGCGGTATCCCGGTGCCTGCGGGGACGATCCGTCCCGGTGCTCACCATGGGGGTGGTCTTCGTCGCACTGCCCGCCCTGTTCGAGCGCGGCGCGCTGGGCATTTCGGAGGTCGCGGGGAAGGGACTGCAGCAGTGTGTGCTCGCCACCGCGGTCTTTGCAGTCGTATGGTTCATCCGTATCCTGGGTGCGCAAGATCGCCAGCGCGCACGGGGTGCGCACGCCGAGGCCAGTGGGGGCGAGGCAGGCATGCGGTCCGAATGCGGGAGTCCGCCGTCGAACCCCGGCCCCGGAGTCGCCGCTCCGGTTCTTGCGGCCGTACCGAAAGGAATCCCATAGTGACGCTCCGTGACGTCACCCAGTTCGTGCGGCGAGGGTGGTGGCTCGTCCTGATCTGCGCGGTCGCCGGAACGGTCCTCGGCGTCGGGTACGCGCAGTCCAGGCCCCTCGTGTACACCGCGACGGCGCAGTCCTACGTGGTGGTGAACAACTCCGGCACTTCGGGCGGCGACATGTACAACTCGGTCCAGGCCGCCCAGGCCCGGATGGCCACCTACGCCGAGCTCGGCACCTCCCCGAAGATCACCGCCGAGGTCGCCAAAGCGCTGCAGCTGACGATGAGTCCGGAGGAGATCGCCGCCCAGGTGAAGGTGACCTTCGCCCCGGGGACGTTGTTGCTGCAGTTCACGGCGACCCACCCGTCCGACGTGATCGCGCAGGGGCTGGCGGGGGAGACCGCACGCCAACTGGCTCGCGAGGTGTCCGAACTCGAACTCCCGAGGCCCGGGTTGCCGCCGTGGGTGCGGCTGCTCCCCGTGACGGACGGATCCGGGGCCGTCGCATCGGTTGCCCCGGTGTCGAAGTACGGCGCCGCGGGTCTCGCGGTCGGTGTCCTCCTGGGGTGCGCCGCGGCCTTCGTCCTGATCAGGCTTCGTCCGCGCGTCGCGACGGCCGGCGAACTGGGCGACGACCTCGGCGTCCCGGTCGTGCGCGCCGAGAACGGCGTCGCGGTGCGCGATACCGTCGTCGCGGCCGCCGGTGCCGCCTCGGCGGGGACCGGTGTGTCGATTCTGGTGTCGGCGGTCGACGGTGACGCCTGGCCGATGGCGCAGACCCTCGCCGAGGATCTGGCCGACACCGATTCCGCTGTGCTGCTGATCGACTGCCGTGCGGTGGGACCCGCCTCCGCCGCCTCGGCGTCGGCGGGTGACGCGTCGGGCGGAGCGGAGCCGAGCCTGCGCGCTGCGTTGGCCGCGGGCGTCGACGGCGCGCAGAGCGTTTCCCGGACCCTGGCGCCGGAGGCGGGCACGGTGGCGGTGCTCCCGTCCGGGGCTCGATCCGGGGACGCAGCCGATTCGACGGTGTCCGATCGCCTCCTGTCACCACGCGCGCACGATGTGGTGCGCACGCTCGGCGCGGGTTTCGACTACGTGATCCTCGGCGGCGTGCCGGCGGAATCCCCGGCGCGGTTGGACGAGAGGGTGCGCCTGGTGGTGGCGCGCCTGGGCACGCGATCGCCGGACGGGTACCGCCGCGCCCTCGGGATGAACGAGCCCTCCCGGGCCGGGCACACCGTCGTCGCGGCGAAGTCGAACCCCTGGTGGCAGCGGCTTCCGATCGGAACCAAGGAGTGACGGAGGTGACCGAGGAGCAGCGCACCGACGATCGTGCCGCCGCTGGCCCCGTCTCGCACCGCGAGGTGCACACCTACCTGGGAACGGATCCGGATGCGGTCTTCGGTGTGCTCCATCTGCCCGCCTCGGGCCGCGCCCGGGGATCGGTGCTGCTGCTCCCTTCGCTCGCGAAGGAGCAGTTCGATGCGACCCGTGGAATGCGGAGGCTCGCCGCACAACTGGCCGACCGGGGGCTCGCCGTCCTCCGTATCGATTACCTCGGTACCGGGGATTCCGCGCATTCCGAAGACGGTGACGACGCCGTCGAGCAGTGGGCGGCGAGCTGTCGTACGGGCTTGGCCTACCTGCGCGAGCTGAACGCCGGGCCGCCCGCCGTCGTCGGGCTCCGGGCCGGTTGCCTGATGGCCGCCCGCGCGCTGACCGAGGGACACGAGACGGGGCCGGTCGTACTGTGGGATCCGGTCTCCTCCGGGCGGGCCTTCCTCCGCGAGCAACGGGCCCTGTACCTGATGACGGTCGGCGCAGACGACCGATCGGTGTCCGGCTCCGTGCCGCTCATCGGGACCACGTTGTCGGAGACCGCGGCCGCGGCCCTGTCCGGGCTGCGCCTGGATCCGGAGAGGGTCGGCACCGGTGGCCGATGGCTGGTGGCGACCCGGCCGGGAGGCGGCGACCGCAAAGTCGAGGCCTTCGCGACGGCGGTCGACGCGGACCGCCTCGACGTCGAGCACATGGCCGAGTACGTCCAGCCCCCCGACTACCTCGTGCGCATCCCGGACGACGCCATCGACGCGATCACCGACTGGCTCGATACCGCCGCCACCGGTCCGGAGGTCCCCGTCGACCCACCGATCCGCCGGACCGCGCGCCTGCGTGACCCGGCGGGCGGCGAGGTGACCGAGAGCATCGAATACCTCGGTCCCCATTCACTGTTCAGCATTCGGACGACACCCCCAGGGCACGCATCGGAATCGGCAGGGGACGCGACGCCCGGCGTGCTGTTCTTCGCGACGGCCAATGACACCCACCACGGCCCGAACCGTGAGTGGGTGCGCTTGGCACGCAGAGTCGCCGGAACCGGTGTGGTGGCGGTGCGTTTCGATCGCCGGGGCGCGGGGGAGTCCGGGGTGGTGCTCCGCGGAGAACGCGCGCACGGCTACTCGGAGGAGGCACGCGAGGACGCCGATACCGCCGCGGCCGCCGCCGATCCGGACTCGGCGGGACTGGCCGCGGTCGGCGTGTGCTCGGGTTCCTGGCTGACGGCGCATCTCGGGCGGGAATCCCGTTTGGACGCAGCGGTTCTCGTCAACCCCGTGATCTGGTCGTGGCGCACCAAACGCGCGCTGCGCAATGCCGATGGCCCGGACGCGCAGGGGGTGCCGCGGTCCGATCCCGCCTTCCAACGCTCGTTCCGCGGGCGGGTGAAGGCCCTGCTGCAGTCCCGGCTTCCGTACCCGGCCTGGCGCCTCCTCGGTATCGCGGGAATCACCCAGGTGCCGGAGGTCCTCCTGCGCCCGCTGGCGGACGCTGATGTGCACACCACGGTGGTCCTGGCGCCGCCGGACGCCGAGTGGTTCACCGGACAGCGCGGTGGGGAGGGCCTCCGGAGCCTGAACCGGCGCAGTCCCGCCCCGCGAATCGACATCGTATCCACCGAATTCGGCGATCACCCCGCCTACCACGCCGATGTCCGCGCGGCGGTCGCGGAAACGGTGCTGCAGTGGTGCAGCGACCGGGGGACCGTCGGGAGCGATCGTGGGTGAGGACGAGGCCGAAGGACGCGAAGGAGTTCTGAGCCGACGCCTCCTCTTGGGCCTGGGGGTTGGTGCGGCCGCCACGACCGCCGCCGCCTGTCGCTCGTCCGCCGAGCCCCCGACCCCCGTCGACCCCGGGCCCGACGGCCGGATCAGCATCGCCTCCTACGGGGCGGTCGGGGACGGGAAGGCCGATGCCACCGCCGCCTTCGATGCGGCGGTCCGCGCAGCCGCGGGCAAAGCCCCCATCTACGTGCCGCCGGGCGCTTACCGCGTGACCCGCTTTCCCGACCTCCCCGATTTCACCACGATCATCGGTGCCGGTGCCGACCTCAGCACGGTGGTGTACGACGGCGAGGGCACGCTCATCACGCTCCGCGACAGGCACCGCGTGGCCTTCTCCCGCATGGGTTTCCACCTGACCGGCGTGAAGGCGACAGCGGTGCAGCTCGCGAATTCGTTCCGCTGCTCCTTCGATGCGGTGACCCTCCGCGGAGAGCACAACGCCGAGACCGCGCCGCGCTTCCACGGCCAACGCGGTGTGGTGATGGAGGAGAACACCGGCGGCACCAGTTTCATCAACTCCGACATCAACAACTTCGGGGTGGGCATCACCACGAAGTGCATTCAGAACTACGTCACCGCGTGCAAGTTCGCCAACAACCGCATCAGCATCCTCGGGTCCGGCGCAGATCACAACGCCGGCCTCTCGCTCACCAACGTCGAGCTGGTGGGCACCGGCGACCCGCGGGTCACCGAGACGCACATCCGGGTGGAGGGCGCCGCGAACGACTGGTTCCTCACCAACTGTTGGTTCGAGGGCTGCGACACCGGCCTGGCCATCGGCGACGCCAACGGCGGGCCGGCCCAGCTGGGCCTGGTGAACGTCAAGATCGGCGCCCGGAAAGTGGGGATCGATCTCAGGTACTGCCGGCAGCCGTACCTCGCGAACGTCGCCTTCGACACCGATACCGGCACGACCGCGCCCCCGATCCCGGTGCGGATCGACGACACGGGCTGCCCGCAGGGCACCGCCGTCAATCTGATCTCGGGCGCGGCCGAGGACGTATCGTTGTCCCTCTTCCCGGAGGGATGGAGCGTGCAGGGCCGCTACGGCGTCCGCGGTAGCACCGTGCTCGGCCCGATGCTGATGCGTGCGCCCACCGTCGCCGACTCACCGGCGGCCGGACCGGTGATTCGCAGCGATGACGGGGCCTACTGGCAGCTGGTCGTCGACGCCCGCGGGGCGCTCAGCACGAAGCCGCTCGGCTCGAAGCCCCCGCGATGATCACCGCTACGCCCACTGACCAGGCGCGCCGAGCGATACCGCGAGGTCGCGGCATCCGACACCACGGGTATTCTCGACAATCGTGTATCTCAAGTCGCTCACGCTGAAGGGCTTCAAGTCCTTCGCTTCGGCGACCACGCTGCGCCTCGAACCGGGCATCACCTGCGTCGTCGGTCCCAACGGATCGGGCAAATCGAACATCCTCGACGCCCTGCGCTGGGTGATGGGCGAGCAGGGCGCCAAGGGCCTGCGCGGCGGCAAGATGGAGGACGTCATCTTCGCCGGCACCTCCGGCCGCGCGCCGCTGGGCCGCGCCGAGGTCACGCTGACCATCGACAACTCCGACGGCGCGCTGCCCATCGACTACTCCGAGGTCTCCATCACGCGGCGCATGTTCCGCGACGGCGCCGGCGAGTACGAGATCAACGGCACCAAGTGCCGGCTCATGGACGTCCAAGAGCTGCTCTCCGATAGCGGTATCGGCCGCGAGATGCACGTGATCGTCGGGCAGGGGCAGCTGGCGGCCATCCTCGAATCCAAGCCCGAGGAGCGTCGCGCCTTCATCGAGGAGGCGGCCGGCGTGCTCAAGCACCGCCGCCGCAAGGAGAAGGCGGTCCGCAAGCTCGACTCGATGCAGGCCAACCTGGCGCGGCTCACCGACCTGACCACGGAGCTGCGGCGCCAGCTCAAGCCGCTGGGACGGCAGGCCGAGGTGGCACGACGGGCCCAGACGATCCAGGCCGACCTGCGCGACGCCCGGCTGCGGATCGCCGCGGACGATCTCGTCCGGCGCCGCGCCGAGCTCGCCGATCAGAGCGGCAACGAGGCCGCGGTGCGCGAGGAGCAGAACATCGTCGCGGCGCAGTTGGAGGAGATCAGCGCGCTGGTCGCCTCGCACTCCGAGGCCGTGGCCGCGCTCGATCCGGCCGTGAAGGCTGCCGGCGAGGGCTGGTTCTCGCTGTCGGCGCTGGCCGAACGGGTCTCGTCGACGGGACGCATCGCCTCCGAGCGGGCCCGGCTGCTGTCCGAGCCCGTGCAGCACGCCCCCGGCCGCGATCCCGATGAGCTGGACGCCGAGGCCGAGCGCGTGGCCGAGGAAGAGGCCGAGCTCATGGAGGCCCTCGAAGAGGCCGCCATGATCCTGGAGGGCGCCGCCGAGGAGCTGGCCGAGCGCGAGGAGGCCGCCCGCGCCGCGGAGACCGCGCACATGGCCGCCGTTGCGGCGGTCGCGGACCGTCGGGAAGGGCTCGCCCGCCTGGCGGGGCAGGTCGAGACCCTGCGCACCCGCGCCGAATCCGTCGACGCCGAGGCCGGACGCCTCACCGCGGCCATCGCCGAGGCCGTGGAGCGCGCCGAGGCCGCGGAGACCGAGTTCGAACAGGTCCAGGGGCAGATCGCCGAGCTGGACGCCAACGAGGCCGGCCTGGACGAGCATCACGAACGCAGCTCGGCCGCGTTGGTCGCGGCGCAGGCCCGCGTCGAGGAGTTGCAGGCCGCCGAGCGCGCCGCCGAACAGAAGGTGGCCTCGCTGGCTGCCCGGATCGAGGCGCTCACCCTGAACCTGGACCGGGGCGACGGTGCCGCCTGGGTCGTCGAGCACGTGGACGGGATCACCGCGGCCGTCGCCGAGCGGCTGCAGATCCGCCCCGGATACGAGAAGGCCATCGCCGCGGCGCTGGGCCCGATCGCCGAGGCGGTCGCCGCACCGTCGGTGGCCGTGGCGTCCGCCGCGCTGGCCCGACTGCGCGAGGCCGACGGGGGCCGCGCCGCGCTCGTGGTCGAGGGGCTCGCCGCCCCGTCGTCCCCGGCGGGTTCGCTGACCGACGGTGCCGTGTGGGCGAGCGAGTGCGTGACCGCCCCGTCGGCGTTGGACGGTGTGGTGGCATCCGCGCTGGCCTCGGTGGTACTGGTCGACTCGGTCGCCTCCGCGGTGTCCGTGGTGGAGGCGCGGCCGGAGCTGCGGGCCGTGACCACCGACGGTGACGTGATCGCCCACGGCGTGCTCACCGGTGGTTCCGCCGCCCGGCAGTCCACGCTGGAGGTGCAGAAGGCGATCGATGCGGCGGAATCGTCGCTGGGGGAGACCCGGCGATCGGTGGAGTCCGTGACTGCGGCGCTGGCCGGTGCGACCGAGGATCTGGCCGCGCGGCGTGAGGTGACCGAGGCGGCGCTCGCGGCTCTGCACGAGTCGGATGCGCAACTCGGCGCGATCTACGAGCAGTTGGCACGGCTGGGGCAGGCCGCCCGGAGCGCGCGTGACGAGGCCGAACGCCTGGTGGCGCAGCGGGATCGGATCGAATCGTCGCGGGACGAGACGCAGGCGGCGCTCGTCGAGCACGAGGAGCGGCTGCGGCTGGCGGAGGAGCTTCCCGAGGATTCGGTGTCGGTGGGAACCGACGAGCGGGACGCCGCCGCGGCGGCGTTGGCCTCGGCACGCAGCGTGGAGATGGAGGCTCGGCTCGCCAAGCGCAGCGCCGAGGAGCGCGCCGTGGGCGTGCGGGGCAAGGCCGAGGGGTTGCGCCGTGCGGCCGCCGCGGAGCGCGCGAACAGGGAGCGGATGGAGCGCGCCGCGGCTGTGCGCATGCAGGCCGCCGCAGTGGCGTCGGCGTGTGCGGAAGGCGCCGCGCTGGTGGCGGATCGCCTGGGGCGCGCGGTGACGCGGGCTGCCGCGCACCGGGATTCGCTGGAGGCGACGCGCGCGCAGCGAGCGGGTGCCCTGGATGTGGCGCGGCAGGAGTCGACGGCGCTGTCGGCCCGGCTGACCCAGTTGACCGATGCCGTGCACCGCGATGAGGTGGCGCGGGCGCAGGCGGCGCTGCGGATCGAGCAACTCGAGGAGCAGGTGCTCACCTCGTTCGGTATGGCCCCCGACGATCTCGTGGCCGAGTACGGACCCGATGTGCCGCTGCCTCCGTCGCAGCTGGAGCTCGACGAGTACGAGGCGGCCCGGGAGCGGGGCGAGCAGGTGGTCCGGCCGGTGGGCATGCCCTTCGAGCGCGCCGCTCAGGAGCGCCGGCTGAAGTTGGCCGAGAAGGACCTCGCCACGCTGGGCAAGGTGAATCCGCTGGCGCTGGAGGAGTTCGCGGCGCTGGAGGAACGCTACAACTTCCTGTCCACCCAGCTGGAAGACGTGAAATCAGCCCGGCAGGATCTGCTGAGCGTGGTCGACGAGGTGGACGCCAAGATCCTGCAGGTGTTCACCGAGGCCTGGGTGGACGTGGAGCGCGAGTTCGTGGAGGTGTTCGCGACGCTGTTCCCCGGTGGCGAGGGCAAGCTGATCCTCACCGATCCTTCCGACATGCTCACCACCGGCATCGACGTCGAAGCCCGCCCGCCGGGCAAGAAGGTGAAGCGGCTCTCGCTGCTGTCCGGTGGCGAGAAGTCTCTCACCGCCATCGCCATGCTGGTGGCCATCTTCCGTGCCCGGCCCTCACCCTTCTACGTGATGGACGAGGTCGAGGCGGCTCTGGACGACACCAACCTGCGGCGCTTGATCTCGTTGTTCGAGCAGCTGCGGGACAAGTCCCAGTTGATCGTGATCACGCACCAGAAGCCGACGATGGAAGTTGCCGACGCGCTGTATGGTGTATCTATGCGGGGTGACGGCATCACGCAGGTCATCTCCCAGCGGATCCGTGGGCAGGACCTCGGCGCGCTGCCGGTCTGATCCAGCTAGTACAGGCGCTGGGACAACGTCGGAAATGCCTTAACAATAATGTCGAGCAGTTGGCCAGCAGCAGCCTCGTCGAGTTGGATTGACTGGCTGCTCTTCGGATCTGACTGACGATCGTCAGAGCCAAATGTGGAGAGATGTAAGAGGTCACCGTTGCCGTCGGTAACCACGGAGTAGTAGCAATCGACCTCGGTAGGGTGCCGGCGAACAGTTTGGGAGCCAGGTTCCAGAGCACGGATGCGAGCCATAGTTCCCACCCTAGGGCGCGTAACCGGTGCCGTGACGTGAGAGCGGAATCTTGAGACGTCGGCACTGCGCCGCATCTGGAGCTTGTTGTACGCGGCTCTAGCTCGTGCTCGGTGCCGACGAGGGCCACCGATAGCCCGATCACCAAGGTGGTCAGTCCCTTGAGGGGTGGGAAGCGCCGTGCAGCGCGTCCTGCTCGACGCACCCGTACCGGTGCTCACCGTGATGGCCCCGGAGTAGCGTAGGAGCGGAACGGCGACGGGCCACGACGAGAGGGTACGAACCAGTTATGACCAGCAACGACGCCCAGGCGAACATCGGTGTGGTGGGGATGGCGGTGATGGGCTCGAACCTGGCCCGCAACCTGGCCTCCCGAGAGGGCAACACCGTGGCCATTTACAACCGGTCGCCGGAGAAGACGCGTGAGGTGACCGCCAACCATCCCGAGGCGAACTTCGTCGCCAGCGAGTCGATCGACGATTTCGTCGCCAGCCTCGCCAAGCCCCGCACCGCGATCATCATGGTGCAGGCGGGTGCCGGCACCGATGCCGTGATCGACCAGCTGGCCGAGCGGTTCGAGCCGGGCGACATCATCGTCGACGGTGGCAACGCCAACTTCCATGACACCATCGCCCGCGAGGCGCGTATCTCGCCGACCGGCATCCACTTCGTGGGCGCCGGCATCTCCGGTGGCGAGGAGGGTGCGCTCAAGGGACCGTCGATCATGCCCGGCGGCACGGCCCAGTCGTACGAGACCCTGGGCCCGATCCTCGCCTCGATCGCCGCCGTCGCCGAGGGCGAGGCCTGCGTGACGCACGTCGGCACCGACGGCGCCGGGCACTTCGTCAAGATGATCCACAACGGCATCGAGTACGCCGATATGGAGCTCATCGGCGAGGCCTACGACCTGCTGCGCAACGTGGCCGGCCACTCGCCCTCCGCCATCTCGGACATCTTCAAGAAGTGGAACGAGGGGCCGCTCAACAGCTACCTCATCGAGATCACCACCGAGATCCTCAAGCATGTCGACGCCGAGACCGGCAAGCCCTTCGTCGATATCGTCGTCGACCAGGCCGGCAGCAAGGGCACCGGCGTCTGGACCGTGCAGACCGCCCTCGACCTGGGCGTGCCCGTGGGCGGAGTCGCCGAGGCCGTGTTCGGCCGCGCCGTCTCCTCCAAGCGGGGCCAGCGTGACGCGGTCCGTGCGCTCGGCATCGCCCGTCCCGAAGCCCCGGCGGTCGACGACTCCTTCGTCGACGACGTGGCCAAGGCGCTCTACGCCTCGAAGATCGTGGCCTACGCCCAGGGCTTCGACGCGATCATCGCCGGCGCCGAGAAGTACGACTGGAACATCGATAAGGGTGCCGTCGCCAAGATCTGGCGCGGCGGCTGCATCATCCGCGCCCAGTTCCTCAACGTGCTCGCCGACGCCTACGCCGAGAACCCCGACCTCGCCACGCTTCTCGAAGCACCGTACTTCGCGCAGGCCATCCGCGACGGCGAGGCCGCGTGGCGCCGCGTGGTGATCACCGCGACCCAGGCGGGCGTGCCCGTCCCCGGCTTCGCCACCGCGTTGAGCTACTTCGACTCGCTCAACGTGGACCGGCTGCCCGCCGCCCTGGTGCAGGGCCAGCGCGACTTCTTCGGCGCGCACACCTACAAGCGCGTCGACAAGGCCGGCACCTTCCACACCCTGTGGTCCGGCGACCGCAGCGAGGTCCAGACCGACTAGGGCGCACCGATGCCCATCGACGTCCGCCCGGCCACCGTCTTCGACGATGTCCGGGCGGTGGTCGGTCCGAAGAAGGACACCTCGAACGTGTGCTTCTGCCTGAGCTACCGCATCGGCTCCAAGGAGAACCAGGAGCTGCGCGGCCCCGCCCGCGCCGACCGGGTGCGCGGCCTGTGCGCCGAGACCCCGCCGCCCGGCGTGCTCGCGTACGACGGCGAGGAGCCGGTGGGCTGGGCGGCGATCCACCCGCGCTCGGACACCAGCTTCGCCACCAACCGGAAGATCCCGCACGTCGACGACCTCGACCCGTGGTCCCTGTGGTGCATCCGAGTGCGCCCCGGTCACCGCAAGCAGGGCATCAGCCACCACCTGGTCGACGGTGCGCTCGCCTTCGCCCGGGACAACGGGGCACGGGTGGTCGAGGCCTATCCCGTGGACAACCGCGGCGCGAAGGTCGACCTCACGATGGCGTACGTCGGAACGCGAGCGCTGTTCGAGCGCGCCGGATTCGAGTACGTCACCGATACCACCTCGGTGCTGAACGGCTTCACCCGCGTCCTGATGAGGTTCTCCCTCGTCTGATCAGAGGATCTCGACCGCGTCGCCGTGCACTCGGTGCTCCGGATGATTCCGCACCCTCATCAGCACGTTGTGCCGGGCGACGACCACTGTCCGAACCGGCTGCGGTGCAACAATTGTCGCAACAACTTGAGATTCGCAAACCTTGCTATTTGTTGAAGTTTTGCATTCGCCTCGGATCGCGTTAACTCGGCGTTAAGCTGGCGTCCTCATCGGGTGTTCTCATCATGTGGTCGAGGAGGGCGAGATCGTGGCGGAGGCTGTGGACGAGTCGGGGCGCTCGAAAGGTCCACCAGGACAGCGAAAGGCGTTTGCCTGGGCGGTCTACCTGCTCGTCGTGGTCGTCGTGGTCTCCGCGGCCGTCTACTACTCCTTTCAACGAGGTGGCCTTACCGCTGACATTCGCAACAAAGCAACGCTCATCGCTCCCGCGGGCGCCGGCGGCGGTTGGGACCTCGTCATGCGCGAATCGCAGGCGATCATGCGAAAAGATAAGATCGCCACGAACATTCAAGTGATCAACGTTCCGGGAGCCGCAGGGACGATCGGGCTGTCTCGGCTCCACTCCATGCCGGGGCGCGCTGATGTCGCGATGGTCGGCGGTACCGGACTCGTAGCCGGCGTCCAGCAGACCAAATCGGCGGTGAAGGTTTCCGATGTCACCCCGATCGCGCGGATCTTCGAAGAATACGACGTGCTCGTGGTGCCCGCGAACTCCCCGTACAAGACCGTCGACGACCTGGTTGCAGCGTGGAAGAGTAACCCGCAATCGCTCCCGTTCACCGGCGGCGGAAGTTTCGACCAGCTGGTCATGGCCCAGTTTGCCAGGGCCGCAGGAATTTCGCCGAAGGCTACGACGTACATACCGAAGGCCGGCGGCGGTGAGGTGGCACAGGCGCTGGTGACCGGTACCGCCAAGGCTGCGTTCTCCGGCTACGCCGACCTGGTGGACCAGATTCAAACAGGGCGACTGCGCGGGCTCGCGATGGCAGCCAAGGATCCGATCAGCGGGGTCGATCTTCCGACGCTCCGCCAATTGGGATACGAAGTCACGCTGGCGAACTGGCGTGCGATCTTCGCGCCACCGGGGATCTCCTCCAACGATGTCAAGAACATTCGGGACGTCTTCGCCGAGGTCTTGCGGACGGAGGACTGGGCGGAGGCCGAGCGCAGGAACAAGTGGACGCGGTCCTGGCTCGACGGGCCCGAACTCGCGACCTTCATCGCCGACGAGGATCGCGTCGTCGCCGGACTGTACGAGGAGCTGGGCAAATGACCATGGAGGACGAAGGGGCGAGCCTTGCGACGGCGCGCACCCCGAGCGGACGTTCCGCGCTCGTCGTGCCGGCGATCCTCGCCGCTGCGAGCACACTCGTCGTTATCGGCATTCTCACCATGGACGTCCAGGCCAAGGATAAGCCCGGACCGACCTTCTTCCCGTGGCTGCTCGCACTCGCGGGGTATGCGCTCGCCGCGGCTCTCGCGGTGAGCTTCATCCGTCATCCCGATGAGCTCGCGCGGGCCGAGAAGAAGTTCCGGACGTACACCGATTGGGCTGCTGCGGGCTGGCTCATCGGTGGGCTGCTGGCCTTCGCGGTCCTGCTCGAGATCCTCGGCTGGATTCTCGCGGCTGCCTTGCTCTTCTGGTGCGTGACGAGAGCGTTCGACAGCAAGCGACCCTTGGTCGACGTCTCTGCCGCCCTGCTGCTCTCCAGTCTGGTCTTCCTCATCTTCGGCGTCCTGTTGGATGTCCCGCTTCCGTCCGGGATCTTGGGGGGCCTGTAGACATGGATCAATTCGGACTGCTACTCGACGGATTCGCGGGTGCCCTGTCGCCTGCGAACCTCATGTGGGTCGTCATCGGCTGCCTGATCGGGACCGCCGTGGGCGTTCTGCCGGGCCTGGGTTCGTCAATGGCTGTCGCGCTTCTTCTGCCGATGACCTTCGCGCTCAATCCCACCGCGGCCTTCATCCTGTTCTCCGGCATCTACTTCGGCGGCCTCTTCGGAGATTCGACGATGGCCATCCTGATGAATACTCCCGGTCAGGCCTCGGCGATCGCCTCGACCTTCGAAGGTCATCAGATGGCGAAAACGGGAAGAGCACCGCAAGCGCTCGCGATCGCTGCGATCGGTGCCTTCATCGGCGGCATGGTCGCATCCTTCCTGGTGGTCCTTCTCGCCCCGTTCATGGCGGATGTCTCGACGAAGTTCGGTCCAGCCGAGTATTTCGCCCTCGCCCTGCTCGCCTTCGGTGCGATCTCCTCGGTCGTTTCCGAATCCGTGATCAAGGGACTCGCATCCCTGGTGATGGGGCTGATGCTGGCCACTGTCGGGATAGATCAGATCTCCGGGACCGAGCGATTCACGTTCGGCTCCGCGAACCTGTTCGACGGGATTTCGCTGGTCATCGTCGCCGTCGGCATGCTGGCGCTCGGTGAGATCATCATCGTGGCAGGACGATTCCGCCGCGATCCCGCTCCGAAGGCGCTGGGCGCCAAGGCCGGGCGTGCGTGGCTCTCCCGCTCCGAGTTCAAGGAGGCGATGCCCGCGTGGGGCCGCGGCACCGCCATCGGGCTGCCCTTCGGTGTCATTCCCGTGGGCGGATCGGAGGTCCCGACCTTCCTGGCCTACGACATGGAGCGCCGTCTGGACAGGCGACGGAAGGTCCCGATGTTCGGAAAGGGGGCACCCCGAGGGCTCGCAGCGCCGGAGGCCGCGGGAAACTCGACAACAGGCATGGCGATGGGGGCGCTCCTCTCACTGGGCCTGCCGGTCTCCGCGACCGCCGCCATCATGCTCGCAGCCTTCCGGCAGTACGGGCTTCAGCCCGGGCCGTTGCTGTTCGACAATTCGCCGGACCTGGTGTGGGCGCTTCTCGCGAGCTTCTTCATCGCCATGGTCGTGCTGTTGATCATCAATCTGCCGTTCGCCCAGCTATGGGCGAAGCTGCTGCTGATTCCCGCGCCCTACTTGTACGGCAGCATCATCGTCTTCTGCGGACTCGGGATCTATGCGACCTCGCCGACGACCTTCGATCTGGTGATGTTCCTCGGTATCGGGCTGTTGGCCTTCACCTTCAAGCGCTACGACGTGCCGATCGCGCCCCTGCTGATCGGCATGGTGCTCGGGCCGCTCGCCGAGACCAGCGCCCGTGATGCTCTGCTCTCGTCGAACGGGAACTACTCGGTGTTCGTGTCCTCGCCCATCTCGGTCGGCCTCTACAGCTTGTTGCTCCTGGTGCTCCTGCTCAAGGCCCGCCAAGTCGTCACCTCCCGTACCGGAAAGGATGTCTGACCATGACGATTCTCGTCGCCCACTCGACGACCCCGGAGAGCGCGGCGGCCCTCCAAGCGGCCTACGCGGAGTCGGAACGTCGCGGCAGGGAGGAGATCGTGATCTTCATCCTGGACGGGGACGAGCCGGATATCGCGAATGCGGCCGAGCGGGGCCTCGCGGTCACCTTCCGGCACCCGAAGGAACTCGATCGCGATCCGGTGGGCGGACTCGTCGACGCCGGGACGGAGCTGGACGCCTCCGTGCTCATCATCGGTATCAAGCACCGCACCCCGACCGGCAAGCTGCTGTTCGGTTCCTCCGCGCAGCGGATCCTGCTCGATGCGACCTGCCCTGTTCTCGCGGTGAAGGTGAATCAGGGCTAGGCGGCAGTCGAGTCAGCGCCAGCCGAGGGCCGGGGCCACGTCCTTGACCAAGGACTCCAGGAGCTTCGTGTTGTACTCCACTCCCAGCTGATTCGGCACCGTCACCAACAGCGTGTCGGCGGCGGCGATGCCCTCGTCCTCCCGCAACTGCTCGATCAGCTGATCCGGTTCGGCGGCGTAGGTGCGGCCGAACACCGCACGGAACGAGTCGATGGTGCCGAATTGATCACTTCCTCGGCCCTCGTGACCGAAGTAGGCGCGGCTCTCGTCGTCGATGATCGGCATGATGCTGCGGCTCACCGAGACCCGCGGCTCACGGTCGTGTCCGGCCTCCGTCCAGGCCTCGCGGAACTTGCGGATCTGCGTGGCCTGCTGGACGTGGAAGGGCTCGCCCGACTCGTCGGTCTTCAGCGTGGAGCTCATGAGGTTCATGCCCTGCTTCGCCGTCCACTCGGCGGTCGCGTCCGATGCCGCGCCCCACCAGATCCGGTCGCGCAGCGTAGGGGAGTGCGGCTCCACCCGCAGCAGGCCCGGCGGATTCGGGAACATCGGCCGAGGGCTCGGTTGCGCGAAACCCTGGCCCTCGAGCACCTTGAGGAACAGTTCGGTGTGCGAGCGTCCCATATCGGCATCGGTCTCGCCCTCGCCGGGCTCGTAGCCGAAGTAGCGCCAGCCGTCGATCACCTGCTCGGGCGATCCCCGGCTCACCCCGAGCTGCAGTCGCTCACCGGCGATCAGATCAGCAGCGCCCGCGTCCTCCGCCATGTACAGCGGATTCTCGTAGCGCATGTCGATCACGCCCGTGCCGATCTCGATCCGCGAGGTCCTCGCGCCCACGGCGGCGAGGAGCGGGAAGGGCGATCCGAGCTGCTGAGCGAAATGGTGCACGCGGAAGTAGGCGCCGTCGGCGCCCACCTCCTCCGCCGCCACCGCCAGATCGATCGACTGGTGCAAGACGTCCGATGCGCTGCGGGTCCGTGACCCCGGCGCGTCGCTCCAGTGTCCGAACGAGAGGAATCCGATCTTCTTCATAGCCCCCTCAACTCCGGACTGCGGTCCGATTATTCCTGGATCAGGACCGGGTGCGGGGAAGCTGCCGGCCCACCAGGCGCCCGCCCTCCAGCAGGTGCTCCGCGACCAGCCGCGGCACATCGTCGACGCTCACCCCGCCGTACCAGGCGTCGTCGGGTTGCACCGTGATCACCGGCGCGTGATTGCACGGGAACTGGCACCCCGTCACCGTGACCAGAACATCGTCGTCGCCCAGGTCGTGCCGCCGGAGCTCATCGCTCAGCGCGCCGGAGAGGCCGGACGCACCCCGCGCCGAACACCGCGGCCCGCGGCACACGAGTACCTGATGCCGGTGGCGCGGCACCTCCTCCCACGCGGCCGATTCCAGCGGCGCTGCATCCGCGGCCATCGGAGCGCCACCGGCGGTGATCGCGGCGGCGAGGAGGGCCGGATCGGGCGCGGCGAGCAGCGTCGGGGCGAGGCGCACCGTCGGGGCCGCGGCGCTGAGCGCGAGCCGCTCCCGCAACCAGTGCGCGGCCACCCGGCGCAGCCATGAACGCTTGGGTCCCGGTTCGGCCCAGCCGGTCCCGATCAGCAGCAGTTCGGGGGCACCGCCGTCGGCGGCCCGGCTGAGCACATCGACCAGCGCGGGATCGTGCACCTGGAGGAAGGCCGGCTCGGCACCCGAGCGCAGGGCGAGCGCCGTCAGCTCGTCCGGATCGATACCCGCCGACATGCCGACGAGGACCGTGGTCACGGCAGTCCCTTGATGCCGTCGGCGATCCGGCGTGCCCCGTCGAGCAACCGGACGCCGGAGGTGGTCTCCGAGAACGGGATCACCACGAACCTGTTCTCCCGCACGGCCCGCAACTGACTCATCGCCGGATCCGTGCGGGCGAAGTCGATGCGGGACTGCGCGGGACTGCTGGTGGAATCGGCCACCACGATCACGTCCGGATTCGAGCCGATCACGTTCTCCATCGACACATCGGCCCAGTTACCGGGCCGGTCCGCGAAGACGTTCACCCCGCCGACCGATTCGATCAGCAGCTGCGGCGAGCCCTTGCCCGCACCGACGAACGGGATATCGGTCTTGGAGTCCCACCACAGGATCCGCTGGCCCCGGGCCGCGCCTTTGAGTGCGTCGCCGTTCAGCTCCGTCTTCTGGTCGGCGGTGAGTTTAGCGGCCGCCTCCTCGGCGCCGAAGGCCTTTCCGGCTGCGGCGAACTCGTCCCAGATCAGGTCCCAGGTGGCGCGCTCGGGCTTCTTCTGGCAGCCCGCCGGGGCGAGCACAGTCGGAATGCCGCGACCCGCCCACTTCGCGCGTTCCCCTCCGGCCTTGTCCGTGAATGCCGAGGCATAGGACGCGTAGATCAGGTCCGGGTTCACCGACAGGACCTTCTCCTGCGTGGGGTACTTCGGGGCCAGCACGGGAATGGTCGCGTAGTCGGCCTGGTACCGCGGGGCCACCGCGTCGTCGAGGTAACCGGTGCCCGCCATCCGGCTCGCGACGCCCAGCGCCAGCGCCACCTCGGTGGCGCCCTGGTTCATGGTCACGATCCGCTGCGGCGCGGCCTTGACCTCCGAGGGGACATCGCACGTCGTGACCGTCACGGGGAAGTTCCCGGAGGCCTGCGTGCTGGGGCCGGCCGACGGTGCGCCGGCGCCGCACCCGGCGAGCACGGCACTGGACGCGATGAGGGCGGGAAGCGCGGAGCGCATGGTTCGACTCGTTTCGTCGGCCACCCCGTGCGCGGGAGCGGCGATGGACATCGCGAGCCGGGCGGTATCGGACTCGAGGCAGTGCCTCACACCGTTGCGCGCCAGTCCCGGATTCCCACCGGATTCCCGCAGCCGACTCGGATCGTGACGCTATCAGGCGCAGTTCCGCTCGCGTGGCATCCACGGGGAACGGCGACAGGGGGCTACCGCCGGGTGGCCCACGCGGCGATCGACAGCGCCGCCGCCCAGGCTGCGAGCACCGCCAGCGAGACCCAGGGCGACCAGGAGACGGTGTTCGCGGGGACGCCGATCGTGGCGAACTGGGCGTTCGTCGCCGGAAGCCATGCCAGCACCGCCCGGCCGAAGGGGAGCGCCGGAACCGCGATCGCCTCCACCAGGAACCACCAGCCCAGCACCGCGCCCACGCCGGCGGTGGTCGACGATGCGAGGTACCCGACCGCGAGGCCCAGGATGCTCAGCAGCGCACCCGCGACGGGTGCCGCGACCACCAAGCGAACGACCTCGCCCGCCGGCGCGGGCAGTCCCGCGACCGCGCCGATCACCGCCGCAACCGCGGCGGACGCCAGGCCCGCAACCGCGCCCCCGGAGCCCGCGACCACGGCCTTCGCGGTGTAGACCAGTGTGCGGCGGGGGATCAGGACGCGGGTCAATGCGAGCGTGCCGTGGTCGCGGTCGAGCCCCACGAGCAGCACACCTGAGACCGCGAGCAGCGCGCCGCCCACCAGACCGAACCCGTACGCCGCCGTGGTCACCGTGGCGCCGTGGAACGCGGATGCGAACACGCCCACCACGATCGCGACCGCGATGCTCACCGCCACCGTGCCGCCGAGCACAGCGCGGTAGCCCGCCGACGTGCGCGCCTTTCGCGCCTCGGCCGAGACCGCGCGGCGCAGCGCCGGCCGTGGGATCACCGAATCCGTTGTCCCGTTCGCGACATCCGCCATGGGCAGGGCGTCGTCGTCGCCCGTCAGCCGGAAGTACACCTCCTCGAGCCCGGACCTGCCGGACCGGGCGGCCGGAACCAGTTCGGGGAGCGGGGCGTCGGCGACGACCGCACCGTCGCGCAGGGCCACCACCCGATCTGCGGTCTGCTCCAGCTCGGCGAGCAGGTGTGAGGACAACAGCACCGTGCGCCCCTCGTCGGCCAACCGCCGCAGGGTGCGCCTGATCCACGCGATGGCCTCCGGGTCGAGTCCGTTGACCGGCTCGTCGAGCACTACGGTTCCCGGATCACCGAGAACCGCACCGGCGATCGCGAGACGCTGCCGCATGCCCAGTGAGTACGACCCCACCGACTGCCGGGCGACCTCCTGCAACCCCACCAGCTCCAGCGCCGCATCGACCCGCGCAGCGGGCAGTCCCATCGCCGCCGCCAGCCACAGTAGGTGATCACGCGCCGATCGCGACGGTGCCGCCCACTCCGCATCCAGCAGCACCCCGATCGTGGTGCCCGGGTTGGGGAGTTCGTGGTAGGGCGTGCCGTCGATGGTGACGGTCCCCGAGGTCGGGATCTCCAGCCCGGCGATGAGCCGCAGCGTGGTGGATTTGCCGGCGCCGTTCGGGCCGATCAGCCCGGTGACCGCGCCCGACGGGGCCGTGAAGCTGACGCCCTCGACCGCCACCGTCGAGCCGTAGCGAACCGTGACGTCCCGGAGCTCGATCACCGCGGCTTCGCGACGACGACCGGCGCGGGAACGGGTCGCGGCGAGGGCTTGACCGCGGCGACGGACCCGGTGGTCGGCGCGGCGGCCGGCGGCTTCGCCACGGACGATGACGGTCCGGACGGCCGGGCACTGGTCGTCGGTGCCGCCTTCGGGTCGTTCTTCGGACCACTCTTCGGACCTGTCGGGGAACCGGTGACGGGGCCGCCGCCCTTGCCGCTGCGGGCGAGTTCGGCCAGTTCACCCAGGCCGCTGAAGACGATCGGCGACCACCGGCCGGTCTGCAATCCCGTGAGCACCTGCGCCTCCCAGGCCACGAAGCAGGCGCCGAGCGGGGTTGCGACCATCTCCTGCAGGACCGGCGCGAGATCGTTGCCCGCCTTAGTCAGCGCGTCGATCACCTTGGGGCGGTACTGGGCGTACCAGGGCTTGATCGCGTCGTAGACCGCTTGCTCGGCACCGTTGAGGGCTCCGACCGGACCCGCCAGCGCGGGCTGCGCCTTCGTGATCTCCGGGGCGAGCGCTGCCAGGAAGGGCCCGATCAGGCTGAGGATCGGGTCGTACGCCTGTCCCGCGGCGAAGGCCTCATCGGTGAAGGCTCCGGCGGCGGGTGCCAGCAGGATCAGCGACGCGAGGCCGCCCTTCTCCTTCGGCTTGGGCCACCCCAGCGGGCACTGGATATCGGCCGGGTTCACGCCCGGGACCACGCCGGCCACGGCAGGCGGGGCCGAGGCGCTCGACCCCGCCGGTGCGGTACTCGGCGAGGTGGCCGAGGGCGCTGGGGCGGGCGGTGTTGTCGGCGCCGCGGCGGCGGTGCCGGCGGGGACGGTCACGGCCAGGGTGGCCGCGATCGCGAGGCCGAGAGTGCGCGGAAGGCGATACATGCGTGGCTCTTTCGTCGGATCGATCGGGAGAGGAGGCGGTCACCGGGTGGGTGGGGGTCCGGGTTCGAAGACGCCCTCCAGATGCCAGACGCCGGTGAAGTCGTTGAACGGTCCGCCCTGGATGTGACTGGTCCAGTCGAGGGTGAAGCGCCGGGTGGCGGGATCGAAGGTGCCGGTGGCCGATGGGCCGGTCGACTTCGCCGCGGCGGGCTGGGCCAGCCACCGCTGCGAGACCACGTCCCACGCCTTGGCCACGTTCTCCTGTCCGGCGGCGGTGGCGTCGGTCTGCGGCACCGGTTTCGGAGCGCCCTGGTTGAACTCCTGGTTGTTCCACGATGCCGCCCAGGCCGAGACATCGGCGGAGAGCGCGGTGCCGGTCCGGGTGACCGAGGGTGCGGGCAGTGCGGCCCTGGTCTGCGGATCGACCGCGTTGGTGGAGATTCCGAACAGCACATCGAAGAACTTGGTGGGCGTGATCACGGAACCCGATATCGAATCACCGTTGCGGAAGCCGGGTTTCGCCTCCGATTGGTAGGCGCCCGTGCGCAGCCCGCCTGCGGTCCCAGGGGAGAGTGCGGTCACCTCGCCGCCGGCGATGGGCGAGTTGGCGTTCGAGACGAACGGGCCCTGCGCGGTGCCGCCGACGATCGCCATCTTGAAGTAGGTGCCCGTGGGCTTACCGTCCGCGAAGCCGCCCGGGGTGAAACGGAACAGACCGACCAGCTGCTCGGGTGCCTCCTGCGGTGCGTCGCTCGACGCCGAGCCGCACGCGACCGCACCGCCCGCCGCGAGCGTGACGAGGGCGAGGGCGAGTGCCCTGCGTGCCGTCATGGATGAACCTTTCGTCGGAGCGCGAGAACGGATGCCGTGGCGGCGATCCCGAGTGCGAGTTCCGCCCACGGGAGCAGGGCGAAGGTGCCGCCCGGAACCGGGACGAGCCGGTTGGTTCGCGCGAGTCGTTGGTAGTCGGGGAGGTTGTCGTTGATCGCTCCGGTGAGCGTCGCCAGATCGGAGGACACCGTCTGCCACGAGGCCGTGAATGCACGGATCTCGGGTGTGCGGCGCACCGCGGTGCCGCGATCGATCTCGCCGACCGCGCCCACCAGGGTCAGGAAGTCCTGTTGCAGGGTGACCACCTGCTCCTGCGTCATGATCGGCGCGAAGCGGTCGATCACCCGCTGGGCCGATGCGGCGTTGGTCGCCAGTCCGGAGGCGAACGGGTGGATCAGCAGGAAGACAGCGCCGAGCAATGCGGCGGCCGCCGCCCACCTGCGCGAGGAATCCGCCCTCGACCGCAGGAGCACCGCGCCGGAGATCGCGAGCCCGATTCCGACGAGCAGGAGCAGCTGCGGGACTGTACCGAGTCCGCGGATCGACCCCAGACGATCGACATCGCCGCGAGCCGCGGTCGCCGACACCAGGAGATTGCGGGCATTGGACTCGATCGCGGGGGAGCGGCGGGCGAACTCCGCGGTGCGCGGGGCCGTGGCCAGGCGCCCGGACGCGGCCTCCGCCCGGGCCGCAGCCCCGAATCGCGCGACGGAATCGACGTCACCGTTCAGTCGCGCGAGGGATTCGCTGGTCAACTGCGGCCCGAACGCGTCCAGCATCTTCGTCGCGCCGGCCGTGGTCTTCGGCAGGCCTCCCGCGATCGCCGAGGCCGCGAGGCCGATGCCGATCACGAGGAGTACCACCGCCGGCCACCGCCGCGGCGGTGCCGTCGCCGCCGTGCGGGGCGGGGCCACGGCTCGTAGCCGCGGCACGCCCGCGAGCAGGGCGCCGGACGCCTCGGGCGCAGCGGTCACCCGTTGTAGGTGCCTGTGAGGTGCCACAGGCCGGTGAAGTTGTTGAACGGTCCGCCCACGATCTGGCTGGTCCACTGCAGGGTGTAGGTGTTCCCGTTGATCGAACCGGTCACCGCGCTGGTCTTGCCGGGGAAACCGCCGCCCGGCTTCGGGGCGCCCTGATTGAAGACCTGGCCGTTCCACGCGACACCGAAGGCCGACAGATCACCGGACAGCGACGATCCGTTCCGGGTGATGGTCGGCACCGACGTGGCCGAACCGGTCTGCGGATCGGTGGCCTTGGTCGAGGTCACGAAGTCCGAACCGAAGAAGGTGCGCGCGCCCGTCACCTGCGACTGGTACGAACCCGAGGTCAACGTTCCGGAGAGCGGCGTGAGCGTCTTGTCCGAGCTGGACGAGTTGCCGTTGGCGAGGAAGGGCCCGGACTGCGAGCCGCTCGGCAGGATCATCCGGAAGTACGACCCGGAGCCGATCGAGAAGGTGCCCTTGAGGGTGTCCGCGTGGGCGGCGGGGGTCGCGACCACGGTGGAGGCCGCCGCCGCGGCGAGCGACAGGCCCGCGATGAACGCGCGGCGGGGAAGGGTGTTGCGCATGAGTCGATCTCGCTTTCGGTGGAGTGAATGACCCGGTGGACGTGACGGTAGCCCCGGTATTACGGACGGCGAATAATTCGGCTCACCACGAATCCGAAGGTGTGATCTGCGTTTCGTCGGGGCTTGCCCGCTGCGCTCGGCGGACGTAGATTTCAACACATGATGAAAAATGGGTGTCTCATCGTGGGCGGCGGCCCCGCCGGAATGGTGCTCGGCCTGCTGCTCGCCCGCGCCGGTGCGCGCGTCACGGTGCTGGAGAAGCACACCGACTTCCTGCGCGACTTCCGCGGTGACACCGTGCACGCCTCGACCCTGCGGCTGCTCGACGAGCTCGGTCTGGGCGCGCGGTTCGCCGCCGTGCCGCACCGTCTGGTCGAGCAGATGACGGTGCAGCTCGACGCCGGCGAAGCGGTGGTCGCCGACTTCCGCCGACTTCCGGGGCAGCACAAGCACATCGCGTTCGTTCCGCAGTGGGACTTGCTGGACCTGCTCGCCGACGCCGCTGCCGCTGAACCGAGCTTCACCCTGGTGCGTGACGCCGAGGTGATCGACCTGATCCGAGAGGGAGAGGCGATCGGCGGCGTGCGATATCGCGATCGGCGGACCGGAGCCGAGCACGAGGTGCGGGCCGCGCTCACCGTCGCCTGCGACGGCCGCGACTCCGCGGTGCGCGCGGCCGCGGGAATCGTCCCGCGCCGGTTCGGGGTACCGATGGACGTTCTCTGGTTCCGGCTGCCCCGCCGCGATGGCGATCCCGACGGGGTGTTCGGCCGCATGAGCGCTGGGCGATTCGCCGTCACGATCGACCGAGGGGAGTACTGGCAGTGTGCCTACGTGATCCCCAAGGGCGGCGATATCGCGCTCCGCGAAGGCGGACTCGACCGCTTCCGGCGCGAGGTGGTCAGGCTCGCGCCGTGGGCCGCCGACCGCGTCGCCACCCTCGGATCGCTCGAGGAGGTGAAGCTGCTCAACGTGGAACTCAATCGCGCGCGCCGCTGGTACGCCGAGGGACTGCTCCTCATCGGCGACGCCGCCCACGCCATGTCGCCCGTCGGTGGCGTGGGAATCAACCTCGCCGTCGCCGATGCGGTCGCGGCCGCCCGAATCCTCGGGCCCGCCCTGGGCGAGGGAGGCCCCGTTCCGGTCGGGCTATTGCGGCGCGTCCAGATCCGGCGGTGGCTCCCCACGGCGCTGGTTCAAGGGGTTCAGCGCGTCGTGCACCGGGCGGTGCTCGCGCCGGCTCTCGCCGCACCCGGCACCGTCGGGACGGGAAACAGGATGCCTCTGCCCATCCGAGTCCTGCGTCGATTCCCCGTGCTCCGGGGCCTGACCGCGCGTGGAGTGGCCATCGGACCACTGCCCGAACACGCACCCGAGTGGGCACGCCGGGCGTCCGCATGAGCGCCGATCAGCGCCGTCACGGCGTTGACTAGAGTCGTGGGGTGACTACTTCGACCATCGCGATCCTGATCGCCGTCGTCGCCGTTGTGCTGGTGCTGATCGCACTGGCGACCGGCTACTACCTCAACAAGCGGCGTCAGGTCTCTCTGAAGGACGACACCACCGAGCCGAAGAGCCTGGACAAGTCCGGCGGCTATCAGGCGGGCGGCGGATTCAACTTCAGCGAGGGCACGCGTGCGAAGGAACCGGTTCCGGCCACGCCGAAGGTGGAGCCGAAGCCGGCCCCCGAGGCGACCGCGGCCCCCGAGGCGACCGCGGCGCCCGTGCCCGTGGACACCGAGCCGGAGGCCCCGGAGCCCGAGGTGACGCTCGCGGACCTCGCGGAGACCGAGGAACAGCGTCGCGCCGAGGAGGAGCAGGCGCAGGCGGAGGCCCGTCGCGCCGTCGCCGAGCACGTCGAGCCCGATATCGCGAACGTGGCACCGCAGGCACCCACCGAGATCGAGGAGCTCGAAGACGAGCGCGCCGCACAGGGTGAAGCGCCGCTCAAGCAGCTCGACGAGATCGCCCCCACCGAAGGGCGACTCGACCGGCTCAAGGGCCGCCTGGCCCGCTCGCAGTCGACCGTCGGCGCATCGCTGCTCGGCCTGCTCGGCGGTGGCGATCTCGACGAGGACTCGTGGGAGGAGATCGAGGACACGCTGCTCATGGCCGACCTCGGCACCCCCACCACGCTGAAGGTGGTCGAGGAGCTGCGCCGCCAGGTGGCCACTAACGGTGTCGCGAACGCCGCCGAGGCCCGCGCACTGCTCCGCAAGGTCCTCATCGACGAGGCCCACCCCGAGTACGACCGCAGCATCAAGGCGCTGCCGCACGCCGGCGCACCGTCGGTGCTGCTGGTGGTGGGCGTGAACGGCACCGGCAAGACCACCACCACCGGCAAGCTGGCGCGCGTGCTCGTGGCCGATGGCCGTCGCGTGCTGCTGGGCGCCGCCGACACCTTCCGCGCCGCCGCCGCCGACCAGCTCCAGACCTGGGCCGAGCGCGTCGGCGCCGAGGTGGTCCGCGGCAAGGAGGGCGCCGACCCCGCCGCGGTGGCCTTCGACGCCGTGGCCCGCGGCACCGCCGAGGGTGTGGACGTGGTGCTCATCGATACTGCGGGCCGGCTGCACACCAAGACCGGCCTCATGGACGAGCTGGACAAGGTCAAGCGGGTCGTCGAGAAGAAGGCCGAGGTCGACGAAGTCCTCCTGGTGCTGGACGCCACCATCGGGCAGAACGGGCTCTCGCAGGCCAAGGTGTTCGCCGAGGTCGTCGACATCACCGGTGTGGTGCTCACCAAGCTCGACGGTACCGCCAAGGGCGGCATCGTCTACGCCGTGCAGCACGAACTCGGCGTGCCGGTGAAGCTCGTCGGCCTGGGCGAGGGCGCCGACGACCTCGCACCCTTCGAGCCCGGCGCCTTCGTGGACGCGCTGCTCGGATAGCGGCGCGGGTAACACCCCCGTAACCGGAGGGCCGAAGTTCGCCCGGACCGGTTACACGAGGGCAACATCAGCGCGACCACGGGGAAACCGCCGGGGCAGAAGCTTTTCTCACCTGCGCCGCAAGGGCGCTCGCGAGGAGGTTTCACCCGTGCTCTTGGCTTCTGTCCCCGACGAACTCTTCGGGAAAGTCGACACCGGCACCACCGCGTGGATGCTGATGTCCGCCGCGCTCGTGCTGCTCATGACGCCCGCGCTGGCGTTCTTCTACGGCGGCCTGTCCCGCCAGAAGTCCGTCCTGAACATGATGATGATGTCCGTCGGCTCGCTCGGCGTGGTCTCCGTCGTCTACGTGCTGTGGGGCTACTCCACGTCGTTCTCCGGCGAGGGCAACTACCTCGGCCTCTTCGACAACCCCTTCAAGTACTTCGGTCTCGACCAGCTGACCCAGACCAAGGAGGTCGCGGGTGAGACGCAGTACGTGCTCAGCGCAGCGGGCAGCGGCCTGCCGGCCATCGTCTTCGCGGGCTTCCAGCTGACCTTCGCCGTGATCACCGTGGCGCTGATCTCCGGTGCGCTCGCCGAGCGCGTGAAGTTCGGCACCTGGCTGCTGTTCACCGCCATCTGGACCACCATCGTGTACCTGCCGCTGGCGCACATGGTGTGGGGCGGCGGCCTGCTCTCCGGCAAGGAGGGCAGCATCGCGGCCGCGATGTTCGGCACCACCGACGGTGCGGCCAACGTCGCACCGATCGACTTCGCCGGTGGCACCGTGGTGCACATCAACGCCGGTATCGCGGGCCTCATCCTCGCCATCATCGTGGGCAAGCGCCTCGGCTTCGGCAAGCACTCCTACCGCCCGCACAACATCCCCTTCGTGATGCTCGGCGCCGCGCTGCTGTGGTTCGGCTGGTTCGGCTTCAACGCCGGTTCCGCGGGTACCGCCAACATGACCGCCGGCCTGGCCTGGGTGAACACGACGGCCGCCACCGCCGCCGCGATGCTCGGCTGGCTCGCGGTGGAGAAGTTCCGCGACGGCCACGCCACCTCGGTGGGCGCCGCGTCGGGCGTGGTCGCAGGCCTCGTCGCCGTGACCCCCGCCTGCGCCAACATCAGCCCGATCGGCGCCATCGGCCTGGGCATCGTCGCCGGTGTGGCGGCCGCGTACGGCGTGGCACTCAAGACCAAGTTCGGCTTCGACGACTCGCTCGACGTGGTGGGCGTGCACCTCGTGGCAGGCCTGATCGGCACCGTCTCGCTGGGCTTCATCGCCAAGGACACCGGCCTGTTCTACGGCGGCGACTACAAGCAGCTGGTGGTCCAGGTGGTGATCGCCGTGGTCGCGATGGCCTTCACCGCGGTGCTCACCGTGGCCATCGCCTTCGCACTCAAGCCCCTGGGCTGGCGGATCGACAAGGAGTCCGAGGCCGACGGCATCGACAACTCCGAGCACGCCGAGACCGCGTACGACCTGGTCTGAGCGCCCGGCACATAAGCTGACTACCACCGACTGAGTAAGGATCATTCATGAAGCTGGTCACCGCGATCGTCAAGCCGTTCACGCTCGAGGATGTGAAGGCCGGACTGGAACAGGCCGGAATCCTCGGCATGACCGTCAGTGAGGTGCAGGGCTACGGCCGCCAGAAGGGGCACACCGAGGTGTACCGCGGCGCCGAGTACTCCGTGGACTTCGTCCCGAAGGTCCGCATCGAGGTCGTCGTCGACGACGCCGTGGTCGACTCCGTCGTTCAGGTGATCGTCGACGGTGCCCGCACCGGCAAGATCGGCGACGGCAAGGTGTGGGTCACGCCCGTCGAGTCCGTGGTGCGCGTGCGCACGGGCGAGCGCGGCGCCGACGCCATCTAGGCCGGAGGAAGACGGGTGGCGGCTCCGCGCGAGACCAACGAGCCGGGACGCTCCGGTGCGGCGACCGAACTGGTCGCCGCCCGGAACCGCCTCCTGGACAGGGCCTCCGGCCCGCACCGGATCGACCCGGCCACCCTGAGAGCCTCCATGGCCGACCTCGCCGAGGTCTGGCTCGCCACCCACGGCACCGCCGCGGGAATCGGCCCCGACAGCGGTCTGGCGCTGGTCGCCGTGGGCGGACTCGGCCGCCGGGAACTGCTGCCGTACAGCGACTTCGACCTCCTGCTCGTCCACGATAACGGCGTCGATCCGGACACCGTCACGGCCGCAGCGGAGAGCATCTGGTACCCGCTGTGGGACGCCCACATCAAACTCGATCACAGCGTGCGCACCGTGCCACAGGCCGTGCAGGTGGCCGCCTCGGACCTCTCCGCCGCCCTCGGCCTGCTCGACGCCCGGCACATCGTGGGCGACGAGGAGATCACCAACCTGCTGGTCAGCGGTGTGCGCCGGCAATGGCGCGCCGACATCCGGTCCAGGCTCGACGAGACCGCCACCCAGGCCCGCGAACGGTGGCGCCGCTCCGGCGAGATCGCCCACCGCGCCGAACCCGACCTCAAGAGCGGCCGCGGCGGCATGCGCGATGTGCAACTGCTGCAGGCGCTCTCGCTGGCCCAGCTCACCGACGGCATCCCGACGCCGTCGGGCTCCGGCCACGGACGGTCGGGCAACGAACTCGCACAGGCCTACGAGCGACTGCTCGACGTGCGCACCGAACTGCACCGGATCTCCGGTCGCGCCCGGGACCAGCTGCGTGCCCAGGACGCCGACGAGATCGCCGCCGCCCTGCGCCTGGGCGACCGCTTCGACCTGGCCCGGATCATCAGCGACAGTGGCCGCACCGTGGCTTTCGCCGTGGACACCGGGCTGCGCACCGCGACCAATGCGCTGCCGCGCCGCGGTGTCTCGCGGTTGCGCCGCGCGCCCGTCCGCCGGCCGCTCGCCGACGGTGTCGTGGCCCATGCCGGTGAGGTGGCGCTCGCCCGCGACGCCCGCCCCGAACGCGACCAGGGGCTCACCGTCCGCGTCGCCGCCGCGGCCGCGGCCGCGGGCCTGCCGATCTCCGCCTCGACCCTGCGCCGGCTCGCCGACGTGGCGCCCGCGCCGCGCAGCCCGTGGCCGGCGGAGACCGTCGCCGACTTCCTCGCCCTGCTCGGTGCGGGCCGCAACGCCGTTCCGGTGATCGAGGCGCTCGACCGCACCGGCCTGTGGGGGCGGCTGCTCCCCGAGTGGGGCGCCGTCCGCGATCTGCCGCCGCGCGACGCGGTGCACACCTGGACCGTGGACCGGCACCTCATGGAGGCCGCCGCCTACGCCGCGAACCTCGCCACCCGCGTGGCGCGACCCGACCTGCTGGTCCTGGGCGCGCTGCTGCACGACCTGGGCAAGGGCCGCGGTGGCGACCACAGCGTGATCGGTGCCGAGATCGCCATCGCCATCGCCGCGCGAATGGGCCTCGACGACGCCGACACCGCGGTGCTCGAGGGCATGGTGCGGCATCACCTGCTGCTCCCGGCCACCGCCACTCGGCGCGATCTCGACGACCCCGCCACGATCGAGTTCGTCGCCGAGCGGATCGGCAACGATCCGGTGCTGCTCGAACTGCTGCACGCGCTCGCCGAGGCCGACTCCCTGGCCACCGGCCCCGGCGTCTGGGGCGACTGGAAGGCCGGGCTCATCGGGGAGCTGGTGCGGCGCACGACCCGCGCGCTCGACGGCGACACCCCGCCGGCGCCCGAGCCCGTGGCTTCCGAGATCGCCGCGCTCGCGGCCGACGGCGGAACCCACGTGCGGATCGAGCCCGCCCCTGCACTGGGGCCGCACACCTTCACCGCCACCGTGATCGGGCCCGACCGACCGGGTGTGCTCGCCCGGATGGCCGCGGTCCTGGCGCTCGCGGGGCTGCGGGTGCAGAGCGCCACCGTGACCGGCATCGGCGACAGCGCCGTCAACACCTTCGTGGTGGTGCCGACCTTCGGTGATCCGCCCGACCCCGCCATCGTCCGGCAGCGACTGCTCGCCGCGCTCGACGGTGCCGATGTGCTATCCGAGCTCCGCGAGCGCGAGCGGTCGGCAACCGCGCCCGTGGACGGTGACGAGGCCGCTCCACCGCTCCGGGTGGCCGCGCCGCCGCACCTGCGCTGGTTCGACGGTGCCCCCGGGACCGCCGTGCTCGAGGTGCGTGCGGGAGACACGCCCGGCCTGCTGGCGCGGATCGCGGCGGCGCTGGAGGACGCCGGGGTGGACATCCGGTGGGCCCGCGCCGCGACCCTCGGTGCCACCGTCAGCGACGTCTTCTGTCTCGATGCGGCCGGGGACGAGACCGCGTTCCGGGCTCGTGCGGAGGCCGCCGTGACCGCTGTTCTGCCCGAGGCCGCGCCGCCCACTCCACCGGAGGACGCGGGACGGCCCTAGCCTCCGATAAGCTGGAGCAATGTTCGAATCCCTCTCCGATCGGCTTGGCGGCGCACTCTCCGGACTGCGCGGCAAGGGCCGGCTCACCGACGCGGACATCGACGCCACCGCGCGGGAGATCCGGCTCGCCCTGCTCGAGGCCGATGTCGCGCTGCCCGTGGTGCGCGCCTTCGTCGCCCGCGTCAAGGAGCGCGCCAAGGGCCACGAGGTCTCGGCCGCGCTCAACCCCGCGCAGCAGATCGTCAAGATCGTCAACGAGGAGCTCGTCGGCATCCTCGGCGGCGAGACCCGCAGGCTGAACCTGGCGAAGACCCCGCCCACGGTGATCATGCTCGCGGGCCTGCAGGGCGCCGGTAAGACCACCCTCGCCGGCAAGCTGGCCCATCACCTCAAGAAGCAGGGCCACACGCCCATGCTCGTGGCCTGCGACCTGCAGCGTCCCGGCGCCGTCGATCAGCTCAAGATCGTCGGTGAGCGCGCCGGAGTGCCCACCTACGCGCCGCACCCCGGCACCTCCGTCGGCGGCGAGGGCACGCTCGGCGTGAGCGCCGCCGACCCCGTCGAGGTGGCCCGCGGCGGCATCGCCGAAGCGAAGGCCAAGCAGCACGACGTGGTGATCGTCGACACCGCCGGCCGCCTCGGCATCGACGAGGAGCTCATGGGCCAGGCCCGGGCGATCCGCGACGCCGTCGACCCCGACGAGGTGCTCTTCGTCCTCGACGCCATGATCGGCCAGGACGCCGTGACCACGGCGCAGGCCTTCGCCGACGGCGTCGACTTCACCGGTGTGGTGCTCACCAAGCTCGACGGTGACGCCCGCGGTGGCGCCGCGCTGTCGGTCCGTGAGATCACCGGTAAGCCGATCATGTTCGCGTCCACCGGCGAGAAGCTGGACGACTTCGACGTCTTCCACCCCGACCGGATGAGCTCGCGGATTCTCGGCATGGGCGATGTGCTCACCCTGATCGAGCAGGCCGAGCAGGTCATGGACCAGCAGAAGGCCGAGGAGGCGGCGGCCAAGATCACCTCGGGTGAGCTGACGCTGGAGGACTTCCTCGACCAGATGCTGATGATCCGCAAGATGGGTCCGATCGGCAACCTGCTGGGCATGCTGCCGGGCGCCGGCCAGATGAAGGACGCGCTGGCCGCGGTCGACGACAGCCAGCTCGACCGCATCCAGGCCATCATCCGCGGTATGACCCCGGCCGAGCGCAACGATCCCAAGATCATCAACGCCTCCCGCCGCCTGCGCATCGCCAAGGGCTCGGGCGTTGCGGTCTCCGACGTCAATCAGCTGGTGGACCGGTTCTTCGAGGCCCGCAAGATGATGTCGCAGATGGCGGGCTTCGGTGGCGGCCCCAAGCGGATCCCCAAGCGCAAGCAGAAGGGCAAGCAGGGCAAGAAGGCCAAGCGGCAGGGCCCCACGCAGCCGAAGATGCGCGGCGGCTTCCCCGGGATGCCGGGAATGCCGGGCATGCCCGCCGGAATGGACCTGTCGAGCATGCCCAAGGGGCTCGACCAGTTGCCTCCGGGCCTGGAGGGCATCGATATGGCCGCGCTGGAGGAGCAACTCCGCAAGAAGCGGTGATCCGCTGAGCTACTGTGCCGAGAATGAGCAGTGTGCACTTCTCGGGCTTCACCCTTCCGGGCGGGGAACGCGACGAGTTCTGGGTGAGCGACGGCGCGATCACCCGTGACCGCGCGCCCGCCGATGCCCGGCTCACCGGCTGGGCGGTCCCGGGCTACGTGGACGCGCACTGCCACGTGGGCATCGTCTCCGAGGGGGAGCCGGACCTGGTGCAGGGCCGCGCCCTCGCGCTCGAGGACGTCCGGGTGGGCGTCACCGTGATCCGTGAGCCGGGATCGGACCTGGACACCTCGCCGCTCGACGGGCGGCCGGGACTGCCGCGGTTCGTCCGGATGGGGCGGCACATCGCCCTGGTGAAGCGGTACACCCGCGGCCTGGGGGAGCAACTCGACGATCCGTCGCAGCTCGTGGACGCGGTGCGGCGGCGGGCCGCTGAAGGGCATCCGTGGATCAAGCTGGTGGGGGATTGGATCGACCGGTCCGTGGGCGACCTCGCGCCGCTGTGGCCCGATGACGTGCTCGCCGAGGCCGTGCGGGTGGCGCACGAGGCGGGAGCGCGGATCACCGCACACGTCTTCGGTGAGGACGCGTTGCCCGGTCTGCTGGCCGCCGGGGTGGACGCGATCGAACACGGTTCCGGGCTCACCGACGACACCATCGCGGTGATGGTGGAGAAGGGGATCGGCTTGGTGCCCACCATGATCCAGATCGAGAACTTCCCCTCCATCGCCGCCCCGGCGCAGGAGAAGTTCCCCACCTACCACCGGCACATGACGGCCCTGCACGACCGTCGCGAGGCCACCTTCCGAGCCGCCTGGGAGGCCGGGATCGCGATGTACGCGGGGACCGACGCCGGCGGCTTCAACGTGCACGGGGCCCTTCCCCGGGAGATCGCGGCGCTCGCCGCGGTGATGCCGCCGGAGGAGGCGATCGCGGCGGCGTCGTGGCGCGCGCGGCAGTGGCTCGGCTTCGCCTCGATCGAGGAAGGTGCCCCCGCCGATCTGGTGATCTACGCGGACGACCCGCGGATCGCGCTGGCCCAGGGCGCCCTACCCGCCCCGGTGGCGGTGCTGGTGCGCGGGCAACTCGCGGAACTCTAGACCTTGACGACATACCCCTAGGGGGTACTGTGGTCGGTGTCATCGGCACCGACCACGAAGGTGGACAGTATGCGTACCTCCCGGATCCTCACCTCCACCGCGCTCGCCGCTGCGGCCGTGCTCGCGATCGCCGGCTGCGGCACCGACAACGGGGGACAGGGTGGCCAGCACGCCGGCCACGGCTCCGCCACGAGCGCTTCGTCGGACCATGCCGGGATGCCCGGCATGGGCGCCGACAGCCTGTCGGCCACGCGCAACGGCTACACGCTGGCCGCCAAGGACCCCGGGCAGTCCGGCGGCATCTCGTTCACCATCACGGGCCCCGATGGGAAACCGGTCACCGACGTCGTCGACGAGCAGACCGAGCCGATGCACCTGTACCTGGTGCGGGACGACCTCACCGGCTTCCAGCACGTGCACCCCACGGCCTCGGGAGACGGGGCGTGGACCGCTCCGGTCGCCGCGCCGCTTCCCGGCTCCTACCGCGTGTACGTGCAGGTGATCCCGCGTGCCGCCGAGAAGGACGGCCCGATCATCCTCTCGAACCCGGTCGCCGTGGCCGGCATCGGCAAGGACGCCAAGGCGCCGCTGCCTCCCGCCGCGGCCTCCGCCACCGCGGGCGAGTTCGGCGTGACCGTCTCGGGCACTCCCGCAGCGGGCACCGAATCCCGGCTCTCGATCGTCATCTCCCGCAACGGTTCCCCGGAGACCGCGCTCCAGCCGTACCTGCAGAGCTTCGCGCACGTCACGGCGATCCACGAGGGCGACCTGGCACTGTCGCACCTGCACCCCGTCGGCGGACCCGCGACCGGCACCGGCGGTCCCACCGTCGAGGTCGACGCCATGTTCGGCGCCTCCGGGAACTACCGGATGTTCGTCCAGTTCCAGGTCGACGGGCAGGTCCGGACGGTGCCGATCACCGTGGCCGTGCCCTAGCGATCACGCGTGCGCGCGCAGCGCCGCGATCACCCACTCGGCGACCGGCACCATCGCGGGGCGCTGCGGCCAGCCGTTCAGCACCGCCAACAGCGACCAGTAGCGCTCCACCCGGGCATCGGTGAAGGTGACCATCTGGTCGGCCATCGCGCGCCGGTCCGTGCCGGCGGGCATCAGCATGTCCAGAAGGGCGCCCGCCGCGGCCGACGCCGGATCGACCCCGGAATCCACCGCCTCGCGCGCCGCCTCCAGGTCCACCATCACCGGGGCCTCGGTGGCCTGCGCGCCGGTCACCGCCATCTCGCGGGTGCGGGCCCGGAACGCGGGATCGGCGACCAGGGCGGCCACCTCGATCCACGCGTCCACCTGGGCGGGCGTGGGATCGTCCGGGAGCGTGGCGGGCAGGGACCGCATTCCGGTGGCGATGTGCGCCCCGGGGGCGTCGGGTGCGATGCCGGCGAAGGTCTCGTCGACGAAGTCATCGATGATCCGCTGCCGCTCGGCTGCGGACAGGGTGGCCATCTCGTGCATGATTCTGAGCTCCTCGGTCGAACTGTTCCTGGTGGCGACCGAACGGAGCACGGCGCGGCGCACGCGGAGCGTGCGGATCTCCGCATCGAGCGCTCGGGCATGGGCCTGCGCCACCTCGGCCAGGCTGGTCTGCCGGTCGAGGAGGGCGCGCACCGTCTTCACGTCGACTCCCAGCGAGCGCAACGTGTGCACCAGCTCGAGCCGCGCGACCGCCTCCGCGTCGTACCGCCGATATCCGGCGGCACTGCGGGTGGTGGGCGGCACCAGCCCCTCGTCGGACCAGAACCGGATCGTCTTGACCGACAGTCCGGTGCGGGTGGCGAGGTCGCCGATGCTGAACAGGGTGTCGTGTTCGGTCACGGGATACAGCCTGCGGTCTCCACTATGGGGAGAGTCAAGACTCTTTTCGTACCGACCGCGGGGCGCGGGGCCGCCCGATCCACCACTGCGCCTTCGGTGCGCGGCTGAGCAGCTCGACGATGCCCAGCGTCACCACGATGGTCACGGCGTACGCGATGATCGTCCCGACCGGGCTCGGAAGGGCGGTCGAGAGCCACGGCGTCCCGTCGGGAGCCTTGGGCAGCAGCAGGACCGACAGCACCATCACGTGGACCAGGAAGACGCCGAACGAGCGCTTCGTGCCGTAGGCGGCGAACCGGGTGATCCGGGGGATCCGGTGCCGGTTGCGGGCCAGCAGCAACCCGGTGGTGTAGACGGCGACCACGAGCGCGACGTAGACCACGAAGTTGATCGGCTGGAACGCGGCCGAGACCACCGACGGGGCGGTCTGCTCGTCGAGCTGCATCCGGTAGTGCACCAGCAGTGCCGCGACGGCCGCGCCGGTTCCGGCGTACACCAGCGGCGCGTTGCCCAGCAGGATCGCTTCGATGCGCTCGCGGTGGAAGGCGGCGAACACGCCCAGCAGGATGAAGAACTGGTACGGGATGAAGGTGGCGTAGATGTGCCAGAAGTTCTCGGACCACCAGCCGGTGGTGGGGTTCCAGTGGGTGACCACCGCGTAGATGGCCACCTGGAGCACCGCGCTCACCACCAGGATGCGGCCGTGTGCGCCGCGCGTGCGCTCGGCGAAGGCGATGATCAGCGGGAACAGCAGATAGATCTGGATGGTGACGAAGATGAAGTACAGCTGGTACCCGTTGATCCCGCCCCACTTCAGGTTGTCCCAGAATTCGCCCAGGCTCGTGGGGATTGTGGAGAACCGGCCGTCGAGCGTCATGTCGTAGACCCAGTACGCGAAGGCCCAGATCACGAAGGGGATCACCACCAGCGGCAGTCGCTTGCGCCAGAACTGCAGGGGGCTCAGGCGCGCGCCGCACTCCACCACGCCGTACGCCAGCACCAGACCCGTGAGCGCGAAGAAGGCGTTGCGGGTGAAGTGCAGGTTCATGGCGATCGCGTTGGTGACGACGCCGTTCACCTCGTCGTTGGTGTTGGTGAGCGCGTGCATGAAGACCACCAGCAGGAAGGTGATGGTGCGCACGAAGTCGAGCTGGTGCAGGTAACCGCCGGACCGCGCCTTCACGGGCTCACCGGACTTCGCAGGCGCCGACCGTGCGACGTCCCGTGCGGGAGTCGCCTTCCGGGCGGTATCCAGGTACGAAGCCATGGAGAAGATTGTGCTGTCCAATCCTGCGGGGTTGCTGGACGCGGCCTGGCAGGGGTCTACACCGGGCAGTGGTGGGAGCTCAGACTGCGACGTACGTTGAGTTTACCCGTCGGTAACCTTGCTCCTGCAATGAACGCGCCGGAAGTGGCACGGATCACGCGAACACCACGAACTGCCGTCGAGCCTAGTCGGCGGTCGCCTCAGTAGTGGAACACCGACCTCGGCGCGGCTCCCTCGTTCGCATTGCACAGCCGCTGCAGCGCCGCCGCGAAATCGTCGCGCAGCTTCCCGGCGAGATCGCCCGAGAAGCCCTCGCGGACCACGATCCGCAGCACCGTCACGTCCTGCGCGTCGGCCGGCATGGTGTACGCCGGAACCTGCCATCCGTACGTGCGCAGCTCGTGCGAGACGTCGAACGCGGTGAACGGCGTACCGTCGGCCAGCTGGAGCGTGACGACGGGCAATGCCGAACCGTCCGTGATGATCTCGAGGTGCGGCAGCGCATCGAGCTGCCCCGCGAGCCAGGTCGCGGTTCCGCGCAGCGCCTGCATCACCCGGGTGTAGCCGCGCCGGCCGAGCCGGATGAAGTTGTAGTACTGGCCGATGATCTGGGCGCCCGGGCGGGAGAAGTTCAATGTGAACGTGGGCATATCGCCGCCCAGGTAGTTGACCCGGAAGATGAGCTCCTCGTCGAGTGCGGCGCGATCGCGGAAGACCACGAAACCGATGCCCGGGTAGGTCAGGCCGAACTTGTGCCCCGAGACGTTGATGGACGCCACCCGGGGAAGCCGGAAGTCCCACTCCAGATCGGGATCGAGGAAGGGCGCCACGAACCCGCCGCTCGCCGCGTCCACGTGCACCGGTACATCGGGGCCGCCGGACGATGCGAGCTCGTCGAGCGTCGCGCAGATGCCGGCCACGTCCTCGTACTCGCCGGTGAAGGTGGTGCCGAGGATCGCGACCACGCCGATGGTGTCCTCGTCGACCGCCGCGCGTACCTGCTCCGGGGTCACCACGTACCGCCCGGGGGCCACCGGGAGATACACCGGTTCCACATCGAAGTAGCGGCAGAACTTCTCCCACACCACCTGCACATTGCTGCCGAGCACCAGTTTCGGCCGGCCGGCATCGCCACCCGCGGCCAGGCGGGCCTTGCGCCACCGCCACTTCAGCGCGAGCCCCGCGAGCATCACGGCCTCGGACGAGCCGATCGTCGTGGTCCCGGTGGCCGACGACGGATCCGCGGGGTCCAGATCCGGGGCGTGGAACAGATCGGCGACGATCGCCACGGTGCGCGCATCGATCGCCGAGGTCGCGGGGTACTCGTCGTGGTCGATGGCGTTCTTGTCGAAGGATTCCGACATCAGCGCCTGGCCCTGCGGCTCCATCCAGGTGGTCACGAAGGTCGCCAGGTTCATCCGCGACTGCCCGTCCAGCATCAATTCGTCGTGGATGAAGCGGTACGCCTCCGACGGGCCGGTCTCCTGATCGGCGAGCCGGGACCGGGGGATGGGCTCGGTGCCGAGCCGGCCCGAATACGCGGGCATCAGGACCGAATCGTCATCGAGTGGCGTGCTGAACTCGCTCATGAGCGCACGCTACCGCCGAACCGCGGCGTCGGCAGGGCGGCGCGGGTGGCCGCGATTTCGCCCAGCTCGCAGGGCATGGCAGAATGGATCGCTGCTGACCGGCGCCGGTACGTATGCCGCCCGGCGGTCACGCTTTGAAGACGGCAAAACCGGGTGCGCCATCCAGGCGCATCGCTGAATTGCACAGTGACTACAACGTAAGAGGAACACAGCAGATGTCTGTCAAGATCAAGCTCACGCGGCTCGGCAAGATCCGCAACCCGCAGTACCGCGTCGTGATCGCCGACGCCCGCACCCGCCGCAACGGCCGTGCGATCGAGTCGATCGGCAAGTACCACCCCAAGGAGGAGCCGTCGCTCATCGAGATCGACTCGGAGCGCGCTCAGTACTGGCTGGGTGTCGGCGCGCAGCCGACCGAGCCCGTGCTCGCCCTCCTGAAGGTCACCGGTGACTGGCAGAAGTTCAAGGGCCTCCCCGGCGCCGAGGGCACCCTGAAGAAGGCCGCCGAGAAGCCGTCCAAGCTGGACCTGTTCAACGCCGCCCTCGCCGAGGCCGACAAGGAGCCGAGCGCTGCGGCCACCACGGCCAAGAAGAAGGCCGAGAAGAAGGCCGCCGCCGAGGCGCCCGCGGAGGCTCCGGCCGCCGAGGCCGCTGCTGAGGCGCCCGCCGAGGCCGCTCCGGCCGAGACCGCCCCGGCTGCCGAGTAATGAGCGCCGTCGTCGCCGATGCCGTTGAGCACCTCGTTCGCGGCATCGTGTCGAACCCGGACGACGTCCGCGTCGACCTGATCACCGGCCGTCGTGGCCGCGTGATCGAGGTCCACGTGAACCCGGACGACCTGGGCAAGGTGATCGGCCGCAGCGGCCGCACCGCCACCGCCCTGCGCACCCTCGTCACCGGCATCGGTGGCAAGGGCATCCGGATCGACGTCGTCGACACCGATCGGGTCCGCTGACCCGATGGAGCTCGTGATCGGGCGGGTCGCCAAGTCGCACGGCATCCGCGGCGAGATCGTCGTGGACGTGCGCACCGATTCGCCCGAGCTCCGCTTCGCGGACGGCGCCGTCCTCACCGGACGGCGCCCCCGCGAGAAGAACACCCAGACGTACACCGTGGCAGCCTCCCGGGAGCATTCCGGGAGGCTGCTGGTGCGTCTGGAGGGCGTGAACGACCGCACCGCCGCCGACGAACTTCGCGGCACGCTCTTCCTTATCGACTCCGCCGACGTGATCCCCAGCGACGACCCGGACGAGTTCTACGACCACGAGCTCGAGGGCCTGGCCGTGCGCACCGTCGACGGCGAGGAGGTGGGCGTCATCGCCGAGGTGCTGCACCCGCCCGGCGGCGAGCTGTTGTCGGTGAAGGCGCCCGACGGCCGCGAGATCCTGATCCCGTTCGTCACCGCCATCGTCCCGACGATCGACGTGGCCGGCGGCTTCGTCGAGGTGGACGCACCCGAGGGCCTGCTGGACCCCGAGTAATGCGCATCGACGTCGTCACCATCTTCCCCGAATACCTTGCGCCACTGCAGCAGGCGCTGCTCGGCAAGGCAGTCGACAAGGGGCTGCTCGAGTTCGGCGTGCACGACCTGCGCGACTGGACCCACGACGTGCACAAGGCCGTCGACGATTCGCCCTACGGCGGCGGACCGGGCATGGTCATGAAGCCCACCGTCTGGGGCCCCGCGCTCGACGACGTCTGCCCCGACGACGCCCTGCTCGTGGTGCCTACCCCCGCGGGCGTCCCGTTCACGCAGGCGATGGCGCGCGACTGGGCCACCGAGCAGCACATCGTCTTCGCCTGTGGCCGCTACGAGGGCATCGATCAGCGCGTCTTCGACGACGCCGCCCGCCGCGTTCGCGTGGTCGAGGTGTCCATCGGCGACTACGTGCTGATCGGCGGAGAGGTGGCCACCCTGGTCATGGTCGAGGCCTTCGCCCGGCTGATCCCCGGGGTGCTCGGCAACAAGCTCTCGCACCACGACGACTCCTTCTCCGAGGGCGCCGAGGGACTGCTCGAGGGCCCCTCCTACACCCGCCCCGAGACCTGGCGCGATCTGACGGTGCCGCCGGTCCTGCTGTCCGGGGATCACGCCAAGGTCGCCGCGTGGCGACGCGAACAGTCCCGGGAGCGGACCGCCGAGCGTCGCCCCGATCTTCTCGCCGACTGAGATCCATCGCGCCCCGCGCACGCCGCGGGGTGGAGGAAATCGCCGAAATCCGCCGCGTCGGGCACGCGGCAGGGGAAGATGGTGCCGCAGCGGGCGTGGGGGCGCCCGCGGACTTGGGGGAGTCATGTCCGACATCAGGGGTGCCGAGGCGCTGCTGGCCGAGGTGGAACGCCGGGAGGCGGCACTCGCCGCGCTCGACGAGGAGTTCCGGAGCGCCCGGGTCACCGCACGCTCGAACGACCGGCTGGTCGCGGTCACCGTCGACGTCCGGGGGCACGTGGTCGGCGTCGACCTGGCACCGGGTACGCCGCGCGCCCACCCGCCCGAGCGGCTGGGTGCGCTGATCGCCGAACTCGCCGGGCGCGCAGCGGATTCGTTGGAGGAGCACTACCGGTCCCGGGCCGAGCTGGCGGCGGTGCCGCGATGAGCTTCGAGCTCGATCCCGGCGCCTGGGAGCGCGCGGCCCGCGCGGTCGACGAGCTCGCCGCGGGTCTCCCGGAGCCGCCGGACCTGCCGCTTCCCGACGACCGCTACGCCCGTGCCCTCGGCGACCTCCCGCAGCGATCCGATGCCGCCGCCCGAGCCGCACACCGGGCCGCGGTCGCCGAGCTGCACGATCTCGCCGCCCGGATCCGCGCCGGAGCGCGGGACGTGATCGCCACCGACACCTCCGGCGCCGAGCAGATCGCGACGGCGCGATGACCGTCGCCGAGTTCTGGCCGCGTGAACCCGGCATCGCTACCGACGATCCCGAGGGATACCTCCGGGCCGACGATGCGGCCCGCAGGATCGCCGCCGAACTGGGGGTGCGCGCGCCCTCGCACGGCCTGCGCGGTGCGGCCGAACTCGCCGCCGCCCGCATCGATTTCGTGTCCGATTACGCGGCCCTGGTGGAGCAGACGCAGACGGTTCTCACCGGCGTGGCGGCGCGCACCGCGCTCGCCCGGCTGGAGGCGAAGGGGCAAGCGCCACCTGGCGACCCCGCCGCCGACCAGGCCGCCGGGCTGGCCGATCTCCGTGGCCGCGCGGAGGCCGAGGACGCCGCCCAGGCCGCCGAGCGGAGCTCGGCCGACCTTGCGGCCGGGCACGGCGCTGCGGCCGGCGGGTTCGCACCCATGGGCGCGATGATGCGGGCCGGAGCATCCGCGGGCGGAGTGCATCGCGCCACCCGCTACGACCTACCGGGTGCGGCCCCGCAGGATCTCGACCTGCGCCTGCGCGAGTTGTGCAGCGGTATCGAGGGGCCGGCCCGGGGCTGGACCCGGCTCGCCGTGGCCGCCGTCACCGACGAGGCGGGACGGCCCTGGCGCCTGATCGGCACCACCGAGCTCGACGGCTACCTCCGCCCCGGCATCGCGCTCCTCGACGGCGAGATGGCCGCGGGCAACGAGATCTGGCCGGAACTGTCGATCGCCACCTTCTGCGCCGCGCACGGGTTCGAACCCGGGGCGGTGGTGGGTGCGGTCGAACCACCTCCCGATGTGTGCGATCACCTGCGGGCGTTGGGATTCCACCCCTCCTGGGCGACCGATGCCTGGGATTCCTCGACCTGGGAGAACGACGATGCATCGCTCAGCTAGCCTCCCGGATCTCGCGGAGGCGATCGCGGCGGTACCTGCGGACCGTCGCCACACCGTGGCCCTGTCGGTGGCGGCGGACGCGCTCGACCGCACCGCCGACGCTCGCCTCGACGGCACCGGCACGGTGCTGCTGGACGAGATGCGGGCGCCCGGCTGTCGGCGGGGGGAGGCGCAGCGGCTCGCGGTTGCGGTCGACGCACTGGACCGCGACGCGCACGCCTGCCGCGCCGACGGCGACCACACCGGGTACGTCCTGGGATTCCAGGCGGCCCGGGCCCTGTCCGCGCTGCATTTCCTGGTGCGCGACGGCGGCGCCGGGCTCGCCGACGTCGCCTACGAGGCGGTGATGGTGTGCGGCGCGACGGAGCCGGTGCTCGCGGTTCTCGTCGGTGGGCGTCGGTAGGGTGGCCGGGTGAATTCGAAGCTGCCGAACACGCCCGAGATCTCCGTTTCCGCTCGCATCGCCGCCGAACTGTCGGTCGAGGAGGGGCAGGTGGCCGCCACGGTGCGGCTGTTGGACGAGGGCTCGACGGTGCCGTTCATCGCCCGGTACCGCAAGGAGGTCACCGGCAGCCTCGACGATGCGCAGCTGCGCCTGCTGGAGGAGCGCCTCGGCTACCTGCGCGAGCTCGACGATCGCCGCGCCGCAGTGCTCGCGTCGATCGAGGAGCAGGGCAAGCTGACCCCCGAGATCCGCGCCGCACTGCTCGCGGCCGAGACCAAGGCGCGCGTCGAGGACATCTACCTGCCGTACAAGACCAAGCGCCGCACCAAGGCGCAGATCGCGCGGGAGAACGGCCTGCAGCCGCTGGCCGAGCAGCTGCTCGCCGATCCGACCCTGGTGCCGGAGGAGCTGGCCGCGGGCTTCGTCACGGGTGAGGTCGCCGACGCCGCCGCGGCGCTGGAGGGCGCCCGCCACATCCTGGTGGAACGGGCCGCCGAGGACGCCGAGTTGGTGGGCACGGTGCGCGAGAAGTTCTGGGCCGATTCCACCCTGCGCACCGCGGTCCGCGAGGGCGCCGATCCGCAGAAGGCGCAGAAGTTCCGCGACTACTTCGAGTTCTCGGAGCCGCTCGACCAGATGCCCAGCCACCGTGTGCTCGCCGTGCTGCGCGGCGAGAAGGAGGAGGTGCTCTCGCTGACCTTCGACGGCGGTGAGGACGCGGGCTACGAGGCGATGGTCGCGCGCACGCTCGGCGTCGCGAACCAGGGACGCGCCGCCGACAAGTGGCTCGGCACCGTGGTCCGCTGGGCCTGGCGCACGAAGCTGATGGTCTCGGCCACCGTCGACGCCCGCACCCGGCTGCGCCAGCGCGCCGAGGACGACGCCGTCACCGTCTTCGCCACCAACCTCAAGGATCTGCTGCTGGCTGCACCCGCCGGCACCCGTCCCACCCTCGGTCTCGACCCCGGCTTCCGCAACGGCGTCAAGACCGCCGTGGTGGACGGCACCGGCAAGGTGCTCGACACCCTGATCATCTACCCGCATCAGCCGCAGAACCAGTGGGACAAGTCCAAGGCGCTGCTCGGTGCGTTGATCGCCCGCCACGATGTGGATCTGGTCGCCATCGGCAACGGCACGGCCTCCCGCGAGACCGACGCCCTCACCACCGAGCTGCTCGGCGAGATCAAGAAGACCGGTGCCCGCGTCCCGGCGAAGGCCGTGGTCAGCGAGGCCGGCGCGTCGATCTACTCGGCGTCCGAGTACGCGAGCGCCGAACTGCCCGATATGGACGTCTCCCTCCGCGGGGCGGTCTCCATCGCCCGGCGCCTGCAGGATCCACTGGCCGAGCTGGTGAAGATCGACCCCAAGTCGATCGGCGTGGGTCAGTACCAGCACGACGTCTCGCAGGCGAGCCTCGCGAAGAGCCTCGACGCCGTGGTGGAGGACGCGGTGAACGCCGTCGGCGTCGACCTCAACACCGCCTCTGTGCCGCTGCTGGCCCGCGTCTCGGGCGTGTCCGAGGGGCTCGCCGCCGCGATCGTGGCGTACCGCGACAAGTCGGGCGCGTTCCGGAGCCGCAAGGGCCTGCTGGAGGTGCCGCGCCTGGGGCCCAAGGCCTTCGAGCAGTGCGCCGGGTTCCTCCGGATCCGGGGCGGCGACGATCCGCTCGACGCCTCCGGGGTACACCCCGAGGCGTACCCGGTGGTGCGGAAGATCCTCGACCGCTCCGGGCTGCAGCTTGCCGAACTGATCGGCAACAGCGCCGCGCTGGCGAAGCTGCGGCCCGCCGACATCGCGGCCGAGTTGGCCGACGAGCGGTTCGGCGTCCCGACGGTGACCGACATCCTCGCCGAGCTGGACAAGCCCGGCCGCGACCCGCGTCCCGCGTTCGCCACCGCGACCTTCGCCGCCGGTGTGGAGAAGGTCTCCGACCTCAAGCCAGGCATGGTGCTCGAGGGCGTGGTCACCAATGTCGCCGCGTTCGGCGCCTTCGTCGATGTGGGCGTGCACCAGGACGGCCTCGTGCACGTCTCCGCGATGTCGGATCGGTACGTCTCCGATCCGCACGAGGTGGTCAAGTCCGGTCAGGTGGTCAAGGTCAAGGTGGTCGACGTGGACGTCGAGCGCCAGCGCATCGGCCTGTCTCTCCGTCTGAACGACGACGCCGCCCCCAAGGAGCGCGGTCAGCGGGGCGGCGGGTCCCGCGACGGGCAGCGCGGACCGTCCCGGGGCGGTCAGCCCGGTGGGGGACGGCAGGGCGGTCAGCCCGGTGGCGGACGGCAGGGCGGCCAGTCCCGCGGGGGACAGGGCGGCCAGAACCGGGGCCAGCAGAACCGCGGCCAGCGGAGCGGGCAGTCCGCACCGTCGGGCTCCATGGCCGATGCGCTGCGGAAGGCCGGCTTCGGCAAGTAGGCCCACGATCGACGGCGCCGGGGCACCTCGCGACCGCGTCGTGCGCGAGGCCCCGGGTGCCGTGTCGACCTTCGATCGCCGCTGTGACCTGGTATGCCCGAATCCGGCGCTAGGTTGGAGACATGTCCACTTGGTTCACCCGCGACATCGTGGAGGCGGGACGGCTGCCGCTGTTCGCCTTCTTCGTCGGGCTGATCGTGGGCTTCCTGTGCATCCGTGCCAGCGTCCGACTGATCCGGGCGCAGGTGCGCTGGTGGTTCGGCAACGTCCGGCCCGGCGGGTTGCACGTGCACCACGTGGTCTTCGGCGTGATCCTGTGCCTGGGATCTGCGGTGGGGTTGATCGCGAACTTCGGCACCGCCACGCAGACGACAGCGGCGGTGCTCGCCGGGATCTTCGGCCTCGGTGCCGCCCTGATCCTCGATGAGTTCGCGCTGATCCTCTATCTGCGCGACGTCTACTGGCAGGACGAGGGGCGCACGTCCGTGGACGCGGTCTTCGTGGCGATCGCGATGACGGGCCTGCTGCTGCTCGGGCTGCGTCCGCTCGATCTGGTGGACGTCGCCGGTTTCCGGGATTCCTCCGGGCGGACGGCGCAGATCGGCTTCGCGCTGGTCAGCCTCGGTACTGCGGCGATCGTACTGCTCAAGGGGAAGATCTGGACCGGGCTGCTCGGGTTGTTCTTCTTCCCGCTGCTGTTGATCGGCGCCGTGCGGCTGTCCCGCCCGGGCGCGCCGTGGGCGCGCTGGCGCTACGACCGGGATTCGCGCCGGATGTTGCGGGCGCTGCGCCGCGAGCGGCGGCTGCGGCGACCGCTGATCCGCGCGAAGATCGCCGTTCAGGACCTGATGGCCGGCCGTCCCGACCTCCTGCCGCACCTGCGCGAGGACACCGAGAAGGAGCTCGACCGCACCGTCGTGCCCGCGCCCTTGCCGCCCCGGCGGCCCCGCTCCATGGCCAGTCGCCTCACGATTTCCGGAAAGCGGCGCCGATCTGGCACAATCAACAGGTTGCCTGGGCTGCGTGCTGCCCGGGCCTATCCGACTGCCCGGCAGTCGACAAGCCAGGAGTACGAACCGGTCGAGCCCCCACGACAGCCGTCGTGACGGGACGCCAGGGTCCTCTGCTCGCGAAGAAGATGTAAGAAACGGTGATCAAGCGATGAACACGCTCGACTTCATTGACCAGCAGTCCCTGCGCAGCGATGTGCCCGACTTCCGCCCCGGCGACACCCTCGACGTTCACGTCAAGGTGATCGAGGGCTCGAAGGAGCGCGTCCAGGTGTTCAAGGGCGTCGTGATCCGCCGCCAGGGTGGCGGCATCCGCGAGACCTTCACGGTGCGCAAGGTGTCCTTCGGCGTCGGTGTGGAGCGCACCTTCCCCGTGCACTCCCCGAACATCGCCAAGATCGACGTCCTCACCCGCGGTGACGTGCGTCGCGCGAAGCTGTACTACCTGCGCGACCTGCGCGGCAAGGCCGCCAAGATCAAGGAGAAGCGCTGACCTCAGCGCGGGTCGCGGTCCGGGTGGATCGCGCCGCCTCGCCCGCTCGGTAGGGTGTATCCCGTGCCCGAGCAGACGAACTCCCAGGAGACCCCCGAGCCCGACGATTCGACGTCGGCCGGGGGTTCCTCCGTATCCGGGGCCGAGGAGCCGGCCCGCCACGCGGCGCCCGCGGCCGTGGCCGGTGATGCGGACGAGAAGAAGCAGAAGAAGACGAACTGGCCGCTGGAAGTGGCCGTCGTGCTCGTCGTCGCGCTGGTCCTGAGTTTCTGCCTGCAGACCTTCGTCGGCCGCCAGTGGTACGTGCCCTCGGAGTCGATGGAGCCCACGCTCATCGGCTGTGAGGGCTGCACGGGCGACCGGATCGTGACGCAGAAGATCAGCTACTTCACCGGTGATCCGCAGCCCGGCGACGTGATCGTCTTCAAGGGGCCCACCACGTCCTGGGGTATGGAGCCGGTGCAGAAGGTCCGGTCCGACAACACCCTCATCCGCGGTGTGCAGGAGGCGCTCTCGTACGTGGGGCTGCAGCCGCCGAACGAGAACGATCTCGTCAAGCGCGTGATCGCGGTGGGCGGCCAGACCATCGAGTGCAAGCCGGGGACGGGTCTCACCGTGAACGGCAAGAAGCTCAACGAGCCCTACCTGGAGGAGAACGCCAAGCGCTACGCCGCGGCGAACCAGTGCTGGCCGATGCAGCGTTATGACGGTGATACCGGCGCCTTCGGCCCGATCACCGTCCCGCAGGGCAATGTCTTCATGATGGGCGACAACCGCCTGTTCTCGCGGGACTCGCGCTATCACATCGAGGACGAGCTGCAGGGCACCGTGCCCAAGGCGGACATCCGCGGCAAGGTCGCCGCGATCATCTACCCGTTCAGCCGCTGGCAGACCGTCAAGGCGATCAACCCGCAGCAGGGCTGATCCGCGTGCGCGACCGTTGGCCGCCGCGCCCGGTGGTGCGGTCATCGTCCGGACTGTCGACGATGGAGACGGTGCTCGGCCGCGCCGGGCTCGGCCCCGTGGCCGGGATCGACGAGGCCGGACGCGGCGCCTGCGCCGGGCCGATGACGGTGGCCGCGTGCATCCTTCCCGCGAAGATCCCGCCTTCGCTGGCGCGGCTCGACGACTCGAAGAAACTCAGTGAGATCGCCCGCGAGAGGCTGTATCCCGAGATCCTCAAGCACGCCGTCGGCTGGTCGGTGGTCACCATCCCCGCGCCCGAGGTCGACCGGCTCGGTGTGCACGTGGCCAACATCTCCGGCATGCGCCGCGCCATCGCGACCCTGCCCGTGGCCCCGGGGTACGTGCTCATCGACGGGTTCACCGTTCCGGGACTGGGCATTCCGTCGTTGCCGGTGATCGGGGGCGACGCCTCGGCGTCGTGCATCGCCGCGGCCAGCGTGCTGGCCAAGGTGACGCGGGACCGGGTGATGGCCGAGCTCGACGCCGACTACGACGGATACGGCTTCGCGGTGCACAAGGGCTACTCGACGGCGGCGCACATGGCGGCGCTGGGCGAGCTGGGCCCGAGCGATCAACACCGGATGCGCTATCAGAACGTGCGCGCCGCCCTCAAAGCCACGTCGAATGAGCGATCGGCCGCGGCGCGATAGTCTGAGCGGGTTCGTCCGTTCGGTGACAGGTGAGGAGGCCCCGGTGAGCGCAGAGGATCTCGAGAAGTACGAGACCGCGATGGAGCTGTCCATGTACCGCGAGTACAAGGACGTGCTGAGCCAGTTCACCTACGTGGTGGAGACCGAGCGCAGGTTCTACCTGGCCAACGGGGTGGATCTGATTCCGCGGAACGCGGACGGCGAGGTGTACTTCGAGGTGCACATGACGGACGCCTGGGTGTGGGACATGTACCGTCCCGCCCGCTTCCTCAAGCAGGCTCGCGTGGTCACGTTCAAGGACGTCAACATCGAGGAGCTCGACAAGCCGGATCTGCGCCTGCCGGACTGATCCCGTTCGTTCCTCGCGACCCAGGCACCGCCCGAACCGGGCGGTGCCTGGGTCTTTCTCGTCGTCCCGGGTCCATCGAAAGATAACGGTGCACAGTGTCCCGAATCTGCTACGATCCTGAATCGAGTCACATTGTCTCGATATTGAAGGATAAGCATGATTGAACTGACAACGCGGCACGTCCGGACGGCGCCGGCCGTGGCCACCACCGCATTCGCCTTCCTCGTCGTCATGATGGGGACCACTCTGCCGACGCCGCTCTATTCGATCTACGCCGCGCAGCTGGGATTCAGCTCGCTCATCGTCACCGTGCTCTTCGCGGTGTACGCGCTCGGCGTGGTCGGTGCGCTCACCGTCTTCGGGCGGCTCTCGGACGAGATCGGCCGCCGGCCAGTGCTGCTGCTCGCCGTCACCATGGCCGTCGTGAGCGCGGCGCTGTTCCTGCTGCCGCCCTCGCTGCCGCTGCTCATCGTGGCCCGCGTCATCTCCGGTCTGGGGGCCGGACTGATGAGCGGGGCCGGCACGGCCGCCGTGATCGACCTGTTCGCGCCCGAGCGGAAGGCCTCAGCGGGCGCTCTCGCGGTCGGCGTGAACACCGGCGGACTCGCCCTGGGTACCCTCCTGGCGGGTGTCCTCGCCGACCTCACCTCGGCCCCACTGACGGTGCCCTTCGTGGTGCACCTCGCGCTGTCGCTGCTGGCCTTCGCCGGCCTGTGGCTGTACGCGCCCAGGGCGGCCGCGGCCGGAACGTGGCGCGTGCGTTCCCGTCGCCTGCGCGTGCCCGCCGAGATCCACGGTGCCTTCGTGCGTGCCGTGCTCGCCGCGGGATCCGCCTTCGCCGTGACCGGCGTCCTCACCGCGGTCTCGGCGTTGTTCCTAGCGGAGTACCTGCACTTGCCGAGCCATTCGCTCGCTGGGTTCGAGGTCTTCCTGGCCTTCGCGGGCATGGCGATCGGTCAGCTCGCCGCCCGCCGGATGAAGCCCCGCACCGCACTTCCCGCCGGTTGCGCAGGCCTCGTGGGAGCCGCCGTCCTGCTCGCCGTCGCCCTCCTGGTGAACTCTCTCGCGGCGCTCATCGCCGCCGCCGTGGTGCTCGGCCTCTCGGGTGGCCTCTGCCTGAACGCCGGCATCGCGACCACCGTCGAGCAGGTGCCGCCCGCCCATCGCGCCGAGGTCTCCTCGTCGTTCTTCGCCGGGTTGTACCTGATGCTCGCGGTGCCCGCGATCGGCGTCGGCGCGCTGTCGGCGGTGATCGGCCTGCGCGATGCCGGATTGGTGTTCGCGGTCGCCGTCGCCGTGCTGGCCGGCCTCACGGGCGTGATGGAACTGCGGTCGTCGCGCACGGCCGTCGCCGCCGGGAACTGACGGAGGATCGATGGACATCGCTGTCGATTCGATCGACGCCGCCGTCGCGCAGCTCCGCCGCGGTGCGGTGATCCTCGTGGCCGACGACACCCGCCGGGAGAACGAGGTCGACGCGATCATCGCCGCGACGACCGCCACCCCGGCCACCGTCGGCTGGATGATCCGGCACACCTCGGGCTTCCTCTGCGCCCCGATGACCGCCGAGCGAGCGGACAGGCTCGGGCTGGCACCGATGACCGACCGCAACGAGGATCCGCATCGGACGGCGTACACGGTCACCGTGGACGCCCGCGATGTGGTGAGCACGGGGATCTCCGCCACCGATCGAGCGCTCACGCTCGCGGCGCTGGCCCACCCGGCCACCACACCGTCGGACCTGTTGCGGCCGGGGCACATCGTGCCCCTGCGCGCCCGGCCCGGAGGCACCGCCGAGCGCGGCGGCCACACCGAGGCCACCGTCGATCTGCTCGCGCTCGCCGGCCTCCCGCCGGTCGGTGCTCTGGGCGAACTGGTGCACGACGACGGCGAGATGGTGCGGTTGCACGAGGTCCGGGGCGCCGAGCGGTTCGCGGGGCTCCCGCTGATCTCGGTCGACCAGGTGCGCGACGCCCGCTGGGGCACACGTCCGGAACGGCCGGACGTGGCGCTGTTACGGTGACGCCATGACGCGGACGGAGAGGCCGGTCGGCCGCCCGCGCAGCGAGGAGGCCCGGGTGGCCGTGCTGCGCGCGGTAGACGACATGCTCGTCGAGCAGGGTTACGCCGCGATGACGATGAAGGGCATCGCCGAGCGTGCCGGGGTGGGGCGGCAGACCGTGTACCGGTGGTGGTCGACGAAGGCGGAGATCCTGCTGGAGGCCAGCGCCGCCGACGCGGTCCGTGAACTGGCGGTGGATCCGCAGCCCACGCCCCTCGCGGACATCGAGTGCTTCCTCGCTGCGGTGGTGCGTTTCCTCACCGTGTCCGATGCGGGGCTGGCGTATCGCGCGCTGATCGGCGAGGCGCAGCACGACGCCGCGGTGGCCGCCTTGATCGCCGGGGCCGATCCCTTGGGAGACGCCGCCGAGGCGGTGATCGCCCGGGTACAGGATGCCGGCGCACTGCCCGCGGCGATGGATCGCCGACGCGCGGCGGCCGAGCTGGTGGGCCCGGTGGTGTACCGCGTCCTGGCACAGGGGTGGCGCGGTGACGCGGCCGAGATCCGTTTGCTCGCGGGGCGATTCCTCCGAGGCTGAGCGGTCATCGCGGCCCATCCGTCCCCAGTTTGGGTATGAAACTTCCGTTTCTCCACAGGGGAGTCCTCGCGTGGAGTTCCGGTCGGTTGCGCGGCGCACGATCGATGCATGGGCAACAACGAGGTGGGCCGCGCCGGCGAGGACCTGGTGTGCGAGTACCTGTCCGGGCACGGGTGGCGGGTGCTGGACCGGAACTGGCGGTACTCCGGCGGGGGACTGCGGGGCGAGCTGGATGTGATCGCGCAGTCCGCGGACGGTGTGCTCGCGGTGGTCGAGGTGAAGACGAGGTCGGGCACGGCCTACGGCAGCGGATTCGACGCGGTGACCCCACGGAAGGTCGCGCAGTTGCGGGCGCTCACGGCCCGATGGCTGGCCGAGCGGGAGGGGGCGTTCCAGCGCATCCGGATCGACGTGGCCTCGGTGTTCACCCCGCCCGGCGGACCGGTGACCCTCGAATACCGGGCAGGGGTGGCCTGATGGTGGCGCTGAGCAAGGTGCACTCGGTGGCGATCACCGGGATCGACGGTGCCGTGGTCGAGATCGAGGGCTGCATCGGCGGCGGACTCCCGGCCGTGCACCTGGTGGGCCTGCCCGACACGGTGCTGCAGGAGTCGCGCGACCGGGTGCGGGCGGCCATCGTCAACATCGGCCTGAAGTTCCCCGATACCCGGATCACGCTCGCCCTATCGCCGGCCACGCTGCCCAAAGTGGGATCGGTGTACGACCTGCCGCTCGCCGTGGCCATCCTGCGCGCGGCCGAACGCGTTCCCGAACCCCGGCTCGCCGGGTGCGTTCTGCTCGGCGAACTCGCGCTCGACGGCCGGGTTCGGCCCGTGCGGGGCGTTCTTCCCGCCGTGTTGGCCGCGAAGGAATCCGGATTCACTCGCGCCCTCGTGCCGCTCGGGAATCTCGATGAGGCGGGCCTCGTCGACGGCATCGAGGTGCTCGGCGTCCCGCATCTGGCCGATGTGGTGGCCTGGCTCGCGGGGGAGGGGGCGCTCGTCGAGCCGACGGGTTCGGTGACGGGTACCGACGAACCGTGCGCCGCAGACCTGGCGGACGTGGTGGGGCAGCCCGAGGCGAAGTTCGCGCTCGAAGTGGCGGCCGCGGGAGCGCACCACGTGATGCTCACCGGACCGCCGGGGATCGGGAAGACGATGCTCGCGTCGCGGCTGCCGGGGATCCTGCCACCGCTGGGGAGGCGGGAGGCGTTGGAAGTGAGTGCCATTCACTCGATCGTCGGGAACCTGCGGGCGGATCGGCCGTTGATCACGGTGCCGCCGTTCGTGGCTCCGCACCAGACCTCATCGGTGAGCGCGCTGGTGGGTGGCGGCAGCGGACTCGCCAAGCCCGGCGCGGTCTCGCTCGCACACCGCGGCGTGCTCTTCCTCGACGAATGCGCCGAGATGGGCCCGAAATCCCTGGAGGCCCTGCGGACCCCGCTGGAGGAGGGGCAGATCCGGCTGGCGCGGCGCGACGGCGTGGTGAAGTACCCGTCGCGGTTCCAACTGGTTCTGGCGGCGAACCCCTGCCCGTGCGCCCCGGCGCGGGACAGCGACTGCACCTGCACCGCCACGGTGCGCCGCCGCTATCTCGGCAGACTGTCGGGACCGCTGCTCGACCGGGTCGACCTGTGGGTGCGCATGGAACCGCCGGGCACCGGCGCATTGCACGAGGACGACGAGGTGGGTGAGTCGAGCGCCGCGATCAGGGCACGGGTGCGGGCGGCGCGCGAGGCGGCGGCGGAGCGATGGGCGGCGGAGGGGTGGCTCACCAATTCCGAGGTACCGGGGGTGGTGCTGCGGCGCAGGTTCCGGTTGGCGCGGACCGCCTTACAGCCCTTGGAGGCGTACTTACGCGAGGGCAGGATCACCGCGCGAGGGGCCGACCGGTGCCTGCGGGTGGCGTGGTCGCTTGCCGACCTGTCCGGTCTGGACCGGCCGGGCGAACCGGAAGTGGTACAGGCTCTGGGATTCCGGGACGGACGATGACGGGCGACGGGGCGCGGCGCGCGTGGGCGTATCTGAGTCGGGTCGCGGAACCGCCGTGTGCGCCACTGATCGCGCTGGTCGACACGGTGGGGCCGGAGGCCGCGGCACAGGCTGTGCGGCGCAGGGAATTCCCGTCGGGCTTCGAGGACGTGGCCGAGGCGACGTCCGCCCGCGCCGACCGGGACCGCGCCGAGGCGGATCTCGCCCACGTCGGGCACCTCGGTGGGCGCCTGGTGACGCCGGACGACGAGGAATGGCCGGAGTACCGCCTTTCCGTGCTGCACGCGCGGGAGCGAACTCCTGCCATGGATCACGAGGACCAGTGGCGTGAGCTGCGACCGCTGGCGCTGTGGGTGGTGGGGCAGGGCCGTTTGGACGAGCTCCTGGACCGGTCGGTGGCGATGGTGGGGACGCGCGCACCGTCGGGTTACGGGGAGCGGGTGGCCGACCAGTTCGCGGGCGATCTGTCGGCGGAGGGCTTCACGATCGTCTCGGGTGGGGCCTACGGCATCGACGGAGTGGCGCACCGCGCCGCCCTCGCCGCCGGCGGTCCGACCGTGGCCTTCGTGGCGGGCGGGGTGGACCGTCCGTATCCCGCGGGACACGCTCGGCTGTTCCGGCGGATCGGGGAGGACGGTGCGGTGGTCTCGGAGTATCCGCCCGGTACGGTGCCGGCCAAGCATCGATTCCTGCAACGGAATCGGATGGTGGGCACCGTTCCCGGGGGAGTGGTGGTGATCGAGGCCGGATTGCGGTCGGGCACCCGGAACACGGCTACCTGGGCGAAGCGTCGTGACGTCCCGGTGTGCGCGGTGCCCGGTCCGATCACCGTGGCGACCTCCGTCACCTGCCATCGGCTGATCCGCGACGGTGCCCGACTGGTGACCCGATCGGCGGAGGTGGTCGAGGAGGTGGGCCGGATCGGCGAGCTGGCAGCTGAACGCGCGGTTACCGCGCGCCCGACGGACGGCCTGGGCCCGGCCGAGCTCCGCGTCTACGACGCGCTGCCGGCGCGCTCGGGCCTGCCGGCCTCGGAGGTGGCGGCCGTCGCGGGCCTCCCCGCCCGCGCCGTGCTCGGGCACCTCGCGATGCTCGACGCCAAGGGGCTGATCACCAAAGACGGTGCGCTGTGGCGCCTCCGGTCATCCGCCGATGCGGGGGACCGGTGAACGATCAGTCCGTCAGCGCGAACGCGCGCAGGTTCCGCAGGAGCTCGGTGGCGAGTTCGGCCGATTCGGCGCCGCCGGACAGGTCCACGTTGAGCCGGCCGTCGAATGAGGAGACGATGGCGAAGGTCATCTTCGCCGCCAGAGCGCTCCAGTCCGCACCGCCGGGTGCCGCGGGCACGTCGAGGTGGAACGCGGGGAGGAACTCGGTGAGGGAGAGACCGTCCGGCGTGGGCAGGTGCGGCACGGGTCCCCAGTTGGTGATCACGGCGACCGCGCAGTCCTCGGGGATCTCGGCACCGAAGGCCATCGACATCGGCCGCTGGACCGTGCCCGCGTCCAGATCTCGCGCGAGTCCGGCGCCCACCTGCGCCGCGAGCTCGTCGAGGCTCGCCTCGTCGGAATCCGCCTGGAAGAAGGCCATGCCGAGCGCATTGGTGATGTCGGTGAAGCCGGCGGCGGGCTCGCCGAGGCGGCGGCGCAGGTCGACCGGGTAGCCGTAGAGGATGCGGGACGCGCCGAGCCCGCGGACCGTGGCGGAGGCGGCGATGAACGCCGCCGAGACGAGTTGGTTCACGGTGCGGCCGGCGCGGTGGCCGTACGCGATGAGCGCTGCGGTCTCGGTGGCGGAGAGCTGGGCGCGGTGCAGCGCGGGCATTCCGGAATCGGGCGCCGCGTCGGTACCGGTCGCGGCGGTGGCGCTCGGAGCGTCGGCAGGATCGACCGTCGAGGTCGCAGCGGCCTCGATCGGGAGCTCGGTCGGGAAGCCGCGCTCGGCGAGGAAGTCCTCGAGGGCGATGGGGAACTGCGACCGCTCGTCGAGCACGCCGTCGCCGCCCGTGACGATCGCGGTGTAGGAGGTCCACAGCGCCTGGAGTAGCGCGAGTGCGTGGTGGCCGTCCGCGAGCGCGTGGTGCACCAGGAGGTACACGGCCTGCTCGGTGCCAGAGCCGGTGACCACGTGGATCTCGGCGATCGCGCGATTCTGCGCGATCGACAGTTCCTTCAGGGGCGCCAACCCGGTGGGCTCACCGATCGAGCTCGACACTGCGATCGGCGCAGCGCCGTCGTTCGCGACGAACGCGCCAGTCATCGGATCTTCCACGGTGATCCGCGCCCGCAGCCCGGGGTAGGCGGCGCTGAGTCGCGCGGCGGCCGCACGGAGGGCTTCGAGGTCCACCGGCCCGTCGGCGACGACGCCGTAGCCGACGTACATTCCGCCGCCGAGTGTGAAGAAGGACTCCGTTGTCGCCAGAGGGCGGATGAATCCCGGGGAGACGTTAGTTGCGGATCGCATGTAGTTCACGCTAGGTGGGCTCCGGATTGCGCGCCACAATCTGTGAGCGACGGCATACCGGACGGTGTACCGATATTCGGCACCGGTCCGGCGGGCGGTCCTTTCGTCTCCGCAGGGTCGTGAGCTGGGCACTCGGCCGGGTACGATTCCCCGGATCCGATGCTGGATCGACCATTCCCGAGCCCGAGGATGCCGCGATGACGACCGAGACGACCCCCGCGATCGCGGCGCGTCGGCGGCGGCAGATCCTCACCGGCTCGGTGGGTCACCTGGTCGAGTACTTCGATTGGAGCGCCTACTCCTTCCTCGCGATCTACTTCGCCCGGCAGTTCTTCCCCGGCGACGCGGAGTCCGTCGTCCCGCTGCTCGCGACCTTCGCGGTCTTCGCCGTCGGCTTCCTGACCAGGCCCATCGGTGGCGTGCTGATGGGATGGATGGCCGATCGCTACGGCCGACGGTTGGCCCTGACCGTGGGCGTGGGAATGATGGGCGTCGGAAGCCTGATGATCGGCGTCGCACCCACGTACGAGCAGGTCGGAGTGCTGGCGCCGGTCATTCTGGTGATCGCGCGCCTGATCCAGGGACTGTCCACCGGCGGCGAACTCGCCGCGGCCAGCGCCTTCCTCATGGAGTCTGCTCCCGACGAGCGGCGCGGCGTGTACACGAGCATCACGAACGTGAGCTCCAGCCTCGGCAAGGTCGCGTGCCTCGGACTGATCACGATCCTGGTGAACGCCGTCGGCACCGATGCGATGGCCGACTGGGCGTGGCGCGTGCCCTTCCTCATCGGTGCGCTCGCCGCCGTCGTGGCGTGGTGGATCCGTCGTCGCGCCGAGGAGACCTATCGGCAGGGCGACGAGCCCGCCGCCACGCCGCCCTTCCGCGAGGTCTTCGTCGACCACCGGCCCGCGTTCTGGCGCGCCTTCGTCCTGGCGTCCGTGACGGCCGCCGTCTTCTACACCTGGAGCACCTACGTGCCCACGTGGGCGATCATCACGTCCGGCCTCGACAAGAAGCAGGCGATCACCATCTCGACCGTCGCCTTCATCTTCTACGGCGCGATTCAGCTCCCGCTGGGCCGGCTCTCGGACCGCATCGGGCGCAAGCCGATGATGTTCACCTTCTACGGCGCCAACATCGTGCTCACCGTGCCGCTGTTCGTGGGCATCTCGGCGAACCCCGTCACGGTGCTGCTCATCCAGTGCGTGGGAATGGGCATCTGCGCGATCCTCATGTGCGTCGCCGCCGCCATGATCGGCGAGATGTTCCCCGCGCGTATCCGCGTCCTCGCCACCGGCGCGGCCTTCTCGATCGCCACCGCCCTGTTCGGCGGCACCATTCCGGCGATCGGCACCGAGATCCACCAGCTGGGAATCGACATCGCCTTCCCGCTGTACCTGGTGGCCCTCAACGTGATCGCGCTCGCGTTGACCTACCGCATCCCGGAGACGGCGCGGATCCCGCTCCCGCGCTGACGCCTACTCGGCGGCCAGCAGCTGGCCGCTCTTCGACAGCTCGGGATCGGTGCACGACGAGAGGTCGAAACAGCACGGGCGACGCTTGCCCGAGCGCATCTTGGAGATGCTGACCTCGACGCGCTTCGCCCGGGTCGCCGGGTTCTTCGTGGCGCCGACCCAGCGCACCCACTCCCAGCGGGCCATCGGCGTGATGTCCGTCCACACGTCCGCCACATCGGGGGCATCCGAGAGCGCGGCACTGAGATCCTCGGGCACCGCGGGTTCCGGCCACTCCGCGCTGGGCGTCAGGTCGACCGTGACGACCGACCCGGGACGAACCCCCGTCGTCCCCTCCAGATCGAGCCAATGCCCCTTCCGGCCGTCCGGCTCGACGACGCCGCTGAAATCCCGACCGCCGACGGAGCCGGTGACCGCGACCTGACCGCGGGAGGGGAGCGCGGCGCTGGCATCCGCCGGGAGCCGGAGGATGGTCCGGCCGGCGAGCCGCTCGGGGGTGGCGGTGAACGAAACGGGGGTCGGGCTCTTCGGTGCCATGGCTACTCCTCGCGATCCGGCTGCGGTCTCGGATCCAGGTTACGAGCGCGGATCGGTCACGGCTTCTCGATTCGTGATCGATCGGGTGCAGACCGCTCGGACGCGGGTTCGGACTGTTTCATGCACGCATGAGTCAAACCCCGCACGCATCGTCGAACCTGGTCAGCGCCGGGGTCGCCGTGCCGGGACGCCGCGTTGCACCGCGGATGTACCAGCGAGTAGGTATCGTTGCGCAACCGGGAGAACCCCGTATCCGTCGACGTTGGAGAAACAAAGCCGTGAAGATGAAGCGTTTCGCGCTCGCCCTGGTCGTGCCCCTCGCCCTCGCCACTACCGCGTGTGGCTCCGGCTCGAGCGACGGCGACACCATCAAGATCGGCGTCACCGACGGTGCCCAGCAGTTCTGGCAGGTCTACAAGGACCTCGCCAAGGAGCAGGGCATCAAGGTGGAGACCACGAACTTCAGCGATTACCAGCAGCCGAACGCCGCGCTGAACGACGGCGATCTGCAGATCAACGAGTACCAGCACCTGCAGTTCCTCGCGGAGTACAACGTGAAGAACAAGACCGAGCTGGTGCCGATCGGCGCGACCGCGATCTACCCGCTGCCGCTGTACTCGAAGAAGCACAAGTCGGTGGCCGAGATCCCGCAGGGCGGTTCCGTCGTGGTGCCCGACGATCCGACCAACCAGTCGCGCGCCCTCGGCGTGCTCTCGTCGGCCGGCCTGATCAAGCTCAAGGGCGATGTCGCGAGCCGCCAGGTGACCCCGGCGGATATCGACACCGCCGCCTCGAAGGTCTCGGTCAAGGCGGTCGACGCCAACCAGACCGCGCTGAGCCTCGACAGCGTCGACGGTGCCGTGGTGAACAACGACCCCGCCGAGAACGCGAAGCTGGGCAAGGACCTGATCATCGCCAAGGACGATCCGGCCAGCCCGCAGTCACAGCCCTTCATCAACGCCTTCGTGGTCCGCAAGGCCGATAAGGACAACGCCACCTACCTGAAGCTGGCCCAGCTGTACAAGGACCAGAAGGTCCTCGAGCAGCTCAAGAAGGACAAGGGCGATTCGTTCATCCTGGTCGACAAGCCCGCCGCCGAGCTGCAGAGCCTCACTGAGAGCCTTCAGCAGCAGGTCCAGGCCCGCGGCACCAAGTGAGCGAGCACACCGACGCCCGAGTGGCCATCGAGTTCCGCGATGCCACTCGGGATTTCGGCACGACCAAGGCTCTGGACGGCGTCAGCTTCTCGATCGATGAGGGCACCATCACCGGAGTGATCGGGCAATCCGGCGCGGGCAAGTCCACGCTGATCCGCACGATCAACGGTCTGGAGAACACCACCTCGGGTGAGGTGCGCGTGCTCGACACCGTGGTCGGCGATCTCGGCGAGCGCGACCTGCGCGAGCTCCGCGCAGGCATCGGCATGATCTTCCAGCGGTTCAATCTCATGAACTCGCGCACCGTGGCGGGGAACGTGGAGTACCCGCTGACCTTGACGGACATGTCCAAGGCCGACCGCAAGAAGCGGGTCGCGGAGCTGCTCGACTTCGTGGGCATCGGTGACAAGGCCGAGCAGTACCCGAGTCAGCTCTCCGGCGGGCAGAGCCAACGCGTGGGCATCGCCCGCGCCCTGGCACGCAACCCGAAGATCCTGCTCGCCGACGAGGCCACCAGCGCGCTCGACCCGGGCACCACCAGTGAGGTCCTCGACCTGCTGCTGCGGGTGAACAAGGAGTTCGGCACCACCATCGTGGTGATCACGCACGAGATGGACGTGATCCGCCGGATCTGCGACCACGTCGCCGTGCTCGACCGGGGCAAACTGGTGGATTACGGCCCCGTCTACGACGTCTTCGCGACCTCGGAGTCCGAGGCCACCGCGAGTCTCGTGCACGCGGCCGTGGGTGACGATGTCGCCCCGGAGACCCTGCAACGGCTGCTGGATGCGCGGCCGGGCACCGTCGTCACCGTCGACGTCCGCGACGATATCGACGCACCCGATGCGGCCGAGGTGTTCGCGGCGCACGGCGCCACCGCCCGCGTGCTGTACGGCGGCGTCGCCGAGGTGGGCGGCCGTCCGTTCGGCTCGTTGACCTACTCGGTGACCGGTGACGACGCGGCGATCGCGAAGGCGATCGAGCAACTCGGCGTGCTCGCGCACATCAAGGATCCGCAGACCGGACAGGAGGTCGCGCGATGAGCGGCAACTACATGACCTTCCTCGACGACGTCTTCCCTCCCGGCACCAAGGAGGTGTTCGTCGAGGCGATCGGTGAAACGGTCCGCCTGGTCGGCATCACCATGGTCGTGGGCGGACTGCTGGGCCTGATCTACGGCACCCTGTTGTACGCGACGCGGCCCGGCAACCTGCTGGAGAACAAGTTCGTCTTCGGCGTGCTCAACGTGCTGGTCAACATCATCCGGCCGATCCCGTTCATCATCTTCATCACGGCGATCGCGCCGATCACCAAGGCGGTGATCGGTACCCGGATCGGTGTCGAGGCCGCGGCCTTCGCCATGACGGTGATGGCCACCTTCGTGATCGGCCGCGTGGTGGAGCAGAACCTGGTGACCGTGGACCCGGGTGTGGTGGAGGCCGCGCGGTCGATGGGTGCCAGCAAGTTGCGCACCCTGGCCACCGTCGTGATCCCCGAGGGGCTCGCGCCGTTGACGCTGGGTTACACCTTCATGTTCGTCGCGGTGGTCGACATGTCGGCCATGGCCGGCTACGTGGGCGGCGGCGGCCTGGGCGACTTCGCCCGCCAGTACGGCTACCAGCAGGCCAACTGGCAGCTCACCCTCGTGGTGATCGTCGTGCTCATCGTGGTGGTGCAGATCGTCCAGTTCTTCGGCAACTGGCTCAGCCGCCGCCTCCAGCACCGCGGCTGATCCGCGTCCCCCGCTCGCAATTGAACACCGTTACCGCGATCGCCGCCCCAGGTGGCGTCCGCGGTAACGGTGTTCAATCGGCGGGTCGGGCGGGAGTTGGCCTTATCGTGGGGATATGAGCGAGGCGCTGGCGGAGTACGAGACGTACCTGCGGCTCGAACGTGGCCGCAGCGAGCACACCGTGCGCGCCTACCTCGCCGACCTGACCTCACTCCTCGACTTCGCCGCCGAGCGTGGTGTGGCCGGTTCCGACCTCGATCTGGCGACCCTGCGCGCCTGGCTGGGGGAGCGGGCGGCCTCCGGCGCCGCGCGGACCACGCTCGCGCGGCAGGCGTCGTCGGCGCGGACCTTCACGGCCTGGGCCACCCGGCGCGGCCACCTGGCCTTCGATCCCGGGACGCGCTTGAAGGCGCCGCGGCCGCGCCGCACGCTGCCCGGTGTGTTGTCGGCCGACGATGCCTCGGCCGCTCTTGCGAACGCGGCCTCGGGTGCGGCAGAGGGTGACCCGATCGCCGTGCGGGACCAGGCGATCACCGAGCTGCTCTACGCCACCGGCATCCGCGTCAGCGAGCTCTGCGGACTCGACGTGGGCTCCGTGGACCAGGCGCGCCGGGTGATCCGGGTGATCGGCAAGGGCAACAAGGAACGGACGGTGCCCTACGGAGCGCCCGCCGCCGATGTGCTGCGGCGATGGCTCGACGAGGCCCGGCCGCGACTCGTGGGCGAGAAGTCCGGCGCCGCCTTGTTCCTCGGCGCGCGCGGGGGCCGGCTCGATCCGCGACAGGCGCGCACCGTCGTCCACCAGGTCACGGCGTCAGTGCCCGGCGGCCGCGAGGTGGCTCCGCACGGATTGCGGCACACCGCTGCGACGCACCTGCTCGACGGTGGCGCCGATCTTCGTGTGGTGCAAGAACTCCTGGGCCACAGCTCGCTCGCGACGACTCAGCTGTACACGCACGTCAGCGTCGCCCGTCTTCGTGCCGCGCACGAACAGGCGCACCCACGCGCATGAGGTTACGCTCCGGCGAGACGAATCTCTTCGCGAGCAAGTAAATCTTGGACGAACGTCCCGTAATCTTCGACGGTCGAAGCTGTGTGGTGCTTCGGACAACTGACCATATCCGCTGGTGCAGCGATTCCAGCTCCGTTGCGGGACAGTGGAAATCGGTTAGTGTGAGATCGTGAATACGGTGAAGTTGTTCCTGTTTCCGCACGCTGGTGGCGCCCCGTCGTACTACGTGCCGCTTGCGCGCGAATTCACCTCCGGGGTGCGGCGGATCGCCGTGCCCTACCCCGGACGCGACGGGGCTCACGATGTCGCCACGTTGAGCAGTATCGAGGAACTCGTCGACGGCCTGTGGCGCAAGCTTTCTCCCGAGCGGGTAGACGATGGTTCGCCGATAGCCTTCTTCGGTCACAGCATGGGATCGCTGGTCGCGTTCGAGATGGCCCGGCGGTTCGCCGAGGCGGGGCGTCCGGTGGACGCCCTGTTCGTCTCCGCGTGTGCAGCGCCCGGGCACGCCGGTTTCGACGATGTCGCGGACTCCGACGACGGCCTTCTCGGTGCGGCCGCCTCGATGACGGGGATCGACGCTGCGCTGCTCGAACACGATGCGTTCGCTTCCCGGATCCTTCCCACGCTGCGTGGATTCCGGGCGATCACCCGCTATCGGGCGCCGGACGAGGCCGTGCTGAATTGTCCGATTCGGGCGTATGTCGGCGAGAGTGATGAGATTGCGACAGTAAACAATATGTCGAAATGGGCGAGTCGTACCGTGTCCGGTTTCGGCATGCGAATCTTTACTGGTCACCATTTCTACCTCTCGGATCACCTAGCAACACTGGCTGCCGACATCGAAACTAGCCTGGATGCAGCGGTAGTGCCGGCCGACGAGGACCGTCGCCGAATCCATGGATCTTCATAATTTCGCAAGATAATTCGGATAGACACACGTCAGACCGGGTGGTAACCCGTCGACGAGCCGCCTGATCGCTCCGCGTCCGGGCAACGTACCCAGCCATCGTTGGGCATATGTGGTAGCAAAGTGACGCGAAACTAGGTTCAGTTAATTGGTTATGCTTTGGACCGGGGCGCCGATCTCCTGCCCCGCGTCGCCTACGCGGAAGGTGTGTGCTGGAAGTGTCTGCATTGCGTGTCTCGGACGAACTGATCCCCGTCGCCTTGGAGCGTCTGGCCCAGTCTCGTGGTGATGAGCCCGCCTTCACCTTCGTGGACTACGAGGTGGATCAGGACGGGTTCTTCGAGAGCTTGACCTGGTCGGAGCTCCGCCGTCGGGTACAGGTGGTCGCCGGCGAACTGAGCAAGCACGGCGCGGTGGGGGATCGCGTGGCGATTCTCGCGCCTCAGTCGATGGAGTACATCGTCGGCTTCCTCGGAGCGCTCGAAGCCGGCCTGGTGGCTGTGCCGCTGTCCGTTCCGATGGGTGGTGCGCACGACGAGCGGGCAGCGCGCGTGCTCGAGAACTGCGAACCGGTCGTGGTTCTCACGACCACCACCTCGGTGGATGCGGTTCTCCCGTCCATGAATGCGCCGTCCGCGCAAGGTATCGCGGTGATCGAACTGGACGTCCTCGACTACGACGCCCCGGCGGCTCCCTACTCGACCGACCGGGACGGGGAGCGGCTGGCACTGCTGCAGTACACGTCCGGATCCACGGGCACCCCCTCGGGAGTCAGCGTCACCCACCGCAACATCGTGGTCAACATCGATCAGATCGTCACCGACATGTTCAGCGGTCTGGGAGGCGAACCGCCGGAGGAGACCACGCTGGTCTCGTGGCTGCCGTTCTACCACGACCTCGGTCTGATGCTGGGCATCATGTCGCCCATCGGAATCGGTCGCCATGCAGTGGTAACCAGCCCGATGTCCTTCCTGCAGAAGCCGTCACGATGGATCAAGCTCCTGGCCGGATATCCGTGCGTGCACTCGGCGGCACCGAACTTCGCCTTCGACCTCGCCGCGCGCCGCACCCGCGATGAGGACCTCGAAGGACTGAGCCTCGCCGGTGTGCGCGGAATCCTCAACGCCGCCGAGCGGGTTCAGGCGGGAACGATCCGCAGATTCAGCGAGCGATTCACCCCGTTCGGACTGAGCCCGGGGGCGCAGACGCCCGCCTACGGTCTGGCCGAGGCCACCTTGTACGTGTCGTCGGCGGTGGTCGGAAGTGACACGCCGGTGGTCTCATTCGACTTCGAGCGGCTCGCGGACGGGTATGCAGTCCGGGTCGATGACGCCGGGGCGGGGTCCGAGCAGATCGGGCTCGGCCATCCGCGCAGCACGACCTTCCGGATCGTCGATCCGGAGAGTCGCACCGAGTGCCCGGAAGGGAAAGTCGGCGAGATCTGGGTGTACGGGGACAACGTCGCGGCCGGGTACTGGCGAAACCCCGAGCGGAGCGAGAGCGTCTTCGGCGGGCGACTCGAGGCGCCCTCGGAGGGCACTGCGCCCGGACCGTGGATGCGAACGGGTGACCTCGGAGTGATGTCCGGCGACGACCTCTTCGTGGTCGGCCGGATCAAGGACCTCATCATCATCGACGGGCGCAATCACTACCCCGACGACGTCGAATCCACCGTTTCCGCGCACACGGGGGCGCGGACCGCCGCGATCGCGGTGCCGGGGGACGGTACCGAGCAACTGGTCGTCGTGGCCGAACTGCGTCGCCTGCCGAGCGATCCCGCGGAGGTCGCGACCGCCGTACGCGACGCGCGCGCGAAGGCGGCTGCGGCGATCGCGCAGCGGCACAGCCTGCGGGCATCGGACATCGTTCTCGTGCCGCAGGGCGCGATCCCCATCACCACCAGTGGAAAGACGCGGAGACAGGAAAGCGCTCGGCTCTATCGAGAGGGTGCCTTCCAGCGCCTCGGAGAGGAAGCATGAGTGCGGCTCCGGACGAGGCGGCCATCCGCGGATGGTTGCTCGACTACCTGGTGGAGGTCGTCGGGTGCGTCCAGGGCGAGGCCGACCCCGATGCCCCACTGCGCGATGTGGGCCTCGGTTCCACCGATGTCGTGGTACTAGCAGGGGAACTCTCGGAGTTATTGGGGCGCACGGTGACCGCAGCCGAACTCTTCGAGCACCCCACCGTCAACTCGCTCGCTGCCGCGCTCGCCGGAGCGAATGCGGCGGAATCGGCGGCCGGGGCCGGACCGACGGGGAGTACCGACGAGCCGATCGCGGTGATCGGCATCGGTTGCCGGTTCCCGTCCGACATCAACGACCCGGACGCGTTCTGGGCCTTCCTCGAATCGGGTGAGTGCGCAGTCGGTGAAGTCCCGGACGGGCGGTGGAACGATTTCATCGACGGTGGGCCACCGGTGGCGGACGCGGTGCGGGGCACCACCCGGTTCGGGGCCTTCCTCTCCGACATAGCGGGGTTCGACGCCGACTACTTCGGGATCTCTCCCAACGAGGCCGCGAAGATGGATCCCCAGCAGCGGTTGTTCCTCGAGGTCGCCCACCAGGCGATCGAGCACGCGGGCATCCCCGTCGACTCGCTCGCGCACTCGCAGACGGGTGTCTTCGCCGGAGCGTGCGCCGCCGAATACGGCTACTTGGTGAGCCGCGACCTGGCCGCCGTCGACGGCTGGTCCGGCACCGGCAGCGCGCTCAGCGTGGTGTCGAATCGAGTCTCGTACGCGCTCGATCTCCGGGGGCCGTCCGTCACGATCGACAGCGCCTGTTCCTCGTCCCTGGTGACGATCCACCTGGCTTGCCGCAGCCTGCGCTCGGGGGAGACCGATCTGGCCCTGGCGGGCGGGGTCAATGTGATGCTGTCGCCGGCGGTGACCCGGAGCTTCGATCAGCTCGACGCCATGTCACCGACAGGGCGTTGCCACTCCTTCGACGCGGCCGCCGACGGCTACGTCCGTGGCGAGGGCTGTGGTGTGGTGGTGCTCAAACGGCTCTCCGACGCCCGACGCGACGGAGATCGGGTCCTGGCGGTGGTGCGAGGTTCCGCGGTCAATCAGGACGGCCGGTCCAACGGTCTGACCGCACCCAACCCCGCGGCGCAGGCGGCGGTCCTGCGGGCCGCGTACGCCGATGCCGGAATCGCCCCTCGGGACGTCGAGTTCGTGGAGACCCACGGCACGGGGACCCTCCTCGGCGATCCGATCGAGGCCCGCGCCTTGGGCACCGTGCTCGGCCGCGGCAGGACTCCCGACGCGCCCCTTCTCCTGGGCGCGGTGAAGTCGAACCTCGGCCATCTCGAGGCCGCCGCGGGTGTGGCGGGGTTCATCAAGTCCGTCCTGGCACTGCGGAAGGCCCGTATCCCCGCCAACCTGGGGTACACGGCTCCGAACCCCCACATTCCGTTCGATGCCCACAGGCTCCGGGTCGTCGGCGGGCCCACCGAATGGCCGACCGCCGGACACCCGCGGCGAGCGGGCGTGTCCTCCTTCGGGTTCGGTGGAACCAATGCGCACGTCGTACTGGAGCAGGCACCCGACGAGCCGAGCGATGCCCCTTCTGCGTTTCAGTCCGACGCCGGAACAGACCTGACTCGGCTGACCGTCCCGGCCGGCTCAGTCCCACGGGTGCAGCGATTCGCGGACGTGCTCGCGAACTGGCTCGAGACCTCGGGCTCGGACTCCCCGCTGTCCAGCGTCGCGGCGGCCCTCGCGGGTCGCGGGTCGCGGGGCGGGTGCTTCGGTGCGGTGGTCGCCGCGGATCGCGATGCCGCGGTTGCGGGGTTGCGCGCTCTGGCGGCCGGTGTGTCTGCTGCCGGCGTCGTACCGGCGCGGGAGCCGGCGCGCGATTCCGGCGTGGTCTTCGTGTTCTCCGGCCAGGGGGCGCAATGGACGGGGATGGGCCAGCGGCTCCTGACCGCCGAGCCGGCATTCGCCGACGCGGTGGCGGATCTCGACCAGGTCTTCGTCGAGCAGGTGGGCTTCTCGCTCGCGCAGGTACTCCGGTCGGGACGCCCGGTGGAGGGGATCGACAGGATCCAGCCGGTCCTCATCGGCGTGCAGCTGGCCCTGGTGGAGCTGTGGCGTTCGCACGGCATCGTCCCGGACGCGGTGATAGGTCACTCGATGGGCGAAGTGAGCGCGGCGATCGTATCGGGCGGATTGTCGGTGGCCGACGGTCTGCGGGTCATCGCGACGCGCTCGCGCCTCATGCGTCGTGAACTTTCGGGCCGCGGTGCGATGGCATTGATCGAGATGGACGAGGCGTCCGCCGAGATCCTGGCGTCGGAATTCCACGGGGTATCCGTGGCCGTCGTCGCCTCGCCGCGGCAGACCGTGGTCGCGGGTGATCCGGACCGGATCGCCGCGCTGATGGACGCGGTCGCGGCGCGGGGGCTGATGGCGCGGCGAGTGGACGTCGACGTGGCATCGCACCACCGCACCGTCGACCCGATCCTCGACGAGCTGCGCGCGGAACTGGCATGCCTGGCACCGCGCAAACCCACGATCCCGGTGCTCTCGACCGTGCTCGCGGGGGACACGGCGCCCCCGTTCGATGCCGACTACTGGGCGTCGAACCTGCGCTCCCCGGTGCGATTCGCCGCCGCAGTGGCGGACGCCGCCGACCGCTGGGGCACCTTCGTCGAGGTATCGCCGCACCCGGTACTGACCCACGCCGTCACCGAGTGCCTTCCCGGATCCCGGCACCACGTGACGGGGACGGTGGCGCGGGACGGTGACGAGCGGCTCGACTTCCACACCGCACTCGCCTCGCTCGGTCGGCATTCCGATGTCCAGCCACGGAGGCCGCGGATCGAGCTACCTGCGACGCCCTGGCTGCACTCCGCGCACTGGATGCCGCCGATGCGGGCATCGTCCGCCACCGATACCGTCCCCCGGATCGGCACCGTGCTCGGTGGCCGCACCCGGCTGGTGGGCACGCAGACCACGGACCTGTGGCGGGCACGCATCGCGCCCACCGACCGGCCGTACCCGGGGTTCCATCGGGTCCATCAGGTCGAGCTGGTGCCGATCTCGGTGCTGCTGGCCACGTTCGCGGCCGCGGCATCGGACATCGGTGCGCACGGAGTGGACCGTCTCGGCTTCGAGACACCGCTCGTCCTGAACCAGCACCGGATCATCCACGTGATCCTCGAAGGCGATCGCCTGACACTGTCGAGCGCGCCGGGCGATGACGGGCCGTGGACCGTGCACGCGACGGCCCGGCTCGCAGCGGGAGCGGCCCCCGATGTCCTGGACCCCATCGGTCCGGACGCGGTGGACGACCAGGCACGCGGGATCACGGAGCCGCCCGCCGAGTGGGGCGTCGAGGGAACTCCGTTTCCCTGGTCCGTGTCTGCGGTACGCCGCAGCGACTCCGCCCTCGTGGTCGACGTCGCCACCGCGCAGACACCGATCACGGCCCTGCTCGACGCCGCGGTCGGGGTGAGCAGAATGGTGGCCCCGGAGGATTCCCGCCTGCTCGTACCCGCCGCAGTCGACTCGCTGCACGTCGTCAACCCCGCACCCTCCGACGGTGGACGGGTGACGGTCCGCGCTCGGGATGGACGGACGCTGTCGGGCTCCGACGCGGTCATCGGGGGAGTCGACGTGGACGTGACCGATGCCCACGGCACCCTGCTGGCAGAGCTGCGGGGACTGCGATTCGCACCTGTCGGCGACGATGCGCTGCTGTCCGACGCCGCACCCTCGGAGATCGTCCACACGCTCGAATGGCGAACCTGGACACCGGAGGACGCCGATCGACCACGAACCGTGACGGTGATCGGTGACGAGCAGCTCGCCGCGGAGCTGGCAGGTACCGGGCTCGATATCAGCCAGAACGAGGACATCGATCGCAGCGACCGCGTCCTCTACGTTCCGCAGGTACGCGCGGAGGAATCCGACCTCGCCGCCGCCACACGTCTCACCTGCGAGGTACTGGACCTGGTCCGCGCCGTGAACCGGGCCGGCACCGGCCGGGTCTGGTTGCTGACGCACGGCGTCGCCGATGGCACATCACCGAGCGCTGCACCGCAATCGGTGCTCTGGGGCCTGGCAGGGGTGATCGCGGCGGAGCACCCCGAATCGTGGGGTGGATTGCTCGATCTGCCCGCAGCGGGACCGGTAGGCGAGGGCGCCCCGGTGGCCGAGGCGCTCCGAGGACGATCCCGAGAGCCCCTGCGGTTGCGCGACGGTGCGATCACCGTCGGCGTGCCCGCCGCAGTCCCCGCGACGGACGCGGGGACACCGATGCGCTGCCGGCCCGATGCCGCGTATCTCGTGACCGGCGGACTCGGAAGCCTCGGCCTGGCGATCGCGGTATGGCTCGCCGACAAGGGGGCTCGACGGATCATCCTGGCCGGCCGCACACCGCTGCCGGCCCGCGCGCAGTGGAACACCGTCGTCGAACCGGTGCTGCGCGAGCGTATCGACGCCGTCGCCGCCCTGGAGCAACGCGGCGTCGCGGTCGAGACGATCGCACTGGACATCGCGGCCGCCGGTGCGCTCACGGAGTACCTCGCCGATCGCGATCGACAGGGGGCGCCTGCCATCCGTGGCATCGTGCACGCGGCAGGGGTGCAATCGGCGATGTTGATCGACGATGTCGACGCGGAATCCGTCGACGCGGTGTTGGCGCCGAAGGTGGCCGGCGCCCGGGCTCTGGCCGATGCCTTCCCCCCGGGGACGGTCGACTTCCTGCACCTGGTCGGCTCGGCCGGAGCCGTTTACGGCGTACCGGGGCAGAGCGCGTACGCCGCGGCGAACGCGTACCTCGATGGACTGGCACGACGCCGGCACCACGAGGGCGCGACCGACGTGCTCGCCTTGGACTGGGTGGCCTGGCAGGACATGGGCTTCGGGGCCGGCGCGGAGGTGGTCCGGCGCGAGCTCGAACGGATGGGTTCGCGCCCGGTCCGTCCGGCGGAGGCGTTCGCAGCGTGGGAGTACGCGGCCGCGCACGGTGCACATCAGGCGATCATGGTGCCGCGACCGGGCGGCGCGCGGCCGGATGCCGCCGGGCGCGACCGGGCCGGGGAAACGCCGGTGTGGTCGCAGATGTCACCGAGCGATGCATTGGCGTCGATCGAGAGCGGACTGCGCGACATCGTGGCCCGGGAGCTGCGGATGAGTCCGGCGGAACTCACCGCGGACCGGCCCTTCGCCGAGATCGGACTGAACTCCGTGATGGCCATGTCCATCCGGCGTGATGCCGAGACCCTGGTCGGCACCGAACTGTCGGTGACGATGCTGTGGAACCACCCGACGCTCGGCGCGCTCGCCCGGCATCTGGCGGAGCGCGTCGGCGCGAGTCCGCCGGGAGCGGAATCGCGCGGCGAGCCCGCCGCGGAGCAAGCCGGAGACGGGCTGCTGGACAACCTTTTCGACAGCGTGGAGGGAAGCGTTCAATGACCGGGCACCGTGACGCCGTGACGATCCGCAGCTGGATCGTGGACTATCTCGTCGAGAACTTCGACGTCGACCGTCGGAGTGTCGATACAGGCGCGCCGATGACCGACCTCGGGGTCGGATCGAAGGACCTCGTCGTGCTGGCGGGTGAGCTGGGGGAGTACGTGGGCGCGGTCGTCTCTCCCGTCGACTTCTGGGAGCACCCCACGATCGACCAGCTGGTCGCGCACTTGACCGCGGACGATCCGCAGGACGATGCCGACCCGGTGACCGCTTCCACGATCCACCAGCCGGATGAGCCGATCGCGGTGGTCGGCTTGGCGTGCCGCGTGCCCGGCGCCGACGATCCCGACGAGCTCTGGGACATGCTGTCCGCGGGGCGCACGGGGGTGCGTGAAGTCGCGCCCAGCCGCTGGGAGCCCTGGGACGACGGCACCGCGGAGACCGGTGCGGTACTCGCACGCACGACGCGATGGGGCGCGTTCCTCGATGACATCGCCGGGTTCGATGCCGAGTTCTTCGACATCTCCGCGCGCGAAGCCGCCTCGATGGACCCGCAGCAGCGGATGTTGCTCGAGGTGGCGTGGGAGGCCCTCGAACGTGCCGGGATCGTGCCGGAGTCGCTGCGGCGCAGCCGCACGGGCGTCTTCATCGGTGCCTGCGTGAGCGAGTACGGCTTCCTCGCATCGGCGAACCTGTCCGCTGTCAACGCGTGGAGCAACACCGGTGGAGCGCTGAGCATCATCGCGAACCGGCTTTCGTACCTCCTGGATCTGCGGGGCCCCTCACTGACGGTGGATACCGCGTGTTCGTCCTCGTTGGTGGCGCTACACCTCGCCGTCTCCTCGCTGCGGCTCAAGGAGAGTGATGTGGCGCTGGTGGGCGGGGTGAACCTGCTACTGTCACCGGCGATCTTCCACGGATTCGACGAATCGGGTGCCCTGTCGCCGACCGGCCGATGCCAGGCCTTCGACGCCGCCGCGGACGGATTCGTCCGTGGTGAGGGCTGCGGCGTGGTGGTGCTCAAGCGCCTGTCCGATGCACGACGTGATGGCGATGACGTGCTGGCGGTGGTCCGCGGCAGCGCGGTCAATCAGGATGGGTTGTCCAACGGGCTGTTCGCGCCGAATCCGTCGGCGCAGATGGCCGTGCTGCGCTCCGCGTACGCCGCGGCGGGAGTGCCCCTGCGCGAGGTCGACTACGTGGAGGCGCACGGAACCGGCACGCCCCTCGGCGATCCCATCGAGGCCCGGGCGCTGGGGGCCGTCCTCGGGCGGGGACGCCCGCAGGACGCGCCGCTGCTGATCGGCTCCGTGAAGGGCAACCTCGGCCATCTCGAGGGGGCGGCGGGGATCGCGGGCCTGATCAAGACCGTGCTCGCGCTTCGACACGGCACGATTCCCGCCACACCGCACTACACGCAGCCCAATCCGCACATTCCGTTCGATCGCATGCGTCTGGCGGTCGTCGACGAGAACCGTCCGTGGCCGGATCTCGGACGGCCGCGCCGAGCGGGCGTCTCCTCCTTCGGGTTCGGTGGAACCAACGCGCACGTCGTGCTCGAACAGGCACCCGATGCGCCCCGCGCTCCGGAGTCCTCCCGCGCCCAACCGGTGACCGCGCTCACCGTCTCCGCGAAAACCCCCGAGCGGCTCGCGTCCTGGGCACGGCGGCTGGGTGACTGGTTCGACGGGGCCGGCGCCGACCTCCCGTTGCCCGCGGTGGCCGCGGCACTCGCCGAGCACCGGACCCGGTACGCCTGCACGGCGACCGTCCTCGCCCGCGATGCCGACGGAGCCGCCGCGGCACTGCGAGCGGTCGCGGACGGAGGGGAGCACGACGCCGTGGTACCGCAGTCGGGGTGCGAGATCCCCAGCGGTACCGTCTTCGTCTTCTCCGGTCAGGGCGCGCAATGGCCGGGTATGGCTCGGACTCTCCTGGCGGAGGAGCCCGCGTTCGCGGAGGCCGTCGATCTCCTCGAGCCGGCCTTCGTCGCCAACACCGGCTTCTCACTGCGATCCGCGCTCGCCGAGGGAGCCCGCATCGAGGGCGATCGCCGGCTCCAACCGATCCTCGTGGGAGTGCAGCTCGCGCTCGTCGCGGCCTTGCGCAGTCATGGCGTCGAACCCGATGCGGTGATCGGCCATTCGGTGGGAGAGGTCACCGCGGCAGTCGTCTCCGGAGCGCTCACCGTGGAGCAGGGATTGCGCGTCGTGGCGACCCGCGGCCGGCTGATGTCGGAGCTGGGCGGCACGGGCGCCGTGGCGATGCTCGGCGTGGGTCCGGAGGTGGCCGCCGAACTCATCGAGGGGCGGAACGGGGTGGAGATCTGCGTGTACGCCTCGGACCGGCAGACCGGGATCGCGGGGGTTCCCGAGCAGGTGGAAGCGGTGATCGCCGATGCCTCTGCACGCAATGTCTTCGCCCGCCGCGTGGACATGGAGGTCGCCTCGCACACCGCCCAGATGGAGCCGGTGATGCACGCACTCGCGGCAGAACTCGCCGATCTCGTCCCCGCGGTGCCGCGCCTGCCCTTCTACTCGACCGTTCAGGACACCGCCGAGCCGAAAGTCGACGCGGCCTACTGGGCGGACAACGTCCGCCGTCCGGTGCGACTGGCCCGCGCGATCAGCAGCGCGGCCGCCGACCACGGGACTTTCATCGAGGTCAGCACCCATCCGCTGCTGCAGCACGCGATCACCGACACGGTGCCCGAGGGACGGTTCGTGACGGGGTCGTTGACCCGCGACGGTGACGACACGGTGGCGTTCCGGCGCGCCGTCGCCTCGGTTGCGGCGCCCCGCCCGCCGCAGGACGAGGCCGCGAAGAGCGTTGCGCCACTGCTGCCGACGATGCCGTGGCACCGCACCGAACACTGGCTCGCCGAGGCTGCGCCGATACATGCACGGGCGACAGCGCCGTCCGGTGCGGACGGACCGGTGCCCGCCGAGTGGAACCACCGGCTGCACTGGCCCGAACGTGAAGCGCCCGCGGGACTACCGCCCGCGACGGGCCGATGGGTCGTGATCGGGGACGGTGCCTGGGCGGCCGAGCTCGCCGCCGCCCTCGGACCGGAAGCGGCGACCGTGTCCGCGGCGGAGTTCGCGACCCAGCAGACCGTGCCGAGCCCCGAGGCGGTCGCCGCGCTCGGGGCGGCGGATCATGTGGTGTACGCGCCCGATCCAGCCCTCGATCCCCTCGATCCCAGTGCCGGGTACCGACTCTTCGCGACGGGCCGTGCGCTCCTGACCGCGACCCTCGCCGTCGGATGCGGTCCGCTGCACCTGCTGACCCGCAATGCGCAACCGATCGGAGCGGGCGATCGCGCCGACCCCGCGCACGCGGTGCTGTGGGGCCTCGGACGGACCCTTGCGCTCGAACACCCCCGCGCGTTCGGCGGGCTCGTGGATGTGGACGCCGCGGTCCCCGCCGCGATCGCGGCCGGCTATCTGCGCACCGAGGCGTCGGACGAGACCGAGGACCAGGTGGTCTACCGCGCGGGCGTCCGGCACGCCCCGCGACTGCGTCCGTTCAGCGCACACGAGATGCGCGAGGTCGATGGGATCGACGACGGTGCGATCGACCTCGCGGGCGCACACCTCGTGGTCGGTGCGACCGGAAACCTGGGGCCGACGCTGATCCGGGAACTGGTCCGATTGGGTGCGCGCACCGTTGTGGCGGTCTCGCGGAACCCGGGAAATCGGCTCGACGGGTTGGCGGCCGAGATCGCGGAGGTGGGCGCGCGGCTGGTCACGGTCGCGGCGGATGTCACCGACGAAGCCGCCATGGCGGCGCTCTTCCGCCGATTCGGTGCCGATCTGCCGGAGCTGTCCGGAATCTATCTCGCCGCATTCGGTGGCGGACCGGTCACGCTCGCGCAGATGGACGACGAGGACGTCGCGGCGATGTTCGCGCCCAAACTCGATGCCGTCGCCGTCCTGGACCGGCTTTCCCGGAGCGCAGCACCGGCCCATTTCGTGGTCTTCACCTCGATCTCGGGCCTGACCGGATCGCGGTGGCTCGGACACTACGCCGCGAGCACCACCTACCTCGATGCCTTCGCCTACGCGCGCCGCGCCGCGGGTCTGCCGGCCACAGTGGTGAATTGGGGCCTGTGGCAGTCGCTGCACGCGGCACAGGACGAGGTGGTCAGGGAGACGACCGAGGGCTCGGGGCTGGCGCCCATGGCCGATGCGACCGCGATCCGCGCTCTGCGACTGGCACTGGTGCCGGGCGGTCCCCTCCGTTCGGTGGTCGTGGCCGCCGACTGGCAGCGCCTGGCCGATGCGTACCGACTGCACGCGGCGCTCCGCCTGGTCGACGATCTCCTGCCGCGCGAGGGTGACGCCGCGGAATCGGACGCCACCGCACTGAGGACGGCATTGCGGGCCGCACCTGCGGACCAGCGGCGGGCGATCCTGGCCGATGCGGTCGCCGATATCGTCGCCGCTGCATTGGGACTCGATTCCACCGATCTGCTCGACCGCGGTGACGGCTTCTTCCAGGCGGGCATGGACTCCCTCACCGTGGTGACCGTCGCCAGGACGCTGTCACTGGCGATCGGGACGGCCCTACCGACATCGGTGGTCTTCGACTACCCGAGCGCCGACGGCCTCACCGCCCACCTCAGCACGATCCTCCCGGAGCTCATCGAGGCGACGCCGGCGATGACGCCGCCGTCGGACGACTACGACGAGATCACCGAGGACCAGCTACTGGCACGACTCGCGGAAAGACTGGGCTGACTTCATGACATCACCATCCACCACCGATCGCCGGGCCCTGGTCACCGAGGCCCTGCGTCGGATCGACGAACTCACCGAGCGACTCGCGATAGCCCAGCAGGGCGACCGCGAGCCGATCGCGGTGGTCGGAATCGGGTGCCGTCTGCCCGGCGGAGTCTCCGACCCTGAGGAGTACTGGGACCTGCTCGACAACGGCATCGACGGGGTGGTGCGGGTACCCGGCGACCGATGGGACGCGGACGAACTCTACTCGCCGGATCACACTGTGCCGGGCACGATCTGTAATCGCGAGGGCGGGTTCCTCACCGATTGGGACCCCGCCGCTTTCGACGCTGAGTTCTTCGGGATCTCACCGCGCGAGGCTGCGGGCATGGACCCGCAGCACCGCCTCCTGCTCGAGGTCGCCTGGCAGGCGCTCGAGCATGCGGGGATCGTGCCCACCTCCCTGCGGGGCAGTCGAACCGGGGTCTACGTCGGCCTGACCACGACCGACTACTCGACCACCCTGGCGGGGGCACTCGAACCCGACGAGATCGACCCCTACGTCCCGTTCGGCAGCGCGCACAACTTCGCGGCCGGGCGGCTGTCCTACTTCCTCGGCCTCAACGGACCGGCGGTCGTCCTCGACACGGCGTGCTCATCGTCGCTGAGCGCCCTCCACCTGGCCTGCCAGGGGCTGCGCAGCCGGGAGAGCGATGCGGCCCTCGTCGCGGGCGTGAACCTCGTCCTCAGTCCGGAGAACAGCATCGCGTGTTCGCGATGGGGCATGTTGGCGCCCGACGGTCGGTGCAAACCCTTCGACGCATCGGCCGACGGATACGTGCGCAGCGAGGGCTGCGGGGTCGTGGTGCTCAAGCGCCTATCGGACGCGGCGGCCGCAGGCGACCGCGTGCTCGCCGTGGTACGCGGGACGGCCGTCAACCAGGACGGTGCGAGCAGCGGCCAGACGGTGCCCAACGGACCGGCGCAGCAGGCGCTCCTGCGGCGCGCGCTCGAGATCTCCGATCTCGCACCGGACACCATCGATTTCATCGAATCGCACGGCACGGGGACGGCACTCGGGGACCCGATCGAACTGGACACCCTCGCGCGGGTCTTCGGGGAACGCGCCGGCGCCGCACCGCTCGTCATCGGTGCAGTGAAATCGAATCTGGGGCACCTCGAATCCGCAGCGGGTATGGCGGGTTTCATCAAGACCGTGCTCGCGCTGGGACGCGGGCGCATCCCGGGCAACCTGCACTTCGATGCGCTGACGCCGCACGCCGGCGAGGGAGCGGAGAAGTTCGTCTTCCCGACGGGAACGATCGATTGGCCGGCGCTGGACCGGCCACGGCGCGCGGGAGTCTCCTCCTTCGGAGTCAGTGGAACGAACGCGCACGTGATCGTCGAACAGGCACCGCCGATCGATACCGCACCGGATGCGGATCACCTGTCGCCGGACACCGCCGACGCGGTCGCACGACTCACCCTCTCGGGCAAGTCGATCGAGCGGATCAAGGCGTCGGCCGCTGCCCTCGCGCACTGGCTCGACGGTGCCGGGGCGTCGGTCCCGCTCGCCGATGTCGCCCACGAGCTGCAGTTCCGCAGGCCACGGTTTCCGCGGATCGCGACGGTGATCGCAGCGGATCACGAGGGGGCGGTCCGCGGACTGCACGCGCTGGCGGAGGGTCGGCCCGCGCCCGGCGTGGTGGCGCCCCAGCGAGGAGGGCGCCGCCCGGGGACGGTGTTCGTCTTCTCCGGTCAGGGTGCGCAGTGGGCCGGCATGGGCCGGCGCCTGATGGCGGACGACCCCGCGTTCGCCGCTGCGGTGCGGGAGCTGGACGCGGACTTCCGTGACGTGGTCGGATTCTCGCTCGAACAGGCACTGTCCGATGCATCCCCGCTCTCGGGGATCGATCGCATCCAGCCGGTTCTGGTGGGGGTGCAACTGGCGCTGGTCGAGCTCTGGAAGTCGCGGGGTGTGGAGCCCGATGCCGTGATCGGCCACTCGATGGGCGAGGTCGCGGCGGCCGTCACCGCGGGAGCGCTGTCGGTCAGGGACGGTCTCACGGTGATCGCGACCCGATCCGCGCTGATGAAGCGCGACCTCGCGGGCCGGGGAGCGATGGCACTCCTGGAGCTCGATGCGGATGCCGCCGCCGAGGTCGCGGCCCGGCACGAGGGGGTATCGGTAGCCGTGGTGGCATCACCCCGGCAGACCGTGGTCGCGGGCGACCCCGACCGGATCGACGCCGTGATCGCCGAGGTCTCCGCCCGTGATCTCTTGGCGCGGCGCATCGATGTGGACGTGGCCTCCCATCACGCCACCGTCGATCCGATCCTGGACGAACTGCGCGCCTCGCTCGCTGACATCACGCCCGCCGTGCCACGGATCCCGTTCCACTCGACCGTCCAGGCCGGCCAGGAAGGTCCGCGGGTCGACGCCGATTACTGGGCCGACAATCTCCGGCGGCCTGTTCTCTTCGCGGATGCGGTGTCGGCAGCGGCGAAGGTGTGCGGAACGTTCATCGAGATCAGCCCGCATCCCCTGTTGACCTCGGCGATCGAGGATGTCGTCGATGGATCCACCTGCGTGGTGGGGACTCTGCTCCGCGATGCGGCGGAGGCGGTGCAGTTCGAGGCGAATCTGACCGCGGTGCGCGGCCCCGGATATCCGGTGGAACCGCAACGGCCGCGACCGCCGGTGGACCTGCCCGCGACCCAGTGGATGCGACAACGGCACTGGATCGTGCCACGCGCGAGCGTCATCGATGCGCCCGCCCCGGTCGCCGACGGCGGGCCGCACGGCTGGTTCCTCGAACTGGCATTCCCCGAACGCGCCCTGGCCGCAGCCGAACCGGAGCCACGCCGGTGGCTCGTGGTCGCCGATGAGGACGGTGATGAGCTCGGCGCGCTGCTCGGTGACGGAGCCCTCGTTGTGCGCGCGGCCGCCCTCGTGGACGACATCGGGGCCGTTCGTTCCGCGCTGCACGGCGTCGATCGTGTGGTCTATGCGCCGGCGATGCCCCGGGACGGCGTCGATCCCTCGTCGGCACGCCGGGGGGTTCGCGATGTCGCGACCCTGATCCGGCTGCTTCGCGAGCACGGGAACGGCGCACGCCTGACGGTCCTGACCCGCAATGCGGAGGCGGTGAGCGAGGGTGAGGTGGCGAACCCCGCGCACGCGGCCCTGTGGGGAGCGGGCCGAACCCTCGCTCTGGAACATCCCGAGCTCTGGGGAGGGCTGATCGACGTCGACGCGGCACTGCCGCCGCGGCTCGTGGCGGCTGCTCTGACGGCGGAGGCCGGCGCCGCCGATGACGAGGACCAGGTGCTCTACCGCACGGGCGTGCGACGCGTTCCGCGGCTCCGCCGAACCACCGCGCCGATCGCGCGCAACGACGTCGGCGGGGACGAGACCCACCTGGTGATCGGTGCCACCGGAAACATCGGCGGCGATGTGATCCGCCAGCTCGCCCGAATGGGAGCGCGGACCGTGGTCGCGCTCTCCCGGCGCGGAGGACTCCCGGACGGACTCGAGGACGAGCTCGCCGAGAACGGAACCCGGATCGTCCCCGTGGCGATCGATGCGGCTGACCGGTCGGCGATGACGGAACTGTTCGCACGGTTCGGCGACGACCTGCCGCCGCTCGGCGGCGTGTACGTCAGCTCGCTCGCGGGCGGCGCGGGCCTGTTGTCCGAGCTCAGCGCCGACGACATCGACGCAATGTTCCGCGCCAAGGTCGACGTCCTCGCGATCGTGCACGAGCTGAGTCTGCACACGCCCCTGCGCGACCTCGTCGTCTTCTCCTCGATCACCGGGCTCACCGGGTCGCGGTGGCTCGGGCACTACACCGCCGCCAACGCGTACGCCGACGCCGTGGCCGCCGTGCGCCGCCACCTGGGCCTGCCGGTGCGAGTGGTGGACTGGGGCCTCTTTGAGTCCTGGGCGCAGGCGCAGCCGGACACCGCGTCCGCAGGGCTCACCCCCATGCCGAACGACGCCGCCGTCCGCTGCCTGCCCTACGTGCTCGGCCCGGAGGCCCCCACTCGGAGCGTGATCGCCGGTGCGGATTGGCCCTTGCTCGCGGAGAGCTTCCGGACCCGCGCCCCGATGAAGATCCTCGACGGCCTGCTCGGTGCGCGGTGCGAGGCAGCCGTGGATCTGCCTGCACCGCAGCACGGCAGCGTGCAGGGGCGGGACGACGCCGACGGCGGCTGGCTCGCGGGTCTGTCGGCCGGGCGCCGGCCGTACCCCACCCCGCACCGGGTCCGGGGAGTGGAGGTGGTTCCGGTATCCGTGATCGCAGCCACCCTCGCATCGGTGGCGGCAGGGGCGGAGCTGCGCGACCTCCGGTTCGAGTACCCGATCGTCCTGGACCGACCTCGCGCCGTGCACGTCCGGAGGAGCGACGACGGCATCGTCATCACCTCCAGCGCCGATCCGAACGCCGCCGCCGAACGATGGATCCGGCACGCGAGCGCCGGATTCGGAACAGCCCGTGCCGGCACCGAAGACGACCGCGACGATGCGGGCACCCGCGCAGCGGCGTTCGAGACACCCGAGTACGACGCGGCGGCGGTGGCCGATCGGGTTCGCGACTGGGGGGTTGAGGGCCGCCCGTTCCCCTGGGAGGTGACCGGGTACGTGTCCGGTCCGGGGTCGATCACCGCCGAGGTCACCCTCGATGCGGACGCGAGCGTCGCCTCGGCGACCGACGCGGCTGTGCACCTCGCCCGGCTCATCGGCAGGATGGACGCAGGACTGCTGCTCCCGGTCTCGATCGATGCGGCGACGACCGGCGCTGCGCCCGTCGGAGATCGCGTCGTGGTGCAGGTGGCCCGGCGCCCCGGGGGCGACGAGGACCTCCTTGTCGACGCCCGAATCGACGATGCCGACGGTCGCACGTGGTGCGAGCTGCGAGGTCTGCGCTTCGCCCCTCTCGAGGCGGGAAGCATGAGCGGTGCCGACCCTGCCGACCTCGACGGCGAGGATCCGGTCGGCTCATTGCCCGATCTGTCCACGCTGACGCCGCAACAGGCGCAGACGGCGGTGCGGGACCTCCTGCGCGCCGTGCTCGCCCGCGAACTGGGCACCGATCCCGAGGTCGTGGACGTGGACAGTCCGTTTCCTGAGCTCGGACTCGATTCCATGATGGCGATGGCCGTGCTCCGGGACGCCAAAGCGAAAGTCGGAGTGGATCTCTCGGCAACGATGCTGTGGGACCACCCCACCGTTGCGCAACTGGCCGCACACATCGTGCAGTTGGTTGCACCGGCGCTCGACGCGACGGACATCGGCGATACCGATGCCCCGGCGGAGACGAGCCTGCTGGACGAATTGTTCGAGAGTGCGGAGACCTTCTCCGACGCTGAGAGGAGTATCTGATGACGAGTTCCGACCAGTCGTCGGCCGCGTCCGGTGCGGCACGCGGATCGACCTACGCACGAGTGCAAGCGATGTCGGACGACCAGCGTGATGCCCTGACGGAGCAGTTCACCAAGGCGTCGAGGATCTCGACCGCGGAACCGATCGCGGTCGTGGGAATCGGCTGCCGGTTCCCCGGCGGCGTCAACGATCCGGACCAGTACTGGGACCTGTTGATGCGATCAGGAGACGCCGTCGTGGAGGTGCCCGAGGACCGTTGGGACGCCGAGGCGTACTACGACGCCGACCCCTCGGTACCCGGTCGGATGCCATCGAAGTGGGGAGGTTTCGTCGACGGCATCGACGGCTTCGACGCGGAGCACTTCGGCATCGCGCCCCGCGAGGCGGAGGCGATGGATCCGCAACAGCGGATGTTGTTGGAGGTGGCATGGGAGGCGCTCGAGCACGCCGGGATCGCACCGGGGCAGATCGACGGGCTCCGCGCCGCCGTGATGATGGGCGTCTACTACAACGAGTATCAGGCGGCATCGGTCGCGGATTCCGACACCATCGACGCCTATTCGGCGACCGGGAACGCACACAGCGTGACCGTGGGTCGCATCGCTTACCTCCTCGGGTTGCGCGGCCCGGCGGTCGCCGTCGACACCGCCTGCTCATCGTCTTTGGTGTCCGTGCATCTGGCGTGCCAGAGTCTGCGGTCCCGGGAGACCGACCTGGCTCTCGCCGGCGGAGTGAGCCTCATCCTGCGGCCCGAGACCCAACTGGCACTGGGGAAGTGGGGAATGCTCTCGCCGCGCGGACGCTGCAACGCCTTCGATGCCGCCGCCGACGGATTCGTGCGAGGCGAGGGCTGCGGCGTCGTCGTGCTCAAACGCCTCACCGATGCCGTCCGGGACGGGGACCGCGTGCTCGCGGTCGTGCGGGGTTCCGCCACCAACCAGGACGGCCGTAGCAACGGCCTCACCGCGCCCAACGCCCCCGCCCAGAGCGAGGTGCTCACGCGTGCGCTCGGCGATGTGCCCGCGGCGTCGATCAACTTCGTCGAGACTCACGGCACCGGCACCGGTATCGGCGATCCGATCGAGTTCGATGCATTGGCCCGGGTGTACGGGGCGGGGGAGAGCCGATGCGCGCTCGGCGCGGTGAAGACCAACATGGGGCACCTTGAGGCAGCCGCGGGCATCGCGGGCTTCATCAAATCCGTTCTGGTGGTCAATCGTGGAAAAGTGCCGCCCAATCTGCACTTCTCGCAGTGGAATCCCGCGATCGATGCCTCCCGCACCCGCCTGTTCGTCCCCACCGAGCCGGATCCGTGGCCGTCCGCGAGCGGTCCGCGCCGCGCGGGTGTCTCCTCCTTCGGACTCGGCGGCACGAATGCGCACGTGGTCATCGAGCAGGGCCCCGATCCGATGCCGCTGGGAGACGAGGGCGATGCGCGGTCCGTCTGCGTGCTCTCGGTCGGCGGCACCGACGACGCGGCGGTGCGCGATCGTGCCCGGGCGCTCGCCCAGTGGCTGGAGGGACGCGGCGCGCGATCGGTCCTGCGGGACGTCGCCCACACCGTCGCCCGACAGAGTGCGGGGGCCCCGCTCACCGCAACGGTGTCGGCGCGAGACCACCGGGAGGCCGTCGCGGGGCTGCGCGCGCTCGCCACGGGGGAGTCGCGCGCCGCAGTCCTCCCCGCGGGTGCCGGCCCCGGGCCGGGAGTGGTGTTCGCGTACTCCGGGCAGGGTGCGCAATGGCCGGGGATGGGCCGACGGCTCCTGGTGGACGAGCCCGAGTTCGCCGCCGCCGTGGACCGCTACGACGCTGATTTCGTCGAGCAGGTCGGCTTCTCACTCCGCTCCGCCTTGGAGTCCGACGAGCCCATCGAGGGGATCGATCGGATCCAGCCGGTCCTCGTCGGTGTGCAACTGGCCCTCACGGATCTCTGGCGCGCCCATGGCGTGACACCGGACGCGGTGATCGGCCACTCGATGGGAGAGGTGACGGCGGCCATCGTCGCGGGCGGACTATCCGTGGCGGACGGCTTGCGCGTGATCGCCACCCGCTCACGCCTGATGCGCAGGGACCTGTCCGGACAGGGCGCAATGGCGCTACTCGAGATGGATGCACAGGCGGTCGAATCCCTACTCACCGACCACGACGGTGTCTCGATCGCCGTGATCGCCTCGCCGCGGCAGACCGTTGTCGCCGGCCCGCCCGACCGGGTGGACGAGGTGGTGGAAGCCGTGTCCCGCCGGAACCTGTTGGCGCGGCGAGTCGAGGTGGACGTGGCATCCCACCATGCCACCGTCGATCCCATCCTCCCGGAACTGCGGCAGGCCCTGGCGGGAATCGCGCCGGTCCCACCGAGGATTCCGGTGCTGTCGACGGTCCGCCCGGGCGACGAATCCCCGGTCTTCGACGCCGAGTACTGGGTGTCGAACCTGCGGCAACCCGTTCGCTTCGCCGAGGCGGCCACGGCGGCCACGTCACGGTACGGCGCGATCGTGGAGGTCAGCCCGCACCCCCTTCTCGCGCACGCGATCACCGAGAGCGGACCCGAAGACCGCGAGGTCCTGGTCCTTCCCACGCTGTTGCGCGGCGAGGACGAGGCCCTCGTCTTCCACGCGCATCGCGCGCGACTCGGGGGAGACCTCCCTCCGGGGCACATCACCGATATCGCGCCACACACCTGGCGCCATCGGAAGTACTGGACACCGGCTCCCGCCCATCGCCGAGCCCAGCCCGATCGGGTCCACCCACTCCTGGGCAGCCCCGTCGAGATCCCGTCCGGCGGAGGATTCCTGTGGCACGCGGACGTCGGCCTCGACGAGATCGGTTGGCTCGCCGACCACCGAGTCCAAGGCCAGGCGATCATGCCCGCCGCAGGATTCGCCGAGATCGCGCTGGCGGCCGGCCGCACCGCGTACGGAACCGAGGGCGCGCCTGCCGGCGTCGACCAGCTCGAAGTGGAGCAGATGCTCCCGCTGACCGGATCGGTCCCACTCACGACCCGGCTGACCTACGACTCCGACGGCTCCGGCCGGGTCGAGATCTTCAGCAGGGGGAGCGGCGGCGAGTGGATCCGCCACGCCACGGCTCGGGTGGGAGCGGGACTCGCGCAACGGGACCCGAGCCCTGTCGCCCCGGTCACGTCGGGAGTGCCGGTCTCGCCGCGGGAGGTCTACGCGGCACTGCGGCGAGCCGGCGCGCACCACGATCGCGCATTCGCCGCGCTGCAGCGGGTCTCCCGTGATCCGGTGGGCGCAGCGGAGGCGGACGTGACCCTTCCGGCGGAGGCCACCGGGCACCCCGGACTGGTGCTGCACCCCGTCGCACTGGACGCCGCACTGCAGACGCTCGCTGCAGCGCTGCCCGAGTCCGGTCTCGAGGCGGACGCCGCCTACCTTCCGGTGTCGGTGGAATCGATCCGTCTGTACGCACCGGTCGGTCGAGACAGTTCGTGCCGCGCTCGGTTCGTCTCCCTCAGCGACGAGGGTGCCACCGGAGACGTGACGATCACCGACCGGTCGGGCGCATTGCTCGCCGAGATCCGGGGTGTCTTCCTGCGCCGAATCCGCCGACACGCAGTGCCTCTGCCCCTGGAGCGCAAGCTGTTCGGCCACCGGTGGGAGGAGAGCGCCGCACCGGACGGCATCGACGGAAGCGGCGACGGGGCCTGGCTGCTGCTCAGCGACGACCGGCCCGGTGTGGAGGCGATCGCGAGTGACCTCCATGGGGCCGGCCGTCGAATCGTGACCGCGGACTTCGGCGAGCAGGCCGTGGCGGACGCGATCGCGGAGGTGGCATCGGATCCGGACTATCCGCCGACCGGCATCGTGCTCCTGCTGGACGCGGAGACTGACGACGCCACCGCGGCCGACCGCGTCGCCGTGGCGGAACGCTTGACCTGGCAGGTCGCGACGGCAGTCAGTGCGGTGACCTCGGGTTGGCATGGCCGGCCACCCCGGTTGTGGCTGGTCACTCGCAGGGGCTTGGAGGTCGCTGAAGGGGATGTCGGGACACCGGCCGTCGGGGCCTTGACCGGTCTGATCCGGGTTCTCGCGTACGAGCACCCCGACCTGCGCGCCACCCTCGTCGACCTCTCGTCGGTCGACGACGTGGCGGCGACGCTCCTGCGCGAGGCCAGCGCGCCCGTGGGCGATGATCTGCTGGCGTGGCGGGACGGTCGGCGATACGTGCAGCGTTTGGTGCGGGCCGATCCCGAACCACGAGAGGGTTCCGGCAATCCGACGGTGCGCAGCGACGGCGCCTACGTGGTGACCGGAGGAATGGGTGGCATCGGACTGGCGGTCGCTCGGCATCTGGTGGCTGCCGGTGCCGGGCGGATCGTGCTGTGCGGGCGCAGTGAGCTGTCCGAGGACGGTGCGCGCGTGCTCGCCGAGCTCGCCGCAGACACTGAGGTCGTGTACGTCAGCGGCGATGTCGCCGCGGACGGTGTCGCCGAGTCTCTGGTCACGGCCGCCGAGGAGACCGGGCTGCCGCTGCGTGGCGTGATCCATTCGGCCGCGGTGCTCGATGACGAGCTCGTGACCGCCATGTCCCGCGATGCTCTTGCCCGCGTGTGGCGCCCGAAGGTGATGGGCGCGGTCCGTCTGGACGAGGCCACCGCCGGTTCGGCGCTGGACTGGTTGGTCCTGTTCTCCTCGGTCGCCTCCCTGCTGGGATCGCCGGGCCAGGGCGCGTACGCCGCCGCGAACGCCTATCTCGACGCACTCGCCGAGCGCCGCCGCGCGGAGGGGGCCCGTGTCACGTCGATCTGCTGGGGACAGTGGTCCGAAGTGGGACTGGCGCGATCGCTCGAGATGAGCGTTCTCGACCCGATCGCACCCGACGAGGGCATGGAGGCCCTGGACGCGCTCCTCGGCGGTGGTCGTGCCCGCGTGGGAGTCGCCCGGCTTCGGCTCGACCGCGCGGCCGCGGCTTTCCCGGAACTGGTGGGTTTGGGCTACTTCACCCACCTCGCCGCCGAACTCGACCCGGACGAGGACACCGAGGCGATCGACCTCGACCGGCTCCGGACGATGCCCTTCGCCGAGGCGCACCGGCTCGTACTGGAGCGGCTGCAGAAGCGGATCGGCGCGGTTCTCGGATACTCCGGCACCGCGGTGGTCCCCGCCGAGCGCGCGCTCACCGAGCTGGGGCTGGACTCGCTGATGGCGGTCCGTATCCGCAACACCGTGCGCAGCGAGTTCGGGGTCGAACCGCCGGTGGCGCTCCTACTGCAGGGGGCCGGGCTGGATGATCTGGCGACCGACCTCGTCCGCAGGCTCGGGGTGACCGAGGCGCCCGTGCACACCTCCGATGCGACCCCTGCCGACGGCCTCCGTGGACGCGCCCAACAACGTGTCGCGGCGCGGCGACGCGCCTCCGTCCGACGAAAGGTGGACCACCCGTGATGACGAACCAGTCGCACGAGCAAGATCCGGAAGACACGGCGGGCTCGATCGCGGTGATCGGCATGGCGGGCCGGTTCTCCGGTGCCCGAACCCTGGGGGAGTACTGGCGCAACCTGCGCGACGGTGTCGAATCCATCGTTGCGCTCACCGAACAGGAGCTGCAGCGGACGGGCATCGCCGCCGACGCGATCGCGGATCGGCGCTACATCCGATCCGGCGCCCCCATGGACGGGATCGAGGAGTTCGACGCCGAGCTCTTCGGTTTCACCGCAGCCGTCGCGGACGGTCTCGATCCGCAGCATCGCCTGTTCCTCCAGACCGTGTGGCACGCCATCGAGGACGCGGGCTATCACCCACGGGAATTGGACGGCGCAGTCGGCGTCTACGGAACGAGTTCCGCGAGCGGATATCTGCTCAACAACCTGATGTCGGGGCTCGATGTGGAGCACATCATCGGGCAGGGGGCGAGTTTCGAGATGATCGATCTCTCCCTGCGTAACGACAAGGACCACATCGCGACTCGCGTTGCGCATCAGTTCGACCTTCGCGGACCGGCACTGTCCGTGCAGACCGCGTGCTCGTCCTCCGCCGTCGCCGTGCACCTGGCATGCCAGGCGTTGATCTCCGGCGAGGTGGACGCGGCTATCGCAGGTGGATCATCGATTCGCATTCCCAACCGCGCCGGATACTGGCACGAACCCGGTGCCATGACATCACCGAGCGGACACTGCCGCCCGTTCGACGTGCGAGCCGACGGAACGGTGTTCGGAAGCGGGGTCGGGGCCGTCGTGCTCAAGACACTCGACCGCGCTCGTGCCGACGGCGACCCGATCCACGCGGTGATCCGGGGATCGGCGATCAACAACGACGGTGCGGCCAAGATGACCTATGCGGCGCCCACCGCCGCCGGACAGGCCGCCGTGATCGCCGAGGCGCACGGCGTTGCCGGCGTCGACCCCGCGGACGTCACCTATGTCGAGACGCACGGCACCGGAACGCCGCTCGGTGACCCGATCGAGATCGAGGGCCTGCGCCAGGCCTTCGAGCTCGCGGAGCACGAGCGCACCGGTCCCTGCCACCTCGGCTCGGTCAAGGCGAACATCGGCCACCTGGAAGTCGCCTCGGGCATCGCCGGTCTGCTCAAAGTGATCCTCTGCTTGAAGAATCGCTCACTCCCGGGGACGCTGCACTTCACCGCCCCGAACCCCGAACTGCGTCTCGACGAGACCCCGTTCGCGCTGAACCCAGGCGTGATCGACTGGGAGAGCGAGGGGCCCAGACTCGCCGGTATCAGTTCGTTCGGGGTGGGTGGCACGAACGTGCACCTGGTGCTGGAGGAGGCCCCGGTCCCGGCGGCGGCGGCCCCCGGTGCCGGCCCGTACCCGCTGTTGCTGTCGGCACGCGGGACCGAACGATTGACGGTGGCCCGAACGGCGCTGGCTGATGAGCTCGAGGCGGACGACTCGGTCGAGCTCGCGGATGTGGCGGCCACGCTGGCGGCCCGGCCGATGGACGTCACCCGCGGTGTCACCGTTGTCCGCGACCGCGCCCATGCGATCTCGGCGCTCCGCGCCGCGGAGGGTGTCACATCATCCGTTCCGGCCGGGGCGGAGGACGCGACCGACCGTGTCGTCATGCTCTTCCCAGGCCAGGGTGCGCAGTACGTGGGAATGGCGCGCGGGCTCTACGACGGCGATCCGGTGTTCGCGGAGAACATCGACAGGTGCGCCGCCGGATTCGACGCGGCCCTGGGCATCGATCTCAAAAGCTTGATGTTCGGCGGCCGGAGCCGTGAGTTGGAGCGCACCGACCGATCCCAGCCGGCACTGTTCGCAGTGGAGTACGCGCTCGCCCGCGCACTCGAGCGCCGGGGAGTGAGGCCCTCGCTATTGCTGGGGCACAGCGTGGGTGAGTACGTCGCCGCCACTCTGGCAGGAGTGTTCGACCTCCCGACCGCGATCAGCGTGGTCGCCGAGCGCGGGCGCCTGATGCACGCCGCACCGCCGGGCGTCATGCTGGCGGTGCCGCTCGGTGCACCGGAGGTGACGCCGCACGTGGGTCCGGACCTCGACATCGCCACCATCAACGAGCCCGGTGGGTGCGTCGTCGCGGGCAGCGCGGACGCGATCGCCGATCTCAGCGCGCGGCTCGCCGCGGACGGAGTGAACGCTCGTAGGGTGCGCACATCGCACGCCTTCCACTCCCGGATGATGGAGCAGGCGGCAACCGCGTTCGACGCCGTCCTGCGCCGATCGACGCTGTCGGCCCCACGGATCCCTATGGCGTCCAATGTGACCGGGGCCATGATGAGCGACGCCGAGGCGACCGATCCCGGGACCTGGTCCCGCCAGATCCGGGCCACCGTGCGGTTCGCCGATGAACTGTACATCGCTCTCGCCGATCCGCACCGGGTGCTCGTCGAGGTCGGTCCCGGTGGCGCCCTGACATCGGCGGCCAAGCGGCATCCGCGGTTCCGCGACTCGCATCGCGTGGTGCGACTGCTGCGGCATCCGGCTCAGGACCGCGACGACCACGAGTTCTTCCTGGAAGGGCTGGGGCAACTGTGGGCCGCCGGCATCGAGGTCGAGCAGTTTCTGCCGACCGGTGAGCGGGTGCTCCTTCCCGGCTACCCCTTCCTGCCCGAGCGGCATTGGGTGCACCCCTCGCCGCGGGCGGGCACCGTCGGTATCGATACCGCCCACACTCCGGCTGCAGCGCAGGACCAGGACGAAGCCGGCGAGGGAATCGAAGCCGCCCTCCGTCGTGTCTGGGCCGCATGCCTGGGTGCGGAGTCCGTCGACGCCGATGCGGACTTCTTCGACGTGGGCGGAGATTCGCTGATCGCCATCGGTGTCTCGATCGCCGCAGGGCACGCGGGGATCGACATCACGCCGCAGGACCTGTACGACCACCCGACGGTGAGATCGCTTGCGGCGGCGATCGCCGAACGCGACGCCGAGGCCGGATTGACCGGCGGAGAAGAGCCCACGGACCACCCGCCGCTCCCGCCGAATCTCGCGCGGCTGCTCGACGGTGGCATCACCGACTACGGCTGCTGGCGCACCCCGATCGTCCTGCGGCTGGCCGCAGGACTCGGCGTCGATGACGTCTCCGAGGTACTCGGGGCGGTGGTCCGCCGCCACGAGGTGCTCCGTCTGCGCCTGCGCCGTCGCGGCGGTATCTGGGAACAGATCATCGGTGATCCCGCCGAGGAGCAGCAGGCCTGGTCGAGCACCTGCGTGGAGACTCTCCCCGCCGGCGCCGACGCCGAAGCCCTTGCGGGGGAGAGGTTGGCGGAGATCATCGCCGACGGCCCCGGGGACGGATCGATGCTCACGGCGCTGCTCCTGCGGGACACCGACGGCGGTGAATCCCGATTGGCGCTCGCGGTACCCGGCATCGTCGGCGACGCCCGTTCCCGCGAGATCCTCATGAGTGACCTGCTCACCGCGTTCAGCCAGCGCGCCGCCGGCATGCCGGTCTCGCTCACTCCTGCATCGACCGGATGGCGGGATTGGTGCCAGCGGCTCTCGGAGCTCGCCGGACACCGTGCGGTTCTCGACGGCTATTCGCGATGGCTCGACACCTTGTCCGAACCCGCCGTGCGCATCGCGACGACGGATACCGCTGCGCCGCCGGCCGCGGCCGACTTCCTCCGGCTGCCCACGACCCTGGGCGCGGTGGAAGCGGCGGAGCTCGACGACGCGCGGCGACGGACGGGGATCCGCCTCGACGAACTGATCACGGCGGCACTGGTGCGCGGAGTCGTCGCGATCGCGGGTCCCGGTCGGGTCCTCATCGATGTCGACGGTGACGCGCGGTCGATCCTGAAACCCGAGCTCGATCTGCGGGACACGGTGGGGTGGTTCGGCACCGTCTACCCGGTGTCGATCACAGCTCCGGACGAGGGGGATTCCCTCCTGCTCGACGCCGTCCGTAACGAACTGCGCGGCGTGACACATCAGGGAATCGGCTACGGATTGTTGCGCTACCAGTACGCGCCGACCTCGGCGCGGCTCGCGGGACTGCGTGATGCAGATGTACATCTGTCGATCGCCGGCTCGATCCCCGAGCCGCCGGAGGCGTTGGCGGCGTCGGCCCCCGTCTGGCTCGGAACCGATGCCGCCAGGCCCGTGCGCGATGCCATCCCCGCGCTGGGCCACGCCGTGGAACTGCGCGTGTACCGCGCCGGCGGTCGCATGCACCTGGATTGGTGGTACGACCGGCGCCGGGTCGACGAGGCCCGGATCGCGGCACTGGCGGAGGCCGTGTCCACAGCACTCGGTGCGGTGACGCGGGAAACGACCGAGTCTCCGGCGGATGCCGGCGACGACTGGGAACTCATCGATCTGTCTGGCGAGGATGCGGGATGAACCACACGGAGAGCGCTGTCGTCGTCGAGGGCCTGACCAAGCGGTTCGGCGACTTCGTCGCGCTGAGCGGCATCGACTTGGAAGTGCGTCGGGGCGAGATCCTGGGCCTTCTCGGGCCGAACGGTGCCGGAAAGACCACCACGGTCGACATCCTGGCCACCCTTTCCCGGCCCTCGACGGGCCGCGCGGTGGTCGCCGGATGCGACGTGGCGCTCGACCCTGCGGGCGTGCGCCGCGCGATCATGCTGACGGGGCAGAACGCCGCACTGGACGACATGCTCACCGGCCGGGAGAACCTGATCCTGTTCGCCCGGCTGCAGGGGCTTCGCAAGGCGGCTGCGCAGGCCCGTGCGACGGACCTGCTCGAACGATTCGACCTGGAGTACGCCGCCGACCGTCAGGTGGGCACCTACTCGGGAGGCATGCGCCGGCGCATCGACATCGCATGCGGCCTGGTGGTGCGGCCGGAGGTGGTCTTCCTCGATGAGCCGACGACGGGCCTGGACCCGCGCAGTAGGCAGGGCGTGTGGGATCTGGTGCGGCAGTTGCGGGAAGAGGGCATCGCCACCCTGCTCACCACCCAGTACCTCGAGGAGGCGGATGCGCTCAGCGACCGCATCACCGTGATCGATCGGGGCACCGTCATCGCCGAGGGCACTGCGGATCAGCTCAAGGAACGCACCGGAGCCACCGTCTGCGAGATCGTGCCCCGCGACCGCACCGACGTGCCCCGGGTGATCGAGGCCCTCGGGGCGATGGCCCCGGCCGACAGGGAGGCGACCACGGGCACGGATCGCATCGCGATCCCCGCGCCGGACGGCACTCGAACGCTCGTCGAGGCGGTCTCTCGGATCGACTCCGCGGGTATCGAACTCCTCGACGTCGCGCTGCGGCGCCCGTCGCTGGACGAAGTCTTCTTCGCGCTCACCGGGAGCGGCGCACCGGCGGCGCACGAGGAGGTCGCGACGTGACGGCGCGACCCGATACGTCGGCGGGACAGCAGTGGTGGGTGCTCACCGTGCGCTCCATCGTGCCCAGCCTGCGCAACGGCGAGCTCGTGACCCAGGTGGCGGCCTCCGTCATGTTCACCGTGGGCTTCTACATCCCGCTCAAACAGTTCATGGGCGCGTACGCGTCCGCGATGAGCAGCTACGCCCAATACCTGACACCGCTGATCGTGCTGCAGGCGATTTCGTTCGCCGCGATCTCGGGGGGATTCCGGGCCGCCACGGACTCCGTGGACGGCATCGACCGCCGATTCCGTTCCATGCCCATCGGTCGGCTGATCCCGATGGCCGCGCGCATGTCCGGAAGCATGTACCGGTGCGTTCTGGCACTGGGGATCTCTCTGGCATGTGCTCACGTGATCGGATTCCGTTTCTACGGCGGCGCGGCGGCCACGGCCGGGTTCCTCGGCCTCGCGTTACTGGTGGGTCTCACACTGTCGCTGTTGGGTGACCTGGTGGGCACCGCCACCCGGAACCCGGAGGCGACGACGCACCTGATGATGCTGCCGCAGCTCATCCTCGGCCTGTTGTCTGTCGGTGTGCAGCCGGTCGAGCGGTTCCCCGAGTGGATTCAGGGCTTCGCACGGGACCAGCCGGTGTCCCAGTTCGTCTTCGCACTGCGCGCCCTCGCCGGAGATTCAGTGCCCGGAGCCGCCGGATCGGCGACGTGGGACGTGATCGGACCCGCCGTGTACTGGGCGATCGGCCTGGTGCTGGCCGTGCTGCCGCTCCATGCGGTCGTCGTGGCGAGGAGGAACCGATGACCGGCACGCACGCGGTGGCCGCGCCACCCGATGAACGCACCGACCCGCGCACCGGTGAGCGGTCACCGGGTGCCCTGGTGCGGCAGACGGGGTTGCTGGCGGAGCGGATCGTGCGCCGATGGGTGCGTGACCCCGCGACACTCGCGGAGACCGTCCTCGTGCCCGTCGCCTTCCTAGTGACACTCGACATCGTGCTGGGGGAGGGGATCTCCCAGCTCACGGGACACAGTGCCCTGACCGGTAGCGTGCCGCTCGTGGCGCTGGTCGCCGCCACGCAGGGAGCCACCGTCGGTGGGTTGGGCGTGATGGCCGAGCGCGAGAACGGATTCCTCTCCCGGTTGTGGGGCAGCCCGATCCATCGGGCGGCCGGGGTGACTTCGCGATTGGTGGCCGAGGCGCTGCGGATCCTGTTCGCCACAACGGTGCTCACGGTGACCGGGGTTCTCCTCGGTCTGCGCTTCGAGAACGGCCTGCTCGGCGCCGTGGGCTGGCTCTTCGTGCCGGTGCTCTTCGGCGTGGCGTTCTCGACCGCCGTACTGACGGTGGCGGTGTACGCGGCCAAGACGATCGTCGTCGAGGCCACGGCGCTCGTCTCCGGGCTGTTCATGTTCTTCTGCACCGGATTCGTTCCGTTGGAGCAGTATCCGCAGTGGCTACAGCCCATCGTTGCGCACCAACCGTTCAGCAACACCGTCGACGTCATGCGTGCCCTGGCTGTCGGAGGGCCGGTGCGGTCGCCGTTGCTGGAGCTGATCGCGTGGTCGGGGGCAATCGTCCTGCTGTGCGCCGTGCCGCTCGCCATCGGCTATCGCCGGGCGAGCATGCGGGATTGACGATCGATGAGAGGCAGTCATGTTCGAATCCTCGGTACTGCGGGCACTCGCGGACAGCGAGAAGATGTTCGCCGACACCCACAACTTCGTCGGATTGGGGGCGCACGTCCACGGTCCGGTCGACGTCGACGCGCTCGGTGAGGCCTTCGAGATCCTGCTCGAGGTGCATCCGGTCCTGGCGGCGCGGATCGAAGACGACGGTGACGGCGGTTTCAGGATCGTCGCCGACGATCTCCTCCACCCGGGAATCACCCTCGTCACGGCTGATGCGCCCGCGCCGCAGTTCGATCAGGAGCAGGCGCTGGTGCACCTGACGGTGCAACAGGAAGGCCCGCAGACCGCCGCCACGCTGTACGTGCACCACGCGCTGGCGGACGGACACCATCAGTTCGCTCTGATCGAGGAACTCTTCGGGATCTACACCGACCTCGTGACGACGGGTGGCGCCCGCCCCGGCCCGCCTCAGCCGGCCCCCGAGGGGCTGGAGAAGATCCTGGCTGAACGGAACGTGACGAAGCAACGCCGGTCCGGCCTGGAGCGGTTCATGCCCGCGATGTTCGCCTACGACCTGCCGCCGTCACGCCGCGCCGTGACGACGGCGCGGCCCCCACACCCCGTGCGGGTGCCGATGGTGCAGCACACCTTCAGCGAGGAGCGGACTCGTCGCCTGGTGGACCTCTCCCGTGATCGGCGCGTGAGCGTGAACGGGATCGTGTCTGCGGCAGTACTCGTCGCGGAGTGGCGCTTGCGGGGTGGCACGGCGATTCCCGTTCCGTACATCTACCCCGTCGATCTTCGGTACGTCCTCTCGCCGGCCGTCACCGCAACGGGCTGTACCAATCCTGTCGGCGTCGCTACCTTCCTCGCCGAAATCGATTCGGACACCGACGTGGTGAGCCTCGGCAGGGAGATCGCGGACAGCTTCCGCGATGATCTCGCGGCAGGGGTGATTCAGCAGTCGCTGCTGCATTTCACTCCCGAGTACGTCGGCAATCCGCCTGGCCTTCCGGACGTGGTGATGGTCACCGACAACGGTGTGGTGCCACCCGTGCGCACGCCGGACGGGGTGGAGCTGACCGCCGTACACGGTGAACTGTTCTTCCAGGTGAGCTCGGGTATCGAGATGTACACCAGCAAGATCTTCAACGGGCGTCTCCAGCTCGAATACCACACCTATGGAACGGATTCGAAGCAAGCGATGGACGCCGTCGCCGCGATCCTGGACGAGATCGCGGACGGCCGCTGATGTCCGGGTCAGGCGATCGGGCCGAAGCCGTAGCGGTGGTACTGCACCGCGTTCCGGACGGGCGGCAGTACGCGGCCGAGCCGACCGAGCGCCGAGAGCAGACGCGAGTCACGCGGAAAGGTGCTCGCATCGAAGAAGGATCGATCGTCCACCGATCGGAGTTCCGGAACATCGGCGAGAACCTCGGCGGGGCGATTCACGCCCCAGTGCAATGTGGAACCGGTGGTGCGGTTGAGCTTGTGCAGGCGCTGCGTCCGGATCGTGGGGCGGCTGTAGAAATCGATCTGCACCTCTCCCGCGCCGAAGCGATCGATCACCGAGCGCAACAGCGCGCCACCCTCCTCCCGAGTGAGATACATGCTGATCCCCTCGGCGAGCAGCAACGTGGGGCGATCAGCCGGAATCTCCTGCAGCCACGAATTATCCGTTGCGGAGGCGGCCAGGAGGCGGTAACCCGGACGCGACGGATAGACCTGGCCGCGCAGCGCGATCACTGCGGGGAAGTCCACATCGATCCACCGCACCCCCGGTCCCGGTGCGATGCGGAAGATCCGGCTGTCGAGTCCGCATCCCAGGTGCACGACGGTCGCCTCGGGGTGCTTCGCGAGGAACTCACGCGTCCAGATGTCGTACTGGGCCGTGCGCACGGTGACGAGGGGGGCCCAGCGAGCGGAGACACCGAGCGAGCGCCAGTCGTAGTCGATGCCGGCCACCGCGTCCCGGGCGAACTCGTCCCCGAGCACCGGGCGCACGAAATCCGCGTCCAGCGCCTTGAGGTAGAGCGTGGTCAGCATGGTCTGGGCGGCGCCACTCAGGTCGACGGTGGCCTTGTTGGTCATGAGCCAACGGTACGTGACGATTGTGAATATGTCGCTCCGAAAAGTTCACCTAGGTGGTCTAGCGTTGCAAGTGCAACAAAGTGTCAGAAGCGACACGAAGGAGAACGAATGGCACAGGCTGCTCCTCGGGCACTGTTGGTGTCCTACAGCTTCACCGGGCAATCCGCCCGTCTCCTGCGAGCGGCGGGAGACGAACTCCTCCGGCACGGATGGGACGTGGTGCCGGCGGAGATCGAGCTGACGGACCGTAGATTCGCGCCGCGATTGGCGCACTTCCCGCTCCGGCGTGTGTGGCCGGACATGATGAGCCTTCTGCCCGCTCAGGTACGGGGGAGTGTGGGCGACATCGCCCTGCCTCCGGAGGTCTTCGACGGCGACTACGACCTGATCTGTATCGGATCGCCCACCTGGTGGGGGCGTGCGAGTCTGCCCGTTCGATCCTTCCTCGCCTCCCCGCAAGGGCGAGAGGTCCTCTCCGGCCGGCGCTTCGCCGTGTTCATCGCCTGTCGTGACAGCTGGCGGGGCAACCTCGCCGAGGTCGCGCGGCTCGCGGAGTGGCAAGGAGGCCGGTTCGCGGGTGAGATGCATGCGACCTACCCCGGGAATCAGATCACCTCGACGCTGTCGCTCACCAGCTACCTCGGCACGGGTGAACAGCGCGACCGCTACCTCGGAATACCCATCCCTCCGACGAATGTGCAGCAGGAGCACCTGGATTCGGCGCGCGAGTTGGCGGCGGCGATCGGCTCCACGAGCCCGGGAGGTCAGTGACATGTCGCGTCGATTCGAAGTCGAGACCTGCTCGACGGCGACCATGGATCAAGTCATGGGTGCCTTCGCGTCGCCCGACTACTGGGCAGCGCGATTCCACCACTTCGGCGGCGGCCTCGACCTCACATCGCTCGACGTCGACGGCGCAGGGGCGGTGATGGTCGAAGTCGTTCAGGACGTCGCGCGCACCGTGATGCATCCGCTACTGGCGGCGATGTATCCGCGCGACATCCGGGTGATCGCCGTCGAGCGCTGGGTGCCCGTCGGTGCCCGCGTGGAGGGTGCGATCACGGTGGATGTGCAGGGTGCTCCCGGCTCGGGAGTGGCCAGTGCGCGCTTGCGGCCCACGGAGACGGGGTGCCAGTTGTACGTGACCGGTGATGTGCGGGTGCGGGTCCCGGTGGTCGGTGGTCCGATCGAGCGCCTGGTCGCAGGCCAGGTGAAGACACACGTTCCCGATATTCAACGATTCACCGGAGAGTGGGCGCTCGCTCATGGTTGATCGCATCCCGCCCAGTGAAGCGGCCCTCGCCCGGTTGGACATGCCCCTCGTGGAGGCGATGCTCACGCAACGGGCGATCCGCCGTGTGCTGCCGGATCCGGTGGACGACGCCCTGGTGCTGCGGTGCATCGAACTGGCGCAGCATGCTCCCACCGGGCAGAACGGCCAACAGTGGGAGTTCGTCGTGGTCAAGGATCCGCGGATCAAGGAACGCCTGGGGCGGCGCTACCGCCAGGCCTGGAACTTCTACTGGCGCACGACGTACCGTCGGATCGCTGCGGCTGATGATTCGAAGGCGCGGATGGCCAAGGCCGTTCAGTGGCAGGTGGATCACTTCACCGAGATCCCGGTACTGGTGGTCGCCTGCCTGCGGTTGGGCGTCGGCGAGGGACGCGTTCCCGTGGTCCGTATGCCGCACGTCGCGGAGAGCGGGTACTGGGGGTCGATCTACCCCGCCGTGCAGAACCTGTTGTTGGCGGCGCGCGCGATGGGGCTCGGAGCATCGCTGATCACCATGCCGCTGTGGAATCTGCTGTCCGCCCGCAGAATCCTGGGACTGCCCGCCGAAGTGACACCGGTGTGCATCGTGCCCCTCGGATGGCCGCGGGGCCGGTACGGCCCGTCTGCGCGGACGCCGGTCGGCGATGTCACCCATCTCGATTCCTACGGCCGCAGGCGCTGGCTGAGGCCGCAGCCGTGACGATCTGCTCCGAATGTGTCAGTTCGAACGCAGACCTTCAGTCCCGGCGTTCCGACCGGTAACGTCGCCCGCGCTACAAAATTGCAAATCAACAACAAGGAAGGTTTGCTATCTTGAGATCGACTCGATCCACCTCCATGACCGTGGCCACCATGGCCGCCACGGGATTCTTCGCCGCCACCCTCCCCGTGCCGGCGGCCTCCGCCAACTCCGTCGCCAACATCCCGCTCAACGTCATCCAGACGATCGCCAACATGCCGGCGGCCCAGATCGATGGTGTCAACAAGACGTCGGCGGCCTTCGAATTGGGCGGCAACTGGTGGCTGTACCAACCCGGCAACGTACTCGGCTACGACCAGGCGGACATCGCGAAGGTCAACGGCATCACGTCGCTTCTGATGCCGATCCCGGCCATCGCACAGGCCGTGGCGAATCCGATCAATGTCACCTTCGAGGCGAACTTCCCGATGACACCGGATTGCACCGGTGCACCCGCACCGTGTGCCAACCCGACGTACTGGGACAAGTACTTCAAGGTGATGCCGTGGCAGTTGATCCAGGGCGTCTCGTACGGAACGGTGCGTAACACCATCGACCCGTCGATCACGATGCCGTGGTCGAACACGACCCAGCGGATCAACGTCTTCGGGCTTCCGCAGGCGGTGTGGGAGACCCTGACGAAGACTCCCGAGGGATTCCGGCAGATGCCGACCCCGCAGCAGGTGTCCGCCGCGTACTCCCGGCTCGGGACCGCGACCTTCAACGCCCTCAATCCGTTCGTCGAGGGCACCTACTGCCTGCCGTGCCAGTTCGTCGTGAAGGGCGCGCCCGGTTCGCTGGCACGCATCCCGCTGTTCGGGAACTGGTACACCATCGCCGACTTCGGGCAGCCCTTCACCAGTGATGACTGGGTCGGCCGTCCCGCCGGAATCCCCAAGGGCGCAGACGTGGACGCGAAGTCGTTGTGGAGCCCCGAGGGGCAGGCGCGCGTGCAGGAGGGGGCCGATGAGGCCTTCCAACGGGTCCTGCGCGGAGACATCATCGATACAGAGCAGATCAAGAAGACCTTGGACAAGCTCGGTAAGGACTTCGACAAGGTCATTCCGAAGCCCGCCGATATCAGCGGCGCGGCCAACGCGGTCGGCGGCGACTTCGGAGCGCTGATGGCGAGCATCTCCTCCTCGTTCGGGCTGCCGACCGCCGTGCCGCCCGCCCCGGCCCCGGTCGCCGCGGCCGCCCCGATCGCCGAGGGTGCGTCGTCCGCTTCAGCGGCGTCGCCTGCGGCCGTCGCCGGTGCCACAGGCGTCGGCACCGCGCGTACGGAGAAGTCGGCATCGGTGAACTCCGATTCGCCGGTCGGATCGGGCTACCCCCTGTCGGGCAATGGATCCGCGACCAACAGCGGCGATGCGACGCGATCGACGGCGTCCACCAGCGGATCGGGGACGAGCGATCAGAGCCAGGCGCAGGTGACCCCCGCATCGACCGCCCCGAGTCGAGACGATCGCTCCGGATCGACCCGGACCAGCACGAGCGATTCCACCAGTGGCGCTACGACCGGGTCCGCAGCCGCGGAGTCGGCGGGTACGTCGGTGTCGGCGACTTCGAGTGCGACCTCGGGCTCCGCCGGCGGGTCGAGCGCGTCGTCCTCGTCGACGAGCAGTGATTCGTCGGCGGGCAGTGTTTCATCGACGGCCAGCGATTCGTCGGCCACCGGTGACTCCTCGACGGCCGGCGGCACGGCCAAGTAGGCGGCTCGTCAGCGCTTTCCGCGTTGACCCTCGCTGACTTCCGCCATCAGCGCATCGCTACCCGTCATGCGGCCCACCGTCGCTGAGGCGCCGGGAGCGATCGCGCTGATGGCGGTGGCCGCCCGCATGAGCCACGGAGCGACGGTGATCTCGCCGATATCGCGCTGTACGGCGCGAACCGTCGCCCGTGCCACCTGACCGGACGTCCGGGTCGCCATCCTCGGGACCCGGACACCGGAGTCGGCGAACATCCCGGCGTCCCGAATCGGCCCGGGCAGAACGGATGAGACGCCGACACCGTGAGGGCGCAGATCTTCCCGTAGGGCGAGCGCGAACCCTCTGAGGCCGAACTTGGTGGCGCTGTACAGGGCCATCCGCGCCGATGCCGATCGACCGGACAATGAGGAGAGGAAAACGATATGCCCCGTTCCACGTTCGCGCATTCCGTCGGAGGCGAGCCGAGAGAGCAGGATGGGTGCTCGAAGATTCACGGTCAGAGCGCGGTCGAGTTCTTCGGAGCTGTACTCCCAGGCCAGACCCGACGCGGGGACCGCGGCCGCGTTCACCAGGATGTCGATCGGACCCGCCTCTGCCACGAGTGCTTCGGGGGTTCCGGGGTCGGTGAGGTCGGCCTCGAGGGCCCGGCCACCGACGCGATCAGCGACCTCGCGGAGCGCCGTACCTCTACGACCGGTGAGAACCAGATCGGCCCCACCGGCGGCGAACGCGGTGGCGAGCGCGGATCCCAATCCTCCGGAGGCGCCGGTGATGAGCACGCGGGCCGAGTGAATTTTCATGTGGCCCAGCGTACTCGCGACGATGAGATCGCAACGGGACGAGTGCGGCCATGACCGTGCCATCGGACGAACTCGACGTCGTCGTCATCGGCGCGGGATTCGGAGGAATCGGTGCCGCGATCGCGCTGAAGGGTCTCGGCTACGAGCGTCTGCTGGTGGTGGACCGGGAGGACGATCTCGGAGGCACCTGGCACGTCAATCGGTACCCCGGTTTGACGGTGGACGTGCCCTCGACGACCTTCTCCTACTGGTTCGAGCCCAATCCGAACTGGTCCGGGATGTACGCTCGGGGACCGGAACTCAAAGCCTATGCCGAACACGTGGTGGACAAGTACGACGTGCGTCGCCACATGCGCTTCGCCACGGAGGTCCGCAGCGCCCGGTGGGACGAGGCCGGTGGCCGATGGCACGTGGAGTTCGCCGACGGCGGATCCGTGCGCACCCGGTTCCTCGTGTGCGCGACCGGATTCCTGTCCAAGCCCGCCACCCCGGAGATACCGGGCATCGAGACCTTCGAGGGCACGGTGGTGCATACCGCCACCTGGGATGCCGAGCACTCCTTCACCGGCGAGCGCGCAGCGATCATCGGTACCGGTTCGACGGCTGTGCAAGTGATTCCGGAACTCGCGAAAGAGGTCTCCGAGCTCACCGTGTACCAGCGCACACCCATCTGGGTGATGCCCAAGCTCGACATCCGATTCGCTCCCGTGGTTCGGCGCCTGTTCGCCCGGTACCCGGCCACGCAACGCGCCGTGCGATGGAGCACGGATACCTTCATGGAATTCCTGATGGTCGTGGCGATGTGGCGGTACCGGTGGTTCCGACATCTCAACGTGTCCGCCGCTCAGGCTGCGCGCGCGCACCGATTCCTGTCGATCCGGGATCGGGGCCTCCGCTCGGCGTTGACACCGGCGTACGACTACGGGTGCAAGCGGCCGACCGTCTCCAACGCCTATTACCGCGCGCTGGCGCGACCGCACGTCAACCTCGACACCGCGGGGATCGAGCGGATCGAGCCCCGAGCGGTGGTGAGCACCGATGGAACCCGGCGACTCGTCGACACCCTCGTCCTGGCCACCGGGTTCGACGTCTGGAAGACCAACCTGCCGGCGCTCGAGGTGATCGGCCGGGACGGTCGCGACCTCGGTACGTGGTGGCGGGAGACCAGATTTCAGGCGTACGAGGGCGTCTCGATGCCGGCCTTCCCCAACTTGCTATCCCTCGCCAGCCCGTACTCCTGGGTGGGGCTGTCGTGGTTCAACACCGTCGAATACCAGATGCGGCACATCCGCCGGTTATTCGGCGAGTTGCACCGCCGGGATGCGCGGGTCTTCGAGGTGACCGATGCGGCGAATGCCCGCTTCCTCGCACGCATGGAGCGACTGCTCGACGATTCCGTCTTCGTCCGAGGCGACTGCGCATCGTCGAACTCGTACTGGACCAACGGACGCGGGGAATCGCCATTGTTCCGGCCCACATCGGTCCGCGATGCGGTGCGGTCGCAGGACACCTTCCCCCTCGACGACTACGACTTCCGGTAGGTCGACGCCGGCGGTCCGGTGCGCGGCCGATGAGCTCAGTCGTGCCAGGCGCGTTCGAAGGGCAGACGCCACGCGTTCGGCGCGATCAACTGATGAATCGAGTTCGGGCCCCACGATCCCGGCTCGTACAGCTTGACCGGGGGCGGATCGTCCAACAGGGGAATCGAGCGCTCCCAGAGCGATTCGATGCCCTCGGCCGTGGTGAACAGCGTGTGGTCGCCGTGCATGGCATCGAGGATCAGGCGCTCGTAGGCCTCCAGCACGTCGCCCGCGCGGTCGGTGTCCTCGGTGGAGAACTGCATCGCCAGCTTCTCCAGCCGCATCCCGGGCCCGGGACGCTTGCCGTAGAAGGACAACGACACCTTCGACTCGTCGGCCAGGTCGAAGGTGAGGTGATCCGGGCCCTGCTGTCCGATACCGGAACCCGCGGGGAACATCGACTTGGGCGCCTCCTTGAAGGCGATCGAGATGATCCGCATCCCGGACGCCATGCGCTTGCCGGTGCGCAGGTAGAACGGGACACCCGCCCACCGCCAGTTGTCGATGCGGGCCTTGAGCGCGATGAAGGTCTCGGTGTCGGACTCGGGGTCGACGCCCTCCTCGTGCCGGTAGCCGATGTACTGCCCGCGCACCACATCGTCGGACTGGATCGGCTCCAGGGAGCGGAAGACCTTGTTCTTCTCCTCCGAGATCGCCCGCGGCTCCAACGCCGTCGGCGGCTCCATCGCTACGAAGGCCATCACCTGGAACAGGTGGGTGACCACCATGTCCTTGTACGCGCCCGTCGGCTCGTAGAAGGCGGCCCGGGCGTCGAGGCCCAGGGACTCCGGGACATCGATCTGCACGTGATCGATGAAGTTGCGATTCCAGATCGGCTCGAACAATCCATTGGCGAACCGGAAGGCGAGGATGTTCTGCGCCGCCTCCTTCCCGAGGAAGTGGTCGATCCGGAAGATCTGCTTCTCCTTGAAGGTCTTATGGACCTCCGCGTTCAGGGCGAGCGCCGACTCCAGGTCTTCACCGAAGGGCTTCTCCATGATCACCCGCGACCCCTCGGTGAGCCCTGCCTTCGAGAGCGTGGAGATCACCGACGTCGCGGCCTTGGGCGGCACGCTGAGGTAGAACAGGCGGCGCACGCGCTGCCCGCGGTCGGCACCGAGCTCCTTCTCCTTCTCGGCGACCGCCTTCGCCAATCCCTCCGGGCCGGCGGAGGTGTTCACGTACGACAGATCGGGCGCGAACTCCTTCCACTGCTCATCGGTCAGCTTGCGGGCACCGACCTCGTCGATGGCGGTACGGGCGAACTCCCGGAACTGCTCGTCGGTCATGTCGTCCAGGCTGGTGCCGATCACGCGCATATCGGGCCCGAGCCCGGAGACGGCCAGGTAGCCCAGGCCGCACAGCAGCTTCCGCCGCGAGAGGTCGCCGGTGGCGCCGAACAACACGACGACCGTCGGATCGTGTTCGGGCTGCTTGCGCTTGTTGCCCCCCGAACTGCTCGGGTACGCGATGGTCTGAGCCTCCTGGAGCCGTTCCGCCTTCGCCTCGTCGTCCAAGGGGGCCGTGGGAGCGCTGTCTGCGGGTTCGCCTGTCACCCGTGCATCGTTGCACTCCGGGCCCCGGCGCGCGCGCCGCCCCACCGAGCTCACGCCGGAGTCGGCCCGCCCGTGTCGGGCAGCAAGCGCACCGGTGCCGCCCCCACCAGCAACAACGGATTGAAATAGCGTGCCGCGTGGCCGGATCCCCGACGCAGGCCCCAGTGCAGGCAAACGGCGACAGGACAGCCCTCATGGCCCGCGGCGACGGATCCGATGGCCGTTCCCACTGCGACCTCGTCGCCCTCCGCGACGGCCGGTTCCGCGATGGGCTCGTACGTGGTGAGCAGGCCGTTCGGATGCAGCACCGAGACCACGATGCGGTCGTCGACGCGGCCCACGTGGTGCACCCGCCCCGGTCCCGCCGAGTACACGGCCTGCCCCGCCGCCGCAGCCAGATCGACACCGCGATGACCGGGCTGCCAGCGCTTGTCCGGATTCGCGAACGGCCGGGCGACGGACGGCCGCGGATCCAGCGGCCAGTCGTACCCCGGCGCTGCCCGCGCGGGCGCGGCGGGCAACAGCAGGAGCAGGACGAGGACGACGCGACGCATGCTTCGAGGATGCGCGCCGCGATCCGCGCGGAATGCTCACCGGCGGGGCTCCTGTGGAGGAATCCCGTTCCTCCACAGGAGCCCGCCACCCCGGTTGACGATCAGTCCTCGTCGTACCTACGGGCCGCATTGCGGCGCCATTCGTCGATCTTGCGGCTCACGCCGGTGGCCACATCGGTGACGCCCTGGCCCACCGTGTTCACCGCGGAGGCGCCGTACTCGCGCAGCGTGGTGATCAGCGGGTCGGCGGAGGCGTCGAAGCTCTCCTTGTAGCCCTTGGCGGCGGACTTGAACTCCTCGGCGGGATCGGCCTTTCCGTCATCGGCGCGCGTTGGGTACTCGCCGCCCACGATCCGGCCGTAGTCGCCGCGCTCCACCCATCGATTGAGGTCGGCGGCGCGCAGCACGGAGAAGGGATGCGATTCCAGCTCCAGATTCAGCAGTTTGAGCACGCCGTCGCGGAGGTCCCCCGTGCGCTCGTACTCGGCCGCCTGCGCCAGGAAGCGCTGCGAGTCCATCGCGGCCAGCCGGGTGCCGCCCGCCGTCTTCATGTGCACGCGCAGCGCCACATCCGGATCCTGCACGCACAACAGTCCGGCGCGATCACCCGACAGCTCGGACTTGCGCTGCCACTCCATCAGCGCCGCGACCATCGCCCGCAAGCCCCAGCCGCCGATCGGTACCCACCCGAAACTGCCCGCCAACCGCAGCAGGTGCATCAGCATCGTCCGGTACACGGCGTGCCCCGATAACGCGTGACCCAGCTCGTGGCCCAGGACGAACCGCAGCTCGTCGTCGTCGAGCAGATCGAGCAGGCCCGTGGTGACCACGATGAAGGGCGTGTCCATGCCGATCGTCATGGCGTTCACGGCGGGCGACTGCACCACGTAGATCTCCGGCACGGCCTCGGCGTCGAGAACCTCGGCGCACTGCCGCAGCGTGGAATGGAGCGTGGCGAACTGCCGCTCGTCCGCCCGGACCCCGGAGGCCAGGTAGAGCAGGCGGTGCTGGCGTTCGCGCAGGAGCGCCGAGATGCCCTTGAGCAGGGTGTCGAAGCCCTTGAGGCTGCGCAGCGCGACGAGCGCGGCGCGATCGGCCGGATGTTCCCAGGCGCGGGTACTGATCCCCGGAAGAAGTATTTGTTGACCTGAAGATGTCATGTAGTAAATCTAGCTGGCGAGGGTTGGCGTTCGCTTGGCGACCACGAAAGCCATCAGGGCGCCCACGGCGCACACCGTCATCACCACGCCCAACACCACCGGGTTCCCGCCGATGCCCGCGAACAGCGCCGCCGCTCCACCGAGCACGAAACGCGCCGATCCCAGTGCTGCCGACGCCGTGCCCGCCAGCCTCCCGTGGTCCTCCAGCGCGAGCGCCGCCACCGTCGGCATCACCAGACCGAGGCTGGTCACGGCGACGAACAGCGCGACGATCACGAGCGGGAGCGCATCCGCGGTGAGCGCGAGCAGGGCCGCGCACGAGCCCACCGTCATGCCGGCCAGTCCGGTCCACACCAGAGCGGAGGTGGAGACGCGGCCGACGAGCCTGCCGCCCACCAGATTCGACACCAGTAGGCCCACGGCGTTCGCCGCGAAGACCACACTGAACTGTGTTGCGGTGTAGCCGAAATGCTCCTGGAAGACGAACGCCGACGTGGAGATGTAGGCGAACATGGCGGCGAAGGCGAGGCCGCCGGTCAGGGTGAGCGCCACGAACCGCCGATCCCGGGCCAAGGCGTAGTAGCCCGCGCCCACCGAACGCCAGCCCGAGGGGCGCCGCCCCGAGGCCGGCAGGGTCTCCGGGACCAACAGCGCCGCGACCGCGAGCAGCAGCACCCCGAGGACCGCCAGCACCACGAACAGTCCGCGCCAATCCATGACCCTCAGGAGCTGGGCCCCGGCCAGGGGAGCGACGATCGGTGCCACACCGCTCACCGCCATGAGGGCCGCGATCATGCGCGCCGCGTCGACCCCGTGGAACAGATCGCGCACGATCGCCAGGCTCAGCACGATCCCGGCGGCGCCCGCGAGCCCCTGCAGCAGCCGGGCCGCATCGAGCAGGTACACCGACGGTGCCACGGCGCACAGCAAGGAGCTCGCGATGAACAGCGCCATCCCGGCGATCATCGGCCGGCGGCGGCCGATCGAATCCGACAGCGGGCCCACCACGATCTGGCCGATCGCCAGGCCGATCAGACAGGTCGTCAGGGTCGCCTGGATGGCGGGCTGTGAGGCGCCCAGGTCCTCAGCGGCCGCAGGAAGCGCGGGAAGGTACAGGTCCGTGGTGATCGGGCCGAAGGATGAGAGCGAGCCGAGGATCAGGGCGATCCGGAGCTTCGGCAAGGCCGGGCGATCCATGTCAGTCACTCTTCTCGATCCTTTCTCGCACGAAGTATCACCCTACGCGGACCGCGGTTCGCTCAACGGTCCGCCGGGGCGCTACCGTGGTCCGGTGCAGTGTCTCCTGACGAGTCGACGGTTCGTCGACCAGGTGCAGACGGCCAGCGCGCTCTGTCGCCGCTGACGCCCGTCCGCCCACCCGCACCCTCTTCCTGATTCCAGGACCACATCTCTCTAAGGACGTCTGTCATGTCCACTGCCGCGACCTCGGCGAATGCTCCCTCACGTATTCCTCCGCTATTCAAGAACTTCGGCTTCCAGATCACGGTCGGCCTCGTCGTGGGCGTGCTGCTCGGCCTGCTCGCCCGCCGGATGGGCCCGGCCGCCGACGGGAACGAGAACTGGCTCGCCGGAACCCTCGACACCATCGGAACCAGCTACGTCAAACTGCTGACGGTCGCCGTGGTGCCCCTGGTGGTGACCGCAGTGGTCGCGTCGATCGCCAACCTGCGCAACGTGACCAACGCCGCGCGACTGGCCGCCAAGACGCTCGTATGGTTCGCGATCACCGCGTTCATCGCCGTGGTGATCGGCATCATCCTGGGCCTGGTGCTGCAGCCCGGTGAGCACACCACGGTGACAGGGGAGGGCAAGGCGCCCTCGAGCTCGGGCTCCTGGTGGGCCTTCCTCACCGGCCTGGTGCCGTCGAACTTCCTCGGCCTGCAGGCGAAGCTGTCGAACGGCTCGGTATCGCTGAGCTTCAACGTGCTCCAGGTCCTGGTGATCGCGATCGCCATCGGCATCGCCGCACTCAAGGTGGGTCAGAAGGCCGAGCCCTTCCTGCAGTTCAACGCCTCGCTGCTGGCGATCGTGCAGAAGGTGCTGTGGTGGATCATCCGGCTCTCGCCGATCGGTACCGCCGCCCTGATCGGCAACGCGGTGGCCACCTACGGCTGGAGCTCGATCGGCTCGCTCGGCGCCTTCACGGGCGCGATCTACCTGGGCCTCGCGATCGTCGGGTTCGTGGTGTATCCGATCCTCGTTCGTGCGCACGGGCTTTCGGTCAAGCAGTTCTTCTCCGGAGTGTGGCCCGCGGCGCAGCTCGGCTTCGTCTCCCGCAGTTCGATCGGCACCCTCCCGGTGACCGAGCGCGTCACCGAGCGGAACCTGGGCGTGCCGCGCGAGTACGCCTCGTTCGCGGTACCGCTGGGCGCCACCACCAAGATGGACGGCTGTGCCGCGATCTACCCGGCCATCGCCGCGATCTTCGTGGCCCAGTACTTCCACATCGACCTCCGGTTCACCGATTACCTGCTGATCGTGGTGGTGGCGGTGATCGGTTCCGCCGCCACGGCCGGAACCACCGGCGCCACCGTGATGCTCACGCTGACGCTGTCGACCTTGGGTCTCCCGCTCGCCGGTGCCGGCCTGCTGTTGGCGGTAGAGCCGATCGTCGACATGGGGCGCACCGCGCTCAACGTGACCGGCCAGGCGCTGGTGCCCACGCTCGTCGCGAAGCAGGAGGGCATCCTCGACGAGGACGCCTACAACGCGCCGCGCAAGGACGTCTACGCCGACGAGTCGGCCGAGGAGCGGGTCTCCGCTACAGCGTGAGCACCACCCGCGTCGGCGCAGGCCGGGTCGACGCCTGGGGCGCGCCGGACGAGGACGAGCGCTTCGACGGCGCCGTGCGCTTCCTGCTCGACGGCCTCGCCGCGCGCTTTACCGAACTGAGTCCCGCCACAAGCGGCGCAGCGCGGCGTTCACCTCCGCGGGGTGCTGGGTGTGCGGGTAGTACCCGGGCACGCGCAGTCGCTGGGCGCCGATCCGGTCGGCCACCGCGTCCGCGCAGGCGAGGAGCGGTTCGCCCGCGTACCGCCGGTACTCCTCGGGAGCGTCCTCCCACGTGCCGGTGATGACCAGTGCGGGCCACGGCGCGGCGGCGAGCGGCTGCAGGGGCGGATCCGCCTCCCACACCGGTCGCTCACGCATCGACGTTCCTGCGGCGCGCAGCCGCTCGGGAGTCGGCGCAGGCATCGTCATCCCCATGCCCTCGGTCGAAAGTCGGAGGAACTCGGCCGGATCCAGGTCGAGCGTGCCTGCTGCGGGCCCGGCCTGGACGCGGGCCAGCAGGTCGCGCACCGCCGGGTGATCCGCGGCCGCTTGCAGAGCCGACGGCTGGATCAGGGTCAGCGATCGCACGGCCCCCGGGCGTCGCGCCGCGGCGAGCATCGCCGCGAGTCCGCCGTTCGAGTGCCCGACGAGGTGCGCGCCCTCCGGGCAGGTGTCGAGGAGCGCGACGAGATCCTCGGCGTCCACGTCGAAGTCGCTCCGATCCGGGTCGGGGGACCGGCCGTAGCCGCGGCGGTCCACGAGCAGCAGGCGCCTCTCGTCGGCGAGCGGACGCTGCGCGGCGAAGCCGTACGCGGCGTCGTCACCCCAAGTGAGGACGCCGTGCACGAAGATCGCGGGCGTAGCGCCCCGGCGGCTCGGATCTGTGGGCTGCCAGGTGGTGACGTGGACCGGTGGTGCCATCGCTGCCGGCACTCGCTCAGGCGGGGGCGAACGGTGCCGGCGGACGGCCCTGCCAGATCCGGCGCGACCGTTCCTCCGGATACGGCGCCGTCGTCGACGGGGCGTCGAGGAGTCGGGTGCTCCGCAGATCCGTGTCGTAGCGGGGCCAGCCCGGGTCGCCGGTGGCGCAGAACCGAACCCAGGTGTGGAGCAGCTCATCCGACACCGCGCGCGCCCCGTCCGGCGCGTCCTCGCCGAACAAGAGGACGCCGGTGGGGCAGTCCAGGGTTCCGAAGGCGAGCGGGACGTCGATGCTGTGGCAGGCGCCGTAGACCTCGGAGGCGTACTGCATCTCGAACAGGAACGAGGTGCCTCCCGCCTCGGCGTTCGCCTCCGCGAGCAGCGCCGTCGGCATGCGGAACGTGGCGTCCGAGTACACGATCTCCACCATGTGGTCCGCCGTCGCGTCCGGGTACGCGGCGCGGTACTCGGCGGGATCGCCGGGCGCGAAGCCCTCCAGTGCCGTGGCCGCGTCGTCCTCCGTGAAGGTGCCGCGCAGGCCCATCATGATGCTGAACAGGCGGAACTCGTCGCGCATGTGCCCGGCGAGCAGGTCGATGCCCGGGGCGCCGCCCGAACTGAGCGCGTCCCACGGGGTCTCCGACAGGAGGTCCCCGTCGATGATCGGGCACACGACGATCCCGAGCCGGGCGAGGCGGCCCCATCGTTCCCGGTGGGCGGGGGAGTCGACGCACAGCGCCGTGACCTCCTCGGCGAGACGTTGCGGCGGGACTTCTGCGAACCCCGCCGCTGTCGGCGCGACGCCGAGACGTTCCGCGAGCGCGTCCGTGACCTCCGATGCCAGCGCCGGGGTGATGTTCAGGCCGGGGACCGAATGGGTGATGGCCCGCCGGAACAGGGGCCGCGCCGACGGGATCGTGAGCAGGGCGGCGACCGATCCCGCGCCGCCCGACGTGCCCGAGATGGTCACCGCGTCGGGGTCGCCGCCGAACGCCGCGATGTTCCTCTGGATCCACTCGAGCGCGGCGATCTGGTCGAGCAGGCCTCGGTTCGACGGTGCACCGTCCAGCAGCGCGAAGCCCTCGGCGCCCATCCGGCACTGGACGATCACGACCACGAGGCCCTCGCTCGCGAGCGCGGTGGGATCGAACATCGGGTCCGCCGCGGTGCCGGCCATGTAGCCGCCGCAGGAGATCCACACCAGGACCGGCAGTCCGGAGCCGGAAGACCGGGCGGGGGTCGGGGTGCACACGGTGACGGTGAGCCAATTCGCATCGTCCGACGCCGCCGCCTGCGGACCGGGACCGGATTGCGGAGGCGGGGGACCGAACTCGATCGCTGGCCGGACCCCGTCCCAGTGGGGGACCGGCGCCGGGGCGGCGAAGCGCAGCGCCCCGACGGGCGGCTGCGCGTACGGGATGCCGCGGTAGATCGCGGTGCCCCTGACGTGCTCGCCTTCGACGATGCCCTCGGCGGTGCTGACGCGGGGATGCTCGCTCATATCGATCACCTCTCTGTGGCGTGTCGTCCCCTCGACGTTATCAGCCAGTTGTATTATTTCAAGCGTATTGAAACAGGAGGGGCGGTCGATGCCGAAGCAGGTCGATCATCGAGAGCGCCGGGAGACCATTGCCCGTGCGCTGTGGCAGGTGGTGAACACCCGGGGCGTGCTCCGGCTGAGCCTGCGCGAGGTGGCGAAGGAGGCCGGCATGTCTCACGGGCAGCTCCAGCACTACTTCGCGAGCCGCCAGGAGTTGCTGACCTTCGCCATGGACTTCGCCGCGGAACGGACCGCGGCGCGGGTGGCGAGCGGATTGGCGGAGCTCGGAGACGCGCCGCATCCGCGCGAGGTGCTGCGGCTGACCGTCGCCGAGATGTTGCCCCTCCACGACGACGCGCGGGCGACCAGTCGGATGAGCGCGGCCTACGTCCTGGAAGCGCTGCACGACGAGAACGTGCGCGCGCGCACCCGCGAGGGCATGCTCGCCGGGCGAGCCCAGGTGGTCTCCCTCCTCGCGCAGGCGATCGCGGATGGCAGTATCGACGCCCGGCGCGACCCCGAGGTCGAGGCCGACCGTGTCCTCGCCCTCACCGGCCTGACGCCCCTGCTCGACCTCGGCGTCATCGCCCCCGCGGGAGCCCTGGCCGCCGTCGACAAGCACCTCGAGGAGCTCTTCAGCGAGTGACCGCCGTCTTTGATGACGCTTTGGGAAATGTTTGTTTCGAATTGGTATAACGCCGCCACTGCGCCGATGTACTGGTTACGGTCGGGGCCATGTCGGAGCTGATCGCCACGCTGAACACGTACGTCTGGAGCCCGCCCCTGGTGTTCCTCTGCCTCGGCGCGGGGGTGTACTTCAGCATCCGGTCCCGGTTCGTCCAGGTGCGGCAGATCCCCACGATGATCAAGCAGCTCGTCGGCGGCGAGAAGTCCGACGACGGAGTGAGCTCCTTTCAGGCCCTGGCGATCTCGTTGGCCGGCCGGGTCGGAACCGGCAACATCGCCGGTGTGGCCACCGCCATCGCCTTCGGTGGCCCGGGTGCGCTGTTCTGGATGTGGGTGATGGCCTTCCTCGGCGCGTCCACCTCCTTCGTCGAGTGCACGCTGGGCCAGATCTACAAGGAACGCGACCGGCTCACGGGGGAGTACCGCGGCGGCCCCGCCTACTACTTCTCCCGCGCCTGGGCGCACACCCGATTCGCCCTCGCCGGCCGGGTGTACGGCCTCGCCTTCGCCGCGGTCACTGTGCTGGCCTGCGGGCTGTTGATGCCGATGGTCCAGGCCAACTCGATGGCCGTCGCGATGGACGGCGCCTGGGGCGTGCAGCCCTGGGTGGCCGCGGTCGGCATCGTGATCGTGCTCGCCTTCGTGATCATCGGCGGCGTCAAGCGGATCGCCACCTTCGCCACCGTGGTCGTGCCCTTCATGGCCATCGTCTACATCGCGGCCGCGCTCATCGTGATGGCCTTCAACGCGTCGGCCGTCCCCGAGGTCTTCAAGCTGGTGATCGCCTCCGCGTTCGGCCTGGAGGCGGGAATCGGCGGCGCCGTCGGCGCGGCGATCATGTGGGGCGTCAAGCGCGGCATCTACTCCAACGAGGCGGGGCAGGGAACCGGCCCCCACGCCGCGGCGGCGGCCGAGGTCAGCCACCCGGCGAAGCAGGGCCTGGTCCAGGCCTTCGCCGTGTACGTCGATACCCTCTTCGTCTGCTCCGCCACCGGTTTCCTCATCCTCAGCACCGGCGCTTACCGAGTGTTCGACGGCGACGACCAGACCGCGCCCGTGATCGCCGACGGCGGCGCGCTCACCGGCGACCCCACGGTGGGCCCCGCCTATCCGCAGCAGGGCTTCGACACTGTCTTCAACGGCGCCGGCGCGAGTTTCATCGCGATCTCACTGGCCTTCTTCTGCTTCACCACCATCGTCGCGTACTACTACATGGCCGAGACCAACCTGCGCTTCCTCCTCGGACGCGCGGCGACCTTCGTGATCCCCGGCCTGAACTCGCCGCTCGGGCGCACGCTCACGATCCTCCTACAGGCCCTGATCCTGGTGTCCGTCGCGATGGGGGCGGTCTCCGAGGCCAAGGACGCCTGGGCGATGGGCGACCTCGGTGTCGGCCTGATGGCCTGGCTCAACGTGCTCGGCATCCTCGTCCTGCAGAACGCCGCGTTCGCGGCGCTGCGCGACTTCGAGCGCCAACAGAAACTGGGGATCGACCCGCAGTTCGACCCGGCCGGCCTGGGCATCGTGGGCGCCGACTTCTGGGACAAGCGGGCCGAGGAGCGCCGCACCGATCCCGTCGACGCCTGACCTCGGCGCGTTCGCCGACCTGCGCTGAAACGACGATTTCGCAGGTCGTCGCCCGCGGCGTACACTGGATTCGCGCTCCGTCCCGATGGCGGAGTGACTACGCGTGTTCCCCAGGCGCCCCACGGGCGTGCCGTGCAGCGCGGTCTCCCTCGCACGAGGGAGTGCAGCGCGGCGGAACACCAGGACACCGCGCACCGTCTCGAACCGCTGACCAGTGGATTCGGGGCAGTCGCGGCGTGTGAAACTGCAACTACGAAAGAGGCATCATGGCTGTCGTAACCATGAAGCAGCTGCTGGACAGCGGCGCGCACTTCGGTCATCAGACCCGCCGGTGGAACCCGAAGATGAAGCGTTTCATCTTCACCGACCGCAACGGCATCTACATCATCGATCTGCAGCAGACGCTGACCTACATCGATAAGGCCTACGAGTTCGTCAAGGAGACCGTTGCCCACGGCGGCACCGTGCTCTTCGTCGGCACCAAGAAGCAGGCCCAGGAGAGCATCGCCGAAGAGGCGACCCGCGTCGGTATGCCCTACGTGAACCAGCGCTGGCTGGGCGGCATGCTCACCAACTTCCAGACGGTCCACAAGCGTCTTCAGCGCATGAAGGAGCTGGAGACCATGGAGCAGACCGGTGGCTTCGAGGGTCGCACCAAGAAGGAAATCCTCATGCTCACGCGTGAGAAGAACAAGCTCGAGCGCACCCTCGGCGGTATCCGCGACATGGCCAAGGTTCCCTCGGCCATCTGGGTCGTGGACACCAACAAGGAGCACATCGCCGTGGGCGAGGCCCGCAAGCTGGGTATCCCGGTCATCGCGATCCTCGACACCAACTGCGATCCCGACCTCGTCGACTACCCGATCCCGGGTAACGACGATGCGATCCGCTCCGCCGCTCTGCTGACCAAGGTCGTGGCTTCCGCCGTGGCCGAGGGCGTGCAGGCCCGCGCGGGTGTCGCCGGTGGCGACGCCAAGCCCGAGGCCGGCGCCGGCGAGCCCCTCGCCGAGTGGGAGCAGGAGCTCCTGGAGTCGGCCACCGTCGCCACCGCGGCGGACGAGGCCAAGGCCACCGAGGCTCCGGCCGAGGCGCCCACCGAGACCCCGGAAGCCTGATCGTTTTCCGGTCGCACGACCTTCCCTCTTACGTAAGGAGCCGCATACATGGCGAACTACACCGCCGCTGACGTCAAGCGTCTCCGCGACCTCACCGGGTCGGGGATGATGGACTGCAAGAACGCGCTCACCGAGACCGACGGCGATTTCGACAAGGCCGTCGAGGTGCTGCGCATCAAGGGCGCGAAGGACGTCGGCAAGCGTGCCGGTCGTTCCACCGCCGAGGGCCTCGTGGCCGCCAAGGACGGCGTGCTCATCGAGCTCAACTCCGAGACCGACTTCGTGGCCAAGAACGCGGAGTTCCAGGAGCTGGCCGAGGCCATCGTGACCGCCGCCGCCGCGTCGGACGCCGCCACCGTCGAGGCCGTCGAGGCCCTGACGATCGACGGCGAGACCGTCGCCGCTCGCATCGAGGCCGCCTCGGCCAAGCTGGGCGAGAAGCTGGTCCTGCGTCGCGTCGCTCGGTACGACGGCCCCGTGGCCGTCTACCTGCACAAGCGCAGCTCGGACCTGCCGCCCGCCGTGGGCGTGCTGGTCTCGTACTCGGGCGAGGGTGACGCTGCTGCCGAGGCCGCTCGCGGCGCCGGCATGCAGGTGGCCGCGCTCAAGGCGCGCTACGCCAGCCGGGACGAGGTTCCGGCCGACGTCATCGAGAACGAGCGTCGCATCGCCGAGGAGACCGCGCGTGCCGAGGGCAAGCCGGAGCAGGCGCTGTCGAAGATCGTCGAGGGCAAGACCGTGGCCTACTACAAGGACACCGTCCTCCCCGACCAGCCGTCGGTGACCGACAGCAAGAAGTCGGTTCAGCAGGTGCTGGACGAGGCCGGCGTGAAGGTGCTCGCCTTCACCCGCTTCGAGGTCGGCCAGGAGTAATCCTCCACCGCAGCAACGACCCGGGCCGGACAGTCATCACGACTGTCCGGCCCGCGTCGTTTCCGCCGTCGCACCGATTGCGACACCGTGACCGTGCATCGCGACCTGCGGTTTTCATCGTCGTAACTGTGTCCAATGGAGGCGTGCGGATTTCTTCAAGCCCGAACGGCGCGGCGGCTGTCAGCCTTGAGGCATGAACACCACACGCACAGACAGCAACATCTGGCCCGGACTCACCTACACCGATCCGCTCGCGGCGCGGGAATGGCTGCGCCGCCTCGGCTTCGAGGACGGCATCCTCGTCGAGGGCGACGGTGACGGCGAGGTGATCCACTCCGAGATGCTCTGGCCCGACGGCGGGCGCGTCATGATCCACAGCGCCTGCAAACAGGACAAGACCTTCTCCGTCCCCACCGGAAGCGGCAGCCTCTACGTGGTGGTCACCGACCCCGACGCCGTGTACGCCCGCGCCACCGAGCTGAAGGCCACGCTGGTGCGCGACATGGCCGAAGAGGACTATGGGTCCCGAGGCTTCTCCATCGCCGACCCGGAGGGCAACACGTGGAGTTTCGGTACGTACGCGGGCTAGCCGAGCCCGGCGTCGCCCGCACGGTGGCGTACGACATCGGCGGAGTGCTCCCGGGCACCCACCTCGCCGTCCCGTCGCCGGCCCTCACCCTGATCATCGACCTCGGTGACGGCCTCGACCTCACGGGGCCGGGCCTCGACGGCAGGACCAGCTTCCGGGTCTGCATCTCGGGGATGCACCACGCGCCCTACCTGGTGCACCACGAGGGCCTGCAACGCGGCGTCCAAGTGGACCTGCCGCCGAGCCTGGTCCGGGCCCTGACCGGCGCCCCCGCGGCCGAACTCGGCGGCGAGGCGATCGAACTCACCGACCTGCACCCCGAGCTCGCCGCCGAACTGGCCGGCCGGGTCGGTGCCGCCGCACCCGCCGACCGCGCCCGCGTCGCGGCGGGCGTCCTCGCCCGGCACGCGAGCACCGCACGCCAGGTACAGCCCGACGCGGCCGCCGCCTGGGCCCACCTCGCCCGTCACCGGGGCGCGGTCACCGTGGCCGACCTCACCCAGCGGTCGGGGTGGTCGGCCCGCTACCTGGCGATGAAGTTCTCCGCCGAGTTCGGCATGAGCATCAAGGCCGCGGCGCGCCTCATGCGCTTCGACGCCGCCCGGCGCGACCTCGAGGCCGGCGGCAGGCCCGCCGAGATCGCCGCCCGGCGCGGATTCTCCGACCAGGCGCATCTGAGCCGCGAGGTGCGCGATTTCCTGGGGATGACTCCGTCGGCCTACCTCGCGCTGCGAGAAGGCGAGTTTGCGGCTGTGTAGTGTCGCCGGGGTGCCCAGGACCCGTCGTGCGATCGCAGCCGCGCTCGTGATGTGCCTGATCCTGGTGACTGCGGCCTCCACCTTCATCGGCGGCGGCAGCGGCTACGTGCACTACCAGTCGAATGCGACCAGCTACATCCCCGACCTTCCCGGCGGCGCCCAGTACGTGTCCATGGGCGACAGCTACGCGACGTCCGGCTCGCACCGCAAGGTGCAGGCGATGGACCTGTGCACCCGCAACGGCGACGATCTCGGCCACGTGCTGGCCCAGCGGCTGCAGCCCTACTCCTTCACCGACCGGGCGTGCGCCGGCGCCACTCTCGACGATCTGACGCAGCCCTCGCCGAAGCCGAACACCTCACCGCAGCTGTACGGGGTGGGGCCGTACACCCGCCTGGTGACCGTTCTCGCGGGTGCGAACTCGATGGGCTTCGGGGGAGTGGTGATGCACTGCTTCGCCGAGCCGGACGAGCAATGCCGTGCCGTCTCCGAACAGAACCTCCCCGGCACCCAGGGATGGGCCTTCGTGCGGGCCCAGTACGCGGCCACCGTCGACGCGATCCGCAAGGCGGCCGCACCGGACGTGCGCATCGTGCTCGTCGGCTACCTGCCGCTGTTCACACTGTCCGGCCCGGAGAACGCCGCGTGCCTCGACAGCGCGGGCATCCCCGCGGAGAACGTCGACCACTGGCGCCGCTGGTACCGCGGCATGGAACAGCTCATCGCCGAGGTGGCCGCCGACCGCGGCGCCCTCTACATCGCGCCGCCCACCGAACGGCCCGCCTGCTCGCCGGATCCCTATGTGGCCCTGGGCGGAGTGAAGCTCAAGGAGCAGGAGCCCGAGGCCAACGGACTGCACCCGACCCTCGCCGGACAACGCGCCGTGGGCAACCTGATCGAGGACCGGCTCCGAGGAATCGATCGGCCCGCATAGGATGGGGTCCGTGACAGACGTTGCCCAAGGAACCCAGCAGGACTCTCCACAGGAACAGGGGCGGCACGGCTACAAGCGCGTGCTGCTCAAGCTGGGCGGTGAGATGTTCGGCGGCGGCGAGGTGGGCCTCGACCCCGACGTGGTGAGCACCGTCGCGCAGCAGATCGCCGAAGTGGCCCGCAGCGGCCACGAGGTCGCGGTGGTGATCGGCGGAGGCAACTTCTTCCGCGGCGCCGAACTGCAGAACCGCGGCATGGACCGCGCCCGGTCCGATTACATGGGCATGCTCGGCACCGTGATGAACTGCCTCGCTCTGCAGGACTTCCTGCAGAAGGAGGGCGTGGACACCCGCGTGCAGACGGCCATCACCATGGGTCAGGTCGCGGAGCCCTACCTGCCGCTGCGTGCCCGGCGGCACCTGGAGAAGGGCCGCGTGGTGATCTTCGGCGCGGGCATGGGCATGCCCTACTTCTCCACCGACACCACCGCCGCACAGCGCGCGCTGGAGATCGGCGCCGAGGTGGTGCTCATGGCCAAGGCCGTGGACGGCGTCTACGACAGCGACCCGCGCACCAACCCCGATGCCACCATGTTCACCGAGATCACCCACCGCGAGGCGCTGGAAAAGGGCCTCAAGGTGGCCGACGCGACGGCCTTCAGCCTCTGCATGGACAACAAGATGCCGATGCTGGTGTTCAATCTCCTGGTGGAGGGGAACATCGCCCGCGCCGTCGCCGGCCACAAGATCGGCACGCTGGTCCGCCCCTGACGGACCGCCGCGCACCCCTCACCGACTGACGAACGAAGGACGAAACCAGTGATCGACGAAGCACTCTTCGACGCCGAGGAGAAGATGGAGAAGGCCGTCTCGGTGGCCCGGGAGGACTTTCAGTCGATCCGCACCGGTCGCGCGAACCCCTCGATGTTCTCGAAGGTGGTCGTGGACTACTACGGCTCGCCCACGCCGATCACGCAGATCAGCTCCATCACCACCCCCGAGGCCCGCCTCGTGGTGATCAAGCCCTACGAGGCCAACCAGCTGGGCAACATCGAGACCGCGATCCGCAACTCCGATCTCGGCGTGAACCCGACCAACGACGGGCAGCTCATCCGCGTCGCGATCCCGCAGCTCACCGAGGAACGCCGCCGCGACCTGGTCAAGCAGGTCAAGAGCAAGGGCGAGGACGCGAAGGTCTCCATCCGCAACGTGCGTCGCAAGGCCAATGAGCAGCTCGCCAAGATCGAGAAGGACGGCGACGCCGGCGAGGACGACGTGGCACGCGCCGAGAAGGACCTCGACAAGACGACCGCCAAGTACGTGGCGCAGATCGATGACCTGGTCAAGCACAAGGAAGCCGATCTGATGGAGGTCTAGCCGTGGCTGATACCCCGGAATCGGCGACCGGAGATCCCGGCGCCGGATCTGCGCCGCCGGCCAAGCGGCAGATCAGTGCCGGACGCAACCTGCCCGCCGCCATCGCGGTGGGCGTGAGCCTGGGCGCGATGATCGTCGCGATCCTGGTGTTCGCTCCGCACCTGTGGGTGCCGCTCGTCGCCGCCGCCGTGGCGGTGGCCACCTGGGAGGTGGTCAAGCGGTTCCGCGCCGCCGGCACCAACCTCGAACTGTGGCCGATGCTGATCGGCGGCCAGGCCATCATCTGGCTGTGCTGGCCGCTCGGCCCCGAGGGCGTGCTCGCCGCGTTCACCGCCACCGTGCTGGTGTCGATGATCTGGCGGCTCCTGGGACATCAGAGCACCGCCGCCCCGAACTCCTTCACCCGCGACATCTCCACCACCGTCTTCGTGCTCGCCTGGATCCCGCTGTTCGCGTCGTTCGGCGCGATGCTCGTGCTGCCCGACAACCGCGGGCCGCAGCGCGTGGCGGCGCTCATCATCCTGGTCGTGTGCTCCGACGTGGGCGGATACGCCGCCGGAGTGCTCTTCGGCAAGCATCCGATGGTGCCCGCGATCAGCCCGAAGAAGTCCTGGGAGGGCTTCGCCGGCTCGATGGTCGCGGGCGCGATCGGCGCCGTGCTGGTGCTGAAGTACCTGCTCGATGTGAACCCGGTGTGGGGCCTGCTGCTGGGGCCCGTCGTGGTGATCACCGCAACCCTCGGCGACCTGCTGGAATCGCAGGTCAAGCGCGATCTGGGGATCAAGGACATGGGCACCCTGCTGCCCGGCCACGGCGGCCTCATGGACCGCCTGGACTCGCTGCTGCCCAGCGCCGTCGTGGTGTGGGCCGCGCTCACCGCGTTGATGGGGAGCTAGCCGGCCGGATTCGCCGGGCGCCGCCGCACCACCTCGCGCAGCGGTCGCGGCGTGATGTTCTCCCGGCGACGCGCCTTGCGGCGGGTCACGATCACGCCGATCAGAGCGATCGCCCACAGCGGGTACTGCGCCATCCAGGCGGCGCGGAAGCCGTCGAAGCTGAGACCTGCGCCCGAGCCCATGATCGAGCCCATCGCCTGGATCAGCACCAGGCTCGCCAGGAAGCCGCCGATGTTCACCATGCCCTGCGCGGTGCCCAACACCCGGGTGGTGTTGAACGAGCGCGCGTAATCGAAGCCGATGGCCGAACTCGGACCGCCCACCGAGATCACCAGGACCAGCAGCGTCAGCAGCCAGACGGGGGACGGCTCGTCGCGCACCAGGACCACCGTCCACACCGCGGCGCTCCCCAGGATGATCGCGATCACCATCCACGAGCGGCGCAGCGGGAAGCGACCGGTGAGGTAGCCGATCACGGGGCCCGATGCCAGCGTCGCGACCACACCGAAGCTGACGATCGCACCCGCCGTACTCGACGGGAGTCCCTGTCCGAGAGTCAGATAGGGCACGCCCCACATCAGCATGAAGGCGGTCACCGAGAACATCGCGCCCATGTGCGTGAAGAAACCGAGACGGGTACCGGGGTGCATCCACGTCGACCGCAGGATGCCCGGGATGTCGCCCACGCGGACGGTGACGCGCGGCGCCACCCGATCGGGCGGCGCGTCCCGGACCAGCGTCAGCACCGCGACCGCCGCGACGAGTCCGAGGCTGGCCGCGCCCACGTAGGCGGGTGTCCACCCGGACGCGTGCAGCAGCGCCAGGAAGGGAACGGCCGACAGGATCTGGCCGAGCTGACCGGTCATGCCCGTCAGCTGGGTGACGAGCGGGATGCGGCGCACCGGGAACCACGCGGGCACCAGACGCAGCACCGAGACGAAGGTGAGGGCATCGCCCACGCCGACGGCGACGCGGCCGGCGATGGCCACGGGGAGGGACTCGGTGAGCGCGAGCGTCATCTGACCGGCCGCCATGATCATCGCGCCCGTGAACACGAGCCGACGCGACCCGAACCGGTCGAGCAACAGGCCCGCCGGGATCTGCATCCCCGCGTAGACCACGAGCTGCAGCACGACGAACGCGGACAGCGTCGCCGGTGCCGCGCCGTACCGCTCACCGGCCTCGGTGCCCGACACCCCGAACGAGGTGCGTTGCAGCACACCGATCACATAGGCGAACGTCGCCACCGACCAGACGACCCACGCACGCATGCGCCCATCGTTTCACCGAGGCGCGGTCGCGCTCACGGCGGCCCGGATGTCAGTCGCGCAGCTTCTTCGCGGCGCGGCGCAGCTGGAAGATCCGCAGGCCGCCCGCGGAACCCACGACGAGCGCGCCCAGGATGGCCGCGATCAGCAGGGACACGCCCAGCGGCAGGTTCGCCTCCCAGAACAGCAGGTTGATCTGGGTGTTCTGCTGGTTCTGCACGATGAAGGCGAGCAGTACGAGCAGGATCACCGCGCCACCGACCAGCCCGGACCACAGCGACGCCGACCGGGTGTGCTTGACCTGGTCGTAGGCGTCGAGAGTCACCCCGCCGTCCTTCTTCGCGGGCGCGCCGGACTGTTCCTCGGGGTCGGTCGAGGCCGGAATCTTCACGGGCTCTTCGCTGTCCCGAACACGGTCTTCGTTCGCTGCCATGCGGCATATCCTGCCACCTGATCGCGCACTGCGAAACCATGGGACACTGGAGTGGACATGAGTACTTCTCTGCCCCTGGTGTTCGACGCGCCCAAGCGCGGCAAGCCCCCGCGCCACCTGGCCGACCTCACCGACGACGAGCTGCAGCAGGCCGTCGTCGACCTCGGTCTGCCCAAGTTCCGCGCGAACCAGCTCGCCCGTCACTACTACGGCCGGCTCGAGGCCGACGCGGCCACGATGACCGATCTCCCGGCCGCCGCGCGCGGCACCGTCGGCGAGGCGCTCCTGCCCGAGCTGATGACGCCCGTGCGGCACATCGCCACCGACAGCGGCACCACCCGCAAGACGCTGTGGCGCCTGCACGACGGCACGCTGCTCGAATCGGTGCTCATGCGGTACACCGACCGCGCCACGCTGTGTATCTCCAGCCAGGCCGGCTGCGGTATGGCGTGCCCGTTCTGCGCCACCGGCCAGGGCGGCCTCGATCGCAACCTCTCCACCGCCGAGATCGTCGACCAGGTCCGTAGTGCCGCGAAGGCCATGCAGGACGGTGACGTGGCCGGCGGGCCGGGGCGCCTGTCGAACGTCGTCTTCATGGGCATGGGGGAGCCGCTCGCCAACTACAAGCGGGTGGTGCAGGCCGTGCGCCGGATCGTCGCACCCGCGCCCGAGGGCCTGGGTATCTCGCAGCGCCACGTCACCGTGAGCACCGTGGGCCTCGCGCCCGCGATCCGGAAGCTGGCCGACGAGGGCCTGTCGGTGACGCTCGCCGTCTCGCTGCACACCCCCGACGACGAGCTCCGCGACACCCTGGTGCCGGTGAACAACCGGTGGAGCGTGGCCGAGGTGCTGGACGCGGCCCGCTACTACGCCGATAAGACCGGCCGCCGCGTCTCCATCGAGTACGCCCTGATCCGGGACGTGAACGATCAGCCCTGGCGGGCCGACATGCTGGGCGAGAAGCTGCGCAAGAAGCTGGGCCAGTTCGCGCACGTCAACCTGATCCCGCTCAACCCGACGCCGGGCAGCGAGTGGGACGCCTCGCCGAAGGACCGGCAGGACGAGTTCGTGCGCCGGGTGATCGCGCAGGGCGTCTCGTGCACCGTGCGCGATACCCGCGGCCAGGAGATCGCCGCGGCCTGCGGTCAGCTCGCGGCAGAAGAAAACGCCTGACCCGGCGGGTCAGGCGTTCTCGGGTGGAACGGGGCGGCTAGCTCAGTTCTTCCACTTGCCGCGGCTGGAGTACCAGTTGATCACGATGGCACCCAGGATGGCCACGGCGAAGCCGACCAGCCAGATGTCCTCGGTCTTGCCGGGGTGGTTGCCGATGGTCATGCCCAGCAGGAGCAGCGCGAACAGCACGCCGGCGACGCGGGCGGCGTTCGGCGCGTTGCCGCTCCAGCCCCAGTCCTTCGAGGGCACGTCGGCCTCGTCGACCGTCGAATTGCTCTGCTGACGCTCCAGGTCGGTGGTTGCCACTGCGCGTTCTCCTTCGTCGCTGCCTGCCGCCCGGGAGGCTGAGCCCCGGGATATGTACGAATCCTATCCCGCTACGACCGGCTGTCGTATCAGGGGCGCCGCAAATCACCGGTAGCGTCGGACGGGTGATCTTCCACCTCGCCTTCGTCACCGACTGGGATACCGCTCAGGCCGCCGGCGAATACACGATGTCGACCCGCGGCGCGTCGCTCGCCGACGTCGGATTCATCCACGCCTCCACCGCCGAGCAGTGGCGCGGCGTGCGGGAGCGGTTCTACGCCGACGTTCCCGCGTCCGATCTCGTCCTGCTCTCCATCGATCCGACGGGCCTCGATGTGCGGTACGAGCCGCCCGCCCCGGGCGTCGACGAGCTGTTCCCGCACATCTACGGCCCGATCCCCGTGTCCGCGGTGACCGGGACCGCGCGGATCGACTAGGTCACGGAACGACGGTGCCGTCCGGCGCCAGGATCAGGGTCGAGCTCGTGCCCGCCGGTCCGGTGTAGTCGATCGTGACCGCCGTCGCCGCGAACGCGACTCTGGTCGGCTCGCGGACCGTCCGGGTGATTCCGGGCGCATCGGCGATCGCAGTGGTGATGGCGTCGAGGTTCATCACATCGGGTGCGAACCGGGCGCCGGTCTGATTGCGCAGGTCGAAGGAGTATCTCCACATACCGTCGCGGAGCACCCAGGTTTCGAGGTTCTCGGGATCGTCGGGGAGGGCGAGCGTGGCCACGGGGCCCCACTGGTCGATCGTCAGCGAGACGACCGCCACCGGTTTCAGTGCGGTGGTCATCGACTCGTAGACGGCGCGGATGTTCGTCGACGCCATCGGATTGCCGACCAGGCGCACACCGGCCACGGGCTCCGGCGGCTTCTTCGCGGGTGGATCATCGGGCACGGCCCTGCCGTTCTGGTCGCGGCAGTTCTTGCCCTCGCTGTCGCAGATCCGGGACCACTGAGGGCCCCCATCGCCGAACGTTCCTCCGCTCGAGTCGTTCATCGCCTTCGCGACGCCCCCGATGAGCACGGCGGTGAGGACGATCACGACCACGAAGATGAGCGCGGTGGAGGTGGTCGAGTCGACGGACGATTCCGCCCGTGTGACCTTCGTCGACGGCGGTTTCGCAGGCGCGGGTACGGGTGCGGACGGCGTCACCCGGGCGGGTGTCGCCGGGCGGTCCGTGGGTGGTGCGAGGAACGAGGGAGCCGCGACCTGCAGATCGTCGACGAGGCCGGTGAGCTCGCCGAGCGTGCTCGCGCGCAGGGCGGTGGCGACCCGGTCGCGATGTTCGGCACCGTCGAGCTGACCGTCGGACAGGGCGCTGTCGAGCAGGCCCATGACCTCCTCGCGATCGGCGTCGCGGGCGCGCTTGCCCGCACCGCCGAATTCACGTTCGTTGGAGTCGAAGTTTTCCGACATGCATCGCAGCGTAGCCGTTGCGATGGGAAACGAGTACCCGGAGGCTCAGGCGGGCGTCCCGTCGAACTCGACGACGAAGGTTCCCCAGCCGAGCGGCGCGATCCGGTGCGCGGCATCGTCGGCCAGCGCGGCGATCTCGTCGGCGGTGCGCACGCCGCCGCCGTGCAGGCACAGTGCCCGCAGATCGGCCTCGGTCTCGTGATCGTCCGTGGTCTCCGGATTGAGCACGTCACCGACGAAGGCCACCGTCCCGGCGCTGCCGCGCAAGGTCGAGAGCAGTAGGCGCGCGTCCGCGTCCGGGAGTGTCTCCAGGAAGTCGATGCCGAGGACGAGGTCGTACCGCTGCGGCAGCGGCGCGAAGACCGTTGCGGGCGCGGCGGTCACGCGCGCGCGACGCTCGGGGGCCACGACCGCGTACTCGCGCTCCACCGTGCTCGGCATCCCGATCAGGGTCGCCGACACGTCGGGGAGCAGCCGGGCGAGGTTGTCCGCGTACACCCCGGCGCCGTCGCCGAAGACGGCCACGGTGCGGATCGCCGCGAAATCGATCGCCTCCGGGAGGGCGGGCGCGCGATAGGTGGCCCAGCGCGTGGCGTGGGCGTGCAGCTGTTCGGCCAGGTCGTCGTCGGTCCGGCGCGCCTCGCGCAGCGTGCCGCCCTCGAACGGGACGGCCCGGCCGGTGCGGACGGCGTCGACGAGCCGCGTGAAGGGCAGGTCGAGGCGCGTGCGCAGGCGGTCGTTGTGCAGGCTCCCCGGCAGGATCTCGTCGGGGTCGGTGAGCAGCTCGCCGCGCGCCGTCAGCGCGTAGCCGGACCCGTCCCGCGTCACGAACTCCAGCAGCGCCAGATGCCGCAGCAGCTTCTCGGTGGCCGCGGGATCGGTCCCGCAGGCGGTGGCGATCGCCGACGCCGTGGTGGCGCCCTCGTCGATCGCGGCGAAGATGCCGAGGGTCACGCCGGCGCGGATCGCGAACGGCGGCAACAGCTCCGTGAGCTCGTGGATCTCGGAGGCGAGGTTCTGATCCTGGCTGGTGTCCACGAGCTCCGCGTCGCCCTCGACCGTCGCCACCTCGCGGTGGCGCCAGTACCCGGTGATCTCCACCCGATCCTTGTCCAGCCCCTTGTCGTTCTTCGCCCAGCGCCGCAGCGGCTTGATCGTCAGCGTCTCGCCCGCCACCCACAGGTACGGGCGCTCGCCGCGCCACCGCGCCTGCTGCACCGTCTCGACCATGCGCGACTGCCCGCCCGACTCCGAGCGGTACAGCCAGACGAACTCCACATCGCCCTGCGTCCGCAGCTCCTGCCGGTGCGCGGGCTCGGCGACCTCGATGATCGCGGTGGCCTTGAACCCCGGGGGCAGCAGTTCCAGGCAGCGCCCGATGGCCGGCAGCGCGGTCTCGTCGCCGCCCAGCAGGAGCCAGTCCACATCGCGGGGGAGCGCGGCGGAGTGCTTCGGCCCGGCGATGAGCACCTTCGAACCCACCTCGGCCCGCCGGGCCCATGTGGCGGCCAGGCCGGTGCCGTGCAGGACGAAGTCGATGCTCATCTCGCCGGCGTCGGCGTCGATCTCGCGCACCGTGTACGTGCGGGCGTGCTCGAACGACCCGTCGGTCCAGTCCACGCGGCCCTGATCGGTGTTCTTCGGCACCTCGAACGGGAACTCGCCGGTGTGCAGATCGGGGAGGAGCACCTTGACGTCGTCGTCGAAACCGGTGCTGCGTACCGGTGGCAGCTCCACCCCGTCCCGGACGTGCGTATCCATCGCCGGGCCGCCGACCACGATGCGTCGCATCCCCGGCGTCACATCGGTCACGCGGAGCACGTCGAATTCGCGCAGGCAGATCGGGAACACCGCGCCGTCGCGGAGAGTGCTGGCCATCGTGGCGGGCCTTTCGTCGGGATTCCGTACTTCACAAGGTTAGCCTGGCCTGTGCATGGCGAGGAGTGGCGGACCGTCGGGCCCCGAGTGAGCGCCGATACGCTGAGGCGGTGACCACCCGCGTCCTCATCCTCGGCAGCACCGGCTCCATCGGCACCCAGGCGCTGGAGGTGATCGCCGAGAACCCGGACCGGTTCGAGGTGGTCGGGCTCGGTGCCGGCGGCGGCAACCCCGAGTTGCTCGCGCAGCAGGCCCGCGCGACCGGAATCGACGGCGCCCGGATCGGCATCGCCGATGCCTCCCGCGCCGGCTCCTTCGACGGCGCGCTGACGGGCCCGGACGCCATGACCCGCCTGGTGGAGACGGTCGAGGCCCATGTGGTGCTCAACGGCGTGGTCGGCAGCCTCGGTCTCGGCCCGACCTTGGCCGCACTCGACAGCGGCGCGCGGCTCGCGCTGGCCAACAAGGAATCCCTCGTCGCCGGCGGTTCGCTGGTGCTGGGGCGCGCCGCGCCCGGCCAGATCGTGCCCGTCGACTCCGAGCACTCGGCCATCGCCCAGTGCCTGCGCGGCGGTACGGCCGCCGAGGTCGACCGGCTGATCCTCACCGCGTCCGGTGGCCCGTTCTTCGGCCGCACCCGGGCGGAACTGGCCGATGTCACACCCGCGCAGGCTGCGCAGCACCCCACCTGGTCGATGGGGCAGATGATCACCCTGAACTCCGCCACGCTGGTGAACAAGGCGCTCGAGGTGATCGAGGCGCACCTGCTGTTCGGCGTGCCCTACGACCGCATCGACGTGACCGTGCACCGGCAGTCCGTGGTGCACTCGATGGTCACCTTCGTCGACGGCGCCACCATCGCCAAGGCCTCGCCGCCGTCGATGAAGCTGCCGATCGCGCTGGCGCTGGGCTGGCCCGATCGCGTCCCCGGCGCGTCCGTGGCCTGTGATTTCACCCAGGCGCACACCTGGACCTTCGCCCCCGTGGACGACGAGACCTTTCCCGCGATCGCCGTCGCCCGCGATGCCGGCACCCGGGGCGGCAGCCTGACCGCGGTCTTCAACGCCGCCAACGAGGTGGTCGCCCAGGCCTTCCTCGACGGACGCACGTCCTTCCTCGCCATCGTCGACACCGTCGCGCAGGTGGTGTCCGACGGTGCGCAGTGGCAGGCCGAGCCGCGCGACGTGGCCGATGTGCTCGCCGCGGAGGAGTGGGCGCGCGCCCGTGCGGCGACGCTCGTCGGCCTCGCCTGACCCGGCCCGAGGGCCACGGATTCGGCCCTGAGCGGAAGCGCCGATCACGTGGTCCGCACCACTGCCGCGCCCCGGTATTCTGGACGCCATGATGTATGGCCTGGGTATCGCGGCGTTCGCGCTGTGCATCCTCGCCTCGATCGCGTGGCACGAGTGCGGGCACATGTGGGCCGCACAGGCCACGGGGATGAAGGTGCGGCGCTACTTCGTGGGCTTCGGGCCCACGCTGTGGTCGACCCGGCGCCCGAAGGGCCCGGACGGGATCGAGTACGGGGTCAAAGCGCTGCCTCTGGGCGGCTTCTGCGATATCGCCGGAATGACGCTGATGGACGAGCTGAAGACGCCCGTCGAGCAGGAGAAGGCGATGTACAAGCAGGCCGCGTGGAAGCGGCTGTTCGTGCTGTTCGCCGGACCGGCGATGAACTTCGTCCTCGGGATCGTCCTGATCTACGGCGTCGCCGTGGTGTCCGGCCTCCCCGCCATCAACACCCCCGCGCAGGCGGCCGTCGCCGGCACCGGCTGCGTCGCCGAAGCCACGACCAAACCGACGCCGGAGGGTAAGCCCGGCCAGCCGATCGGCGAGTGCAAGCCCAGCCCGGCAGCGCAGGCGGGCCTGCAGTTCGGCGACGTCATCGCCTCGGTCAACGGCACTCCCGTGAACGCTGAGACTGTGTTCGACGCCCTGCAGAAGGCCTCCGGGCCGATCGCCCTCGGCATCGTCCGGGACGGCCGGGACCAGACGATCACCGTCGATCCCATCATCTCCAAGAAGTGGCGGTCGACCCCCGACGGTAAGGACTTCGCCGAGGTCACCGGGCCCACCATCGGCATCACGGTGGGGACGCTCGGTGTGACGAACCACTACAACCCGCTCACGGCGATCGGCGGCACCGCGGCGTTCACCCTCGACCTCGGTCAGAAGACCGTGGTCGCGATCGGCCAGCTGCCGCAGAAGGTGCCGGCCCTGATCGACGCGATCAAGGGCGAGAAGCGCGGCCTCGACACCCCGCAGTCCATGGTGGGCGCGGCGATGATCGGTGGCGAGGTGGCCGAGCGCGATATGTGGCAGGTGTTCTTCCTGCTGCTCGCCGGCCTCAACCTCATGCTCGGCCTGATCAACCTGCTGCCGGTGCCCCCGTTCGACGGTGGCCACATGGCGGTGGTGATCTTCGAGAAGCTCCGCGACCTGGTCACCGGCCGCAAGGGCGGCCCCGTCGACTACATGAAGCTCGCGCCGCTGACGTACGTCGTCCTGGCGCTCGCGGGCGGGTACATGTTGCTCGTCCTCACAGCCGACATCGTCAATCCCATCAAGCTCTTCAACTGAAACCGGAGAAGCAGCACATGTCCGTAGGTTTGGGAATGCCGGCAGCCCCGGCCCCGACGCTCGCACCCCGCCGCAAGACCCGCCAGCTCAACGTGGGCGGAGTCGGCGTCGGCAGCGACAGCCCCATCTCGGTGCAGTCCATGTGCACCACCAAGACCCACGACGTGAACGCCACGCTGCAGCAGATCGCCGAGCTCACCGCGTCCGGCTGCGACATGGTGCGCGTGGCCTGCCCGCGGCAGGAGGACGCCGACGCGCTGCCGATCATCGCCAAGAAGGCGAACATCCCGGTGATCGCGGACATCCACTTCCAGCCGAAGTACATCTTCGCCGCGATCGACGCCGGTTGCGCCGCGGTGCGCGTGAACCCGGGCAACATCAAGGAGTTCGACGGCCGCGTCAAGGAGGTCGCGAAGGCCGCCGGTGACGCCGGTATCCCGATCCGCATCGGCGTGAACGCGGGCTCGCTGGACAAGCGGATGATGGAGAAGTACGGCAAGGCCACCCCCGAGGCGCTGGTCGAGTCCGCGCTGTGGGAGGCGAGCCTGTTCGAGGAGCACGGCTTCGGCGACATCAAGATCTCGGTCAAGCACAACGATCCGGTGATCATGGTGGAGGCCTACCGGCAGCTGGCCGCGCAGTGCGACTACCCGCTGCACCTCGGCGTCACCGAGGCCGGCCCCGCCTTCCAGGGCACCATCAAGAGCTCCGTCGCCTTCGGAGCCCTGCTCGCCGAGGGCATCGGCGACACCATCCGCGTCTCCCTCTCGGCCCCGCCGGCCGAGGAGATCAAGGTGGGCGATGCCATCCTGCAGTCGCTGAACCTGCGGCCCCGCAAGCTGGAGATCGTCTCCTGCCCGTCCTGCGGCCGTGCCCAGGTCGATGTCTACAAGCTCGCGAACGAGGTCTCCGCGGGGCTCGAGGGCATGGAGGTGCCGCTGCGCGTGGCCGTCATGGGCTGCGTCGTGAACGGTCCGGGCGAGGCCCGCGAGGCCGACCTCGGTGTGGCCTCCGGCAACGGCAAGGGCCAGATCTTCGTCAAGGGCGAGGTGATCAAGACGGTGCCCGAGGCGCAGATCGTGGAGACCCTGATCGAGGAAGCCCTGCGGATCGCCGAGGAATCGGGGGATAGTGAGGGGAGCGGTACCCCCGTGGTCACCGTGTCCTAGGTAGGCCGTCGCGAAGAGCGTGAGGAGTCGCCCGTGTTGAGGATGCTGCACGAGAGGCCGGTCCCGCCGCGGGATCTGCCCAAGGTGCTGGCCGTCCTCGATGCGGATCCGGTGGCCGCCTGCATGGTGGCCGGGCGCGTCCAGGAGTACGGCACCGATCCCGGTTCGCTCGGCGGCGAGCTGTGGTCGCACCGCGATTCCTCCTCCGCCCTGTGCTTCGCCGGGGCGAACCTCATGCCGCTGCGCGGCGATCTCGATGCGATGCGGTACTTCGCCGGCCGCGCGGGCCGCGGTGCGCGCACCGCCGCATCGGTGGTCGGTCGCGCCGAGCTGGTGCTGCCCCTGTGGTCGGACCTCGAATCGTCGTGGGGCCCGGCGCGGGAGGTTCGCGAGGAGCAGCCGTTGATGGTCATGGCCGGTCCTTCGCGCGCGCCGCACACCGGTGTCCGGCCCGCCCGGATGGCGGAGCTCGACCGCTACCTCGATGCGTCGATCGCGATGTTCACCGCCGAGGTCGGCATCGACCCGCGCATGGGCGACGGGGGCCGCGCCTACCGCCGCCGCGTCGCCAACACGATCCTCAGCGGCCGCGCGTACGTGCTCTTCGACGGTCCCGAGGTCGCCTTCAAGGCCGAGGTCGGGGCCGTTTCGCGCACCGTCGGACAGATCCAGGGCGTATGGGTGCGGCCCGACCTGCGGGGGCAGGGTCTCGGCGGTGCCGGAACGGCGGCCGTCGCCGACGCGGTGCGGCGCACCGGGCGGGTGCCCAGCCTGTACGTCAACAGCTTCAACACCCCGGCCCGTCGCGCCTATGAGCGGGTGGGATTCGAGCAGGTCGCGACCTTCGCCACGGTCCTGTTGACCTGAGTGCGTCACGGCACTCGTGTAAGAGAACGCCTTGCCCTTACTATTCGTGCGTGAATACGTGGGGGTACGTCGCGGTCGTCGCGCTGATGGTGGTCGGCCTGTTGGGGATCGTGATCCCGGTGCTGCCGGGTTCCACCCTGGTGGCGCTGGGCATCCTGATCTGGGCGATCTTCACCGGCGGGTCGGCCTGGGGCGTCTTCGCCGCGGCGCTCGGCTGCATGGTGATCGCGTGGGTGGTCAAGTACTTCGTGGGACACCGCACCATGGCCAAGGCCGGGGTGGGGAAGTGGTCGCTCGTGGCGGGCGGCGTCTGTGGGATCGTGCTGTTCTTCGTGATCCCCGTGATCGGGCTGCTGATCGGCTTCATCGGTGGCACCTTCATCGCCGAAGCGGTGCGCCTCAAGGACGTTCGGGCGGGCTGGACCGGGGCGATCGCCGCGACCAAGGCCGCGGGACTGCTCATCCTGATCGAACTGGCCGGCGCGCTGTGCGCCGTGGGGATCTGGTTGCTCGCCGTGCTGAACTGATCAGCCCTGCGGCTCATCGCCCTGGCCGCGCTTGTTGAGCCGACTGACCTTCTCGGTGTTGTTCTGCACGATCGAGCTCGCGAGGGAACCGCCCACCGTCACGAACAGCCCCACCACCAGCACGGCGTAGACCAGCGTGAAGATCTTCGACAGGGTCGTCGTGGGGTTGAGATCGCCGTTGCCCATCGGGAGCCCCACGGATACGGCGTAGAACAGTGAATCGATCACCGACCACTTCTCGGCGAGGGTGTAGAAGATCGTCGCCGCGGTCACGATGATGATCAGGCTGAGCACCGCGCCGCGCATCGACGGGTCCCGCCAGCTGGTGCGCACCGCGCCGAAGAACCGCTTGAACATCAGTGTCAGGCCCAACATCACCCCAGCCTAACGAGGCCCCCGCGTAGGGTGTCGGCATGCGATCCGAGGTGGCGGGACTGTTCGATCTCACCGGACGCACCGCTCTGGTCACGGGGGCCAGCTCGGGGATCGGCGCGGCCATCGCGGAGGCGCTCGACGGTGCCGGGGCCCGCGTCCTGCGCACCGGCCGGGACCGTGACCGGCTCGGTCCCGAGGGCATCAGCGCCGACCTCGCCGACGGGGTCGACGATCTCATCGCGGCGGTCGACGCGCGTGCCGATGCCGTCGACATCCTGATCAACTGCGCCGGGACCAATCCCCGCCCGCCGCTCGCCGAGATCGACGATGTCCTCTACCGCGAGATCCTCGCGGTGAACCTCGACGCACCCTTCCGGCTGGGGCAGCACTACGGTCCGCGGATGGCCGCCCGCGGCTGGGGCCGCATCATCAACGTCGCCTCGACGCAGGCGCACCGCGCCTTCGGCAACAGCGGGGCCTACGGGGTCGCGAAGGCGGGGATCGCCGGACTTACCCGTTCCCAGTCGGAGGCCTGGGCCGCCCGCGGCGTGACCGCCAATTCGCTGACCCCCGGCCTGATCGCGACACCGATGACCACTGCCGTCCTCGCCGATCCCGAACGCGCCGAGTACTTCCGGCGGCGCGCCCACACCGGGACGCTCGGCGCACCGTCGGACTTCGCGGCGGCCGCGGTCTTCCTGGCGGGGGAGGGCTCGCGGTTCGTCACCGGCCAGAACCTGTGCGTCGACGGTGGCCTCTCGGTCACCTGATCATTCGACCCGTTCCAGCACCACGCTCGCGCCGTGCCCACCGGCAGCGCAGATCCCGAGCAGCGCGGTCTGCTTGCCGGTGCGGGCGAGCTCGTTGGCCATCGTGGTCACCATGCGGGCACCGGTGGCGCCGAAGGGATGTCCGATCGATACCGAGCCGCCGTGCACGTTCAGCTTGTCCGGGTCGATCTCGCCCACCGGGGTGTCGCGGTCGAGTCGCTCCGCCGCCCACTCCGGGCTCGCCAGCGCATCGAGGACCGACAGAGTCTGGGCCGCGAAGGCCTCGTGGATGTCGACGAGGTCGACGTCGTCCAGTTCCAGGCCGGCTTTGTCCAGCGCACGCGGCATCGAGATGGCCGGGCCGATGAGCACCTCGTCGGCGGGGTCGACGCTCACGTAGCTCCAGGAGCGGATCGCGGCCAGCGGGGTCAGGCCGAGTTCGCGGGCCTTGTCCTCGCTCATCACGAGCACGGCCGCGGCACCGTCGGTCAGCGGGCTGGCGTTGCCCGCGGTCACCGTGCCGTCGCGGTTGAAGACGGGGCGGAGGGAGGCCAGCTTCTCGGCGCTGGTGTTGTCGCGGACCAGGCCGTCGCGGGTCACGGTGGTGCCGTCGGGCGTGGTCACCGGGACCACCTCGTCGTCGAAGCGGCCCGAGGCGATGGCGGCGGCGGCCCGGGCGTGCGACCGCGCGGCGTAGGCGTCCTGCGCCTCGCGGGAGATGCCGTGGATCTTCGCCATCTTGTCGGCCGATTCGCCCATCACCTCTCCGGTGGTGCGCTCGGAGATCTTCGGGCGGCTCGGCAGGAGACCGGTGAACGGGGCGAGCCCCAGCGCGGCACCCACGTAGTCGCGGATCGAGGGCTTGCCCAGGGCCAGCGGTGCCGCTGCCTGGACCAGCTTGTTCGGCAGGTTGACCGAGGCGTTCGACACCGAATCGGAGCCGCCCGCGATCATGATGTCGTACTCACCGCGCTCGATCGCGGCGGCCGCGGTCGTGACGGCCTGTAGGCCGGAGGCGCAGGCGCGGGTCACGGTGTGGCCCTCGACGCCGTGGCCCAGGCCCAGGTCGATGGCCACCTCGCGCGCGATGTTGGGGGCACCGGCGGGCAGGATCACGCCGCCCCAGACGATGGCCTCGATCCGGTCCGCGACGGCCGGGACGCGGTCCAGCAGGCCCTCGACGGCGCGGCCGGCGAGGGCGATGGTGTCGAGTTGGGCGAAGTCGCCGAAGGCGCGGACGAAGGGGGTGCGGGCGCCGGAGACGATCACGGCGCGCCGGCTCGTGGGAGTGGACATGGCGCTATCTTACTCATGAGTCAGTTCGGTGTGGGGCGCACCGTGGTGAGGTCACTTGCGTCTCAGTCTTCACAGGCCCGCGCGGCAACCCGGCCCGGTCCGCGCACCGTCATACCCTGTCCCGGTGAAGAACCTGCGCACCCGTGTCGTCGTGATCGTCGCCCTCGTGGCGATGGTCGTGTCGGGCGGCTGCGCAACCGCGAACACCAACGGTCCCGGTCCGGTGGCCGTGCGCTTCGGTGCCGCCCTCGCGGACAAGGATCTCGACGGCGCCGCGAACCTCACCACCACGCCCTCCGCCGCCAAGAAGATGCTGCAGGGCACCTTCGAGGGTTTGCAGGCGCGGGGCGTGAAACTCAAAGTGGGACAGGTGCGTACGCAAGGCTCCACCAGCGCCGTGGACTACGAGTACGTGTGGGATCTGCCCGCCGACCGCGGTAGGTCGAACCGCACGTGGAGCTACCAGGGCACGTTCACCGCGGTGCAGGAGAACGGCCAGTGGAAGGTGCGCTGGGACCCGACGGTGCTGCACCCCCGGCTCGGCGCCAATCAGACGATGGTGCTCAAGGCCCTCGCCGCGCCCAAGGCGCCGGTGAACTCGGCATCGGGTGGGTCGGTGCTGGTGCCCGGTGTGGTGACCCGGATCCGCCTGGAGGCCTCGAAGGTCACCGCGCCCACCACGGTGCTCGACGTGGCCGGACAGCTCACGCGCGCACTGCAACCCATCGTCCCGGGGCTCGACCCCGTGCAGCTCACCGAGCAGGCCACCTCGTTCCAGGGGCCCTACGTGGTGGCCACCGTGAACCAGGACGATCTGCGCAAGCTGGCGGGCGATGTGACCGCGCTGCCCGGCGTCACGCTCGTCGAGCAGGCAGATCTGGTGTCCACGGACCGCACCTTCGCGCCCGCGCTCATGTCGTCGATCAAGAAGAACGTGGAGGGCGATCTCGGCGGCACCGACGGCTGGGAAGTGGTGGTGCAGGCCGATACCGGAGCCCAGGTGGTCACCCTCACCAGCACGCCGCCGAAGACCGCCGCCTCCGCCACGGTGAGCATCTCGCCGATCGCGCAGGCCGCGGCGCAGGCCGCGGTGAACACCCGGCGCGACCGGCAGTCGATGATGGTGGTGATCCAGCCGTCCACGGGGAACGTACTGGCCGTGGCGCAGAATCCGGAGGCCGACAAGCTCGGGTCGCTGGCCACCTCCGGCCTGTATCCGCCGGGGTCTACGGGGAAGATCGTCACCGCCACCGCTGCGATCTCCACCGGCACCGCGACGCCCGACACGATCGTGCCGTGCCCCGGAACACTCACCATCGGCGAGCGCGAGGTGCCCAACTACAACCGGTTCGCGCTCGGCGACGTCACCATGCAGCGCGCCTTCGCCCGGTCCTGCAACACCAGCTTCGCCTACCTCGGATCGAAGATGGCCTTCGACGCACTGCCCACGGCCGCCGCGGAACTCGGCGTCGGACCCGAGTACGACATCCAGGGGCTGCCGGTGGCCTCCGGCCAGTACCCCACGCCCAAGGCCATGGTGAACCAGGTCGAGGACAGCTTCGGCCAGGGCGAGGTGCTGGTGAGCCCGTTCTCCATGGCGCTGGTCGCCGCGGCAGTGGCCAAGGGCGGCGCGGTCACTCCGCAGCTGCTGCTGGGCAAGCCGACCAAGGTCGACGGTGACCGCCCGCCGCTGGATCCCCGGGCGGTCGACGGGGTGCGGGCCATGATGCGCGAGGTGGTCGCCTCCGGTACCGCCGAGCTGATCCGCGGGTCCGGCGACATCCTGGGCAAGACCGGTGAGGCCGAGGTCGAGGGCGGCTCGCACGCCTGGTTCGTGGGCTACCGCGGCGATCTCGCCTTCGCGACGATGGTGGTGCTCGGTGGCAGCTCCGACAACGCCGTCGCGGTGACCAAGGAGTTCTTCGACCGGTTCGACGCCCCGGTCGGCGCCGTCCCGAACTGACCGGGTCCCACGGAATTCGGTTGCCCCGCCCCGAAGGCCGGGGAAGGGTGGCGGCATGGGCATCGAACTGATCGCGCCGCGCGCAGACCTGCACGAGGAGTGGTTGCGCAATGTCGCCGAGTGGGGCGATACCGCGCATCATCCGGGGGCGGGCAGCGCGCTGGCCCGCGGTCTCGATCGTCGTGATCCGGCCGGATTCGCCGCCTGGGTGGACCGGCTCGCCGCGAACGCCACGGTCGAGCGGACCGACACCGTGGTGCCCGCGACCAATCGCTGGATCGTTCGGGGCGATCGCTACCTGGGAGCGATTCAGCTCCGCCACGAACTCACCGAGATGCTCGCCGAACTGGGCGGCCACATCGGCTACCACGTGCGTCCCTCGGAGCGCCGGAAGGGCGTCGCCGGCGCTGCGCTCGCACTGATGCTCGCCGAGGCCGCCCGCCTCGGCCTGCCCGAGGTGCTCGTCACCTGCGACGACGACAACATCGGCTCGCGCCGCACCGTCGAATCGGCCGGCGGCGTCCTCGCACGAATCCGGCCCGTCGACGATTACGCCCGCGCGCACGGCTTCACCGCGCCTCTGTGCCACTACTGGATCCCGACCTCCCTGACCTTGCTCCTCCTCTGACGCTCCTCCTCTGACCTAGCCCCTCCTGACTTAACAGCGATATGTGTAGGCATCCGCCCAGGACGTCGTGTGGGCTAACGCAGTTAAGTCAGGTTGGGGGCGGAAGAAGAGGGGTGGGAGGGGGAAGTGGAGGGGATGGGAGGGGGATGGGGAGGCGGGGCGACGGGGCGGCGGGGACGATTAGGCTGGAGGGATGACCCGCGCTGCACTCGTCCCCGGCACCGTCTCGCCGCGGCTGGCCGTCCCGTCCCAGATCGCGCGCCCCGAGTACGTCGACAAGAAGTCGGCGAACGAGGGCAACGAGCCCTGGGTGCAGACACCGGAGACCATCGAGAAGATGCGGCTGGCCTCGCGGATCGCCGCCGACGCGCTGCAGGCCGCGGGCGCGGAGGTGGCGCCCGGCGTCACCACCGACCACCTCGACCGGGTGGCCCACCAGTACATGATCGACCACGGCGCGTACCCGTCGACCCTGGGCTACCGCGGCTTCCCGAAATCGTGCTGCACGAGCCTCAACGAGGTCATCTGCCACGGCATCCCGGACTCGACCGTGATCCAGGACGGCGACATCGTCAACATCGACGTGACCGCCTACATCGACGGCGTGCACGGCGACACCAACGCCACCTTCCTCGCCGGCGACGTCTCCGAGGAGCACCGCCTGCTGGTCGAGCGCACCCGCATCGCCACCGAACGCGCCATCAAGGCCGTCAAGCCCGGGCGCGAGCTCAACGTGGTCGGCCGCGTGATCGAGGCCTACGCGAATCGGTTCGGCTACACCGTGGTCCGTGACTTCACCGGCCACGGCATCGGCGAGACCTTCCACAACGGCCTCGTGGTGCTGCACTACGACGAGCCGAACGTGGACACCGTGCTCGAACCCGGCATGGTCTTCACCATCGAGCCCATGATCAACCTCGGCGGCCTCGACTACGAGATCTGGCCCGACGGCTGGACCGTGGCCACCACCGACAAGAAGTGGACCGCGCAGTTCGAGCACACCCTCGTCGTCACCGACGACGGTGCCGAGATCCTCACGCTGCCCAGCGCGTAGGCGTGGATCTCCACGGCGCACTGCTGATCGCCGGCGCCACCAGCGACGCCGGCAAGTCCACCGTGACCGCGGGCCTGTGCCGGCTGCTCGCCCGCAACGGTGTGCGGGTGGCGCCGTTCAAGGCGCAGAACATGTCCAACAACTCCGTGGCCACTGTCGAACCCGATGGGACCTCGGGCGAGATCGGCCGCGCGCAGGCGACGCAGGCGCTCGCCTGCGGTCTGGCACCGTCGGTCCGGTACAACCCCGTACTGCTCAAACCCGGCAGCGACCGCCGCTCCCAGCTCGTGCTGCACGGCCGCGCCGTGGGCGATGTCGGCGCGAAGGACTACGTCACCCGCCGCCGCTGGCTGCTCGACGAGGTGACCGCCACCCTGACCGCGCTCCGCGAGGACTTCGACGTGGTGCTCTGCGAGGGCGCCGGGAGCCCCGCCGAGATCAACCTGCGCGCCACCGACATCGCCAACATGGGACTCGCCCAGGCGGCGGACCTCCCCGTGCTGGTGGTGGGCGACATCGACCGAGGGGGCGTCCTGGCGCACCTGGCCGGCACCGTCGCCGTGCTCTCGCCCGCCGATCAGGCCCGCATCTACGGGTTCCTGATCAACCGGTTCCGCGGCGATCCGTCGATCCTCGAGCCCGGCCTGGACCAGCTCGCGGAGATCACCAAGCGCCCCACGCTCGGCGTGCTGCCGCACCTGCCCGACCTGTGGCTCGACGCCGAGGATTCGCTCGCCGCACTCGGCACCGACCTCGTGGGCCCCGGATCGCGCCGCGCCGACGCCCTGCAGGTGGCCGCCATCGCCCTGCCCCGGGTGTCCAACACCACCGACGTCGAGGCGCTCGCCTGTGAGCCCGCCGTGACCGTCCGCTGGACCACCCGTCCCGCCGATGTGGCCGCCGCCGACCTCGTGGTGCTGCCCGGCACCAAGGCCACCGTCTCCGACCTCGCCTGGCTGCGTGAGCGCGGGCTCGCCGCGGCTCTCGCGGCCCGCGCCGCCGCCGGACGCCCCGTGGTCGGGATCTGCGGCGGGTACCAGATGCTCGGCCGCAGCATCACCGATCCCACGGGCGTCGAGGCCGCGCCGGGCAGCCGCGTCGAGGGCCTCGGCCTGCTCGACCTCGACATCGAGTTCGGCGCCCGCAAGTGCGTGCGGACGGTGGCGGGCACCGGCCTCGGCGTACCGGCCACGGGCTACGAGATCCACCACGGCGCCGTCGTCCGGACCGGCGAGGCACCGCTCCTCGACGGACCCGACGGTCCCGAGGGGGCACTGCACGGCGCCGTCCTCGGCACCCACTGGCACGGGCTGTTCGGCGCCGACGAATTCCGGCGTGCCTACCTGCGCCGCACCTTCCCCGGTACGGACCTCGGCCCGGAATCCAGCTACGACGGTGCGCGATCGGCCCAGCTCGACCGGCTGGCGGACGCGATCGAGGAGCACTGCGATGTGGACGCGATCGTCGCACCTTTGCAACGGTCTGGCGTGTTTTCGGCCATCCTGCCGCCGCTTCGCATCGTCAGTGACTAGCGTTATCCACCATGCCGATCGATACTCCGAGCACGGTGCAGGTTCCCGTGGGGTCGTGGACCTTCGACGTCTCGGTCGGGGGACCTGAGCACGGGGTTCCCGTGCTGCTCTTGCACGGGTTTCCGCAGACCGAGGAGTGCTTCGACCAGGTGCGTGAGCGCCTGCACGAGGCCGGATTGCGCACCGTCGCCCCGCGGCAACGCGGGTACAGCGCCGGCGCGCGACCCGAGGGCGTCGACAACTACACGATGAAACAGCTCGCCGAGGACGCCGCGGGCGTGCTCGATGCGCTGGAGATCCCGTACGCGCACCTCGTGGGGCACGGGCTGGGCGCCACCGTGGCGTGGCACTTCGCCGCCGCGTACCCGTTGCGGGCGATGAGCCTCACGGCGGTCTCCTTCGGGCACCCGTCGGCCTTCGGCGAGGCGATGGCCTCGGATCCGGACCAGCGGCAGCGGTCGCGATACCTGGAGCTGTTCCTCACCGAGGGGGAGGCGGAGAAGCAGCTGCTCGACAACAATGCGCGCACGCTGCTGGCGACGGCGCCGGGAGGCGGTATCGACGCGGTGGCGAACAACGCCACGCTGACCGCGGGATTGAACTGGTACCGGGCGAACATGGTGCCCGGTGGCGAGGGCCTGGACTGTCCGGTGATCGAGGTGCCCACCACGCTGGTGTGGGGCACCCGCGATGCGATCGCGGGACAGGCGCAGGCCAGGGGCACCGCCCGGTACCTGCGGGCCGATTACCGGCTCAGCGAGGTACCCGACGGCGACCATTGGCTTCCGCTGCGCGCCCCCTCGGCCCTGGCCTCGGAGATCGCGCTGCGGACGCTACGGAACTGACCTACTTGTCGGAGCCGCAGCTGCAGCTGTCGCCGCAGGAACAGTTCTCACAGGTGCAGTTGGGGTTGGAACAACCGGGTGCATTCAAATCATCGTGATTCATGCATATGACTCTATCGCTCGGTGTGCAGGCCGAGCAAGGCGTTCTCCACCAGTTCCGGCAGCGCCGGATGGATCCAGTACTGGCCGCGCGCGAACTCCTTCGCGGGGATCGAGAACGACATCGCCGTGATCGCGGACTGGATCAGCGCCGAGGCCTGGTGCCCCACGATGTGCGCGCCGACCAACAACCCGGTCGAGCGGTCGGCGATCAGCTTGCACATGCCCTCGGGATCGCCCATGGCCCAGCCGTAGGCGATATCGGAGTACTTCTGCTCCGCCACCGCCACATCGATGCCCCGGTCCCGGGCCACGGCCTCGGTGAGGCCCACCGAGGCCACCTGCGGGCGGCTGAAGACGGCGCCCGGCACGAACCGGTGATCAGTGGTGGCGGCCGGAGCATCCCACCCGGACAACAGGTTCTCGGCGACCACCCGGGCCTCGTGATTGGCCACGTGTCGCAGTGGGAAGGGCGTGCTCACATCGCCCAGCGCCCACACCCCGCGCACCGGGGTGCGCTGATGCTCGTCCACCGGGATGCGGCCCACGTCGTCGAGCTCCAGCCCGATGGCCGATGTGGCCAGCGTGTCCCCGTTCGGGGTGCGGCCGGTGGCCACCAGCAGGACGTCACCCGCCACCGTCGAACCGTCGGTGAGATCGACCTCCACGCCGTCACCCACGGCGCGGGTGGCCGTCACCTCGGTCGACAGTCGCACGTCCCAGCGCTGCGAGACCTCCTCGGTGAAGAGCTCCGCGATCGACTCGTCCTGCGAGCGCAGCAGGCGCGGACCGCGCGCGATCACCGTGACCTCCGCGCCGAGTCCGGCGAAGACGTGCGCGAACTCCGCGGCGATGTAGCCGCCGCCCACGATGATCACCCGTCCCGGCAGCGCGTCGAGCCGCATGATCGAGTCGTTGGTGTGGAACGGGGCCGTGCCCTCGGCGAAGACCGGCGGGATCACCGGGCGTGAGCCGGCTGCGAGCACCACCTCCCGGCCCGCGACCACCGTGCCGTCCGCCAACTCCAGGCGGTGCACGCCGTCGCCCGAGTCGGGCAGGAACCACGCCTCCTGCTGGAAGACGGTGATGTTGGGGCACTTGTCCACCCGGTACCGCAGCCCGCCCGCCGCGTACCGGTCGATCCGGCCGAAGACGCGGTCGCGGATCGCCGGCCAGTGCGTCGCGGTGATCTCGGCGTCCACGCCCACGGGCCCCGCGTCGCGCGCCTCGTCGGCCACATCGGCGGGCCACACGAACATCTTGGTGGGGATGCAGCCCACGTTGAGGCAGGTGCCGCCGTAGGCGCCGTTGTAATCCATGCCCTTGTCGACGATGGCGATCGAGCGGTCGTCGAAGCGCTCGTCGGGAATCGTGTTCCCGGCGCCCGACCCCACGATCACCAGGTCGAAGATCTGCTCGCCCATCGTCACGCCTCGATCTCGCGCGCCAGCCACCCGCGCAGCTCCGCATACGCCAGATCGCGCGCCGGCTGCTCGGACAGGAAGACGTCGTGCTTGGCCTCGGGGATCGGCACCACGGTCAGCCGATTACCCAGGGCGCCCGACCACTTCGCGATCTGCCGGGTGTCCAGCACGATATCGGCGCGGGCCGCCTCGGGGCTGTACTCCTTGGGCGCGAAGCTCTTCGTGGACCGCAGCACGAGCGACGGGACGCCCACATCGAGGCCGCGGTGCAACAGGCTGTGCGCCACCCGGACCGCGCGCAGCCACCCGAACCGCACGGGGAATCCCTCGATCGGCTTGATCCGCACATCGAAGTCGAACTCGCCGTGCTCGCTCGCGTGGATGGTCTGCCCGTAGACGCCCACCGCCTCGACCGGCACGATGCGGGTGCCCACCGCCTTGCCGATGAGCTTGACCACCGGTGTCGCGACCTCGCGCAGCACCGCCGAGCCCTGCAGGTCGAACCACGGGCTGTCGAGCACCAGGCCGATGACCGGGGAGGTGCGTCCCGCGCGGCGGCGGCGATCGAGCCACAGCGGGGTGATGAGCCCGCCGGTGGAGTGCGCGGCCACCACGACGCCCAGGCCCGGGTGCTCGGCCTCGATCGCGGCCACCGCCAGATCGAGCTCGGTGTCGTAGACGCTGAAGTCGGTGGCGTAGTGCGCCGACTGCCCGTCCCGCAGCGACCTGCCGCACTTGCGGAGGTCGAGCGCGTAGAAGGCGTAACCGCGATCGGCGAAGAACTCGGCGACCGCGGTCTGGAAGAAGTAGTCCGAGAAGCCGTGCACCCACAGCACAGCGCGTTGTGGGTCCTTCGGGCCTGCAACATGCTTGACCAGGGTCGCCACGATGTCACCACCGGGCTCGCCGTCCGGGTCGGGCCCCAGGTCGAAGGTGTGCGCGACGTAGTCGTCGCCGAGGATGTCGGGGGAGTAGGTCAGCTCAGTGGTCGCCACGCCATCACTGTAGTGAGCGCGGCCACCCGACGTGCCGCGCGTGGGCCCGCCGCCGCGGAGTAAGGTTCTGGCCCAGACGCGAGGTCTGGCAACCCGGCCTCGAATGCGAAACACCTCGAGGAGTGAATAGCCTGATGGCCCGTAACGTGATCACCACGGACGTCGCGCTCGTGGGAGCCGGGATCATGAGCGCCACGCTCGGCACCCTGATCCGCAAGCTGGAGCCCAGCTGGTCGGTCTCGGTCTTCGAGGCGCTCGACGCCGCGGCCGCCGAGTCGTCCGATCCGTGGAACAACGCGGGCACCGGCCACTCCGCGCTGTGCGAGCTGAACTACACGCCGCAGGCCGCCGACGGCTCCGTGGACATCAGCAAGGCCATCGCGATCAACGAGCAGTTCCAGGTCTCGCGCCAGTTCTGGGCGTACGCCGTGGACGCCGGCATCCTCGAGAAGCCCTCCGAGTTCATCAACCCGATCCCGCACGCCAGCTTCGTGCACGGCGCCGACAACGTCGAGTACCTCCGCAAGCGCTACGACGCGCTGTCCGGCCAGACGCTGTTCGAGGGCATGGAGTACTTCACCGACCCCGCCACCTTCAGCGAGCGGCTCCCGATCATGGCCGCCGGCCGCAACTTCGGCGATCCGGTCGCCGTGAACTGGTACGAGGGCGGCACCGACGTCGACTTCGGCTCGCTCACCAAGAAGCTGGTCAACTTCATCGGCAAGGGCGGCTCGGTGCACTTCGGCACCAAGGTCACCAACCTCAAGCGCACCAAGGACGGCTGGCGGCTCACCGTCAAGAACCAGCGCACCCTCGAGATCACCCACGTCGACGCGCGTTTCGTCTTCGTCGGCGCCGGCGGCGGCGCGCTGCCGCTGCTGCAGAAGTCGGGCATCAAGGAGGCCAAGGGCTTCGGCGGCTTCCCCGTGTCCGGACAGTTCTTCCGCTGCCACAACCCCGAGCTCATCGACAACCACGCCGCCAAGGTGTACGGCAAGGCCGCGGTCGGCGCTCCGCCGATGTCGGTGCCGCACCTGGACACCCGCGTCATCGACGGGAACAAGGGCCTGCTGTTCGGTCCCTACGCCGGCTTCTCGCCCAAGTTCCTCAAGGCCGGCAAGTACACCGACCTCCCGATGTCGGTGAAGCCGAACAACCTCATCCCCATGCTCGCCGTGGGCATGAAGGAGATGGGCCTGACCAAGTACCTCATCGGCGAGCTGACCCAGTCGCCCGCCGACCGCGTGAAGACGCTCTCGGAGTTCGTGCCCCGCGCCGAGGGCAGTGATTGGGACCTGATCACCGCCGGCCAGCGCGTCCAGGTGATCCGCAAGGGTCCCGGCGGCGGCAACCTCGAATTCGGCACCGCCGTTATCGCCGCCAAGGACGAGTCGATCGCCGGCCTGCTGGGTGCATCCCCGGGCGCATCGACCGCCGTGCCGGCCATGCTGGACGTGCTCGGTAAGTGCTTCCCCAAGCACATGCAGGCCTGGAAGCCCTTGCTGCAGGAGATGATCCCCTCCTACGGCACCACCCTCAACGACAACAAGCCGCTGTTCCAGCAGGTGTGGGACTGGACCGACCGCACGCTGCAGCTGGCGCCCGGCGTCGGGGCAGATTCCCAGGGCTGATCCGTGCTCCGCGCCACCGGCGATGAGCTCGATGCGCGCACCCTGTACGCGTTGCTGAAGCTGCGTGCCGAGGTCTTCATCGCCGAACAGCAGAGCCCGTGGCTCGACGTGGACGGCCGGGACCTCGCCCCGTCGACCGTGCACCTGTGGCTCGCGCAGGACGATGCGGCGGTCGCCACCGTCCGGGTCACCGACGAGGGCAACGGCGTGGTGCGGATCGGCCGGGTGTGCGCGGCACCGTCGCACCGCGGACGCGGCCTGATCGGCGGACTCATGGCGGCCGCTCTCGCCGAGACCGGCGCTCGCGCAGCACTGCTCGATGCGCAGACCCACCTGGAGCCGATGTACGCCAAGTACGGCTTCGCCGTGTGCGGGGACGAGTTCGTCGAGGACGGCGTCCCGCACGTCCCCATGAGGAGGGCCGCCGATGTCTGACCGCTACCCGTTCAGCGCGATCGTGGGGCACGACGAGCTGCGCCTCGCTCTCGCCCTGTGCGCCATCGCCCCCGCCGTCGGCGGCGTGCTCGTGCGCGGCGAGAAGGGCACCGCGAAATCCACTGCGGCGCGGGCGCTCGCACCGCTGCTGCCGCCCCGCCCAGACGGATCGCCGGCCCGACTGGTGGAACTGCCGATCGGCGCCACCGAGGACCGCGTGGTGGGCTCGCTGGACCTGCACCGCGCCCTCGGTGAGGGCGCCGTCGACTTCACGCCGGGCCTGCTGGCCGACGCCGACGGCGGCATCCTCTACGTGGACGAGGTGAACCTGCTCTCGGACCACCTGGTGGACGTCCTGCTCGACGCAGCCGCGATGGGGAGGGTCAGCGTGGAGCGCGATGCCGTCTCCCGGTCGTACCCGGCGCGATTCGTCCTGGTGGGCACCATGAACCCGGAGGAGGGGGAGCTGCGGCCGCAGCTGCTGGACCGCTTCGGGCTCGCCGTGGACGTGCACGCCAGCCGCGAGGTGGACACCCGCGTCGAGGTGATGCGCCGCCGGCTCGCCTTCGAGGCCGATCCCGAGGAGTTCGCCGCCCGGTACGCCGCCGACGATGCCGCACTCGCGCAACGGATCTCCGCGGCCCGGGACCGGCTCCCGCGGGTGGTGCTCCCCGATGCCGAACTGCGCCGGATCGCCGCCGTCTGCGCCGCCTTCGATGTGGACGGCATGCGCGCCGACCTCGTGATCGCCCGCGCCGCCACAGCGCACGCCGCCTGGCGCGGGGCCGACGAGGTCACCGAGGACGACGTGCGGATCGCCGCGGCGCTGGCCCTGCCGCACCGCAAGCGCCGCGATCCCTTCGACGAGCCGGGCCTCGACGATCACGAGCTCGACCAGGCCTTCGACGACGCCCGCCAGGACGCCGACAGCGACCCCGATCCGGACCCCGATCCCGACGGCCCCGACGGCGGTGGCGAGCCCTCGGATCCACCTCCGCCGGCAGCCGATTCGGTCGGCGATGCGGACGGGGGAACCCCGCAGGGCGCCCCGATCCCCACCGGCCGGCACCGCACCGTCGGCAAGCTCACCGTGCCGGGGCTCGGCACCGGCGGCGCCACCGGTCGCCGTTCCAAGGCGCGATCCGACCGCGGCAGCGTGGTGCGGGCGGCACCCGCCGGCACCGGGACCGGCCTGCATCTCGTGGCCACCCTGCGCGCCGCCGCCCTGCGGCAGGGCGCGCGCGGCCGCACCACCGGACCGCTCCGCCTGGCCGGCGACGACCTGCGCTCGCCGATCCGCGAGGCCACCGAGGGCAACCTGGTGGTCTTCGTCGTGGACCTGTCCGGCTCGATGGCCGCCCGCGACCGGCTCGCCCTGGTCGGCGAGGCCGCCGTCTCGCTCCTGCGGGATGCCTATCAGCGCCGCGACAAGGTGGCCGTGATCGGCTTCCGCGGCGCCGAGGCCACGCTGCTCGTGCCGCCCACCCGGTCCGTCGACGTGGCGGTGGGCCGCCTGGCCCGCGCCCGCACCGGCGGACGGACCCCGCTCGCCGAGGGCATCGTCGAGGCGCGACGTCTGCTCCGCCGGGAGGCGTTGCGACCGGACGCCCGCCGGCCGCTCGTGGTGCTCCTCACCGACGGCCGCGCCACCGCCGGCCGCGATCCGCTGCCCCGCGCGGTGGCCGCCGCCGCCGGCCTGCACGCGGACGGGCACGCGAGCGTCGTGGTGGACTGCGAGACCTCGATGGTCCGCCTCGGACTCGCCGCGCGCATAGCGAACGCCGCAGGCGCAGAACTGATCCCGCTTGACGGACTCGGCCCGCGCGGTCTCGCGCACGCCACCCGCGCAGCCTGAATCGAAGGAGACGCCTCGTGCCCCAGGGCAAGGTCGAATCGGTGCCGCAGGACGGCCTCACCACCCGTCAGCGTCGGAATCAGCCGGTGCTCGCCGTGCACACCGGCCCCGGCAAGGGGAAGTCGACGGCCGCCTTCGGCATGGCCATGCGCGCCTGGAACCAGGGCTTTCCGATCGGCGTCTTCCAGTTCGTCAAGAGCGCGAAGTGGAAGGTCGGCGAAGAGGCCACCATGCTCGCGCTGAACGAGCTGCACGAGCGCACCGGAGCCGGCGGCCCCGTCGAATGGCACAAGATGGGCCAGGGCTGGTCCTGGCTGCGCCGCGACGACGACGCCGAACAGGACCACGCCGAGGCCGCCCGCGCCGGATGGGCGGAGATCTCCCGCCGGCTCTCGGCGCAGCAGCACCGGTTCTACGTGCTCGACGAGTTCACCTACCCGCTCAAGTGGGGCTGGATCGACACCGAGGAGGTCGTCGCCACCCTGCTCGACCGCCCTGGCAACCAGCACGTGGTGATCACCGGCCGCGACGCACCGCAGGCGCTCATCGACGCCGCCGACCTGGTGACCGAGATGACCAAGATCAAGCACCCCATGGACGCGGGACGTAAGGGCCAGCGGGGCATCGAATGGTGACCGTGTGGTGACCCCCGCGGTCGTGATCGCGGCACCGGCCTCGGGCAGCGGCAAGACCACCATCGCCACCGGGCTGATGGGCGCGCTGGCCCGCACCGGCACCGTCGCCCCGTTCAAGGTGGGGCCCGACTACATCGACCCCGGCTACCACGCCCTCGCCACCGGCCGCCCCGGCCGCAACCTCGATCCCGTGCTGTGCGGCGAGCACCGCGTGGCGCCCCTGTACCGGCATGGCGCCGCGGACGCCGATATCGCGGTGATCGAGGGCGTGATGGGGCTGTTCGACGGCCGCATCACCGGCGACGGTCGTGCCGAGGGCATCGGCTCGACCGCCGATGTCGCCGAATCACTCGGCGCACCGGTGATCCTCGTGGTGGACGTGCGCGGCCACTCCCAGTCGCTCGCCGCGCTGCTCGCCGGTTTCGCCACCTACCGGCCAGGGGTGTCCGTGGCCGGCGTGATCCTCAACCGGGTGTCCAGCGCCCGCCACGAGCGCGTGCTCCGCGACGCGTGCGCGCACGCGGGGATCGAGGCCGTCGGCGCCGTGCCCAGCGCCGCCGAACTCGATGTCCCATCTCGGCACCTCGGGCTGATCCCCGCCGCCGAACGCGGCGCCGCCGCGCTCGACGCCGTCGCCGCGATGACCGACCTCGTCGCGCAGCACGTGGACGTCGCGCTGGTCCGGGCGATCGCACGGCGGGTGCCCGACGGTCCCGCCTGGGACCCGGCCGACGAGGTGACCCGCGCCGGAAGCCCGACGGTGGCGCTCGCCGGCGGTCCGGCGTTCAGCTTCGGCTACGCCGAACACGAGGAACTGCTCGCCGCGGCGGGAGCGGTCGTCCGCCGGTTCGACCCACTCACCGATCCGCTACCCGAGGCCACCGCCGCGGTCGTCCTGCCCGGCGGCTTCCCCGAGGTGTACGCCGAGAAACTGGCCGCCAACGCGGAGTTGCGCGGGCAGATCCGCGCGCTGGTCGCGGGCGGTGGCCTGGTGCACGCCGAGTGCGCGGGCCTGCTGTACCTGGCCGAGACGCTCGACGGCGTGCCGATGTGCGGTGTGGTCCCGGGCGCCGCCACCTTCACCCCGCGGCTGCGGCTGGGCTACCGCGACGCCGTCGCGCTCACCGCCGGCCCGCTGTTCACGGTGGGGGAGCGCGTCACCGGGCACGAATTCCACCGCACGCACCTCGCCGCGTCGAGCACGCCGGCCTGGGGTTGGCGCGACGGTGACGGCGCCGCCGCGGTCGACGGCCATGTGGCACCGGGCGTGCACTCCTCGTATCTGCACGTGCACCCTGCCGGATACCCCGAGGTCGCCGAACGCCTGGTCAGAGCCGTGGTCTGAGGAGTTCGTCTCACCACGATCGGCAATGCTGACTCGGCCCGGCCGGTGCGGTATGAACTGTGCATGCACAAGACCGTGAAGACCCTCGCCGTGACCGCCGTCGCCGCCGCCCTCGTCACCACCTCCGCCTGCGCCGCCGGTTCCTACGCCGCGCCCGGTGCCGGATCGTCGTCCTCCTCCGCCAAGCCCAGCGCCTCCGCCAAGCCCAGCGCGTCGGTCAAGCCGAGCGCGTCGGTCAAGCCCAGTGCGGCACCGTCGTCCAGCCGCCCCACCCCGGTCCAGGCCGGCACCCCCGCCGCCACCCTCGCCGCCACCGCGTGGGAGACCACCGGCGCGAAGAACGCCCAGGGCGAGAAGGTGGCGCTCACCGACGCCAACGTCAAGAACTACGTCGGGTGGGCCTACTTCAAGAAGGACGGCACCTTCACCCTCTACAACCTCGACGACACCGCCAAGGGCCAGGGCGACTGGTCGGTCTCGCCCGACGGCAAGACCCGCACCATCGTGGCCAAGGACAAGTCGGGCAAGGTCCAGTACCGCCGCGTGGTCGACATCGTGAAGCTCACCGACTCCGAGTTCACCTACCGCGTGTACCCGGACGCCTCCAACAAGGCCGTGTACTACGACATCGTGCACACCCCCACCAAGCACGCCGAGCCCCGCGCGTAACTCCCGGAGCCGCTCGCTAGGCTTTCCGGAATGACGAGTGCCACGCCCGCGCGCGATCCCTACCTGGTCGGACTGGATCTGCGTGGCCGCAAGGTGGTGCTGATCGGAGCCGGAACCGTGGTTCAGCGTCGTCTGCCCCCGCTGCTCGCAGCGGGGGCAGACGTGCATGTGGTGGCGCCCGAGGCCACCCCGGCCGTGGAATCCACGCCCGGCATCACGTGGCACCGCCGCGAGTACGCCGCCGGCGACCTGGCCGGCGCCTGGTACGCGCTCGCCGCCACCGACGATCCGGACGTCAACGCCCGGGTGGTGGCCGAGGCCGAGGCGCAGCGCACCTTCTGCGTCCGCGCCGATCTGGCCCGGGAGGGCACCGCCGTCACGCCCGCCACCGTGGCGACCGACGGGCTGCAGGTGGGCGTGCTGGCCGCCGGCGATCACCGACGGTCCGCGGCCGTGCGCAACGCGCTCGGCGCCGTCCTCACCGGCACCGAGGCCGCGCGCCCGAGCCGCAAACCCGAGGGCGTGGCCCTCGTTGGCGGGGGACCGGGCGATCCCGACCTCATCACCGTGCGCGGGCGCGCGCTGCTGGCCGTGGCCGATGTGGTGGTCGCCGACCGGCTCGCGCCGCCGCGGCTGCTGGCCGAACTCGCCCCGAACGTCGAGGTGATCGACGCCGCCAAGGTGCCCTACGGCCGGGCGATGGCGCAGCAGGCGATCAACCAGGTGCTCATCGACCGCGCCCGGGAGGGCAAGTTCGTGGTGCGGCTCAAGGGCGGCGACCCCTATGTCTTCGGCCGCGGCTACGAGGAACTGGAGGCGCTCGCCGCCGAGGGCATCCCCGTCACCGTGGTTCCGGGCATCACCAGCTCGATCGCCGCACCGTCGGCCGCCGGGATCCCGGTGACCCACCGTGGCGTGACGCACGAGTTCGTCGTGGTCTCGGGCCACGTGCCGCCCGGCCACCCCGACAGCCTGGTGGACTGGGACGCACTGGGGCGGCTGCGCGGCACCGTCGTGGTGCTCATGGCGGTCGAGCGGCTCGGCGTGATCGCCGACGCGCTGATCGCGGGCGGACGGTCCGCCGACACCCCCGCCGCCGTGGTCGAGAACGCCACCACCGGCGGGCAACGGACCGTGCGCGGCACGCTCGCGACGATCGCCGCCGACGCCGCGGCCGCCGAAGTGAAGCCGCCCGCCGTGCTCGTGGTGGGTCCCGTCGCCGGTTTCACGGCACCGGACGCGTCCGAAAACCCAGCCGCCGGGTAGCTTTCGGGCGTGTCGCCGCAATTGTGACGGGCGCCGGTCACGCTCCCGGATCGCCCCGCGGATCGGACCCCTGGACTGGGAAAACAGGCGCGGATGATGGGTGCAGACCGCACGCAATTGCTATCACTTCCGCAACATGAGCCTCAAACAGCACCATGATTGATTTCCGACGGAGTTCTACCAACCGGTAGCCTCGGACCCCATGACCTCAACGATGGCCCCCGGGGCCCCGGCGCAGACGTATCGCGTCAAGGGAAGCGCTCTCGGTCTCGCCATCGTGGTCCTGTCCGGCATGATGTTCCTCGCCGTGCTGGACGGCACCGTGGTGTTCATCGCGATGCCCAGCATCCAGGACGCGATGCACCTCTCGGACGCCGCGAAGATCTGGGTGTTCGGGGCCTACGTCCTCACCTTCGGCGGGTTCATGCTGCTGGGCGGCAGGCTCGGCGACACCTTCGGCCGCAAGAAGATGTTCATCTTCGGCGTCTCCGGATTCACCATCGCCTCCCTGCTCACGGGCTTCGCACCGAACGAGGCCCTCCTGCTCGCCGCGCGCGCGGGACAGGGCTTCTTCGCCGCCATCGCCTGTCCCACCGCGCTCGCGCTGATCGCCACCACCTTCGCCCCCGGTAAGGCCCGCAACCAGGCCTTCGCGATCTTCGGCGCCATGGCCGGACTGGGCTCGGTCGCGGGCCTCGTCGCCGGCGGCCTGCTCGCCACCATCGACTGGCGCCTGGTCTTCTGGATCAACATCCCGATCGGCATCGTCTGCGTGATCGGCGCGATCGTCTCGCTGGAGGAGTCCACCTCCGAGCGCCGGCACGCGCTCGACGTCAAGGGTGCGATTCTCGCCGTCACCGGCTGCGTCGCCGGCGTGTACGCGCTGACGATGGGCCCGGAGGTGCACTGGCAGTCCCCGTCGGTGTACATCGCCGCCGTCGTCTGCGTGGTGAGCCTTGCGGTCTTCCTGCAGGTCGAGCGCACCGCGAAGAACCCGATCCTGCCCTTCTCGCTGTTCCGCAACAAGAACCGCGTCGCCGCGATGGTGGCCATCCTGGTGTGCGGCGCCCTGATCCCCACCCTGGGCTTCTACGTGGCGCAGACCTTCCAGCAGGTGCTCGGCTACACGCCGCTGCAGTCCGGCCTCGCGCTGGTCCCGTTCGCCGTGGGCATGGGCATCTCCGCGCCGATCTCCGGCAAGCTGGCCCTGAAGTTCCAGCCCCGCTGGCTGGTGGCCATCGGCGGCCTCATCGTCTTCCTGCCGTGCCTGTACGTGCCCACGCTGATGACCAGGGACCCGGCCACGGTCGACTACTTCCCGTACATCGGCATCCCGGTCTTCATCATCGGCCTCGGCGTCGGCTTCGCCATGATCCCGCTGCCCGTCTGCGCCCTCGCCGGCGTGCGTCCCTCCGAGACCGGTCCGATGTCGGCGCTGGTCGAGGTGTGCCAGAACCTGGGCGGCATCATCGGCCTGGCCTCGGTGCAGGTGCTGGTGACCTCGCGGATCATGAAGGAGGGCGGTCCCACCACCGGTGAGATCACCCACGACCTGCTCACCGAGTCGCAGCGCCAGGCGCTGGCCTCGGGGTACGGCCTGGCGTTCATCGCCTGCGCGGCGATCCTCATCCTCGCCGGCCTGGTGGTGGTGCCCTTCATGCGGTTCACCCCCGAAGAGGTGGCCGAGGGGCAAGCGGCGCAGGAGTCCAACAAGTCCGGCGGCTCGATCCCGTCCACCTCGTTCCCGGCGCAGGCCTTCGAAGAGGACGACGTCGACGACGACTGGGAGCCGCTCGAGGGCGATGTCACCTCCGGATCGTTCGCCGCGATCCGGCGCGAGGACTTCGATCGCGCCTACAACGAGCAGCCGGGCGATCCCGAGCCGGTGTACTTCACCGACCGCTTCCGCGCGATCAAGCGCCCGCAGGAGCCGCAGCCGCCGACCGCACAGGTGCCCGTGGCACCGCCGCAGCGCCCCGTCGGGCCCTCGCAGCCGCAGCAGGCCTACTCGCACCCGAGTGATCCGCTGCCGCGCCGCACCTCGCAGCCGGGCGACGATCTCGCGGGAGTCGCGCGACCGTCGGGCCCGATCCGCCGCGAAAGCGCCGATCTGCAGCGTCCCGCCGTCCCGCCGCGGCCGGCGCCCGCACCGCGGCCCGCGCCGAGCGCGCAGTACCCGGTGGACCCGCAGCAGCAGCGCCCGGGCGCACCCCGGCAGAGTCGGCCGATCGCTCGCCCGGGGTCGGCCCCGCAGCACCCGAGCGCCCCGATCCGGCGCCCGAGCGGCCAGATGAACCGACCGAGTGCCCCGGTGCAGCGCCCGAGCCAGCCGATGGCGCGTCCGCCGCAGGCCCCGGCACCCGAGCCCCAGTTCGTGCCGCCGGCACCCGAGCCCCAGTTCGTGCCGCCGGCACCCCGGCAGGGGGGACGGCACGCGATGCCCGAGGACGGTATGCACCATTCGGCGCCGTCGGCGCAGGCGGATCGCGTCAGCCGCGCTCGCCGGCATCGCCGCGAGGACGACTGACGCGGCCGCTGGTCACTCGTGACCCAATCGTCACTCTGATTGCATTCCGCACACCTGCTATCACCCGGTAGCCTCGGAACCCATGACCTCGATGATGGCCCCCGGTGCCCAGGCGCAGACGTACCGCGTCAAGGGCAGCGCCATCGGCCTCGCCATCTTCGTCCTCTCGGGCATGTACTTCCTCGCCGTCCTCGACGGCACGGTCGTCTTCGTCGCGATGCCCGTCATCCAGGAGGCGCTGAACCTCACCGACGCGATGAAGGTGTGGGTGTTCGGCGCCTACGCCCTCACGTTCGGTGGGTTCATGCTGCTCGGCGGGCGTCTGGGCGACACCTTCGGCCGCAAGAAGATGTTCATCCTCGGCGTGCTCGGCTTCACCGTGGCGTCGGGACTGGCCGGATTCGCCACCAGCGAGGCCTTCCTGCTCGCCGCGCGCGCCAGCCAGGGCTTCTTCGCGGCCATCGCGAGCCCGACGGCGCTGGCGCTGATCGCGACCACCTTCGCTCCCGGTAAGGCGCGCAACCAGGCCTTCGGCATCTTCGGCGGCATGGCCGGCCTCGGATCGGTGGCCGGTCTCGTGGCCGGTGGCCTCCTGGCCACCTGGGACTGGCGACTGGTCTTCTGGATCAACGTGCCGGTGGGCCTCGCCTGCGCGATCGGCGGCTACTTCGCGCTCGACGAGGCCACCTCGGAACGCCGGCACGCCCTCGACGTCAAAGGCGCGATCCTGGCCGTGGCGGGCTGCGTCGCGGGCGTCTACGCCCTCACCGCCGGTCCCGAACTGCACTGGCAGAGCCCACTGGTCTACGCGGCCCTCGGGTTCAGCGCGGTGTGCCTGATCGCCTTCCTCATCGTCGAACGCACCGCCAAGAACCCGATCCTGCCCTTCTCGCTGTTCAACAACCGCAACCGCGTCGCAGCGATGATCGGCATCCTGGTGTGCGGCGCCCTGATCCCCACGCTGGGCTTCTACGTCTCGCTCACCTTCCAGCTGGTGCTCGGCTACTCACCGCTGCAGTCCGGCCTCGCGCTCCTGCCCTTCGCGCTCGGCATGGGCATCTCGATCACCGCCAGCACGAAACTCGTGCAGTACATCCAGGCCCGCTGGCTGGTGGCCTTCGGCGGGCTCGTCGTCTTCTTCCCGTGCCTGTACGTGCCCACCCTCATGAGCAAGGCGCCGGAAACCGTCGCCTACTTCCCGCAGATCGCGATCCCGGTGTTCCTCATCGGCATCGGTGTCGGTTTCGCCATCGTCCCGCTGCCCCTGTGCGCGCTGGCCGGTGTCCGGCCCACCGAGATCGGCCCCATGTCGGCGCTGGTCGAGGTCGGACAGAACATCGGCGGCATCGTGGGCCTCGCCTCGGTGCAGGTGGCCGTCACGTCCCGGATCATGGCCGAGGGCGGCCCCACCACCGGACATCTCAAGCACAGCGACCTCACCTCGGACCAGATCAGTGCGCTGGCCTCGGGCTACGGGCTGGCGTTCATCTCGTGCGCCGTGATCCTGATCATCGCGGGCCTGGTGGTGGTGCCCTTCATGCGGTTCACCCCCGCGGAGATCGCCGAGGGCCAGATGGCCGAGGCGTCCAGCAAATCCGGCGGTGTGGTCCACTCCACCTCGTTCCCGGCGCAGGCCTTCGACGAGACCGAGGACACCGACGACGATTGGGAGCCGCTGGAGGGCGATGTCACCTCGGGCTCGTTCGCCGCGATCCGGCGGGAGGACTTCGACCGGGCGTACAACGAGCGGCCCGGCGACCCCGAGCCCGTGTACTTCACCGATCGCTTCCGCGCGATCAAGCGTCCGCACACCCCGGAGCCACCCACGCAGGCCGTCCAGGTGGCGCCGCCCCGTCCGGCAGCCCCGCCGCGCCGCCCGGCGCAGCAGCCGCGCCCGAGCGGACCGGTCGCACGCCCGAGCGGACCGGTGTCCGGCCCGCCGCAGCCGGGGAACGATCTCGCCGGGCTGGCGCGCCCGTCCGGGCCGATCCAGCGGGACAGTGCCGATCTGCCCCGCCCGCCCGCTCCGCAGCGTCCGCCCACTCCGCAGCGTCCGCCCGCTCCGCCGCAGCGCCCCGTCGGACCGCGACCGAGCCAGCCGATGAACCGGCCCGTTCCGCCGCCGCAGCGCCCCAGCGGGCCCGTGCAGCGTCCCAGCCGCCCGATGCCGCGTCCGCCGCAGCCGCCACCCGCCCCGCCGCAGGACGGCGGGAAGCACTCGCTGCCCGACGACGGGATGCACCGCCCCGCACCGTCGCCCCAGGCGGACCGGATCCGGCGTGCTCGCCGGCACCGCCGCGACGACGACGAGTAGCGACTCAGCCGGCGGTGACGATCGTGACCTCGGTGGGCGCCGAGAGCTCGGCGCGCAGGCCCGCCTTCTCGGCCACCTTCACCACGCCCTTGGCATCGCCGGGCTCACTGCGGCTGATCACGAGCGCCCGCGCGAGCAGGCCCTTGTGGTGCTTGTTGAAGTGCGAGACCACGGACCGCGAGCCGTCGGCCCGCTCCGTGACCACCGTGGCCGTGACGGCCCCCGGCACCTTGCCGAGCGCCGCGTACCCGCCCGAACGCAGATCGATCACCAGCCCGCGGTCGGCCGCCGCGAGCGCGTCGGCGAGGTCGGGCTTCCACTGCGCGGCGAGCGTGCCGAGGCCCGGCAGCTTCGAGCCGGACGAGAGCCGGTACGCCGGGATGGGATCGACCGCGCCGACCACGCCGAACAGGGCGGACCCCACGGCCAGCCGGGCGTCGGCGTTCGCGCGCTGCGCCTTCGTCAGCCCGCGCACGTCCAGCGCGTCGTAGAGCACGCCGGTGTACTGCTCGATCGCCGGGCGGGTGGCCGCGGTGCGCAGCGTGCGGTTGCGCTCGAGCTCATCGGTCTGACCGGGGGACAGGCCCAGCGCGGCGCGGGCCGCATCGTCGTCCTGCGAGACCGCGGCGAGGGCGTCGACGAGGCGCTCGCGGGTCGGCGTGAGCGACGGGAAGGCCAGCACGCCCAGGTCGAGCGGCGAGCCCGTGCCGCCGCCGGCCTTGGTTTCCGATGGGGGAAGCAGGATCAACACACCGGACACACTAAGCTGTGCCCTCGTGATCACCCGATTCTCCCAGCTCTTCCTGCGCACCCTCCGCGACGACCCGGCCGACGCCGAGGTCCCCAGCCACAAGCTGCTCGTGCGCGCCGGATACGTGCGCCGCATCGCGCCCGGTGTCTACTCGTGGCTGCCGCTGGGCCTGAAGGTGCTGCGCAACGTCGAGCAGGTGGTGCGTGAGGAGATGAACGCGATCGGCGGCCAGGAGATCCTGCTGCCCGCGCTGCTGCCCCGCGAGCCCTACGAGACCACCAACCGGTGGACCGAGTACGGCGACGGACTGTTCCGCCTCAAGGACCGCAAGGGCGCCGACATGATGCTCGGCCCCACCCACGAGGAGATCTTCGCCCTCACCGTGAAGGGCGAGTACAACTCGTACAAGGACCTGCCGGTCATCCTGTACCAGATCCAGACCAAGTACCGCGACGAGGAGCGGCCCCGCGCGGGCATCCTGCGCGGCCGCGAGTTCGTGATGAAGGACAGCTACAGCTTCGACACCACCGACGAGGGGCTGTCCGAGGCGTACGCCAAGCACCGCGCCGCGTACCAGAAGATCTTCGCCCGGCTCGACGTCGAGCACGTGATCGTCTCCGCCACGTCCGGCGCCATGGGCGGCAGCGCCTCCGAGGAGTTCCTGGCGGTCAGCCCCGTCGGCGAGGACACCTACGTGCACTCGACCGAGTCGGACTACGCCGCCAACGTCGAGGCCGTCGTGACGCCCGCGCCGGCGGCGATCCCGCTCGACGGGCTCCCCGCCGCGCAGGTCTACGACACCCCGGACGCGCCCACCATCGACACGCTCGTCGCCTGGGCCAACGCCGGTGCCGACGGTGCGTCCGTGCTCGGTCGTGAGGTGACCGCCGGCGACACGCTGAAGAACGTCATGGTCAAGACGCGCGCTCCCGGTGGCGATTGGGAGCTGCTCGGCATCGGTGTGCCCGGCGACCGCGAGGTGGACTTCAAGCGCCTCGAGGCCTCGCTGGAGCCCACCGAAGTGGCGCTGCTGGAAGAGGGCGACTTCGCGAAGTACCCGTTCCTGGTGAAGGGCTACATCGGCCCGAAGGCGCTGCTGGAGAACGAGGTCCGCTACCTCGTTGATCCGCGGGTGGTGACCGGTACCGCCTGGATCACCGGCGCCGATGCGAAGGGGCGGCACGTGGTGAACCTCACCGCGGGACGCGATTTCACGCCGGACGGCACCATCGAGGCCGCCGAGGTCCGCGACGGCGACGCCTCGCCCGACGGCAAGGGCACGCTGGTCTCGGCGCGCGGCATCGAGATCGGCCACATCTTCCAGCTGGGCCGCAAGTACACCGACGCCTTCGAGGTCGACGTCCTCGGCGAGAACGGCAAGCCCGTGCGCCTCACCCAGGGCTCCTACGGCGTCGGCGTCTCGCGGCTCGTCGCCGTGATCGCCGAGCAGCAGCACGACGACAAGGGCCTGCGCTGGCCCAAGGGCGTCGCCCCGTTCGACGTGCACGTGGTGATCGCGAACAAGGACGAGGGCGCCTGGGCGGGTGCCGAGGAACTGGCCGGTGCTCTCGACGCGCAGGGGCTGCAGGTGCTGCTCGACGACCGCAAGGCCTCGCCCGGTATCAAGTTCAAGGACTCCGAGCTGCTCGGCGTCCCGACGGTCGTCGTGGTCGGCCGGGGCTGGGCCGACGGTGTCGTCGAGCTCCGGGATCGTCTGACCGGCGAGGCCCGCGAGATCCCCGTCGCCGACGCCGCCGCGGAGATCGCCGCCGCTGCGCGCTGATCGTGCGGCGCAGCCGGCGGCAGGGAGCGCAGGGTTACCCGCTCTGCAACCTGCCGCCGCTGCCCCGTGCCGCTGCGTCGCCCCCACCGCGCGGAGCACAGGTATTCGGTGCGGATCCATCGTCCGTGATCACGCCTGAAGCCACTCCGGCTGCGAAGGGCATGACCACTGCCGCGAGGACGCCGCTGCTGGAGGAACCGGTCGAGGCTCGCGTCGGTAGCGCCGAACAGTGCGATCGATGCATCTGCGAGGGGCTGGTGACCTGTGTGTGGTGGTCGGTCGAGAGACGCTGAGCTGGGTGGCGCATTCGTTGATCCTGTTCCCGTTCGGTTGTGCGGTCACTCGTGTGAGGTCTTATCCGAATCCGATAAGACCTGAGCGACCACACCCGAAGAACTCAGAATGCGGGAACGTCCTCCCCGAGGGGAGCGCCGACCCCACCGTAGCAAATGCTTGCGCATGCGAAGTGACCGTCCACCGGCGGGCGCCGCGAATCGCGCCGTCACTGCCGAGGCGAAGCATCCCCGCGGAAGTAGGCGACGACGTCCGCGGCGATGTCGACGCCCGACGCCGTCGGACCGAACAGTCGGGGGCCGCGACGGCCCGGCACCGTGTAGTGGTGACCGTTCCCCTGGACGACGTGGAGGATGGCGTCGAAGTCGTGCGCGGCGAGCCATGCCGCGCTGTCGACTCCGGACAGTACTGACCCGCGGTTGCCGACCTTGCCGTCGAAGAGGCCGGCGCTTCCGCCGTTGAGTGGGTTGACGGGGTCCCGGTCCCCGAGCACCAACAGAGCTCGAACCCGACGGGCGAGGGTCGCGGGAACCTCCAGGTCGGTCTGCCAGTTGTCGGCGGTGGGGACACTGGCACCCACTGGGGCGATCGCCTCGATACGGTCGCTGGCTTCGAGCGCGACCCGCAGCGCGGCCGCGGCACCGCTGCTGAAGCCCGTGATCCATATGGGCGCGCCGGTCCCGGCGACCGAGTCGGCGAGCTCGGTGAGGAATCGGGTGTCGTCGATGTGCTTCTTCTTCGCTGCGAATCGACCCGCCAGCCGCGTCTCGTTCCAGTTTCTGCGCCAGCCATCCGGATAGACGACGATGAAGCCCTGTCGATCGGCGAGTTCATCGAATCGTCGCCCGGTTGCTCGCCGAAAGGTCGTACCCGTCTCGCCGGACCCGTGTAAGACCAGAAGCACAGGGGCGCCCGCCGCATACGATGCGGGCCGATACACGAGCCAGCGTCGACGGCGCCCTGCGACCTTCGCACTGCTGCGCGTGACACGGCCGGTGAGAGTGCCTGCGGGCCGGGGGGCGCGGGAGCCGAGCAGAACCCAGGTTGCACCCGCGACTGCAGCGAGTGCGGCAACAGTACCGGCCTTGTTCACCCCGCTCTTGATCGTTCCTCCCAGGGTTTGTGGAGCCCATCGACCGCGCTGGTGGCGTGGCCACAAGCGTTCGCCGATCCATCAAGCCGTCGCTGGCGACATGGTTAGTATGACGCACAGACAAGGACCAGTCCGCGGTGCACAGGAGGTCCCATCGCCATGTCTGGACCGGATGTGGGCCGACGGCGCCAGAGGCCGACCCCGTGGTACCTGATCGAATTGCTGCACGCCGCTCCGACGGTGATCGCAGAAGGGCCCGTGCCGCGCGCGTGGATATCGGGCGAACGTGCGTTCGCCGGTGCGGCAGGAACCCGCCAAGCGTGGGCGCAGGTCCTGGCGGTCATCGAAGAGATCCGCGAAGCCGCCCTCACCGGCGAGCCGCGGGCCAGCGGCCCGACGGTGCGCGAACTGGCCGGCAACCCCGGTAGCCGGCTGGTGGCGATCCCGGTCATCGGCCCGCGGCACCGCCTCCTGGGCGTCTGGGTCACAGTTCGACCGGCTTCTCACGTGGCCTCCGGTGAAGGTCCGCCGGCGACCATCGGATTCGAATGGGACAACACCGAGCGGAAGCTCTGGGCGCGCGGAGACACCGTTCTGGCCGGTGAGGACGTCCCCCGGCGGCCGATCACCTCCGCTGAGATCTTCGAATACGTTCAGGTCGAGAATGATCTGTCGCTGATCAAAGAGGTCCTCATCTCGCCGACCACCGGTCGGTGGGCTGGTGCGTGTCGATTCACCGAGACCGACCGTGCCGGCCGCATCGTCCTCGTCGCGGATGGTGCACGCCGCGATCTGTGGCGGGGAATCGTCTTCGAAACCGCTCGAGACGATGTATCCATGCAGGTCGCGGGAAATGCAGCGCTGCGCACACTGCGGGCGATCGCCCCGAACCGTCACCTTCTCCTCGTCGACGTTCGCAAGGTTCGTGTCCTTCAGTGGATTACGCACCCACTGACCGGGGTGCAATGGAAAGGGCAGGTCGATGACCGCGACACTCCGCATCCCGATGATGTGCAGCGGATCTTCGCCGTCGCAGCACGGGTGCTGGGCGGTGAAGCGCGCCAAGGTCGCGTCGACAACGTGCGACTGCGAGCCAGTGGAGGTCGGGGGTGGGTCGTCGTCGACGGTGTCGCTTCACTTCCCGAAGGGGAAGGAGAGCCGGAACTCGGACTCATCGAAATCACCGTCGTCGGTCACTCCGACGAGCCGGACCCCGTGCCGCCCACGGACAAGGGGCACCCCGGAATAGGGGACGGCACGGCACTGGAATAGCCGGACGATGTGCTCGCGGGGTGTCCCCGTGCCGAACCTCGGACGACGAAGGCCCGCACCGGGAACGGTGCGGGCCTTCGTCGGTCGGTGTCAGCGCAGGAGGCTGAGCAGGTAATCGCTCGACGAGGGATCGATCGACAGGCCGATGATGATCAGCACCAGGAGCACGATGCTCAGCAGCAGCCCGACCACACCGGTGATGAGGCCGGCGAGGGCCATGCCGTTGCCGTCCTGACCGGTCTGCTTCGTCTGCTTCATGGCGATGATGCCCATGATGATCGCGGCGATGCCGAACAGGATGCCGAGCCCCCACACGCAGGCCGACGGGATCGACAGGATGCCGCAGACCAGCGAGGCGATGGCCAGGCCGTTCGTGCCGCTCTGGGCGGGCTGGCCGTAGGCGGGGTAACCCACGCCCGGGCCGTTCGGGCCCGGGTAGGCGGGGTACTGGGGGAGCGCGCCGTACTGCTGCCCCGGCTGCGCGTACGGATCCGCGGGGGCCTGGTAGGGGTTCTGCGCGGCGTACGGGTCCGTGGGGGCCTGGTACGGGTGCTGCGCGCCGTACGGGTCCGCGGGAGCCTGGTACGGGTTCTGCGCGGCGTACGGCTCGCCCTGCGGCGCGTACGGGTTCGGCTGCGCCTGGTACGGGTTCGGCTGCGCGGCGTAGGGGTCGGGCAGTGCGTACGGATCGGCCGGGGCCGAGTACGGGTACGGGTCCGGCTGCGTCGGATACGCGGTGGTGGGGGCGTCGGCATCGCCTGCCGGCGAGGCACCCGCCGACCCGTCGGCCTGCGGCGCGATCACCGTCGGATCGTTCTCCCCCGTGCCGGGCTGTTGCGGATCGTTAGAAGTCATGTCCGCAAGTGTAAAGGTCGCCCCCGACTAGCTGCGGATGCCCGGGAACGGCCCCGTCACCGGTGTCACGCCGAGCGCCACCCGCCACCGTGCGCCGCGGACCGCCGCGGCACCCAGCCCCGTCACACCCAGGTGCCGCAGGCCGTCGCTGTCGCCCTTGGAGAGCAGGCTGCGGTAGGCGGCCGCACTGTCGTCCTCGACGGCGGCGGCCACCTTCGCGGCACTCACGGGATCGGTCACGGGCTCCGGCGGCGTGTACGCGGGAGCGGCGACGGGGACTTGCACGCCGGCACCGCCGAGCGCGCTGACCAGCGAATCGCGCTGCGCGCGGTGCTCCGCGGCGTACTTGGCGATCTCGCCGCGACGGGCGGGGGAGGCGTAGGCGTCCACCACGCCGTACAGGTACACGGCCGCGTATTCGGCCTGGAGGGCGGCGACGGCCGCTTCCTGCGCGGGGGTCATCCGAGCACCACCTCCGCGTGCACGCGGGTCGCGGCGGCCACCGAACCCAGGAGTGCGGCCTGGTAGCCCGATGCGGCGACCGCGGCATCGCCGGCGTCCTTCGCCGAGCGGGCGAGCTGTGCGGCGAAGGTCTGCCGGTTCAGGGTGCCGCCGGGGGCGGGCGCCGCGGACGAGGTGGGCGGGGACACCGAGGTGGGCCGCCGCAGGTAGCGCGACAGCTCGTCGGACAGTGCGGTGGCGTGCTGCGAGCGCTGATCGGCGATGAGCCGCATCTGCGGACCCACCGCACCGTCGAGTACCGCCAGCCCGCGGGCGGCGTCGGCGTCGGCCTGCGCGGCGAGGGCGGCCGCCTCCAGGCGCGTCGCCTGCGGGTCGTCGGCCTTCTCCTCGGGCGCGCAGCCGGCGAGGGCCGATGCACCCAGCAGGGCGCCGCCGGCGAGGAGCGCGGACGTCAGTGCGGTCCGCCGGTCGACGGTGCCGCGAAGGGGTTGCTCGGGTTCGGGACGCACGGTGCACGAGTCTAAGGGGACCGGCCGGACCGTGGTCGCGGCGCGTCGTAACGCGGGTACACTGATCGGAGCGTTCGGCACGGGGCGATGTGCCCCGTGACAATTTCACAGGGAGGCGCGTATGGCATACGACGAATCGGCGGTCCGCACCGTCATCGCACCTCACCTGGACGAGGCGGGACTCGATCTCGAGAATCTCCGCATCACCAACGCCGGCCCCAAATCGGTCATCGCCGTGGTGGTCGACAACGACTCCGGACCCACCCTCGATCTCCTCGCGGATGTCGCGCGCACCCTGTCGGAGGCGGTCGACGGCGCCGACGATGTCTTCGGCGGACAGGCCTTCACCCTGGAGGTCACCACGCCCGGTGCCGAGCGCCCGCTCACGCAGCCGCGGCACTGGCGGCGCGCCCGCGGGCGGCAGGCGGCGATCGAGCTCACCGACGGCACCAACCTTCTGGTCCGGATCGGCGCGCTCTCCGACGACGAGTCGACGGTGACCGTCGTCGTTCCGGGGGAGCGGAAGTCGGAACCGACCACACGCGATATCGCGCTGGACGAGGTGGCCGCCGCCGCGGCACGGGTGGAGTTCCGCAAGCCGAATCCGCGGGAGCTGGAGCTGTCCGGAATCACCCCGGGCCGCGTGATTCCCGGTGCCGAGCCGACCGACCTGACAACAGATGAGACCGGGCACGACGCCGGAGAAGAGGGCTAAATGAACATCGACATGGCGACCCTGCGGGCCATCGAGGCGGAGAAGGACATCTCCGTCGACACCGTGATCGATGCGATCCAGGTGGCACTGCTCACGGCGTACAAGCACACCGACGGCCACCAGCCGCACGCGCGGATCGATGTGGACCGGCGCACGGGCGAGGTGAAGGTGCTCGCGCAGGAGCTCGACGCCGACGGCAACATCATCACCGAATGGGACGACACCCCTGAGGGATTCGGCCGCATCGCCGCCGATTCCGCGCGCCAGTTGATCACCCAGCGTCTGCGCGACGCGGAGAACGACCGCACGTTCGGTGAATTCGCCGTGTACGAGGGTGAGGTCGTCTCCGGTGTGGTGCAGGCGGACGCCCGCGCCGCGGCCCGCGGCTTCGTGGTGGTGCGGATCGGCAGCGAGCGCGAGGGCCACGAGGGCCTGCTCCCGCCCGCCGAGCAGGTGCCCGGCGAGACCTACGAGCACGGCGACCGGATGAAGTTCTACGTCGTGGGCGTGAGCCGCGGTCAGCGCGGCACCCAGATCACCCTGTCGCGGACGCACCCGAACCTGGTGAAGAAGCTGTTCGCGCTGGAGGTCCCGGAGATCGCCGACGGCAGCGTCGAGATCACCTCCGTGGCCCGCGAGGCCGGCCACCGGTCGAAGATCGCCGTGCGCACCTCGGTGCCGGGACTCAACGCCAAGGGCGCCTGCATCGGCCCGATGGGGCAGCGCGTGCGGAACGTGATGAGCGATCTCGACGGCGAGAAGATCGACATCATCGCCTACGACGACGATCCCGCGGTCTTCGTGGGCAACGCGCTGTCCCCGTCGTCGGTGGTGTCCGTCACCATCGTCGACCCGAAGGAGAAGGCCGCCCGCGTGGTGGTCCCCGACTTCAAGCTCTCGCTCGCCATCGGCAAGGAGGGGCAGAACGCCCGCCTCGCCGCCCGGCTCACCGGCTGGCGGATCGACATCCGTTCGGATGCGGAGACTGGCAGCCCCGAGTGAGTGAACCGGTCCGCACCTGCATCGGGTGCCGCCGCAGGGCGCCCGCCGCGGAGTTGATCCGCACGGTCGCGGTCGCGGGGGACGACGGTGCGCTGCGGGTCGTGGTCGACGGTGCGCGGCGGCTGCCGGGGCGCGGTGCCTGGCTGCACGATGCGCCCGAGTGCGTCGAGCAGGCGCGCCGCCGGAACGCGTTCCGGCGGGCGCTGCGGGTATCCGGCCCGCTCGACGACTCGATGCTGTCAGTCGGCGGCGGAGCTGCTGCCCAGTAGCTCGCGGACCCGGTTCGCGATGTGGATGAACTCGGAACGTTCCATCGTCTCGGAGTAGTCGCGTTCGGCCGGGAGATCCACTGCGAGCTCCTCGACGATGCGTCCCGGCCGCGGGCTCATCACGACGACGCGATTGGCCAGATACACCGCTTCAGCGACCGAGTGCGTCACCAGCACCACGGTGGTCCCGGTCTCGCGCCAGATCCGGTGCAATTCGACGTTCATCTTCTCCCTGGTCAGGGCGTCGAGAGCGCCGAAGGGCTCGTCCATGAGCAGGACCTTGGGCTCGTGCATCAGCGCCCGGCACAGCGAGACCCGCTGCTGCATACCGCCCGACAGTTCGTAGGGCATGGCGTTGGCGAAGCCGGTGAGCCCGGTCATCTCGAGGAGATGGTCGCATCGCTGCGCGGCGTCCTGCTTCGGCATACCCCGCATCTCGGCCTGCAGCAGGATGTTCTTCCGGACGTTGCGCCATTCGAGCAATGCCGCGCGCTGGAAGACGTAGCCGATCTCGCGTTGTGGACCGGAGACCACCTTGCCGCGCAGCCGGACCTCGCCCTGCGACGAGTCGGTGAGCCCCGCGATCACCTTCAGCAGCGTCGACTTTCCGCAGCCGGAGGGTCCGGCGATGGTGACGAACTCGCCGTCGGCCACGGTCATGTCGATGCCTTCGAGGGCGGTGGTGGTTCCGCGCTTGGAGGAGAAGGTGACGGTGAGGTCGGAGACGGAGATGGCTGCGGGCGCCATCTCCGTGCGTTCCTGTGCAAGGGACATCGACATCGCTTCTCCTACTTGTCCTTCGGGGTGAACGACGAGTCCCAGTAGGTATCCGGGGCGTTCGCGGACTTCAGCAGACCCGCCTGGTTGAGCGTGGACAGCGTGGTCTTCCAATCCTCCTCGGCGTTGAGGCCGGGGCCCTTGCCCGCGGTAGCGGGCGTGTTCAGGAGCGGCACGGTCTGGCGCCACTGTGCGAGCAGGACGTCGCGGGCCGGGAGTTGCGGATCCTTGCCCGCCATCGAATCGACGGCCGCATCGGGTTCGGCGATCGCGGCGGAGAAGGACTCGCGGACGGCGTCCACCATCGACTGCACCAGTTCACGCGAGCCGCTGATGGTGTCGGTGGCGGTGATCAGTCCGTTGCTGTAGTAGTTCAGGCCCGCGTCGGAGTACTTGAGGTACCGCACCTCTCGTCCGCTCTTGGCGGCGATGGTGGGGCCCTGGTCGTGGGCGAAGCCGATGAGACCGTCGACCCGGCCGGACAGCATCGCGGACATCTTGCCGGCCGCGTCGAGGCTCTGCTGGGTCACCTGATCCTTGGCGATCCCCACCTTGTCGAGGTAGATCGGGAAGGTCGTGGTCGGTGCGTCACCGGCGGAGACTGCGATGGTCTTGCCGATCAGGTCCTTGGGGGTGTTGATGCCCGAGTCCGCGAAGACCTGTACTGCCGACGGCGTGGTCTGGAGGAAGACCGAGACGCTCTTGATCTTGACCCCCTTGTCGATGTTGCTCAGCACGGCGGGGGTGTCGGCCCAGCCGAATTCGGCCTGTTTCGCGCCGACGGCCTGTGCGGTCTTCGTCGATCCCTGCCCGGCGTCGATCGTGAGATCGATGCCGTGCTTGGCGAAGATCCCCTTCTGTACGCCGTAGTAGAACGGGGCGTGCTCACCGTACGGATACCAGTTGAGCATCAGGGTGGCCGCCTTGTTCCCCTTCGAGTCGGGAGCGGACTTCGCTCCGTCTCCGGATCCGCCACAGGCGGTCAGGGTCATGGCGATGGTTCCGGCGGCCGCGATTGCTGCCATCGTCCGGCGGTTGAGGTTCATGGTGTCTCCTGGGATGGTGGGCGCGTCAGACGCCGGGGGTTGTCGATGAGGCCGCGCGGCGCGAGGAATGCCACGGGATGAGCATCTTCTCGGCGATCTCGATGATCGCGAAGAGCACGATGCCGAGGCCGGACATGATGATGAGAGCCGCGAACAGCATTGCGGTGTCGACGTTTCCGTTCGCCTGGAGGATCACGTACCCCAGGCCTTCGTTGGATCCCACGAACTCGCCGACGACGGCGCCGGTCACGGCGAGGGTCGCCGCGACCTTGAGGCCGGACATGAGCTGGGGGAGCGAGGCGGGGAACCGGACCTTCGCGAAGGTCTTCAGGCGGCTCGCGCCCATCGTGGAGGTGAGCTCCAGGATCTCCGGGTCGACGGATCGCAGGCCGGCGAGACCGGATATCGCGATGGGGAAGAAGGCCATGAGGACGGCGACCAGGATCTTGGGCGTGGGGCCGAAACCGAGCCACACGATGAACAGGGGGGCGATGGCGATCTTCGGGACCACCTGTGCGAAGAGGATGAGCGGGTACAGGGTCTTCTCGATGTTCGGTGAGTAGACCATGACCACCGCGACGGTCACGCCGACGATCGCGGCGATGATGAAGCCGATCACCGTCTCCCACGTCGTCACCCACGTGTTCTCGGCCAGGTAGGAGGCATTGTCGCGTGCGACGCGCCAGGTATCCGCGGGCGAGGGGAGGATGTACGGCGCGACCAGTTCGGCCTTGGTGACGGCCCACCAGGCGATGAGGAGGCCGACGATCAGTGCCAGCGGACGCCAGAGGGTGGCGATGGTCGAACGCTGGATGAAGGAGGGTCTCGATCGATGGGGAACCGGTTTCGCGGTGCGAAGCGGTTCTGCCGGCGCGGATACGGCCATGGGCAGTTCCTCTTGTTCGAAGTGCCGGGAACGATCATCCGGGGATCATCGCCCGTGTGGGAATGCGCTTTCCGAAGCGTCTCGACGATAACGTGACGTAGCCCACACTGTCAACGAATTGGGCGAATCGGGCCCGTTCGCTCAGCGAGGGAGTCGTGTGCTGTCCCGCAGGACCACGGATCCGGTGAAACGTTCCCGGAGGTCGCCGTCGTTCGTGTCCGTTCGCAGCGCGAGTTCGACGGCGCGGTAACCGATCTGCTCCAGGGGGAGGGCGACGGTGCTCAGGCTCGGGGTGTGGTCGCGCAGCGTGGGGATGTCGTCGAAGCCCGCGATGCAGATGTCGTCGGGAACGCGGAGTCCCTGTTCTCGCCACGCCGCGATGGCCCCGATCGCCATGACGTCGGTCACGGCGAAGACGCAGATCGGTGCGCGGCCCGAATCCGGTTCGAGGTGCAGGGCATCGGCGAGGCGGCGTGCGGCCGAGTAGCCGCCGTCGCGGGTGAAGTCGCCCGAGACCTCGACGAGCGGGGTGATCGCGTGGTTGCCGAGGGTCTCCACGAATCCGTTCCGCCGGTCGACCGCGGTGCGGATGGCCGCGGGGCCACCGATCACGGCGAAGTCGCGATGTCCCGCCTCGACCAGGGCGTCGGCCAGTTCGCTTGCTCCGAGCCTGTTCTCGGGCTCGACGGCCCCTCCCGATGCGAGCGGCTGGCCGATCACCACGACCCTCCCGCCGTTCGCCTGATACTGGGCGAACAGTTCCTCGAGATCGCGGTCCAGGTCGCCGCTCTGGCGGGAGCCGGCGAGGATGATCGCATCCGCGCGGTGTGCGATGAGTGTGCTCACGGCGTCGCGTTCGATGGTGAAGTCCCGGTCGGTGCTCGCGAGGAGCACCTCTTTGGCCGCTGTCCGGGAGGCGCGCTGCACGCCCTGTGCGATCGACGAGAAGTACGGGTCGGCGATGTCGTGCACGATGAGCCCGAGCAGTCCGGTCGATGATCGGGCCAGGGCCTGGGCCTGGGCGTTGGCGACGTAGCCGAGTTCTCGCGCTGCGGTGCGGACGCGGTCGGCGACGTCCTCGCGCGGTGTGCGACTCGAGCCGTTGAGCACCCTGGAGGCGGTCGCCTGGGAGACGCCGGCGCGATCTGCGACGTGCTGCAGGGTGACCGCCATCTCGCCTCCGTCTCGGTTAGTGCCTGGTCGATTGTGCCGCTTGACTCCCGCGGCGGTTCTACCATACGCTGGGAAAGCGCATTCCGAAGTGCAACCGAACGCACGCGCGGCGTCCTGTGACGACCGCGCCCGAAGACGGGGCACACCCATATGACGAACAAGTCCACCGCACCGCGCCGCACGCTCCGGATCGCCATGAACGGCGTCACGGGCCGCATGGGGTACCGGCAGCATCTGGTCCGATCGATCCTGCCGCTCCGGGAGACCGGGCTGCGGCTCGACGATGGCACGCTGGTCGACGTCGAACCGATCCTGGTGGGACGCAACGCCGACCGGCTGGCCGAGCTCGCCGCGCTGCACGAGGTTCCGACCTGGACCACCGATGCCGCGGCCGTGATCGCCGACCCCGCCATCGACGTGTACTTCGACGCCCAGGTCACCTCGCGGCGCGCCGCCGCGCTGACCGCGGCGATCAAGGCGGGCAAGCACATCTACACGGAGAAGCCCACCGCCGAGACGCTGGAGGAGGCGATCGAGCTCGCCCGACTGGCGCAGAACGCCGGCGTCGTCGCGGGCGTGGTGCACGACAAGCTCTATCTGCCCGGCCTGGTGAAGCTCCGCCGCCTCGTCGACGAGGGGTTCTTCGGCCGCATCCTTTCGATGAGGGGCGACTTCGGCTACTGGGTGTTCGAGGGCGACGGGCAGCCCGCGCAACGGCCGAGCTGGAACTACCGCGCCGAGGACGGCGGTGGCATCACCGTGGACATGTTCTGTCACTGGAACTACGTGATGGAGGGCATTCTCGGTCCGGTCCGATCGGTCACGGCGAAAGCGGTCACGCAGATCCCGGTGCGATGGGATGAGAACGGTCGCGAGTACGCCGCCACCGCCGACGACGCCGCCTACGGCATCTTCGAGATCGATGGCGGGATCATCGCGCAGATCAACTCGGCGTGGACGGTGCGCGTCCGTCGCGACGAGCTCGTCGAGTTCCAGGTCGACGGGACGCACGGCTCCGCGGTCGCGGGACTGCGCAACTGCGTCGCGCAACACCGGTCGAGCACCCCGAAACCGGTGTGGAATCCCGATCTGCCGGTCACCGAACCGTTCCGCGATCAATGGCTCGACGTTCCGGCGAACGCGGACCTGGACAACGGCTTCAAGCTGCAGTGGGAGGAGTTCCTGCGCGATGTGATCGCCGAGCGGCCCCACCGTTTCGGCCTGTTGTCGGCCGCACGCGGGGTGCAACTCGCCGAACTCGGCTTGCAGAGTTCCGAGTGCGGGATGCGCCTCGAGGTGCCGGAGATCGCGCTGTGAGCGTCACGGCGGGGCCCGGCGCTGATCTGGTCCTCCCCATCGACGGTCGACTGCACGCGCACCGCCTGGGGGAGCCCGGGCCGTGGCATCGTCCGACCGCTCCGATCACCTCACGGATCGCCTTCGCTGCGGCACACGTCATCCCGCGTGTCACCGCCGATAACACCCCCGGTGCCCCGGCCGATCTGGATTGGGACGCCACGCTGGCCTACCGGCGTGAACTGTGGTCGTACGGACTCGGGGTGGCGGACGCGATGGACACCGCGCAGCGCGGTATGGGGATGAGCTGGACCGCCACCGCCGAACTCGTCCGGCGCAGCGCCGCCGAGGCGAATGCGGCGGGCGGGCGGATCGCCTGCGGCGCCGGCACCGATCAGCTCGATCTCGGCGTCCTCCCATCGGGCGCGGCCGGCCTCAGCGCGATCGGCGACGCCTATCGGGAGCAGGTCGATGTGGTGGCCGGCGCGGGAGCGCAGGTGGTGCTCATGGCATCTCGTGCGCTCGCGGCCGTCGCCCGGTCCGCCGAGGACTACCTGGCGGTGTACCGGACCGTGCTCCGCGAGGTGGATCGCCCCGTGATCCTGCACTGGCTGGGCGACGTCTTCGACCCCGCCCTCAGGGGCTACTGGGGCAGTACCGATCTCGGCACCGCCACCGATACCTTCCTGCAATTGATCGGCGAGCACGCCGCGGTGATCGACGGCGTCAAGGTGTCCCTCCTCGACGCGCAGCACGAGATCGCCCTCCGCCGTGCGCTCCCGCCGGGCGTTCGGCTCTACACGGGAGACGATTTCAACTACCCGGAACTGATCGTGGGCGACGAGCGCGGACACTCCGACGCGCTGCTCGGGATCTTCGCGGCGATCTATCCCGCCGCATCCACCGCTCTGCAGGCGCTCGATGCGGGGGACGTGGACCGCGCCGGCGCGATCCTGGAATCCACTCGCGAGCTCGGGCGGGTGGTGTTCGAAGCGCCCACCTACTACTACAAGACCGGGATCGCGTTCCTGTCCTGGCTCAACGGCCAGCAGCCGGGCTTCGCCATGGTCAACGGGCTGGCCAGCGGCCGGTCGGTGGAGCATCTGTCGAAGGTCTTCGTGCTCGCGGACCGGGCCGGACTCCTGCGGGACCCGGGTCTCGCGGCGCACCGAATGCGCGGCTACCTCGATCTGAACGGAGTCTCGGCATGACGGATTTCGATCGGTTGTCGTTGAACACCCGGACCACCGAATCCTGGACCCTGCGCGAAGCGGTGGAGGGCGCGGCCGCCGCCGGACTCCCCGCGGTGGGACTGTGGCGGGACCGGCTCGCGGAGGCCGGCATCGACGAGGCGGTGAAGATCCTGCACGACAACGCGATACGCGTCTCCAGCCTGTGTCGCGGCGGGTTCCTCACCGACCACGACGATGCCGCGCTCGACGACAATCGGCGCGCCCTCGACGAGGCGGCCGCGGTCGGCGCTCCCGAACTGATCATCGTGGCGGGCGGTATGCCCGACCGCGATCTCCGTTCGGCGAGACAGCGCCTCGCGGACCGCATCGCCGAGCTCGTGCCGCATGCGGCCGAGCGCGGCGTGCGCCTCGCGCTCGAACCCCTGCACCCCATGTACTGCGCCGATCGGGCGGTGATCTCGACGCTCGGCCAGGCGCTCGCCCTCGCGGCACCGCATCCGGCCGCGAACGTCGGCGTCGTCGTGGACGCCTTCCACGTGTGGTGGGATCCGGATGTCGCCGATCAGATCGCCGAAGCGGGACGGCAGGGACGGATCAGCAGTTACCAGGTGTGCGATTGGCTCGTACCGATCGCCGCCGATCCGCTGCTCTCACGCGGGATGATGGGCGACGGTGTGATCGACTTCGGCCCGCTCACCGAGCAGGTGACGGCGGCGGGATATCGCGGCGACATCGAGGTCGAGATCTTCAATCGGGAGATCTGGGACGCCGACCCCGCCACCGTGGTCGAGACGATGAAGCGACGCTACCGCGACCTGGTGCTGCCGGGTCTCGCCGTCGGCGCGTGAGAGTCGTCATCGCGCCGGACTCGTTCAAGGGATCCATCGATGCCGAGCAGGCGGCGTCGGCCCTTCGCGACGGCTGGCTCGGCGTCCGGCCGGATGACGAGGTGATCGCCCTGCCGCAGGCCGATGGTGGCGAGGGGACCGTCGCCACCATCGCCGCGGCCCCGCAGTGGCTGAACCGATCCTCCGAGGTCACCGGCCCCGATGGGCGTCCCGTGCGGGCGCGCTGGACCCGTGCGCGCGGCGGTGACACGGTGATCGAGCTGGCCGAATCCTCGGGGATCGCCCTCGTCCAGCAGCTCATGCCGATGACCGCGACCACCGACGGCCTGGGCGAGGTCATCGCCGCCGCACTCGACGAGGGCGCCACCCGCATCCGCATCGGGCTGGGCGGATCGGCGAGCACGGACGGCGGTTTCGGGGCGCTGCGCGCCCTCGGGTTGCGTGCCTTCGACCGGTGCGGCTGTGCGCTCGGGACGGGGGCGACGGTGCGCGACGTCGCCGCCGTCGATCTGACCCATCTGCGTTCCCTGCCTCCGGGCGGCGTCGAACTCCTCGTCGACACGGACATCCCGCTGTACGGCCCCGACGGGGCCGCGCAGGTCTACGGACCGCAGAAGGGCGCGGATTCCACCCAGGTGCGCGAGCTCGACGACGGGCTCCGCTCCTGGGCGGCCGCGCTCGCCGCCGCGGGATGCGATCCCGCGCTCGTCGGTGCCCAGGGCGCCGGCGCTGCCGGTGGAGTCGGGTTCGGTCTCCTGTGCTGGGGCGCCACCGCGACGTCGGGGGCGGACCGGATCGCCGAGCTGACCGGGCTCGCACAGAACCTGCCGACCGCCGACATCGTGGTGACCGGGGAGGGGAGATTCGACGCCACCTCCCTCACCGGCAAGGTCGTCGGGCGGATCGTCGACCGGTGCCGGGCCGCGGCTACCCCCGTCGTCGTGGTCGCCGGGCAGGTCGCGATCGCCCCGCAGACCGGGATAACGCCAGTTCACACGCTTTCGTTGACGGATCTCGCGGGTACCGCGGAGGAGTCACTCGCCGATCCGGCGCGCTGGTTGCGGGCCGCCGGCGACCGCGCGGCGAAACGATTTGCCCCGACGCGCTAGTATTGACAACGGTCTGAAGACGGCAGGTCTTGCAGTGACCGCCGTACGGAAGAATCGAAGGAATCGAGCTGAAGACATGAGCAAACCGTGAAGCACCAGCGATGAACGGCAATCGGTGTAACTAACCGAGGTCGGCGGGACCTTTCCAGTGCCCTCGACCTCGCAGATGAGGAGAGTAGTGGCAGGCAAGGCCCGTGTGCACGAGTTGGCTAAAGAGCTCGGTGTCACCAGCAAGGAAGTTCTCGCACGGCTCAGTGAGCAGGGCGAGTTCGTGAAGTCCGCGTCGTCGACGGTGGAAGCACCCGTCGCGCGACGCCTGCGCGAGTCGTACGGATCCAAGTCCGACGGCGCCGCGAAGCCGGGGCCCGCGGCCCCGGCGAAGAAGCCCGGCCCCGCGGCCGCGAGCACCCCCGCCCCGTCGTCCGATGCGGCCCCCAAGCCCGCGTCGGCCCGTCCGGGTCCCCGCCCCGCCGCACCTGCGGCGGAGCCGGCACCCGAGCCCGCAGCACCGGCCGCACCCGCGGCCCCCCGCTGCGAGCGCGCCCGCACCGTCGACCGAGGATCGTCCGGCCGCGCCGTCGCGTCCCGGTCCGCGTCCGGCGGGCCCGAAGCCCGGCCCGCGCACCCCGCGCGTCGGCAACAACCCCTTCTCGTCGCAGGCTCCCGTCGAGCGTGCGCCGCGTCCGCAGCCGGGCCCCGGTGGTCCGCGTCCGCAGGGCGGCGCCCGTCCGGCTCCCGGCCAGGGTGGTCCGCGTCCTCAGGGTGGCGCGCGTCCGGCTCCCGGCCAGGGTGGCCCCCGTCCCCAGGGTGGTCGCCCGGCGGCCGGTCCCGGTGGGCCCCGTCCCACCCCCGGCAGCATGCCTCCCCGTCCGAACCCCGGCGCCATGCCCTCGCGCGCTGCGCGTCCGGCCGCTCAGGGCCGTCCCGGCCCCGGTGGTCGTGGTGGGCCCGGCGGTCGTCCCGGCGGCGGTGGCGGCGGCTACCGCGGTGGACCCGGCGGTGGTACCGGAACCGGTGCACCCGCGGGTGGATTCCGGGGACGTCCCGGTGGTGGCGGTCGTGGCCGTCCCGGCGGGACCGCCGGTGCCTTCGGCCGTCCCGGTGGCGCACCGCGTCGTGGCCGGAAGAGCAAGCGCGCGAAACGCGCCGAATACGAGAACATGCAGGCTCCGATCGCCGGTGGCGTTCGGCTTCCGCGTGGTCAGGGCGAGACCATCCGTCTCGCTCGCGGCGCCTCGCTGAGCGACTTCGCCGAGAAGATCGACGCGAACCCCGCATCGCTGGTCCAGGCGCTGTTCAACCTGGGCGAGATGGTCACCGCGACCCAGTCGGTGAACGAGGAGACCCTCGTGCTGCTGGGCGAGGAGATGAACTACGTCGTCCAGGTCGTCAGCCCCGAGGACGAGGATCGCGAGCTGCTCGACAGCTTCGACCTCACCTACGGCGAGGACGAGGGCGACGAGGACGATCTCGAGCAGCGTCCGCCGGTGGTCACCGTCATGGGCCACGTCGATCACGGTAAGACCCGACTGCTCGACACGATCCGCAAGGCGAACGTCCGCGAGGGCGAGGCCGGCGGCATCACGCAGCACATCGGTGCCTACCAGGTGCTCACCGAGCTCGACGGCAACGAGCGTCTGATCACGTTCATCGATACCCCGGGTCACGAGGCGTTCACCGCCATGCGTGCCCGCGGTGCCAAGGCCACCGACCTCGCGATCCTCGTGGTCGCGGCCGACGACGGCGTCATGCCGCAGACGGTGGAGGCCATCAACCACGCGCAGGCGGCCGATGTGCCGATCGTGGTGGCGGTGAACAAGATCGACAAGGAGGGCGCGCAGCCCGAGAAGATCCGCGGACAGCTCACCGAGTACGGCCTCATTCCCGAGGAGTACGGCGGCGACACCATGTTCGTCGACATCTCGGCCAAGCAGGGTACGAACGTCGAGGCGCTGCTCGAAGCAGTGCTGCTGACCGCCGATGCCTCGCTGGACCTGCGGGCGAACCCGGACATGGACGCGCAGGGTGTGGCCATCGAGGCCCACCTCGACCGCGGCCGTGGCCCCGTGGCCACCGTGCTCATCCAGCGCGGCACCCTGCGGGTCGGCGATTCGATCGTGGCGGGCGACGCCTACGGTCGCGTCCGGCGCATGGTCGACGAGAACGGCGACGACATCACGGAGGCGACCCCGTCGCGTCCGGCCCAGGTCATCGGCTTCACGTCGGTGCCCGGCGCAGGTGACAATCTGCTCGTGGTCGACGAGGACCGGATCGCCCGGCAGATCGCCGACCGGCGTGCGGCGCGCAAGCGCAACGCGCTGGCCGCGAAGTCGCGCAAGCGCGTCTCGCTCGAGGATCTGGATGCCGCGCTCAAGGAGACGAGCCAGCTCAACCTCATCCTCAAGGGCGACAACTCCGGCACCGTCGAGGCCCTCGAAGAGGCCCTCCTCGGCATCGAGATCGACGACGAGGTGCAGCTGCGCGTCATCGACCGCGGCGTCGGTGGCGTCACCGAGACCAACGTCAACCTGGCGTCGGCGTCGAACGCGATCATCATCGCCTTCAACGTGCGTGCCGAGGGCAAGGCCACCGAGCTCGCCAACCGCGAGGGCGTGGAGATCCGGTACTACTCGGTGATCTACCAGGCGATCGACGAGGTCGAGGCCGCGCTCAAGGGCATGCTCAAGCCGGTCTACGAGGAGAAGGAGCTCGGCCAGGCCGAGATCCGCGCCATCTTCAAGTCGTCCAAGGTGGGCAACATCGCGGGCTGCCTGGTGCAGTCCGGGATCATGCGCCGCAACGCGAAGGCACGCCTGCTGCGTGACTCGACCGTGGTGGCCGAGAACCTCATCGTCACCTCGCTCAAGCGCGAGAAGGACGATGCGACGGAGGTCCGCGAGGGCTACGAATGCGGTCTGACGCTCTCGTACTCCGACATCAAGGTCGGCGACGTGATCGAGACCTACGAGCTGGTCGAGAAGCCGCGCGCCTGACGGGTACCGCGGTGTTCATCGGCGCCCTCGAGATAGATCTGCTGCTCGGGGACGTGCACTCGCTCAAGCAGAAGCGGTCGGTGGTCAAGCCCATCCTCGCCGAGCTGCGGAGATTCTCCGTCAGCGCGGCCGAGGTGGGCCACCACGACCTGCACCGCCGTGCGGTGATCGGGGTCGGCGTCGTCGGCCCCGATCACGCGCACGTCGTCGAGATCCTGGACCGGTGTGAGCGCTCCGCCGCGGGGCATCCCGAAGTGGAGCTGCTGTCGGTGCGCCGCCGGTTGTTCGGTCCGGAGGACTGAGGATGCACTGTGTCTCAGTCGTGTAACAAGGTGTGTATATGCTCGCTCAATCGCGCAGCATGCAAGTTCGAGAGAGTGAGGGATTGATCGATGGCTGATCCGGCCCGGGCGGCGAGGCTCGCCAAGCGGATCGCGACGATCGTCGCGACCGCCATCGAACACGACATCAAGGACCCGCGCCTGGACTTCGTCACCGTGACCGACGCGCGGGTGACGAACGATCTGCACGACGCCACCGTGTACTACACGGTGATGGGTCCGACCCTCGATACCGAACCCGATTACGAGTCCGCGGCGGCCGGCCTGGAGAAGGCCCGCGGCCAGCTGCGCACCAAGGTCGGGGCCGGCACCGGCGTGCGGTTCACCCCCACGCTGCGGTTCGAACCGGACACCGTCCCGGAGGCCGTGGCCACCATGGAGGCGCTGCTCGCCAAGGCCCGCGAGCAGGACGAGCGGGTGGCCGCTGCGGCCGCGAACGCGACGCCGGCCGGCGAGGCCGATCCCTACAAGCACGACGACGACGCCGATCTCCCGGCGGACGAGGACGAGGCGGACAGGTGACTTCGGGCCTCGCGGCCGTCGCTGCCGCGCTCGATGGTGCGCGCCGGGTGGCCGTGTACTGCCACGTCCGGCCCGACGCGGACACCATCGGATCCGGACTGGGACTGGCCCGGATCCTGCGGGCGCTCGGCGCCGAGGTCTCCGTGACCCACCCCGGCCCGTCGCTGCCGTCGGGGATCACCCGGCTGATCACCGACGACGCCTTCCGTGCCCCGCTCGATGCCGAGGTGGCCGTGGCGGTCGACTGCGCCAGCTCCGAGCGGCTCGGCGATCTGGAGGAGTCCTTCCTCGCGGCACCGGTCCGCGTGGTGATCGACCATCACGCCACCAACAACGGCTTCGGGACTGTGAACCTGGTGGACCCCGCGGCGAACAGCACCACCGAGCTGGTGCTCGCCGTGGCCGACGCGCTGGGCGTGCCGATCGACGCGCCGACCGCCGACTGCCTGTACGCCGGCCTGGTGACGGACACCGGCTCGTTCCGCTGGTCCACGCACACCGGGCACGTCATGGCCGCCCGACTCCTCGAGGCGGGGGCGGAGGGCCGCGAGCTGGCCCGCGAGCTGCTCGACACCCACCCCCGCGCCTGGTTCACGATGGCGGCGGCGGTGCTCGGTTCGGCACGGGCCGCACTCGACGCCTTCGGCGGGCTCGGCGCGGTGTACGCGGTGTGTTCGGCCGCCGACCGCGGCGACCTGCGCTGGGATGCCGCCGAATCCCTCATCGACCTGCTGCGCACCGCCGACGACTGCGAGGTCGCCGCGCTGTTCAAGGAGGGGGAGCCGGGCGTGTGGTCGGCCTCGCTCCGCGCCCGCAGCCTCGTCGACGTCTCCGCCTTCGCCCGCGAGGTCGGCGGTGGCGGGCACCGTCTGGCCGCCGGATACACCACTCGCGGCACGGCCGACGAGGTGGTGCGCGCCTTCCTCGAGCGCGTGTGACCGAGGCCGCCACCACCTCGACCCGCGGTCTCGGGCGACGCATCGTCGGCCAGGCCCTGCCCGCGCTCGGCGTGCTGGCCGCCGAGCCCCTGTACCTGTTGTGGGACACCGCCATCATCGGGCGCCTCGGCGCGTTGCCGCTCGCCGGACTCGCCGTGGGCGGACTGATCCTGGCCACGGTGTCCACCCAGCTCACCTTCCTGTCCTACGGCACCACCTCGCGGTCGGCGCGGCGGTACGGCGCCGGCGACACCGACGGTGCCGTCACCGAGGGAGTGCAGGCCACGTGGCTGGCGCTCACGGTCGGCGGCCTGCTGCTGCTGGCCGTGCAGATCTTCGCCGGACCGGTGACGCGGGCGATCGCCGGCCGCGAGGACATCGCCGCGGCCGCGGAGTCCTGGCTGCGGGTGGCCTCCTTCGGCATCCCCTTGATCCTTTTGACCATGGCGGGCAACGGGTGGCTCCGCGGCGTGCAACGGCCCCGGCCGCCGTTGGTCTTCGTGCTGGTGGGGCTCGGGCTGTCGACGGTGCTGTGCCCGGTGCTGGTGCACGGCCTCGCGGGCGCTCCGGAGCTGGGACTGGTGGGCTCCGCGTGGGCCAACCTGGCGGGACAGACGGTGAGCGGAGTTCTCTTCCTCGGGGCGGTGGCGCGTGCCGCGCCGTCCCTGCGGCTGCGGCCGGCGATCGTGCGCGCGCAGTTGGTGCTGGGCCGCGACCTGATCGTGCGCAGCCTCTCGTTCCAGATCTGCTTCATCTCGGCGGGCGCCGTGGCGGCCCGCGCGGGTGCGCAGTACGTGGGTGCGCACCAGATCGCGATGCAGCTGTGGAATTTCGTGGCGCTGGTGCTGGATTCGCTGGCGATCGCGGCGCAGACCCTCGTCGGTGCGGCGCTGGGTGCGAAGGACCGGATCGGTGCGCGACGGCTCGGGTGGCGGGTCACGGTGTGGTCCACGGGGTTCGCGGTGGTCATCGCGGCGGCACTGGCGGCGTCGAGCGGGGTGCTGCCGCGGGTCTTCACGACCGATCCGGCGGTGCTGGACGCGCTGCGGGTGCCGTGGTGGTTCCTGGTGGCGATGATCCCGGTGGCGGGGGTGGTGTTCGCCCTCGACGGTGTGCTGCTCGGTGCGTCGGACGCGGCCTTCCTGCGCACCGCCACGATGGCCTCGGCGCTGATCGGCTTCCTGCCGCTGATCTGGCTGTCGTACGCCTTCGGGTGGGGCCTGGCGGGCATCTGGTCGGGGCTCGCGGCCTTCATGGCCCTGCGCTGCCTGACGGTGGTGGTCCGGTTCTCCGGGACCGCGTGGGAGCGGGTGGGCGCACCGGCCTGAGCGGCTGGCTTGCAATGACGCCGGAAATACGTTCGTATGTCACACATGATGAACACTGTGAACTTCGGCACGTCCGGCGTCCGCCGGCTGCTCGCCGTCGCGGCCGCGGTGGCCGGAGCGGGTGCCGTGGTGGCCTGTTCCCCCTCGGACGGCGGGTCGATGCCGTCCTTCACCGTCAACCCGTCGGCGCCGGCCACCGTCTCGGCCTCGTCGTCCGCGTCCGGGTCGTCGTCGGCCTCCGCGACCACGACGACCGCCGCCCCTGCGCCGGCACCCACGCAGGGCGGCAGCACGCCGTGGCAGACGACCTATCCGCAGACGCCGTACCCGACGGCCACGGAGACCACCCAGACCCCGGTGCCGCAGACCACGCAGCCGCAGCAGCCCACGATCCCGCGCACCATCGTGCTGCCGTCGGGGATCCAGCTGCCCCCGGGCGTGCCGCCCACGATCACGCTGCCGCCCGGGTTCCCCACGCAGCTCCCGCGCTAGCGGGAGGCGCGGGGGGCGCCCTGGCCCGGATCGATCCGGGTGGGGCCGTCCTTGCCGGGGGTCACGTCGAAGTCGAAGATCGACGTCGGGATGTACACGGTGGCACAGGAGTTCGGGATGTCGACGACGCCGGAGAGGCGTCCCTCGATCGGTGCCGCTCCCAGCAGTAGGTAGGCCTGCTCCGGGCTGTAGCCGAACTTGGTGAGGTAGTCGATCGCGTGCAGGCAGGCGCGCTGGTACGACAGGTGCGAGTCCAGGTAGCGCTGCTCGCCGTCCAGGGTCACCGAGGTGCCGGAGAAGGCGAGGAACTGCTCGTACCGCGGGCCCACGTCGCCGCCGGGCAGGAAGATCGCGTTCTCGCTGACGCCGTAGGTCTCCATGCCGCCGGAGATGATGTCGACGTGCAGGTCGATGAAACCGCCCATCTCGATGGCGCCGCAGAAGGTGATCTCGCCGTCGCCCTGGCTGAAGTGCAGATCGCCCACCGAGAGGTTCGCGCCGTCCACGAACACCGGGTAGAAGACGCGGGTGCCGCGGGTGAGGTTCTTGATGTCCTGGTTGCCGCCGTTCTCGCGCGGCGGCGCGGTGCGCGCGCCCTCCGCGGCGGCCGCGGTGAAGGCGTCGCCGGTGAGGGTGCCGAGGATCGCGTCGTTCGGCTCGGGCGGGAGCGCGAGCGGCGGCACGCGGTCGGGGTCGGTCGCGATCAGCGCGGCCTCACGGGCGTTCCAGCGGGCCAGGAGGTCCTTCGACGGTGCGGTGCCCATCAGACCGGGATGGACGATCCCGGTGAAGCTCACGTGCGGGATGTGCCGCGAGGTGGCGGTGTGGCCGGTGAAGTCCCAGACGGCCTTGTAGGCGTCGGGGAACTGATCGGTGAGGAAGCCGCCGCCGTTCTCCTTGGCGAAGATGCCGGTGTAGCCCCAGCCCTGGCCGGCCAGCGGGCCGCTGTCCTCCTGCGGGATCGGGCCCACGTCCACGATGTCCACGATCAGCAGGTCACCCGGCTTCGCGCCCTCCACGGCGATCGGCCCCGACAGTGTGTGCACGGTCGACAGCGGCGCGTTGAGGATGTCCTCGGCGGAGTCGTCGTTGTGAATGGCACCGTCGAACCACTCCCGGCAGTGCACCCGGAAGGTGTCTCCCGGCTTCACGGTCACGGCGGGCGGGATGGCGTAGTGCCACCGGTTGTGGCCCACCTTCTCCTGGTCGGTGAACTTCTTCGAGGAATCGAGCGGGAAGACGACCTCTGGCATGGGACGAGCCTCTCTTCGGTGGGTGTTTCAGGGACGGGGGAGCGCTGCGTGCCGCGGGTTCGACGGTGCGCCGCCGCCGGACCGCGGGCCCGGGCTGCTGACCACTGCGGGCCGTTCGGCGGTGGCCTTGGTGGCGTCGAGCAGGCGCATCGCGCCCGAGGCGCCCGCGCCCAGTCGTGGTGCGGTGATGCCGCGGGGCGACTGTTCGCCGCAGCGACACGCCGTGGCATCGGGGACATCGCGCATCGAGAAGACCGCGTCGAACGGTCCGCAACTGCGGCACCGGAATTCGTAGGTCGGCATGTTTAGTACCGTATCGGTGCTACCCGATCCGTGCAGGTTTTCCATCAGGTCCGGGGGTAGCGTTACCGCCGATGCCACCCAAGAGCCGCAGCCGCAAGGCCGTGATCGCGCGGCGCCGAGCGCGCCGCGTGGCCGCCGCCGACAACGATCTGACCCCGCAGGACTGGAGTCTGCTCGTCGAACTGTGGGGTGCCTGCGCCTACTGCGGGGCGCCGGGGCCCTTCCAGAAGGACTGCGTACTGCCCATCTCCCGCGGGGGCCGCTACACCCGCGAGAACGTGGTGCCCGCGTGCCGCTCGTGCAACGCCAGCAAGTGCAATTCCGAGGTCACGGGGTGGATGCGCCGGAAGCGCCTGGACGAGAAGGCCTTCCTGCAGGGGCATGCGGAGATCCTGTACCGGCTCCGGCAGTGAGCTGCGCCGTCGCCGCGGCCCGCTTGTCCTGATCGTCTTTGCGCTGCACCGCCGCCCGCATCTGGTCGATGTTCTCCCGAAGCACGTCGGAGACCAGCTCGTCGGTGCGCGGATCCTTGAGCACCTGGAAGACCATCCGGAAGACGGTGTCGGTGATCAGCCGGATGATGTCGTCGTGGAACGGGATGTACTTGACCCGCTTGGTCTGCGGGTCGTTCTTGACCGTCTCCAGGATCATCTCGTCCATCTCGCCGCGGTTCTCCTCGAGGGCCGCGGCGATGTTGGCGGTGTAGTTGCCGGTCCGCAGCACGTCGGCCACCTCGTCGAGCACCGCGACGGTGATCGGGCGCTTCACCGCCTCCACCACGGTGCCCGTGGCGCGGTTGACCACGGCGGCGGTGATCCGGTCGCCGTAGACCCGGTCGATCGCGCGGGCCAGCCGGGCCAGCGCCACGATGATGCGCAGCAGGCGGAAGGCGCGGAACCACGGCGCCGTGAGCACGAACGCCGGCACCATGCCGAGCACCTCGTACCAGTTGTGGAGCAGGAACTTGTGGTGCCAGCCCACGCGCCGCCACCGCCACAGGAACTCGGCGGCGAAGATCGCGCAGATCACGCCGTCGACGATGAAGATGGTGGTCTCGGTGGATTTCGCCACGTCGAAGAAGCTGATCCACGCGATCAGGGCGACGGAGACGACGGCGAGGCCGACCATGGCCCAATCGGTCCACAGGACGGGCGGTTTGCGCGGGTACGCGCCGAGTTCTTCGGTTGCGGTAGCGGTCATCGCCTCCGAGACTACTGAGCGGCGCGGCGGGTGGTCACGCCTTCGGTGTGGCGACGCGCTGCACGTCGTCGATGATCCGGCCGGCGCCGATCACGCCGATGCCCACCATCCACGTCTCGTCCTCGACCGCGTGCGCGCGGTTCGCGGCCACGGCGGGCAGGGCGCCCCAGCGCTGGGTGACGGTCTGCGCGGACGGTGCGGCGTTGGCGCCGAGGGTGTAGAAGATCGAATCGCCGTTGATCTCCCCGAAGTTCTCCAGCGAGGTCTCGATCATCGAGTACTCGTTCCACTGCTTCGGCGGGATGGTGAAGCCCATCGAGGTGAGCACGGAGCCCGAGAACGTGTCGGGACCGTAGAGCCGGAATCCGGAGGCGCGGAACCGGACGATGGAGACGGAGGTGCCGGGGGCGCCCACCTGCTTGCCCACCTCCGCGGCGCGGGCGTCGAGGTCGGCCAGCTGCGTGTTCATCTGGTCCGTCCGGTTCACCGCGAGTGCGGTGATGGTGGCCTGCTCCTTCCAGTTCGTCCCGGTGTCCACCGAGTAGACGGTGGGGGCGATGGCGCTGAGCTGCGGGTAGATCTTCTCGTGGCGCACCTTCGAGCCGATGATCAGATCGGGCTTGAGCTTGGCGATGGCCTCGAGATCGGGGCTCGTGGTCAGGCCCACGGATTCGGTGCCGTCGAGCTTGTCGCGGAGGTAGCCGGGGAAGCCCGCCTTCGCGGCGGACTCCGAGGCGCCCACGGGCTTGATGCCGAGCGAGACCAGCGCGTCCAGGTGCGGTGAGTCGATGACCACGATCCGCGTGGGGTTCTCGGGCACCTTCGTCCGGCCCATCGCGTGGTCGACGGTGCGTGTGGGCGCCGCTGTGCCGGTATCGCTCGAGCCGCAGGCGACGAGGGTGGCGGCGGTCGCGACGGCGAGCGAGGCGGCGAGGAAACGGCGGCGCGTGGGCCGCGGTGCGGTGGTCATGGATCGAGACCCTAGCATTCGGACATTAGGGTTACCTTGCCTAAATTCTTGGGATCGCATCGCCGTGCGGCGTCGGTGGCGCGACGCACCGGCCGGTAGCGTGGAGGGGTGGCGAAGCTCTTTGCGATCAGTGACCTGCACGTCGGGCATCGCGGCAACGAGGTGATCGTCGAGCGGATCCAGCCGGAGTCGCCGGACGACTGGCTGATCCTGGCGGGTGACATCTGCGAGCGCACGGATGCGCTCGACGAGGTGCTGGCCGCCGTGGCCCCGCGGTTCGCGAAGGTCATCTGGGTGCCCGGCAACCACGAGCTCTACACCACCGCGAAGGACCCTATGCAGGTCTTCGGCGAGGCCCGCTACGACCATCTCGTGGACCTGTGCCGCAGCCACGGCGTGCTCACGCCGGAGGACCCGTACCCCGTTTTCGACGATCCCGAGCTCGGACCCGTGACGCTGGTGCCGATGTTCTTGCTCTACGACTACACCTTCCGCGACGCCGATAAGACCGCGCTGCAGGCGCTGGCCGCGGCGCGCGAGAACAACGTGGTGGCCACCGACGAGTTCCTGCTCTCGGCCGAGCCCTACGCCACCCGCGACGCCTGGTGCCGGGCGCGACTGGAGTACACGCGTCGCCGGCTGGCCGCGCTGCCCGCGGACACGAAGACGGTGCTGATCAACCACTGGCCGCTGCGCCGCGAGCCCACCGAGGTGCTGTTCTATCCGGACTTCGCGCTGTGGTGCGGCACGGTCGAGACCGCGGATTGGCACGTGCGGTACAACGCCGAGGCGGCGGTGTACGGGCACCTGCACATTCCGCGCACCACCTGGTACGACGGGGTGCGGTTCGAGGAGGTGTCGGTGGGCTATCCGCGGGAGTGGAAGCAGCGCGGGCTGCCCGAGCCCTTCCTGCGGCAGATTTTGCCCGCCCCCGGTTACACCGAGGAATCGCTGGGCGAGTACGGCGTGCACTTCACCGTGGATCCGGCGGAGGCGGCGAAGGCACGGGAACGAGTGGCGAACATGCGCGATGCGGCGCGGCAGCGCGTGGCGGAGCGCCGGGCGGCGCGCGAGGCCCGGGAGGGGAAGAAGTGATCCTGCAGTCGATGATGCCGCGGGGAGTGGTGGCACGGGAGTCCCACTCCGATGTGGACGCCCCGCTGCATCCGCGGGAGGCCGCGCAGATCGCCAAGGCGGTCCCCAAGCGTCAGGCCGAGTACGCGACGGTGCGTTATCTGGCGCGGGACGCGCTGGGCGAGTTGGGCATCGGCGATGCCGTGCTGGTCAAGGGCGAGGGCGGCGGTGTCGACTGGCCGCGCAATGTGGTCGGCGCGCTCACCCATTGCGACGGCTACCGCGGCGCGGTGGTGGGCTACCGGATGGGGGTGCGCACCATCGGGATCGACGCTGAGCCGCACCTACCGCTCCCGGACAAGGTGCTGCCCTCGGTGTCGGTCGAGTCCGAGCGCGAGGTGCTCGCCGCCCGCCCCGAGGACGGCCTGCACTGGGACCGGCTCCTGTTCTGCGCCAAGGAGGCCACGTACAAGGCCTGGAACCCGATCACGGGCCGGTGGCTGGGTTTCGAGGACGCGGAGATCACCTTCGAGCTCGGTGCGCGGACCGACGACGCCGCCGAGGGAACGTTCCACTCGCGGATCCTGATCGACGGGAAGGCGACGGACGGCGGGGCTCCGGTCGCCTCCTTCGACGGCCGGTGGCGCATCGTCGACGGCCTCATCGTGACCTCGATCGCGGTGGTGTGAGGTGGCCTATCTCGAACCGGACGGCGCCGGACTGATCATCGTCGACAAGCCGGCGGGCCTCACCAGTCACGACGTGGTTGCGCGCTGCCGCCGCGCAATGGGCACCCGGAAGGTGGGCCACGCGGGCACACTCGATCCGATGGCGACGGGCGTGCTGGTGATCGGCATCGAACGTGCCACGAAACTGCTCGGCCACCTCGCGCTCACCACCAAGGCCTACTCCGCCACCGTCCGGCTCGGGGCCAGTACCTCGACCGACGACGCCGAGGGCGAGATCACCGGCGGCGCCGCGGCGTCCGGGATCTCGGAGGCCGAGGTCCTGGCCGCCATGGTGCCGCTCACCGGCGATATCGAGCAGGTGCCGTCCTCCGTGAGCGCCATCAAGGTCGACGGTAAGCGGGCGCACCAGTTGGTCCGGGAGGGAGCGGACGTGCAGCTCAAGGCGCGCCCGGTGCGGGTCGACGAGTTCTCGGCGTCGGCCTTCCGGCGCGACGGCGATTTCCTCGATGTCGATGTGCACGTGGAGTGCTCATCGGGCACCTACGTGCGGGCGCTGGCCCGGGACCTCGGCGCGGCGCTCGGCGTGGGTGGCCACCTGACCGCGCTGCGCCGCACCCGCGTCGGGCCCTTCGGGCTGGACCAGGCGATCACGATCGACGATCTCTTCGAGCAGCCGCGCCTGTCGTACGACATCGACGCCGCCGTGGCAACGGGTTTCGCGGTGCGTGAGATCACCGAGGAGCAGGCCGTCGACCTCTCGCTGGGGCGGTGGCTCGAACCGATCGGGATGCCCGGCGTGTACGCCGCCGTGGCGCCCGGCGGACGGGCCATCGCACTGCTCGAGGAGTCCGGCAAGCGGGCGAGCTCGGTCTTCGTGGTGCGGCCCGCCGCCTGAATCACACGCCCGGGATCGGTGCGGGGCCCACGTAGCGCGCGGACGGCCGGATGATCTTGCCGTCGCGGGCCTGTTCGAGGATGTTCGCGGTCCAGCCGACCACGCGGGCCACTGCGAAGGTGGGGGTGAACATCGACGGCGGCAGGCCGGCCTCGCTCATCACGACCCCCGCGTAGTACTCGACGTTCGCGTATAGCCTGCGGCCCGGCTTGAGTTCGTTGATGGCCGATTCGATCTCGCGCTCCACCGCGGTGGCCCGCCGCACCAGCGCGCTGTCGTAACCCATCGCGACCTGCTTGAGCAGTTCCGAGCGCGGGTCGTGCGTGCGGTACACGGCGTGCCCGAAACCCATGATCTTCTCCTCGTTCGCGATCCGTTCGCGCACCCAGGCGCGGGTGTTCGACGGGTCGCCGATCGCGTCGAGTGCGGCGAGAGCGCGGCTCGGCGCGCCGCCGTGCAGGGGGCCGAGGAAGGCGCCGACCGCCCCCAGTAGGCAGGAGGCCATATCCGATCCGGCGGAGGCGATCACGCGTCCGGCGAAGGTCGAGGCGTTGAAGCCGTGGTCGATCGTGGCCACGAGATAGGTCTGCACGGCGGCCACATCCCTCGGATTCGCTGCGCCGGTGGCCATCCGCAGGTAGTCGGCCGCGTGTGCCGCCTCCGGATCGGGGTCGAGCACGTCCAGTCCGTTCGCCAGACGGTGCGCCGCCGCCAGGATGGTGGGGAAGGCCGCCGCGTAGCGCAGCGCCGCCTCCCGCCGGGCCTCCTCCGGGAGGTCGAGCATCGGGCGATCGTCGAGGCCGAGCGCGGAGAGGGCGATCCGCAGGGCGCGCAGCGGGTCGGCGCCCTCGGTGACCGTGGCGCGCAGCAGGTCCACGGTGCCGCCGGGGATCGCACGCAGCTCGCCGATGCGGCGGGCGAAGACGGCGGACTGCTCGGGGGTGGGGAGTGCGCCGTCGAGCATGAGCTGCCAGACGTCCTCGAACGGGCGGGTGCGGGCGAGCACGGTGGCGTCGCGGTCGCGGTAGTGGAAGAAGCCCTGTTCACCGCGGACGTCACCGAGTTCGGTGTCGGCCACGACGACGTTCTTGAGTCCGCGCGGGGCGGTGATCGCACTGGTCATGCCCCGAGTCTGGCGATGTTGATCAATGTCTGCAATGTTGATTGAATCAACCCTGTGGACACCTGGATCACCACGACGGAGGCCGCGCAGCGGCTCGGGGTGAAGCGCGGCACGCTGTACTCCTACGTGAGCCGCGGCGTGCTCGTCTCGCGCCGGATGCCGGGGCAGGCGGAGTCGCTGTTCGATCGGACGCAGATCGATTCGCTGGCCGCCGCCAAACACGACGGCCGGCGCGAGGCCGAGCGGCTACTGCGGTTCCGGGCCGTGACCACCCGGGTCTCGGCGTTGCGCGACGATCGGTTGTTCCTGCGCGGACGGTCGATCGAATCCGTGTGCACGGCGATGGATTTCGGCGGCGCCTCCCGCTTCGTGCTGCAGACCGCGGTGGCGCACCCACCGCCGGACGTGGCGCTCGACGTCGCGCGGGCCGTGAGCCTGGAGCGGCGCATCCCACTCGCCGTGGCGCTACTCGCCGCACACGATCCGCTGCGGGCGGACCGCTCCTCGGTGGCTGAGCGGGCGCTGGGGTTGCTCCCCGTACTCGCGGACCTGGTCCCGGAGGTGCGGCTCGATCATCCGTGGATCGATGCACTCGCGACCTGTCTCATCGACAACGGTCTCGCCGCCTCCACCACGGCGGCCCGGGTCGCGGCCTCCGCCCGGGCCGGCCTGCTCGACGCCCTCGTGGCCGGCTACGGCGCCATGTCCGGACCGCTGCACGGCGGTGCCCCGCTCGCGGCGTACCGGCTGCTGGAGAGGGTGCTGCGTGGTGACGACGTGGACGAGGTGATCGCCGAATCGGCCGGTGGCGGAGCCGTCCCCGGGTTCGGGCACATCGTGTACACCGATCACGATCCGCGGGCGACCGTGGTGCTCGACCTGGTGCGCGCCCAGCGGCCGGAGGCACCCGCGCTCGCGGCGCTCGCCGCGGTGGCGGAGCGGGTGGACCGCCGCATCAACATCGATCTCGCGGGTGCGGTCGTCGCGTTGACGCTGGAACTGCCGCCGCAGACGGGCGAGGTGCTGTTCCAGTACGGTCGCACCGTGGGGATGGCCGCGCACATCGCCGAGGAGTACGACGAGGCGCCGCTGCGGTGGCGCGGATCGAACAGCGGGGGAGAGCGATGACCGCACTGGCCGAGGCGATCCGGGCGGACCTGCGCGCCGCCGCCGATCCCGAACGGGCGCCGAAGATGCAGGCCTACATGAAATCGACGATGCCCTTCCTCGGTGTTCCGGCGCCGCTGGCACGCTCGATCACCTCCGCGGCCCGGCGCGAGCACACACCGACCGATCTCGACGATCTGCTCGGCACCGTGAACGACCTGTGGGACGGCGCCGCCTACCGCGAGGAGCGCTACGCCGCTCAGCACCTGCTCCGTGGGCGGCTCACCAAGGGCCGGTTCGATCTGCTGCCGCTGCACGAGCACATCGCGGTCACCGGGGCCTGGTGGGATCACGTGGACGAGGTGGCCCGCCACATCGCTGATCTGCACGACGAGTACCCCGACCGGACCGCCGATGCCGTGCGGTTGTGGAGCCGGGGCGAGAACCTGTGGCTGCGCCGGCTGGCGATCATCTCGCAGCTCGGCCGCAAGGACCGGCTCGACACCGCGCTGCTGACCGAGGTGATCGAACCGGCCCTGTCCGAATCGGAGTTCTTCCTCCGCAAGGCGATCGGGTGGGCGCTGCGTGAGCACGCCAAGACCGATCCCGCATGGGTCCGCGATTACGTGGCCGAACACGAGGACGTGCTGAGCGGGCTGTCCACACGCGAGGCGCTCAAGAACCTCTGACGCTGCATCCGCGCATCCGCCAGGACCAGCGCCACGGCAACCGCCGCGAGGACGGCACCGGCGACCGGCAGTGCGCGGTAGCCCAGTCCCTGATCGAGTAGGGCGCCACCGAACCAGGGACCGAAGGCGATGCCCACGTTGAAGGCGGCGGCGGTGAAGGCGGGCGCCAGGGCCGGTGCGCCGGGAGCCAATCCGAAGATCCTCGAGTTCAACACCGGGTTGGTCACGAAGCCCGCGGCGCCGAGCGCCCCGGCCGCGATCGCAGTCGGAATCGCCTGGGGGAGAGCCGCCGCCAGGACTAGCGAGACGATCGCCAGGGCCGCGGTACCCGCGACCAGGGTCGACATCGGGTGCCGGTCCGCGATGCGTCCGCCGAGCGCGATGCCCCCGACCGCACCGACCCCGTACAGCGCCAGCACCAGCGGGACGGTGCTCGGTGCGAGCCGGGTGGTGTCGATGAGCATCGCGCCGAGGTAGCCGAACGAGATCAACAGTGCCGCCACGGACGTCGCAGTGATGGCGTAGGAGAGCCACAGCCGGGGGACGCGCAGTCCCCGGATCTCCTCCCGGGGGCGCGCCGACGCGCCACCGCCGACGTCCCGCGGCACCGTCACGGCCACCGCGATTCCCGCCACCGCGGTGGCGACCGCGACGGCCAGGAAGGTCGCCCGCCATCCCGCGTGCTGTCCGAGCACGGTTCCCGCGGGCAGGCCGATCACGGTGGCCACGGTGAGCCCGCCCGCGATCACGCTCATCGCCCGCCCGCGCCGGTCCGCGGGGACCAGCGCCATCGCGGTGGTGGCGGCCACCGCCCAGAAGCCCGCGTAGACGAAGGCGCCCGCGAAGCGCATCGCGAGGAGCACCGCGAACGAGTCCGTGGCGGCGCTGATCAGGTGGGTGACGGCGAAGACCGCGGTGAACACCAGCAGCGCGCGCCGCTTGGGCCAGCGCAGGGTGGCCAGCGCCAGCACCGGTGCGCCCACCATCATGCCGACGGCGAAGCCCGAGATCAGGAGTCCCGCACGGGGAATGGATATTCCGAGGTCGACGGCGAGCTCGGGCAGCAGCCCGGCGAGCATCATCTCCGAGGTTCCCTGGGCGAAGATGCCGAATCCGAGGATCACGATGGCGAGGGGCATCAGAGCAGCGACCCTCCGCTGGCGTCGATCCACTGTCCCGTCACCCAGGCGGCGGCGTCGGATACCAGGAAGCCGACGATGCCCGCCACGTCCGCGGGCTGTCCGATTCGGCCGAGGGGTGAGTCGGCTGCCATGGCGGCGCGTCCCTCCTCGGTGGCGAGCCGGGCGGCGTTCATCTCGGTCGCGGTGCCGCCCGGACCCACGGCGTTGACGGTGATCGATCGGGGAGCGAGTTCTTTGGCCAGGGCGTAGGTGAGTGCGTCGACCGCGGCCTTCGACATCGCGTAGGGCAGGAGGGAGGGGTTGTACGAGCCGTGGGTGAAGCGCGTGGAGATGTTCACGATCCGGCCGCCGTCGCGCAGGCGCGGGAGGCCGCGCTGCGTCACGAAGAAGGGGGCGCGGGCATTCACCGCGTGCACCAGATCGAAGGCGTCCACCGTGACGTCCTGGAACGGGAGCCGCCCGCCGAGGATGCCGGCGTTGTTGATCAGGATGTCGACGCCGTCGAAGTGGGCGTCGTACTCGGTCCACAGCGTCTCGGCGTCTCCCGTCGTTCCCAGTTCGGCCGCGATGGCCACCGCGGCGCCGCCCCCGGCCTCGATCCGCTCCACGGTCTCCCGGGCGGCGTCGGCGTTGCTGCCGTAGTGCACGGCGACCCGCGCGCCGCGGGCGCCGAGGTTCTCCGCGATCGCCCTGCCGATCCCGCGCCCGCCGCCGGTGACCAGCGCTGACTTGCCGGTCAGGTCCTGTTCCATGTCGCTCCTCCAATAACGTAGTGATCGTTACGGAAGTACCGTAGCAGATTACGTAGCGATCGCTATAGAATGTCTTGCATGGCTACCTCGACCCGCGGGCGACCGCGTTCCTTCGATCGGGATGCGGCGCTGGATGCGGCCGCGAAGCTGTTCTGGGAACGCGGCTACGAGGCGACCTCGGTGCGCGACCTCACGGAGCGGCTGGGGGTGGAGGCGCCCAGCCTGTATCGCGCCTTCGGTGACAAGCGCAGCCTGTTCGAGGAGGCGGTCGGGGAGTACGACCGTCGGTACGGCGGATTCATCGACCTCGCGCTCGCGGAGGGGGCGACGGCGCGGGACGCCGCGATCCGGCTGCTCACCGAGGGGCCGGCGCGGTACACCCGCGACGGGCTGCCGCGGGGCTGTCTGGTCGTCAGTGGCGACGCGGGAACCGCGGACGAGGGTGTCGCCGGATGGATGATCGCGATGCGATCGGCCAACGTCGCGCGACTGACGGACCGCATCCGGCGCGACGTCGCCGCCGGCGAGTTGCCCGCCGATGTCGATCCGCAGGCGTTGGCCCGATTCACGATGAGTTCGCTCAACGGGCTCGCCGAGGCGGCCCGCGAGGGCGTCCCGCTGGTGGAGTTGGAGGCGGTCGCCGCGATCGCCCGCGGCGTGTGGGAACGAATCAACGATTGATTGTCGGGTCAGTTGATTTCATGGTGGAGGCATGCGCACCGTGCCGCGCCGAAGTACGCGCACAACGCGGTCACGCTCCTCATGGTGCTGCGCGCCGCCGGCTGGGCGTACGCCCGGCGCGGCGCCTGGTCAGTCCCGGACCCAGATCGACTGGGCGGCCACATCTCCCAGGTCGAGGGGCGCACCGTCGTTGACGGTAACCGCGATCGTCCCGAGGAACTTGCGTAGTTCCACCACGTCGATGCGTGCGTCGGGCGCGATGCCCACCTCTTGGAAGTAGCGCAGCATCTCCGGGTCGGCGTCGGAGATCCGGGCCACGGTGCACGTCTGCCCCGCGCCGAGCTCCGAGAGCAGCCGGGCGTCGGGCGTGGGGACGGTGCCGTCGGGTTGGGGGATCGGATCGCCGTGCGGATCGCGCTCGGGGAAGCCGAGCCGCTCGTCGAGCCGGGCCAGGAACCGCTCGGAGACGGCGTGCTCGAGGACCTCGGCCTCGTCGTGCACCTCGTCCCAGCCGTAGCCCAGTTCCGACACCAGGAAGGTCTCCAGGAGCCGGTGGCGCCGCACCATCGCGGTGGCCGCCGCCCGGCCGGCATCGGTCAGGGTCACCGCGCCGTACTTGGCGTGATTGACCAGACCTTGATCGGCGAGTTTGCGGATGGCCTCGGACGCGGTGGAGGCGGAGACGCCGAGCGCATCGGAGAGCGACTTCGTGCTGACCTTCACATCGGACCACTCCTGAGCGGTCCAGATCTGCTTCAGGTAGTCCTGTGTGACCGCGGACAGCTCGCTCACGGGCCGGGCGGGGGCGGGCCGCGAATCAGACAGGGGAGGCTTACTCACGCGTCCACCATAGGCGGTCCGATAGGGTGAGTGCGTGCTTCGCTGGCGAGGGCTCGATGACGTTCCCGCGGACTGGGGACGCTGTGTGGTGACGATCGGCGTGTTCGACGGTGTACACCGCGGACACGCCCAATTGATCGCACGGGCGACCGCGGAGGCGCATGCCCGCGGCCTGCCGGCCGTGCTCATGACCTTCGACCCCCATCCCGCCGAAGTGGTGCGGCCCGGATCGCATCCGCCGCAACTGACCACGCTCACGCGGCGCGCCGAACTCGCCGAGGAGCTCGGCATCGACGTCTTCTGCGTGATGCCCTTCACCGCCACCGTCATGGCGCAGCCGGCCGAGGATTTCGTGCATTCCGTTCTGGTCGAGCGCCTGCACGCCGCCGCCGTGGTGGTGGGCGACAACTTCACCTTCGGATACCGCGCCCTCGGCAACGTCGAGATGCTCACCACGCTGGGCCGCAAATTCGGCTTCTCAGTGGATTCGGTGCCGCTGCTCACCGAGCACGCCGTGACCTTCTCGTCGACCTACATCCGGTCCTGTGTCGACGCGGGCGATGTGGCCGCCGCCGCGGAGGCGCTCGGGCGCCCGCACCGCGTCGAGGGCGTCGTCGTGCGCGGCGACGGCCGCGGCCGGGAGCTGGGTTTCCCGACCGCCAATGTCGCGCCGCCGATGTTCGCCGCGATCCCCGCGGACGGCGTGTACGCGGCGTGGTTCACGGTGCTCGGCGCCGGCCCGGTCGTGGGCCAGGTGACGCCGGGGGAGCGGTACCCCGCCGCCGTGTCGGTGGGCAGCAACCCCACCTTCTCGGGGCGCACGCGCACCGTCGAGGCTTTCGTGCTCGACACCTCCGCCGACCTCTACGGCCAGCACGTGGCGGTCGACTTCGTGGAGCGCGTGCGCGGCATGGTGCGCTTCGATTCGATCGACGAGCTGCTCGAAGCCATGAGCGGCGATGTCGACAGGACCCGGACGATTCTGGGAATCGCCTGACCTCTGGTAAGTTGGTTGATCGTGCCTGCTGTGGTTCGCGGCGGCGGCACGGATGTAGCGACGCGATACTGAAACAAGGAGCCGATCCATGGCGCTCACCACTGAGCAGAAGAAGTCCATCCTCGCCGAGTACGGCCTGCACGAGACCGACACCGGTTCTCCCGAGGCCCAGGTCGCGATGCTGACCAAGCGCATCGTCGACCTCACCGAGCACCTCAAGACCCACAAGCACGATCACCACAGCCGTCGCGGCCTGCTGCTGCTCGTCGGCCGTCGTCGCCGTCTGCTGAAGTACGTCGCCTCGGTCGACATCAACCGCTACCGCACGCTCATCGAGCGTCTCGGCCTGCGCCGCTAAGAGTTCTTCACCGACGGCCCGCTCCCGGAACTCGGGGGCGGGCCGTCGGCGTTTGACCTCCGGGTGCGGTTCATCGGTCCTTCACCTCCCCGGGTCGCGGCGGCCACCTCGGGGTGTCGCCCGGGTCACATTGGCCCGGTAACACCAGTACCCATGTCGCAACGATCAGCCACGTTCGATGTCCTGCCCGACCGCAGCCTCGCCGCGGGTACCTCCCGCCGCCGGTTCATGACCTGGATGGGCCTGGTGGGCGGAGTCGCCTTCACCCCGCAGCTGATGGGCGGGCCCATCGCCGCAGCGCAGCCGCTCGAGTCGGGTGACCCGTTCACGCTGGGGGTCGCCTCGGGCGATCCGCTGCCCGACGGCGTGGTGCTGTGGACACGACTCGCACGCAGTCCGTTGCAGCCCGGTGGCGGCATGCCCGACCGGCCGGTCGCCGTCCAGTGGGAGATCGCCGCGGACCGCGGTTTCCGCTCGGTGATCCAGCGCGGCGAGACCGCCGCCGTGCCGCAGGACGGCCACAGCGTGCACGTCGACGTGCGGGGCCTGCGTTCGGCCACCGATTACTACTACCGATTCCGCAGCGGTCCCGATGTCTCGCCGATCGGCCGGACCCGAACGGCGCCCGCGGCCGGGGCCCGGGTGAGCGCCTTGTCCTTCGCCGTCGTCTCCTGCCAGGCCTGGACCGACGGCTACTTCAACGCCTTCGCCGATCTGGCCGCCGCGGCGCCCGATGTGGTCTTCCACCTCGGCGATTACGTCTACGAGTACGAGATCAAGCCCGCGACGGTGCGCCGGCCCACCACGGAGGTGCCCCAGTCGGCCTGGACCGAGATGACCACGCTGGCCGATTACCGCGACCGCTACGCGCTCTACAAACTCGATCCCGACCTGCAGGCCGCGCACCGAGCGGCACCGTTCATCTGCGCGTACGACGACCACGAGGTCGAGAACAACTGGGCCGCGGGGATTCCGGAGAAGGGGCAATCGCCGTCGGAGTTCATCGTGCGTCGCGCGGCTGCCTTCAAGGCCTGGTGGGAGAACATGCCGGTGCGCGCCGCCCTGCGTCCGGACGGTCCGGACATCCGGATGTACCGGCGCTTCGACTTCGGCGATCTGGCCCGGTTCAGCGTGCTCGACACTCGGCAGTACCGCAGCGATCAGGCGAATGACGACAAGGCGAGCCCGCAGGATGCGGCGACGGCCGATCCCGCGCGCACGATCACGGGCGCGGCGCAGGAGAAGTGGATCCTCGACGGTCTCGCCACGGGCGGCGCACAGTGGAACGTGCTCGCGCATCAGACCACGATCGCCGATCTCGCGCGGAACACGGACGGTCGGCGGATCGTCTCGATGGACGGCTGGAGCGGCTACGAGGCATCGCGGTCCCGGATCCTCGACGGGGCCGCGCAGCGCCGGGTCTCCAACCTGGTCTCGATCGTCGGGGACATCCATCGCAACGTGGTCTCGGAGCTGAAGTCCACCTACACGCGTGAGGCTCCCACGGTCGGCGTGGAACTGGCGGGCACCTCGATCGCCTCGGGCAAGGACGGAAAAGACAGTGACGAGGCCGATAAGGCCATCAAGGCGGCCTCACCGCACGTGAAATTCGGTAACGCGCAGCGCGGCTACGTGCTCAACCGGCTGTCCCGGGATCAGTGGCGTGCGGAGTTCCGCGTGGCCGATTCGATCGCCAGCCGTGGACTGCCGCTGCACCGCCGCGCGGTGATCTCCATCCCCTCGGGGAGGCCCGAGATCACCGTCGACTGACATCAGCCGCGGCCGAGCAGCGTACCGCCGTTGACCTGGAGGATCTGGCCGGTGGTCCAGCCCGCGTCGGGCGCGGCGAGGTAGGAGACTGCGGCTGCCACCTCGGCGGGGGTGCCGGGACGGCCCGCGGGGATCTGCGCGATGCGGCTCTCCGCCAGTTCGGTGGTGAGCCGCTCGGACCAGAACTCGGTGTCGGGCACGAACCCCGGGGCCACCACGTTGACGGTGATGCCCTCGGCCGCGACCTCGGTTGCCAGGCCCAGCGACCAGCCGTGCAGCGCCGCCTTGGCCGCCCCGTAGGCCCCCGGACCGCGGAGACCGGCGATCGAGCTGATCGAGACGATCCGCGCGCCCGGCCGGGTGAGGTGCGGTCGCAGTGCCTCGGTGGTCAGTACCGCGGTGATCACGTTGAGCCGGAAGGCCTCCGTGTAGAGATCGGCCAGCTCGGTGAGCGTCGTGGGGGAGCGCCGGGGGTTGCCGCCCACGTTGTTGACCAGGACGTCCACGGTGCCCTGCTGCGTGGCGGCGCCCGCCAGCGCCTCGGCGCCCTCGGGCGTGGTGAGGTCCGCGGCGACGACCGAGACCAGCTCGGCACCGACTGCGGCGTTGATGGCCGCGGCGGTATCGGCGAGCACCTGCTGCCTGCGCCCGACGATGAGAACGTGGTCGCCGTCCTCGGCCAGCCGCTGTGCGATGGCCCTTCCGATTCCCGTTCCGCCACCGGTGACCACTGCTCGTCTCGACATAGTTAGAGCATCACACGAAATTCGCCGGTGCGCAGATCGAGCGCGACCCGGATCAGCGGTCCTGGGGTTTGATGAACGGGAAGGCCAGGGTGGCACGGATGTTCACGCCGGCGAGCAGCATGATGATGCGGTCCACGCCGATGCCGAGGCCGCCGGTGGGCGGCATCGCGTAGGAGAGCGCGTCGAGGAAGGACTCGTCGAGCTCCATCGCCTCGGGATCGCCCGCCGCCGCGGCCATGGACTGCTGGGTGAGCCGCTCGCGCTGGTCGATCGGGTCGGTCAGCTCGGTGTACGCGGTGCCCAGTTCGGCGCCGAAACCCACCAGGTCCCACTGCTCCGTCAGCCGGGGGTCCCGGCGATGCTTGCGGGCCAGCGGTGAGACCTCGATCGGGAAATCGCAGTAGAACGTGGGAAATTCGGTCTGCTTCTCGACCAGCCCCTCGTACAGCTCCATCACGAGCTTGCCCGCCGACGCCCCGGTCGGGGTCGCCACGTGCCAGTGGCGGCACAGTGCCTCGAGCTCCTCGACCTCGGTGTCGGGAGTCACCGAGGTACCCGTCGCGCGGGAGACGGCCTCGTGCACCGTGGTCACGGGCCACTCGGCGGTGAGATCCACTTCGCGGGTGCCGCCCTCGCCGTCGGGCCGGATCGCCACCGGGCGCCCGTTCACCGCGACGGCGGCGGCGAGGATCACCTCGCGGGTCAGGGTGCGCATCGTCGTGTAATCGCCGTACGCCTGATACGCCTCGAGCGAGGTGAACTCCGGATTGTGGGTGGCATCGGCGCCCTCGTTGCGGAAGTTCCGGTTGATCTCGAAGATCTTCCCCATCCCGCCCACGGCCAACCGCTTGAGGTACAGCTCGGGGGCGATGCGCAGGTACAGATCCATGTCGTAGGCGTTGATGTGGGTGGTGAACGGGCGCGCCGCGGCGCCGCCGTGCACCGATTGCAACATCGGCGTCTCGACCTCGGTGAAGCCGTGCCCCGCGAAGGTGGACCGCATCGACGCGACGGCGCGCGAGCGACGGTAGAGCAGATCGACCGCGCCCTCATCGGTCATGAGGTCGAGCGAGCGGTTGCGGGCCCTGGTCTCCTCGCCCAGGCGGACACGGGGTTTGGGTACCGGTGACAGGCACTTGCCGGCCATCGCCCAATCCTGCAGCAGCACCGACAGTTCACCGATGTGCGAGGTGACCATCTCCCCGGTCACCGACACCAGATCGCCCATGTCGATCGACTCCCGCCAGAAGGCGCGCCGATCGTCCGGGGTGCGCCCGCGTTCGGCGATCACCTGCAGCCGCGCACCGCCCTCGTGCAGATCGACGAAGGTGACGCCGCCGTAGTCGCGGATGCCGCGGATCCGCCCGGTCACCGAGACCTGCGTCCCCGTGGCGGAATCGGCGGCCAGCCCGGTCAGTCGCTCGCGCACCTCGGCGAGTGAGGCCGTCCGCGGCACCGATGGCGGATAGCCCGGCATCCCGGCGTCCTCCATCGCGGTGAGCTTGCGCCGCCGCACACGCTGCTGCTCGGAGAGCCTCGGGGCGGGCACCTCGCGGTGCAGTAGGCGCTCCTCCTCGGCGAGCAGGCGCACCACGAACTCGGGGTCGCGCTGATCCTGCTGATCGGGAACCTCGGGACCGGACAGGAACTTCGGGCCGATCTGGGGGAGGAAGCCCTCGGCGGTGCCGACCGCGATGCCCGCGCGGACTGCGGTGAGCGACGGGTCGTAGCAGAGGATCCGGGGCACCCAGTCGGGCCGGTACTTGTCGTTCGACCGGTACAGCGTCTCGAGCTGGTAGAACTTCGAGGCGAAACTCAGGACCGAATCCACCATCCGTGTGACCGGTCCCGCGCCGACCCGGTCGGCCTCGAAGAAGACCGCGCGGAAGACGGCGAAGTTCAACGAGATCCGCCGGATGCCGATCTCGGCGCTCTGCTCCACCAGCTTGGCCACCATGAACTCGTTGAGGCCGTTCTCGGCGTTGCGGTCGCGGCGCATCAGATCGAGCGAGAGGCCGCGGGTGCCCCACGGGACGAAGCTGAGCAGGCCGCGCACCTCACCGGTGGCGTCGTGGGCCGTGACCAGCACGCACCGTCCGTCCACGGGATCGCCGATCCGGTTGAGTGCCATGGAGAAACCGCGCTCGGTCTCCTCGCCGCGCCACTTCTCGGCGAGCTGCGCCACCTGGCTCAGTTCCTCCGCGGTGAGGTCGGCATGGCGACGCACGCGCAGGGTGTAGCCGGCGGTGCTCACGCGGGTCACGGCCTGCCGCACCGCGCGCATGTCGCGGCCCTTGAGCGTGAACCGGTCGACGTGGATGATCGCCTCGTCACCGATGTTGAGGGTGCGCAGCCCGGCGTCCTCGTAGACGGCGGCGCCGTCGGCGCTCGCCGCCAGGACGGCCGGGTACAGGCTGTGCCGGCGGCAGTCCTCCAGCCAGGCGTTCACCGCGGCGCGCCAGGATTCCCGGTCGCCGATCGGGTCGGCGCTGGCCATGGAGACCGGACCGACCACCCGGCTCGTGACCACGGCCCGACGGTCGGGCGCGGCGATCACCGACTTGTCGCGCCGGGTGGCGAAGTAGCCCAGCGAATCGTCCTCGCCGTAGGTCAGCAGCAGGCGCCGTACTTCCAGCTCCTCGGGCTCGGTCATCAGCTCGTCGCCGCGGCCGGCCCGCCAGAACGCCATCAGGGCCAGGATCAGCACCGTCGCCGACATGACACCGGCGAAGGAGTAGATCCAGGGCGGTCCCGAGTGTCCGTTGAGCATCAGGTCGAGCCGCCGGGGGAGGGAGACGCCGAAGGTGGAGCGCAGGGCCCACACCGCGATCTCGACGGGGCCGCGCAGCCTGCCCGGGAAGGTGAAGGTGAGCGCGAGCGTGATGAGGTACGACAGCAGCAGGCCGCCGGTGAGCACGCCGATCGCGGCGCGGCGCGAGCCGTGCGCGAGACGCGCCGGGAAGGCAGGCCGGGCTGAGATCGCCAGGGCCAGCGTCGCCGCGCTGACCGCCGCGGCCAGGGCCGCTCCCGGGAGGGAGTAGCGGACCTCGAAGTAGTTCGCCACCAGCCACGGGACGCGCGCGGACCCCTCGTCGCCCAGTTCCTCGGTGACGATGAGGCCGAGCACGAGGACGTTCGCGGCGACCTCGAGGGCCATCAGCGCACAGGCCACGGTGTGCGCCGCGCGGAGCCGCCGCCGGAGCGCTCCGCTGAGCACCGTGAGCAGCGCGACGAACAGGAGGCTGGGGAAGGCGGGGATGCCGAACACGCCCAGGATGTCGGCCGTGAAGTTGAAGAAGCGGTCGCCGCGGATCACCGCGCCGAGCAGCGAAACGACGGCCGCGAAGAACATGGCCCGCGCCAGCCAGGTGGCGGTGGCCTCGTTGGTCCGCTCGCGGACGCTCTGCTGCATCGGCTACCTCTCTCGGCGTGTGCGTACCGGCGTGTACGACTCACGTGGAAAAGACTCCAAATGATAGCCTTGACACAGGTCCGTCCGACGTCGGCGCCGGTGAAAGCCGGTCACGACGATGCGAAGCGCCACCACGGTGTCACTCCCTGCGGGGTGGTCCTCGGTAGTGGCCGCCGGAGTCCTGCGACAGCACGCTGTCCGCGGAGATTCCGACGGCTTCGATCGATGACCGCACCGGGGCGCTCCGCCGCCGCGTCGAATGACGAGGCCGTGCGCAACTGCGCGTGGCCGGGCACGGACGGTCCTGTGTCCGAAAGGTTCCACTTCACTTCATGTCCGACAACATCCAGGTCGAACTGGACGACGACATCACCGAAGCCGTCGCCGTCATCGACAACGGTTCGTTCGGCAAGCGCACCATCCGGTTCGAGACCGGCCGGTTCGCGCTGCAGGCCGCCGGTGCCGTCGCCGCCTACCTCGACGACGAGACCATGCTGCTGTCGACCACGGCGCACAGCAAGCACCCCAAGGAGCACTTCGACTTCTTCCCCCTCACGGTGGACGTCGAGGAGCGCATGTACGCCGCGGGCCGCATCCCCGGCTCGTTCTTCCGTCGCGAGGGTCGCCCGTCGACCGACGCGATCCTCACCTGCCGCCTGATCGACCGGCCGCTGCGCCCGTCCTTCGTCGACGGCCTGCGTAACGAGATCCAGGTCGTCGTGACCGTGCTCTCGCTCGATCCCAAGGACCTGTACGACGTGGTGGCCATCAACGCCGCCTCCGCGTCCACCCAGATCGCGGGCCTGCCCTTCTCCGGCCCCGTCGGCGGCGTGCGCGTCGCCCTGATCGACGGCCAGTGGGTCGCCTTCCCGACCGTCGAGCAGCTCGAGGGCGCCGTCTTCGACATGGTCGTCGCGGGTCGCATCGTCTCGGGCTCCGGCAAGGACGCCGACGTCGCGATCATGATGGTCGAGGCCGAGGCCACCGAGAACGTCATCGAGCTCGTCGCGGGCGGCGCCACCGCGCCGACCGAGGCCGTCGTGGCCGAGGGCCTCGAGGCCGCCAAGCCCTTCATCGCCGCACTGTGCGAGGCGCAGAAGGAGCTGGCCGCGCGCGCTGCCAAGCCCACCGGCGAGTTCCCGCTGTTCCCGGCCTACCAGGACGACGTCTTCGCCGCCGTCGAGGCTGCTGCCTCGGCCAAGCTGGACGCCGCACTGTCGATCGCCGGCAAGCAGGAGCGCGACGCCGCCACCGACGCCCTCAAGGGTGAGGTGCTCGAGGAGCTGGGCCCGAAGTTCGAGGGCCGCGAGGGCGAGATCGGCGCGGCCTTCCGCTCGCTGACCAAGAAGCTGGTGCGCAAGCGCATCCTCACCGACCACTTCCGCATCGACGGCCGTGGCATCACCGACATCCGCTCGCTGAGCGCCGAGATCGCCGTGATCCCGCGCGCGCACGGCAGCGCGCTGTTCGAGCGCGGCGAGACCCAGATCCTGGGTGTCACCACGCTGGACATGGTGAAGATGGCGCAGCAGATCGACTCGCTCGGACCCGAGAAGAGCAAGCGCTACATGCACCACTACAACTTCCCGCCGTACTCGACCGGTGAGACCGGCCGCGTGGGCAGCCCGAAGCGTCGCGAGATCGGCCACGGCGCGCTCGCCGAGCGCGCACTGGTGCCCGTGCTGCCGTCGGTGGAGGAGTTCCCCTACGCCATCCGTCAGGTCTCGGAGGCGCTGAGCTCCAACGGTTCCACGTCGATGGGCTCGGTGTGCGCCTCGACCATGTCGCTGCTCAACGCCGGTGTGCCGCTGAAGGCCCCCGTCGCGGGTATCGCCATGGGCCTGGTGTCCGACGAGGTCGACGGTCAGGCCCGCTACGTAGCCCTGACCGACATCCTCGGTGCCGAGGACGCCTTCGGCGACATGGACTTCAAGGTGGCGGGCACCAGTGACTTCGTCACCGCGCTGCAGCTCGACACCAAGCTCGACGGCATCCCCTCGCAGGTCCTGGCCGGCGCCCTGGCGCAGGCCAAGGACGCTCGCACCACGATCCTCGAGGTCATGGCCGAGGCGATCGACGCGCCCGACGAGATGAGCCCGTACGCCCCGCGGATCACCACCATCAAGGTGCCCGTGGACAAGATCGGTGAGGTCATCGGCCCCAAGGGCAAGACGATCAACTCCATCACCGAGGAGACCGGCGCCAACATCTCCATCGAGGATGACGGCACCGTGTTCGTCGGTGCGGCCGACGGCCCGTCGGCACAGGCGGCGATCGACCGGATCAACGCCATCGCCAACCCGCAGCTGCCGAAGGTGGGCGAGCGCTTCCTGGGCACCGTGGTCAAGACCACGGCGTTCGGTGCCTTCGTCTCGCTGGTGCCCGGCCGTGACGGCCTGGTGCACATCAGCAAGCTGGGCAACGGCAAGCGCGTGAACAAGGTCGAGGACGTGGTCAACGTCGGCAGCAAGCTGCAGGTGGAGATCGCGGACATCGACGAGCGCGGCAAGATCAGCCTGATCCCCGTGGTCGAGGAGGCGGCTCCGGCCGCCGAGTCGGACGCCGCGGCGACCGAGGCGTAGCACTGAGCGGCCTGAAAACGCAGGCTGCGCGGGCGGGGGCATCCGGATCGGGTGCCCCCGTCCGTCGTAGTGTGCTGCCCGGCGGCCTGCGGGTGGTCACGGAGACGGTGCCGGGTTCCCGGTCCGCCGCCGTCGGCCTGTGGGTGGCGGTCGGCTCGCGCGACGAGCACCCCGCCTCGGCGGGCTCGGCGCATTTCCTGGAACACCTGCTGTTCAAGGCGACTCCGCACCGTGATGCGGCGTCGCTGGCAGCCGAGATGGACGCGGTGGGCGGCGAGATCAACGCCTTCACCTCGAAGGAGCACACGTGCTACTACGCGCACGTGCTCGACACCGATCTCGAGCTGGCCGTCGACGTCGTCACCGATGTGGTGCTCGGCGGCCTGTGCCGCCCGCTCGACGTCGACGTCGAACGCGAGGTGGTCCTCGAGGAGCTCGCCATGCGCGACGACGATCCGGAGGACCTCGCCAACGAGGCGGCCACGGCCGCGCTGTTCGGCGATCATCCGCTGGCGCGGCCCGTGCTCGGCACCGAGGAGTCGGTCTCGGCGATGACCGCCGCGCGGCTGCGCGGATTCCACCGGCGTCGCTACACACCCGAGCGGATGGTGCTGGCCGTCGCCGGCAATGTGACGCACGCGCAGGTGGTCCGGTTGGCGCGCAAGGCTTTCGCCGGCCGGCTCGACGGTGCGCGGGAATCGGCGCCGGTGCGTTCCGGGATCCGGCGGGCGCCGAAGGCGCCGTCGCTCACCGTGGTGGGCCGCGAGGGCGAGCAGTCGCACCTGGTGGCCGGGACTCGCGCGTACGGCCGGTTCCATCCCGATCGGTGGGCGCTCTCGGTGCTCAACACGGCGATCGGTGGCGGGCTGAGTTCGCGTCTGTTCCAGGAGATCCGGGAGCAACGCGGTCTGGCTTACACGGTGTACTCCGCCGTGGACACCTACGCGGACACCGGTGCCTTCTCGGTGTACGCCGGGTGCTCGCCGGAGCGGCTCGGCGAGGTCGCCGCGGTCGCCCGGGCGGTGCTGGAGGACGTGCGCGACAACGGTCTCACCCCGGCGGAACTGGCGCGTGCCAAGGGATCTCTGCGCGGCGGGCTGGTGCTGGGGCTCGAGGACGTGCAGTCCCGGATGCATCGGATCGGTCGCAGCGAGATCAACTACCAGAACCAGCGCACGGTGACCCGGACGCTGGCGACCATCGACCGGGTGTCCGCGGATGATGTGAACCGCGTTGCGCGGGATCTGCTGTCGCGGCCCTTCGGGGGAGCGGTCCTCGGGCCGCACCGCGGCAAGCGGGGGCTACCCGCATCGGTGCGTAATTGGCTGGGATGATTTCCGCGCGCGGGAAAGCTGTCGTTCGGTGACAAAACTTTCGATCTGAATCGCGCATTTCCTCGACCGGGGGTGTTCTCGGCCGTGGCGAATTGTCGGGTTGGCGGTCCGTGGAATCGGACGGGGTTGTACGCTTTGCAATGCCAAAAACGATTCCATGATCAAAGGAATGCCAATGACATCGTTCGCACGTCTTGCGGTCGCCTCCGTCGCCGCCGTCGGAGCGGTCGTCACGCTCGTGCCGGCCTCGGCGAATGCGGCCGGCTCGGTCATCTTCCGCGGCACCGTCACCGGCGGTACCTCGATTCGGACCGACGCCCCGAACGCCACCGTGACCTGGGTCGGTGACTACAACGACGCCGGGAGCCTGCTCGTGCGCACCAACTGTGTGATCGCCCGCCACGAGCTGGGCGTGATCGGCATTCCGCCGTCGCCGCTGCCCAAGGAGCGGTGCGAGGGAATCAAGGGCGTCGACCTGTCCGATCGCCTGCTGTTCTGGCAGAACGCCACCACCGGCGCCTCGGGTTCGGCCCGGTCCGAATACGACGGCACCTTCCAGGTGAAGCCGGGCAAGGGCGCGATCACCGTGCAGATCACCGGCATCGTGGGGACCGCGATCGCGAGCTACGCGGGATAGCCACAGACGAAAGGCGGCGCCCCTCGGGTCGAGGGACGCCGCCTTTCGTGTGCGCTACGTGCGGTACGCCGGGGGCACGGGCTTCCCCTCGGCGGCGAGCACGCCGCGCAGCCGCGTCGGGTAGTCGGTGATGATGCCGTCCACGCCGTAGCCGATCTGGCGGCGCATCTCCGCCGCCTCGTTCACGGTCCACGGGATCACCTGCAGGCCGGCGGCGTGCGCCGCGGTCACGAGCTTCGCATCGGAGAGCTCGTAGTCGGGCGACAGCACGTCGAATCCGGCCGCCTTCACGGCGCGCACCACGTCACCGTCGAACTTCTCGTAGCTCACCGGGCCCAGCCAGGCCGAGTTCTTCTTCCAGGTGGTGGCGTCGTAGAGGGCCACCAGCGGCACCGACGGGGCCTGGGCGCGCACCAGCGGCAGCGAGCGCCAGTCGAAGCTCTGCACCGTGATCCGGTCCAGGACACCGGCCGTGCGGGCGGCGCCCAGGATGCGGTCCACGAACTCCTGCGGCTGCGCCGACTTCGACCGGTCCTCGGCCTCGATCTTGGTCTCGATGTTGTAGCGGATCGTGTTGCCCCGGTAGCCCGCCACCAGATCGAAGAGCTGGGGGAGCGTGGCGATGCGGTTGCCCTCGACCACTTTCGCGTCCGGGAACTTCGGCAGCTTCTTATCGCACCGCAGCGTTCGCACCTGGGCGTAGGTGAGATCGTGGATCGTCTTGCCCACGTAGGGGAACTGCGGGTCGCCCGGTGTGGCCGCGGCGGTGTCGCTGCACTTGTCGGCCTGCACCGTGGGGTCGTGCCAGATCAGCGGCACCTTGTCCTTGGTGAGCACGATGTCGAGTTCGAGCGTGCTCACCCCCAGCTCCACGGAACGGGCGAAGCCGTACAGCGATTCCTCGGTGTGCTCGCCCCGGCCGCCGCGATGCGACTGCAGGTCGAAGGAGGACGACGGGGCCGCCTGCACGGGAGCGGCCAGCGCGGCCCCTCCGACGACGACGGTGACGGTGGCGGCCGCAGCGGCGATCCGGCGCAGGGCGGGTGAGCTGATTCGCATGGCGGAACGGTAGCCGCGCCGGGTGAACCGGCGGTGAATGCCGAACGCCCGCGAGGTCGGTGACCCCGCGGGCGTTCGGCGCACCGTCAGTCCTGCTTGTCGTTCGCGTGCGTCACCTTGTTCACCACCGCGTCCTTGAGCGACCACTTCGCCGCCATATCGCCGCCCAGGTGGTCGGAGACGCGCGGCCGGATGATCAGCCAGCTGAGCGAGAGCACGGCCACGAACACCGGCACGCCGATCAGCACCACGATGAAGTTGGTCTTGTCCCAGAACGCGTCGGCGCTCTTCCAGCCCGAGTAGGCCATGCCGACGATCACGAAGAACAGGAAGGCCAGGCCCACGTAACTCATGAACGGGGCCCACGGCGCCCGGAACGAGCTCGACGGGACGAGACCGGCGTCGGACAGCTTCCGGTAGCGGATGTGGCAGATGAAGATCATCGACCACACGCCCACGACGGCGATCGCGGACGCTTCCAGGGCGATGTCGAAGGCCTTGCCGGGGACCAGCGCGTTGAGGACGGCACCGGCCACGTAGAACAGCGAGGTCACCAGGATGCCGGTGGCCGGCACGCCGGACTTGCTCATGTTCATGAACATCTTCGGCGCCTCGCGGCTGGCGGCGAGGCTGCGCAGCATGCGGCCGGTGGTGTACAGGCCCGCGTTGAGCGAGCTCATCGCGGCGATGATCAGTACCGCGTTGATCAAGTCGGCCATCCAGCCGATGCCGAGCCGCTCGAAGACCGTGACGAAGGGCGAGGAGTAGTTGCCCTGGTTGTCCGTGACGCCGTACTGGCTGGTGGGCAGGATGCACACGAGCAGGAAGATCGAGCCGCAGTAGAACACGGCGATACGCAGGATCACCGAGTTCACGGCCTTGGGCACCTCGCGCTGCGGGTTCTGCATCTCGCCGGCGGCGATGCCCACCATTTCGATGGCGGCGTAGGCGAAGACGACGCCCGACATCACGACGATGGGCGCGAGCCAGCCGAAGGTCTCGCTGTGCGGCCAGAAGCCGCCGGGGTTGCTCCACAGGTTGGAGAAGCCGGCCTGGTGTTCGGGTTGAGCGGGGATGCCGAGCGCGGGATCGGCCTCCTTGCCCTTGATGGTCACCTGGCCGATCACCAGCACCAGTCCCACGACGAGGAACATCACGATGGCGCCGACCTTGAGGATCGATGCCCAGAACTCGAATTCACCGAAGGCGCGCGCCGAGAGCAGGTTGATCACCAGCACGATCGCCAGAGCGATGATCACCGTGACCCAGTTCGGGGCGTCTATCCACTTCTTCGTGTACTTGGCCACCGCGGACAGTTCCGCGACGCCCGTCAGTGCCCAGAAGATCCAGTACAGCCAGCCGGCCGCGAACGCCGCGCCCTCGCCGAAGAACTCGCGGGCGTACGAGACGAAGGCACCGGAACTCTGCCGGTACAGCACCATCTCGCCCAGGGCCCGCATCAGGAAGAAGGCGATCACGCCCACGAAGGCGTAGCTGAACAGCAGGGCGGGGCCGGTGCTGTTGAGGCGGGTGGCCGAGCCCAGGAACAGGCCGGTGCCGATGGCGCCACCGATGGCGATCATCTGCACGTGTCGCCGGCCGAGGGTCTGCTTGTAGCCCTCCTGCTCGGCGGCGAACTTATCGACGGGTTTCGTCATGGATGGGTCTTTCTCCTCGACGTGACGGTGCGCGGTGGGTTGTGCGCTGGATGGGAATGTAGACCCCGCAACCGTTCCGCGGACGTGTTACCGCGAGATGACTTTCGGATATCCATCAGCGGCGGCGTGTAAACATAGGGCATGACCGACTTCTCCGACCTCGGGGAGCTCTTCGCATTCCTCTCGCAGCACGCGCCCTTCGACGGGTTGCCGGACGAGGAGCGGGCGCGGCTGGTGGCCGATTCGTCGGTGAGCGAGTACGCCCGCGGTGTGCTGATCCTCGACGGCATGTCGGCGTCGCCGGAGCACGCCTATGTGGTGCTCTCCGGACAGGTGGGGCTGTGGAACCTGCCCAACGTGGCGTCGGTGGACCGCGGCGATGTCGACGAGGTGGTGGGGCCGGGCGGCGTCTTCGGCTACGTGGTGATCCTGGTGGGCGCCAAGGGCGGCCCCCGCGCGGTGGCGCTGACCGACGTGACGCTGCTGCAGCTCCCGGCGTGGGCGGTGGCGGACATGTTCTCCACGCCCGCCGGGGCCGCCTTCCTCGCCACCGAGCTGGCCAAACCGGCTCCGGGGCGGTCGTCGGAGCAGGTCAGCGAGCGCAACGTGGGCGAGATCGTGCTCCGCGACCCCGTCACCTGCCCGCCCACCATCAGCATCCGCGAGGCCGCCACCGCGATGACCGAGGCGAAATCGGGCTACATCGTGGTGCAGAACGGGGCCGGGGAGCCGCTGGGCATCGTCACCGATCACGACCTGCGGGCGCGGGTGATCTCCCAGGCCAGACCCGTGACCGATGCCGTCTCCGCCGTGATGACGGCGCCGCTGCACGGCGTGCCGGCCACCACGCTGTCGAGCGATGTGCTGATCGACATGCTCGACCGCAAACTGCACTACATGGCCGTGCTCGACCCGAAGGGGGTCGTGCAGGGCGTGGTCCAGGACGTCGACTTCCTCACCGTGCCCACCACATCGACCTTCGCGCTGCAGCGCCGGATCGAGCGGGCACCGGCGGAGGAGCTGCCGGACATCGGCCGGACCATCCGCGAGATCTTCCCGGTCCTCACCCGGCAGCACGCCCCGGTGCGGCACGTCTCCGGTGTCGCGGCGGTGGCGATCGAGGCCATGGTGCGCCGCTGTATCGAGCTCGAACTGCCCGTGCACCCGGAGCTGCACGAGGGCGATTTCACCTGGTTGTCCCTGGGCAGCGTCTCCCGGCGCGAGGTGGTGCCCAGCTCGGACGTCGACAGTGCCATCATCCTCACCGATATGCCCGGCGCCACCGAGGCGCAGGTCGAGGAGCGGCGTTCGGCCGCCCTCGCCCTCGCCACCGCGGTGCACGACCGGCTCGAGGAGTGCGGTATCCCGTCGGACACCAACGGGGCGATCGCCGCGAAGCCCAGGTTCTGCCGCACCGAGTCCGAATGGCTCTACGCGGCAGGCGAATGGATCGACGCGCCGCTGTCCAACAACGCCATGATGATGGCCTCGCTGCTGGTGGACGGGCGCCCGGTGTGGGGCGATCTCACCCTGCAGCCGGTGGCCGGCGTGTACCAGCACCTGTCGGAGCATCAGCACGCCTTCATGCTGATGCTCCGGGAGGCGCTCACCGCCAAGGCCAGGATCCGTTCCGTGCGGGATGTGATCTCCTTGCGCGGCGGTACCTTCGACATCAAGGCGCACGCCCTCGTACCCGTGGTGAACATCGCCCGGTGGGCGGCGCTCAGCCGCGGTTCCACCAAGCTGCAGACCCGCAACCGGCTCGCCGCCGGTGCGGATTCGCCCGTGCTGCCGGATGATTCGGCTGAGGTGCTGCGCGACTGCTTCTCCATCCTGGAGCGGATCCGAATGGAGTACCAGGTGGGGCAGATGGCCAAGGGACGCACACCCGGCGATGTGCTGTCGATCCGCCGGATCCCGTCGCTCGACCGCGGCCTGCTGGAACAGTGCGTACGCGAGATCGCCGCGGTGCAGCGCCGGATGGGCAACCTCGCGCAGTACCTCGATACCGGGGAGTGGTGAGCGGGTTGCTCAGCCCAGCACCGACTCCGGGGTCTTGGCCGGGATGTCGAGGGCTGCGCCCACGCTGGCGTTGAGCAGCTCCCCGTCGTGCGTCGAGAGGCCGGCCGCGAGCGCCGGATCGTCGGAGCAGGCGGCGCGCCAGCCCTTGTCGGCGATCTTCAGCACGTAGGGCAGCGTCGCGCCGGTGAGGGCGAAGGTGGAGGTGCGGGGCACGGCGCCGGGCATGTTCGCCACGCAGTAGAACACCGTCTCGCCCACGGTGAAGGTCGGATCGTCGTGCGTGGTGGGGCGCGAGTCGGCGAAGCAGCCGCCCTGGTCGATCGCGATGTCCACCAGGACGGCGCCGGGCCGCATGCGGTGCACCAGCTCGGTGGACACCAGCTTCGGCGCGGCGGCGCCCGGGATCAGGACGGCGCCGATCACCAGATCGGACTCCACCACGGCCTCCTCCAGCGCGAGCGAGGTCGAGTAACTGGTGTGCACGCGGCCGCCGAACTGCGCGTTCACGGCGCGCATCTTGCGCACGTCGAGATCGAAGACCGTCACATCGGCGCCCATGCCGGCCGCGATCTGCGCGGCGTTGATGCCGGACACGCCGCCGCCGAGCACGGTGACCTTCGCGGGCGCGGTGCCGGGGACGCCGCCCATGAGCACGCCGCGGCCGCCCTTGGAGCGCATCAGGTGATAGCTGCCCACCTGCGGCGCGAGCCGGCCGGCCACCTCGGACATCGGGGCCAGCAGCGGGAGCGAGCCATCGGCCAGCTGCACCGTCTCGTAGGCGATCGACGTGGTCTTCGAGCCCAGCAGCGCATCGGTGCAGGGGCGTGACGCCGCGAGGTGCAGGTAGGTGAAGATCGTCTGGTCGGGACGCATCCGCGCGTACTCCGGTTCGATCGGCTCCTTGACCTTGAGCAGCAGATCGGCCTCGCCCCACACGTCGTCGGCCGAGGGCACGATGCGCGCACCCGCCGCCGTGAAGTCGTCGTCGCTGATGGCCGAACCCAGGCCCGCGCCCTGCTGGATCAGGACGTCGTGGCCGTGGCGCGCCAGTTCGGCGACGCCGCCGGGCGTGATCGCCACGCGGTACTCGTTGTTCTTGATCTCGGTGGGGATTCCGACACGCATCGTGTGCTCCTGTTCGGGACGGGATGGGCGAGCTATGGCCTGTGTCACAAGTGTGAAGAAACATCGACAAGTGCACAATCCCTCCGAAGGAGATTCTGTAATCTTCGGCCATGGGAGACGAAGATTCTCAGAACTCCGCGTACCGCCCGCCGCTGCCGAACGATCGTCGTCCGCTTCTCGATGAGGTGGACCGCCGCATCCTGCTGGTGCTGCAGCGCGACGGCCGGGTCTCCAACGCCGCGCTCGCCGAGGAGGTCGGTCTTGCCGCCTCCACCGTGCACACCCGGGTGCGCCGCCTGGTGGAGGCGAACGTGATCCGCGGCTTCTACGCCGATGTCGATCCCGCCGCCGTGGGTCGCCCGCTGCGCGCCATGATCTCCGTGCGCCTGCGCTCCACCGCCCGGCACCGCATCCGCCAGTTCGTGGAATCGGTGATCGACCTGCCACCCGTGATCGACGCCTACTTCCTGGCCGGCGGCGACGATTACGTGCTGCACGTGGCGGCCATCGACACCGACGATCTACGGCACCTCGTCGAACACCTCAGTGCGCGTGAGGAGATCGCCGGCACCAACACCTCGCTGGTCTTCGAACACGTCCGTGGTTCGGCCCCGCTGTGACTCGGGCCGGTTGTCGCAGTTCGGCCGCGGAGCAGCTAGGACTCAGATAGATGGGATCTATGACGCGTAAGGAATAGCAGATTGGGTGCAATGCCCCTGAATCGGCGACCATTTGCGACAAATTTGCGACCTAATCATCCGATCTGTGGTTCTGTTCTTCACGAAGCGGTGTCGGGAACTGCGCATCGCCATCTCTATTGGGACTTCAGTAAAGGTCGTTCGTTATGAGCCCTGATGCATATGCTGTCGTACTCCTCGTGGTGGTCTGCGCCGCCATCGGGAGCGTGATCCTGCGGCGAGGAAACTCTCTCGGACGGAGACGATCCGAGAAACGCGCGCGTGGCCGAACCGCAACCTGGCTCGCAGCGGCGTCTCGGATCGCGTTCGGTGCACTGATGTTCTGTGGAGCACTGTTCGCGGCCGTGAGTGCGCCGGCGCGGGCTGACAGCGGCGCACCGTCCAGTGGCGACTCCACTGCGGCACAGGATTCGACGGACAGCGCGTCGGACAGTGATGATGCGAAGACGAGCGGTTCCGACGCTTCGCCGGAGTCTGCGGACACATCCGGATCGGGGAAGGCCGCAACGGACGGCTCGTCGTCCGGCCAGCCTTCGCAGGCGACTTCGAAGAGTGATGCCGGAGTGGAGGATGCGACCGGCTCGTCCGCCGCATCCTCGGGCACATCATCGGGGGCGACGGGATCGTCGGCCCGCGAGACGACAGCGGACGCCGACGAGAGCACCGCCGGATCGTCGTCCGGCGCCACGTCGAGCGCAGCCGGTACCACCTCGGATTCGGCTCGTGAGATCAGTGGCACGCAGGATCCAGACGGTGGTGCAGCGTCGTCCGATCGGGCGGAGACCACAAGCGGCCGTTCTGATTCCGGCACCGATTCGGCGAGTGGTGAGGCGCGCACGACGACATCTCTCGGCGACGACGCAGCCGAACCGTCCGGGACGGGGGCGCCGTCATCCGGCGCCGGCGCCACGGCCATCACCGAAGTGACCGATGTATCGACCTCCGGATCGGACCCGTCCGTTGGAACCTCGTCCACAGACCTCTCGGGCACGACGCCGGATACCCGCGCCGAGAATCTGGCCCGCCTCGCTGATCTGGTGACTCGGCTGACGTCCTCGCAGGACTCCCCGTCGAGCCCCTGGGCCGACCGTGAGTCCTGGGCCGGCTCGGGAATCGGTACCGGCTCCCGAGGCTCGGCCCGGTCCGATGAGGCGGAGATGGACGGAAGCTTCCAACCGTCGGTGACTGCGAGCGGGACCGAGTGGGGCGTTCCTGCATTGACCTCGCTGACGTCACCGAGCGTCGCTCAGGGTGACGCCGGGAAGACCTTCTTCGGGTTTGACCCGTTCATCGGCGGCGCCTCGAGTCGCCAGTTCGGGCTGGTTGAGGGCTTCCAGAACATCCTCCGCGGTATCGACAACACGATCCAAGCACTGGCGTCGCTCGGCGGACCGGCGCAGGCGGGGAGTGCCGTTGGGGTGGGCGAAGCCCGGACCTCCGACACGGTGGTGATCCACGCCGCGCCGTCGGGACGTGCTGATTCCTATGGGACGCAGGGTGATCCGACGAACCTGGTCGGTGCGCAGGCGAAGGTGCGCGAGACATTGCGCAACAACAGCGACGCGCGGATCGAGGTCGTTCTCGCGGGTGGCGAGTACGCGCTCGACGCTCCCTTGCGCTTCGGCCCTGAGGACTCGGGATCGGAGAAGTCGCCGGTGGTGTGGAAGGCGCAGGCGGGGGAGAAGGCGATCCTTGCCGGCGGCCGTACCCTGGCGCCTCGGTGGGAGAAGGGGGAGAAGCCGGGGCAGTACGTCGCGCAGCTCCAGCCAGGCCTCGATTTCGACCAACTCTCGGTGAACGGGGAGCGCCAGATCCTCGCGCGGTACCCGAACTTGGGTCTGCTGAAGGTCTAGTTGTCACCTGATCTGTAGCGGTCTGCGGACTGTTGCTGGAAGGATGATCGACCATGCCGAAGGCGTATCCAGAGGAGTTCCGTGCTGATGTGGTCCGCGTGGCCAGGTCGGGGCAGGTCTCGCTCAAACAGGTAGCGGAGGATTTCGGGATCGCGGAGTCGTGTTTGCGGCGGTGGCTGCGGCAAGACGATGTCGATGACGGTGTTCGTCCCGGTGTGAGCCGGGACGAGGCGAAGGAGCTGCGGGAAGCGCGGCGGCGGATCCGGCTGTTGGAGCAGGAGAATGAAGTCCTTCGGCGGGCGGCGGCGTATTTGTCGCAGGCGAATCTGAAGCTCGGTTCGTCCCCAAAATGATGTTCCCGCTGGTCCGCGAGCTGGCCGCTGACGGGATTGCCGTCGCGGTGACCTGCCGGGTTCTGAAGTTCTCCCGCCAAGCCTTCTATGCCTGGAGCGCTGTTCCAGTCTGTGACCGTGATGTCGATGATGCGGTGGTGACTAATGCTGCGGTCGATGTCCATCGTGATGATCCGGAGTTCGGGTATCGGTTCATCGCCGACGAACTCGTCGCTGCCGGTCACAGTGTGTCGGAGCGGCGAGTGTGGCGGCTGTGCTCACAAGCTGGTCTGTTCTCCGCGCACAGCCGCCGGCGCGGCAGCGGCAAACGTCCCGGACCGCCGGTCCATGACGACCTGGTAGAACGCGAGTTCTCCGCTGAGGCCCCGAACCGTTTGTGGCTCACTGATATCACAGAGCACCACACCCGCGAGGGGCAAGTTGTATCTGTGCGCGGTCAAAGACGTCTATGCGAATCGGATCGTCGGATACTCGATCGACGAACGGATGAAGACCCGCATCGCGGTCAACGCCATCAACAGCGCCGTGACCCGGCGCGGTGGCCCTGCCGCGGTTGCCGGATGCGTAGTGCACTCGGATCGAGGTAGCCAGTTCCGATCACGCCGGTTCACCGAGCAGCTCAACAGGTTTCAGCTCAGCGGTTCGATGGGCAGGGTCGGCTCCGCCGGGGACAACGCAGCGATGGAATCGTTCTTCTCGCTGCTGCAGAAGAACGTCCTCGACCGCCAGCAGTGGACCACCCGCCAGGAACTGCGGACGGCAATCGTCGTCTGGATCGAACGGACCTACCACCGCCGCCGGCGACAACGCACACTCGGCAAGCTCACACCCATCGAATTTGAGATGATCTACACAGCCGCCAACGCGGCCTAACAATCACTGAGCTGAAGTGACAACGAAACCTTCAGCAGACCCCTTCGATCCGACACCGGGAAAGATTCTCGGTGGCTACGCCGGCGATGCGCTGTCGCCCGAGCGGGTGAAGTCCTGGAAGAACCCGACGACGGGCCTGGTGCGTGCCCAGCATGACAAGGAATGGGGCGGAAACAGCTTCCGGATCACCGGCGTCAACGCCGATGGCAAACCCGAACTGCAGTGGGTAGGCGACAACAATCGTGGGTCCGGTATCAACGCCGAGAGGCGGATGGTGGAGAACATCCAGGAAGAGTTGGATGCGCCCGGTGAATGGTTCTACGACCGCGATACGGGCAAGCTGTACCTGCGCCAAGCCGGCGATCGAGATCCCAACGGCTCCACGATCGGGCTGGGCGAACTGAACAAAGTGATCGTCGCCGAAGGCGACGAGCGAGGAGCGGTGCACGACATCACGTTCAGTGGTATCGAAATCACCAGAACTCACCGCACCCTGTTCAACAGTGAGTACGAGAAGATGCTGCTGTCTGATTGGGGCATCGTGCGGGAGGGGGCTGTGACCCTCAGCAACACGGAGAGGGTCAACGTCGTCGGCTCCACGTTCCGCCAGATCGGCGGCAACGCTGTGATGCTCACCGGAAGGAACATCGGAAACAAGATCGACGACAACGAGTTCCGAGAGATCGGGGCGAGTGCCGTGGTCGTGGCCGGATTGGCCAGTTCCATGAGGTCCCCGTCGTACTTCGACTCCTTCCAGAAGACGCTCGACGTCAGCGAGTCGGGCCCGGCCAGCGACGACTACCCCCGTCAGATCCACGTGGGCCGGAACCTCATCACGGACATCGGCAACTACGAGTTGCAGGTGGCGGGCGTCCAAGTATCGCTCGCTCAGGACGTCACCATCACCCAGAACACGATTCATGACACGCCTCGAGCCGCTATCAACTTCAACGAGGGCTCGTGGGGCGGCCACGTCGTGAGTAAGAACGACATCTGGAACACCGTCCAGGAGACGGGCGACCACGGTCCGATCAACGCCTGGGGGCGCGACCGCTGGTGGCCGTTCACGAACACGAGCGGCGGCGGCTACTCGAAGAACACGCCGAAGCCGTCGGCGGAGCTGCGCGCCGCGGTCCGGGCCGATGTGCTCAAGCCCATCACGATCGAGCAGAACCGGATCTGGCACAACAGCAGTTGGGCGATCGATCTCGACGACGGATCGAGCAGGTACGTGGTCAGGAACAACCTGCTCTTGAACTCCGGGATCAAGCTGCGGGATGGCTTCGAACGCACCGTGGAGAACAACATCCTGGTCGGCGGGCGGATCTTCGAGCAGGTGTCCTTCGAAGACAACGGCGACTCGATCGAGCGGAACATCGTTCTCGGATCCGGGCCGTACAGTCACCACGGAGACATCGCTGCGGATCCCCGTCGCTCCAAGACTGTCTACGATTCCAACCTCTTCTGGAACAACGGATCCGCAGTGAGCCTCCCGGGATCACTGGATTCCTGGAGGGCTAAGGGGGCCGACATCGCGTCGCTCATCGCGGACCCCGAGCTCGTCGCGGGAAATCCGTGGCAGACGGCTGGTCTCCTGGACTTCACCGTGGCTCCCGACTCGCCGGCGATCGGGCTGGGCTTCAGGAACATTCCGATGAACGAGTTCGGCCGCCCCGGCACGACCGGTACCCCGCCGCCGACTCGTCTTCGGGGTTCGAGTAGCACGAACACCGCGGAGACGTCGGTGATCGATTGGCTCGGTGCCAAGCTCACGGGTATCTCGGATGAGGCGGTGTCGAGTGTGGTCGGCCTTCCGGTCGGTCAAGGTCGGCTGGTCAAAGACGTTCCCGCGGGGTCGGCGGCCGCCGAGGGCGGTCTCCAGGCGAATGACGTGATCGTCGGAGTCGGCAGTGTGAAGGTGACCGATCAGGCGAGCTTTACGAAGGCCTGGCAGGCGGTGCAGCCCGGGACCGAGGTCACCTTGAAGGTCTCGCGTCTGCAGAATCCTGTCGAACTGAAGGTCACCAAGTCGTGATCGCTGCCCCCTAACGGGACTCGTACCGCCGCCCCCGGCCGGTGATCCACCGTGGTCATCGGCCGGGGGCGCGCCCTATGCCTAGTGTGATGGGGTGAGCGAGAGCAGGGTCATCCGTGCGGCCGACCGCACCCACTGGCGCGGCGAGGGGTTGTACACCCGGCAGTCGATGCCCTTCACCGGCAACTTCGACCTCGGTGCCAACGCGCACGGCCAGCTCCTGGTGCACAACGACGATCTCGTGGACCCCGGCTCCGGCGTCGACCGGCACTTCCACCGCGACGCCGAGATCGTCACCTGGGTGGTGGCGGGGGAGATCCACCACGACGATTCATCGGGGTCGACGGGGCTCGTGCGCGCCGGGCAGATCCAGGCGATGAGTGCCGGGACCGGCGTCAACCACCGCGAACAGAACCCGCGCGCCACGCGCACCGTGGCCCGCGTGATCCAGATGTGGCTCCCGCCGAACGAACCCGGAGGTGAGCCCGAGTACCGCACCGCCGACGTCGCGCTGGACGGACGCGGCCTGGTCACGGTGGCCTCCGGGATCGCCGGGCACGAGCCGGCGGTCGCCATCGGCAACGATGCCGCGGCCCTGTACGCCGCCCGCCTCGCCCCGGGCGAGGCGGTCACGCTCCCGCCCGCGCCCTTCGGGCACCTGTTCGTGGTGACCGGCATCGTCGAGGCCGACGGTGAGCTGCTCGCCGAGGGTGACGCCCTGCGCACCGTCGACTCCGGAGAGCTGCACGTGCGCGCCACCGCGGACGCGGAGATCCTGTTCTGGGAGATGCGGGCGCAGGCGCGCTCGGCGCTGCGCTGACGGTGATTGCGCCGCGGCCCTGCGCATCGGGTGCTGCTGTAGCAAGATTCTCCGCGTGAGCGAGACCGAGCCGACAGCCGAACACCGCCGCCTCGCCGAGAGCCCCGGACCCGACGGGCCCTGGCGCCTGTGGGGCCCGTACCTGTCCGGGCGGCAGTGGGGAACCGTCCGCGAGGACTACAGCGCCGACGGCGATGCCTGGGCCAGTTTCGGATTCGAGCAGGCGCACCGCCGCGCCTACCGGTGGGGCGAGGACGGGCTGGGCGGCATCTGCGATCGCTACGGCTTCCTCAACCTGGCCGTGGGCCTATGGAACCACAACGACCCCATCCTCAAGGAACGGCTGTTCGGGCTCACCAACGCCCAGGGCAACCACGGTGAGGACGTCAAGGAGTACTGGTGGCCCGTGGACGGGACGCCGACGCACAGCTGGATGCACTGGATGTACCGCTATCCGCAGGCCGAGTACCCCTACCAGCGGCTGCGCGAGGAGAACGCGGCCCGCGACCGCGCCCAGCGTGAGTTCGAGCTCGCCGACACCGGCATCCTCGCGGACAACCGCTTCTTCGACGTGCACGTGCGCTACGGCAAGGCGGCCCCCGACGACATCTGCGTGGAGATCGAAGCCGTGAACAACGGCCCGTCGCCCGCCCCGCTCGATCTGCTGCCGCAACTGTGGCTGCGCAACACCTGGGCCTGGGGTCACGACGACCGCCGCGGGGAGATCGCGCGGCTGCCGCAGTCCGAGCTCGCCGCGGGCGGCCTGGAGGCCGTCCGGGTGACGCACCAGTGGCTGGGCGAGTACTACCTCGCGGCCGAGGGCGAACCCGAAGTCCTTTTCTGCGACAACGAGACCGACGGCGTGGAGTTGTTCGGCAACGCGGAGAACGCCTCGCCCTATCCGAAGGACGCGATCAACAAGCGGGTGGTGCACGGCGACGAGTCAGCGGTCAATCCGGAGGGGCGCGGCACCAAGGCCGCGTTCTGGTACCGGTTCGCCTCGGTCCCGCCGGGGGAGAGCGTGACGGTGCGGCTGCGCCTGTCGCACCGCGCACCGTCGCTGGATACCTTCGGTCCCGGTTTCGCCGCCGTGCTGGCCGACCGCCGCGCCGAGGCCGACGAGTTCTACGGCACCGTGATCCACGAGGACGTGACCGGTGAGGACCGGCACGTGGCGCGCCGCGCCTACGCCGGCATGCTGTGGAACAAGCAGCTCTACCGGTACGACGTGGAGAGCTGGCTCGACGGCGACCCGGCCGTGGACCCCTCGCCGCGCGAGCGGGCGGATCCGGGGCGCCGCAACACCAACTGGAAGCACTTCTCGCTGGCCGATGTGATCTCGATGCCCGACGAGTGGGAGTACCCCTGGTTCGCCGCCTGGGACCTGGCCTTCCACTGCATCCCGTTGGCCCACGTGGACGCCGAATTCGCCAAGGAACAGCTGGTGCTCATGTGCCGCGAATGGGCGATGCACCCCAACGGCCAACTCCCCGCCTACGAATGGGAGTTCAGCGACGTCAATCCGCCCGTGCACGCCTGGGCCGCATGGCACGTGTACCGCATCGACGGCTACCGCGACCGCGACTTCCTGGTGCGCGTCTTCACCAAGTTGCTGCTCAACTTCTCCTGGTGGGTCAACAGCAAGGGCTCCGACGATGCGGGGGTCTTCGAGGGCGGCTTCCTCGGCATGGACAACATCGGCTTCTTCAACCGCTCGGCGCCGCTGCCGCCCGGCTATCGATTGGAGCAGTCGGACGCCACCAGCTGGATGGCCTTCTACTGCCAGCAGATGTTCAAGATCGCGCTCGAACTGTCCCGGCACGATCCGGCGTGGCAGGACTGCGCCACCAAGTTCCTCGAGCACTTCCTGCAGATCTCCCGCGCCACCTACAATTTCGGCTCGCACGGGCTCTCCCTGTGGGACGACGAGGACGGCTTCTTCTACGACGTACTGGTGCGCCCCGATGGCACCGCGCAGCCGATGCGGGTGCGATCGATGGTGGGGCTGCTCCCCATCCTGGGGGCCACCGACGTGCCCACCTGGATCGCCGAGAAGTGTCCCGACGTCACCGCGCGGCTCAATTGGCTGCGCCAGCGCCGCCCCGAACTGGTGGAGCCGCTGCTCGACAGCATCGGCGAGGGCGGCGAGCGGAAGATGCTGCTGTCGCTGGTGAATCCGGACCGGCTGCGGCGCGTGCTGGAGCGCATGTTCGACCCCGCGGAGTTCCTGGCGCCCTACGGCATCCGCTCGCTGTCGAAGGCGGAGCAGCAGGTGACCGAGGATGTCGAGGGCAACTCCGTCTCGATCGCCTACGAGCCCGGCGAATCGACCACCGGGATGTACGGCGGCAACTCGAACTGGCGCGGTCCCGTGTGGTTCCCGGTGAACGTGCTGCTGGCCGACAAGCTGCGCACCTACGGCCGGCACTTCGGCGACGCGTTCACCATCGCCATCCCCACCGGCTCGGACAACCTGTGCACGCTCGAGGAGGCGGCCGATGTGATCGACGGTGGGCTGGTGGGGCTCTTCCGCCCGGTCACCAGGGCCGACGGTGGCGGCGCCCGCCGGCCGGCCGACGCCGCGCGGATCGAAGGGAGCGACAATCCGCTGTGGTCCCAGCACCCCACCTTCTACGAGTACTTCGACGGCGATACGGGCGAGGGACTCGGTGCCACGCACCAGACCGGATGGACGGGTCTGGTGGCTCACTTGCACAACCCGCGTCTGCCTTTGGAGCCGCCCGCGTTCGATACACCCGTGCATCCCGAAAACAATGGTGAATTCACCTGATTGAGAACAGTGTACGCATTGCTTCGGGGAGTTAAGATTCGCTCCACGCGGGACGCTGACAACGGCATCCGCCCGGAGGTCAGGGACGATGATGCGATCCAAATCGGGGGTTGGGGCCGAGGTTCCGGTCCTCGCTGACGCGGAACCGGACGCCCGTGTCTTCGATGTAGTGGGAGTGGGTTTCGGACCCGCCAATCTCGCCTTGGCGATCGCGCTGGAGGAATCCGCGGCGGAGACCGATGCCGTCTTCCTCGAACGCCGCGACCGCTTCCAGTGGCACCCGGGAATGCTGTTGCCGGGCACCACGATGCAGATCAGCTTTCTCAAGGACCTCGCCACGCTCCGCAACCCGCACAGCACCTTCTCCTTCGTCTCCTACCTGGCGGCGCGCGGGCGGCTGGTCGATTTCGTCAACCGCGCGACACTCACCCCGGAACGGGCCGAATTCGCCGACTACCTCGCGTGGGCGGCCGGCCGCTTCGACCGGGTCGTGGCCTACGGCGAGGAAGTGACCGCCATCGAGGCGGCCGAACCCACCGCGCCCGCGGGCGCCCGGTTCGCCGTGCGCCACCGCGGTCGCGATGGCACCGTCTCCACGGTCTGGGCGCGGTCCGTGGTCGTCGCGCGGGGCCTGCAGGCGAGCCTTCCGGACTGGGCGCGCAGCAACGCCGACAGTGGGCGCGTCTTCCACGCGATCGAACTGCTCGACCGCGTCGACGAGCTGCGGCGCCGACTCGGCGGAGGCCTCGACGCGGGCCGGTTCCTCGTGGTCGGAGGCGGTCAGTCGGCCGCCGAGGTGGCCGCGTACCTGCATGACGCCGGAGCCGCGGTCGACGTGGTCTTCCGCGGCTTCGGTCTCGCCGCGGTCGACGAGAGCCCGTTCGTGAACCAGATCTTCGACCCCGAGGTGGTCGACGAGTTCCAGATCGCGCCGCCGCATGTGCGGGACGACCTACTGCGGCGCCATGCCAACACCAATTACGGCGCCGTGGAACACGCCCTCACCGAGGACCTGTTCACCCGCTGGTACCGCGAGCGGGTCAGCGGCGAACACCGCCTGCGAGTGCACCGCACCAGCGAGGTGACGGCCTGCGGTCCCGCCGCCGACGGCCTGCTCGATGTGACTGTGCGCGTCACCACCACGGGCGAGGAACGCACCGCGCCCTTCGACGCGGTGATCTGCGCGACCGGCTTCCGTCCCGCCGGATTGCACGGCCTGTCCACAGCGGCGCCGGACGGGACCGATGTCCGGGTCGCGCGCTCGCACCGCGCCGTGATCGAGGGCCGTGAGGTCCCGGGCCTGTACGTACAGGGCGCCGATCTGACCGGCCACGGCCTCGCCACCACACTCCTCTCCAACGCCGCCGTCCGGGCGGGGGAGATCGCAGCCGCACTCGAACACGACGATCACGAGGAGGAGCGATGACGAGCCGCACCGACAGCCCGCTGTTCCGCGCCACCGCCACCACACCGTTCACGGTCTTCGTCGCCGACGATCCCCGGGACGTCGAACTCGCGCAGGCGTTGCGCTACGACGCCTTCTCCACCGAGCTCGGCGCACCGCTGCCCGGTGCCACGATGAGCGAACGACTCGGCCGCCCCATCGATGTGGACCGGTTCGACGCGTACAGCTCGCAACTGCTGGTGCGGCACGAACCCACCGGCCGCATCGTCGGCTGCTACCGGGTGATCCTGCCTGCACCCCGGGACCAGCGGGAGGTGTTCACCGAGACCATGTTCCGGCTCAGCCCGCAGTTCGCCGCGATCGCCGACGACGTCGCGGAATGGGGCCGGGCCACCATCGCGGCCGACTTCCGCGGCGGTGTGGTCTCCGTGCTCCTGCGGATCGCCTTGCTGGAGTTCTACGAGCGCTCCGGGTTCCAGTACGCGATGGGCTGCATGTCGGTCCGCATGGAGGACGGCGTGCACCCCCGGGGCGCGCTGATCCGCGCCACCCAGGGGTACGTGGACGACACCGACAGTCGCACCGTCGGCGAGCTGTACGCCGTGCCCCGCCGCCCCGTCGAGGTCGACGGCGTCCCCCTGGCGCGTTTACCGCGGCCCGCCGGCACAGTCGAGGAACTGGTGCCGCCCACCATCCCCACGGCGATCCGGTACGGCGGCCTGATCTGCGGCGACCCCTCGTACGACCCGGACTTCGAGATGGCCGATTTCCTGGTGCTCTTCGACGCCGACCGCCTGCGCAGCCGGGGCCTGATGGACGACGTGCGGGCGCTGGTGGCCGCACTGTGAACCTGATCGCACCGCTCACCCGGGCGGTGATCCGCCGCCCGCGCACCGTGCTCCTCCTGGCCGGCCTGGTGCTGATCGTGCTCGGCTGGCTCGGCGCCGGTGTGGGCGGCGCCCTCAAGAGCGGCGGCAGCGTGGACCCGGCCGCCGAATCCGCTCGCGCGCAGGCCGTCCTGGACGAGCAGTTCGGGCGCGGCGGATCCTCGCTGGTGCTCGCGCTGACCGCGCCCGAGGGCGCCGATCCGGCGGTCGGCGCCGACTACGCCGCCCGGGTCAGCGAACGGCTCCAGGCCGACCGGACCGTGCAGCGGGTGTCCTCCGCCTGGTCGGGACCGGCCGCACAGGCACGCCTGACCTCGGCGGACGGCCGCACCGGGCTCATCGTCGCGGCGGTGTCCGGCGGCAGCGGTGAGGCCCCGAAGAACGCGCAGGCACTGGTCGACGCCCTGCCGCCGCCACCCACCGGGATCCGGCTCGATGTGGGCGGCGAGACCATCACCTACCAGCAGATCAACGAGCAGTCGGGCCGCGACCTCCTGCGCGCCGAGCTCGTGGCGCTCCCGCTCACCTTCCTGGTGCTGGTCTGGGCGTTCGGGGGACTGGTCGCCGCCGCGGTCCCGGTGGTGCTCGGAGTGGCCGCCATCATCGCCACCTCCGGTCTCCTGCGGCTCGTCGCCGAAGTCACCGACGTCTCCGTGTTCGCCCTCAACCTGATCACCGCGATGAGCCTCGCACTGGCCATCGACTACACGCTGCTCGTGGTCAGCCGGTACCGCGAGGAGGTGGCCGCGCGCGGTGACCGCGACGAATCGCTCGTCGTTGCCATGACCACGGCGGGCCGCACGGTGGTCTTCTCCGCCGTCACCGTCGGGCTGAGCCTGGCCGCGATGGTGCTGTTCCCGATGTACTTCCTCCGGTCCTTCGCGTACGCCGGACTCGTGGTCGTCGGCTTCACCGCCCTCGCCACGCTCATCATCACGCCGGCCGTGCTCACCGTGCTCGGGAACCGGATCGACAAGGGGCGGGTGGGCCGCGGGCCCCGCCCCGCCGAAGAATCCCGCTGGTACGGCATCGTCCGGGGCGTGCAGCGCCGCGCCCTGCCGCTGGGGATCGGTGTCGTCGCACTGCTGCTCGTGCTCGGCGCCCCGTTCCTGTCCGCGAAGCTCGGCTATCCCGACGACCGGGTGTTGCCGCGCGAGGCCTCCTCGCACCGGGTCGGCGACGAACTCCGGAGCTCCTTCACCCCGAATCCCACCGCCGATGTGCTGATCCTGCTGCCCGACGGCGCACCGTCGGGCAGCGAGGGCTACGCCCGCGAGCTGTCCCTGGTCGACGGCACCGGAGCGGTCCTCGGACCCGACGGCACCTGGCAGCGCGGTGTGCGCGTGGCCGACGGCGATCCGACCGCGCGGGCCGGGACGAAGCTGCTGCTCACGGTGGCCAGCGACCGCGACCCGATGTCGGAGGCCGGCCGGGCCCAACTGGACGCCCTGCGCGCCGTCCAGCCGCCCGGAGACGTGCTGTTCGCCGGTGCGGCACAGGCCGATCGGGACGCGGTCGACTCGATCCTCGGCGCCGTCCCGAAGGTGCTGCTGGCGATCGCGGTCACCACCTTCCTGCTGCTGTTCCTGCTCACCGGCAGTGTGCTGCTCCCGATCAAGGCGCTCGTGATGAACGTGCTCTCACTGTCGGCGACCTTCGGGGCGATGGTGTGGATCTTCCAGTGGGGCAACCTCGGTGGCCTCGGCACCACCGTGACCGGGCACCTCATCGCCGATATGCCGGTGCTGATGTTCTGCATCGCCTTCGGCCTCTCGATGGACTACGAGGTCTTCCTGCTGTCCCGGATCAAGGAGGAGTGGGACGGCATGGGGGTGCAGGACCGGGCGGCGAACGACGAGGCCGTGGCCCGCGGTATCGCGAGCACCGCCCGGGTGGTCACCGCGGCGGCCCTGCTCATGGCGGTGGTCTTCGCGGCGATCGGTACCTCGCAGGTGTCGTTCATGAAGATGTTGGGCGTGGGACTCGCGCTCGCCGTGATCCTCGACGCGACCCTCGTGCGGATGGTGCTGGTGCCCGCCTTCATGAAGATCGCCGGCACCGCCAACTGGTGGCCCGGATTCCAGCTTCCCGGCACCGCTGATCACACGCCGGTCAGGTCTCCGCTGGACGACGACCCCGCCCGGCTGTGATCCGAGTCATCGAATCCGTCGTAGAGGATCGTGCACGATAGGATTCGGGCGTGACCGAGGAATCGCCCCTGCTCGCCAGCCTCCGTGCCGCCGTCGCCGCGGCGCCCGACGATGTGGCGCTGCGCGTGCACTACGCCGAACTGCTGCTGGACGCCGGGCGTGCGGACGAAGCGGTCGCCGAGGCGGCACTCGCGCTGAGCCGCGCACCGTCGGACGCCCCGGCCCGGGCGCTGCTGGCCCGCGCCATGGGCGGTGGCCCGGCGCCCGCCGCGCCCGCGGAGGAGCCCGGCACGCGGCCCGAGCACGAGCCCGATCCTGAGCCCGGATTCGACTGGGCGGCGGCGGAGGACGAAGTGCGCGACGTGATTCCGCCCCGGTTCGAGGACCCGGAGGAGATGATCGCGGTGCCCGCCGTCGAGGCGGGAGCGGCGGGGCTGTGGCAGGTGGACGGTCCCGAGGGGCTGCGCCTCGCCGACGTCGGCGGGATGCACGACGTCAAGCAGCGGCTCGAGGCGGCCTTCCTCGCTCCGATGCGGAACCCGGAACTGCGCCGCCTGTACGGCAAGTCGCTGCGCGGCGGCATGCTCCTGTACGGGCCGCCCGGTTGCGGTAAGACCTTCCTCGCCCGGGCGGTGGCCGGTGAGCTGGGCGCCGGATTCCTCTCCGTCACCGTGAGCGACATCCTCGATCAATTCCTGGGCAACTCCGAGAAGAACCTGCACGAGATCTTCGCGACCGCGCGGCGGCAGGCGCCCTGCGTGATCATGTTCGACGAGCTCGATGCGATCGGCGGCAAGCGATCCCGGCACCAGTCCACCGTGATGCGTACCGTGATCAACCAATTGCTCATCGAGCTGGACGGGGTCGATTCGGCCACGGAGAACGAGGGGGTCTTCGTGCTCGCCGCCACCAACACGCCGTGGGATGTGGACCTGGCACTGCGCCGGCCCGGACGGCTCGACCGGATGGTGCTGGTGACGCCGCCGGACGCGCCCGCCCGCGCCGCGATCATCGAGTACCACCTCCGTGAGCGTCCGATCGAACGGATCGACGTTGCCGCGCTGGTGCGCAGGACGGACGGATACTCGGGAGCCGACATCGCGCACATCTGCGAGAGCGCTTCCGAGATCGCGCTTCTCGACTCCGTGCGTACCGGCACGCCGCGGATGATCACCACCGCCGATCTGCTGACGGCGGCGAGCCAGATCCGATCGTCGTGCGAGGAGTGGTTCTCGGCCGCCGAGAACGTGGCCACCTTCTCCAACGAATCCGGCGCCTACGACGATCTGGTCCGGTACCTGCGCACGCGGGGACGCAGGTGACCGGCCAGCGCGACCAGCTGGGCGATGCGATCGGCGAGGACGCGCGCACCCTGGAGAAACTCGGCCTGCTCCTGGAGGCTCGGCAGTTCGCCACGGCCGCCGCGCTCGCCGGGGCCTTCCTCGCGGCGCACCCCACCGATCCCGACGCGCTGGTGGCCCTCGGCAAGGCGCAGGCCGGACTCGGGGACGAGTCCGCCGCCATCGACTCCTTCGCGCGCGCCCTCGGCGCCGCGCCCGATCACTACATCGCGGCGGTGTGCCTGGCCGGGGCCTACAGCGACGCGGGCCGCCACCAGGAGGCGCTGACCAGGGCCCGGGCACTCGTGAAGGCGCATCCGCACATCTGGGGCAGCCACCTCACCCTGGCGGCACTCGCCCTCGCGACGCAGAATCCCCGCCTGGTCAACGAGGCCTACATGGCGGCGAGGACCGCGGTGGAACTCGAACCGCAGGAACCCGAGAATCACGTGACCCTGGGGCTCGCGGCGCACCGGCTCGGCGACCGCGACACCGCACGGCGAGCAACCGAGGAGGCCCTGCGCCTCGACCCGAACAACGCCGCCGCCCTCAACAACCGTGGCCTGGTGATGAAGCGATTCCGGCCGGGCAAGCACGCCGCGGAGATCGACACCTACGCGCGTGCGGCCGCCCTCGATCCGCTCGATCGCGTGGCCCGCTACAACCTCGAGGTCGTGGCCTACAACACGTTGGCGCGGACCGGCTGGTTCATCGCGCTGCCGATGATCGTGGCGATCATCTCGTCGGTGCTCGTCTCCCGCCCCACCGGCGGCCCGCTGTCGTCGGCGATCATCCCGCTGATCGGCATGGTGGTCGTGACGGCGCTGTGGGGTGGCTGGGCGGCCTTCAACCTCCGACGAATCCCGTCGCGTCGTCGCCCGGTGCTCGCGCGCGTCGCGAGGGGCTCGGGACCGGTCGCGACGATCGGCGCCTCGCTGGCGCTGTTCGCGCTCGCGACTCTCACGGTGATACCGCTGTCGATGATCGTGACCGGACTCGGTGCGGGGCTCTTCCCGCTCCTACTGGTCCATCGCGTCGTCGAGTACGCGACCCGCGCCGCCCTCCGGCGTCGACATCCCGACCGCGGCTAGATCCAATTGCGGCGCTTGAACATCCAGTACAGGCCGCCCGCCAGGATGATCATCGTCAGCGTGCTGAGCACCCAGCCCCACTCCTGCTCCGAACCGGGATACGGGACGTTCTGGCCGAAGTAGCCGGTCACGGCGGTGGGCACGGCGATGATCGCCGCCCAGCTGGTGAGCTTCTTCATCACCGTGTTGAGCTGATTGTCGACCAGGGCCAGATTCGTCGACCGCACGGATTCGACGTTGTCGCGCAGGGTCTCGGTCCAGTCGGCCGCGCGCATGGTGTGGTCGTGGACGTCCTCGGCGTAGGGGAGCAGCTCGCGCTTGTCCGGATCGGCGGACACCCGGCGCAGCAACGCGCCCGAGACCTCGCGCATCGGCTGCACGATCCGGCGCAATTGTCCGACCTGTTTGTGCAGCGTGAAGGTCTCCTGCGCCACCTCGTCGCCGCCGTGGCCGTCGTCGAACAGCGCCGACTCCAGCTCGTCGACCTGCTCGTCGATCGCGGTGACCCGCACCGTGTACCCGTCCACGATCGAATCGAGCAGCAGCAGTTCCAGCGCGTAGGGCCCGTGTTTGAGCAGCACCTCGTTCTCGGCGATCGAGTGAGCCGCCCCCGCGACGTCGAACCCCGCGCCGAGCCGGACCGTGAGCAGGCCGCATTTGAACAGGAACAGTGAGATCCGGCTGGTGGTGCCGTCCTCGGTAACCGTGTACGCCGTCACGAACAGCGCGTTGTCGTAGCGCAGCGACTTCGGCCGCTCGTGCACCGTGAGCGCGTCCTCGACAGCGAGCGGATCCAGGTTCAACGCCTCCGCGATCGGTGCGAAGGACTCGTCCGTCGGGTCGAGCACGTCCACCCACGCGAGACCGGACTGATCGGACAGCGCCTCCGCGATCACCGCGGGGTCGGAGTTCTCCTCGACGTCGAAGTGCGACGACGACCCGGGCTGCCAGGTGCGGATGGTGGACTTCATGGTCGCAACATTAGGACGATCACGGGCCCGGCCGCTCCACGAGCGACGCGAGCGACTCCGGCGCCTGCACGCAGTACGAGTCGGTGAGCAGCTCGGCGACCTCGTCCCAGTCGGTGTCCTCGTCGACGATGATGCCCACCGTGGTCGCGCCCCACTCGGTGCGGAAGTACGGATGGCCCAGGTTCTCGAACGCGGGGACCTCGCCCGGCTCGGCCCGGAAGATCAATCGGAACAGCTGATCCTCGCCGCCGAAGACGTGCGCCACCGTCGAACCGCGGACCCGCCACCGGGTGCCCACCCAGGCGCGGTCGGCGACGCATTCGGGGAAGGCGTCCAGGATCGCCGCGAGGCGGTCGATCCACTCGTCGGGAACGTCTGGTCGGGCGGTCACGTCAGAAGGGTATCGTCGGCCCCATGCTGAACGTGGGTGTGTTGGGATCCGGCGGCAAGGTGGGCCGCTCGATGGTGGACGCGGTGGACGCGGCCGACGATCTGGCGCTGAGCGCCGCCGTGGACGCGGGCGATACGTTGACCGCGTTCCTGGACTCGAACACGCAGGTGGTCATCGACTTCACCCATCCCGACGCGGTGATGGACAACCTGAAGTTCCTCATCGACAACGGTATCCACGCCGTGGTCGGCACCACCGGCTTCACCGACGACCGGCTCGACACCGTGCGCGGCTGGCTCGCCGAGAAGCCCGGCGTCGGAGTGCTCATCGCGCCCAACTTCGCCATCGGCGCCGTCCTCTGCATGCGGTTCGCCGCGCAGGCCGCGAAGTACTTCGACTCCGTCGAGGTGATCGAGCTGCACCATCCCCACAAGGCCGACGCACCGTCGGGCACCGCCACCCGCACCGCCGAGCTGATCGCCGAGGCCCGCGAAGAGGCCGGCCGCGGCAAGATGCCCGACGCCACCTCCGCCGAGTTCGATCGCGCCCGCGGCGCCCGGGTGGACGGTGTGCGCGTGCACTCGGTACGTGTCGCGGGCCTCGTCGCCCACCAGGAGGTGCTGCTGGGCACCCAGGGCGAGACCCTCACCATCCGGCACGATTCGCTCGATCGCAGCTCCTTCGTTCCCGGCGTGCTGCTCGCGGTGCGCGGCATCTCGGACCGCCCCGGTCTCACCGTGGGCATCGAACCGCTGATGGACCTGTGACCGGACGCAGCTCCGCGCGGAGCAACCTGGGGCCGCTCCTGGTGATCGGCTTCCTCTCGATCGCGATGCTGGTGTACATCGGCCTCATCGGGGTGTGGGCGTGGATGATCATGCGTCGCGGCGGGGGAGCGAACCTGGGCCTCGGCGCCGGCATGATCCTGCTGGGTCTGGTGGGGCTGTGGATCCTGTACTCGGTGCTGCGCAACGGCTACGCGCACCAGCGGCTGGCCGCGCAGGTCAAGGACATGGGCCGCGACCTGGATGTCAGCGACCTGCCCACGATGCCCTCCGGCCGTGTGCAGCGGGACGCGGCGGACACGCTGTTCGCCCAGGTCAAGGCCGAATACGAGGACGATCCCGAGTCCTGGGTGAACGCCTACCGGCTGGCCCGCGCCTACGACTACGCCGGAGACCGCTCCCGCGCCCGGGACTGGATGACGCGCGCCGTCGCCATGGAGAAGAAGAGCCACTGATGGCCGTGCTCCTGGTGATCCACCACACGCCGTCTCCGCACTGCCAGGAGATGTTCGAGGCGGTGCTCGCCGGGGCCACCGACCCCGAGATCGAGGGTGTGGAGGTGGTGCGCCGCGCAGCGCTGTCGGTGACCGCCCCCGACGTCCTCGCGGCCGACGGCTTCGTGCTCGGCTCGCCCGCGAACCTCGGCTACATCTCGGGGGCCCTCAAGCACGCCTTCGACACGATCTACTACCCGTGCCTGGACTCCACGCAGGGCCGGCCCTACGGCCTGTACCTGCACGGCAACGACGGCACCGAGGGTGCCTCCCGCGCGGTGGAGTCCATCACCGCCGGTTTGGGCTGGGTGCAGGCATCGCCGCACGTCGTGGTGTCGGGGAAGCCGACCAAGGCGCAGCTCGAAGAATGTTGGAACCTGGGCGCCACGGTGGCCGCCCAGCTCATGGCCTGAAGATCGGCACCGCTGCGCCGATCCGTGATCGAGCCGGTCTACCATCCCGGCATGTCCGATTCGCGGCTCGATCTCCTGCGGTGGCAGTTCGATTTCACCTGGTCGCTCGCCGAGGTGCACCTCGCCGAGCTGGTGCCCGAGGACTTCCTCTGGGAGCCGGCTCCGCAGTGCTGGACGATGCACCGCGATTCCGCGGGCACCTGGACGCCGGACTGGGCCGACACCGAACCCGACCCGATCCCCATCCCCACCGTCGCGTGGGTGGCCTGGCACCTCGGCTCGTGGATGAGCGTCACCGTCGACCACCTCAGCGGCGCCCCGCCGCGATCGCGGGATGACGTCCGGTGGCCCGGGCCCGACGGTGCCGTGGCCTCGCTGCGCGGGTTCCGCGACGAATGGCTGACGGTGCTCGGCGGGCTGACCGAAGCCCGGCTCGACGAGCCGTCCGCGTTCCCGTGGCCGCAGGACGCCGGACTGACGGTGGCGAACCAGCTCGCCTGGGTGAACGCCGAGCTGATGAAGAACGTGGCCGAGATCGGCCAGTTGCGCCTGCTGCGCGCCGTTCGTGAGCCTGTCAGCGGTCCCGCCTAGACTGGGGGCGTGATCGCGACGCCCTACGAAGACCTGCTCCGCGACGTGCTGGAGAACGGCACGCACCGCCCCGACCGCACCGGTACGGGCACGCGCAGCGTGTTCGGGCGCCAGCTCCGCTACGACCTGTCCCAGGGCTTCCCGCTGATCACCACCAAGCGCGTGCACCTGAAGTCCATCGCCTACGAGCTGCTGTGGTTCCTGCGCGGCGATTCGAACGTGAAGTGGTTGCAGGACAACGGCGTCACCATCTGGGACGAGTGGGCAGATGCGGACGGCGAGCTCGGCCCCGTCTACGGCGTGCAGTGGCGCAGCTGGCCCACCCCCAACGGCGAGCACATCGACCAGATCAGCAAGGCCATCGAACTGCTGCGCACCGATCCGTCCAGCCGGCGCAACATCGTCTCCGCCTGGAACGTGAGCGAGATCGAGAACATGGCCCTGCCGCCGTGCCACGCCTTCTTCCAGTTCTACGCGGCCGACGGCAAACTGAGCTGCCAGCTGTACCAGCGCAGCGCCGACCTGTTCCTCGGCGTGCCCTTCAACATCGCCAGCTACGCCCTGCTCACCCACATGGTGGCCGCACAGGTCGGCCTCGAACCGGGCGAGTTCATCTGGACCGGCGGCGACTGCCACATCTACGACAACCACGTCGAGCAGGTCACCGAGCAACTGCGCCGCGACCCGTACCCGTACCCGCGGCTCGAACTCGCGCCGCGCGATTCGATCTTCGACTACACCTACGAGGACATCACCGTCCACGACTACCAGCACCACCCCGCCATCAAGGCGCCGGTGGCGGTCTAGTGATCGGGCTCATCTGGGCCCAGGCCCGCGGCGGCGTGATCGGCGCCGACGGTGGGATTCCGTGGCACATCCCGGAGGACATGAAGTTCTTCCGCGAGACCACGGCCGGCGCCACCATGCTCATGGGCCGCAAAACCTGGGATTCGCTGCCGCCCCGGTTCCGGCCGCTGCCCGGCCGCACCAACATCGTCGTCACGCGGGACCGCACCTGGTCGGCCGACGGTGCCCTGGTCCAGCACGATCTGACGCTCCCGGACACCGAGGACCTCTGGGTGATGGGCGGCGGCGAGATCTACGCCGCCGCACTCCCGTCGGCCGACCTGCTGGCCGTCACCGAGGTCGATGCCGACATCGACGGTGACACCGTGGCCCCGGCGATCCCCGACGACTTCGCGCTCACCGACGACACGGGCTGGCGCGACTCCTCGTCGGGCCTGCGGTACCGCCACCTGACCTACCGGCGAACGGCAAGCCAGTAGGGATTCGCCCCGAGAGGGTGGGTAGCCTTAGCCCTTATGAGTGCGACCTCGGCGACCACATCGCCCACCACCCCCTTCGGCACGATCTCCGTCGCGATGGTCACTCCGTACAAGGCCGACGGCACCCTCGACCTCGAAGCCGGGCAGAAGCTGGCGTCGCACCTCGCCGATCAGGGCGTCGACGGCCTCGTCGTCGCGGGGACCACCGGTGAGTCGCCCACCACGCAGCCGTGGGAGAAGGTCCAGTTCCTCAAGGCAATCCTGGAGGCCGTGGGCGACCGCGTGAAGATCACCGCGGGTGTGGGCACGTACGACACCGAGGAGTCGGCCGTCTTCGCGCGCGACGCCGCCGAGGCCGGCGCACACGGCCTGCTCGTGGTGACCCCGTACTACTCGCGCCCGCCGCAGGCCGGCTTGCTGGCGCACTTCACCACCGTCGCCGACGCCACCGACCTGCCCGTCCTGCTCTACGACATTCCGCCGCGCTCCGTGGTCCCGATCGAGACGGCCACCCTCCGCGCGCTCGCCGAGCACAAGAACATCGTGGGTGTGAAGGACGCCAAGGGAGACCTCGGCGCCGGCGCCCGCCTCATCGCGGAGACCGGCCTGCAGTACCTCTCCGGCGACGATCCGCTGAACCTGCCGTGGCTCTCCGTGGGCGCGGCGGGATTCGTCTCGGTGATCGGCCACGTGGTCGCACCGCAGCTTCGCGCCCTGCGCGACGCCTACTTCGCGGGTGAAGTCGCCCGCGCCCAAGAGATCAACGCCTCACTCAGCCCGGTGTACGAAGCCATGGCGGGTCTGGGCGGCGTCACGTTCTCGAAGGCAGCACTGGCCCTCCAGGGCCTCGATATGGGCATTCCGCGCCTCCCGCAGGTGCCGCCCACCGGTGAACAGCGCGACCGGCTCGCCGCGCTCCTGACCCAGGCAGGGGTTCTCTAAGACATGACAGACGACGCAGCAGGCAGTACCCGACGGAGCCGGAAGGTCACCCGGCAGGCCGGCCCACCCGCCGAGCCCAAGCCCGTGATCTCCACCTCGGCGGCCCGCGTCGTGGTCGAGGACGCGCCGAAGGCGGCCGCGAAGACCGCGCCCGCGAAGACGGCACCCGCGAAGACCGCGCCCGCCAAGGCCGCACCGGAGAAGGCCGCTGCCGAGCAGCAGGCACCGGCCCAGAAGTCGGCGCCCAAGGGCGACCGGAAGCGCGGCGGTGGCGGACGCCGCGGCAACGACCGCGGATCACGCGGCAGCGCACCGTCGCCCGCGGTCGAGCGGCTCGGGCCCCCGCCCAAGCTGCGCAAGGGCGGCCTGCGCGTGGTGGCGCTCGGCGGCATCAAGGAGATCGGTCGCAACATGACCGTCTTCGAGTACGACGGCAAGCTCCTGATCGTGGACTGCGGCGTGCTCTTCCCCGAGGACCAGCAGCCCGGCGTCGACCTGATCCTCCCGGACTTCCGCTACATCGAGAACCGGATCAAGGACGTCGAGGCGATCGTCCTCACTCACGGCCACGAGGACCACATCGGCGCCGTGCCCTTCCTGCTGCGTCTGCGGCCCGACATCCCCATCGTGGGCGCCAAGTTCACGCTCGCCCTGATCAAGGCGAAGTGCGACGAACACCGTCTGCGTCCCAAGCTGATCGAGGTCCGCGAGGGCGAATCCACCAGCCACGGCCCGTTCGAGTGCGAGTACTTCGCCGTGAACCACTCGATCCCCGACGCGATCGCCGTCGCGATCCACGCCGGCGGCCAGGTGGCCCTGCACACCGGTGATATCAAGCTCGACCAGCTGCCGCTCGACGGCCGCCTCACCGACCTCGCCGGCTTCTCCCGCCTCGGCGATGCCGGCGTCGACCTCTTCCTGGTGGACTCCACCAACGCCGAGGTCCCGGGCTTCGTGACCCCCGAGCGGGAGATCGGGCCCGTGCTCGACAACGTGATCGGCCGGGCCAAGGGCCGCGTGATCGTCGCGTCCTTCGCCTCGCACGTGCACCGCATCCAGCAGATCGTCGACGTGGCCGTGGCACACAACCGGCGTGTGGTCTTCGTGGGCCGCTCCATGGTGCGCAACATGCAGATCGCCCAGGACATGGGCTATCTGCGGGTGCCGGAGGGTGTCGAGGTCGATCTCGACACCGCCGCCTCGCTGCCCGATCACCGGATCGTGCTGGTGTCCACCGGATCTCAGGGCGAACCGCTCTCCGCGCTGTCCCGGATGGCCCGCGGCGAGCACCGCAACATCACCATTTCCCCGCAGGATCTCGTGGTGCTCGCGAGCTCGCTGATCCCGGGCAACGAGAACTCCGTGTTCGCCGTGGTCAACGGCCTGGCGAAGCTGGGCGCCACCGTGGTCACGCAGCAGAGCGCGAAGGTGCACGTGTCCGGCCACGCCAGCGCAGGTGAGCTGCTGTACCTGTACAACGCGGTGCGTCCGCGCAATGCGATGCCGGTGCACGGCGAGTGGCGCCACCTGCGCGCCAACGCCGCGCTGGCCGAGGCCACGGGCGTTCCGAAGGACCGGATCATGCTCGCCGAGGACGGCGTGGTCGTCGACCTGGTCGACGGTGTCGCGAAGATCGTGGGACAGGTGCCCGTGGGTCACGTGTACGTGGACGGCTCATCGGTGGGCGATGTGGGCGAGTCGACGCTGTCGGACCGCCTCGTGCTCGGCGAGGGCGGCTTCATCGCGATCAGCATCGTGATCGACGAAGAGGGCAACTCCGTGACCACCCCCGAGGTGAGCGGACGCGGCTTCTCCGACGATCCGACCGCACTCAAGGAGGCGGAGAAGCTGGTCGAGGAGACGATCGCGCAGCTCGCCGCCGAGGGCATCAAGGATCAGCACCGCATCGCGCAGGCCGTGCGGCGCGCCGTGGGCCGCTGGGTCTCCAACACCTACCGGCGCCGCCCGATGATCGTGCCGACCGTGATGGTGGTGGGGGAGTAGGACTCCCCGGGCGGGCTCGCTAGCGGGCCCGCTCCACCTTCGCGATCTGTGCACGGAAGAGCTCCCAGAACTGGTCGCGATCGACCTCCCGCGGGATGACGCCCTCGGATCCGTAGAGTAACGCGGCATTGTCCGACGTGAATCGGACGGAGCGGCCTTCGACCTCGATGAAACCGCTCATCGAGGCGAGTCGGCTTTGCGGTGTGCGGTACTCGAAGACGCTGGCGCGCTTGCGCACAAGATCGTCGGGGAGCGACACGACGAACAGCGTCATCCCCTGGGGCACGCACGCTTGCGCGCGCACAATCGATTCGGCCGTGAGCGGTTCCGCGTACACCTCGCCCTCCAGGCTCAGGTTGTCCCAGATGCCGGTGGTCAACGAAGAGTAGGTGCCGGTGGTCGCCCGCTCCTTGTTCCTCGTGGCCGTGAAGCAGGGTTCCGGGCCGCCCAACGTGGTACCGCTTCCCCAGGCGGAGCTGTCCTGCCGTATCGAAATCGTTGTTCCTGGCGGCAGTTCCGCCTGGTCGAGGGCGAGGCCGGCCACAGGATTCTTCGGCTCCTCATTGTCCGAGCAACCCGCGAAGACGAGACACGCGATCAGAGGTACGGCAGCTCGGCGCCGTAGCGTCACTGGCGCTCGATCTTGGCGATCTGGGCGCGCAGGATCTCCCAGAAGGTGTCGGTGTCGAGTACCTTGCCGTCGGGCGACGTGCCGACGACTCCGACTGTCACACCGTGCAGTTCGGCGGTCGCCTCGATCCGTTGCGATCCGGATCGGAAGGCCGTGGGATTGACGCGGGCGAGATCCGCGGGTGCAGGGACGCGCCGTTCCCGCGGCGACATGTCGCACGCCACGTTCTGCTCGCCGAGGACCTCCGCCACCGGGCGGCCGAACACCGACGCGTAGTACATCGTGTCGCCTCGCCAGGCCTCGGCCTCGACTGCGCTCGACCCTGCGAGCCGCTGTTGCAGCTCGTGGGTCTTGACCGCGCAGCGAGAGCTGTTCGCGGGGCGGGTGCCGACCGCGGGAAAGGTCATCGGGAACGCCTTGTAGTCATGGCTGCCGGGTGGAAACTCCTGCGCCGTGAGGACCGCGTCCTTCGGCACGACCGGTGCCGCTTGCACGATCGCTGGAAGTGCAGCGGCCGCGACGACCGCGACCGATCCGCCGGCGAGAACCGAGCGGATCGTCACGGCTGCCGCTCCACCTTGGCGACCTGCGCGCGCAGCGTCTGCCAGAACGCGTCCGCGTCCACCGGCGTTCCGTCCGTCCCGTGCGCCTGGACGGACACCGTGACGCCGCGTACGTCCACCCAGCTGTCGATGGACGAGCCCCGGTAGGTGGTGATGTGGGTCCGATAGCGGGCGAGGTCGGGCGGCGCCGCGAGCTTCTGCGGCCGTGCGTTACCGCTGGAATCGGCATCGCACGTCACGTCGATCTCGGCGACTCGCGCGGTGTACGCGCGACCGACCACACCCGACTCGATCTTCGTCGTACCTCGGAGGACCTCTGCGCTCACGGCTTTCACACCGGAGATCGACTTCACCGCGTCGCGGACCGCACGGTCGCACGCGGTGTTCGCAGACTCGTCGCCGTTGAAATCGATGGTCGCATCGTCGGTCTTGTAGCCGGTGCTGCCGAGCGGGAATTCGTTGGCGGCGAGGACAGCTTGCGCGGGCACGATCGGCGCCGCCTGCGCCAGCGCCGGGATGGACAGCGCGGCGAAGGTCAGGGCGCCGACGGCGGCGAACCGTCGGACGATCACGGCTGCCGCTCCACCTTGGCGACCTGCGCGCGAAGAATCTGCCAGAACGCGTCGGTGTCCGCAGGCTGGTTCCCACGACCGTCCACGGAGACGCCGACGGCAGCGCCACGAACGTCGACGACGCCGATGGCCGAATCCCGGGACTCCGAGAGGAAGACGAATCCGTTGTACCTACTCAGGTCGGCAGGGAGCGGCGCGATAGCGAGCTGCACTCCCAATTCGGCTCCACACACACGGAAGACGGTGCGCATCGCGTCGGCCATCGGACGATCGTTCACGCTGGCTTCGAGTTTGCTGGAGCCTCGCACGGCCTCGGCGTCCGTGCTCTTCGCGCCTTCGAGTCGCTTGTCCAGATCGTACGAGGCACGCTCGCAGGAAGAGTCCCCGGTGACCTTCACGGGCGGCGCCCCGATATCGGACGAGACCTTGTATTCGACACTGCCGAAAGGGAATTCGTTCGCCGCGAGAATCGCCTGCGCGGGCACGACCGGCGCGGCCTGAGCCACCGCCGGCAGGCCGATGACGACGGCGCCGGCGATCGAGGCCGCGGCGACGAGATGACGAGTGTTCATTGGTTCCCCCCTGGGATCGATGAAGCCGGTCAGCGACCGGTCTGGACCTTCTGGATCTGTGCGCGGAAGACGGCCCAGAAGCGATCGGTGTTCGCCGGTGTCGCGCTGAGGCCCTCGACGTAGACGTTCACGGTGTATCCGTTGACGTCGGCGAAGCCCTGGACCGCGCCGATGCGGCCGTCCTCGCGCGCCGTCATCACGACGGGGGAGTACCGGACCAGATCGGGCGGCGTCGCGAGCTGTCCGCCGTCGCAGCGCTCGACCACAGCGCGCCACTGGTTGGTGACCACCGGCGACAGCACGGCCGAGGACATGAACGAGTAGCCGTTGCGTGCGGTGGCCTCGGCGCCGTTCACCGACGCCAGCGTGGCGTTGAGACCATCGCCCGCCGCGCGGCAATCCGCGGGAGAGGACTCCGGAATCTTCACCTTGGCGGTGGCCGCGTTCGGGTCCACCCGGTAGTCGGTGGAGCCGGCCGGGAACTGCGCCGGGCCGAGCAGCAGGTTGGTGCTGACCGGGGCCGCCGACGCGGCGGGCGCGGCGAGTGTGCCGACGGTGGCGATCGCGGCGACGAACGCCCCGGCGGAGGCCAAGCGGGCGCGACGAGCCCGTGCGGTATTCACAGTCATGCCACGGATCCTACGACATAGTTCATTGCGTCAGGTGAAAGATCGGGGAACGTCGGGGGCGCGATCGGGCGGCGCTTCGGCGGCGGCCCGATGCCGCCCCGCAATGAGGATTAGGGTTGGCCGCGTGAAGCCCGCACGCATCGAACGCGCCGCCCTCGTCGAAGCGGCCCGCGCGGCCGGTCCGGACGCGCCCACGCTCTGCGGCGACTGGACGGTGACGGACCTGCTCGCCCACCTGATCCTGCGCGAGTCCCGCCCGGACGCCGCGGCGGGCATCCTGCTGCGCCCGCTCGCCCGGCACACCGCCCGCGTTCAGGAGAGCATCGCCGCCCGGCCGTTCGACGACCTGCTGGCCACCGTCGCGGGCGGGCCGCCGCGGCTGTCACCGCTGCGGCTCGTGGACGAGCAGGCGAATCTCGGCGAATTCTTCGTGCACACCGAGGACATCCGCCGCGCCGCCCCGGGATGGAAGCCACGCCGGCTGGACCCCGGCGTGGAACAGGGCCTCGCCGCGGCCGTCGCCCGGATCGCCGCGCTTACGCTGCGGCGTGCGCCGCTCCGGATCAGCCTCACCACCGAGGCCGGAACGCTGGTCACCGCGGGTAAGGGGCCCGACGTCGCCGTGATCGGGGCGATCGGCGAGATCGCGATGTGGGCCTACGGGCGCGATGAGGCGCTGGTCACCTTCGAGGGCGACGATCCGCACATCGACCGGCTCGGTTCGGTGGCGCGGTCGCTCTGACGACGCGCCGTCCACCTTGTTACTTGTGTTGCACTTGATACAGATGGGGCAGGTGTCGATAGACTGCCCCCATGGCAGCGAAGACGACCACCCGTGCGCGCAGCGCCGCGAACTCCCGTTCGGGGAGCAGCCGCGGCCGCGCCGCGAGCTCGGCCGGCGGCCGTAAGACCGCGCCGCGCACCCCCGCGAAGCAGACCAAGCAGAACGCCAAGCAGGGCCCCGGCCTGGCCGCCAGCGCCGGTAGGGGAGTGGGCCGCGGACTCGGTGCCAGCTGGAAACTGCTGGCCAGGGGTGTCGGTGGCGCCGTCCGCAGCGGGCGCCGCGCACCGTCGGAGACCGCCGAGACCGAGGTGCTCAGCGCCACCGCCGGCCCGGAGGGCACGCCGCGCAACAGCGGCACCCACTCGCGTGACGGGCTCGCGCTCGGGCTGTTCGCCATCGCGATCGTGCTCGGCGCCGCCCTCTACTTCGACGCGGGCGGGCCCGTGGGCTCGTTCTTCTCCACCGCCGTCCGCGCCGTCGTCGGCTGGTTCTCGGTGCTCGTGCCGGTGCTCGCCATCGCGCTCGGCGTGATCATGATGCGCCGGCCCGACAACCCCGGAGCCCGCGTGCGGCACCGCGTGGGCGGTGCCCTCATCGTTCTCGCCTTCCTCGGGCTGCTGCACATCGGCGCCGGCCGCCCCGCCGAGTTCGACGACCGTGCCGCCGCGGGCGGATACCTCGGCTACATCGTGGGCGGCCCGCTCACCGACGGTTTCACCGCCTGGATCTCGGTGCCCCTGCTGGTGCTCGTCGCCCTCTTCGGTCTGCTCCTGGTGAGCGGAATGACGGTGCGCGAGATCATCGATCGCCTCAAGTTCTACTTCGGGGTCGACCTCGACCGCCAGTACGGCGACGACGAGGAGCCGCTCGACGACGACGATCTCGATTCGCCCTTCGCCTTCGACTCCGGCCCGGCCGACACCGCGAGCCTCGCCGCGTCGCCCTACGGCGACCCGTACGAGAACTACCCGGCGGACCCCGCGCCGCCGAAGCGCAGCCGCCGCAAGACCGCCCCAGCCGAGCCCGACGAGGCCCTGTCCGACCAGGTGACCGCGCCGATCGGGGCCGATCCCGCACCGTCGGACGAGCCGACCGTCGAGGTTCCGCCGAAGGCCGCGTCGAAGCCCCGTCGCGCCCCCGTGGTCAAGGACAACACGCCCCCGCCCGCCCCCAAGGCGGCCGAGTTCACCGTGGCCCGCACCATCGACAACGAGAACTACATCCTGCCCCCGGCCGACCTCCTCATCGAGGGCGAGCCCGCCAAGGCCGGAACCAGCGCCAACGACGCGATGATCGACGCGATCACCGGCGTGATGGAGCAGTTCAAGATCGACGCCGCCGTCACCGGCTATACCCGCGGCCCCACCGTGACCCGCTACGAGGTGGAACTCGGACCCGGCGTGAAGGTGGAGAAGGTCACCGCGCTGCACCGCAACATCTCGTACGCGGTCGCCACCGACAACGTGCGCCTGCTGGCCCCGATCCCCGGCAAATCGGCCGTGGGTATCGAGGTGCCCAACACCGACCGCGAGATGGTGCGCCTGGCCGACGTCCTCGCCGCCGACAGCACCCGCAAGGACACGCACCCGCTGGTGATCGGCCTCGGCAAGGACATCGAGGGCGAAATGGTCAACGCCAACCTCGCCAAGATGCCCCACCTGCTCGTGGCCGGCTCCACCGGCTCCGGTAAGTCGAGCTTCGTGAACTCGATGCTCGTCTCGCTGCTCGCGCGGGCCACGCCCGACGAGGTACGGATGATCCTCATCGACCCCAAGATGGTCGAGCTCACCCCCTACGAGGGCATCCCGCACCTCATCACGCCCATCATCACCGACCCCAAGAAGGCGGCCGCCGCGCTGTCCTGGCTGGTCGAGGAGATGGAGCAGCGGTACAAGGACATGCAGGCCTCGCGCGTGCGGCACATCGACGACTTCAACCGGAAGGTGAAGTCGGGCGAGATCACCACCCCGCTCGGCAGCGAGCGCGTGTACCGGCCGTACCCCTACATCGTCGCCATCGTCGACGAGCTCGCCGACCTCATGATGACCGCCCCGCGCGACGTCGAGGAGGCGATCGTCCGGATCACGCAGAAGGCCCGCGCCGCCGGCATCCACCTGGTGCTGGCCACGCAGCGCCCGTCGGTCGACGTGGTCACCGGCCTGATCAAGACCAACGTGCCCTCACGCCTGGCGTTCGCGACGTCCTCACTCACGGACTCGCGGGTCATCCTGGACCAGCCCGGCGCCGAGAAGCTGATCGGTATGGGCGATGCGCTGTTCCTGCCCATGGGCGGCAAGACCACCCGCATGCAGGGCGCCTTCATCACCGACGAGGAGATCAGCTCCATCGTCGACTTCGTGAAGAACCAGGCCGAGCCCGACTACACCAACGGGGTCACCGAGACCAAGGTCGAGAAGAAGGACGTCGACCCGGACATCGGCGACGACCTCGACGTCTTCCTGCAGGCCGTGGAGCTCGTGGTCACCTCGCAGTTCGGCTCCACCTCGATGCTGCAGCGCAAGCTGCGCGTGGGCTTCGCCAAGGCCGGCCGTCTGATGGACCTCATGGAGACCCGCGACATCGTGGGCCCGTCGGAGGGGTCGAAGGCGCGCGACGTTCTCGTCACGCCCGACGAGCTGCCCGGGCTGCTCATGGTGCTGCGCGGCGGCGGCGACGCCGGCGCGGACGACTCGGACGGCGAACCGGACTTCTAACTGTTATAGTGATCATGCATTTGTGAGGGGAGTATCCCGCTCGCAGCGCGATCGTCATCACGGTGGATCGATATCCGCCCGGGCGCGCTGAACCCGCATCGTCGGGTGGGGAGAGACCTCCGGATCTTGTACCGGAGGTATATGCAATGCACGTCTCAACCCTTGTCTGGGTCGTCTCCATCCTGGTGGTTCTGGGACTGTTCGTCTTCGACTTCTTCGCCCACGTGCGCACCCCGCACGAGCCCACGCTGAAGGAGTCCGGCTTCTGGACCGCCGTCTACATCGGCCTGGCCGTGATCTTCGGCATCGGCGTCTGGGTGGTGTCCGGGCCGCAGTACGGCGGAGAGTTCTTCGCCGGGTTCGTCACCGAGAAGGCGCTATCGGTCGACAACCTCTTCGTGTTCGTCATCATCATGGCGAAGTTCGCCGTTCCCAAGATGTACCAGCAGAAGGTGCTGCTCATCGGCATCGTGATGGCGCTGGTCATGCGCGGCATCTTCATCGCCGTGGGCGCCGCCGCCATCTCCGCGTTCAGCTGGGTGTTCTACCTGTTCGGCATCTTCCTCATCTACACCGCCTTCAAGCTGGTCAAGGAGGCCGCGTCGCCCGAGGGGCCGATCGACGACGAGGAGAAGCGCGAGAGCCGCGTGGCCTCGCTGTTCAAGAAGATCGTCCCCACCACCGATCAGTACGACGGCGACAAGCTGGTCACCAAGATCGACGGCAAGAAGGTCGCCACGCCGCTGCTGCTGGCGCTGGTCGTGATCGGTTTCACCGACCTGCTGTTCGCGTTCGACTCGATCCCCGCGATCTACGGCCTCACCCAGGAGCCCTACCTGGTGTTCATGGCCAACGCCTTCGCGCTGATGGGTCTGCGCCAGCTGTTCTTCCTGATCGGCGGACTGCTCGACCGCCTGGTGTACCTGTCCTACGGCCTGTCGATCGTGCTCGGCTTCATCGGCGTGAAGCTGGTGCTGCACGCCCTGCACGAGAACACGCTGCCCTTCATCAACGGTGGACAGCCGCTGGCCGTCCCGGAGATCTCGACCGGCCTGTCGCTGGCAGTGATCATGGGTGTCCTCGCGATCACCACGATCGCGTCCTTGCTCAAGTCCAAGCACGACGACAAGAAGTCGATCGACGCCGGCTCCGAGTAGGCCGACAGCGCGAAGCCCCGTCCGTCACCACGGTGACCGGCGGGCTTCGTCGTTTCGGCGCGCGGTCGTCTCGGTGCGCAGTCGGGTCAGTGCGCGGGTTCGAGCACGCCGACGGCCACCGTGGAACCGCGATCGGCATCGGTGACCACGCGCGCGGCGAATCCGGCGGCGCGCAGCAGCCGCTCGGTGTACTCGGCCTGGTAGCGGCCCGTCTCGATGAGGACGACGCCGCCGTCCGCGAGCCACATCCGCGCCTCGGCGGCGATCCTGCGATGCACCGCCAATCCGTCGGCGCCGCCGTCGAGGGCCACGCGCGGCTCGTGCTCGCGGGCCTCGGCGGGCATCGTCGCGATCGCCGCCGTGGGGACGTACGGGGCGTTCGCCGCGATCACGTCCACCCGGCCGGACAGCTCGCGGGGGAGTGAGGCGTACAGATCGCCGGTGAGCACCGTGGCGCCGGGCGCATTGAGCCTGGCGTATTCGAGGGGCACCGGGTCGATGTCGACCGCGTAGGCCTCTTCCGCAGCGCAGGTGGCGGCGACGGGGGCCACGCCGCAGCACAGCTCGACCAGGACAGCCGGACGGGCGTCGTCCGCGAGCTCGGCGAGCAGCTCGGTGCGCCGGCGCGGCACGAAGGTTCCGGGGCCCACGGCCAGCCGGCGACCCCGGAATTCGACCCAGCCCAGCAGGTGCTCGAGCGGTTCACCACAGCAACGTCGCCGTACCAGATCCTCGAGTTCCGCGCCGGTCGCGGTCGAGGCGAGCAGCTCGGCTTCCTGGTCGGCGAACACGCAACCCGCCGCTCGCAATTCGTCGATCACGTCCACCCGAAGAGTCAATCATGGTTCACCGAATCGGCCATACACTTCGGGCTGTGAACGCCTATGGATTTCCGCCCGCGGGACCGTCCGGATCGCCGCCCCCGCGCGCCCTCCCGGCACGCCCCGGTCCGACGGGGCCGGCCGTCGCGATCGGCTCCGGCGCGGTCGCGATCCTGTCCGTCGCGGTGGCCGCGGTCGTGGCGGATCGCATGCCCTCGTCGGCCTCCGCGGCGACGGTGTGGGCCGCCACCCTCCTCCCGTACCTCCCGATTCTGGCGTATCTCGCGGCGGTCGGCAGGGGCCTGACGGGCAGGCTGGCCGGTGTGGGCGCGTGGACGCTCGTGGCACTCACCGATACCGGTGTGGCGCTGTGGCTGGCCCTCACGCGGGGCGAGGTCCATCGCTTCATCGACGCGATCGTGGTGCTCACCGGCGTGGTGATGACGGTCGCCGGGGTCGCGGGGTGGGGGCTCGCCCGCCGGGACGGGATCGCCTGGATCGCCTCCGTTCCCGTGGGCATCGGCACCTGGGCGCTGTGGCAGTACGTGGTCGGGGAGCAGGTGCTCGGCGCGGTCACCCAGTGGGCGCCGGCCGCGATGCAGGTCGGTTTCGCCGTGTTCACCTGGGTGATCCCGATACTCGTCGGGTGGTTGATCGACGTGCTCACGCGCGGCCCCGGAGCGACCCGGCCCACCGTCGAGCCGGGGTGGGGCTAGAGGGACACCAGCATCCGGGTGTTGCCGAGGGTGTTCGGCTTCACGTAGCTCAGGTCGAGGAACTCGGCGACGCCCTGGTCGTAGCTGCGGCACAGTTCGGCGTACACCTCGGCGCTCACCGGCGTGCCGTCGATCTCCACGAAGCCGTGCCGCCCGAAGAAGTCCGTCTCGAAGGTGAGCACGAACACCCGCTGCAACTCCAGGAACCGCGCCTCGTCGAGCAGGCGCGCCACGATCTTGTGCCCGATCCCGTGCCCCTTGACCGCCGGATCCACCGCGAGCGTGCGGATCTCACCGAGATCCGACCACAGCACGTGCAGCGCACCGCAGCCGACGATCTCGCCGCCCACCTGCGCCACCCAGAACTCCTGGATCGACTCGTACAGCGTGACCAGGTTCTTCTCCAGCAGGATCCGGCCCGCGTAGACGTCGATGAGGCGCTTGATCGCGGGGACGTCGGAGGTCCGGGCGCGACGCAACTCGTCGGCGGCGGAGGTGGTCATCGCCAAACACTAGCGCGCGCGGGGGCCGATCCCCGGACCCGATAGGCTTAGCGCCGTGAGTGCACCGGATGGCGTGAGTCCCACGGACACACGTGTCTCCAATGTGAATGTGGCGAACGCCCTCACGGTGCTTCGGATCGTACTCGTGCCGGTCTTCCTGGTGGCCCTGTTCGCCGACGGCGGCCACGATCCGCACTGGCGGTGGATCGCCTTCATCGTCTTCGCGGTGGCCATGTTCACCGACCGCGTGGACGGCCAGATCGCTCGCCGCTACGGCCTCATCACCGACTTCGGCAAGCTCATGGACCCGATCGCCGACAAGGCCCTCACCGGTGCCGCGCTGATCGGCCTGTCGATGCTGGGCGATCTGCCGTGGTGGGTGACCGTGGTGATCCTGATCCGCGAACTCGGCATCACCGTCTTCCGGTTCGCCGTGATCCGTGACGGCGTGATCCCGGCCAGTCGCGGCGGCAAGCTCAAGACGATGCTGCAGACGATCGCGATCGGCCTCTACCTCATGCCGCTGCCCGCGTGGATGGACCTCCCGAAGGCAGTCGTCATGGGCGCCGCAGTCATCGTCACGGTGTGGACCGGCATCGACTACCTCGTGAGCTGGTGGCGTGCCCGCACCTGAGGCGGCCGGCCTCGTCGCGGCCCTGACCGCGCGCGAGCAGACCGTGGCCTCCGCGGAATCGCTCACCGCCGGACTGTTCGCCGCCACGATCGCCGACGTCCCCGGCGCCAGCGCGGTGCTCCGCGGCGGCCTCATCGTGTACGCCACCGATCTCAAGTCGACCCTGGCCGGGGTGCCGGCCGATGTGCTCGACCGATGCGGACCCGTGCACCCGGACACCGCCCGCCTCCTCGCCGACGGCGCCCGCGATCGCTGTGGTGCCGACTGGGGCGTCGGCCTCACCGGGGTGGCCGGCCCCACCGAACAGGACGGCGTGCCCGTGGGCACCGTCTACCTGGGCATCGCGGGACCGTCGGGCACGTCCGTCACCGCCCTGCGGCTCGACGGTGACCGCTCCGCCGTCCGGCACGGCGCCGTCTCCGCGGCGCTCCGGGAGCTCCGGGACCGGGTCCTCGACCCGAATCCGTAAGGAAATTCCGCAAACGGGAACCAACCGGGCCTCCTCAGCGTTGAGTGAACAGATATCAAGTTTCAACGACGAATCGGAGGTGAGCATGGCTCTACTGTTGCGCGAAGCGATCGGCGAGAATCTGCGCAAGACGCGGGTCCGCCAGGCACGCACGCTCCGGGACGTGTCGTCGGCGGCCCAGGTCAGCTTGGGCTACCTGTCCGAGGTCGAGCGCGGCCAGAAGGAGGCGTCCAGCGAACTGCTGGCCGCCATCTGCGGCGCACTCGACGTGGAGGTCGCCGAACTGGTGGCACAGGCCAGCGTCTCGATGCGGCCGTTCCCGAAGCTGGTCATCCCGGCCCCCGCCATGGCGGCCGCCTGACCCGAGATCACGGGCCGCGGGTACGGGGGAAATCCCTGAACCCGCGGTCCGGGGCCGCACAACGGCCCGGATACCCGATAGATTGGACATCACGTCGGTACGTCGCCCACTCGGGCCCGCGCCGACCCGACCGGACACACTTCGACACGGAGGCGTAGTAGACCGATGGCTAACCCGTTCGTCAAGGGCTGGCGCTACCTCATGGCGCTGTTCAACGCGAAGATCGACGAGAACGCCGATCCCAAGGTGCAGATCCAGCAGGCGATCGAGGACGCCCAGCGGCAGCACCAGGCACTGTCCCAGCAGGCCGCAGCCGTGATCGGCAACCAGCGGCAGCTGGAGATGAAGCTCAACCGCCAGCTGGCCGAGGTGGAGAAGCTGTCCGCCAACACCCGCCAGGCCGTGCAGCTGGCCGATCAGGCCGCCGGCGCCGGTGACGCCGCCAAGGCCACCGAGTACACCAATGCGGCCGAGGCCTTCGCCGCGCAGCTGGTGACGGCGGAGCAGAGCGTGGAGGACCTCAAGGCCCTGCACGATCAGTCCCTGCAGGCCGCCGGCCAGGCCAAGCGCGCCGTCGAGCAGAACGCTCTGCAGCTGCAGAACAAGCTCGCCGAGCGCACCAAGCTGCTCAGCCAGCTGGAGCAGGCGAAGATGCAGGAGCAGGTCTCCGCTTCGCTGAACCAGATGGGTCAGCTGTCGGCGCCCGGCAACACCCCGAACCTCGACGAGGTGCGGGAGAAGATCGAGAAGCGGTACGCCAACGCCCTCGGCTCCACCGAGCTCGCGCAGAACTCGGTCCAGGGCCGGATGGCAGAGGTGCAGCAGGCCACCGTGCAGATGGCCGGGCACTCGCGGCTGGAGCAGATCCGGGCTTCGATGCAGGCCAACGGTCAGATCGCCGGTGCCCCCGCGGCACCGCAGGCCGCCCCCGCACCGCAGGCCGCGCCCGGCCAGGCCGGCCCGAACCCCGCCGGACAGTAAGGGCGCCGTGAGCTCCCAGGGAGGCCGCTACCGCACCGACTTCTCGGCGGTGGCGGCCTCCGCTGCACGGATGGCCACCTCCGCGATCGGCGCTTCGGCGACCGCGATGGAGGCGGCCGCCCGCGCCGTCGACGAGGCCCGCGACAAGGCGGCCCGGCGGCGCGACCCGAAGATCGCGCACCAGCGCGCCATCCGTAACGCGCGGCACACCGTCAACGGCTGGGCCGCCACCACCTCGGCGTCGGCCGTCGTCTCCGTCGGCGGATTCGCCGCTGCCGCACCGGTGGTCGGCGGCACCGCCACCGCGATCACCGCCGTGATCGTGGTTCCCGCGGCCTACGCGGTGCGCAAGCTGCGTCGCCTGCGCAAGACCCCGGTACCGCCGCGCACCTATGCCCGGCGCACCATCCCCGCGGCGTCGTCCGCGCTGCACGACCCCGTGCGTCGCCTGGCCGACGCCGAACAGGAGTTCCTCGCCCTGGTCTCGGTGCTCTACCGCTCGGGCGCCCTCCCGCCCGATGCGCTCTCCGAGCTCGACGACGACGCCGAGGCCTCGGCCGACGCGATCATCTCCTACAGCGAGCAACTGGTCGACATGGAGCGCGCCATCAGCGGCGGGGGCGAGTCCGCGATCATGCTGCGCGCCGTCCTCGACGACGGGCTGCGCAGCCTCGACGAGGGCATTCTCACCTACCAGGACATGGTGCGGTCCGCCGCGTCCACCGTGGCCGCCGCGCGGCAGTCGCTGGGCTCACCGTCGCGTTTCGACGACCTCAGTCGCGCCACGCCACGCCTGCAGGAGACCGCCGAACGGCTCCGCGCCTGGGCCTACGGCATCGAGGCGCTGCCCCCGGTGCCCGACCCGCATCGCTGGTAGATCCGCTCAGGGTTCACCCCGATCTTTCCCCGAACTCCCAGCTCAGCGCGTGACTTCCCCGCTCGGGCGGAGGCAGTATGGATGGTGAAAGAACTGGCGCACACACCATCGAAAGGACCCGCAATGTTCTGGAAGATCATCGGCGCGATCGTCGTCATCTGGATCGCCCTCATGGTGGCTTCGGCGATCATCAAGTCGCTGCTTCCACTCGCCCTCATCGCACTGGTGATCATCGGTATCGTCTCGGTGGTCAAGTGGCTGGGCTCGGGCAAGAAGAGTTCCACCACCCTGTGACCGCGGGGCCGCCCGCACGGAAGGAGTGCGGGTGCGCGTCGCCATCGTCGCCGGATCCGAGGCCGGGCATGCACTGCCCGGCCTCGCGCTCGCTCTCCGGCTGAACGCCGCCGGACACACCGCGGTGGTCTTCACCGGCCGGCAATGGGCGGGCGTGGGCGCCCACCGCGGAATCGACACCCGGGAACTGCCGGGGCTCGCCGCCCGGCCCGGTGACGACGACGGTGACGCCGGCGCGAAGATCCACGACCGCGCCGCGTACATCGCCACCCGCCTGCTGCCCGAGCTCGCCGCCGCCGAACCCGACCTCGTGGTGGCCGACATCCTCACGCCCGGCGGCGGGATGGCGGCCGAACTCCTGAGCCTGCCGTGGCTCGAACTGAGCCCGCACCCGCTGTACCTGCCCTCGAAGGGCCTGCCCCCGATCGGCGCCGGGCTCGCACCGGGGAACACACCGCGCGAACTGCTCCGCGATTGCGTCCTACGCGCTTTCACCGCTCGCGACTTGCGTAACGGGCGTCGCCAGCGCGAAGCGGCGCGCGCCGGAATCGGCCTTCCCGCGAGCGATCCGGGCCCCGAGGGCAGGCTCGTCGCCACCATTCCCGCGCTGGAGGTGCCGCGGCCCGACTGGCCCGCGCGGACCCACCTCGTGGGGCCGCTGACCCTCGAACCCACCGAGGAACTCTGCCCGGTTCCCGACGGCGACGATCCGCTGGTGATGGTGGCACCGTCGACCGCGGCGACGGGGGAGCAGGACCTCGCCGAGACCGCCGTGGCCGGACTCGACGGTGCAGGCGTGCGGATCGCCGTCTCCGGACTCAACCCGCCCGCGTTCGACCTGCCGTGGGTCGCCAGCGGCTTCGGCCGCCAGGACCGTCTGCTCGAACAGGCCGACGCGGTGGTGTGCGGCAGCGGCCACGGCATGCTCACCAAGGCCCTCACCGCCGGGCGCCCCGTTGTGCTGGTGCCCGGCGGCGGCGATCAATGGGAACTCGCGAACCGGGTGGCGCGGCAGGGGAGCGGCGTCCTCGTGCGTCCCGCGACCCCCGGCGCGATCCGCGACGGTGTGCGCACGGTGCTCGGCGATCCGGCGTACGCCGCAGCCGCGCGCGCGGCGGCCTCCTCCGCGCACCGGGTCGCCGACCCGGTGCAGGTGTGCGAGGCCTACCGGTAGCCTGGTCCGGTGCGTCTCACCGACTTCCGCGAACTGCTCGTCACCGAGTTCGGCACCCTCCGGGGCGAGACCCTGATGCGCGACCACCGGCTCACAGAGTTCGGCATGACCGGCGACGAGGCCATCGAATCCGGCGTCGACCCGCGCGATGTCTGGCGGGCGTTGTGTTCCGAGTTCGACGTGCCCAAGAGCCGCTGGTAGCCGGGCCTCCGCCGGGACGGGGACACTGCCCCGACCCCGACGTGCCCACGAGCCGCCGGTAGCTACACCGGCGTCGGTCCCGGCGTCCACCAGCCCTGCCGCGTGACGTCGGTGCGGCCGTAGGCGGCGGGCGGCGCCGACACGTACGGCAGGTACCGCTCCAGCGCGCCCCACTCCCGGCCCCAGTCGTTGTCGAGGTAGGTCGGCACGGTCTGCGCCTTGGCCAGCAGCAGCGCCCAGCCCAGCGGACCGCCGGCGTCGCCGCCCTGCCACGTGGTGGTGGCCGCCGCGGCCAGATCGCGCTCCGGCTGGATCCGCCACCGCGGCTGCTCGGCGATGCCGCCGAACTCGCGCCACTGCCGCTGGCACGGGAAGCCGATGCCGGCGCCCCAGTCGACCAGCGTGGGATCGTCGCCGATCAGGTCCTGCAGCGTGGTGAGCTGCGGGACCCGTGGCGGCGTGTACGCCACCCAGGTGCGCTCCGACGGTGCCGTGACCTCCGCGCGCACCCGCACCGCCGTGGCGCCGCGCGGCACCTGGTCGGCGGGCACCCGCAAGTTCCGCCACGCCGGCGGGGGGCCGATGTCGATCGGGGTGACCGATCCGACGGGTGTGATCGTTCCTGTGCCGGTACCGAATTCGAGCTGCAGGTTGCTCGGGTCGAAGCGGCCAGCCACGCTGATCGTGAGCAGCTTGTCCACCCCGCCCGCGGGCAGTGCGTACCAGCTGGAGACGGCCTTCGCGGAGCGCTGGCTGGCGCCCTGCTGGCGGCTGCCCACCACCGGGACGCGCGCCGAATCGAGTCCGAAGGGCAGGGCCGCGGTCGAGCCGTTGACGCCCGGTGTGGTGAGCGTGCCGCCGCCGGTGCCACCGGTGTTCGACGCGGTGGTGTCGGCGTCGCCGGTGTTGAGCAGGTCGGCTGCGCCGCGGGAGGTGGTGTTGAGATCGCCCGCCAGACCGTTCGGCGTGAAGTTCTCGTTCTCCTCGCCCACCAGCGGCTGCGGTGAGTTCCCGATCGGCGTGAGCACACCGGCGTTCGCATCGCGCTCGGCGAGCACCTCGTCGGCCATGCCGCACGGATTGCCCGCGAGCGACTGCAGGTTCTGCTGTCCGTAGGAGTAGGCGGGCCGCTGTACCAGGATCGACGCGGCGTTGGTCGCGCCGATCATCGCGATGATCAGCGTGGCCACCAGCGTGATCGGGGTGGCCCACCCGGGCAGGCGCACCGAGGGTGTCGACGGCGGCGGCGTCCACCCGGTCACGTGCACCACCAGTGCGGCCGCGAGCAGCACCACGGTGAGCGCCACGAAGACGCTGGCCAGCTTGATGCCCGCGATCGACGGCTCTTCGCCGCCCCAGGGGATGCCGAAGTTGCCGGGATAGAACCAGCCGTTGGTCGATTCGAAGGCCAGTGCCGCGGCGCCCGAGGCGGCGGCGAGGAAGAGCAGCCGGAACTGCAGCCGCCGGACCACGCGCGGGCCGATGGCCACGGCCGCCACCGCGGCCACCATGGCGCCGAGCGTGGCGAAGGCGCCGAAGTGATGCGTCCACTTGGTGGGGTTGAAGGCCATCACCAGCAGCGAGACGCCGATGGCGGCCACGATCCGCCGTGCGGGCCCGGTGGCGATCCCCGGGATGCGGCGGCGCCACAGCAGCGCGACCGCGGTGGCCGCCGCCGCGAGGAACATCGCGAGCATCGAGAACCGCCGTGCCACCGAGCCGTTGGGGTTCTGCTGGAACAGGGTCTCGTACCGGATGATCTCGCGGTGCCAGGGCTCGGCCGGACCGACGGTGCTCAGCAGCTTGGTGGATTGGATCATCTCGATCAGCCCGTGATCGCCGAAGATCAGGAACAGCACCGAGGCGCCGGCGGCGGCGAGCGGCAGCAGCGAGCCGGCGTAGCCGTTCGCGGCCACGTGGGCGCGCACCGCCCTCCACAGCGGCGCCGCGGCCACGAGGAAGACCACGAAGGCGAAACTGCCGGTGGGTGCGGCGGACAGGGTCAGCCCTGCCACGATCAGTCCGACGCCCGCGGGCGCGAGCCGCTGGGTGGCGATGGTGCGTTCCACGCAGCACCAGGTGAGCACGGTTCCCAGCGCGACGATCGGCTCGGGGCGCAGGCCGGGGTTGTAGGTCAGCCAGAACAGGGTGAAGACGGCCGCCGCCGCCCACAGGCCGCGGGCGTGATCGCGGGGCGCGCGGCGCTTGCTCAGGCCGAGCCGGGGGAGCACCTCGCGGGAGATCAGCAGCCAGGCGATGATGCCCGACACCAGCGCCGGCAGCCGCAGCCACGGGCTGGACACGCTGAGCTCGCTCATCCAGGCGACCACGTAGAAGGGCATGCCGAAGGGGGCGTAGGGCGCGTCGTAGTAGCGGAAGACCTCGGGCATGTAGCCGGAGTGCAGGGCCGCCTTGATCATCCCCAGGATGTAGCCGTCGTCGGAGGTGGGGGCGCCGATGATGTGCCACACCAGCAGGCTGCCGATCACGGCGGCGTCGGCGAGCCCGAAACGCAGCCAGTGGCCGGGGATCAGGTGGCGGCGCTTGCGACCGTCGGCCCGATCCAGCACGGCCAGCGCGACGATCGAGATCAGCACGCACAGCACGCCGATCACGATCGCGAGGCCCTTGAGCAGCGACGGTGTGGAGGTGTACCGCGAGTCCACGTTGATGTGCACGTTCGGCAGTGGGCCGGCCTGCGTCGGCGGCAGATCGCTGAAGACGCCCACTACCTGCGGCCGGAAGTCGCCGCGCACCTCGCCGCGATCGGGCAGGCCGGCCGCGCTCGCGGTCGCCGCCTGATCGTCGACGGTGATCGTCAGGTCGCCGCACCGGGCCGCGTCCTGCCGCGGCACGGTGTACACGAGCGCGCCGCGCGAGCGCACCGTCACCGATTCGGCATCGGTCGTCACCCACAGACCGACGGTGCGCGCCCGGTCGCCCGCCGGTGGCGGAGTGGTGGCGAGGAGCACCGTCTCCTTGTCCATCGGCTGCGCGGCGATGAGCGCGCACGGCACCGTGGCCCGCATGTCGAGCGGCTTGTACATCGTCAGCGGCGCGGTCACCGAGGCGGGCGAGCCGGCCTGCGGCCAGTCGATCGTCACGGCGGTCTGCTTGATGGGCAGCAGCGGCGTGGCGATCGCGAGCAGCAGGCCCACCAGGCCGGTGACGACGGCGACGATCCGAGCGGTACGGCGATTCACGATCACTGAGCGTATCGGGCCCGGGCGGTCACCCCGGACAGGCGCGTGGGAGGGGCCCCGCGGCGTGTGATTTCTCCCCGGCTGCACGTTATGCTGTGACCACCGACACAGCCCGTCGCTCGATCCGCCACCCCTGGATCGCAGTGCACAACAGAAAGCCTGGTGGTTTCCGTGACCCTTGACGCCAACTCGCCGATCAACAAGCTCCCCGGTGGCAACACCGAACGGGACCTGGCGGGCGACCACGATGCGGACCCCCGGGGCGGGCAATCGGCCTCCGTCGAATCCTTTTCGCTCGACGATCGGTACACGCGCGAGCAGGGCACGATCTACCTCACCGGCATTCAGGCGCTGGTGCGCATGGTGCGCGACCGGGCGCGGCTGGACCGCCGCCAGAACCTCCGCACCGCCTCGTTCATCTCCGGCTACGAGGGCTCGCCGCTCGCGGGCTACGACCTGGAGATCGCCAAGCGCGGCAAGTACCTCAGCGACTACAACGTGGTGCACCGGCCGGGCCTCAACGAGGAGCTCGCCGCCACCTCGGTGATGGGCTCGCAGGTCGCGGCCCAGGTGGGCAACCTCACCGAGGGGGTCGACGGTGTGGTCGGCTACTGGTACGGCAAGGCCCCCGGCCTCGACCGCGCCACCGACGCGCTGCGCCACGCCAACCTCATCGGCACGCACCCCACGGGCGGCGCGGTGGCCCTCGTCGGCGACGATCCGGGTGCCAAGAGTTCGACGGTGCCCTGCGCCTCCGAGATGGCGCTCGCGGACCTGTACATGCCGATCCTCTACCCGGCCGACTCGCAGGACATCCTCGACCTCGGCGTGCACGCCGCGATCATGTCCCGCGTCTCGGGGCTGTGGACCTCGCTGAAGATCTCCGCGCACGTCGCCGACGGCGCCTCGACCGCCGATGTGCACCCCGACCGCATCCTGCCCGTCTACGGTGATCTGGGCACCAGCCCACACGTCCCGTCGGGCAAGCTGCTGGGCGCCAATCTCATGGAGCTGGAGCAGAACCAGCTCACCGTGCGGATGCCCCGCGCCACCGAGTACGCCCGGATCAACCGGCTCAACCGCATCGAGGTGGGCTCGGCCGACGACCGGATCGGCATCGTGGCCGCCGGCAAGACCTACATGGATGTGCGGGAGTCGTTGCGGCTCATCGGCATCGGCGACGACGAGCTGAACAGGCTCGGCATCCGCATCCTCAAGATGGGCATGGTCTACCCGTTCGAGCGGCAGATCCTGCACGAGTTCATCGACGGGCTCGACGAGGTGATCGTGGTCGAGGAGAAGCGCGACTTCCTCGAGACCATGATGCGCGACATCCTGTTCCGGCACCCCGGCGCGCCGAACATCGTCGGCAAGGCCAACGAGGACGGCTCCACTCTGTTCTCCCGCTTCGGCGAGCTCGACGTCGACTCGGTGACCCGCGGTCTCGCCTCCCGGCTCGCACGCGTGCACCAGGTGCCCGCCGCGAAGGACTGGCTGGACCGCAAGGCCCGCCAGCGCACCCGGATCGAACTGCCGCTCGCCGTGCGCAGCCCGTACTTCTGCTCGGGGTGCCCGCACAACAGCTCCACCAAGGTCTCCGACGACACGCTGGTGGGCGCCGGCATCGGCTGCCACGCCATGGTGCTGCTCATGGACCCGCAGCAGGTGGGCGATGTGACCGGCGTCAGCCAGATGGGCGGCGAGGGCGCGCAGTGGGTGGGCATGGCCCCGTTCGTCACCCAGAAGCACTTCGTGCAGAACATCGGCGACGGCACCTTCATGCACTCCGGCTCGCTGGCGCTGCGCCAGTCCGTGGCATCGGGGGAGCGGATCACCTACAAGCTGCTGTTCAACGGCACCGTCGCCATGACGGGCGGCCAGGATCCGGTGGGCGAGATGACGCTGCCGCAGATCTGCACCCTGCTGCTGGCCGAGCGGGTCACCAAGGTGGTCGTCACCTCCGACGATCCGAAGCGCACCAGGGCCCTCGGGATGCCCGCCGGTGTGGATGTGCGCGACCGCGCCGACATGATGGACATCCAGCGCGAGCTGGCCGAACTCGACGGCGTCACCGTGCTGGTGCACGATCAGCACTGCGCGGCCGAGAAGCGGCGTAAGCGCAAGCGCGGCAAGTACCCCACCCCGGACCAGCGCGTGGTGATCAACGAGCGGATCTGCGAGGGCTGCGGCGACTGCGGCCAGAAGAGCAACTGCCTCTCGGTGCACCCGGTGGATTCGGAGTTCGGCCGTAAGACCCGCATCGACCAGAGCTCGTGCAACCTCGACTTCTCGTGCCTCAAGGGCGATTGCCCGTCGTTCGTCACGGTCACGCCGGGCGCCACGGGCAAGGTGCGCAAGTCGGTCCCGGACATCAGCGCCGACGCGGTCGCGCAGCCCGTGAAGGCGCGGCGCGAGGCCGACGGCTTCTCGATCCGGGTCACCGGCATCGGCGGCACGGGTGTGGTCACGGTCTCGCAGATCCTGGCGACGGCCACCGTGCTCGACGGGCACGTGGCGCGCACCGTCGACATGACCGGCATGGCGCAGAAGGGCGGCGCTGTGGTCTCCGACGTCAAGGTGTCGGCCGGTTACGTCGAACAGGCCGCGAAGGTGGCCTCGGGCGACTGCGACGTGTACCTCTCCTGCGACGGGCTCGTGGGTGTCGATCCGGCGAACCTCAAGGTGGCCTCGCCCGAGCGCACCACCTCGATCGTCTCCACCACCAAGGTGCCCACCGGCGCCATGGTGATCGACACCGCGGTGGGCTACCCGGATCAGGGGAGCATCCACGAGGCGATCGACCGGGCCTCGCTGCGGTCGGTGTACCTCGATCCGGGCGCGCTCACGCTGGCCCTGTTCGGAGACGAGCAGTACGCGAACATGTTCATGGTGGGCGCCGCCTTCCAGACCGGCGCGCTGCCCATCACCTCGGCGTCGATCGAGCGGGCCATCGAGCTCAACGGCGTGGCCGTGGACAAGAACCTGCAGGCCTTCCGCCGCGGCCGCCAGTCGGTGGCCGATGCGGCCGGCGTGACCGCGGCGATCGACGCGCTGCATCCCGCTCCTGCTCCGGTGGAGCCGAGCCCGTTCGCCGCCCGGCAGACGGCGCGCCTCGGGGAGGTCTCCGAAGAGCTGGCGCGCATGGTCGGCCTGCGGGTCGATGAGCTGGTGGCCTACCAGGACAAGTCCTACGCCACCCGCTACGTGGACGATGTGGCCCGCGTGCTGCGCGCCGAGCAGCGCTGGGGCACCGAGGATCTCACCGCCGCCGTGGCGCACTACCTGCACAAGCTCATGGCCTACAAGGACGAGTACGAGGTGGCCCGCCTCACGCAGGACGCCGAGTTCGCCGCGCACGTGGCCGATGAGTTCGGTGCCGATGCGAAGAAGGCGATCCGCCTGCACCCGCCGACGCTGCGGGAGATGGGCCTGAAGAACAAGCTGGCCCTGGGCGAGTGGGTGAACCCGGGCATGAAGACGCTGGCCAGGATGAAGCGCCTGCGCGGCACCCGGCTCGACCCGTTCGGCATGACCGAGATGCGGCGCATGGAGCGCTCGCTCATCGCCGAGTACCGGGCCCTGCTGGGGCTGATGATCGCCGCGATCGAGGGCGATCGGGTGACCGAGGAGCAGCGCGCCCAGGTGATCGCCCTGGCCGAGCTGCCCGATGTGGTGCGCGGCTACGAGGGCGTCAAGACCGCCAACGTGGCGACCTACCGCGCCGCGGTCCAGGCGCAGCTGGAGGCGCTGGGCTGGTAGACCCGCCCATCGGACGACGGTGCCCGTCCCGGCCTCCGGGGCGGGCACCGCTGCGTTCGACCCGTTCGAACGTCGGTCTCAACCGGCACTTCATGTCGACGGTGCGCCCGATGTCCGGCGGTCGGGTGTCGTCGCAGGTGGTGGCAGTGGTCGGCGCTGCCGATCCGTGGCATCGGCGGGGCTCGCGGCGTGTCGCAGCCGAGGTGCTTGCTTCGAACGGTCGTTCCCCTATAGTCGTGAGTGTTCGACGTGAAAGCGAGCCGATGAGATCGCGCCGAGTGCGGATGCGAAAACTTGTCAGTGGCCCTCTCTAGCGTCCTTGGCAACACACTTCAGACAGCGCCGGCGGATCGTCGGCCCGAAGGACGGAGAGTCTCATGGCACCTGCGGCACCGGATCGTGAAAAGGCGCTGGAGCTGGCGCTCGCTCAGATCGACAAGAACTACGGCAAGGGCTCGGTCATGCGCCTCGGTGACGAGGTCCGCCAGCCCATCTCGGTGATCCCCACCGGTTCCATCGCGCTCGATGTCGCGCTGGGCATCGGCGGCCTCCCGCGGGGTCGCGTCGTGGAGATCTACGGCCCGGAATCCTCGGGTAAGACCACGGTCGCGCTGCACGCGGTCGCCGAGGCGCAGGCCAAGGGCGGTATCGCCGCCTTCATCGATGCCGAGCACGCGCTCGACCCCGATTACGCCGCCAAGCTCGGTGTCGATACCGATGCGCTGCTGGTGTCCCAGCCCGATACCGGTGAGCAGGCGCTCGAGATCGCGGACATGCTGATCCGCTCGGGCGCGCTCGACATCATCGTGATCGACTCGGTGGCCGCGCTGGTCCCCAAGGCCGAGATCGAGGGCGAGATGGGCGACAGCCACGTCGGTCTCCAGGCCCGCCTCATGAGCCAGGCGCTCCGCAAGATGACGGGCGCGATGAACAACTCGGGCACCACCGCCATCTTCATCAACCAGCTGCGCGAGAAGATCGGCGTCATGTTCGGCTCGCCCGAGACCACCACGGGCGGTAAGGCACTGAAGTTCTACGCCTCCGTCCGCTTGGATGTGCGCCGTATCGAGACCCTCAAGGACGGTACGGATGCGGTGGGTAACCGCACCCGCGTTAAGGTGGTCAAGAACAAGGTCTCGCCGCCGTTCAAGCAGGCCGAGTTCGACATCATCTACGGCCAGGGCATCAGCCGCGAGGGCTCCATCATCGATATGGGCGTCAACGAGGGCTTCATCCGCAAGTCGGGCTCTTGGTACACCTACGACGGTGACCAGCTGGGCCAGGGCAAGGAGAACGCCCGCAAGTTCCTGCTGGAGAACCCGGACGTCCGCGACGAGATCGAGAAGCGGATCAAGGAGAAGCTGGGCGTCGGCGCCGACGTCACCGCCGTGGATGCCGACGAGATCGCCCCGGCGCCCGTCGAGTTCTAGCCGCCGTGTCCGATTACTCGGACGATGAGGTCGTCTCGCGCCGTCGGCGTCGTGGGCGCCGGCCCAGTGACGCCGACGGTGCGCCGGAGCGGCAGGTCGAGCAGGATCCGGCCAAGCGGGAGGCGCTCGCCCGCGACGTGATCTATCGCGCCCTCGGCGCCCGCGATCATTCGCGGGGCGAGCTGCGGGCCAAGCTCGCGCGCAAGGGTTTCGACGAGGAACTCACCGAGCGCATGCTCGATAAGTTCACCGCGGCGGGCCTCGTGGACGATGCGGCCTTCGCCCAGCGCTGGGTGGAGTCGCGGCACCGGTTCTCGGGCCGCGGCCGGCGTGCGCTGGCACAGGAGCTGCGCACCAAGGGCATCGGGGAGGCGGAGGCCGCCGCCGCGCTCGACACCGTGAGCCGCGACGCCGAGGCCGAACGCGCCGCCGAATTGGTGGAGCGCAAGCTCGCCCGCGTCGAGATCCCGGACGACCGCACCGAGCGCGACAAGCTGACTCAACGGCTGGTCGGCATGCTGGCCCGGCGCGGCTACCACCCGTCGCTGGCGCTGTCGGTGGTGCTCGACGCGGTCCGCGCCAAGGCGGCCGCCGAATAAGACCAGGGGGAGAACCCCGGCGAAGCGAGGCCCTCGGAGAACACTCCGGGGGCCTCGCTATTTTCCCGGCGAATCGCTACGGTCGAATCATGACTGCCGGAACGGCCTCGGGCCACGCACGGATGGGTGATCCGGCGAACGGTTGACGGCGCGGGCGCCGCCGCGTGGGAACGGAATTCGAACGAATACTCCACTCCCACGAAAGGAAGCCATGCCAGCACGGTTCAATCACACCATCATCTTCGCGGCCGATAGTGCGCAGTCCGCCACGTTCTACCGCGACTACCTCGAAGCCCGGTCCGTCGACTCCTGGGGCGTCTTCACCAATCTCGAGATCGAGGACGGCGTCCTCCTCCAGATCGCCGCGCCGCCGATCGAGATCCAGCCGCAGCACTACGCCTTCCTCGTCGACGACGACCACTTCGATCGTGCCTACGCCCTGCTCACGGACCGCGGTGTCGATCACGCCGCCGATCCGTTCTGGCAGCGGCCCGGCGAGATCAACCACGAGCACGGCGGCCGCGGCGTGTACGTCCGCGATCCCGCGGGGCACGGCATCGAGCTGCTCACCCGCCCGTACCTCTGACGGATGCACGACGAGGCCCCCGGAGCCGGAACTCCGGGGGCCTCGGCGGGGGAGCCTCAGTGGCTGCGGCGCTCGCGCATCTTCCGCTCGACCCAGCGGGCGAGACGGGTGAGGCCGTAGTTGATCACGATCATGATGACCGCCACCACGATCAGCGCCACGAACAGCGAACGGTAGGTGATACCGGCCTGGATACCCTGCCGCACGATCTCGGTGTAGCCGATGATGTAGCCCAGCGCCGAGTCCTTCAGCGCCACCACCATCTGCGAGATCAACGCCGGCAGCATGGCCGTGATCGCCTGCGGCAGCAGGATCAGCCGCATCAGCTGGTTCTTCCGCAGGCCCAGCGCCGAGGCCGCCTCCGACTGCCCCTTCGGGAGCGAGTTGATGCCGGAGCGGATGATCTCGGCGATCACCGAGCCGTTGTACATCGTGAGGCCGAAGACCACCGCCGCGAACGCGAGCTGCGCGGAGGGGAACAGCGATGCCGCCGCGAAGGCGTAGTACGCGAACAGGATCAGGATCAGCACCGGGATCGCGCGGAACAGCTCGACCACGGCACCGCTGAGCCAGCGCACGGCGCGGTGATCCGAGAGGCGGCCCAGGCCGAGCACGGTGCCGAGCACCATGGCGAAGATGATCGAGACCACCGCCGCCAGCAACGTGCCCCACAGGCCCGGGATCAGGTAGGTGGTCCAGAACCGGGAGTCGACGATCATGTCCCACTTGGACCAGGCGAGCTGGCCCTTGTTGTTCATGACCCACAGCACCCACACCGCGAAGGCGATCATCGCGGCGATGAAGCCGACCGCGACGAGCTGGTCCCGGCGCTGCTGCTTGGGGCCGCGTGCATCGAAGAGCACGCTGCCCTTCTGCTTCGGGTTGATCTTCGGGGCCTTCGGCGGCAGATCGTTCACCGGGTTGGGAAGGTCCACGGGGTTCGGCTGGGTCATCGCTTCACCGCCAATCGGTTGGCCAGGTAGGTGAACAGCAGGCCCATCGGCAGCGTGATCGCCACGAACCCGGCGGCGATGATCGCGAAGATGGTGTAGATCGAATCGGGATAGGTCTCCACCGACGACTTCATGAGCAAGGCCGCTTCGGAGACACCGATCACCGACGCGATCGTGCTGTTCTTGGTCAGCGCGATGAGCACGCTGCCCATCGGCGCGGTCACCGCGCGCAGCGCCTGGGGAAGGACGATGGTGCCGAAGACCGTGAAGAAGGGCAGGCCCAGTGCACGCGCCGCCTCGGCCTGACCCACGGGCACGGTGTTGATGCCCGCGCGCAGGGTCTCGCACACGAAGGCCGCGGTGTAGAACGAGAGCCCGAGGATCGCGAGCCGGAAGTTGTTCTCCCGCACGAAGCTGTCGTTCTGGGGTGCCAGCGTGAGGCCGAGCATCATGAACAGGCCCATCCAGCAGAACAGGATGATCAGCGTGAGCGGGGTGTTGCGCACCACGTTGACGTAGAAGTTCGCGAACGAGCGCATGATCGGCACCGGGCCGACCGCCATACCGGCGAGGATCATGCCCCACACCAGGGCGATCACACCCGAGAAGAAGGTGAGCTTGATCGTCATCCAGAACGCGGGCCACAGCAGCGGTCCCATGTAGTCCCACATGGTGGTCACGAGGCACCTCCGCACTTCGTCGAGGGCGCGCTCACGAACGCGAGATCGCCGACCGAGGGCTTGAACTTGTCGAAACCACCCGCACGGTCGATCAGGCGCTGCGTCTCCGCGTCGCCCAGGTTCTTCCGCAGCGCCTTCTCCCAGCTGCCGTCCGCGATCATCGCGTTGATGGCGGTGTTGATGGCGTCCTGCGTCTGCTTCTTGTTCTTGGGAATGCCGATGCCGTAGCGCTCGGTGGAGAAGGGGCTGCCCGCCTTCTTCTGCGAGCCCTTGATGCACTGGTCGGTCAGGTAGGTCATGTCGACCACGCGGAACTCGCCGCCGTACTGCTGATTGAAGCCGGCCAGGATCGACTCATCGGTGGTGAGGGCGTCGATGCTCTTCTGGTGCAGCGCCTCGGTACAGGTGGAGTACGAGTCGAACTCTTGCAGCTGCACACCGGGCAGCTGCGCCTTCACGTTCTGGGCGGAGGTGGAACCGGCGGCCGAGCACAGCTTCTTGCCGTTGTTGAGATCGGCGAGCTGCTGCAGGCTCTGATCGTCCTTGCGCACCAGCAGGCCCTGCCTCACCACGAGGTACGGGCCGGCGAAGTCGACCTTCTTCGAGCGTGCCGCGTTGATCGAGTAGGTCGCGGCGATCATGTCGACCTCGCCGTTGTTGATCAGCGTCTCGCGCTGCGCGGAAGGCGTCTCGCGCCAGCGGATCTTCGGTTCTTTCCAGCCGTTGGTCTTGGCGATCGAATTCACCACGTACGAGCTGACGTCCACGTCGAAGCCGGACATCGACTTGTCGGGATTGCGCAGGCCGAGACCGGGCTGGTCGTACTTCGTGCCCAGGATCACCGACCCCGATTCGATGGACTTGAGCAGATCGCGGGGGCCGGTGCTGCCGCACGCGACCAGACCGCCGACCATGGCGATGCTCGCGATCACGACCGCGAGTAGGCGGGTACTCCTTCGTCTACTCATCATCAGTGGCTCAGGATCTTCGACAGGAAGTCCTTGGCGCGGCTGGACTTCGGCTTGTTGAAGAAGGACTCGGGATCGGTGTCCTCGACGATCGCGCCGTCGGCCATGAACAGGATCCGGTCCGCGGCCTTGCGGGCGAAGCCCATCTCGTGGGTCACCACGACCATCGTCATGCCCTCCTTGGCGAGGGAGACCATCACGTCGAGGACCTCGTTGACCATCTCGGGGTCGAGCGCGGAGGTCGGCTCGTCGAACAGCATGACCTTGGGCTCCATGGCCAGCGCCCGGGCGATGGCCACGCGCTGCTGCTGTCCACCGGAGAGCTGTGCCGGCATCTTGTCGGCCTGGCTGGCGATACCCACGCGGTCCAGCAGTTCCATCCCGCGTTTGCGGGCGTCGGCCGCCGACTTCTTGCGCACCTTGATCGGTGCCAGGGTCACGTTGTCGATGATCGACTTGTGGGAGAACAGGTTGAAGGACTGGAAGACCATGCCCACATCGGCGCGGAGTGCCGCGAGGCCGCGACCCTCCTCGGGGAGCACGGAGCCGTCGATCCGGATGGTGCCGGAGTTGATCGGCTCCAGGCGGTTGATGGTGCGGCACAGGGTCGACTTGCCGGAGCCGGACGGGCCCAGCACGACGACGACCTGCCCCTTCGGCACGGTCAAGTTGATGTCCTTGAGTACGTGAAGATCGCCGAAGTATTTGTCGGCCGACTGGATCTCGATCATCGGGGCCGCGCCGGTGGGCGCGGTCGCTTCGGGAGTGGTCATGGGGAGAGCCTAGGAGTTTCGAGGTTTCATCCGCGTAAAGTTCGTGGTTATTGGTGCGGCGGAGTCGCACTCAGCACGCTCGTGCCGCCGTGACGGGCCGATCCGGACTGTGCGGCATCGCGCTGCGCATCGTCCTCGGCACGCCTAGAGTCGAATCATGGCGAACGACGAGAACCTCTCCGACCTGAACGAGACCGCGGCGCAGGCCCAGGCGGAGGCCGCGCAGGCCGAGGTGGACGCCCGTGCCGCCGTCGGCGCCGATTTCGACTCCGAGTCGGACACGGAGCTGGAGCAGCTCGAATCCGAGGAGTGATCCCGCCGCGGCGGTGAGGCGAATCGAACGATTTGCTCCTGCCGATATCCTGGTGAGGTGATCGAATCCGCCCACCAGAGCCGCACGTATGAGGTCCGTACCTACGGGTGTCAGATGAACGTGCACGACTCCGAGCGCCTGTCGGGCCTGCTCGAGGACGCCGGCTACGTGCGCGCGGACGGCGACGAGCAGGCCGACCTCGTGGTCTTCAACACCTGCGCGGTCCGCGAGAACGCGGACAACAAGCTGTACGGCAACCTCAGCCACCTCGCGCCCGTCAAGCGCGAGCGGCCGGGCATGCAGATCGCCGTCGGCGGGTGCCTGGCCCAGAAGGACCGCGGCACCGTCGTCGACAAGGCGCCGTGGGTCGACGTGGTCTTCGGTACCCACAACATCGGCTCGCTGCCCACCCTGCTGGAGCGGGCGCGGCACAACAGCAAGGCCGAGGTCGAGATCAAGGAGGCGCTGGACGCCTTCCCGTCGACCCTGCCCGCCCGCCGCGAGAGCGCCTACGCCGGCTGGGTCTCCATCTCCGTCGGGTGCAACAACACCTGCACCTTCTGCATCGTCCCCAGCCTGCGTGGCAAGGAGGTCGACCGCCGCCCGGGCGACATCCTGGCCGAGGTGCAGGCCCTCGTCGACCAGGGCGTTTCCGAGGTCACCCTGCTCGGGCAGAACGTCAACGCCTACGGCGTGAACTTCGCCGACCCCGAGATTCCGCGCGACCGGGCCGCCTTCGCCGACCTGCTGCGCGCCTGCGGCCGGATCGAGGGCCTGGAGCGGGTGCGGTTCACCAGCCCGCACCCCGCCGAGTTCACCGACGACGTGATCGACGCGATGGCCGAGACCCCGAACATCTGCCCGCAGCTGCACATGCCGCTGCAGTCCGGCTCCGACAAGGTGCTCAAGGACATGCGGCGCAGCTACCGCAGCACGAAGTTCCTCGGCATCCTCGACAAGGTGCGCGAGCGCATTCCGCACGCCGCGATCACCACCGACATCATCGTCGGCTTCCCGGGGGAGACCGAGGAGGACTTCCAGGCCACCCTCGACGTGGTGGAGAAGGCGCGGTTCAGCTCCGCCTTCACCTTCCAGTACTCGATCCGTCCCGGCACGCCCGCGGCCGACCTGCCCGACCAGCTGCCGAAGAAGGTGGTGCAGGAGCGCTACGACCGGCTCATCGCGCTGCAGGAGCGGATCACACTCGAGGAGAACCAGAAGCAGGTGGGCCGCCGCGTCGAGCTCCTGGTCGCGCTCGGCGAGGGCCGCAAGGACGCCGAGACCAAGCGGATGTCCGGCCGCGCCCGCGACGGCCGGCTCGTGCACTTCGCGGGGCGCGAGGACATCCGCCCCGGTGACGTGGTCGAGGTCGAGATCACCGGCGCCGCGCCGCACCACCTGGTGGCGGACGGCGGCGTTCTCACGCATCGCCGCACCCGCGCGGGCGACAACGTCGAGGCGTCGATCACGCCGGTCACCGCGCCCGTCGGGGTCGGGCTCGGACTGCCGCCGGTGGGGCGTCCCGCCGCGGCCGCGGAGCCCGCATCGACGGGCTGCTCGACCTGCTGACGAGCTCTACGACGACCTGTAGGAGACAACGACCCGCCCGGGGTGGACAATGGAGCCCATGAACGCCGACAGCGAGAACCCGCAGAGCGCCGAAGAGCTCGAGGAACTGCGCACGCAGGTCGAGTCCGTCGAGAAGAAGCTCGCGGGCGAGTTCGAGCCCGGTCCGCGGATCCTCGTGGCCGCCGTGGCGGTGCTCGTCGTCATCGGTTCGCTCGCGCTGCCGCACACCGGCTCGGTCACGGGCCTGCAGATCCTCATGGGTGATGCGCACGCGGACAACAGCTCGCTGGTGATCGTCTCCAAGATCTTCGTGTGGCTCGAGGTGCTGTTCGGCGTGATCGCCTCCGGTGCCGCGGTGCTCACCCGCCGCTGGGTGCTCGCGGTGATCGCCGGCGCCGGCTGCGGCGTGGGATTCGTCTTCGGCCTGCTGTCCGTGTGGTCGCGGCAGACCCCGGGCCTGCACGGCGAGCCGCCGTCGGGCGCGGGCATCGGCCTGCTGCTCGGCTGGTTCGCGATGATCGTGCTCGCGATCGTGTGGATCAAGACCATCTGGGCGCGCACCGCCTTCCAGCGCGCGGCCGAGCAGGAGCGTCGCGACGCCGCCGAGAAGTGGGAGGGCTTCGCCCGCACCAACAACATCGGCGTGCACCGCCCGGTCCAGGCCGAGCGCCCCTCCACCGATCAGCAGTAGCTCAGTCCTCGCGGTAGATCCGTTCCCGCAGGCGTGCGATGAACGCCTCCTCCGCACCCGGGGCGACGGTGCGCGGCGCCTCCGGCTGGGGCGCCTCGGGCGCGGTCACCAGTTCGCCCAGGTAGGTCTCGCCGTGCGGTGCGCGGTCCGCGGCGCATCGCCAGGCCGCGCATCGTCAGGTCCAGGTGTAGCGCCTCGCCGAGCGGGGTCTTCGGGGTATCGAGATTGCCGCCCAGCTTGGCGGCGCGACCGCCGCGGGCGTCGAGCCCGAACTGTTCGGCGATCGCCTCGACCAGCGTCGATTTCCCGGAGCCGTTCTCGCCAACCACGAAGGTCAGGTGAGCGGTGAGCGGCAGTTCCCCACCGGCCATGAGCGGTGCCAACGCGGGCACTGAACGGACCCATGCCGGCAGGCCCCGGCCTCGCTCCGGCGAGACCGAGAGGCTCCGGACGAACACGGCGCGACTAGCGGTTCTCGACCGCGCTCTCGGCGGCGTCGGCCCACTCGCGCCACTGCTGCGCCTGCTCCCGCAGCCGCGTGGCGTCCTTCTTCTTGCCGGCCTTCTCCGCCTTCTCGGCCTGGTCCTCGAACTGCGCGACGCGCTCGCGGAACTGCGCGGCGCGGGCCGTGGCCTCGGGGTCGGTGCGGCGCCACTGACTGTCGTCGGCCGACTTGACCTTCTTCTCCAGCGCCCGGATGCCGGCCTCGAGCGATCCCATCTGCTCGCGGGGGACCTTGCCGATGGCCTCCCACTTGTCCTGCAGCTCGCGCAGTGCGGCCTTCGATCCGCTGAGGTTCTGCGCCGGATCGATCCGCGGCGCGTACTCGTCGAGCAGGGCCTGCTTGGCCTTGCCGTTCTCGGCGAACTCGGCGTCGCGCTCATTGGCGGCGGCGTTGCGGGCCGCGAAGAACTCGTCCTGGATTCCCTTGAACCGGGCCCACAGCGCATCGTCGGTGTCGCGCGGCGCGCGGCCGGCGGCCTTCCACTTCGACAGCAGATCCCGGAACTTCGCGGAGGTCTCACCCCACGTGGTGTCGTTCTTGAGCTTCTCGGCCTCGGCGATGAGCTCTTCCTTGCGGGCCTTGGCTCCGGCCCGCTCGCGGTCGAGCTCGGCGAAGTGGGCGCCGCGCCGCTTGTTGAAGGCGTCGCGTGCCTTGGAGTAGCGCTTCCACAGGGCATCGTCGGTCTTGCGGTCGACGCCCTTGATCGTCTTCCACTCGTCCAGCAGGGCGCGCATCCGGTCGCCCGCGGTCTTCCACTGGGTGGAGTCGGATGCGATCTGCTCGGCCTCGGCGGCGAGGGCCTCCTTGCGGGCGATGGCCTCCGCGCGACCCTTCTCGCGGTCGGCGGTCGCCGTGACGATCGCGGTGTCCGCGCCGGTCAGCAGCGCGCCGACCCGCGCGGCGAGGGAGTCCAGGTCGCCCACGACGGCGGCCGTCGGCAGCCCGTCGGCGATCTGCTGGGCCGCGCTGCGCACCTTCTTCGGATCCCCGGTGCCGCTGGCCAGGCGCTCCTCGAGCACCTCGACCTCGGTGGCCAGCTCGTCGTACTTGCGGCCGAAGTGGGCGAGGCCCTCGGCGGATTCGCCGGCCTGCCAGGAACCGACCGGCCGCTCACCGGCCGAGGAGGTCACGTACACCGTTCCGTCGGGGTCGACGCGGCCGAACTTCGTGGGATCCGATGCGGGGCGTACACGAGCGGCGGGAACCGCCGGGGCGTGCGGGCGAGGCACTGCGGGGCGGGGCCCCGGATGCGGCTTGGGCCCGGGGTGAGGCTTCGGCGCGCTCGGTGCGATCGGGTCGTTCTCGGCCACGGTGGTTTCCCCTTGTCGTCTGCGCCGCGCGTCACGGCTGCCGGTCGTCTGGGCCCACACCCTGTGGACCTGCAGTCCATTGAATCACTCCGTGGCCGGTCCGGCGCGATCGATTAGCGTTCTCGTCGTGCATTCCATTCCGCCCCGCTCCGGGCCCGCCATCGTGATCCCGGGCGCTCCGCTGCTCGTGCCCGAGTTGGTCGGCGTTCCCGGCGATCCCGAGGCCGATCGCCTGCGCGCCGCCGTCGTCGCCGCCGGTACGTGGCTCGGAGCGCGCGCGGCTACCTGGCGGATCATCGGCGCCGAGCCGCTGACCAGCCGCGAGGGTGCCGGGACCTTCGCCGGATACGGTGCCGATGTGCTGGTCACCGGGGCGCCGGGCGCACCGTCGGGCGATGCGGCCCCCGATCCGCGATGGCCGCTGCCGCTCCTCATCGCGGCGTGGCTGCGGGGGCGCACCGCCGCGTCGACACGGATCGTCGGCCCGGACGAGCCCGCGGACGGCACCGTCTTCGTGCTCGACGGTCCGAACACCCTCACCGAGCGCGCGCCCGGCGGTTTCCGCCCGGACGACGCCGAGATCTTCGCCGCCGAATGCGCCGCTGTGTGCGACGGTGCCCCGACCGACGGCCTGGCACCGGAGTGGGCCGCCGCCGCCGAGGCCCTCCGCACCGGAGTCGTGCGCACGCTGTACCGCGACGCGCCCTTCGGCGTGGGCTACCTCGTGGCGACGGGCGGGGCGGGATGACGGTGCGCCCCGTCGCCATCGTCGGTCCCACCGCGACCGGCAAATCGGATCTGGCGCTCGACCTGGCGGAGCGGCTCGACGGCGAGATCATCAACATCGACGCGATGCAGATGTACCGCGGCATGGACATCGGCACCGCGAAGCTCCCCGAAGTCGAGCGTCGCGGCATCGCCCACCATCAGCTCGATGTGCTCGACGTGACCGAGACCGCCACGGTCGCCGCGTATCAGGAGCGGGCTCGCGCCGATGTGGAGGCGCTGCTGGCGGCGGGGAGGACGCCGGTGATCGTGGGCGGCTCGATGATGTATTACCAGGCCCTGCTCGACGAGTGGAGCTTTCCCGCCACCGATCCCCAGGTGCGCAAGCGATTCGAGGACCGGCTCGCCGAGATCGGCCCGCTCGCCTTGCACCGCGAACTCACGGCGCTCGACCCCGCGGCGGGGGCGAAGATCCTCAGCACCGACGGCCGGCGGATCGTGCGGGCGCTCGAGGTCGTCACCATCACGGGGGAGCCCTTCGCGGCCTCGGCGCCCGAGATCGGGCCCGCCCGATGGGACACGGCGATCGTGGCGCTCGACCGCGACACCGACCTGCTCGACGCCAGGATCGACCTGCGGACCCGAGCGATGTTCGACGGTGGCCTCGCGGACGAGGTGCGGGCGCTGGAGGCCGCGGGGCTGCGCGAGGGCGTCACCGCGTCGCGCGCCATCGGCTACGCCCAGGTGCTGGCCGCGTTCGACGGCGAATACGACCTCGATCAGGCCCGCGAGCTCACGTTCATCGGCACCCGCCGGTACGTGCGGCGTCAGCGCTCGTGGTTCCGGCGCGACCCCCGCGTCGTGTGGCTCGACGCCGCGCGGGAGGACCTGCTCGACGCCGCGCTCACCGCCCATCGTTCGGCGCCGTGGCGGCCGTAGACTGACGGCATGGATTTCCTCAAGGGACACGGCACGGAGAACGATTTCGTGATCCTGCCGGACCCCTCGGTCGACATCGATCTCACGCCCGGATTCGTGGCGGCGCTGTGCGACCGCCGCGCGGGTATCGGGGCCGACGGTGTGCTGCGCGTCGCGCGCGCGGGCGACCTGCGGGACGCCGGTGTGCTGGATGCGCTGCCGGCGGGCGTGGGGCGCGAGGACTGGTTCATGGACTACCGCAACTCCGACGGTTCGGTCGCCGAGATGTGCGGCAACGGGGTGCGCGTCTTCGCACACTTCCTGGCGGCCTCGTCGCTGGTACCGGGCTCCGAGTTCGTGGTCGGATCGCGGGCGGGCGCCCGGGCCGTCGTGGTGCACCACGCCGATCCCGAGGCGGCGGAGGTCTCCGTGGCGATGGGGCCGACCACCGTCTTCGGCGCCTCGTCGGCGGGCGTGGACGGCCGCGATCTCGCCGGTATCGCCGTCGACGTGGGCAATCCGCACCTGGCCTGCGTGGTTCCCGGACTCACCCTCGAGGATCTGCGGAATCTCGACGTCAAGACCGCGCCCACCTTCGATCACGGCCTGTTCCCGCACGGCACGAACGTCGAGGTGCTCACCCCGCTCGCCGACGGCGCCGTGCACATGCGGGTGCACGAGCGCGGCTCGGGCGAGACCCGGTCCTGCGGAACGGGCACCGTCGCGGCCGCGGTCGCCGCCCTGCGCGCCGCCGGACTGGAGACGGGCGCGGTGGACGTGCACGTCCCGGGCGGGACGGTCACCGTCACCATCGGGGCGGACGGCGCGACCCTGCGCGGGCCGAGCCGCATCGTGGCCACCGGCACCGTCCGGACCTCCGCCCTGGGGGCCTGACCGCGTTCGCTCGGCGAAAACCTGCGTGACCTCGGACGTGTCCGCGTGCCACACTGGAGGCATATGACAGACACAGATACCTGGGAGCCGATCGATCGGGCGCAGCCCACCGTCGGTGAACTCCAGTTGCAAGAGCGCTCGTCGCTGCGCCGCGTCGCCGGTCTCTCGACCGAGCTCGACGATGTCACCGAGGTCGAATATCGGCAGCTCCGCCTGGAGCAGGTGGTCCTGGTCGGCGTGTGGACCGAGGGCTCCGCGGCGCAGGCGGATTCCTCGCTCGCCGAGCTCAAGGCGCTCGCCGAGACCGCGGGCTCCGAGGTCCTCGAGGGCCTCATCCAGCGCCGCGACCGCCCGGACCCCGCCACCTACATCGGCTCGGGCAAGGCCCACGAGCTGCGCGAGGTGGTGCTCGCCACCGGCGCCGACACCGTGATCTGCGACGGCGAGCTCACTCCCGCACAGCTCAACGCGTTGGAGAAGGTGGTGAAGGTCAAGGTGATCGACCGCACCGCGCTGATCCTCGACATCTTCGCCCAGCACGCCACCTCCCGGGAGGGCAAGGCCCAGGTGAGCCTGGCGCAGATGGAGTACATGCTGCCGCGGCTGCGTGGTTGGGGTGAGGCGCTGTCCCGGCAGGCCGGTGGCCGCGCGGGCAGTAACGGCGGCGTGGGCCTGCGTGGTCCCGGTGAGACGAAGATCGAGACCGACCGCCGGCGCATCCGCGAGCGGATGGCGAAGCTGCGCCGCGAGATCAAGGGCATGAAGCAGGCCCGCGATACCAAGCGCGGGGCCCGCCGCCGCTCCGGAGTGCCCGCCGTGGCCATCGCCGGGTACACCAACGCCGGCAAGTCGAGCCTGCTCAACGCGCTCACCGACGCCGGGGTCCTGGTCCAGAACGCGCTGTTCGCGACGCTCGATCCCACCACCCGGCACGGCACGCTGACCGATGGCCGCGATGTGGTCTTCACCGACACCGTCGGCTTCGTGCGGCACCTGCCCACGCAGCTGGTCGAGGCCTTCCGCTCCACGCTGGAGGAGGTCGTCGACGCCGACCTGCTGGTGCACGTGGTCGACGGCAGCGATCCGATGCCGCAGCGCCAGATCGACGCCGTGCGGCACGTCTTGCGCGATGTCGCGGGGGAGCGTGAGGCGTCGCTTCCGCGGGAACTGTTGGTGATCAACAAGATCGATGCCGCCGATCCGGTGGTGCTCGCCCAGCTGCGGGTGGCGCTGCCCGAGGCGGTGTTCGTCTCGGCGCACACCCGTGAGGGCATCGACGAGCTGTTGGCGCGAATGACGGAGCTGATCACCGCGGGCGATGTGGAGGTCACCGCGCTGGTGCCCTACGAGCGCGGCGATCTGGTGGCGCGGATCCATGCCGAGGGCACGATCCTCACGACCGAGCACGAGGCCGACGGTACGCGCATCACCGCTCGTGTCCCGGGTCCTCTCGCGGGCCTGCTGTCGCAGTTCCCGGGGTAGTCGCGCAGAATCGACGCATGAGTCGAACCCCGTCGGGCCCACCGCTGTCGGCCGGAACGCGTCTTGCGTCCGCGCTCCTGGTCGGGGTGATCGTGACCGGTGCCGTCGGGTTCCTGGTGGATCCGACACTGGGTGTGCTGGCCGGGATCGGGGCGGCGGCCGCGGCCTTCGTCATCACCGGGTGGATGGTGCTGTGGCCGCTCGACGCCGACTCGACACGGGCGACGGTGCAGCGGGAGGACTTCCGGCCCAAGGTCACCGAGCTCGTGGTGGCGGTGATCGCCCTGAGCGGCCTGGTCGCGATCGTGACACTGCTGGTGGCGGGCGAATCCGAGAACAAGGACGCCGCCGCTGCGGCGGCGCTGATCGCCGCGTTCTCGGTGTGGGCGGCGCTGCACCTGACCTACGCCACGCAGTACGCCGACCTGTTCTACGGCGACCGCGGCGACACCCCCGGAGGCATCGACTTCAACAGCGACGATCCGCCGGCCTACCGGGACTTCTTCTACTTCAGCTACAACCTCGGCATGACCTACCAGGTGTCCGACACCTCGGTCTCGTCGCGGGAGATCCGCAGCGTGGTGCTGCGGCACTGCCTGCTGTCGTACGTCTTCGGCACCCTGATCCTGGCGACGGCGATCAATCTCGTGGTCGGGATCGTCTCGGGCTAGGTCAGCGGTCCGCCGAGGTCTCGGCGCCCAGGAGGAGCAGTTCCACCATCGGTGTCGCCTTCCCGGGCTGGGGCTCGGTGCCGATGATCATGTCCGACCACAGAAACGATTCCGCGAGCCGCACGATCGCGTAGGCGAGATCGTCGGCGGACACCCCGTGCACGCCCTCCGCGTGCGGCACGCCGATCTCGGTGAGCCAGTCCCGCACCCATCCGATCAGCCGGGCCTGCACCACGCTGCCGCCGGACTGCAGCACCCGCATCGCGAACTCGGGCTCGTCGGCCGCGAACCGGGCGAGCGGGGGATAGCTGCGCACCTCGTGCGCGAGCCGATCGAAGGCGCGCAGGAAGGCAGCACGGTCGCGCACCGGCTCGTCGGCCTCCACGCGCACGATGGCCTGCGCGATGCCCGACCAGATCGCTTCCCCCACGACGTGTTCGCGGCTTCCGAACCAGCGGTACACCGTGGCACGGCCCACCCCCTGTGCCGAGGCGAGCTGGCCGATGTCCACCCGGCGGCCGTCGCGGAACCACTCGGCCGCGCACTGGATCAGGGCGAGCTGGTTGGCAGATCGGTCAGGATGAGACATAATCCTATTTTGTCTCGCCCGTTGGCGGGTGTCAAAAGTTCATCTGAGGAGAATCCTGCATGGATGTGAAGTTCACAGCGGAGGAGGAGGCGTTCCGGGACGACGTGCGCGCGTTCCTGGACACGCATCTCACCGCAGACCTGCGCGCGGCCGGCGATCTGGCCACCAGCGTCTACTCCGACCACGAGGCCAGTCTGCAGTGGCAGGCGATCCTGCACGAGCGCGGCTGGGCCGCGCCGGCGTGGCCGGTGGAGTACGGCGGCCAGGACTGGACGGTGGCGCAGCACTACCTCTTCTCGCGTGAATCCGTGCTGGCCGGGGCGCCCTTCCTCTCGCCGATGGGGATCCGGATGGTGGCGCACGCCATCATCAAGTTCGGCACCGAGGAGCAGAAGAAGTTCTTCCTCCCCGGCATCCTCGACGCCTCGGTGTTCTTCTGCCAGGGCTACTCCGAGCCCGAATCGGGATCCGATCTCGCGTCGCTGTCGATGCGCGCCGAGTCCGACGGCGACGACTTCCTGCTGAGCGGTTCGAAGATCTGGACCACCCACGCCCGCGAGGCGAACTGGATGTTCGCCCTGGTGCGCACCTCCAAGCAGGAGCGCAAACAGCAGGGGATCACGTTCATCCTCCTCGATATGACGGTGCCCGGCATCGAGATCCAGCCGCTGGTCATGGCCTCCGGTGAGGAGGTGCAGAACGTGGTCTTCTTCGACAAGGTGAGGGTGCCGAAGGCGAACGTACTGGGCGAGATCGACGAGGGCTGGACGGTGGCTAAGTACCTCCTCGAATTCGAACGCGGCGGCGGTGCCTCCGCCCCGTGGTTGGAGGTCTCACTCGACCGCCTCGCCGAACAGGCGAAGACGGTGCCCGGCCGCGCCGGAAAGCCGCTGGCGGAGGATCCCGACTTCGAGCTCGGTCTCGCCGAGCTGCGTGCGCGGGTCGATGTGCTGGAGATCCTCGAACACCGCTCGCTGGCGGTGCTCTCGGCGGGCGGCAATCCCGGGCCCGCGTCGTCGATGCTGAAGATCCTCGGCACCGAGATCAGTCAGGCGATCACCGAGTTCATCCACAAGAGCGCGGGACCGCGCGGCCGGGTGTACCAGCCGCACGTGACCCGGCCCGGTGGACCGGTGGTGGAGTACATCCCGCCGGCCGACGGCGCGCACAGCGGCGACCTCTGGCAGGCTGTCGCACCGCTGCGCTACTTCAACGATCGCGCCGGCTCGATCTACGCCGGCTCCAACGAGATTCAACGGAACATCCTGGCGAAAGCGGCATTGGGGCTGTAAATGGACTTCACACTGACCGACGAACAGACATTGCTGCGCGACTCCGTGACCGCGTACCTCTCGGGCCGGTACCCGCTGCTCGAATCGCGGCAGGCGGCGCGCTCGGCCACCGGTTGGCAGCCGGACGTGTGGCGGGCCTTCGCCACCGAACTGGGCATTCTCGCCGCGACCCTGCCCGAGTCCGTGGGCGGCCTCGGCGGTGGCCCGGAGGAGATGATGGTGATCAGCGAGGCGCTCGGCGGCTCCCTGGTGGTCGAGCCCTACATCGGCACCGCGGTGGTGGGTGGCTCCCTGCTCACCGGCGCCGGTGGCACCGCCGCCGATGCGGTGGCGGAACGGATCGCCGAGGGGGAGGCCCGGATCGCCTTCGCGCTCACCGAGCCCGATTCCGGCCGCGAGCCCTGGGACGTCCAGCTCACCGCGACGGCGCAGGGCGACGGCTACGTGCTCTCCGGCGCCAAGATCGTGGTGGCCGACCTTCCGCTGGCCACCCACCTCATCGTCGCCGCGCGCACCACGGGGGAGCGGCTCGACCGGGAGGGCCTGTCACTGTTCCTGCTGGAGTTCGATCCGCAGGCTCCGCCCGCCGGCATCACCGCCCAGTACTTCCGGACCATCGACGATCACCACACGGGTGATCTGACCTTCACCGATGTGGTGGTTCCGGCGTCCGCGCTGCTCGGTACCCCGGGGCGGGCCTGGCCGGTGATCGAACGCGCCCTCGACGACGGTGCCGCGGCGGTGTGCGCCGAAGCCGTGGGAATCATGCGCCGCGTGGTGGCGGACACCGTGGAGTACGCCAAGCAGCGCAAGCAGTTCGGTGTCCCGATCGGCTCCTTCCAGGCCTTGCAGCATCGCATGGTGGACATGTCACTGGAGCTGGAGCAGGCGGTGGCGGCCACCTACCTCGCCGTACTGAACCTGGACGGTACCGAGCAGCGACGGCGCCGCGGCGTCTCGGCGGCGAAGGTCACCATCGCCCGCGCGGCCCGATTCATCGGCCAGAACGCCGTGCAGCTGCACGGCGGCATGGGCCTGACGGAGGAACTGGCCATCGGCCACTACTTCAAGCGCCTCACCGCGATCGAGACCGAATTCGGATCCGCCACCGATCATCTGCACCGGTACGCGGAGGCCACCCGCTGAGATCGACTGGACGACGAGGCCCCCGCCGGGATTCCGGCGGGGGCCTCGTCGTACGGGCGGGGGCGGTCAGATCCTGCGCATCACGGTGACGACCTTGCCCAGCACCACGGCGTCGTTGCCGTGGATCGGATCGAACGCGGGGTTGTGCGGCATGAGCCAGACGTCCTTGCCGGTGCGACGGAAGGTCTTCACGGTGGCCTCCCCGTCGAGCATCGCGGCCACGATGTCGCCGTTGTCGGCCACGGACTGCTGCCGTACCACCACCCAGTCGCCATCGCAGATGGCCGCGTCGACCATGGACTCGCCGACCACCTTGAGCAGGAACAGCGATCCCTCGCCGACCAGCTCGCGGGGAAGCGGGAAGATCTCCTCCACGGCCTCCTCCGCCAGGATCGGGCCGCCGGCGGCGATGCGCCCCAGGACCGGCACGAAGGCCGGCTCCGGCATGCGCTCCTCGTCCTCCATGACCCGCTGAATCACCTGTGCCGTGCGCTCTTCGGCGCCCTGCACGTTCACCGCGCGCGGGCGGTTCGGATCACGATGGAGGAAGCCGAGGCGTTCGAGCGTCCGCAGCTGATGCGCCACCGACGAGGTGGAGGTGAGGCCCACCTCGTCGCCGATCTCGCGGATGCTGGGCGGGTAGCCGCGGTCGCGGACCGACTTGCGGATCACCTCCAGCACCTGCTTCTGGCGACGCGTCAAGTGATCCTCGGACACGTTGCCCTGTGCGTCGCGGAAGCGCTTGTCGCGGTGTTGAATCTGCCGGTCCTCTGTCATCGTCTCGTTCCTCACGCCCGTCGCTGTTGACACCACTGTAGTCCAGTTCGACCGGCTCGACAAACATTTGTTCGAGAATTTCGGCGGCGTGTCTTCCCATCGATCATCGGCTGTGATAGAAATCGAACAGAGGTTCTTTCGAACGTTTGCACGCATTCTGGTGTGACTGGTGGGGCTGGATTGAAAACTTGTCAGTCCCCCTCGGTAGACCAGTGAGTGAGCAGACGCCAGTCAGTCGCCAACAGAGGAGTAATCATGACCGCGATCATCGATCGGGAGATCATCGAGGCAGGCCGCAGCGCATCGGAGCGCCCCGGGTTGGTGGGCCACGGTACGGCCGCGAGTCCGCGCCGTCGCGGTGCCGCGCAGTCGCGCGGTGTCTCCCCGCGCCTCGCGCGCAGTCGCTCGTCCGAGGCCGTGGCTGACTCGACCACCGTGTCGAACGCGCCGCGTTCGGTGGATGTTCGAACGGAGCCGGAGGCGCCGTCGGCGATCCGCGTCGTGGGTGCCCGCGGCGCCGGAAATCGCTCCATCGAACGCGTTCGCGTGCGTCGGGCGCCGTCGCGCCGCCGCGGCTACTCGCAGGCCGACGGCTGCGCCCGGCGCACCGCCCGTCCCACCGTGCTGGCCTGCCTGCTGGCCGCGGCGGGCACCTTCGTCGGTGTCCTGCTGCTGTTCGGCGGCACCACCGCGGCGCCGGAGGCCGCGCCCGTCGCAACGGGCACCCCCGCGGTCACCTCGATCGTCACGGTCCGCTCGGGGCAGACGCTCGAGCAGATCGCCCGGGAGATCGCGCCCGAGCGCCCGGCCGCCTCCGTGGTCGCCGAGGTCTCCCGGATCAACGGCATCACCGACGGCCGGGTCCGGGCCGGGCAGACCCTCGTGACCCCGCGCTACTGACCACCGAAACTGCCCGGAACCACCACTTTTCCCTCGAAAGGCGAGAGATGACCACCATCACGGCGATGCCCGGATCCGAGCGAAGCGCGCGGGTGGTGCACCTCGACAACGTGGTGCGCGTGCCCCGGCGAGTATCCTCGAAGGCAACAACGCGGGGTGTGCCCGTGGTCGAGGCCACGGTGCTGCAATTGCCCCAGCGGTATGCCGATGTCTGGGCCGAGGGTGGTGAACCGATGCATTGTCCGTTCTGCAAGAACGAGGACACCCGCGTGGTGGACTCGCGCGTCTTCGACGACGGGCAGGGCATCCGCCGCCGCCGCTCCTGCAACGAGTGCGGCCGCCGTTTCACCACCGTGGAGAGCGCTGTGCTGGCCGTGGTCAAGCGCAACGGCGTCACCGAGCCCTTCAGCCGCGAGAAGGTCATGAAGGGCGTGCGCCGCGCCTGCCAGGGCCGTGCCGTCGCGGAAGACGATCTGCAGAAACTGGCGCAGCAGGTGGAGGACGCCGTCCGCGCCTCGGGCGTCGCCGAGGTGCCCTCCAATGAGGTCGGTCTGGCCATCCTGGGCCCCCTGCGCGACCTCGACGAGGTGGCCTATCTCCGGTTCGCCTCGGTGTACCAGGGCTTCACCTCGATCGATGACTTCGAGAGCGCCATCCGCGATCTGCGCACCCGCGCCGCGGCCGGGCCCACCGACGCCGCCTGACGGTCCGTCCCCTCAGCTCAGCGCCGCGATCGCGGCGAGCACCTTCTTCTCCGAGACCGATCCGGCGGTGCCCAGCGCCTGCGCGAACAGGCTCACGCGCAGTTCCTCGATCTGCCAGCTCACCCGGTCCAGTGCGGCATCGCGCCGGTGCTCGGGCAGCGTCTCCAGTTTCGCGGTGAGAGCGCCGTACACGCGGTCGAGAGTCGTCAGCCCCCGATCGTCCCGATCGATCGACGCCGGCAGCGCCGCCCACCGCGCCGCGGCACCCGCGATGTAGCGCGGCAGGTGCTGCAGATGGTCGCCGGAGGTCGCTGCGATGAAGCCGGGGAACAGCAGCGCATCGAGCTGCTCCGCGATGTCGTCCGCGGCGTCCCGCAGTGCCGACGGCGGATTGGCGACCGCCCCACGCACCTCGGTGGCGGTGGACACCGCCTGGGCGACCCACGCGAGGTACTGCTGCTGCGTCTCGCCGAGCCGTGCCCGCACCGTCGCGCTGAGCGCGGCGAATTCGTCCGGGGTCCATGCCGTGCCGGCCTTCGCCCGCAGATCCGAGATCGCCCTGCGCCGGCAGTCCTCGAGCAGCGCCATCGGCGTCTCGTACGGGCTCTGCGACAGTGCCATCCGCTCGCGTTGCGTGAGCCCCTGCAGGGCCGATTTGTGGGCCGGGGGAAGGGCGTTCGCGAGCAGCACATCCAGGCCGGCCGCCATCAGGCGGCTCTGCTCCGCCTCGTCGGCCACCACGCGCACGCCCGCCCGGTCACCGTCGGGATACAGCGAACCGAACCCGGACACCCGGCTGCCCCGTACCTCGGTGTCGATGCGCCGCGGCACGTCCCCGAGGGTGTCGGACGTCCACTCGCGTGCGGGGGCGCGTTCGTACGCGCCCGCGCGACTCGACAGATCCTCCTGGACGGCCGTGCCGAGCCGGCGCTTGAGCGCCTCCAGGTCTTTCCCCGAACCGAGTACGGCACCGTCGTCGCCGACCACCACGAAGGTCACCCGGAGGTGGTCGGGCAGCTGTTCGGGGGAGAAGTCGCCGGGCCGGATCACTGTGCCGGACAGCTGCGTCAGCTCCCGGGCCAATCCCTCGGTGAGGGGTTCGGCGCGCGGTGTGAGCCGTGCCAGGGCGGCAGCCGCGAAATCGGGCGCGGGCACCACCTCGCGCCGCAACTGCTTCGGCAGCGTCTTGATCAGCGCGGTCGCCAGCTCATCGCGCATCGCGGGCACCAGCCACTCGAAGCCGTCCGCGCGGACCGTCGCCAGATCCTTGACCTCGATCCGCGCGGTCACACCGTCGTCCGCGGCGCCCGGTTCAAAGCGGTACTTCAGCGGCACCTCGATCCGGCCCTGCAGCCACGCCGTGGGGTAGGCGTCCGCGGTGATGCCCGCGGTGCCGTCCACCAGCAGATCGTCCTCGGTGAAGTCGAGGAGATCGGGGTCCTCGCGGGAGGCCTTCTTCCACCAGGAGTCGAAGTGGCGCGAGGAGACGATGTCCTCGGGCACCCGCCGGTCGTAGAAGTCGAACAGCGCGTCCTCGTCGACCACGATGTCCCGGCGGCGGGCCTTGTCCTCCAGGTACGTGGCGTCGTCCAGCAGCGCGCGGTTGCGGGCGAAGAAGCCGTGCCGGGTACGCCACTCGCCCTGGACCAGGGCGTGGCGCAGGAAGATCTCGCGCGCCGCGACCGGATCGACCGTGCCGAAGCTCACCGTGCGGTCCGCGACCAGCGGCACGCCGAACAGGGTGACCCGCTCCTTGGCGAGGACCGCCTCGCGTTTGGTGGACCAATGCGGCTCGGAGTACTGATGTTTGGCCAGCGGGCCCGCCAACTTCTCGGCCCATTCCGGCTCGATCTTCGCGACGGTGCGCGCGAACAACCGGGAGGTCTCCACCAGTTCACCGGCCATCACGAATCGCGGTGGCTTCTTGTACAGCGCCGAGGCGGGGAAGATCAGGAACTTCGCGTTCCGGGCGCCCAGGAACTCCTTGCCGTCGGTCTCCCGCAGTCCGATCTGCGAGAGCAGGCCGGACAGCAGCGCCTGATGGATCAGGTCCGGAGAGGGGGCCGGCTCCCGCCCGATCGACTCCAGCTTCCAGCCGAGGTCGCGGCAGATCTGCCGGAGCTGCCCGTGCAGGTCCTGCCACTCGCGAATCCGCACATAGTGCAGGAACTCCCGCTGGCACTCGCGCCGGAAGGCGCTGGAACTCAATTCGGTGCGGCGATCGCCCAGGTGCCGCCACAGGTTCAGGTACGACAGGAAATCGGAGGTGGGATCGGCGAACCGGGCGTGCTTCTCGTCCGCAGCCTGACGGTGCTCGGCCGGCCGCTCGCGCACGTCCTGGATCGACATGCCCGCCACGATCACCAGTACCTCGGGGAGCACACCGAATTCGCGCGCCGCCACCAGCATCCGTGCCATCCGCGGGTCCACGGGGAGATCGGCCAACTGCCGGCCCGTGGGGGTGAGGCGCTTGTGGCCCTCGTGCGAATCCTGCAGCGCGCCGAGTTCTTCCAGCAGGGCCACGCCGTCGCGTACGGCCCGCTCGTCCGGCGGCTGCACGAACGGGAAGGCCGAGACCTCGCCGAGGTCGAGCGCCGTCATCGACAGCACCACCGACGCGAGGTTGGTGCGCAGGATCTCCGGATCGGTGAACATCGGGCGGGCGTCGAAATCGTCCTCGGCGTAGAGCCGGATGGCGATGCCGTCCGAGGTACGGCCGCAGCGGCCGGAGCGCTGCTGGGCCGAGGCCTGGGAGATCGGTTCGATCGGCAGGCGCTGCACCTTCGTGCGCAGCGAGTACCGGGAGATGCGCGCGGTGCCGGTGTCCACCACGTACTTGATGCCGGGCACCGTGAGCGAGGTCTCGGCGACGTTGGTGGACAGCACGATCCGGCGGCCGCTGTGCGGCGCGAAGACGCGGTGCTGTTCGGCGGCCGACAGTCGCGCGTAGAGGGGCAGGATCTCGGTGCCGGGCCGCACGTGCGCGCTCAGCGCCTCCGCGGCGTCCCGGATCTCGCGCTCGCCGGAGAGGAAGACGAGCACGTCGCCCGACGATTCTCTGGCCAGCTCGTCGACCGCGTGCACGATCCCGGTCACCTGATCGGCCGGGTCCTCGCCGTCGCCGGTGATCTCGTCGAGCGGGCGGTACCGGATCTCCACGGGGTACGTGCGTCCGCTCACCTCGATCACCGGGGCGGGTGCACCGTCGGGCGTGGCGAAGTGGGCCGCGAACCGTTCGGGCTCGATGGTGGCCGAGGTGACGATCACCTTGAGATCGGGCCGCCGCGGCAGGATCTGCTTGAGGTAGCCGAGGATGAAGTCGATGTTGAGGCTGCGCTCGTGCGCCTCGTCGATGATGAGGGTGTCGTAGTCGCGCAGCAGCCGATCGCGGGTGAGCTCGCGCAGCAGGATGCCGTCGGTCATCAGCTTCACCGAGGTGGCGGGGGACACCTTGTCGGTGAAGCGGACCGCGTAACCCACCGCCTCGCCGAGCTCGGTGGCGGTCTCCTCCGCGATGCGCTCGGCCACGCTGCGGGCCGCGAGCCGCCGCGGCTGAGTGTGGCCGATCATGCCCCGCACGCCGCGGCCCAGTTCGAGGCAGATCTTCGGCAGCTGCGTGGTCTTACCCGAACCGGTCTCGCCGGCCAGGATGATCACCTGGTTCTCGGCGATGGCCTTGGCGATCTCCTCGCGCCGGGCGCTCACCGGGAGGTCTTCGGGGTAGACGATCGCCGGGACCGCCGCTTTGCGCGTCTCGTAACGCGCCCGGGCGGTGTCGATGTCGCGGGCGATCCGCGGCAGGTCGGCGGGCTTCGAACGCTTGAGTTTCGCCCGCAGCCGGGTCTCGTCGCGCAGCGTCACGGCCGGTTCCGTTTCGGTGCCGAGAGCGGCGTACAGGTCGCGCTTGGTAGGGGTGTCGGTCGGCGTTCCCCCGCCCGTGCCTGGAGCCTGCGTCGTCATTTGCTCTAGTTTATCCACTATGAGCGGACAGGGACCCACGACCTCATCGGCACTCTGGCACGGCTTCGCGGACATGGGCGCCGTGGAGCGCGACGGCGCCTTCGTCTTCGCCCGCGGCGACGGCGCGTACGTCTACGACACCGCGGGGAACCAGTACCTCGACGCGACCGCCGGGCTGTGGTTCGCGAACGTCGGCCACGGCCGCGCGGAGGTCGCGGACGCCGTCCGCGACCAGCTCCTCAAGGTGGCGCACGTGACCGGATTCGGTGACGCCGCGACCGACACCACGGTGGCACTCGCCGAGCGCCTGCAGGGCATCGCGCCGGTGCCCGACAGCAAGATCTTCTTCACCTCCGGCGGCTCCGATTCGGTGGACTCGGCGATCAAGCTGGCCCGCCGCTACTGGCAGGAGAAGGGCAAGCCCAGCAAGAAGCTCATCGTCGGCCGGTCCAACGCGTATCACGGCATGCACGTGGGCGGAACGAGTCTCGGCGGCATCCCCGCCAACGCCGAGGGCTACGGCGGCGTCCTGTTCGACGACACCGCGACGGTGGCCTGGGACGACGCGAAGGAGCTCCTGGGGCTCATCGAGCGGGTCGGCGCCGACAGCATCGCGGCCTTCGTCGCCGAGCCCGTGATCGGCGCCGGCGGCCTGCTGCCCCCGCCCGAGGGGTACCTGCGCGAGGTCCGCGACATCTGCCGCGAGCACGACGTGTTGTTCATCGCCGACGAGGTGATCACCGGCTTCGGGCGCATCGGCGGGGCCTGGTTCGCCTCGAGCCGGTTCGATCTGCAGCCCGATCTGATGACCACCGCAAAGGGCCTCACCAGCGGTTACGTGCCGATGGGTGCGCTGTTCGTGGCGCCGAACGTGGCGGAGCCCTTCTTCTCCGGCGGCGTGTGGTGGCGGCACGGCTACACCTACGGCGGGCACGCCGCGGCCGCCGCCGCCGCGATGGCGGTCCTCGACATCATGGAGCGGGAGAACCTGGTGGCCGAGGCCTTGCGCCTGCAGGACACGCTGCTCCGCGAGCTCGCACCGCTGGCGGACCACCCGAAGGTCAAGGACGTGCGCGGCGGTGTGGGCGCGGTGGCGGGTGTGCAGCTCAACGATCCCGCCGAGGCGATGGCGATGGTGAAGAAGCTACGCGCGCAGGGCGTCTCGGGGCGTGCCGCAGGCCTGGGAACGTTGCAGTACTCGCCGTCCTTCGTCACCACCGAGCAGCAGGTGGCCGAGATCGCCGCCGCCACGCGGAGGGCGCTCGACGCCTGATCCGGGCGGGGTTGCACGGGGTTGCGGGTTGACGAATTGTTGACCAATCAATCCCCTGTGGTTTGTGAGCCGTGACACACTGCGGTCGTGAACGAAGAGGACACGGCCGCTGTCTATCAGCGCGCATACGACAGTCAGGAATTCCACGACCTCCGCCGCCGCCTGGCGCGGTTCGTCATCCCGGTGTCGGTGGCGTTCCTGACCTGGTACCTGGCGTACGTGCTGTTGGCGACCTACGCGCACGACTTCATGAGCCAGAAGCTGTGGGGCAACATCAACGTGGCGTTGGTGATCGGGCTCGCGCAGTTCGTGACCACCTTCGGCATCACGTGGGCGTACGTGCGCTTCGCGAACAACGAGGTCGACCCGCCCGCCACCAAGCTGCGCGAGGAGATCGAGGCGGAGCTCAAGGCCGTGGGCGGTGACGACGCGTGACCGGATTCCTCGCGTACGAGCCGCAGACCATCGAACCCGGTCAGCAGATCGGCTCGACCACGCTCAACATCATCATCTTCCTGCTGTTCATCGGCGTCACGATGGGGCTGGTGATCAAGGCCAGCCGCACCACGCAGAAGGCCACCGACTTCTACACCGGTGGCGCCTCCTTCTCGGGGCCGCAGAACGGCTTCGCGATCGCGGGTGACTACCTGTCCGCCGCGAGCTTCCTGGGCATCTGCGGCGCGATCGCCACCAGCGGATACGACGGCTTCCTCTACTCGATCGGCTTCCTGGTGGCCTGGCTCGTGGCCCTGCTCCTGGTGGCCGAACGCCTGCGCAACACCGGCAAGTTCACCATGGCCGACGTGCTGAGCTTCCGCTTGCGGCAGCGCCCCGTGCGCATGGCCGCGGCGCTCGCGACCCTGGCGGTCTCGCTGTTCTACCTGATCGCGCAGATGGCGGGCGCCGGCGGCCTGGTCTCGCTGCTGCTCAACATCAAGGGCACCACCGGGCAGGCGATCGTGGTCGCGGTCGTGGGTGTGCTGATGATCCTCTACGTGCTGGTGGGCGGCATGAAGGGCACCACCTACGTGCAGATGGTCAAGGCGGTGCTGCTCATCGCCGGCGCGCTGGTCATGTCGCTGCTGGTGCTGGCCGCCGTGAAGGGCAACTTCTCCGACCTGCTCGCGAAGGCGATCGAGGGCAGCCCCAAGGCGGGGGAGAAGCTCATCGAACCCGGGCTCAAGTACGGCAAGACGGAGACCACCAAGCTCGACTTCATCTCCCTCGCACTGGCACTCGTGCTCGGCACCGCGGGCCTGCCGCACGTGCTCATGCGCTTCTACACCGTGCCCACCGCCAAGGAGGCCCGCCGCTCGGTGACCTGGGCCATCGGCCTGATCGGCGCCTTCTACATCTTCACCCTGATCCTGGGCTTCGGTGCCGCCGCCTACGTGGGCCCCGACGTGATCGCCGCGGCTCCCGGCGGCGTGAACTCCGCCGCGCCGATGCTCGCCTTCGCCCTCGGTGGCGAGATCCTCATGGGCGTGATCTCCGCGGTCGCCTTCGCCACCATCCTCGCCGTGGTCGCGGGCCTGGCGATCACCGCGTCGGCGAGCCTCGCCCACGACATCTACAACGGCGTGATCAAGCACGGCCAGGCCACGCCGGAGGCGCAGGTGCGGGTCTCGCGGATCACCGTGGTGGTGATCGGCATCGTCTCGATCATCCTCGGCATCGGCGCGATGGGGCAGAACATCGCCTTCCTGGTGGCGCTCGCCTTCGCGGTCGCGGCCTCGGCCAACCTGCCGACGATCCTGTTCTCGCTGTTCTGGCGGAAGTTCAACACCACCGGTGCGCTGCTGTCGATGTACGGCGGCCTGATCTCGGCGATCGGCCTGATCATCTTCTCGCCGGCGGTGTCCGGGAAGTCCACGTCGATGTTCAAGAACGCCGACTTCGCGTGGTTCCCGCTGGAGAATCCCGGCCTGGTCTCCATCCCGATCGGCTTCGGGCTGGCGATCCTCGGCACCGTCTTCGGCAAGCCCGACACCGATCTCGCGCCGAAGGCGGTCGAGATGGAGGTGCGCTCGCTCACCGGAGTCGGCGTCGAGAAGGCCATCGACCACTGACGCAGCCCTGCAGTGAAGGCGGTGCCCGTCCCCTCTCGGGGCGGGCACCGTCGTCGGTGTGGAGCGGTGCCGTCAGGCCAGGAGTGAGTTGATCGCCCACCCGACGGCGGCGGCGAGCATCGCCGCGCCCAGGCCGGTGAGTATCGAGACGAGGCAGCCCTGCGGGCCGGTCCACCGCGGGCCTGGCGGATCCTCGCCCTCGGGTACCGGCACGGGCTCCTCACCGCGGACCGCCCGCCACAGCGGAATCGGTTCGAGAATCAGGTAGAGCGGCGCGCCCACCTGCCCGATCGTGAACAACCAGAACCACGCCCACCGGTTGCCGTAGCGGGGGCGCGAGGCGAGCATCGTCAGGAAGATCAGCGCCCACACCGTCGCCACGAGCACGCCGAACCACGTGGGGATACCGAAGGGCCACTGGATCCAGGAGTCCCGGTCCGGCGTCTCGACCTCGACGCCGCGGTCGGACATCTGCGCGCGGAAGTCCGCGGCGGGGGTCCTGCCGTCCTCGGTGACCTGCCCGGAGCGCCACTGGAACGGCCCCGTCGACCAGTCGGCCGTCGAGACGGTCCCGTCGGACCACCGGTCGGGGACCACCTGAACGACCTCGCCGCGGTCGAGGGCCGCCGCGAAATCGGCGTACGTCGCATCACGCGGGGTTCCCGCGGTGGCGGCGGCGAGTCCGCCCACCAGCAGGATCAGTAGTCCCGCGATGCGGAACACCAGTCGTGCAGTCGTCATCGGATTTTCCTCCCGTTCCCCGGGAGGGACCCTACCGCGCCGGCCTCAGGCGCAGGCGATCAAAGACACTAGACTCATAGGTATGTCCGATCAGCCGTACCAGCCCACCCTCGCGCAGCTGCGCGCCTTCGTGGCCGTGGCGCGCTCGCGCCACTTCGGTACCGCGGCCGCGAAACTCGGTGTGAGCCAGCCCTCGCTGTCCCAGGCGCTGTCCTCGCTGGAGTCCGGCCTCGGGGTCCAGCTCGTGGAGCGCAGCACCCGCAAGGTGCTCATCACCGAGGCCGGAATGTCGCTGCTGGAGCAGGCTTCCGGCATCGTCTCCTCCGCGGCCGAGCTGGTGAGCTCCGCCGCCGGACTCACGGGTGAGCTGCGGGGCACCCTGCGCCTGGGCCTGATCCCCACCGTGGCGCCGTACCGGCTGCCCGCGTTGTTGCCGAAGCTGCGAGCGGAGGTCGAGGACCTCACCGTCACGGTGGTCGAGGACCAGACGGCCAGGCTGCTCGAATCCCTGCGCGCGGGCCGCATCGATGCGGCGATCCTCGCGTTGCCCGCGCTCACCTCGGGCCTGGCGGAGATCCCGCTCTACGACGAGGAATTCGTGCTCGTCGTCCCGCCGGACCATCCGCTCGCCGGCCGCACCGACCTCACCCCCGACGATCTCACCGGCCTCCCGCTGCTGCTGCTCGACGAGGGGCACTGCCTGCGCGACCAGGCGCTCGACCTGTGCCGGCAGGCCGAATCCGGCGTGGGCGTGATCGGTGACACCCGTGCGGCTTCGCTCGCCACCATCGTCCAATGCGTCTCCGGCGGGCTCGGAGTCACGCTGCTGCCCGAACCCGCCGTGTGCGTCGAGCTGCGTGGGACCGACCTCGCCATCGCCCGGTTCGCGGCTCCCGCGCCCGGCCGCCGGATCGGGCTGGTGTACCGGGCGTCCACGGCGAAGACCGAGGGTTTCGCCAAGCTCGCGGAGATCGCGCGCACCGCAACCACGACGGGGTGACGCAGCGGCACTACCCTGGCGGCATGGCATTCGAACGTCCGGTACTGCTCCTGATGGACTTCCAGCGCGGCATCGTCGACGGTGCGGAACGCGCCGGCGGGCTCGCCCTGGGACAGGCGGAACGTGCGCTGAGCGCGGCCCGTGACCACGGGATGCCCGTGGTGCACGTGCGCGTCGCGTTCCGGCCCGACTATCCGGAGATCTCGCCCGCCAACCGGGCTTTCGCGCCGATCGTGCAGACCGGCGACTCCATGACGGAGGCCTCGCCGCTCACCGCGATCGTCACCGAGGTCGCGCCCCTGCCCGGCGAGCCGGTGGTCACCAAGCGGCGGTTCGGTGCGTTCAGCGGCAGCGATCTGGACGCCGTCCTGCGTGGTCTGCGCGCCGATCAGTTGGTGCTCGCGGGGATCAGCACCAGCGGCGTCGTCCTGTCCACGGTGCGCTACGCCGCCGATCTGGACTACGGCCTCGTCGTGCTGTTTGACGCCTGCGCCGACCACGACCCCGAGGTGCACCGGGTGCTGATGCGCAAGGTCTTCCCCCGGCAGGCCGAGGTGATCACCGTCGACGAGTGGATCGACGCTCTCGGCTGACACCGCCCTTGCCGCCGGACTTGCCCGGGTTCGCCTTCTTCCCGGCCGCGGCCCGCGCCGCCTGTTTGGCGAGCGTCTTCTCCCGCGCGGTGCGTTTGGGAGCGGGCTCGTCCCGGCCCCGCGACGACGACGCCCGGCGGCCGCGCACGATGCCGATGAAGTCGGCGACCGGCTCGGGCTGCTCGCCCTCCGCGACGGCGAGCGCGACCGGTGCGGGCGGCGCATCCGTGATCGGCCGGTAGGTGAGGTCCTTGCGGTGGTGCAGCCGGGCCAGCGATTGCGGGACCACGAGGGCCCCGAGCCCGGCGGCCACGAGTTCGATCGCCTCGGCGGTGGTGGCCGGCCGGTGCTCGACAGGGGCGCCCGGTGCATCGGGCCAGGCGAGCGTGTCGTCGTGGGGGAGCAGTACGGGTTCGCCGTGCAGATCCTGCAGCGCGATCTCGTCGACCGCCGTGATCACGTGATCCTTGGGGACCACCGCCACCGTCGCCTCCTCGTACAGTGGGATCACCGCGAGCCCCGCGATGTCGGTCGGCAGGCGCAGGAGGGCGAGGTCGACGGTGCCGGACCGCACCGCCTCGGCGGCGTCGGCCGCGTCGACCGCAACCAGTTCCAGCGGCGCGTCCGGGTGCCGTTCACCCCAGATGCGCACCCATTTGGCGGGGGTGGCGCCGGGCACATAGCCCACGCGCAGCGATGGCGAGGTCACGGATGTCAGGCTACCGATAGGCTGTGCACATGAGCAGGCCCAACGCGCAGTCCATGAAACCCGCCACCGCGGCGAAGAAGCTGGACGTGTACCTGCCGGCCACGCCCGCCGAGTTCCAGGAGGGCACGCTGACCCGCGAGCAGTTGGCCGCGCTGCAGGCCGATCCTCCGGCGTGGCTGCAGGATCTGCGCAAGAACGGACCGCACCCGAAGAACCTGGTGGCCGCGAAGCTCGGTGTCTCGATCTCCGGCCTCGCGCGCGGCGGGATCGAGGAGGCGCTCACCACGGAGGAGATCGAGGCGCTGCTGGCGGAGAAGCCGGAGTGGCTGGTCGCCGAGCGGGATACGTACCAGAAGGTGCTCCGGGAGGAGCGCCGGGTGAAGTCCTTGCACGCGGAGCGCGCCCGCGAGCGGTAGCGCCGAACGGCCACGCAACCCGTCGCGCATGTCTACGGTGTGAACATGGAACGCTTCGTCGCCTCACGCACCATCCCGTCCGCCCCCGGCCAGGTCTTCGCGGTCCTCACCGACCCGGACCGGCATCAGTACACCGAGCCCGGGAGCTGGGTTCGCGGCGCCGTCGATGCGACGCCGATCGACCATGTGGGCCAGATGTTCTCGGTGAACATGTACCTGGAGCAGGCGGGCGGCGACTACGTCATGGAGAACAAGGTCACCGACTTCGAGCCCGACCGCACCATCGGGTGGCTCCCCGGCACCACACAGGACGGCCGGTGGCAGCCGGGCGGCTGGTGGTGGCGCTACGACCTCGCACCGTCGGGTGAGGGCACCGAGGTCACACTGACCTACGACTGGACCGACACCCCGCAGGCCTTCCGCGACCAGATCGGTGGCATGCCGCCCTTCCCGCCGGAGTTCCTCGACGAGTCACTCGCGGCGCTGGACCGACACCTGCAGTCCTGAGTCAGCCCGAGACCACGGCGACGTCCACCAGCACCACATCGCCGCGGTCGTCGGAGGCCGGCAGGTCGACGGTCGCGGTGATCGCCCATCCGTGATCGCCGTCGGGGTCGGCGATCGTCTGTCGTACCTTCCAGGCGCGGGGGAGCGCGGTGTCGAGCGAGAACAACTGCGGGCCACGGGCGTCCGGGCCCGTGTCGATGTCGTCGTACTCCTCGTAGTAGTCGTCGAAGGCCGCGTACCAGTCGACACCCGGGTCCATCTCGTCGAGCAGGTCGTACTCCTCCTCGGCCACCAACTGCACCCGCCGGAACATCGCATTGCGCACCATCACCGTGAACGCCCGCTCGTCCGCGGTGAGCGAGACCGACCGGGTGAGCTCCGGCGCCTCGACGTGCGCCCTCAGCGGATCCGGGGAGGTCATCTCCTCCCACTCGTCCACGAGCGAGCTGTCCACGTACCGCACCAGGGCGCCGAGCCAGGCGATGTAGTCCTCGAGCTCGGGCGTGCGCGCCGATTCGGGGACGGTGTGCCGCAGCGTGCGGAAGGCGTCGGAGAGGTAGCGCAGCACGGCACCCTCGGACCGGCCGAGCTGGTACCGCGAGACGAAGTCGTTGAAGGTCATCGCACGCTCGATCATCTCCCGCACCACGGACTTCGGTGAGAGCTCGAACTGCGTCACCCAGGCGTGCCCGGCGGCGTACGTCGCGAAGGCGGGGACCAGCAGATCCTCCAGCGGCTTCGGGTAGGTGACGTCCTCCAGGAGCGCCATCCGCTCGTCGTAATCGATGCCGTCGGCCTTCATCTCGGCCACGGCCGCGCCGCGCGCCGCGTTCTGCTGTGCGCGCAGCACCGTCCGGGGATCGTCGAGCACCGATTCGATCACCGAGATCACGTCGAGCGCGTACTCGGGGGACTCCGGATCCAGCAGTTCGAGTGCGGCGAGCGCGAACGGCGCCAGGGGCTGATTCAGCGCGAAGTCCGGTTGCAGGTCCACGGTGAGCCGCACGTGCCGCCCGAACTCATCGGGTTCGTCGAGCCGCTCCACGACACCGCCGGCCTCCAGGCCCCGGAACAGCGTGATCGCGGTGCGGATGTGGCGCAGCTGGTTGCGTCGCGTCTCGTGGTTGTCCTCCAGGAGGTGGCGCATCGACTCGAAGCAGGGCTGCGGTCGCGCGATCACGTTGAGCAGCATCGAATTCGTCACCGAGAAGCGCGAGACCAGTGGCTCCGGCGCCGCGGCGACCAGCTTCTCGAAGGTGGGCTGGCCCCACGAGACGAACCCTTCAGCGGGCTTCTTGCGCTGGATCCGCTTGAGCTTCTTCGGGTCTCCGGCGGCCTTCGCCTCCAGCCGTGCGTTCTCGATCTCGTGTTCGGGCGCGGCCACCACCACGGTGCCCATGGTGTCGAAGCCGGCGCGGCCCGCGCGGCCGGCGATCTGGTGGAACTCCCGCGCGCGCAGGTGCCGGGTACGCGTCCCGTCGTACTTGGTGAGCCCGGTGAGGTAGACGGTGCGGATCGGCACGTTGATCCCGACGCCGAGGGTGTCGGTCCCGCAGATCACCTTGAGCAGGCCTTCCTGCGCCAGCTTCTCCACCAGACGCCGGTACCTCGGCAGCATCCCGGCGTGGTGAACCCCGACGCCGGCGCGGATCAACCGCGAGAGCGTCTTGCCGAATCCCGTGGTGAACTGGAAATCGCCGAGCGCGTTTGCGATCGCGGCCTTCTCCTCCTTGCTGCACAGCGGCAGTGACATGAGCGCCTGCGCGCGCTCGGCCGCGGCCTGCTGGGTGAAGTGCACCACGTACACCGGCGCCTGGTGGGTGGTGACGAGTTCGACGATCTGATCCTGGATCGGCATCGTGGAGTACGAGAAATGCAGGGGCACGGGCCGTTCGGCACCGGCCACCAACACGGTCTCGCGGCCGGTGCGGCGGGTGAGGTCCTCCTCGAAGAAGGTGGTGTCGCCGAGCGTGGCCGACATGAGCACGAATTGGGCGTGCGGCAGCTCGATCAGCGGCACCTGCCACGCCCAGCCCCGGTCGGGCTCGGAGTAGAAGTGGAACTCGTCCATCACCACCTGGGCGATATCGGAGTCAGCACCCTGGCGGAGCGCCAGATTGGCCACGATCTCAGCGGTCGCGCACACGATCGGGGCATCGGGGTTCACGGCGGCGTCGCCGGTCACCATGCCCACGTTGGCGGTGCCGAAGACCTCGCACAGCGCGAAGAACTTCTCGCTGACGAGAGCCTTGATCGGCGCCGTGTAATAGGTACGGCGGCCCTGCGCGAGGGCGGCGAACTGCGCACCCATGGCCACGAGCGACTTACCGGAACCGGTGGGGGTCGCGACGATCACGTTCGCGCCCGAGCAGGCCGCGATCAGCGCCTCCTCCTGCGCCGGGTACAGCTCGATGCTCTTTCCATCGGTCCACTCGGTGAACGCCTCGAAGCACGCGTCCGCCGTCGGATCGGCGGGAAGGAGATCGGAGAGGTTCACTCCCGCAACTCTACGGGGCGGCGATCCCGGATCTCCGGGGTGCCGCAATCAGGTCGCGGCACTCACCCGGGTGGGCTCGGTGAGCGTGACCCCCGCGGCGGTACGGAGCCCGTCGCGCAGGTGCGTGCGTGCCAGCCGCGCCGGTTCGGTGGTGGCGAGGAAGTCCGTGAGCACGGCCAGGAACCGATCGGGCGCCTCGACCATCGGGAAGTGACCGACGCCCTCGAACAGCTCGATGCGCGCATCCGGCAGCGTCCGGCTGAGCACCTCGGCGTGCGCCACCGGGATGATGGAGTCGTCGCTGCCCCAGGCGATGAGGGAGGGCACTCGCGCGGTCAGATAACAGCGATCGCGCATCGTCACCACCTGCCCGCGCAGGTCCACCACCGACCGCAGCGTGCGAGCGAAGGCATTCGGTGAGTGCGTGTTCGGCATCCGGTCGAGCGCCAGGCGCAGCTGCGCGGCGTCGGACCGCGCGCTCGTCGGCAAGGCCGAGGCCAGGTCGAGGGCGAGTCCGAGCACCTGTTTCGCTCCGGGCAGCGCGGTGAGCGCGACCACCTGCTCGGACAGGGGCAGCGACAGCATCCGCAGGAGCGGCGAGACATCGTGATCCACCCCGCCCGGCGCCACGAACACCAGCCGTTCCACCATGTCCGGGAACTGATAGGCGAACTGTCCGGCCACCCCGCCTCCCAGGGAGTGCCCGATCACCGATGCCCGTTCGATCCCCAAGTAGCACAGCAGATCACGCATGCCGTTCGCGAAGGCGGCCACCGAGTAATCGGCGCGCGGATGGTCGGACAGGCCGTGTCCGAGCAGGTCCGGCGCGATCACCGTGTAGCGATCGGTGAGCTGCGCCATCACCGGATCCCAGACCAGCGAGTTGTCCGCGATGCCGTGCAGCAGGAGCAGCACGGGCCCGCTGCCGCCCATGCGGTACGCCCGCCGATGGCCGTGGATCATGGCGAATCTCAGCTCGGGCGCGTACGGCCGCGAGCGGAAGGGCAGCACATCCGGACTCATCTCCGCCTCCTCGTCGCTGACTTCTCGACGTCAGTGTCCGAGCGCGGAGTTACCGGCGTGGTCGCTGCGCGTTACGTGGTGGTTTCGATCTCGGCGTCCCACTCACGGTCGCGGCGCAGCGCCGCCTGCAGTTGGTCGCGGGACAGGTGAGCGGGCTCGGTGGACTCGAGGAAGTCGAGCAGGGTGGCCACGAAGCGGTCCGGATCGGCTCGGAACGGGAAGTGCCCGGCACCGTCGAAGATCTCCAGGCGCGAGGCCGGCAGTGTGGCGTGCAGCAGGTGCGCGTGTTCGACGGGGATGATCGGATCGTCGGAGCCCCACACGATGAGCGCGGGGACATCGGCGCCCAGGTAACTGCGATCGAGCATGGTGACCACCTGGCCCCGCGGGTCGACCACGGCGCGCAGTGTGCGGGCGAAGGCCCGCGGTGTACCGGCGTGGGGGAGACCGGCGAGCACGCGCACGCATTCGGCGTTGTCCACGAAGGTCTTGAGCGGCACCTTGCCGAGCAGGTTCAGTGCGGCGCTCGCCACCGGCAGCGCACCGGGCGCCGCCATCGCGCGGATCGCCAGCTCCGACATCGGCAGCGAGGCGGCGCGCAGCACCGGGGATACCGAGCGGGTGACCCCGCCCGTGTTCACGAAGACCAGCCGCTCGACCACCTCGGGGTACTGGTAGGTGAACTGTCCGGCGATGCCGCCGCCCAGCGAATGCCCCACCAGGGTGGCACGGTCGATGCCCAGGTACAGCAGCAGATCCCGCATGGCGTTGGTGAACGCGGGCAGCGAGTAGTCCGCCCGCGGCCGGTCCGATTTGCCGTGCCCCAGCAGGTCGGGCGCGATCACCGTGTAGTGCTCAGCGAGCCGGTCGAGGATGGGCTCGAAGGTCGACGAATTGTCGGCCATGCCGTGGATCAGCAGCAGGGCGGGACCGCTGCCGCCGATCCGGTAGGCCCGGCGATGCCCGTGGATCAGCGCGACCCGCTGCTGCAGGGCGCTCACGAAGCCGGCTCGTCGCCCTCGTCGCCCGCCTGCTCGGCGAGGAAGGCCTCGAACTCGCTGGCCAGATCGTCGCCCGTGGGGATGGCCTCGCCGTCGGCGATCAGCAGCTCGCGCGGCTGCGGCGCGTGCGCGGCCTCGTCGTACTGCTGCTCCAAGGCTTCGACCACCTGGGTGATCTCGGCGCTCGAGGAGACCTGTGCGTCGATCTGCTCGCGCAGCTCGGCCGCCTCCGCCGGCAGTTCGCCGTCCGGCAGCTGCAGGTCGACGGTGTTGCGCAGCGCGCCCAGCATGCCGAGCACCGCCTCGGGGTAGTCGTTCTGGGCCAGGTAATGCGGCACGTGCACCGACAGGCCGACGGTGTCGTAGCCCTTGTCCGCCATCCGCAGCTCCAGCAGGCCCGCGGCGCTACCGGGCATCCGCATCGTGCCGTCCCAGGAGCGCAGCTCCTTGCGCAGCTCGGGATTCGATCCGTGACCGGTGATCGACACCGGGCGGGTGTGCGGCACGGCCATCGGGATCGCGTGCAGCCCCACCACGGTCTTCACGCCGAACCGCTCGGCGAGGCCCGACACGGCGCTCACGAAGCCCTCCCAGCGCAGATCGGGCTCGGCACCGGCCAGCAGCAGGAAGGGCTTCCCGGCGCTGTCGCGGACCGCGTACAGGTTCAGCTCGGGCTCCTCGACCTCGGTGAACCGGTCCTCGAAGGTCATCATCGGCCGCCGCGACCGGTAGTCGATCAGCTCATCGACGTCGAACGAGGCGACCAGCTCGGTCGTGAGGTTCGACTTCAGGTGCTCGCGCAGCAGCTTGAGCGCGTGGCCCGCGTCGGCGTAGCCGTCCAGGGCGTGCACCAGCACCGGCCCGTTGCCGTCCGTATCGGAAACGGCCGGGCCGGGGAACTCCAGCTCGTACATGTGCGACTGCTCGTCCATCCCGCAACCTCCTACCGTGCGCCCCGTGCGGGGTCCCACCAGTTTTTCACGTGTGACAACCCGTCGTACGGTGTGTCGATTCCCCGCCCGGCGGTGTTTCTGCTCACGGCGAAACCGCGGCGGCCAGGAATCGGTGCACCGCGGCGGCCTCGGCGGGGCTGAGCTGGGCCGCAGCCTCCCGCTGCGGTCCGAGGAAGCCGTTGAAGAAACTCTCGCCCAGACGCTTCGCCGATGCGGTCACCCTGAGCCGTACTCGCCGGCGATCGGCAGGATCGGGCTCCCGCTCGACCAGGCCCGCCGCCGTCATCCGGTCGATGAGGGCGGTGCAGGCGGCCGAGCTGAGATGCAGCCGGGAGCCGAGCACGCCGGGCGTCGCCGGTGCCTGCGCGCGTTCCAGGTCCAGCAGGGCGATGAGCGCGCGGATGTCGGTGTCGCCGAGGCCGTGCCGCCTGCCGAAGTCCGTGATCTCCCGGTTCCAGTGCAGCGCCGCCTCGCGCAGCGCGTGGACGAGGTGCTCGTTGTCGCTCACGCGCCGAGATTACCAGCTATCTTGATAGTCAAATATCTCGGTGATCGAGAGGAATGGCATGGGATCCGAATTCACCGACGCCTACGACGCCGTGCTGGGGGACTGGGGCGTGCCCGTGCGCAGGCGCACCGTCGACGGGGACCTCGCGCGCACTGCGGTACTCACCTGCGGCCCGGACGATGCGCCGCCCCTGCTGTGCCTGCCGGGCGGCGGTGGTACCGCGGCCGTGTGGTTCGCGCAGGCTGCGGATCTGGCACGGCGATTCCGGGTGATCGCACCCGACCTGCCGGGCGACGCGGGCGGGAGCGAGCGGCGCGCCTTCCGCTCGCGGGCGGATTGGCCGGCCTGGATCGGCGAGGTTCTCGACGGCGTCGGTGCGCCATCCGCGGCGGTGCTCGCGCACTCCTACGGCGCCCAGATCGCGGTCGCCCATGCCCTCGTGCACCCCGACCGAGTGCAGACGATGACCCTGCTCGACCCGACCGATGTCTTCGCCCCCATGCGACCGAGCATCCTGCTGCGAGCACTCCCGCTCCTGCTGGCACCGTCGAGCTCGCGACAGCGCGCGCACGCGGTCTGGGAGACACGGGGCCACTGGCCGCCCACCGCCGAGTTCGGTCGCCTCGCCACAGCGGCGGCCGACGGCCCGCGCAGGACCTACTCGCCTCCGCGCCGGCCCGCAGCGGAGGCACTCGACGCGCTGGAAGCCGTTCCCGGCGGGGTCACGGTGGTGTTCGCGCTGCGCAGTCGGTACCACGATGCGCCGCGTCTGGCCGCGACGGTGGCCGAGCGGTATCCGTGGATGGACGTGCGGACCCTGCCCGTGGCGCACCACGAGCTGCCCTTCGCCTACCGGCCCTGAATCAGGAGACGTGCACGGTGGGCCGCTGTTTGGCGTCGTGCTCGGCCTGCCGCAGCACCTCGTGGCAGACCGCCGCGACCTCGCCCGTGCCCTCGACGAGGTACTTGCCCATGTTGAGCACGGGGTTCATCTCGGACCACTGGAAGTAAACCTCGGGTACCACGCCGGTCTGATCGCGGATGTAGAGCAGCACCGCGGCGATGGTGTTCGGGATACTGCCCGAGCGCACCTTGAGCAGCCGGTACCCGAACTTCTCGATGCCCCGGACCTCCAGGTCTTCCTCGAAGTCGGAGGAGTCGCGCGGCCACACCTCCAGCAGGATCACCCGCGACCGTCCGGGGATGTGGCCGAACTTGCGCTCGGCGCGCACCTTGTCGCGGTACTCCTTCTTCGTGTCCACATCGGGTTCGTGCGCCACGATCCGGATCGCGTGCTGCGCGTTCGCGTCGTCCCGGATGAACTCGAGCGCCTTGTCGTCGAAGCTGATCGACGAGGCACGAAGTTCGAACGAGCGGCGCACCCGGGAACCGATCGAGACCAGCGCGATGGCGAGCGTGAAGAGTGCGGCGATCCGAACACCGTCGGGACGCTCGATGATGTTGTCGATCGTGGTGTACACGAAGACGGCGGCGATCAGCCCGAACATCCAGGTCTGCGCGGTCTGCCGCTTGCGGCGGGCGGAGATGGTCACGGCCACGGCGGCCGAGGTCATCAGTACCAGGACGCCGGTGGCGTAGGCGCCGCCCTGCGCGTTCACATCGGCCTCGAAGATCAGCACGATCACCAGCGCGGTCACGGTGAGCACCACGACCAGCGGGCGCACCGCGGAGGCCCAGCGCGGCGCCATGCCGTAGCGCGGCAGGTACCGCGGCACGAGGTTGAGCAGGCCCGCCATCGCCGACGCTCCGGCGAACCAGAGGATGGCCACCGTCGAGATGTCGTAGACCGTGCCGAAGGTGTTGCCCAGGTAGTCGTGCGCCAGGTAGGCCAGGGCGCGACCGTTCGCGTTGCCGTCCGGGCCGAACTCCTTCGCCGGAATGAGCAGGGTGGTGGCGAAGCTCGACGTGGCCAGCAGCACGCTCATGATGACGGCGGCGGTGGTCAGCAGCCGCCCGGTGTCGCGGATCCGCTTGGCCGGGTACTCGGGCGGATCGTTCGGGTCACCCTTGATCTGGGGCATCACCGCGACGCCGGTCTCGAAACCGGAGAGGCCGAGGGCCAGTTTGGGGAAGACGATCAGCGCGACCGCCACCACCATCAGCGGGTTGGAATTCTCCGACCACAGCAGGTTCTGCCAGTCCAGCACGAACTGCGGCCGCTCGATGATGTGCCACAGCGACACCGCGATCACGACCACGTTGAGCGAGAGGTACACCGTGACCAGCAGGACCGCCGTGCCGATCGCCTCGCGGAAGCCCTTGAGGAAGACCAGTCCCAGGGCCAGTACCAGTAGCAGCGTGATCGGAATGTTGGCGCCGTGCAGGAACTGGGGCGCCAGGGGGTTCTCGACGATGTGCTCGGCGGCGTCCGACGACGACAGGGTGATGGTGATGATGAAGTCGGTGGCGGCGAAGCCGAGCAGCACGAGGACGAAGAGTTTGCCGCCCCACCAGGGCAGCAGCCGCTCGAACATGGCGAGTGAGCCCGCACCGTTGAAGCTCTCCCGCGCCACCCGCTTGTACACGGGGAGGGCGCCGAAGAGGGTGAGCGCGATCAGGACCAGCGTGGCGATCGGGGAGATCACGCCGGCGGCGATGAAGGCGATCGCCGGCTGATAGCCGAGGGTGGAGAAGTAGTCGACACCCGTCAGACACATGACCTTCCACCACGGCTGGGGGTGTTCGGTATCGGACGCGTGCGGACCGACGTGGGTGCCGGCGCGTTCGGACATGCCGCTGAGGAACCAGTCGCGGGTGCGGTCCGAGAACCGGGGTAGGCCAATCACGCGGTACACAGTAGACCTCGGTGGGAGGCGGCGCGGGAGCTGCGGCGGGTGCGTGTCCGGTACGGCCCACTTCCATCGGCGTCGCAGGTCGGGGGCTGTGGACGGACGACGCGACCGGGCGACATTTCGTACGCATTGCTGGGGATGGCCGGCGGCGGCGACAGGTGCGGGGTCGGCGTCCTCGGCCAGTCTTCGACCATGACGACCTTCCGCAGTTCCCACGCCCTGCCCATCGACAGCGTCGGCGAGCTCCTCGCCGCGGTGCCCGCCTTCCTGGGCTTCGTCCCCGAGCGGTCCGTGGTGCTGCTCGTGCACGACGAGGTGACCGGCCGGATCGGTGCCACGGCGCGCACCGATCTCGGGCTCACGCGTGCGGGCACCCTCCGGGTGGACTGCGGGCGGCACATCGGGCACGCCCTCGCGATGCTCCGCACCCAGGGGGCCGACCGGGTGTACTGCGTGGTGGTCGACGACCGCCGCCTGACGAAAGCGATCCCCGCGCTGGTCAGCAGTCTGGAGGGGCACCTGCGGGCACCCACGTCCCTCGATACCGACATCGTGCTGGCGGACCTCTTCTTCGCCACCACCCTGGGCGACGGTGCGCGATGGCTGTGCAGGCACGGGGAGAGCGGGCGCATCGCCGATCCGCGCACCTCGCCGGCGGCGCTCGCCGCGGCCATGGAAGGGCGGCCCGTTCGATCATCACGCGCGGAGCTCGTGGCCCTGGTCGCGCAGTCGGGCCCGGGGATCGGTCTCGACGAGTGCATCGGGGTGGCGGAGGCCGAAACCGGCGGAGATCCCACGGAACTCCTCGGCGCCCTGCTCGCCGCGATCATGACCTCGGCGGCGCTCTCGGACGCCGATGTTGCGCTACTGGGCGGCGCCCTGCTCGACGTGCGGGTCCGGGACGCGGCCTTCGGGCTCAGCCTGACGGTGGTGGCCGACGAGGCCCGCGCGCTGTTCGCGGAGCTCGCGCGTCGTCTGACGCAGACGCCGCGCGCTGCCGCGGCCACGCTGGTCGCGGCGTCGGCGTACACCCGGGGCGATGGCCCGCTCACGGGGATCGCCTTGGACGCGGCCCTCGCGGCGGATCGCGGCTACCGCGCCGCGCGACTGCTCGCGCGCGCCTTCGAGGGCGGATTGAGCCCGCGTGCCCTGGCTGCCGCGGCGGAATCGGGCGAGCACGTCGCGCGGACCCTGGGCATCGCCCTACCGCCGCGGGACACCGAGTTCCCGCTCGCGGGATGAGAAGTGTGAGATGCCGGGGTCAGCGCCGGGCGGCGTGGGCGCGATCGCCCAGGGCCCGAGTGAACTCCCATGCGTCGGAGACGATGCCGCGCAGATCGGTGTGCTGTGGGCGCCAGCCGAGTTCGTCGTGGGCCCGCTGCGACGATGCCACGAGCACGGCGGGATCGCCCGCACGCCGCTCGGCCGCCACCTCGGGGATGTCGCGGCCCGTCACCTCGCGGCAGGTGTCGATCACCTGACGCACCGAGAAGCCTTCGCCCGAACCGAGATTGAAAACGTCGTGCGCGCCGGTGCGGGCGTGATCGAGCGCGAGGAGGTGCGCATCGGCGAGATCCTTGACGTGCACGTAGTCACGCACCGCAGTGCCGTCGCCCGTGGGGTAGTCGGCGCCGAAGACGGCGATGTCCGGACGCTGCCCCAGCGCGGTCTGCAGCACCAGCGGGATCAGATGCGTTTCCACCTCGCGGTTCTCGCCGATCCCCGCGTAGCTTCCCGCCACGTTGAAGTACCGCAACGAGACGGCGGCCAGCCCGTAGGCGGTGGCGTACGACGAGATGGCGGCGTCGATGGCGAGCTTGGTGGCGCCGTAGGTGTTGGTGGGCGCGGTGCGCGCGTCCTCGGTGATCGGAACCGATTCGGGCTCACCGTAGGTGGCGGCGGTCGACGAGAACACCAGCCGGGGCACACCCGCGGCGAGCATCGCGTCCAGTAGCGACAGCGTGGTGACCACGTTGCCCTGCCAGTAGTTGTGCGGATGCTTCACCGACTCGCCGACGAGCGACTTGGCCGCGAAATGCAGCACCCCGTCGAACTCGCCGTCGATGAGAATCGGACGGGCCGCCGTCGCCACGTCGCCCTCGACGAAGGTGGCACCGGCGGGGACCGCCTCGCGGTTGCCGGTGCTGAGATCGTCGAGGACCGTGACCTCATGCCCCTGCTCCAGCAGGACCTGAGTGCACACACTGCCCACATACCCGGCGCCGCCGGTCACCAGAAGACGCATCGAGCGACTACACCGCCTCGGCGAAGACGGCGTGCGCCATCTCGTCGGACAGCTCGAAGTCCTCGTGGCCCGCCACGGAGATCACCACGGAGCCGCGCTGCACGGTGACGGCGACGCGAGCGTCGGGCACCACACCCGCTTCCCGGAACCGGCTGATCAGGTCGTTATCGGCCTGCACGTGCTCGGCGAGCCGCTTGATCACCACGGCGGTGGGACCGCCCTGCGGCAGATCGGTGAGGCGCGCGGGACGAGCGAGCTCGCCCACGGTGGTCACGCCCAGATCGGCGAGCCCGGGGATCGGGTTGCCGTAGGGCGAGGTGGTGGGGTTGCCCAGCACCTCGAGCAGACGCCGCTCGACGTCCTCGCTCATGACGTGCTCCCAGCGGCAGGCCTCCGCATGCACGTTCTCCCACTGCAGCCCGATCACATCGACCAGCAGGCGCTCGGCGAGCCGGTGCTTGCGCATCACGGCGATGGCGAGGCTGCGGCCCTTATCGCTGAGTTCCAGATGACGGTCGCCGGCCACGCGGACGAGTCCGTCGCGCTCCATCCGCTGCACGGTCTGCGACACGGTCGGACCGCTCTGATCGAGACGCTCCGCGATGCGTGCGCGCAGCGGCACCACGCCCTCTTCCTCGAGTTCGTAGATGGTGCGCAGGTACATCTCGGTGGTGTCCACCAGATCGTTCACGAATCCAGCTCCTTCTCGTCGCGATCAGCTTAACGGAGACGCAACGCCATTCCCTCCGACTAAAGGTTACCTAACTTAGACGTGTCACAGCGCCCGGATATTCCCCGGCGCGCCGGGGGCCTCCGCAGCGGGGCGTGTGCTGCGTCGCATGCGGGGTAAACCGGTATGCCCGGATCATCGCGCCGATAGGCTCGAAGCATGGCACGGTTCCCCGACTCCCAGGTGGTCTGGGATCCCTCGGTACTCGAATACCGCTTCTCCCACTCGCACCCGATGGACCCGGTGCGGCTGCGGCTCACCATGGAACTGTCCCGGATGCTCGGCGTGATCGACGGAGCCGAAGTGGTGGCGCCCGCCGGTTTCGACGTGGCCGATCTCGCGCGCGCACACACGGACGACTATCAGGCCGCCGTCCGCGTGGCCGGTTCGGGCCGCTCCCGCATCGATCTCACCGGGTTCGGCCTCGGCAACGACGACAACCCCGTCTTCCTGCACATGCACGAGGCCGCGGCATCCATCGTCGGCTCCACCCTGACCGGTGCCAAGGCGATCGCCTCCGGTGCCGCCACCCGCGCCGCCAACATCGCCGGCGGCATGCATCACGCGATGCGCACCCACGCCTCCGGTTTCTGCGTCTACAACGACATCGCCATCTCGATCTCCTGGCTCCTCGACAACGGATTCGACCGGATCGCCTACATCGACGTCGACGCCCACCACGGCGACGGTGTGCAGGCGGCCTTCTGGAACGATCCGCGGGTGCTGACCATCTCGGTGCACGAGGACCCGCAGCACCTGTGGCCGGGCACCGGCTTCCCGTCGGAGCTCGGCGGCCCCGAGGCCCGGGGCACGGCCGTCAACGTGCCGGTGCCCGCGTTCTGTCCGGACGGGCTGTGGCTGCGCGCCTTCCACGCGGTCGTCCCGTCGGTGGTGCGCGAGTTCCGGCCGCAGCTCATCGTCAGTCAGTGCGGGTGCGATTCGCACGCGGCCGATCCGCTCACCGATCTCTCACTCTCCGTGGATGGTCAGCGGGCCGCGATGCTCGCGATGCGCGATCTCGCCGATGAGGTCTGCGACGGCCGCTGGCTCGCGGTGGGCGGCGGCGGATACCAGCTGGTGTCGGTGGTCCCGCGGGCCTGGACGCACCTGCTGGGTGCGGTGGTCGGCGTCGACGTCGACCCGGCCACGCCGATCCCCCAGGAGTGGAAGGACCTCGTGGCGCAGATCCCCGCCGATCGCCTCGGTGGCGAAGCAGGGCCGATCCCGGACACCATGGGGGAGGGCGGCGACACCCACTACACACCGTGGGAGCCCTCGTCCTTCGACCCGGCGGCGCCGAGCATCGACGCCGCCACCGACCGCTTCATCGCCCGTGCCCGATCAGCGGTCTTCCCGCTCCATGGACTGGACCCGGAGGATCCCCGTGACTGACCAGAACCCCGGGGCGCCGGCCGATCCGGCGCCGTCGAACTCCGTGCCCCACAAAGAGGTCGAGGTGCAGGCATCGTCGGGCGGACGGACCGGACCGTACGAGTTCCCGGCGCACTGGGTGGCCGATGTGCTGGCCTCCGACGGCGGCGTGGTGCACCTGCGGCCCGTGGTGCCCGACGATGCCGACGCCATCGTGGCCTTCCACGCGGGGCTGTCCGAGCGCACCCGGTACCTGCGCTACTTCGGCCCGTACCCGGTGATGCCGCCGCGCGATGTGGCACGGATGACCACCGTCGACCACCACCAGCGGGTGTGCCTGCTGGCGCTGCTGGGCGACAAGATCATCGCCGTGGGCCTGTACGAGGGCCTCGCCGATGCGGGCAAGCCCACCTCCGCCGAGGTGGCCTTCGTGGTGGCCGACGAGCACCAGGGCCGCGGTCTGGGGCCGATCCTGCTCGAACACCTCGCCGGTGCCGCGGCGGAGTGCGGGTTCCACCGGTTCGAGGCCGAGGTGCTGGCCGAGAACCGCTACATGGTCAGTGTCTTCAAGGCGGCCGGCTACGAGTTGCGCCGCAGCTTCGACGGCAGCGTGGTGCACGTGGAGTTCGGCATCGACCCCACCGAGGCGCTGATCGCCGTGCGCAACGCGCGCGAGCTGGCGTCCGAGGCGCGCAGCGTGCGCAATGCCCTGCAGCCCACCTCGATCGCCGTGATCGGTGCCTCCGCCACCCCGTCGAAGGTGGGACATGCGGTGCTGCGCAACCTCATCGCGGGTGACTTCGCCGGCCCGGTGTACCCCGTGCATCCCGAGCGTCGCTCGGTCGCGGGTATCCGCGCGTACGAGTCCGTGCGCGACATTCCCGACCAGGTCGATCTCGCCGTGGTCGCGGTGCCCGCCGACAACATGGACCAGGTGCTCGACGACTGCCTCGCGAAGGAGGTGCGGACGCTGCTCGTGGTCTCGTCCGGCTTCTCCGACGCCGGCGGCCGCGGTACCGAATCCGAGCAGCGGCTGCTCACCGCCGTGCGGTCGCACGGCATGCGGCTGATCGGCCCGAACGCGCTCGGCGTGATCAACACCGACGGCGAGGTGCGCCTGAACGCCACCCTCGCGCCGGTGGTGCCCGGTCCCGGCAACGTGGGCTTCTTCTGCCAGTCCGGGGCGCTGGGGATCGCGATCCTCGACACCGCCACCAAACGCGGCGTGGGCCTGTCCACCTTCGTCTCCGCCGGTAACCGCGCCGATATGTCCGGCAACGATGTGCTGCAGTACTGGGACACCGACCCGGCCACCGAGGTGGTGCTGCTATACCTCGAGAGCTTCGGTAATCCGCGCAAGTTCGGGCGGATCGCGCGCCGCCTGTCCCGCCAGAAGCCGATCGTCGCGGTGCATCGCGGTGGCGTCGACTACGACCAGCGTCGCCGGGCATCCGAGGCGCTGTTCGAGAATTCCGGTGTGGTGCAGGTGGATTCGATCCCGGAGCTGTTCGACTGCGCCACCTTCTTCAGCTACCAGCCCTTGCCCGCGGGACCGCGGGTGGCGGTCATCGGCAATTCGACGGCGCTGGGCGTGCTGGCCACCCACACCGGCATGCGCCTCGGACTCGATGTGGCCGAACCCGTCGATCTGGGCGCAGCCGCCACCCCGGAGGAGTTCGGCGCGGCCATCGACGCCGCGCTCGCCGACGATGCGGTGGACGCGATCATCGCCGTTTTCGTCCCACCGGTCGAGGCGCCGCCCGAGGCGCACGCCGCGGTCCTGTTGGAGGCCTCACGCCGCCAGATCAAGCCGATCGTCTCCACCTTCCTGGCCTTCGACGGCGTCACCGAGCTGCTCGCCGTGACCGACGAGGACGGGGTGCGGGTCCGCGGTTCGGTGCCCTCGTACCCCGAGCCCGAGCGCGCGGCGCGGGTCCTCGCGAACGGCTGGAAGTACGCGCAGTGGCGCGCACGGCCCGTCTCCGATGTGGCGCGCCCCGACGGCACCGACGCCGAATCCGCCCGCACCATGGTGCGCGAGCTGCTCCCGCCGGCGAACGGCGACGGCGGTTCGGTGACGCTGACCTTCGAGCAGGGCGCGGAGCTGCTGCGGCTCTACGGCGTCGAGGTGGTGCCGTTCGACGTGGTGGCCTCGCCGGAGGCGGCCGTGGCGGCCGCCGACCGGCTCGGCTACCCGGTAGCGGTCAAGGCCATGGGCGACCGGTGGCGGCTGCGTGCCGATCTCGCCGCCGTGCGGCTCGATCTCAGCGGACCCGAGGCCGTCGCCGCGGCCTTCGCCGAGCTCGCGGAGCAGACGGGGGAGCGCACCCTGCACGTGCAGCGGATGGCGGCCAAGGGGATCGGCTGCGCGCTCGGCTACGACAACGATCCCAGGATCGGGCAGATGCTGTCCTTCGGCCTGAGCGGGGCGGTCCCGGAGTTGTTGGGCGACCGCGCGTACCGCCTGCTGCCGCTCACCAATGCCTCCGCGCACGATCTGCTCTCGGCACCGAAATCGGCGCCCCTGCTGGACGGATTCGCGGGCGAGGCCGGCGTGGACCGCGTGGCCCTCATCGACGTGATGACCAGGATCGCGGCGCTGGCCTACGAGGTCCCGGAGATCCAGAGCATCGACTGCCAGCCGATCCTGGCCACCACCACCGGCGCCTCCGTGCTGTCGGTGGTGATCCGGATCGGTCACGCGAACGATGTCCTGGCCCAACAGGCGGAACCGCGCCGGCTGTGAGCCGACGCGGTTCCTTCGGTGATGGTTCTTCGGTGACGCCCGAGCTGGTGTCGCCCGGGCTGGTGTCGCCCTAGCTGGCGTAGGCCCGCAGCCGGTCGGCACGCTCGCCGTTGCGCAGCTTGCTCATGACCTCGCGCTCGATCTGGCGGACCCGCTCGCGCGAGAGGCCGAACAGCTTGCCGATCTGGTCGAGGGTGCGCGGCTGACCGTCGTCCAGGCCGTAGCGCAGCCGGATGACCTGCTGCTCACGCTCGTCGAGCGTGGCGAGCACCGAGCGGACGTCGCTGTGCATGAGCGTCGAGATGACCGCCGACTCGGCCGAGGCGGCCTCGGCGTCCTCGATGAAATCGCCCAGCGGGGCCTCCTCATCGGAACCGACGGGCATGTCCAGGCTCACCGGATCACGCGAGTGATCCATGAGATCGGCGATCTTCTCGGCGGGGATGCCCGACTCGGCGGCCAGCTCGGCATCGGTGGCCTCGCGGCCCAGCTGCTGGTGCAGCTCGCGGCGGATGCGTGCCAGCTTGTTCACCTGCTCCACGAGGTGGACGGGCAGCCGGATGGTGCGCGACTGATCGGCCATGCCGCGGGTGATCGCCTGGCGGATCCACCAGGTGGCGTACGTCGAGAACTTGAATCCCTTGGCGTAGTCGAACTTCTCCATCGCGCGGATCAGGCCGAGGTTGCCCTCCTGGATCAGGTCCAGCAGCGGCATGCCGCGGCCGGTGTAGCGCTTGGCCAGCGACACCACGAGGCGCAGGTTGGCCTCCAGCAGGTGCTGGCGCGCGGCCTGGCCGTCGCGGACGATGAAGGCCAGGTCACGCTTCTTCGACGCCGACAGACGCTTCTTGGTGTCGAGCAGGTGCTGGGCGTACAGCCCGGCCTCGATGCGCTTGGCCAGCTCGACCTCGTCCTCCGCGGTGAGCAGTGCGGTGCGGCCGATGCCGTTGAGGTACACCCGCACCAGGTCGGCTGCGGGGCTCTGAGCGTCGAGATCGGCCTCCGTCAACTCGGGACGGACACGCTCGGCTGTGGGGGCAGTGGTGCTGAAGCGGTGTGCCATGGTGGCTCCTCCTAATCGCCGGTACATCTGTTCAACGGACGACCGGCGCGGAGAGTTCCCGAGGCACACCGTGTTGACCTGCGCAAATGCAGAGTCGATCTAAGAAGTTGCTTAAAGAAATGTGACAAAGCCATGACGGTGCAGGTCGGCCAGGAGCCGGTGGGCCGGATCCCGCAGGCCTTCCTCGCCCGTCGCGGCCTCGAGCAGCTCGACCAGATCGTCGGTCGTGAGCCCGCCGAGGCAGCCGGCCAGTAGCCGCGCCGCCGCATCGTCGATGTCATGGGTCCAGCGCGGGCCGGACATCCGCGTGACCCGCACCGCCGCCTCGTCCCAGCCCTCGTCGCCGGCCACGGACACCCGCTCCAGCGCCACATCTGGCATGAGCCGGGGTCGGGCCGCGCCGAGGTCGGCATCGTGCAGCCACGCCATGCGGGCGAAATGGCCGGGCACCTCGGCTCCCAGCGGATCGTCGAAGGGCTGCGAGAGTTCCTCGCACACCACCTCGGACGGACCGTCGATCGCCCGGAGGTAGACGAAGCCGAAACCGATGCCGGTGACCGCGGCATCCGCCAGATGCGCCAGCCACCGATCCGATTTGGCCCGTCCCTCGCCGACGCGGGGGTCGAGCCCCTCGTCGCGCAGCCAGGTGCCCACGTACAGCGCGGGATCGGCCACATCGCGCTGCAACACCCACGCCGCGACGCCCTCGGACGGCAGCCACGAGGCCACCCGCGCCTGCCAGGACTCGCCCTCGCGATGCACCCAGGAGGCGAGCAGCGCCGCGGTCCCGCCGGGCGCCAGATGCTCCGGTGCGCCGCGGACCACCAGTTCCGAGGCGCCGTCGAGATCCAGGCCGGAGTCCCGGTAGGTGTGGTCGACCCTGCCCTCGCCCACCACGAACGGGGGATTGGCCACCAGCAGGTCGAAACGTTGCCCGGCGACCGGTTCGAACCAGCTCCCGGCCCGCACGTCCACCTCGACGCCGTTGAGGGCAGCCGATGCGGCGGCGAACCCTGCCGCCCGCTCGCTGATGTCGGTCGCGACCACGCGCTCGGCGAAACGAGCAGCGGCACAGGCGTGCACGCCGCATCCGGTGCCGAGGTCCAGCACGGTGCCCACCGCTGCGCGCGGCGTCGCGCGCAGCAGCGACTGCGAGGCGTGGCCCACGCCGAGCACGTGCTCGCGGTGCTGCGGGTGCGGCCGCATCAGGCCGTCGAGATCGGAGACGAACCACTGGGTCGCGCCGTCCGGCAGATCGAGCGGGCGCAGGCCCAGCGCGGCGCGGACCGCGGACGGATCGTCGGGGTCGGCCTCGAGAAGTCCCGCGGCCACGGCCTCGTCGGCCGTGACGGGATGCAGGGCACCGTCGACCTGCGCACCGGGCACCGGCGCCGCGGCGAGGAACAAGCGGGTCAGGACCGCGAGTGGTTCGGGGCCGGCGGCCGCGGCCAGGACCGGGCCGGGTTCGCCGCGCGAGAGGCACCCGAAGACGTCGTCACCGAGCAGATCGCGAACGCCCGATTCGGTGAATCCCGCGGAGGCCAGGGCGGGACCGAGCCGTTGGCACAGCGGTGCCAGCGCAGGGGAGAGGTGCATCGGGGCGGGGTGGGACTCACTCACCGGGGACGGTGACGGTCTTGATCGGGTGGCCCTGCAGCGCGAGACGCTCGTTCTTGCGGGCCGTGAACCGGCCGGGCTCGCCCCGGCGCCGCTTGGGCCGATCGTTCGCGCGGATGACGGCGATCCACGGGATCGGGATCGAGACGGCGATGATCGCGAGCGCGATCGGCCAGTTGCCGGTGGCCGAGTACACCCACGCCGAGATCACCAGGGCGGGAATGCGGAAGGCCATGATCAGCAGGTAGCGACGGACCCGGCGCCGGTGCTGCTCCTCGTAGGAGTCCTCGGCGTTGGTGATCACGTACGCACCCCGATGGGTGGACGCGCCCGTGTCCTCGCTTTCAGTCACCCTCCGATCGTCCCACTGGTCCTGGCAGAATGAAAGTCATGAGCACGAAGACCCTGGAGAAGCCCGATGTCGACGTCGATGCCGACACCGGCACCGACGACGACACACCCAAGTTCTTCCACTACGTGCGCAAGAACAAGATCGCCGAATCGGCGGTGATGGGGAACTTCGTGGTCGCGCTGTGCGGCGAGACCTTCCCCGTCACCAAGTCGGCGAAGCCCGGTTCGCCGGTGTGCCCGGAGTGCAAGAAGATCTACGACCGCATGAAGAAGTAGTCAGCGCGGTTCGACCTCGCGCGGCGCACCCGCGGGTTCCCGCGGCGGCGGCCGCCGGGTGATCTCCCGTGCCTCCGGCGGAGGCCCCGGCGGGGGCCCGGGGAGTGGCTCGGGGTCGGGTTTGCGCTTCGGGCGGCGGATCGGATCGGTCGCGCGCCGCAGCCCCTCCGCCGCGACGCGGCCGGGATTGTCGATGCCCACTTCCTTCATCGTCCCCGTGACCCACTCCCGCAACTGGTCGGTCTTGACCTCGCGGGCGGGCCACCGCGCCTGCAACGCGGCGTTGAACTCGGCACCGACCATCACGGCGAAGCCGAGGAAGAACGTGAACAGCAGGAAGGCGATGGGGGTCGCCAGCGCGCCGTAGGAGTAGCCGCGGGTGGCGATCACACTGAGGTACACGCGCAGGCCGGTGGAGGCCACCAGGAAGATGAGCGCCGCGAAGGCCGCGCCCGGAACCTGCCGGTACCAGGGCAGCGGCCGGGGGAGCGCCTGCCGGTACAGCAGCGCCAGCGCCCCGACGAGGAGTGCGACCACGAACGGCAGGTAGCCGATGTCGATCAGCCGGCCGACCGCCGGATGCCAGGACGCGGGCAGGTACTTGACGATCAGCGTGGGCCCGAGCGCGACGAGCGGCAGCGTCAGCACCGCGATCACCAGGAACTCGATGTACAGCAGCACCGCGAAGAAGCGCTGGTGCACCGGGTTGCGCACGGTGTGCTGATCGTGCGCCATGCAGATCGAATCCACGAACGACGACAACGCGGACGATCCGGCCCACAGGGCGATGATGAAACCGATCGAGACGATGTCGAAACGGCCCTCGCGGAGCACGCCGTCGACCATCGGCCCGATGATCTCCTGCACCACGCTGTCGGTGAACACCGAGGTGCTGAACGACAGGATCTTGTCGTGGATCACGTTGATCGTGTCGGGGCCGAACAGGTTCGCCACGTAACCGGTCAGGCCGAGCAGGCCCAGCAGCAGCGGCGGGAGCGAGAGGGTCTGCCAGAAGGCGGCCTGCGCGCTCTGCCCGATGATCGAGTCGTCCCAGGACTTGACGATCGTCCGCCAGAAGATCCGCGGCATCGACCGGATCACCGCGAGCGCACGCGTGTGCAGCGGGGCCGCCCGGGGCCGATCGAGGTCCTGGGTCTGCGGCCCCGCGGCCGGCGGTGCGGGCACCGGAGCGGGCTGGTCGTCGTCCATCACCCTCCAGTCTTCCCCACCTGGCCCGATTGCGCCGTAACCGGATCGGCCGCGTGTTGCCGGTAGACTCCCTCGGGTCTGAAAGTCGAAATGCTGCGCCCTCGGGGGCGTCGTTGAGGGGTGCGTTTTTCCATGGCGGGTTCACTTCGTGTCTGGCAGCGCCGTGCGCTCACGAAGTATCTGACCGCGAAGCCGCAGGACTTCCTGGCCGTGGCCACCCCCGGTGCCGGTAAGACGACGTTCGCCCTGCGTGTGGCGGCGGAACTGCTCGCCGACCGCACCGTTGAGCGGGTCACCGTGGTGGCCCCCACCGAGCACCTGAAGTACCAGTGGGCCGAGGCGGCCTCGCGCAACGGCATCAACCTCGACCCGAACTTCACCAACTCCGGCGGCAGCACCTCGTCGGACTTCGACGGTGTCGTGATCACCTACGCACAGGTGGGCATGCACCCGTTCAAGCATCACGCGCGCACCAGCGCCTACAAGACCCTCGTGATCCTGGATGAGATTCATCACGCCGGCGACGCGAAGAGCTGGGGCGAGGGTGTGCGGGAGGCCTTCGAGCCCGCGACCCGGCGGCTGGCGCTCACCGGTACCCCGTTCCGCAGCGACGACAACCCGATCCCGTTCGTGACCTACGAGCCGGAGTTCGGCGGCGGCCAGCGGTCCAAGGCCGATCACGTGTACGGCTACTCCGACGCCCTCGCCGACGGCGTGGTGCGGCCCGTGGTCTTCCTGGCCTATTCCGGGCAGGCGAGCTGGCGCACCAGCGCGGGTGAGGAGTTCACCGCCCGGCTCGGCGAGCCGCTGAGCAAGGAGCAGACGGCGCGCGCCTGGCGCACCGCTCTGGACCCGCACGGCGACTGGATCCCCGCGGTGCTGCAGGCGGCGAACACCCGGCTCGATCAGCTGCGCACCACCATGCCCGACGCCGGCGGTCTGGTGATCGCCACCGATCAGAGCACCGCGCGTGACTACGCCGAACTGCTGCAGGACATCACGGGCGAGCAGGTCACCCTGGTGCTGTCCGACGATCCGACCGCATCGAAGCGGATCAGTGCCTTCTCGGCGAGCCGCGACAAGTGGATGGTGGCCGTGCGGATGGTGTCCGAGGGTGTGGACGTTCCGCGGCTGGCCGTGGGTGTGTACGCCACCAGTGCCTCGACGCCGCTGTTCTTCGCACAGGCCATCGGCCGCTTCGTGCGGTCGCGGACGAAGGGCGAGACCGCCAGCGTCTTCCTGCCCTCGGTGCCGGTGCTGCTGGACCTCGCCTCGAAGCTGGAGGAGCAGCGCGATCACGTGCTCGGCAAGCCGCACCGCGACTCCGACGGGCTCGACGACGCGCTGCTGATCGACGCGAACAAGCAGAAGGACGAGCCGGGCGAGGAGGAGAAGGCCTTCGTCTCCCTGCACGCCGACGCCGAGCTCGACCAGCTCATCTACGACGGTTCCTCGTACGGCACCGCCACCTTCTCGGGCAGTGATGAGGAGGCCGACTACCTGGGGCTGCCCGGACTGCTCGACGCGGACCAGATGCGGGCGCTGCTCAAGCAGCGGCAGAAGGAGCAGGTGGACACGCGATCCGTGGAGGCCGAGCGTCCTGCGCCCCCGGTCGAGGTGGCCGAGCGGGCCACCGCCGGCGAGCAGCTCTCGGCGTTGCGCCGCGAGCTGAACTCGTTGGTCGCCATGCACCACCACCGCACCGGTAAACCGCACGGCGTGGTCCACAACGAACTGCGCAGCCGGCTCGGTGGCCCGGTCACGGCGATGGCCTCCGCGGAGCAGCTCCGCGAGCGGATCGCCGCCCTGCGCACCTGGCGCTAGCGACCGGCCCGGCGCCGGAAACGGCAGTGCCCGGCGACCGAAGTCGCCGGGCACCAAGCCTTTTCACGCCGTCGCGTCAGACGCCGACGGGTTCTCCGCCGGTGACTGCGGCACCCTGGGATTCGAGCTTGTCGCGGTGCTCAGCGAAGTGATGCCCGCAGAACAGCAGCTCGAACCCCGACGGGAGTACGGCGCGCACCTGTGCGGCCGCGGCGCACCGATCGCACCGGTCGGACGCGGTGAGCGGAGCCTCGGTGGCAACCGTGGCGGTGTCGATGTTCGTCATGACTCCTCCGTTCTACGAACCGATCACTATCCCCTGCGGAGGCGGAGCGAACTCCCTCTCCGTGGCTTTTCTACATCTAGATATACGTCTGACGATACCGAATTGTTCCCGCCGAGCGGGGGAGGCGGGGCTCACACTCGTAAGGTGGCGGCGTGCCCCGTCAGCTGATCCCCGCGATGTTCATCGTCGGCGCGGTCAGTCAGTACGTGGGCGCGTCGCTGGGTGTCGGATTGTTCGAACAGCTCTCCCCGGCCGCGGTCGCCTGGCTGCGCGGCGCCGGCGCCGGATTGATCCTGGTCGCGGTGCTCCGGCCGCGTCGCGCCGACTGGTCGCGCACGAGACTGCGTGCCGCGGCGGGCTTCGGCACGGTGACGGTGCTGATGAACATCGCCTTCTACGAGTCGATCGCGCACATCGACCTGGGGACGGCCGTGGCCATCGAGTTCCTGGGCCCGATCGCCGTCGCGGTCGCCGGATCGCGGCGCGCCGTGGACCTGCTGGCCGCGGCTGCCGCCCTGATCGGGGTGGTGTGCGTGGCCGGGGTGAACATCGGCGGCGTCTCCGGGGTCGACGGTGCCGTGGGTGTCGCGTGCGCGCTGGTCGCCGCCGCGCTGTGGGCCGGGTACATCGTTCTCGGTAAGCGGGTCGCCGATGCCGGGGGCGGCATCGAGGGGCTGGGCGTGGGCCTGGCCGCGGGCGCGGTGGTGCTCGCCGTCCCCGCACTGGGCTTCGATGTGGCCACCCGCCCCGAGTCCTTCCTGGGTTGGGAGGTCTGGGTCGTGGGCCTGGGGCTCGGCCTGCTCAGCTCCGTGATCCCCTACGCGCTCGATCAGGTGGTGCTGCGCCGCATCGGGCGCGCCCGCTTCGCCCTCCTCCTGGCCCTGCTGCCGGTGACGGCGACGGCGGTCGGAGCGGTCATGCTGGGCCAGCGCCCCGGCTGGCTGGAGGCGGTCGGTATCGCACTGGTCGTGGCCGCCATCGTGGTCACATCACGGGACGTCGCCGAGGCCGCTCCTACCGGGGGCGCAGGTGGCTGACGGCGGCCGGTACCGCCAGGTGGCCGCACGGCGCCGGACGGCGGGTATCCGGGTGACGGGCCAGAGCAGATAGCCCAGGACCACCGCACGCAGGTGTCCGAGCGTGGCGTACAGCCCGAAGAAGGGCAGCGAGAGCTGCACCGCGATCGGCAACGCGACCATGGCCACCAGGCGCCATCGCACGCGCGCGATCCGGTACACCAGGAGTCCGGCGACGCACAGGCTGCCGTAGCTCACCCCGACGTCGACCATGCCGCTCACGTCCACGTCGTCGGTGAGCAGCCCGTGCGCCACCAGCCTGCCCGCGGAGAAGACGGCCACCAGCGAGGCCACGGCGCTGCCGGTGAAGTACACCGCGACCAGTCCGGCGTGGCCCAGCCACCGCTCCGCGGGGCCGAGCACCAGGATCGTCATCACCGTGGCGAAGACGATGTCGACCGGTTCGATCCACAGCGCCGAAGTCACCAGCGATTGCACCGGGTGGTGCGCGAACTGGGTGAGATTGGTGCTGTGCGCCAGCAACACCTCGGTCTGCACCGATTCCGGCAGCCCGATCAGCATGATCGAATTCACACACACGATCAGCCAGATGAGGGTCGCGGCGGGACTGGCGCGCACCCACGCGACGGCCGCCCACCCCAGTGCCTGCAACCGAGCGGCGCCGGGCCCGCCGCGTCGCACCTGCCACGCGCAGGCGCCGAGCACGGCGAGGACCGCGACGGTGACCGCGAGATCCATGTCGTTCAGTGTGACACCGCCGCTGTTCCGGTTAGATTCAGGTATGCACCGTGACGATCCGCAAGGCCACGTCCATCCGCCCCGCCCCGATCGAGACCCGTTCGGGCAGCCCACCTCCGGATTCAATCGCCGACGATTCCTCGCGGGGTTCGGAGTCCTGGCGGGCGCCGGTGTGCTCGCCGCGTGCGGCGTGCAGACGCCCGGCGGCGGACCGTCGACCTCCGCGCGGCCGAACCGGCCCCTCGCCGGCCCCGACCTGTCCGGGGTCGCGCCCGGCGTGCGCGTGCAGGACGATCTGTACCGGCACGTCAACGGAGCCTGGTACGACGGTTTCCAGATACCGGGCGACAAGGCCCAGTACTCGACCTTCGACGATCTCTCCGATCGGGCGCAGGAGCAGCTCAAGGCCATCATCGAGGGCATCAAGGATCCGCGGCCGCGGGGCGACGAGGCGAAGATCCGGGACGTCTACGAGGCGTACATGGACACCGCCCGGATCGACCGCGACGGTGCCGATCCGATCAAGCCGGACCTCGACGCCGTCGACAAGGCGGCCGATAAGGCGGCTCTCCTCGATGTGATCGGCGCGCACCAGAAGCAGGGCGTCTCGGGGCTGGTGGGCTACTACGTGGACACCGACCAGAAGGACTCGTCCAAGTACGCACTGAGCCTGGTGCAGTCCGGTATCGGGCTTCCCGACCAGGCCTACTACTCCGATCCGAAGTATGCGGAAGCCCGCGACAAGTACCGCGCCTACCTGGAGAAGATCGCCTCACTGGCCGGGCTCTCCGACGCCCCGGGCGTGGCCGCCCGCGTGCTGGCCTTCGAGACCGCGGTGGCCAAGGGGCATTGGGACAAGGTGCGGTCCCGCGATGCGACCGCCACGTACAACCCGCAGCCCTGGTCGCAGCTGGCCACGCTGGCGCCCGGATACGACTGGGACCGGTGGCAGAAGGCCGTGGGGATCAAGGCCGACGATGCGAAGAACGTGATCGTGGCCCAGCCCAGCTTCCTCACCGCGGTCGCGAAGCTGTGGGCGGACACCGATCTCGGGACGCTGAAGGATCATGCGCGCATCCAGGTGATCCGCGGGTACGCCGCGGTGCTCTCGGCGCCCTTCGCCGAGGCCAACTTCGACTTCTACTCGAAGACCCTCCGGGGTGTGGAACAGCAGCCGGAGCGATGGAAGCGGGGCGTGAGCGCCGTCGAGTCCGCGGTCGGCGAGGCGCTCGGAAAGCTCTATGTGGCCAAGCACTTCCCGGCCGATTCCAAGCAGCAGGCCGAACAGCTGGTCAACAACCTCAAGGGTGCCTACCGGGCCAGCTTCGCCGATCTCGACTGGATGACGCCCGCCACGCGCCGCGCCGCCGCGGCCAAGCTCGACAAGATCCGCACCAAGATCGGCTACCCCGACACGTGGCGCGACTACTCCGGGCTGAAGACGGACCCGAAGTCGGTGGTGGCCAACGCCCGTGCCTCCGCCGAGTTCGACAACGCCTACCAGCTGGCCAAGCTCCCCAAGCCGGTGAACCGCGACGAGTGGTTGATGACGCCCCAGACGGTGAACGCCTACTACAACCCGGGGATGAACGAGATCGTCTTCCCGGCGGCCATCCTGCAGTCGCCGTTCTTCTCGCCGGATGCCCAGGCCGCCGTCAACTACGGCGGGATCGGGGCGGTGATCGGGCACGAGATCGGCCACGCCTTCGACGATCAGGGCGCGAAGTACGACGGTGACGGCAACCTCAAGGACTGGTGGGAGCCCGCCGACCGGGCGGAGTTCGACAAGCGGACCAAGGCGCTGATCGCGCAGTACGATGCGCTCGTCCCCGCGGGACTGGCGCCCGAGAACAAGGTCAACGGCGGATTCACGGTGGGGGAGAACCTCGCGGACCTCGGCGGCCTGTCGATCGCGGTCGCCGCCTACCGGATCGCGGTGGCCAACCGCGACCCCGGTACCGAAGCGGCATCCGGGAGCTCGTCCTCGGCCGCCGCACCGTCGAGTGCGGCACCCGCTGCCGGTCCGGACCTGACGTCGCTGTTCCTGAGCTGGGGCCGGATCTGGCGCGCGAAGACCAGGCCCTCGGCCGCGGTCCAGGCGCTGGCGACGGATCCGCACGCGCCCAACGAGTTCCGCGCCAATCAGGTGGTCAAGAACATCGGTGCCTTCGCCGATACCTTCGGTGTGGGACCGGCCGACAAGGAGTGGCTTGATCCGAAGGACCGGGTCCGCATCTGGTGATCAGTCCAGGGCCGGCGAACCCGGCCCGGACAGTTCGGCCCGCGAGGTGTCCTTGAGATCGACGCCCGACCTGCCGAGGCGTCGGGCGCCCACCACCAGGGCGGCGGCGATCCGCGCGGCGTCGGTGTAGCCGAGCCCCTCCGGGGGATGGATGTTCGAGATGCAGTTGCGATGCGCGTCCGTGACGCCCTGCCCGAAGTCCTCGGGATCGGCGCGGTGGGTGAGGTAGATCCCCAGGCTGTCGGCCACGGAGAGCCCGGGCCGTTCGCCGATCAGCACCAGCAGGGTGCGCACGCCGAGGGCGCGGGCCACGTGGTCGCCGAGCGCCACCCGCGCCTGCGTCGCGATCACGGGGGTCGCGACGGCGATGTCGTCGGGGAGTGCGGTCAGGATCGCCTGCGCCAGTGGCACACCGTGATCGGTGAGGGCACGCGGCGACAGACCGTCGGCGAGCACGATCGCCAGGTCGGCATCCGCGCGGGCGAGGTGCGCGACATCGGCGGGCGCGCGGCCGAGATCGGGGCGGCGCAGGTACTCGCCCCGATCCGCGGCGCGACTCACCACCGCGTGCGGTTCGCCCAGGCCCAGCGTGCGCACCTGCTCGGTGAAGGCCGCCACGTCGAGCGGCTGGTGCACCGCATCGCGGGCGGTCGCGTGCGCCGCCGCGAACTCCAGCACCCGGCGTGTGGGCAGGGCATCGCCGGTGCGTCCCAGGCCGATCCGGGACTGCGTGGTGGTGCGCAGGGCGTCCCAGAAGTCGCCGTCGCGGCGCTCCGGTGTGCTCATCGTCGTGTCCCCGCTGTGAGCTCGCGCAGGGGTGAGGTCTCGACCGCGATGTCGCGCAGGCCGCCGAGCTCGTCGGTCATGCCCTGGCTCGCCAGCCAGGCGTCGAACTCCGGTGCGGGGCGCAGCCCCAGGGCCCGGCGCACGTAGAGCGCGTCGTGGAAGGCCAGCGACTGGTAGCCCAGCATCACATCGTCCGCACCCGGCACCGTGATCACGAACGAGACCCCCGCCACGGCCAGGAGCGTGAGCAGGTCATCCATATCGTCCTGGTCGGCCTCGGCGTGATTGGTGTAGCAGACGTCCACGCCCATCGGCAGGCCCAGCAGCTTGCCGCAGAAGTGGTCCTCCAGCCCGGCCCGGGTGATCTGCTTGCCGTCGTAGAGGTACTCGGGGCCGATGAACCCGACCACCGTGTTCACCAGCAACGGATCCACGTGCCGGGCGACGGCGTAGGCACGTGTCTCCAGGGTCTGTTGGTCCACCGGCGCACCGCCGGTGCCCAGGTGCGTCCCGGACGACAGGGCGGAGCCCTGACCGGTCTCGAGGTACATCACGTTCTCGCCGACGGTGCCCCGCTGCAGTTCCCGGGCGGCGGTGTTGGCCTCCTCCAGCAGTGAGATCGACACGCCGAAGGCGGAGTTGGCGCCCTCCGTGCCGGCGATGGACTGGAAGACCAGGTCCACCGGTGCACCCTTCTCGATCAGGCCCAGTGTGGTGGTCACGTGGCTGAGTACGCAGGACTGGGTGGGGATCTCGAACCGGGTGCGCACCTCGTCCAGCAGGTGCAGCAGGTCCGAGGTCGCGTGCGGGGAGTCCGTCGCGGGATTGATCCCGATCACGGCGTCGCCGCAGCCCAGGAGCAGCCCGTCGAGGGTGGCGGCGGCGATGCCCTGCGGATCGTCCGTGGGGTGGTTGGGTTGCAGCCTGGTCGCGACGGTGCCGGGCAGCCCGATGGTGGTGCGGAAGGCCGCCGTCACCCGGACCGCGCGCGCCACGGCGATGAGGTCCTGGTTGCGCATCAGCTTGCTCACGGCGGCGACCATCTCCGGAGTGAGTGCGGGAGACAGGGCGGCGAGGCGGTCCCCGGCGTCGGGGGCGATGGCGATGCGCAGCAGCAGATCCCGCAGATCGCCCACGGTGAGGTGGGCGATCGGGGCGAACGCAGCGCGGTCGTGCGTATCGATGATGAGCCGGGTCACCTCGTCGGACTCGTAGGGCACGACGAGCTCTTCCAGGAGGGCCGTGAGCGGGACGTCGGCGAGTGCCCACTTCGCGGCGGCCCGCTCGGCGTCCGATTGTGCGGCGCACCCGGCGAGCTCGTCGCCCGAGCGCAGCGGGGTGGCCTTGGCCAGCAGGTCTGCCATCGAGGTGAAGGTGTACGTCACCCCGCGGACGGATTGCGTGCGGATCATGGTGCTCCGTTCGGCGATGATCGGGTGCGGCGTCGGCTTCCATTCAACGCGCCGCGCGGCGGTGTGCGGTGGAGTTCGCCCGCGTGCTCAGAAGACCGTGTCGGGGATCTCGCCCAGCGGGGCGCCGTCGGCTGGTCTCCGGTCGATTTTCGTGGGGCCGTGGGCTACTTGAGGTCGCGTTCCGCGTCGGCGAGTGCCGCGAACTCCTCGTCGGGCGAGTTGGCCACCAGGTGGTGCCGGCTGTAGACGCCGAAGTACACCAGGAAGGCGGCGAAGGCGGCCAGGGTGAGACCCGCGGCGAAGGGGTCCACGAGGAAGGTCGCGACCACGGCGATGCAGGCCACGATCAGCGCGAATGAGGTGGTGACGACGCCGCCGGGGGTGCGGTAGGGCCGCGGCATATCGGGCTCGCGGCGGCGGAGCACGATGTGGCTCACCATCATCAGCACGTAGCTCACCGCGGCCCCGAAGACGGCCATGTTCAGCAGGGTCGCGCCCTCGCCGATCAGCGACAGGATGAAACCGATCACGCCCGGCACGATGAGCGCGAGCACCGGAGCCTTGCGGGCGTTGGTGATCGACAGGTTCTTGGGCAGGTAACCGGCGCGTGAGAGGGCGAAGGTCTGCCGCGAGTACGCGTACATGATGGAGAAGAAGCTGGCCACCAGGCCGGCCAGGCCGATGTAGTTGACCACCTTGGCGGCGCCGCTGTCGCCGAGCGCCTCGACGAGCGGATTGCCACTGTCCGACAGTGCGTTCGCGCCCAGTGCCCCGGTGGCCAGGAGGAAGACGGTGGCACCGGTGACGATCAGGATGAGCATCGCGACGATGATCCCGCGGGGCACGTTCTTCTCGGGCTCGCGGGCCTCCTCGGCCGCCAGGGGAACGCCCTCGATGGCGAGGAAGAACCAGATCGCGAAGGGGAGTGCGGCCCAGATTCCGAGGTAGCCGTGGGGGAGCCAGCTCGATGCTCCTGCGGCGTCGGTAGCGGCGATGTCGGTGAGCTTGGAGGCGTCGAACCGGCCGATCGCGGCGACCGCGAAGACCACGAGTCCCACCAGCGCGATGGCGGTGATCACAAACATCGCCTTGAGGGCCTCGCCGGCGCCGGTGAGGTGGATGCCGATGAAGAGCGCGTAGACGAACAGGTACACCCACCAGCCGTCGGTGATGCCGAACAGGTTCAGCGATTGCACGTAGCCGCCGATGAAGGTGGCGATCGCCGCCGGGGCGATGGTGTATTCGATGAGAATGGCGGTGCCGGTGGCGAATCCGCCCCACGGCCCGAGCGCCCGCCGGGCGAAGGTGTAGCCGCCGCCCGCGGCGGGCAGGGCGGAGGACATCTCGGCCATGCCCAGCACCATCGCCAGGTACATGCCCGCGATCACCACGGAGGCGATGGCCAGGCCGCCGAATCCTCCCTGCGCGAGGCCGTTGTTCCAGCCGGCGTAGTCGCCCGAGATCACGTAGCTCACGCCCAGCCCGGCGAGCAGTACCCAGCCCGCCGATCCGGAGCGGAGCGTGCGTTTGGCGAGGTACGCGTCGGATTCGAAGGATTCATCCACCCCGTCGTGGTGGACGGTGCGCTGCGGTTCTGCGGTCACGTGCTGCCTCTCTTTCCTGAGCAGCCCATCGAACCGCCTCGGTGTTGCCGCATCGTTGCCGCGGAGTTTCCGAGATGGTCGTGGGTTGTGACGCAGGACACTACGAGGGTGGGAGTTGCACGGGGGTTGCAGCGCTCCGTCGGGCGGCTCAGTGCACGTCGAAGATCGACCTCTTGTCGTAGAAGTGCAGGACGTAGCGGCATTGCAGGCAGATCATGAGGATCATCTTGTGATTGGTGTAGCCCCATTTGGAGTCCTGGCGCGAGACCTCGCGCTGGAACTCCTCGCACTCGCATAATGGGCATCGCAAAGTAGGCATGTGGCGAGGTTAATCCGCGGTCGACGCCACCGCCCGGCATCCGGGGGATGGATGCCGGGCGGATTCGACGAGGAGCGGCTACAGGCCCATGTCCTTGGCGATGATCGACTTCATCACCTCGGACGTACCGCCGTAGATGCGGTTGACCCGGTTGTCGGCGTACAGCCGGGCGATCGGGTACTCGTTGATGTAGCCGTAGCCGCCGTGCAGTTGCAGGCAGCGGTCGATCACATCGGACGCGGCCTCGGTGCAGAACAGCTTGAGCGAGGCGGCGTCCGCGGCGGTGAGCTCGTGCGCGTCGTGGAGCTCGAGTCCGCGGTCGACGCAGGACTCCATCGCGTCGACCTTCGCCTTGCACGCGGCCAGCTCGAACTTGCTGTTCTGGAACGATGCCACCGTCTTGCCGAAGATGGTGCGGTCCTCGGTGTAGGCCTGGGCGAACCGCACCGCGGCCGCGGCCTGGGAGTACGCGCCGACCGCGATGGACAGGCGCTCCTGCGGCAGGTTCTGGCCGAGGTAGGAGAAGCCCTTGTTCTCCTCGCCGAGGAGGTCCTCGACGGGCACCTGGACATCGGTGAAGGACAGCTCGGCGGTGTCCGAGGTCCGCAGGCCGATCTTGTCGAGCTTGCGGCCCACGGCGTAGCCGGGGAGCGTGGTGTCCACCACGAACAGCGAGATGCCGTAGCGGCGATCGTCGTCCTTCGGCGGCGCCGTGCGGGCGCACACGATCACCCGGTCGGCGTTGACGCCGCCGGTGATGAAGGTCTTCGCACCGTTGAGCACGTAGTGCGTGCCGTCGGCCGAGAGCTTGGCGGTGGTCTTCATGCCGGCCAGGTCCGATCCCGTGCCGGGTTCGGTCATGGCGATGGCGAACATGGTTTCGCCCGAGGCCATGCCGGGCAGCCAGCGCTGCTTCTGCTCGTCGGTGGCCAGCCCCGTGAGGTAGGGGAGGCACAGCGCGATGTGCACGCTGGAGCCGCCAAAGGAGACGCCGGCGCGGCCGAGCTCCTCGCTGATCACGGCCTGGTACTTGAATGACTCGATGCCGGCGCCGCCGTACTCCTCGGGCACCTCGATGCCGAAGACGCCGAGCTCGCCGAGCTTGAGGTAGAACTCCTTGGGCACGATGCCGTTGGCGTACCACTCGTCGTAGTGGGGTACGACCTCGGACTCGATGAAGGCGCGCAGCGTCTCGCGGAAGGCCTCGTGATCGGCGGTGTAGACGGTACGACGCATGGTGAATCTCCTTGTTCGATAACTGAAATCGGTTGCGATTTACGTGCTTGACGGTGATCGCGTCGCGCCCACGGTACGGAGCGCGAGATCGGCGTAGTAGGCACCGATCTGTTCGGGGGTGATATCGCCGCCGTCGTGATACCACCGGGCCACGTCGATGCCGCTGGACAGCACGGCGGTGGTGGCCAATCGGGGTTCGTCGGTGTCGAAGGAGCCGTCCTGCACACCGGCGTCCACGATGGCGCGCAGCCGGCGGGTGATCTCCCGGCGTTGTTCGCCGACCTCGGCGCGGTGGTCCTCGGTGAGCGCCTCGAGCTCGTAGTTCACCACCCGCGCGCTGGTGTGTTGCGCGGCGTGGTGGCTGGCGAAGGCGTACAGCACCGCGTGCAGGCGGTCGGCCGGTGCGGCGGAACGGTCGTCGACCGAATCGATCAGGTCGATGATCAGCTGGTGCCCGTGGTAGGAGAGCTGGTACAGCAGTTGCTCTTTCGACTTGTAGTGCACGTACACCGCGGCGGGGCTCATGCCCGCGGCGGCGGCGATGTCGCGCGTGGTGGTGCCGTGGAATCCGCGTTCGGCGAAGGCCTCGGCTGCGGCGGAGAGCAGCCGGGCGCGCGTCGCATCGGCGCGGGACGGTGCGTCGGCGTCGGTCATGGGTGCGGTCCTTTTCGGCTTCGTCCACCGTACGTACCGGTGGCTGCATAGGGTGAGCTATGCCACATTCGCCGGTCGATTGACGATCGGCTCTCAGTGGTGCACAGTGGAGACTACCTCGTTCGCTAAGCGAGCGCTTAGTCAGCATCGTAGTCATTACCCAGGAGGATGCAATGCCCGAAGCCGTCATCGTCGCCACCGCGCGGTCTCCGATCGGCCGTGCCGGGAAGGGGTCGCTCAAAGACGTCCGCCCGGATGATCTCTCGGTGCAGATGGTGCGCGCGGCGCTGGCCAAGGTGCCCGAGCTCGACCCGCGCGAGATCGAGGACGTGCTCTTCGGCTGCGGCCAGCCCGCCGGTGAGTCGGGCTTCAACATCGCTCGCGCCGTCGCGGTCGAGGCGGGACTCGACCACGCGCCCGGCGTCACGGTGAACCGCTACTGCAGCTCCAGCCTCCAGACCACCCGCATGGCCTTCCACGCCATCAAGGCCGGGGAGGGCGAGGTCTTCCTCTCCGGTGGCGTCGAAACCGTGAGCCGCTACGTCAAGGGCAACGCCGACGGCCTTCCGGACACCAAGAATCCGATCTTCGCCGACGCCGAGGCGCGCACCGCGAAGTTCGCCGAGGGCGGCCAGACCTGGGCCGATCCGCGGGACTCGGGCCTGCTGCCCGACCTGTACATCGCGATGGGCCAGACCGCCGAGAACGTGGCGCAGTTCAAGAACGTCAGCCGCCACGATCAGGACGAGTGGGGTGTCCGTAGCCAGAACCGCGCGGAGATCGCCCTCGCCGCGGGCTTCTGGGACAAGGACATCACTCCGGTCACGCTCGCCGACGGCACCGTCGTCAGCAAGGACGACGGTCCGCGTGCCGGCGTCACCTACGAGGCCGTCAGCCAGCTCAAGCCGGTCTTCCGGCCCGACGGAACCGTGACCGCCGGCAACTGCTGCCCGCTCAACGACGGTGCCGCGGCCGTGGTGATCATGTCCGACACCAAGGCGAAGGCCCTCGGCCTCACCCCGCTCGCCCGGATCGTGTCCACCGGTGTCACGGGCCTCTCGCCCGAGATCATGGGACTCGGCCCGGTCGAGGCCTCCAAGCAGGCGCTCGCCCGCGCCGGCATGTCCATTGGCGACATCGACCTCATGGAGGTCAACGAGGCCTTCGCGGCCCAGGTGATCCCCTCGGTGCGCGATCTCGGGATCGACGCCGACAAGGTCAACGTCAACGGCGGCGCGATCGCCATCGGCCACCCGTTCGGAATGACCGGCGCGCGCATCACCAGCACGCTGATCAACTCGCTCGCCTGGCACGACAAGCAGTTTGGCCTCGAGACGATGTGTGTCGGCGGCGGCCAGGGCATGGCCATGATCATCGAGCGGCTCAGCTGATGGCGGGGCGTTTCGACGGCAGGACGGCCATCGTCACCGGCGCCAGCCGGGGCATCGGACTCGCCATCGCGCAGCGGCTCGTGGCCGATGGCGCGAAGGTCGTGATCACCGCGCGCAAGCAGGAGGCGCTCGACGCCGCGGTCACCGAACTCGGTGGTCCGGATGTCGCGATCGCCGTCGCCGGCTCGGGCGACGATCTCGCGCACCAGGACGAGGTGATCGCGACAGCGATCGGGACCTTCGGCAGCGCCGACTTCTTCGTCAACAACACCGGCATCAACCCGGTGTACGGCCCGCTGATGGATCTCGATGTGGCGGCGGCCCGCAAGATCATGGAGGTCAACGTGATGTCCACGTTGTCCTGGGTGCAGAAGGTCAACGCGGCGTGGCAGCGGGAGCACGGTGGCGCGATCGTCAACGTGGCCTCCGTGGCGGGTCTGCGGCCCGCGCCGGGCATCGCGTTCTACGGCGTCTCCAAGGCGGCGGTCATCCACCTCACTGAGGAGCTGGCGGTCGAGCTGGGCCCGGACATCCGGGTCAACGCAGTCGCCCCCGCAGTGGTGAAGACCCGCTTCGCGACCGCACTGTACGAGGGGCGTGAGGAGGAGGTCGCATCGGCCTATCCGCTCAAGCGGTTGGGGGTGCCCGAGGACATCGGGTCGGTCGTGGCCTTCCTGCTGTCCGACGACGCCGCGTGGATGACGGGCCAGACCCTCACCATCGACGGCGGCGTCCTGCTCACCGGAGGAGTCTGATCCCATGACCGGCTTCGACCCCCGCAACGCCGGGGTGGTGGTGACCGGTTCGGGCGCGGGTATCGGCGCGGCACTCGCGAGCGCGCTCGCCGCGGACGGTGCCCGCGTGGTGGTGGCCGACCTGGACGCCGAGGGTGTGACCCGCACCGTCGACGCGATCACCGCGGCCGGCGGCACCGCCTACCCGGCGCCCGGTGATGCCGCCTCCGAGGCCGGCGTCGCGGCGCTGGTCGCGACGGCGCGCGAGCGGCTCGGCGCGATCGACGCCTGGTTCGCCAACGCCGGCGTCGATCGCGGCAGGGGAATCGAAGCGTCCGAGGCGGATTGGGACCTGTCCTGGCAGGTGAACGTCATGGCGCACGTGCGCGCGGCACGCCTGCTGGTCCCCGACTGGGCGGCGGCGGGCCGGGGCCGATTCGTGGTCACCGCATCGGCCGCCGGTCTGCTCACGATGCTCGACGCTCCCGCCTACTCCGTCACCAAACACGGGGCCGTGGCCTTCGCCGAATGGCTCTCGGCCACGTATCGGCACCGGGGCGTGGTGGTCCAGGCCATCTGCCCGCAGGGCGTGCAGACCCGGATGCTCGACGATTCCGGCCCGCTCAAGGACCTGCTCTCCCGCGACACCGCGCTCACCGCGGAGCAGGTCGCCGAGCAGACGGTGGCGGCCCTCGCGGGCGACGAACTGCTGATCCTGCCGCACCCCGAGGTGCGCGACTACTACCAGGCCCGCGCGGCCGCCCCCGATCGGTGGCTCGCCGGGATGAACAAGATCCAGCAGCGGCTGGAACAGAAGGAGGGCCGGTGATGAGGGCCTGGCAGGTACCGGAACTGGGCGAACCCGCGGCGGTACTGCGTGCGGTGGATCTCGAGGTCCCCACCCCGGGGCCCGGACAGGTCACCGTGCGCACGCTGGCCACGGCGGCGAACTTCCCGGACGTGCTCATGTGTCGCGGGCTCTATCAGATCAAACCCGATCTGCCCTTCACCCCGGGCGTGGAACTGTGCGGCGAGATCGTCACCGTCGGTGAGGGAGTCGACGGCTTCGCCGTGGGCGACCGGGTGCTGGGCGGCGTCGCGCTGCCGCACGGGGGCTTCGCCGAATACGCCGTGATGAACGCCGCCGAGACCTTCCCGGCACCGTCCTCGCTCGACGACGCCCAGGCCTCCTCCCTGTTCATCGGCTACCAGACCGGGTGGTTCGGCCTGCACCGCCGGGCTCAGCTGAAGGCGGGGGAGACCCTGCTCGTGCACGCCGCCGCGGGCGGGGTGGGCAGCGCCGCGATCCAACTCGGCAAAGCCGCCGGCGCCACGGTGATCGGCGTGGTCGGCGGACCCGCGAAGGCCGAGGTGGCCCGCGCGCTCGGCGCCGATGTGGTGATCGACCGGCACACCGAGGACTTCGTCGAGGTGGTCAAGGCGCAGACCGGCGGTCGCGGCGCCGATGTCGTGTACGACCCGGTGGGCGGTGAGACCTACAAGCGGTCCACCAAGTGCATCGCCTTCGAAGGGCGCATCCTGGTGGTCGGCTTCGCCGGCGGCACCATCCAGGAGGTGGCGCTCAACCACGCGCTCATCAAGAACTACTCCATCGTGGGACTGCACTGGGGCCTGTACAACCGGTTCGACCCCGCCGCCGTGCGCGCCTGCCACGCCGACCTGACGGCGCTCGCCGATGCCGGCAAGGTGGCCCCGCTGGTCAGTGAGCGACTGTCCTTCGACGAGGTGCCGGACGGCCTGCAGCGCCTCGCCGACGGCAGCACCGTGGGCCGCGTCGTCTACCAGGCCGACCGGTGAGCCGCGCGGTGGACGCGGTGCTCTTCGACTACGGCGGGGTGCTCACCACGCCGATGGGTGAGAGCATCCGCGCCTGGATCGCCGACGAGGACATCGATCCCGCCGTGTTCACCGCCACCCTCAAGGCCTGGCTCGGCCGCGATGCCGCCGAGGGGAGCCCGATCCACCGGCTGGAGACCGGGGACCTGCCCGAGGAGGAGTTCGATGCGCTCTTCGCCGCGGCGCTGCGCACCCGCGACGGAGGGCCCGTCAACCCCGACGGCGTGCTCCGCCGCATGTTCGCCCGCGTCGCCGCCGATCCCGCGATGTGGCGTCTGGCCGAGGATCTTCGTGCGGCGGGAGTCGCGGTGGGTGTGGTCTCCAACAGCTGGGGCAGCGGGAACCTGTACGACCGCGATCGGCTCGCGGAGCTGTTCGGCGCGGTGATCATCTCGGAGGAGGTGGGCCTGCGGAAGCCGGACCCCGCCATCTTCGAACTCGCGCTCGGCCGGCTGGGCGTGCCGCCCGGCCGCGCGGCCTTCCTCGACGACGCCGTCCCCAACGTCGACGGCGCGGCCGCCCTCGGGCTGCACGCCGTGCACCACACCGACGCCCGCACCACCCGCGAGGCCCTGGCCGCCCTGATCCCGGGTCTCGCAACCGAACCCACATCCGAGAAGGAGAACGCATGACCACCCAACGTGTTGCCATTGTGACCGGTGCCGCCCGCGGCATCGGCGCCGAGGTCGCCCGCCGGCTCGCCTCCGACGGCCACAAGGTGGCCGTCCTCGACCTCGACGAAGCGGCCTGCGCGACGGTCGCCGCGGAGATCACCGCCGCCGGTGGACAGGCGCTCGGCGTCGGCGTCGATGTGGCCGACGAGGAGAAGGTCGCCGCCGCGGTGACCCGCGTGGCCGAGGAACTCGGCGCCCCGACGATCCTGGTGAACAACGCCGGCATCCTGCGCGACAACCTGCTGTTCAAGATGTCCGTCTCGGACTGGGACCAGGTGATGGCGGTGCACCTGCGCGGCGCCTTCCTCATGTCGCGCGAGGTGCAGAAGTACCAGACCAAGGAGGGCTGGGGCCGCATCATCAACCTCTCGTCCACCTCCGCGCTCGGCAACCGCGGCCAGGCGAACTACTCCGCCGCCAAGGCGGGCATGCAGGGCTTCACCAAGACCCTCGCCTTCGAACTGGGCAAGTTCGGCGTCACCGCGAACGCGATCGCCCCCGGCTTCATCGCCACGGACATGACGGCCGCCACCGCGGAGCGGATCGGCGTCGCCTTCGAGGACTTCAAGACCGCCGCGGCCAAGGAGATCCCCGTGCAGCGGGTCGGTGAGCCCGCCGACATCGCGCACACCGCCAGCTTCTTCGCCAGCGAGGGAGCCGGATTCGTCTCCGGTCAGGTGATCTACGTGGCCGGCGGGCCCAAGGACTAGGCGCGGGACTGAGGAGCGAAGACATGGAGATCCTGAACGGACCGGACGAACTGCAGGCCGCTGTCGGACGCCACCTCGGCTACTCCGACTGGGTCACCGTCGACCAACAGCGGATCGACCTGTTCGCCGAGGCGACCGGCGATCACCAGTGGATCCACGTCGACCCCGAACGCGCGGCCGCCGGCCCGTTCGGATCGACCATCGCGCACGGCTACCTCACCCTCTCGCTCATCCCGATGCTGGTGTGGCAGGTGTACGAGGTACGCGGCGCGAAGATGGGCGTGAACTACGGCAGCAACAAGGTGCGCTTCCCGCAGCCGGTGCCGGTCGGATCGCGGTTGCGCGCCGGAGTCGAACTGGTCTCCGTTGCCGAGGGCGGCGGTGGCTACCAGGTGGTCACCCGCGTCACCGTGGAACGCGAGGGCGGCGATAAGCCCGCCTGCGTGGCCGAGACCGTATCGGTGGTGGTCTTCTGATGGCGGAGCAGCACCCCGGACTCGATCTCGACGTCCTCGGCACCTGGCTGCCGCAGCACGTCGACGGCGCCGGATCGGATCTCACCGCGGAACTCATCGCGGGCGGCAAATCCAATCTCACGTACCGCATCTCGGACGGGACATCGAACTGGATCCTGCGCCGCCCGCCGGTGGGCAAGCTCCTCGCCACCGCGCACGACATGGGCCGCGAGTACACGATGATGTCCGCCCTCGCGGGCACCGGCGTGCCGCTCCCGGTGATGTACGCCTTCTGCGACGACCCCGATGTGCTCGGCGCGCCGTTCTACATCATGAGCGAGATCGACGGCGTGCCCTACCGCCGCGCGTCCGAGCTCGAGGCGCTGGGACCCGAGCGCACCCGGGCGATCTCGGAGCGCCTGATCGACACCCTCGTGGTGCTGCACAGCGTCGACCCCGCGACCGTGGGCCTGTCCGACTACGGGCGGCCCGAGGGCTTCCTGGGCCGTCAGGTGGAGCGCTGGAACAAGCAGTTCGCCGCCGCCCACACCCGGGACCTGCCGAAAGTGGACCAGCTCTACCGGGCGCTCAAGGCGCGGGTACCGGCCGATGCGAAACCCGGCATCGTGCACGGCGATTACCGTCTCGACAACGTCCTGGTCGACCCGCAGGACCGCCCCGCCGCCGTCGTCGACTGGGAGCTCGCCACCATCGGCGACTCACTGACCGACCTCGCGCTCATGGTGGTCTACGGACGCCTGGCGAAGGTCTCCCGCGAGACCGTCGCCGATGTCACGGAAGCCCCGGGCTTCCTCACCGAACAGGAGATCATCGACCGGTACGCGGCCCGGAGCGACCGCGATCTGGGCGATTTCGGTTTCTACCTCGCACTCGCCGCCTTCAAACTGGCCGGCATCGTCGAGGGCATCCACTACCGCTACGTGAACGGGCAGACCGTGGGCGCGGGCTTCGCCGAGGCCGGCGACGCCGTGAACCCGCTGCTCGACGCGGGCCTGCAAGCACTCGAGGAGAACTGACATGGAATTCGGCTACGACGCCAAGACACAGGAGCTGATCGCCGAGGTCACCTCCTTCATGGAGAGCCACGTGTACCCGGCGGAGGAGACCTTCCACCGCCAGCTCGGTGAGCTCGACAACCGGTGGGCCTGGGACAGCGTCCCGATTCTGCAGGAGCTGCGCGCCGAGGCCCGCAGCCGCGGGTTCTGGAACTTCTTCCTGCCCGGCGAGGGCGGCGCCGGCCTGACCAATCTCCAGTACGCGCCGATCGCCGAGATCTCCGGGCGCGCGCTGCATCTGGCGCCCGCCGTCTTCAACTGTGCCGCGCCCGATACCGGCAACATGGAGGTCCTCAACGAGTTCGGCACCGCGGAGCAGAAGCAGCAGTGGCTCACCCCGCTGCTCGACGGCTCCATCCGTTCCGCTTTCGCGATGACCGAACCCGATGTGGCCAGCTCGGACGCCACCAACATCGGCTTGTCGATCGTGCGCGACGGCGACGAGTACGTGATCAACGGCCGTAAGTGGTGGATCACGGGCGCCATGAACCCGAACTGCAAGATCTTCATCGTGATGGGCAAGACCGCCCCCGATGCCGAGCGGCACCGGCAGCAGTCGCAGATCCTGGTGCCGCGCGACACCCCGGGCCTCGAAGTGCTCCGCGGCATGCAGGTATTCGGCTACGAGGACAACAACCACGGTGGCCACGCCGAGATGCGCTTCACCGACGTGCGGGTGCCGGTGAGCAACCTGATCGGCGAGGAGGGCGGCGGTTTCGCCGTCGCGCAGGCCCGTCTCGGGCCCGGCCGCATCCACCACTGCATGCGCTCGATCGGTGTGGCGGAGCGCGCCGTGGAGCTCATGTGCGATCGCGTCTCCAGCCGCACCGCCTTCGGCAAGCCGCTCTCCGAGCAGGGTGTGATCCGCGACTGGATCGCCGAATCGCGGGTGCGGATCGAGCAGCTGCGACTGCTGGTTCTCAAAACCGCGTGGCTCATGGACACCGTGGGTAACCGCGGCGCGCACACCGAGATCCAGGCGATCAAGATCGCGACTCCGCAGACCGTGCAGTGGATCCTGGACAAGGCCATTCAGGCGCACGGCGCCGGTGGGCTCTCGCAGGACTTCACCCTGGCCGAGTACTACGCCGGCATCCGCACCCTCCGGTTCGCCGACGGGCCCGACGAGGTGCACAAGAACTCGCTCGCGCGCGCCGAGCTGAAGAAGCGGGCGGCGGCGAAGTGACCGCGCCGGGCGCGGAGGACCTGGCACAGCGGATCGAGGACTTCCTCGCGGCGCACCCGCCGGCCACGACGGACCCGCTGGAATTCCTCCGCGCCCGGTACGACGCCGGACTGGCGTGGGTGGCCTACCCGGAGGGACGCGGCGGTCTGGGCCTGTCCCGCTCCCTGCAGCGGGCCGTGGATGCGCAGTTCGCCGCGGCCGGGGCACCCGACAACCGCAGCCACGTGAACGGCATCGGGCTCGGTATGGCGGCGCCCACGATCCTGTCCTTCGGGACGGCGCAGCAGATCGATCGCTTCCTGCGCCCGCTGTGGACCGGCGAGGAGATCTGGTGCCAGCTGTTCAGCGAGCCGGGCGCCGGCTCCGACCTCGCGGGCCTCGCCACGCGCGCGGTGCGCGACGGTGACGACTGGGTGGTCACGGGCCAGAAGGTGTGGACCTCGGGCGCGCACAACGCGCAGTGGGCGATCCTGGTGGCCCGCACCGATCCGGATCAGCCGAAGCACAAGGGGCTCACCTACTTCCTGTGCGACATGTCCGATCCGGGGATCGATGTGCGCCCGCTACGGCAGATCACCGGCGAGGCCGAGTTCAACGAGGTCTTCCTCACCGGCGTGCGAATCCCCGACGCACACCGCCTGGGGGAGGTGGGCCAGGGCTGGCAGGTGGCGAACGCCACGCTCAACAACGAGCGGGTCGCGATCGGCGGCCGGGCCGCGCAGCGCGAGGAGGGCATGATCGGTGTGGTCGCGACCACCTGGCGCGAGCGCTCCGATCTGCGCACACCGGACCTGCACGACGACCTGCTGCGCCTGTGGGTCGACAGCGAGGTCGCCCGCGTCACGGCGCTGCGGCTCGGCCAGAAGCTCGCCTCGGGCCAGCCGGGCCCCGAGGGCGCGGCGATGAAGCTCTCGTTCGCGCGGCTCAACCAGAAGCTCTCCGGGCTCGAGTTGGAGCTGCTCGGCGAAGACGGCCTGCGCTACGGCGATTGGACGATGGTGCGGCCCGACCGAGTGGACTTCTACGGCCGCGACGCCGGGTACCGCTACCTGCGGGCCAAGGGCAACTCGATCGAGGGCGGTACCTCCGAGATCCTCAAGAACATCGTGGCGGAGCGGGTCCTGGGCCTACCACCGGAGCACCGCGTCGATAAGGACCTGCCGTGGAAGGACGTGCCCAAATGAGCTTCACCCCCGATCTTCTGCTGACCGATGTCGAGGAGGACCTGCGCTCGGCGGTCCGCGATCTGCTCGAGCGGCGCAGCGCACCGTCGCACCTGATCGCCGCCTACGACGGTGCCCCCGTGCCCGGGATCGACGCCGAGCTCGCCGCGATGGGCGTGGCCGGGCTGCTCGTCCCGGAGCGGCTCGGCGGGGCCGACGCCGGAGTCGCCGTCGCCGGCGTGGTGGCCGAAGAGCTGGGGGCTGCGGCGGCATCGTCGTCGTTCCTCACCTCCGCAGGGATCGCGACCACCGTGGCGCTCGCCGCGGGCGCGGACGACCTGGTCGAGCGGCTCGCCTCCGGTGCGACCACCGCGGCTCTGGTCGTGCCCTTCTCCGTCGACCCGCACGGCCCGCTCACGGGTGGTCCGGCGGCCGGCGGGGCGCTCACGGGCACCGTCCGCTCGGTGGCGGGCGCGATCGGGGCCGACGTCCTGCTGGCCCTGGGCGACGATGGTGCGCTGTACGCCCTCGATGCCGCGCGGGCCCGCGTGGATCCGGTGTCCTCGCTGGACATGACCCGTCAGGTCGCGGACGTGACCTTCGACGGTGCCGCCGGCACGGTCCTCGCCGCCGATGGCACCGCCGCCGTGCGGGCGGGCCTGCTGACCGGTGCGGCGCTGCTCGCCGCCGAACAGGCGGGCGCGGCGCGGTGGTGCGTGGCGACCACGGTCGGGTATCTCAAGGAGCGCAAGCAGTTCGGACGCGTCGTGGGCGGCTTCCAGGCGATCAAGCACCGGCTCGCCGAGCTGTACGCCGATGCGGAATCCGCAGCAGCGGTGGCGCGGTCGGCCACCGTCACACTCGGCGAACTGGGCCCCGCGGACCCGGAGAGCGCGATCGCGATCGCCGTCGCCGCCGCCTACTGTTCGGACCTCGCCGTGCGGGCCGCCGAGGAGTCGGTGCAGCTGCACGGCGGCATCGGGATGACCTGGGAGCACCCCGCACACCTGTACCTCAAGCGCGCCAAGGCCGATCAGATCGGTCTCGGCATTCCCGGGCGGCATCGCGCCGCCCTCGCCACCCTGGTCGACCTTCCGGCCTGACCACGTCACCCCGTCAGGAGCAGCACATGGTTCACACTGTCACCGGCGAGGTTGCGGCCGCCGACCTGGGCGTCACCCTGATGCACGAGCACGTCTTCGTGCTCACCCCGGACATCCAGCAGAACTATCCCGACGACTTCGGCGACGAGAACGCGCGGATCGACGATGCGGTCGCCCAGCTCCAGAAGGCGTACGACGCGGGGGTGCGCACCATCGTCGATCCCACAGTGGTGGGCCTCGGCCGCTACATCCCCCGGATCCGGGCCATCGCGGAACGCACCCCGGTGCGGATCGTCGCGGCGACCGGCGTGTACACCTACCGCGACGTGCCGAGGTACTTCCTGTACCGAGGCCCGGCCCTCACCGCGATGACCGGCGTCGAATTCCCGGATCCGATGGTGGACATGTTCGTCCGCGACATCACCGAGGGCATCGGCGGCACCGGGGTGAAGGCGGGCATGCTCAAATGCGCGATCGATCACCACGGCCTCACCGACGGCGTCGAGCGCGTGATGCGGGCCGTCGCCGCGGCGCACCGCACGACCGGTGTGCCGATCACGGTGCACACCCATCCCGGGTCGGAGACCGGACTGCTGGTCAAGCGGGTGATGTGCGACGAGGAGGGCGTGGATCCGGCGCGGATCGTGCTGGGCCACAGCGGTGATTCGACCGATGTCGACCACCTCGCGGCACTCGCCGACGCCGGCTTCACCCTCGGCTTCGACCGCTTCGGCATCAATCTGGAGACCACCTTCGAGGCGCGCAACGACACCCTGATCGAGATGGTGCGCCGCGGCTACGCCGAGAAGATCGTGCTCTCGCAGGACGCCTCCTGCTACATCGACTGGATCGATCCGAACGTCAAAGCCGCTCTCACGCAGTGGCACTACACGCACATCTTCGACGATGTCTTCCCGTACGTCCTCGAGCGCGGCGTCACCCGGGAGCAGATCGACACCATGCTGGTGGACGTCCCGCGGCGCGTGTTGGCGGGGGAGTAGCCGGCCTCAGATCCGCTCGTGGAGGAAGGCGATCGCGTCGTCGATCGTGCGGTCCTTGTCGAGTTCGTTGAAGATCTCGTGGCGCGCACCGGGGTAGGTGCGCTCCGCGTGGTCCGTGGGACGGATCTCCGCCCAGCCCGCGGCCGAGTCCTCGTACCGCACGATCGGATCGTCGGTCCCATGCAGCCACAGCGCGGGCACGGGGAGAGGACCACCCGCGGAGATCGCGCGCAGAGCGCGGTCCATCGCCGCCACCGTGGGCTTCTTGAACGGACCGTGCCACACCAGCGGGTCCGCGGAGTACGCGCGGCCCACCTCCGGGTCGCGGGAGAGGGCTTCGGGATCGAGCGGGACATCGGGGATCTCGTCGAGCGCCAGCATCGACGAGACGAGAGCGGCCGGGCCGATCAGCGGACCCGACAGGACCACCGCGCGCAGGCCGCTGCCGAACCGCTGGGCGTACCTCGCCGCGATCAGGCCGCCCATGGAGTGCCCGATCAGCGTGACTGGGAGCGACGGATGTTCGCGGCGAGCCAGTTCTTCCGCCAGGTGCACGTCGTCGACCACGGCGTCGAAATCCTCGATGAGAACACGCTCTCCCGCGGAGCGACCGTGCCCGATGTGGTCGACGGCGTAGAGCACGGCACCGTCGGCCGTGAGCCGCGAGGCGAGGTGGTCGTAGCGGCGGGAGTGCTCGCCGTAGCCGTGCGTGAGCAGCACCACGTACCGCGGATCGCCGGGCGGTGACCAGCGGTGGCCGACGATCGGGCCGCCGTGCCCGGGCAGTGTGAAGTCGGCATCGGGTTCGGTCGTCATGCGGCGAGGGTAACGGCGCGTGCGCCGTTGCGGGGGCGATTTGGTCGTTTGCAAACCTTCTGACCTGCGTAAGCGTTTGCTTAGCAAATTCGCGGAATCGGTTGACACGAACGTCAACGTCAATCATTCTATGTGTCGGGGGTCACATTCTCTTACATCCGGGAGTCTCATGTCAGACACGTCATCGACCGCGCTCGACGAGCGCGACCGTCGCCGATCGCATCGCAAGCTGCTGACCGCGGGCCTGGTGGGCAGTTCCATCGAGTGGTACGACTTCTTCGTCTACGGCACCGCCGCGGCGCTCGTCTTCCCGAAGGTCTTCTTCCCGAACGCCTCGCCCCTCGTCGCGACGCTCGCGGCGTTCAGTACGTTCTCGATCGGCTTCATCGCGCGCCCGCTCGGCGGCATCCTCGCCGGCCACTACGGGGACAAGCTGGGCCGCAAGCCCATGGTGCTGCTGTGCCTGATCGCGATGGGCGTGGCCACGTTCCTGATCGGCTGCCTGCCCTCGGCGAACGTGGCGGGCATGGCCACCGTGGCCCCGGTCCTGCTGATCACGCTCCGCTTCGTGCAGGGCCTCGCCTGCGGCGGTCAGTGGGGCGGAATCGTCCTGCTGCTCACCGAATCCGCGGGCCCCAAACGCCGTGGCTTCGCCGGGACCTTCGGGCAGATGGGCGTGCCGCTCGGTCTGGTGCTGGGCAACCTGATGATGATCGTGGTCAGCTACGCGATGCCCAACGACGCCTTCCTCAGCTGGGGCTGGCGAATCCCGTTCTGGGCCAGCGCCGCCCTCATCCCTGTGGTCCTGTACATCCACCTCAAGGTGGAGGACTCGCCCGAGTTCCGGCAGCTCAAGGCCGAGGTCGAGGCCAAGCGGGGCGATCAGGCCCAGGTGGCCGCCGCTCCGCTGTCCGAGGCCGTGCGCAAGCACTGGCGCAAGATCCTGCTGGGCGCGGGCCTGCTCGCCGGCACCAACTCCGCGTTCTACGTCTCCATCGCCGGATTCCTCAGCTACGGAACGCAGAAGCCGGCCGAAGGCGGCCTCGGCATGGACCGCAACACCGTACTCACCTCGATCCTGGTCACGTCCATCGTGATGCCCCTGGTGATCATGTGGGCCGGTGCCAACTCCGATCGGGTGGGGCGCCGGCCGCTGGTCCTGCTGGGAGGTGGCGTGCTGATCCTCTGGGCCTTCCCGTTCTTCCTACTGGCCAATACCGCGTCCGGCACCATGCTGGTGATCGCCATGCTGATCTCCAGCGCCGGGCAGGCCCTCACGTACGGACCGCTCGCCGCGTTCATGGCCGAGCTCTTCGAGCCCCGGGTCCGGTACTCCGGCGCCTCGCTGGCGTACCAACTCGCCGCCGTCGCGGTCTCCGGCGTGGCGCCGCTCCTGATGACCTGGATCATCGCGGAGACGGGCTCCACCTGGGGAGTCTCGCTCTACCTCGCCGCGATGGGCCTGGTCACCCTCCTGAGCGCCTGGTTCCTCCCGGAGACCAATCCGGCCGCCGTGCGCGAAGACCCCACCGCGGTCCCCGGCGTACCGGCCACGGTATGACCGACCGCCGGCGTCCTTGAAGCCGAGCCCGGAGCCGAGCAGACTCGTGAGCGTGACGATCAGCGAATCGCAGGAGCGGGCCCGGGCCTCGCGCAAGGACGCCGGCGGAACCCGCCGCGCGGAACTGCTGCAGGCGGCGGCGGAGTGCTTCGACGATCTGGGCTACTCCGCCACCACCGTCGAACTCATCGCCGCACGCGCCCAGACCTCCCGGCCCACCTTCTACGCCTACTTCCGGTCCAAGGACGAGATCCTGCTCGCGGTCCTGGACCGGGTGGGCGCCGAACTGGAGGCCACCCAGTTCCTGGACGGCATGGACACCATGGAACCCCGCGAGGTGATCGCGGCCACGATGCGCGCCTACGCCGATGCCGTCTTCGCCAACGGCGGGCTCGTGGCACTCTTCGATGCGATGGCAGCGGTCCGCGAGGATGTCGCGGAGCTCTGGGACCGCCTCATGCGGCGGACGCACCGGCGGTACACCAATTACCTGGCCTCGCTGGACCCGGCCGCGGTCGATCTCTGCATCGAACCCGCGGCCCTGGTGCAGATCCTCAACGACACCATCCACCACGGCGCCAAACGCGTGGCCCGCGGCAACGCGGCCGAGCGCGAGCGCTTCATCGCGGACCAGATCCGCATCACCGAACGACTGGTCGGCTTCACGTAGGTCGACCCGACCGAACAGGAGTCCGCCATGACGGGTACCGCCGTCGACCTCGCCACCGCACTCGACGCCGCCGCGGAGGAGGTCCGCGCGCTGCGCGAGCGGAACTGGCCGCCGCAGGTGCCGCGCACCGTCGAGTATCCGGCCGGTACGCCCGCGGTGGTCGAACACCTCCGGCACTGGGCGCGGCATCGCCCCGACACCGTCGCCATCTCCTTCTACGGGCGCGACGTGACCTATGCCGAGTACGACGAACTCTCCGACCGCTTCGCCGGATTCCTTCTCGCGCAGGGTGTCCGACCCGCAGATGGTGTGGGCGTGTACCTCGGGAACTGTCCGCAGTTCGCGATCGCCATGCTCGGCATCCTCAAGATCGGGGCCGTGCACGTCCCCGTCAACCCGCTGCTCAAGGGGCACGAACTGCGCCACGAGCTCGAGGACGCCGGAGTCGCAGTGGTGCTGGCCCAGACCGACCTGCTCGACCTCGTCGAATCCGTCCGCGCGGATACGGGAGTGCGCACCGTGCTCGCCACCGCGCTGGGCGACATGATCGCCGATCCGGGGGAGCTGCCCGTGCCCTTCCCGACGGCGCCGGACTCCCGTAGCGATTGGCACCGCGTGCTCACCGCAGATCGGGCGCCCGAGCGTCCCTCCGACCCCGACGCGCTCGCCGCCCTCAACTACACCGGCGGCACCACCGGCCTCCCCAAGGGCTGTGAACACACCCAGCGGCACATGGCCTACACCGCGGCCACCGCCACCCTCGGCGGTGGCGCGAAGGTGGGCTCGGCGGAGTCGGTCGGGCTCAACTTCCTGCCCGTGTTCTGGATCGCCGGAGAGGATTTCGGCATTCTCAAGCCGCTCGTCAACGGCCAGACGGTGGTCCTCATGACCCGATGGGACCCGGCCTGTGCCGCGATGCTCATCGCACGACATGCGATCACCGACACCGTGGCCACCGTGGACAACTACGTCGAGCTGATGGACCTGCCCGGCATCGACGGGGCGGACCTGGCGAGCATCCGTCATCCGCTCGCGGTCTCCTTCGTGCTCAAGCTGACTCCCGAGGTCCGCCGCCGCTGGCGCGATCTCACCGGCGGTACGCTCCGCGAGGCCTCGTACGGGATGACCGAGACGCACACCGCCGACACCTTCACCCTCGGCTTCCAGGACGGCGACCGGGACCTCACCGCCGACCCGGTGTTCTGCGGGCTCCCGGTGCCCGGCACCGACATCCTCATCGTGGACGGCGCGGGCGCTCCGGTCCCGGTGGGCGAGACCGGCGAGATCGTGGTGCGGAGCGAGTCGATCCTGCTCGGATACCACCGGCGGCCCGATGCGACCGCCGAGACCATCCGCCACGGCTGGCTGCACACCGGCGACGTGGGCAAGCTGGACGAATGGGGCGCGGTGCACTACCTCGCCCGTACCAAGGAGATGATCAAGGTGAACGGCATGTCGGTGTTCCCCTCCGAGGTGGAGGCGCTGCTGAAGCGGCACCCCGCCGTATCGGCGGTCTCGGTGGTGCCGCGACCCGATCCGCGGCGCGGGCAGATCCCGCTCGCCTTCGTGGTGGCGGGCGGGCCGGTGGACACCGTCGAACTCGCCGACTGGTCGCGCGAGAACATGGCGGCGTACAAGGTGCCGGACTTCGTTCTCGTCGACGCCCTTCCGATGACCGCCACCGGGAAGGTGCGCAAGGGCGAACTGTTCGAACGCGCCGCGCGCTTCGCGGCCGAAGGGGAGTCGAAGTGAAACTGCTCATCGCCAACCGCGGCGAGATCGCGCTGCGCATCATCCGTACCGCGCGCGAACTGGGGATACCGACCGTCGCCGTGTACGCCGCGGACGACGCCGACACCCCGCACGTCGCGGCGGCCGACACCGCCGTCGCGCTCGCCGGCAACGGCCCCTCGGCCTACCTGGACCAGGCGGCGGTCCTCGCCGCCGCAGCGGAATCCGGCGCCGACACCGTGCACCCCGGCTACGGGTTCCTCGCCGAGAACGCCGACTTCGCCGCCGCCTGCGCCGCCGCCGGACTGGTCTTCGTCGGCCCGGAACCGGCGGTCTTGCGGACCTTCGGCGACAAGGCCGCCGCACGCGAGGCCGCCGTCGACGCCGGAGTCCCGGTGCCCGGAGCCACCACGGGAGGCGCCGACCTGGAGACGGTCCGGGCCTTCGCCGCCGCCCACCCCGGTGGCGTGATGATCAAGGCACTGGCCGGCGGTGGCGGACGGGGCATGCGCGCGGTTCCCGCGGGCGGCGACCTCGCCGCCGCCTATCGCGCCTGCGTGTCCGAGGCCGAACTCGGCTTCGGCGACGGTCGGGTGTTCGCCGAGGAACTCCGCACGGGCGCCCGGCACATCGAGGTTCAGGTGGTGGGGGACGGCACCGCAGCCATCGCCGTGGGCGACCGCGACTGCAGTGTGCAGCGCCGCAACCAGAAACTCATCGAGTTGGCTCCGGCACCCGCTCTCACGCAGGACCGGCGCGCCGAGATCCACGCGGCGGCGGCCCGCCTGTGCGCCGCCGTCGGATACCGCGGACTGGCCACCGTCGAATTCCTGGTGGACGACCACGGCGCGCTGTTCCTGGAGGTGAACCCGCGGATCCAGGTGGAGCACACCGTGACCGAGGAGGTGACCGGCATCGATCTGGTGGCCGTCCAGCTCCAGCTCGCCGAGGGCGCGCCGCTCGATGCGCTCGGGCTGCCCGACGGCGTGCGGTGCAGCGACGGTGCGCTGACCGGGACGCCCGCCGCCGCCACGGGCGCCGCGGTCCAGGTCCGGGTGAACCTGGAGACCCCGCTCGCCGACGGCACCGTGCTCCCCACCGCGGGCGTCCTCGACGGATACACCCCGCCGACCGGCCCGGGCGTCCGGGTCGACGGCTACGGCCGCCCCGGGCTCGCGATCTCGGCGCGGTACGATTCCCTGCTCGCGAAAGTCATCGTCCGCGCCGCCACCACCGCCCGCGCCCTCGCGAAGGCCGAAGCGGCGCTGGGGGAGTTCGTGATCGACGGCCCCGGCACCAACATCGCTCTGCTGCGCGCCGTCCTCACCGATCCCGAGTTCCGATCGGGTCCGGTGGACACCGGCTACCTCGGGCGCCGCCTCGGCGACCTCGTGCCCGAGGCCCCGTCGCCCGCGCCCACGCCGGCCGGAAACGATGCGCTCGGCGGCGACGTGCTGACCGCCACGCTGACCGGCACCGTCGTGGCCGTGCCCGAACCCGGTCGGACGGCGGAGCCCGGTACGCCACTGGTCGTGCTGGAGGCCATGAAGATGGAGCACGAGCAGGCCCTCGACAGACCGGTCGTCGTCGACGAGGTGCTGGTGCGCCCCGGCCAGACGGTGGCCGCGGGTACGCCGCTGCTCACCTACACCGCCGCCGGCGTGGACACCCGCGGCGGATCCGGCAGCGCGGCCGAAGATCTCGATCGCCCTCGAGCCGATCTGGGCGAGGTCGCGGAACGGCACACCGTCACGCGGGACGCCGGCCGCCCCGGGGCAGTCGCCAAGCGGCACCGGATCGGCCGGCGGACGGCCCGGGAGAACATCGCCGACCTCGTGGACGAGGGCTCCTTCACCGAGTACGGCGCACTGGTCCTGCCCGCGCAGCGCGCCCGCAGGTCCGAAGAGGACCTGATCGCCACCGGTCCGGCGGACGGATTGGTCGGCGGGCTGGCCACCGTCGGCGGGCGGGAGACGATGGTGATCTCCTACGACTACACGGTGATGGCGGGGACGCAGGGCTGGCGTAACCACGCGAAGACCGATCGCCTCCTCGAGATCGCGCGGCGCCGAAGGGTGCCCGTGATCCTGTTCGCGGAGGGCGGCGGAGGGCGCCCCGGCGACACCGACTTCGACATCGTCGCCGGACTCGACGTTCCCACCTTCCGCTCCATGGGCGCGCTCCGCGGCGAGGTGCCGTTGATCGGCATCGTCTCCGGCCGGTGCTTCGCGGGCAATGCCGCGCTCGCGGGGATCTGCGATGTGCTGATCGCGACGCCGGACGCCAACATCGGCATGGGCGGGCCGGCGATGATCTCGGGCGGCGGGCTCGGTGACTTCCCGCCCGAGGCCATCGGTCCGATCGACGTGCAGCGGCGCACCGGGGTGGTCCACGTGGCCGCTGACGACGAACAACACGCCGTCGCGGTGGCCCGGCGGTGCCTCGGCTACTTCTCCGGGCCCGCCGACGACTGGACCGCCCCCGACCCGCGCCGCGCTCGGCACGCCGTGCCCGAGAACCGGCTTCGCGCCTACGACGTGCGCGAGGCGATCGCGGCGGTGGTGGACGAGGGCTCGATCACCGAGCTGCGCCGCGACTACGGGGTCGGTGTGGTCACGGCGCTGGTGCGGGTGGAGGGGAACCCCATCGCGCTCATCGCCAACAGCACCCGGCATCTCGGCGGCGCGATCGACGCCGAGGCCGCCGACAAACTGGCCGACTTCCTGGAGTTGGCGCAGGCGCATGGCCTACCAGTGGTATCGCTGTGCGATACACCCGGTTTCATGGTGGGGCCCGAGGCGGAGGAGCAGGCCACGGTCCGGCGGTTCTCCCGGTTGTTCGTGGTGGGCGCGCGGCTCACCGTGCCCGTCGGGGCCGTCGTGCTGCGCAAGGGCTACGGCCTCGGCGCGATGGCGATGACCGGTGGGTCCTTCCACGCGCCCCAGTTCACGGTGGCGTGGCCCACCGGCGAGATCGGCGGGATGGGACTCGAGGGCGCAGTGCGGCTGGGATTCAGTAAGGAGCTCGCCGCCGCGCCCGACGAGGCCGCGCGCGCCGAGCTGTTCGATCAGCTGCTGTCCCTGGCGTACCAGCGCGGGCGGGCCCTGCACGCCGCCACCACCTTCGAACTCGACGACGTGATCGACCCCGCCGACACCCGGGCATGGATCCGCACCCTCGCCCGCTGAGCGAGGGCGCGGATCCGCGCACCGTCAACGGATGCGGCGGTACAGGCCCTCCAGTGCGGCAACCAGGACCACCGCGATCACCACGTGCATCAGCGAGAGGGTGACTGTGGACGGACCGTCGAAATCGGCGGACAGCGTCCCGGCGATGGTGCCGAGCGCCGCGGCGGCGCCGATCACCTCGGCCACCCGCAGGACTGGTGCCCACAGCAGGGACAACAGAACGGCGGCGGTCATGCCGACGGCGAGGGGCGCCACCGTCATCAGGATCACGCCGCCCGGTGCGACCGAGGCGCGCACACCTTCGGGGTCGGTCATGGTGAAGTCGCCACCGGCGGCGAGACCGACGAGCCACAGCACCAGATTGGCGAGGAGGGATGCCGCGACCGCGCCGACGACGACCGTCGTGCGGGTGAGTCGAATAGTGGGCGCGGCGGACGTCGTGGGGGAGTGAACGGTCATGAGGGGCTCCTCGGAGTCGAATTTCTGGAACGACTCCATTGCACAACCGTAACCATTGTTGAGGTCAAGGGGCGCGCTCAGAGCGCGTCGAGGCCCGCCTGCGAGGCGATCACGGCCGCCTGCACCCGCGACTGCACACCGAGCTTCATGAGCACCCGCGAGACATGGGTCTTCACCGTCGCCTCGCCGATCTCCAGGCGTCGCGCGATCTGATGATTCGACAGTCCCGCGCCGAGGCCGGCGAGCACATCGCGCTCGCGATCGGTGAGCACCGACAGGTCGGTCTGCGCCGGGGCGGACGCCGACGGCAGCGACGTGATCACGGTGCGCGTGACCTTCGGGTCCAGGACCGCGTCGCCCTCGGCCACCGCCTGCACCCCACGGATCAGTTCGTCGCCGCCCGCGGACTTGAGCAGGAATCCGCTCGCGCCCGCAGCGAGTGCACCCAGCACGTAATCGTCGAGGTCGAAGGTCGTGAGAACGAGGACCGCCGAATCCGTTTCCGCCACCACCTGCGCGGTCGCGGCGATCCCGTCGACCCGCGGCATCCGCACGTCCATGATCACCACGTCCGGGCGCAGCGCCTTCGCCTGCCGCAGGGCGGCGGCACCGTCGGCAGCCTCACCGATCACCTGGACCTCTCCGGAGGATTCGAGCAGCAGCCGCAGGCCGGCCCGGATGGCGGCGTGATCGTCGGCCAGGACCACGGTGACCGTCACGGCGCCGACACCCGCATCGGAATCCGCGCCCGCACCACCCAATCCCGTCCCTGCGGACCGGCCGAGGCCACACCGCCGATCGACTCGGCGCGGAAGGCCATGTTCTGCAGGCCGTTCCCGGCACCGGTGGCCACACCGGCGGGCAGGGGATTACTGGCGGTCACGATGAGTTCGGCTCCGTCGATGGTCAGGGTAATGTCGAGCGGGGCGCCCGGCGCGTGCTTGGTGGCGTTGGCGATGACCTCGCCCAGAATACGGGTGGTGGTGGCCTCCACCGCGATCGGCAATTCCGCATCGCCCGGCCCGCGCAGCGTCACCGTGCCGCCGGCGGCCTCGGCGATGTCGATCAGCGGATCGAGCGAGGCGAGGGTGGTGCGCACTGCCGCATCGTCGGGCGAGGTGAGCAGGTTGATCGTGGACCGCATCTCCTCGAGCGCGGCCAGGCTCCCCGCCCGGATCGTCTGCAGCACAGCGGCATCACCGGGGGAGCGCTGCGCCGCATCGGCCAGGATCGCGACCGCCGACAGGTGACCGGCCACCGTGTCGTGCAGCTCGCGGGCCAGCCTCCGGCGTTCCTCGGCGAGCGCCGCGGCGCGCCGGGATTCGCTCTCGGCGCGTTCGAGATGGGCGAGCCTGCGATAAGCGCGGACGGCCCGGGCGTAGCCGATCGGCGACCACGTGACGGCCAGCATCACCAGGGTGGCGTACACCCCGCCCTTGACGCCCCCATGCACCGTGGCGACGACGGCCGCCACCACCGTGAGCAGCAGCGACACCCAGGCCACCACATCGGCCAGCCGCCGGCTGCCCAGCGCGGTGGCCAGGTAGATGACATCGGAGAAGGCGATCCACAGCGCGACCGACGGTCCGAAGGGCAGGTCCCACGCGATCAGCGCGAGCATCAGACCGAAGCCGAGTGCGGGGCGATCGCGGGCCAGCACCTGGATGGCGAACGCGGCGCAGAGCAGCCCGAACTTCACCTGCCACGGGTACATGTCCTCGTTGGCCGAGTTCAGCGACCAGCCGCCCGCGATCCACAGCAGGACCCCGACCACCAGCACACCGAGGGCCGAGACGCCGGCGAACTCCGACGTCCGCGGGATCCTGTCGGCGGCCATGCCTTCATTGCAGCACATGTGCCGCTCCGCGGGGTCCCCCGAACGACGGATGCACGAATCCTCCATAGGTGGACGACATCGGCGCCCCGATGCGTCACCCTGGAATCATGAGCGAGTTGAACAATCCCGTCCTCTGGACGATCGCCGCGTGCGAGATCGGCTTCTGGGTGCTCGTACTCGGCGGCCTCGCGCTGCGCTACATCGCCCGGGCGAAGAAGGCCGGCGGCATCGTGCTCGCGCTGGTCCCGGTGCTCGACGTGGTCCTCATCATCGCCGTCGCCATCGACCTCTACCGCGGGGGCGAGGTGGGCCTGGGGCACCGGCTCGCCGGAATCTACCTGGGCTGCACCATCATGTTCGGGCACCGGATGATCGCCTGGGCCGATGCGAAGTTCGCGCACCGCTTCGCCGGCGGCCCCGAACCGTACAAGGTGCCCAAGTACGGACCCGAGCGCACCCGCAAGGAGTGGTCCGACTTCTACCGCTGGCTCGGAGCCGTGGCCATCGCCGCCGCCGTCACCGGACTGCTCAGCGTGACCGTGGCCGACGACACCCAGCGCGAGCAACTCTTCAGCGTCTTCGGCGGGCTCGGCGTGGTCACCGTGATCTGGCTGCTCACCGGGCCGCTCTGGGTGTCCGGCCGCAGCGAACCCGCCAACCGCTGAGCGCTACCGTCGCGGCCAGTGCGCGGCGACGCGAAGAATCTCGAACTCGAGCATCTCCGCGCCGTACTCCCAGGTCTCATCGCAGGCATCGCACGAACAGCGCGGGTAGTGCACCTCGTGGTCGGGGCCGAACCGGGCACCGGCCGAGGGGTAATCAGTGAGCAGGACCACGACCCGGTCGCCCACCACCGGGCCGATCGCCACGTGCCGGACCGTCGCGTTGCGGTAGTCACTCCCGGGGCCGAGATCGGTGACGGTCACATCGTAGGTCCGCACCAGGTGGTCGATCAGCGCGTTCGCGATCGTGTGCAACGGGGCGAAGCGGCCGAGGTTGCTCTCGCGCGAGTAGCTCTCTGGCGGCGGCCCGTCGTCGAAGTTCCACCGGTCGCCGTAGGGGATCGGCACACCGGCATCGTCGACGAACGACGGCGCGGTGATCTGCGGGCGGATGTACACCGGGGCGACCGTACGCGCGGTACGCCGCACCCGCCAACGAAAAACGCTCCCCTCCGCGCGGCGGAGGGGAGCGTTCGTTCTTCCGAAGAGCTAGTCCAGGTAGTCCCGGAGCACCTGCGAGCGCGACGGATGCCGCAGCTTGCTCATCGTTTTCGACTCGATCTGGCGGATGCGCTCGCGCGTGACGCCGTAGACCTGGCCGATCTCGTCGAGCGTGCGCGGCTGACCGTCGGTGAGGCCGAACCGCAGGCGGACCACGCCCGCCTCACGCTCGGACAGGGTGTCCAGCACCGACTGCAGCTGATCCTGCAGCAGGGTGAACGACACCGCGTCCACGGCCACCACGGCCTCGGAGTCCTCGATGAAGTCGCCGAGCTGGCTGTCGCCCTCGTCGCCGATGGTCTGGTCCAGCGAGATCGGCTCACGCGCGTACTGCTGGATCTCCAGCACCTTCTCCGGCGTGATGTCCATCTCCTTGGCCAGCTCCTCCGGCGTGGGCTCGCGGCCCAGGTCCTGGAGCAGCTCGCGCTGGATGCGGCCGAGCTTGTTGATGACCTCCACCATGTGCACCGGGATGCGGATGGTGCGGGCCTGATCGGCCATTGCGCGGGTGATCGCCTGACGGATCCACCAGGTGGCGTACGTGGAGAACTTGTAGCCCTTGGTGTAGTCGAACTTCTCGACCGCGCGGATCAGGCCGAGGTTGCCCTCCTGGATCAGGTCCAGGAAGGCCATGCCGCGGCCGGTGTAGCGCTTGGCCAGCGAGACCACGAGGCGGAGGTTGGCCTCCAGCAGGTGGTTCTTGGCGCGGTTGCCGTCGCGGGCGATCCAGTTCATATCGCGCCGGATGCCGATGGCGGGCTTCTCGCCGCGCTCCACCCAGCGGTTGATCATCTGCTCGGCGAACAGGCCGGCCTCGATCCGCTTGGCGAGCTCGACCTCCTCCTCCGCGTTGAGCAGCGCGACCTTGCCGATCTGCTTGAGGTAGGCGCGCACCGAGTCGGCCGAGGCGGTGAGCTCGGCGTCCTTGCGGGCCTGCCGCAGGGCCTCGGACTCCTCCTCGTCCCACACGAAGTCGCCGGAGGCCTTGTCCTGCTCGGACGGCTCCTCGTCCTCCGCGTCCGCCGGGGCGGGCTTGGTGACGGCGCTCTTCGCCTTGGAATCGGCCGACTCGTCCGGGGTGTCGTCCGGGTCGATCGCGACGTCCTCGTCGGAGAGCTCGGTGGGATCGGGATCGCCGTCGAGCTCGACCTCTTCCTCGTCGATCGCGCCGTCCTCGGGATTGGCCGCCGAAGCGTCCTTCTTGCCCGCGGCCTTCTTCGCCGTGCGCTTCGCCGGTGCCTTCTTGGCCGGTGCCTTCTTGGCCGCGGCCTTGGCGGGAGCCTTCTTGGCGGCGGCCTTCTTGGCCGGTGCCTTCTTCGCTGCCGCCTTCTTCGCGGGTGCCTTCTTGGCGGTGGTCTTCTTGGCGGGGGTCGCCGCCGAGGTGGCCGAACCGTCCGCGCCGTCTTCCGACTGCGCGCTGGAGCTGGTCTGCGTCGCTGCCACTTACGCCCTTTCCTGCTGTCCGTTCGTCCACCGGTGAACGCTCATCGGGCGCAGCGAAACCGCCGTTCCCGACGGTGCGGGCGAGGTGGCGGCTGAGGCGTCCGGGGAGCGACGAGGTCCGGCTTGTGGTCCGGCGTGTCGATGCCGGGAGCTCCATTGTAACGATTCAGTGGAGACGCCCGCGATCACCTGCGCCTCACGGCCCGAAATCGCCGCAAACCGGGCGCGCGCTACGACGGTTGCGCCGCCATCGCCGCACCGACGATGCCCGCGGTGTTCAGCAGCGCGGCGGGCACCACCGGCGATGCCACATCGAGCATCGGGATCCACTTCTCGGCCTTCCGGCTGATCCCGCCACCGACCACGATCAGATCGGGCCACAGCAATTTCTCGTACTCCCGGAAGACCCGCGAGACCTGCTCGGCCCACTTCTCGTACGACCAGCCCTTGGCGTCCTTCACGGAGCTCGCAGCGCGGTGCTCGGCCTCCTTGCCGTCCACCTCCAGGTGCCCGAACTCCGTGTTCGGCACCAGCGTCCCCTTGTGCAGCAGAGCCGAACCGATCCCGGTGCCCAGGGTGAGGAGCAGCACCACGCCCTCCACATCGCGCCCTGCGCCGTAGCGATCCTCGGCCAGACCGGCCGCGTCGGCGTCGTTGAGCACCGTCACATCGAGGCCCAGCTTCGCCGTGAACAGCGCATCGGCATCGGTCCCGATCCAGCCCGCATCGATGTTCGCGGCGGACCGCACCACGCCGCCCGTGACCACCGCGGGCACCGTGACGCCGACGGGGCCCTTCCACTCGAAGTTGTCGATCACCTGCTGCACGGCCTCCGCGCACGCCTCCGGAGTCGAGGGTTGCGGGGTGAGCACCTTGAAGCGCTCACCGACCAGTTCGCCGGTGTCGAGGTCGACGACGCCGCCCTTGATCCCGCTGCCGCCGATGTCGACGCCGAACCCGTGATTGACAGTCATGCTCTGCTCCCGCTGTGCCGGCCCGCGCCGGGTCGAATACCAGTCCGGGGTCGCCCCCGCGCTGTCAAACTACCGTGGATTGTGGTTCGGTGGAGGACGTGGAACACGACCGGCAGCAGTTGTCCGAGATCGCCGTCACCGTTGCCCGCGAGGCCGCCCAGCGGGTCGCCGCGCGCCGCGCGGAAGTATTCGGAGCCAACGCTTTCGATGCCAGTCCCGAGGACGCGGTCAGCACCAAATCGACGCCCACCGACCCGGTCACCGTGGTGGACACCGAGACCGAGCGGTTCGTGCGGGAGCGGCTGACGCAGCTGCGCCCCGACGATGCGGTGCTCGGCGAGGAGTTCGGCGGCGCGGCGGGGGAGCCCGGCGCCGTGCGGTGGATCGTGGACCCGATCGACGGCACCGTCAACTTCCTGTACGGGATACCGGCCTACGCCGTCTCGCTCGGTGCGCAGGTCGACGGAGTGTCCGTGGCAGGCGCCGTCGCCGACGTGGTGCACGGCACCGTCTACGCGGCGTCGCTCGGCGGGGGAGCCCGGGAGATCCTCGCCGACGGGACGCAGCGCGTCCTGCGCGCGAACCCGATCACCGATCCCGCACTCGCGCTCGTCGCCACCGGCTTCGGCTACGCCCGTGAGCGGCGCGAGCGGCAGGGACAGGTGCTCGCCCGGCTGCTCCCGCAGGTCCGCGACGTGCGACGGATCGGATCGGCGGCACTGGATCTGTGCATGGTGGCCGCGGGCCGCGCCGACGCCCACTACGAACACGGACTGAGCCCCTGGGACTGGGCCGCGGGCTCCCTGATCGCCGCCGAGGCCGGTGCCACCGTGATCGTCCCCGCACCCGACTCGCGCAGCGAGGAGGGCGCTCTCACCGTGGCGGTGGCTCCCGGGATCGCCGACGAGTTCATCGAGATCCTGCGCGCCGCGGGCGGTCTCGACGCCCTCTGACGGGCCCGCTCAGTTGCAGGCGTTTCAGTTGCAGGCGTTGCGGTGCACCGCCGCCACCAGCGCCGGATTCGCGCCGCCGTCGGTGGCTCCCGCCGGTGCCGCGCGCAGGATGCGCAGCACCTCCTGCGCGTCGGTGCTGGGCTCCAGGTCGGTGAAGAACGTGCCGAGTGACAGGTCGACGGTGGCATCGCGCCGGCCGTCGTTGATCAGCTCGGCGCACGGCGCGATCACCCACGCCGCCGCGGCGGCGGCCCGTCCGGAATCGCCGAAGCGCAGCTGCGCCTGGCACTCCATCTGCGAGTACATCGTGTCGTTGCCGTAGGCGCCGGTGGGCGGCGCGCCGAAGCCGTAATCGGCCAGCTTGTTGAGCGTGGTCTCGGCCCGGCCCGACTGCCCCGAAGCGTTGAGCACCCGCACCACGCTCGCGGCCAGCGGTGCCGGCCGCACCGTGATCATGTCGTCCGGCGAGACCACGTCGAAGCGGGCCGGTGCGGCGGGCGCGGGGGACGAGGGACGGGGCTTCCCGGACGCGGCGGCCGACGGCGGCGCCGGCGCGGGGCACGACACCGGCGCGGCCGCGGTCTCTCCGGACGACATGGCGCGCGCCCAGGTCGCGATGGCCACCACGGCCAGGACCGCGATCACGATGAGGAGCGGCAGCGCGCTCCGACGCCGGAACGGCTCGCCCTTGCGGTCGAATCGGCGGCCGGCGCCGGTGAGCTGGGAAACCACGGCCCCGACTGTACGTGAGCGGGCCCGCAGGAGCCGGGAGGCGAGGCCGGGAATCAATCCACGGGGCGGCGCGTTACAGGGCGCGAGTGGTGAATATGGCGTTGCGGACGCAAAATACGTGACACGTGAATTTCGTTGCGCTATAGTCTGGGCCGCTCGGTGCGGGACAACGGGCCCGTCCACCCGGCAACCCCGAGGTGGCGGGCCGAGCAAGGATGGGGATTACAAGGTATGGCAACTGATTACGATGCGCCACGTCGCTCCGAGGCTGATGAGATCTCGGAGGATTCGCTCGAAGAACTGAAGGCGCGCCGCAACGAGGCACAGTCGGGCACCGTGGATGTGGACGAGGGCGAGACCGCCGAATCGTTCGAACTCCCCGGCGCAGACCTCTCGGGCGAGGAGCTCAGTGTTCGCGTCGTGCCGAAGCAGGCCGACGAGTTCACGTGTACGAGCTGTTTCCTCGTGTACCACCGCAGCCGCCTGGCCGATCCGAACGGCAGCGAGCTGATCTGCATCGACTGCGCCTGATCGCGCAGTCACCCGCGGCGACCCGCTCCAGAGGACTCGGGGACGAGCCCCTCAGTCGAGCGTGGTCGCGGCGGGAATGCACGCGAGCAGCTGGTCCGGATGCCGCGTGGACACCAGCCAGTACGGTGTCGGATCGTCCGGATCGTCCAGCACCACGGCCACCAGCGTCTTGATCCAGCCCCGGTGATAGACGAACGCCGCAGGGTCGAGCTGCCGGCCCAACGCCTTGCTCTTCGCCTCCGGAGGCACCGCCGCCGCACGGGAGACCAGCTCCAGCGGTAGATGCGCATTGCCCGCCCACAGCTCACCGTCGCGCACCCCGACCGAGGCGCGGCCCATCGACCACAGCAGCGCGCCCGCGATGAGGAAGACCACCGGGAACAGTGCGTAGGCCCACGTGGCCCCCCGCGCCGCCAGGTCGATCTCGTAACAGATCAACGCCGAGATTCCGGCTCCGATCAGCCACCAGTACCACGGCACACTCAGCCGTTCGAAGTACCGGGTGCTCGTGTCTGGGGTGTTCACCGTTGGATCCTGCGCCACACCCGCCAGCGTAGTCTGCAAGCCATGGTGAGCCAGATACCCCTACTTCGGCTGGACGAGGGCCTACCCCTTCCCAAGCGCGCGCACCCCGGTGACGCGGGTGTCGACCTGTACTCCACGGTGTCCGTGCGGATCGAACCCGGCACCCGGGCGATGATCCCCACGGGCATCGCGCTCGCCCTGCCGTACGGCACCGTCGGACTGATCCACCCCCGGTCCGGACTCGCCGCGAAACACGGCCTCACCGTGGTCAACACCCCGGGCACCGTGGACGCCGGATACCGCGGCGAGATCAAGGTGTGCCTGCTCAACACCGACCGCGAAACCGCGGTCGAGATCGCCCGCGGCGACCGCATCGCCCAGCTCCTGGTCCAGCAGGTCGAGCTCCCGGACTTCGTCGAGGTCTCCTTCCTCGACGAGACCGTCCGCGGTACCGGCGGCTACGGCTCCTCGGGCGGGCACTCCAGCCTCGACCGCTAGCTTCCCGCCTTCTACGCTGAAGGCATCGTCGTCCCTCGAAACCAAGGAGCACCGCCCCATGGCCCTCGGCCGCCGCAAGTCCGGCAAGCAGCGCAGCGACGCCAACGTCGATCCGTACGCCTCCATCGGGCAGCCGGAGCACCACGCGATCCCCGAGCCGGTGACCGACGAGACCCAGGTCCTCGGCTCCGGTGAGGGTCCCTACGATCTCGCGCAGCTCGAGAGCATCGAGGGTCTCGAGGACGGCCGCCTCGACCTGGGTTCGCTGGTGCTGGCCATGCCGCCCGAGGCGCAGCTGCAGGTGGAGATGAGCCCCGAGGGACAGCCCGTGGGCGTGCACCTCGACACCCCGGTCGGCCGCATCACCCCCGGCGTCTTCGCCGCCCCGAAGAAGGGCGGACAGTGGCGCGAGGTGGTCACCGAGCTGGGGGACTCGCTGCGCGAGAACGGCGCCCAGGTCACCATCGAGGACGGCCACTGGGGCCGTGAGGTGGTCGGAGTCCAGCCCGACGGCGTGCTCCGCTTCATCGGCATCGACGGTCCGCGGTGGATGATCCGATTCGTCGTGGCCGCGCCCGCGGAGGCCGCCGAACAGGCGGCGCAGCTCGCCCGCGCGATGCTGGCCGAGACCGTGGTGCGGCGCGGTACCGAGCCCCGTCCGGCGCGCGATCACCTCGAGATCGAGCTGCCCTCCGAGCTCGTCGCTCAGCTGCAGCAGGCGATGGCGCAGCAGGCCCAGCAGCAGCAGGACGCCGCGGCGTCGATCGCCGAGCAGGTGGCCCAGCGGGCCGCCGCCAACGGCCCCGCCGCGCTGCGTCAGGGCAACCAGGACCGCCTCACCCGCGGGTCGGCGCTCTCACGCCTCAAGCACCAGGACTGATACCGGTCAGCCGGCGGACACCGGCCCGGCCCAGCACGGCCGGGTCGGGTCCGAGTTCGGCCAGCTCCACCACCTCGACCGCGGCACCGTCGATGGCGGCGCCCCACGCCCGCGCCACCGCGACCGGATGGATCAGGTCGCCCTCGGCGCCCACCACCACGGTCGGCGCGCGCAGACCGCGCAGTTCCGCCTCCGTCGGCGCCCGGTAGCCGGCCGCTTCCCGGAGCGCGGGCGCCAGGAAATCTCCGTGCGCCGCCCACGACCGGGTGAGCTCGCGCGCCAGCCAGGCCGGGCTGCCGGACTGCATCCGCGCGATCGCCTCCGCGGCTCCGCGCTCGTCGACCGTCTCCGCGGTGACCCGCGCCGACACCGCGGCGGGGGTGTCGGCCCCGGCCGGGCCGGACCACGGTGGCAGCGTCAACACCAGCGTCACATCCGCGTCGGGACGGTCCAGGGCCCAGCGCGCGGCCGCCGCCGAGCCGAGCGACACCCCGCACACCACGACCGGACCGTCGGCGGCAGCGGCGTCGAGCGCGGCCCGGTACCCGTCCACCACCGACGGTGGCTCCGCATCGACGGCGACCGTGCGCGCGCACAGCGCGGCGACCGGCGCGAACGCCCGCAGCACGAAATCGGCGTCGGACCCCGAGCCCGGCAACAACACGGCGGTGGCACGCGCGAAAGAGGGCATGCGATGAGCATGCCAGTACGCTGGCCGGGTGACGGATGGTGCTGGACGGGACGGCGGAGAACCCGCGATCGAGGCGAACGCGACCCCCGATGGAGCGGCCGCTGCGCCCGAGGCCGCCGAGCCCTCGATTCGGGACCAGGTGCTCGATCAGATGGGCGGCTGGCAGGGCCTGGTGTACTCGGCGCTGCCCGTGGCCGCCTTCGTCCCCGCGAACGCCGTGTGGGGCCTCAAGGGCGGCGTGATCGCCGCGCTCGCCGTGGCCGCGGTCGTGATGGTGATCCGGCTCGCCACCCGCACCTCGATCCAGCCCGCGATCTCCGGTTTCTTCGGGGTGGCGGTGTGCGTGGCGATCGCCCTGCTGGTGGGCGGCAGCGGCAGGGGCTACTACCTGTACGGGATCGTGATGCAGGCCGTCTTCGCGGTGGTCTTCGCCGTCTCGATCGTGGTCCGGTGGCCCCTCGTGGGCGTGCTGTGGCACCTGTTCGACGAGCGTTCCAAGCAGGCGGTCGACGGCGGCCACGACTGGCGCGCCGATCGTCGCCAGTACCGCGGCTTCGTGTGGCTCACGGTGCTGTGGATCGCGATGTTCACCGTGCGCTTCGTGGTGCAGCTCGTCCTGTATCTCAACGACGACGTGAACTGGCTCGGCGTCGCCCGCATCGCCATGGGGTGGCCGATGTTCGCCCTCGGGCTGCTCGTGACCTTCGTCGTGGCGCGGAAACTCACCCATGCTGACTCCGAATGACGTCGTCGAGCTGAGCCCGCAGTCGCCCGGCCACGGCGGCATCGCGGTCGCCCGGCACGACGGGCAGGCGGTCTTCGTGCGCGGCGCGCTCCCCGGGGAGACCGTTCGCGCCCGGATCACCGAGGTGAAGAAGTCCTACGCCCGAGCGAGCACCGTCGAGGTCCGCACGGCGTCGGCGCACCGCGTGCCCGAGAGCTGTCCGGCGGCCGCCGCGGGTGCCGGCTGCTGCGACCTCACCATCGCCACACCGGAGTACCAGCGCACCTGGAAGACCGAGGTCCTCGCCGACCTCCTGGTCCGGTTCGGCCGGTTCGCCCCCGGTGAGCTCGCGCCCACCGTCGGCGAGATCACTCCCGGCCTCACCACCGGCTGGCGCCACCGCGCCCGGCTGCACGCCGCCGCCGACGGCACCCTCGGCTGGCGCGGCGCACGCAGCCACGACCTCGTCGACGCCTCCGGCTGCGCCCAGCTCCCCACCGGCCTCACCGAGGGGCTGCGCGCCACGCCCGGCGACGAGGTGGCCGTCGTGCTCGACGACGACGGTGCGCGGCACGCCGTGGCGGGCGGCACCGTGCTCGACGGCACCGGCATGGCCGACTACCGGATCGGCGGGACGGCGTGGCGCCTTCCCGCCGGCTCCTTCTGGCAGGCGCACCGCGACGCCGCCGCCCACTACAGCGCGCTGGTCGACCGCTGGACCGCCGACCTGCTCGCCGACGGCACCGTCGACGCGGGCGCGCGTGCATGGGACCTGTACGGCGGCGCGGGTGTCTTCGCGGCCGTGCTCGCCGAGCGTGGACTCACGGTGGACGTGGTCGAGACCGCCCGCGAGGCGATCGCCGCCGGCCGCGACGCGCTCGACGGTTCCCGGGTCCGCTTCCATCGCGGCGACGTCGCGCGGACCGTCGGCCGGCTGCGGGCACCCGGGCTCGTGGTGCTCGATCCGCCGCGCTCGGGTGCGGGCAAGGCCGTGATCGCGGCCATCGCCACCGCCGCCCCGCGGGCCGTGATCCACGTGGGCTGCGACCCGGCCGCCTTCGCCCGTGACCTGGCGCTCTTCCGGGACGCCGGGTACGCGGTGCGCGAGGCCGTCGCCGTCGACGCCTTTCCCGGCACCCACCATCTCGAGTGCCTCGCGGTGCTCACCACCGGCAGTGCGCCGTAAACTGGCCGGAGCGTTCGTTTGCGGTGTAAACACGAGGGATATCGGAAGGAGCGGCACGGCGGTATGAATCTGCTCAGCACCATCGAGTCCCCGCAGGACCTGCGTCGGTTGGACCAGGCGCAGCTGTCCCAGTTGGCGTCGGAGATCCGTGCCTTCCTCGTCGAGAAGGTCGCCGCCACGGGCGGCCACCTCGGCCCCAACCTCGGCGTGGTCGAGCTCACGCTCGCGATCCATCGCGTCTTCTCCTCGCCGGTGGACCCGGTGATCTTCGACACGGGCCACCAGGCCTACGTACACAAGATCGTGACCGGCCGCCGCGACGAATTCGACACGCTGCGCCAGGCCGGCGGACTGTCCGGCTACCCGTGCCGCAGCGAGTCCGAGCACGACTGGGTCGAGTCCTCGCACGCCTCGGCGTCGCTGAGCTACGCCGACGGTCTGGCGAAGGCCTTCGAGCTCAAGGGCGAGCAGCGCACCGTGGTCGCGGTGGTCGGCGACGGCGCCCTCACCGGCGGCATGTGCTGGGAGGCGCTCAACAACATCGCCGCATCCGACCGGCCCGTGGTGGTGGTGGTCAACGACAACGGCCGCTCGTACGCGCCCACCATCGGTGGTCTCGCGACCCACCTGTCGGGCCTGCGCACCCAGCCCGAGTACGAGAAGCTACTGGGCGAGGCGCGCCAGCGGCTGCGCAGCACGCCGGTGGTCGGCGAGCCGCTGTACTCCGTGCTGCACGGCATGAAGGCCGGCATCAAGGACATGCTCAGCCCGCAGGCACTGTTCGCGGACCTCGGCCTGAAGTACCTCGGCCCGATCGACGGGCACGACGAGGCGGCCGTCGAGGAGGCGCTGCGCCGCGCCCGCGACTTCGGCGGTCCCGTGGTGGTGCACGTGATCACCCGCAAGGGCAACGGTTATGAGCACGCCGAGAACGACGAGGCCGATCAGATGCACGGCATCGGCGTGATCGACCCCGTCACCGGTCTGCCCGTGGGCGGTGGCGGCGGCGCTGACTGGACCTCGGTCTTCTCCGAGGAACTCATCAGCCAGGGGGAGCGCCGTCCCGACGTGGTCGCGATCACCGGTGCGATGGCCGAGCCGACGGGCGTGGCCGATTTCGGCCGCAAGTTCCCCGAGCGGATGTACGACGTGGGCATCGCCGAGCAGCACGCGCTCACCTCGGCCGCCGGTCTCGCGCTCGGCGGCATCCACCCCGTGGTCGCGCTGTACTCGACCTTCCTCAATCGCGCCTTCGACCAGTTGCTGATGGACGTCGCGCTGCTCAAGCAGGGCGTCACGGTGGTCCTCGACCGCTCCGGGGTCACCGGCCCCGATGGCGCCAGCCACCACGGCATGTGGGACCTGTCGCTCGCGGCCATCGTTCCCGGCCTGCGCGCCGCGGTCCCGCGCGATGCCACCCGGCTCCGGGAGGAGTTCGCCGAGGCGCTCGACGTCGACGACGCTCCCACGCTGATCCGGTACGGCAAGGGCGCGGTGCCCGCCGATCTCGACGCCGTGCGCCGCCTGGACGACGGGGTCGACGTGCTGGTCGGCGACGGCGCCGCCGACGTGCTGATCGTGGCCGTGGGCGCCTTCGCGCACACCGCGGTCGACGTGGCCGCCCGCCTGCGCGATCAGGGCATCGCGGCCACCGTCGTCGATCCCCGCTGGGTGCTGCCCGTCCCGGGTTCGATCGTGGACCTGGCCCGCGCGCACCAGCTGGTGGTGACCCTGGAGGACAGCGGCGTGGCCGGCGGTATCGGTGCCGCGGTCACCGCCGCGCTGCAGCGTGCCGAGGTCGATGTGCCCACCCGGGTGCTGGGCATCGAACAGCGCTTCCTCGACCACGGCTCGCGCGGTGAGCTCCTCAAGGAGCTGGGGCTGACCCCGTCGGAGATCGCGTTCCGCATCACCGGGTGGGTCACCGCGTGCACGCCCACGGCGGTCCCGCAGGCCAGCGCATCGAAGAACACCGCGTCGAAGAACACCGCGTCGAAGAACTCGGCTTCCGCGACTGCGGCGGACAGCGCGGCGCCGGAGAATGCGGCGTCGTCGAATGCCGAGGTGCCGGTGGCCGGGCGGGCCCGCGGCTAGCGGTCAGTCGAGCGCGACCGCGGTTCGCGGTCAGTCGAGCGCAGCGGCGACTGCGGCCACGGTCAGCTGGCGCTGCCACGTGCGTGCGCCCGAGGCGGCCAGCGCCGTATCGATCTCGGCGGTGCCGTGCGCCTTGTCGTCCCAACACAGCTGACGCACAGCGTCGGTCGGGAGCAGATTCTCCACGGGCACCTCGACCTGCTCGGAGATCTCGGCGAGCGCGGCCCGCACGCGGGCCAGCCGCTCGGCGGCCTCCGGGTTCGACTTCGCCCAGCGGTTGTTCGCGGGCACCCCGGTCCGGGGACCGTGCAGCGGGGGGAGCTGCGCATCGGACAGCGCGTTGGCGCGGTTGATCGCCCCGACCCAGCGCTTGGCGGTGCGCCGCATCCGCGGGCCGCCGAACACCGGCAGCGCGGTGAGCTCGGATTCCGTGGTGGGGTTCTTGGAGGCTGCGTTGATGATCGCCGCATCCGGCAGGGTGCGTCCCGGCGCCACGTTGCGCTGTTCGGCCATCTCGTCGCGCGCCAGCCAGAGCTCGCGTGCCCGTCCGAGTTGGCGTCGGGTGCGCAGCGTGCTCAGACCGGACAGTCGCCGCCACGGGTCCGGCTTCGGTGCGGGATCGGGGCGGGTGCGGGCGTACTCGAACTCCTCGAGCGCCCATTCGAGCTTCCCCGCGGCGTCCAGGCGCTCGTACGCCTCATCGCGCAGGTCCACGAGCAGCTCCACGTCGAGGGCCGCGTAGTTGAGCCAATCGTGGGGGAGCGGGCGGGTGCTCCAGTCGGCGGCGCCGTGCCCCTTGGCCAGGGCGTAGCCCGTGAACTCGGAGGTCATCGCCGCCAGGTTCACCCGCGGTTCGCCCAGGAGCCGCCCGGCCAGCTCGGTATCGAACAGGGCATCGCAGAGGAAGCCGTCGTCGCGCAGGCATGGGAGGTCCTGATCGGCGGCGTGCAGCACCCACTCGACGTTCCGCAGCGCGTCGATCACCGGTGCCAGCCCCTCGGGCTCGTGGATCGGATCGAGGAGGAAGAGCCCGGAGCCGGTGCGCTTGATCTGGATCAGGTAGGCGCGGGAGGAGTACGTGAACCCGGACGCCCGCTCGGTGTCGAGTGCCACGGGGCCGGTGCCACGGCGCAGCGCGGCGGCGCATTCCGCGAACTCCTCGACCGTGGTGAGCGGATCGGGAACGCCCTCGGCGGGCTCGGTGAGCGGGATTCCGGGGACCGGTTCCTGAGCGGCCTTCGCCACGGGCGGACCCTAGACCGAGCCGAGCCTGGTGATGCCGGCCGGCGGGAGGCCGGCGGCCATCTCCAGGACCGAGCAGAAGGCCTCGACGTGGCCCGCGAGATCGGGTGCGAGCGGCGTCCAGGACGCACGGAGTTCCAGTTGGTGCGCGCGGGGCGGACCCGCGATGTCGCCGTACCGCACCGACGAGGTGGCGGTCACGGTGCCGCCGAGGGCGGTCACCTCCTGCCCGCGTTCGGCGAGTGCGTCGGTCAGCCAGCTCCACGCCACCTCGGGCAGCAGCGGATCGGAGGCGAGCGTCTCGTCGACATCGGACTGCACGTACGCGACGAGGCGCATCAGGCCGTTCCAGGCCTCGTGACCGTGGGGATCGTAGAGCAGGATCAGGCGGCCGAAGGTCTCGCCGTCGGAATGCTCGGGGACCACGTCGGACTCGGGGGAGCGCACCTCGGCGCCGAGCGCGTAGCTGTACGGCGCCAGCCGCTGTGGCGGACGGATACTGCCGATCTCGATCTCGGGCCGAACCGCGGCGGTGTGCATCGAATCGACGGCCTCCCGGAAGGGGGCCGGATCGGCACTGCGTTGTCCGGCGCCGATCTCGGCGCCGTTCTCTCCCGCTCCTGGTTGACTCACAAATCGTGACGGTAGCCGCTCACCCGCGACCCGGGCGGGAGGCGCGCCGCAGGCGCAGGGCACCGGCGGCGCGCGGGCGTGACATGATCGATGGCGATGAGTGAGAATCTCGCGCCGGCGGTGGACGCCGGCCCCTCGTATCCGCTGCTCGCCGCCGCGGCCGGAGAGCGCCCGTCGCGGCGTCCGGTGTGGTTCATGCGGCAGGCAGGCCGGTCTCTGCCCGAGTACCGGAAGGTGCGTGAGGGTGTCGGCATGTTGCAGTCGTGCTTCATGCCGGATCTGGTCACCGAGATCACGCTGCAACCGGTGCGCCGCCATCACACCGATGCCGCGATCCTTTTCTCGGACATCGTGGTTCCGCTTAAGGCGGCTGGAATCGACCTGGACATCGTGAGCGGTATCGGTCCAGTGATCGAGCAGCCCGTCCGGGACGCCGCAGCGGTGGCCGCGATGCCCTCGCTCGGCGCGGAACAGGTCGAGCCCGTCGCGGAGGCGGTGCGCAGCCTGCGTGCCGAGCTGCCGGCCGGAGTGGCGCTGATCGGCTTCGCCGGGGCCCCGTTCACGTTGGCCTCGTACCTCGTGGAGGGCGGCCCGAGCCGCAACCACGAGCGCACCAAGGCGTTGATGTACACCGATCCCACCACCTGGCACGCGCTCCTGGGCGCGCTCGCCGATATCGCGATCACCTTCCTGCGGGTGCAGGCCGACGCCGGGGTGCAGGCCTTCCAGCTGTTCGACTCGTGGGCCGGCGCGCTGTCGCTGGCGGACTACCGCGAGTACGTGCTGCCGCATTCCGCCCGGGTCTTCGCCGCCCTGCGCGAGACGAACGCCGCGCTCCCCGGCTTCCACTTCGGGGTGGGAACGGGCGAGCTGCTGGGGGCGATGGGCGAAGCCGGCGCCGACGTCGTCGGCGTCGACTGGCGCGTCCCGCTCGACGAGGCCGCGCGCCGCGTCGGCCCCGGTAAGGCACTGCAGGGCAACCTGGATCCGGCCACGCTCGCCGCGTCCTGGGAGACCGTCGACGCCCAGGTGCGCCGGGTCTGCGCGGAGGCCGATGCGGCCCTCACCGCGGGCGCCACCGGCCACGTCTTCAACCTCGGTCACGGCGTGCTGCCGTCGACCGATCCCGAGGTTCTCACGCGCGTCGTCGAATTGGTGCACTCCCTATGAGCAATGTGGCCGTCGTCGGGGCGGGAATCTCAGGACTGGTCGCAGCCCTCCGCCTGGAGCAGGCCGGGGCGCGCGTCACGGTGTTCGAATCCGGGAACCGGGTGGGCGGGAAGCTGCGCTCGGAGACGGTCGGCGATGTCCGTCTCGACGTGGGCGCGGAGGCCTTCGTCCAGCGCCGCCCCGAGGTGCTCGATCTGGCCGCGGAACTCGGCCTCGCCGACGAGGTGGTCACGCCCGCCGGACGCCGTCCGGCCCTGTACTCCGACGGAGCGCTCCGCGGCCACTTCGGTCGCACCCTGATGGGCCTTCCGAGCGATGCCGACGAGGTGCGGCTGCCGATGAGCTGGCGGCGAGGTGTCGACGTCTCGATCGGCGATCTGGTGCGCTCGCGCCTCGGTGACGAGGTGGTCGAGCGCAGCGTCGATCCGATGGTCGCGGGCGTCTTCGCCGCGCACGCCGACGACGTCTCGGTGCGGGCCGCGCTGCCCGCGCTGGCGGAACGGCTCGACGCGGGCGCGGACTCCCTGGGCACCGCGGTCCGCGATGCGCTCGGCGAACCGAATGATGCACCGATCTTCGGCACTTTCCGCGGCGGCTACCAGCAACTGCTGGACGCGCTGTCCGAGCGCCTCGGCGACCGGATCATGCTGGGCGCACCGGTGCCCGAGGTGCGCCCGCAGTGGAACCTGCGCGGGTCGATGTTCGATGCGGTGGTGCTCGCCGTTCCCGCGCCGCAGGTGGGTCGCCTGGTGTCCGGGTACTACCCGGAGCTCGGTGCCGCGGTTGCCCAGATCCCCGCCGCGAGTTCGGCACTGGTCACGCTGCGCCTACCCGACGACACGCCGCTACCCGATCTGTCGGGCGTGCTGGTGGCCAGCCGCGAGCAGGTGAGTGCGAAGGCGATCACGCTGTCGGGTCGCAAGTGGGACCACATCCCCGACGGTGCCGTGCGGCTGTCCTACGGCAGGCTCGGCGTCAGCCGGATCGTCGACGACCTCGACGGTGGGCTCATCGCCGCGGCGCGGGACGATCTGGCGACCGTGCTGGGCGTCACCGCGGAACCGACGGCGGTCCACGTGCAGCGGTGGTACGAGGGCATCCCGGTGTACCTGCCCGGGCACCGCGACATCCTGGCCGCGATCGAGGCGGCTACGCCCGCCGGAATGGTGCTCGCCGGCGCCTACTTCGACGGTGTCGGCGTGCCCGCCTGCATCGCCCGCGCCGAAGCGGCCGTCAAGCGCGTCCTCGAGCATCTGTCCTAGCCCACGCGGCGCTTGGAGCGAGCCGCGTGGCAGGATGGGTGACGTGGCCAAACTGGATTACGCAGAGCTGAATTCGACCGTCCGCTACCTGATGTTCTCGGTCTTCTCGATCAGTCCGGGCGAGCTGGGCGACGAGGCCGCGCGCGATGCGGCGGCCACCGAGGCGGAGGCCTTCTTCGAGCGCATCCAGCAGGGCGATCTCGTGGTGCGCGGCGTGTACAACGTGGCCGGCATGCGGGCCGATGCCGACTTCATGATCTGGTGGCACGCGGAGAAGCTCGAGGATCTGCAGGCCGCCTACAACGACTTCCGGCGCACCACCGCGCTCGGCCGCGCCAGCGACCCCGTGTGGTCCTCGACCGCGCTGCATCGCCCCGCGGAGTTCAACAAGAGCCACATCCCGGCGTTCCTCGCGGGTGAGGAGCCGGGCGCGAACATCTGCGTGTACCCGTTCGTGCGCAGCCTCGAGTGGTACCTGCTGCCCGACGAGGAGCGGCGCAAGATGCTGGCCGATCACGGCCGAGCGGCGCGGGGCTACCCCGATGTCCGCGCGAACACGGTCCCCGCGTTCGCGCTGGGCGACTACGAATGGTTGTTGGCCTTCGAGGCGCCGGAGATGTACCGCATCGTCGACCTCATGCGCGACCTGCGGGCCACCGACGCCCGCCGCCATACCCGCGAGGAGACGCCCTTCTTCTCCGGACCGCGCGTGCAGGTGCGCGATCTCATCAACGCCCTGCCCTGAGGGCGGCGCCCGGCTCAGGCGTCGCTGTCGGCGGTCCCCGAGTCGGGTTCGAGTCGCATGCTGATCGAGTTGATGCAGTAGCGCAGGTCCGTGGGGGTGCCGTAACCCTCGCCCTCGAAGACGTGGCCCAGGTGGCTGCCGCAGTTGGCGCACAGCACCTCGACCCGGCGCATCCCGAGCGAGGTGTCCTCCCGCTCGATGATCGCGTCTCCGGCGAGCGGGCTGAAGAACGACGGCCACCCGCAGTGCGAGTCGAACTTCGCGTCCGAGCGGAAGAGTTCCGCATTACAGGCACGGCAGCGGTACACGCCCGTGGTCTTGGTGTCGGTGTACTCGCCCGTGAACGGTGCCTCGGTGCCGGCCTGGCGCAGCACCCGGTACTCGGGTGCGGTCAGGCGCTTGCGCCATTCGGAATCGGTGAGTTCCAGCTTGGGGCGGGGAGTCGAATCGGAAGTCTCCGAGGAGGTGCTCATCCCTCCACGCTAACCGCGTGCGCCGTCGGGTGCCACCGGTCCGTCACCGTCGGGCTCCGCCTGCGGCGCAACGGCTACCGGCTCGATGCGTTCGTGCCGACCGGGCTCCTCGTCCGGCGGGAGCGGACGGTCGATGCCGTACTCCAGCCGGCCCTCGGCGCGGGCGTCGAGGTAGCGGTAGACCAGCACGCAGAACGTGACCACGATGAGCAGGGTCCAGCCGAGCGTGCACTTGAGATAGGCCAGGCTGCGGCCCAGCGCCAGCCATTTTCCGGACAGCCAGAAGTCGTAACTGAGGAAGCCGTAGACGGCGAGCCACGCCGGCCAGTTCGCCACCACCGAACTGCGGTAGACGATCGTCATCAGCATCGGGAACAGCAGCATCGAGTAGTAGCCCTGGCCGAGCGAGCCGACCAGCCACATCGCGGTCATGAGCACGCCGGCGGAGGTGGACCACCACAGGAGCTCGTTGCTGCTGCGGTAGTACCGGTACAGCAGGTACACGGAGACGGCGGCCATGATCAGCACGGCGGCCTTGAGCAGGAAGGTCAGCCAGTCGGGGAGCCCGAAGTACATGGCGTTCCCGCTGATCGAGCTGTTGTAGTAGTCCCGCGCCACGCCGAGGTAGGGCATGGTGCGATCGATGTAGCTCTTCGGATCCGCTGCGAGGGCCCACCCGATACCCATCAACACGATGGGGACGCCGATCGCGGTGATCAGGGCCTTCCACTGCCGGTTCAGGATGATCAGGAGCAGGAACACCGCCAGCAGGGGTTTCACCGCGAAGGACAGGCCCAGCGGGATGCCCGCCCACAGGTCCTTGCGCTTGAGCAGCAGCGCCATGGCGACGACCTCGGCGAGCAGCAGGAACAGGTTGAAGTTCGTGTACACGAGGGTGTTCGTGACGGCCTCGGTGGTCACGGCGAAGAACAGCACGGCGGGCGTGACGGCCGAGTTCAGGCCGTAGCCGAACATCCGCAGCATCACGTAGAGCGCCACCAGCAGCGCGATCGTGCTCAGCGCCACGAAGATGTTCCGCGCGGTCTCCGGGTCGAAGTAGCCGAAGGGTGCCATCAGCAGCGTGCCCGACGGGGCGTAGAGGTAGTGCGGATCGACGGTGTCGTAGTTCTCCACGTACACCGGCTCGTGCCGCAGGAATCGCACCGCGGCCGTGTACACCGTGGTGAAGTCGTCGGTCTTGGCGCGGTTCGGCACCAGCACGATGAGTCGTTGCAGCAGCGTCAGGATGGCGAGCGGCCACAGGATCCACTTGATGACGAGGACGGGGTCGGACTTCATCCGGGCGAGAGCTACTGGCACGGATAGACCGTACCGAACCGGCGGGCTCAGGCGGGGCAGGCCCGGGTGCTCGGCGCCTCGAGGCGGTCCAGGTAGGCGACGAGCGCGTTCTGGACGCAGGCCGACCGGACCACGGCACCGTCGCCGATACCGCCCCAGGTGACGGCGGCGGGTTGGGCGCCCGCCACCGTGAGCTGTCCGTTGAGTGTCTCCAGCGCGTCACGGGAGGTGAGGGGGTCGGCGGCCGCGGTGGCCACCAGCGACCGCACCGACAGCGGCGTCAGGGCCGGCGGCTCCGGCATCGAGGGCCAGGACGTGCAGTCCGCGAGGGTCAGCGCGGACGCGGCGCCCAGCCGGTACTGCGGGCCCCATTTCTCGGCGTTGGCCTTGGCCTGGTCGGGTGAGGCCTTCTGCGCGGCGTCGGAGCAGCGGCCCACGAACTGGCCGTCGCTGCCGAGGGCCTCGTCCGCGGTGCGCAGGATGGCGCGCAGCGGTGCGGGGTCGCCGGTGCGGGCGGCCTGGAGAGCCGGCGCGAGGGCGGCGATGCGGGCGTCACGGTCGCCGGCGCCGATGCCGAGGGTGGTGATCACCGCGCGCCGGACATCGGTGTCGGTGAACGGCGCCAACCGGCCCGCGGCGGCGCGGTCGACGACATCGCGGATCGCCCCGGTGGGGTCCGGTCCCAGGGCGCATGCCGGCCCGCACTGGCTCGCCAGCGCCTGCAGCGTGGCGCTGGTGCCCTTCGCGGCGTCCTCGGCCCGCGCGGCCTCGGGCGCGGAGTACCGGACGGGGGAGTCGAGGGCCAAGCGCGCCACCTGCTTCGGATGCTTCGCGGCGTACGCCAGTGCCGTGGTGGACCCGTCTCCGACGGCGAGCAGCGCCAGCGCGGGGACGCGCCACGCGCTGCGCAAGGCCTCCAGATCGTCGGCGGCGCCCGCGGCCGTGTACTCGGTGAGCGTCGCGGGGTAGGCGTCGCCGCAGAGGGTCGCGGCCTCCGTCGACGCCCGGCTGATCGCGGCCACGCGCTCGTCGAGAGGGTCGGCGGGACCACCTCCGGAGCGGAAGACGGATCGCTGTTCCGCGGTCCGGCAGGTCAGTGGGGCAGATCCGCCGAGACCGCGGCGGTCGATCGCGACCACCGGGCGGGTGGCGAGCAGCGGCGCTTCGCCCGCGGCGAGCGTGGTGAGCGCCCGTTGGCTGGTGAACTCGGTGCCGCCGACCATCACCAATGGGGGTGCGGTCGCGGGGGTACCGGGCACCACGGCGCGGGTCAGCGCGACGCGCAGGGGCGCCTGCGATTGGCCCAGCGCCACGGTGAGCGAGCCGCACTGCAAGGTCGCGTTGCCGGCGGCGGGTGCGTTGTAGCGGGCGGCGAGCTGGTCGGTGCAGTCCTGCCAGGAGATCGGATCGTTCTGGGGCGCGCGCCACTGCGGGGCCGCATCCACCGGGTTGGCCGAGCTCGACGGTGCGCCGCCCCCGCCGCCGGACCCGAAGTCCGTGACGTATCCGGGCGATGGTGCGGGCGACGGTGCGCATCCCGCGACCGCCACGGCGACCGCGACGAGGGCGGCGCCGACGGTGAGCGGTCGCACGGTACGCGGCTGAGGCATGGTCTTCACCCTAGCGACGTTCGCCGCGTGCCCGGGTCAGCGCAGCCAGCGTGTGTAGAGGAAGCCCTCGTCGTCGGCGAGCGCGTGCGCGGGCTTCCAGCGGTCGGTGGCGAGATCGGGGCCGGAGACGATCCGGCCGCCGTGACCGCCGACCACGCGGGGTGCGACGGTGAGGCACAGCTCGTCGACGAGGTCCTGGGCGAGCAGCGCACCCAGAACCCCGGGCCCGCCCTCGGCCAGCACGCGGCGCAGGCCGCGGCGCTGCAGGTCCGCGAGGACCTCGCGGAGATCGACCGAATCGCCGTGCCCGGAGTAGACGATCGGTTCCGGGCCGCCGTCCGGGTAGAGGCGTGGAGTCCGTTCCAGTTCGCCGCGGGTGATCACGGCGAGCGCGGGATGGGGTGGGGTTCCGTAGTCCTCGTCGCGCACCGTCGCCGCGCCCACCAGGACCACATCGGCGGCGGCGCGGAGCGCTTGGAAGACGCGGCGATCCCCGGGACCGCCGAGCGATCCCGACCGTCCGCCGGCCGTGGCGGCACCGTCGAGCGAGGTGATCATGTTGGCGCGCACGTACGGCCGGTCGCCGTCGTCGGGGTGGCGGTACAGCGCGGCGAGCGCCTCGGGATCCTCGGGAAGCGGGGGCGGCAGCAGCGCGGTCACCACATCGACGGTAGCCGAGGTGACCGGGCGAGTGACCTGCGGATAAAGTTCACCGCATGACGTTGCATCTCGTGGATCGCACACCGACGGTGACGCCGGAGCAGATGGTCGAGCAGCTGGTGCCGCCGGAGATGTTCAGCGAGGTCAGCTTCGACAGCTACATCCCGGATCCCAACGAGCCGAGCCAGGCCGCGGCGGTGCAGAGCGCCCGCGACTTCGTCGCCGACGTGAACAAGCTGACCAAGCAGCGGAACAAGAAGGGCCTGTTCGGCCGCAAGAGCACCCCGCCGCACGGTGTGGGCCTCTACCTCGACGGCGGATTCGGCGTGGGCAAGACCCACCTGCTGGCCTCGATCTTCCACAGCGTGCCCGCGCCCAAGGCCTTCGGCACCTTCGTCGAGTACACCCACCTCGTGGGCGCGCTCGGCTTCAACCAGTGCGTCGAGTACCTGTCGAACCACAGCGTGCTCTGCATCGACGAGTTCGAACTCGACGATCCCGGCGACACGATGGTCATGTCGCGGCTGCTCACCGAGCTCGCTTCGCGGGGTGTGTCGATCGTCGCCACGTCCAACACGCTGCCGGGACAGCTCGGCGAGGGGCGCTTCGCGGCGCAGGACTTCATGCGTGAGATCAGCAAGCTGAGCGCGGTCTTCCAGTCGGTGCGGGTCGATGGGCCCGATTACCGGCACCGCGACCTGCCGCCCGCGCCCGATCCGCTGTCGGACGAGGAGCTCGTCGCGATCGCCGAGGCCGATCCGACCGCCACCCTGGACACCTTCGATGCGCTGTCCGAGCACCTGTCGAAGCTGCACCCGTCGAAGTACAAGCAGCTGGTGGAGGGCATTTCCAAGGTGTGCATCAGCGGCGTGCACCCGGCCGACAACCAGACGGTGGCGCTGCGCATCGTGGTGCTCGCCGACCGCCTGTACGACGCGGGCATCCCGGTGCTCGTCTCGGGCGCGAAGCTCGACGAGATCTTCACTCCGGAGATGGTGGCCGGCGGCTACCGCAAGAAGTATCTGCGCGCCACGTCGCGCCTGCTGGCGCTGTCGCGTTTCGCCTCGGCCGACGCGAGCTAGCGCGCAGAAAGCGGAAACCCGCCCGGGGTCTTGTGGGCCGGGCGGGTGTCCAAGGGTGAGGGTGTCGGTGAAGTGAGACGCAGCTCACATCGCTGACGAGAAGTTACTGTACGGTATGTCGCGGATTCCGGGAAGCGGATTGTCGACGATGCCGATCAGGAGCGCGAGAACCGCGCGATCGCGGCCGACGCCTCCTTGATCTTCGCGGCGGTCTCCGCCTCGTCGCCCGAGCGGGCGGCGTCCACCACGCAGTGGCTCAGGTGATCTTCCAGCAGTCCCAGGCCCACGGCCTGCAGGGCCTTGGTCATGGCGGAGACCTGCGTGAGGATGTCGATGCAGTACTTCTCCTCTTCGACCATCCGCTGCAGGCCGCGGGCCTGCCCCTCGATACGTCGAAGCCGCTTGAGGTACTCGTCCTTGTCGGACATGTAGCCGTGCGCGTGGTCGTGACCGGTTTCCGTGGTCGTCATGGTTCCAGTATTCACTTCTGCGGCCGGAAGCCGCGTAGCCGGAGGCTGTTGCTCACCACGAACACCGACGACAGGGCCATCGCCGCGCCGGCGAGCATCGGGGTGAGCAGGGCCGCCGCCGCGAGTGGCAGGGCCGCCAGGTTGTAGGCGAAGGCCCAGAACAGGTTGGTCTTGATCGTGGACAGCGTGCGACGGGAGAGCCGGATAGCGTCCACCACGGTGCGCAGGTCGCCGCTCACCAGGGTGAGGTCCGCGGCCTCGATGGCGGCATCGGTGCCGGTGCCCATGGCGATGCCGAGATCGGACTGCGCGAGCGCCGCGGCATCGTTGACGCCGTCGCCCACCATGGCCACCGAGCGTCCCTCGCCCTGCAGACGCCGGACCGCGTCCACCTTCTGCTCGGGCAGGACCTCGGCGATCACCTCGTCGATGCCCACCTGATCGGCGATGAAGCGCGCCGCGGGCTCGTTGTCGCCCGTGAGCATGATCGGCCGCAGACCCAGCCGCTTGAGCCGCGCGACCGCGTCGGCGGAGGTCGGCTTGATCTCATCGGACACCACCAGCACGCCACGGGCGGCACCGTCCCAACCCACCGCGATCGCGGTCTGACCGCGCCGCTGGGCCTCGTCGAACTCGGCGCGCAGGGCGTCGGGCAGGGGCATGGCCCAGTCCTCGAGGAGGACGGGGCGTCCGGCAACGACGGCGCGATCGTCCACCATGCCCTGGACGCCGAGGCCGGGCACGTTCACGAACTGCTCGACGGCGGCGAGCGTGCCGCGGTGCTGTGCGGCCTGCGCGATGGCGCGGGCGATCGGGTGCTCGGAGGCGGCCTCCAGTGCTCCTGCCATGGCGAGCACATCGGTCTCGGTCTCGTCCGCGGCGGCGTGCACGGCCTGCAACTTCATCACGCCCGTGGTCACGGTGCCGGTCTTGTCGAGCACCACGGTGTCCACCGTGCGGGTGGACTCCAAGGCCTCAGGGCCCTTGATCAGGATGCCGAGCTGAGCGCCGCGTCCGGTGCCCACGAGCAGGGCGGTCGGAGTGGCCAGGCCGAGGGCGCAGGGGCACGCGATGATCAGCACGGAGACCGCCGCGGTGAGGGCCATCGACGCGGATTGTCCGGTGCCGAGCCAGAATCCGAGCGCGCCGACGGCGATCGCGATCACGATCGGCACGAAGACGCCGGAGATCCGGTCGGCCAGCCGCTGCGCCTTGGCCTTGCCGGCCTGTGCGTCTTCGACGAGACGGCTCATCTGTGCGAGCTGGGTGTCGGCACCGACGCGTGTCGCGCGGATCACCAGGCGCCCACCGGCGTTCACCGTCGCACCCGTGACCGTATCGCCGGGGCGCACCTCGACGGGCACGGATTCGCCGGTGAGCAGCGAGGCGTCGATCGCGGACTGTCCCGCGACCACGGTGCCGTCGGTCGCGATCTTCTCGCCGGGGCGGACCACGAACTCGTCACCGACGGCGAGTTCGCCGATCGGGATCTGCGTCTCGACACCGTCTCGGAGCACGGCGGCGTCTTTGGCGCCCAGCTCCAGCAGGGCACGCAGGGCCGCGCCCGCCTGGCGCTTGCTCTTCGCCTCGAAGTAGCGGCCGGCCAGGATGAATGTCGTGACGCCCGCCGCGGCCTCGAGGTAGATGTTGGCGGTACCGTCCATCCGCTCGATGGTGAAGCTGAACGGGTGGGTCATGCCGGTCACGCCGGCGGCGCCCCAGAACAGCGCGTAGATCGACCAGCCGAAGGCGGCGAGCGTGCCGATCGACACCAGCGTGTCCATCGTGGCGGTGCCGTGCTTGAGGTTGGTCCACGCGGCGCGGTGGAAGGGGAGGGCGCCCCACACCACGACGGGCGCGGCGAGCGTCAGCGAGAGCCACTGCCAGTAGTCGAATTGCAGCGCGGGGATCATCGCCATCGCGATCACCGGGACGGTGAGCGCGGCGCTGATGAGGAGGCGCTGGCGCAGCGCGTCGGCGGGTTCGTGGGTGCGGCCCGACGGTTCGCCGTCGGCGCCCTCGCCCGCGGGGGCGGGGACGTGGGCGGCGTATCCGGCCTGCTGCACGGCGTCGATCAGTGCCGCGGTATCGGTGCCAGCGGGGGCGTTCACGTGCGCCTTCTCGGTCGCGAAGTTGACGGTGGCGGTGACGCCGTCGAGCTTGTTCAGCTTGCGCTCGATGCGGTTGGCGCAGGAGGCGCACGTCATGCCCTCGATCTCGAGGTCCACCGAGGTGGTGGGCGCGTGGGTCTCAGTGGCCATCGTGGCCCCCTTCGCTGATCGACGGTGCGGTGGCGTGCGGGCCGGGCTGTTCGGCCGTGGGGCCGACGGCGGAGCCCACGGCGAATGCGGCGGCGAAGACCACCGCCAGGCCGGCTGCGTAGGTTCCGATCTTGACCATGGGATTCATGGCTTCTCCCGTCTTCGACACTCCACCAACATACTATACCCCCCTAGGGTATGCAAGATGATGTCTGACCAGCTGTTCGGGGAGCCGGCCATGCGTGAAACGCGGGCTCGCGCGAGTCTGATCATGAGGAAGCGCATCGTCGGCGATTCTATACCCCCTAGGGGTAGAAAGTAAGCGTCGCGTACGACTGTGTGGTCCCATGGGGGGGTGATGGTGGGCACGGCGATCGGGGTGATCGCGGGGATGTGGTGGGTGCTCGGTCCGGGGCGGGAGGGAGTGAGCGCGCCGGTCTGGGGCGTGTGCGTCGCCGTGGTCGCGTTGCTGGGCGCCGCCTCGCTGGTCCTGGCCCGACGGTCCGCGCCGCGGGCGTCGGCGGCGCCGTCCGGCCGGGGATTCGTGCGCAACCCGCGCTATTGGGCCGCGGTGGCCGTCGAGGTGATTCTGGTCGTCGTGGGGAACCGGGTTGCGGTCGCGTCCGGTCGCCGGGATCTGTCGCTGAGCATCGTCCTCATCGCCGTCGGGGTGCATTTCCTGCCGCTCATGTGGGCACTCTTCGGTCGCTGGAGCGCTGCCTTCGGAGCCCTGGGTTTCGTGCTCACGGCGTGCGGCGTCGGCGTGGCGGCCGCGCGCATCGGTGGGGCGCCGGAGTGGGTGTTCGGCGTCGTCGGCGGAATCGTCCCGGCGCTCGCGTTCACTGCGATACCGCTGGTGGTCATGGGTTTTGGCCGGTCTCGACGTGTAATGGTTGAAACGTCTGATGAACCGGTCGCACGCTGATCGTCATGAACGAGATCGAGACGCAGCTGCATGCCTGGCAGACCGAATCGCACCACCCGACCAGCGAGGGGATCGTGCTCTACCAGCGGTGCGCATGCGGCGCGCGACGGATCGCGACGGTGGGCGAGAGCACCGAGGTGCCCGTGTCGTACCCGGAGACCACCGTCCAGGCGGGATGATCGTCTCGTGCAGTTCGACCACGACAACATGACCGGTGTGCGGCTCACCGTCGACCTGGTGAACCTGCGGGCCGACGGTGCGTGGTCCGAGGCCGCGGTCGCCGCGGTCCTGCAGGACCACGAGATTCGCCGGATCGAACTGGACGACGACGTGATCCGCGATCTGGGCGCGTGGACCGATCAGCTGCGGGCCCCGTTCCTCACCGCCGCGGTGGAGGATCGCTGCGATGCGGTGAACCAGTTGCTGACGACGGGGACGGTGGGTATCTACCTCACCGCGCACGACGGGCTGCGCCCCCATCTGCATTTCACCCCCGAGACCGAATCGCTCCTCGGGCGGGTTCGGGCGGTCACCGCGGGTGGGCTCGCGATCTTCACCACGGAGGCTGAGGGAGCGCGGCTGGGTGCCTGTGCCCGCGAGGGATGCGCGAAGGTGTTCGCCGATACCAGCCGTGGCGGGCGGCAGTCGTACTGCTCGTCGCGGTGCGCCAACACCGATGCCGTTCGGCGGCACCGGCGTTCCTAGATGGGGGAGATGGACCGTCGCTTCTGCGGAACCCGCGGCTGCCGTCGCCGCACCCGGCCCAGCGCCTCCGCGAGCATCGGGCGCGTCGCGGACGGGAGCACCACGTCGTCGATGCCGAAGCCGTCCGCGGCGAGCAGCGGGTCGACGTTCGCCTGGAACAGGGTGATGAGGTCGTTGCGGGCCTTCGCCGGGTCGGGTGCGGACTCGTACTGCGTGCGGAAGGCGAGGTCGACCGCGCTCTCGATGGGGATCGCGCAGATCTCCGCGGTGGGCCAGGCCAGCGAGAGGTCGGCCTCGATGCTGCGACCGCCGCCCATCGCGATGTAGGCCGCGCCGTAGGCCTTTCGCGTCACGATCACGAATCGCGGCACGGTGGCCGCCGCGAGTTCGTAGCCGAGGCGTGCACTGCGCCGGACGAGATTCGTCTCCTCGGCACCCGCTCCCACCAGGAAGCCGGGCAGGTCGATGAGGATCAGCAGTGGCAGACCGAAGGTGTCGCACACCGCGATGAAGTGTGCGGCCTTCTCGCACGCGTTCGCGTCGAGCGCGCCGGCGTGGAAACGCGGCTGATTCGCGACCACACCCACGGGGCGGCCGTCGATCCGGGCGAAGGCGGTCACGATATTGGGGGCGTGCAGGCGCTTGAGTTCGAAGACGGTGTCCACGTCGGCGATCGCCTCGATCACGTCGACCACGTCGTAGGCCTGCCGCATCGACGACGGGACGAGCGTATCGATCGCCTCGGCGGTGTCGCCGGGTTCGTGCGGGCCGGCGGAGAGCACCGGCTCGGCGGTCGCGGAGGCCGGCAGGTAGCTGAGGAAGGCGCGGATCGCGTCGACCGACTCCTGTTCGGTGTCGGTGACCACGTCCACCACGCCGCGCTGCGCCTGCAGATCGGCGCCGCCGATCTCGTCGTTGGTGAGGTTCTCGCCGGTGGCCGCCTGCACCAGGGGCGCCGACGAGATGCCGATGGTGCCCATCCCGCGGACGATGGTGACGAAATCGCAGCACGCCGAGATGTTCGCCGGCGCACCGAAACCCGGACCCATCATGGCGGCGACGAGCGGCACGTGTCCGGACAGATCGGCCAGGCGCAACAGCAGCCGCGAGCCCGGTGCGGCGAGGCGGGAATCAAGGGCCTCCTGCATCCGGTGTCCGCCGCCGTCCATGAGCATGATCAGCGGGATCTCGTCGAGCAGGGCGCGTTCGGCGCACCGATCCAGCTTGGCCATTCCGGTGGCGCCGTTGCTGCCGCCGAGCACCGTGAAGTCGAAGGCCGCGATCGCCGCTGGGCGGCCGTCGATGTAGCCGATGCCCGTCACCACCCCGTCGCCAGGAGCGACGAGGGGAGCCGCGCCCTGCTGTGCGGGGCCCGGTCCGGCGAGCGCACCGAACTCGTTGAACCCGCCGTTGGCGAGCAGCGCCACCCGCTCGCGGGCGGTCATCTTGCCTCGCGCGTGCTGCTTGGCCACCTTGTCGGCGCGCGCCTCGTCGGTGACAGCCCGGTAGGCCTCCCGTACCCGGCTGTTGAGCGACTCCTCGGGGCTCGTGGTCGACGGTGCCTGCGTGTTCTCGGTCACGATCGGAAGCTAGCAGCCCGTCCGATTGGGTGGACACTTGGGCACGAACTGTCTATCCAAGAGCGGGACTAGGACGATTCCGGAGGCCTGCAGCGATGAGGCACGCCGTCGCGGCGGCAGCCATTGCCAACGGGAAGCCACGATGCTGTGACAGCGACGCGACCGTACCGAACACGGCAATGCCGCCGCCGGCTCCGAGGGCGAATGCCACCTCCTGCACAGCACCGACCTGAGCCACCTGGTCGGGATTCGCCGAATCGAAGAGCGCCGAGGTGCCGAGCGTGCCGACGATACCGAAGCCGAGGCCGACGAGCGCCAGCCCGGCGATCATCGTGCCCGGGAGGAAGGCCACGGTCAGCAGGCCCACGGCTTGGAGAATCAACGCGGCGCGCAGCGCTGTCGAAGGCGGGAGCCGGTGTGCGACAGCGGGGGCGCATAGTCCTCCCGCGGTCGTTGCCACAGCCTGGGGAAGCAGGACGATCCCGGTCGCGAGCGGCCCTCGGCCGCCCGCCTGCAAGTAGATGCTCAGGAGGTAGACGGCGGCGGCACCCGCCCCCGACGAGATCAGCATCGAAACCGTCGCAACGGAGAAGCGGCGTCGTGCGAACATCGACACGTCGATCATGGGGTCCGTCAGGCGGCGTTGCCGCCGAACGAACCAGATCAGCAACGCCGACGCGGCTATTGCCGTTGCGCTACCCGCAATGGGTGCGGCGGCGAGATGGTGGACCGAGTAGACCGCGAGCCCGAGACCGCCCGCCGACGTGACGATGCTCGCTGGATCCCACGTCACCGGTCCGGCCGAGCGGGTCTCGGGCACCATCGCCAGGGTCAGCAGAAGCCCGACCGCCGCACATGGGACCGATATCCAGAACACCGAGCGCCATCCCGCAATCTCCGTCGCAGTGCCGCCCACGATAGGACCGATCGCCGCGGCCGCGCCGAACACTGCCACCCACCACCCGTTGGCCACGGTGCGCGCGTTCCCGTCGAACACGGCGCCGATCGTTGAGACGACGCCCGCCACGACCATCGCCCCAGCGACCCCCAGAGCGCTGCGACTGAGGAGGAGCACCGCACCCGTCGATGCCGTCGCCGCGGCTGCGCTGGCAGCGCCGAACAACACCAAGCCCGCAACCAGCAGGCGCCGGCGACCGAGGGCGTCGCCGGCCCGCGCCGCACTCACGATGCCGATCGCCAGGCACAGCGGATAGATATCGGCGATCCAGGTCCGCAAGGTTGCCGATAGGGCGAGGTCGTCCGCGAGGCGCGGGAGGGCGGTATTGATCATGCCCACCGCGAGGCTCGTCGTCAGGATCCCAGTCAGTAGTGGTACCAGGATTCGCCAATCGGGCCGAGTCTTGCTGGGGGTAGCAGTCGGACAGTTCACGTTTCGAGGGTGCAGGAGCAATTCGCGGGAAACAAGAACGCACAACGGAGTCACTCGGTGACAAAGGGGATAGCGCGCAGGTCGAACCATGCACGCCTGTGCGGTGGCATAGTCACAGTCGTGGAAGCACCGAGTAGCGGCCGTGCGCGTACCCGCAAACTGGTGGAGAACTCCCATCCGGTGTGCGCGGCCGAGATCACCGTGGCCGTGCTCGGCGGGGCATGGAAGCCGACAATTCTGTCCGAACTGGATCGGCGCGGGGTACTCCGCTTCAACGAGTTGGCACGAATTCTTCCGAGCCCCACACCGCGGGTCCTGGCTCGGCAGCTCCGCGAGCTGGAACAGGACGGCCTCGTTGACCGAGAGGTGTATCCGGAGGTACCGCCTCGCGTCGAGTACCGCCTCACCGACGCGGGCCGAGGGGCGCTGCCCGTCCTTGAGTCTATGACGGCGTGGGGGCGTCGGTTCTCCGAGTCGTACCCATCGTCACCCGATGGCGAGGACCGTTAGCCGGAGCCGTTCCGTCGCCACGGAAGGTCGGGTGTTTCGCCGGGGACGTACCCTGAGTCTCGAGCGAGATCCACCGCTTCCACAAAGTGAGCAGCGAGATGCCTCGGTTCGTGGGCGTCGCTGCCGAACGTCACCTGTTGCCCGCCCTCCTCCGCCCACCACTGCGTGAGCCACGGACGCATGATTCCGGTGTTGATCTCCAGCACGAGGTCGGTTTGCGCGATCGCGCGGAGGGTCTGGCGGAAGTGGTTCTCGAACCTGCTCGGTTGGAACTCGCCCGCCCGTCGCGTGGGCCAGGTCCGTACTGCATAGTCGAGGTGACAGAAGACCTCGAACAGGTCCGCGGCCTCTAGCATCCGGTGTGCCTCGTCGAGGTACGCGAGGATCACCTCGTCCGCCGGCCACATCGAATACAGCGTGTTGGGTTCGAACCTGTCGCCTCCGACGGGCAGCGTGTGCAGTGATCCGTTGATCCGGTCGAATCGTGATGTGAGGGCCCGAATGCGGTCCGGATGCACGTGAGGTTGTCCGACCTCGACGCCCGTCAGGATCCGGACCGTCGGGAACTCGGCGCGGCAGCGTTTGATCGCGGCCGAATAGCCGTCCACATCGAACTCTGGCACTGCGACATAGCCCTCGTCAGTGAGCAGCCTGCGCTGATGCTCCAGGAGATCGTCGGTGGTGGACCGCCAATTGATGTCGAGGTCGAGGTGCTCCGTGAACACCATGCCGGGAAGCCCGATTTCGAGTGCCCGCACACAGGTCGCGGCCATTCGCCCGGCCGCGCCGGACGACGGGCCGCCCGTGTCCCACGACCACTCACTGTGGACGTGGCCGTCGACAGGGAGAGGGCCACGCGTCATGCCGCGACACTAGCGCGGGTGCGTTGCCCGTTCCGCAGCGTCGACGGTCTGCGCCAGGAGCACCGCTATGGTCATCGGGCCGACGCCGCCGGGAACTGGGGTGATCGTCGCCGCGTGGCGGGACGCCCCCACGAAATCCACGTCACCGACGTTGCCCGGGTTGTAACCGGCGTCGATCACCACGGCGCCGTGCGCGATCCACTCGCCGCGGATCAACTCGGGCCGCCCGACGGCGGCGATCACGATGTCGGCAGCTGCGACGTGCCGTGCGAGATCACGCGTTTTCGAATGGCACACGGTGACGGTGGCATCGCGCTGCAACAGGAGCGCGGCCATCGGTTTGCCGAGGATGGGGCTGCGTCCGACGACCACCGCGTGTGAACCAGAGGGGTTCACCTCGTAGTGGTCCAGCAGGCGAAGGATGCCCGCGGGCGTGCAGGATTCGAATCCGGCCTCTCCGAACGCCATGGCGGAGAAGGATGCCGAGGTGACCCCGTCGACGTCCTTCGTCGGCGTGATGGCGTCGAACGCCGCCCGTTCGTCGATGTGTTGGCCGACGGGGTGCTGGAGCAGGATGCCGTGCACCTCCGGATCGCCGGAGAGGGCGTTGAGCACATCGACCAGTTCGGCGGTGGTCGTCTCGCGAGCGAGCTCGACGTGTCGGGTGTCCAGGCCGAGTTGGGCGCTCCGTCGTTCTTTCATCCGGACGTAGGTCGCCGAGGCTGGGTCGTCGCCCACGAGCACGGTTGCGAGCGTAGGACGGACACCGTTGGCGGTGAACAGCTCCTGTGCGCGGCGCGCGGTGTCGGCGTTGGTGGTTCGGGCGAGCAGATCGCCACGCATGACTACGGGGGATGCGGACACGGTGCCTCCTGGGTCGGTGTGCCCAGGCGCACGGCGTAGCGGTCGCGGATCGGTCCCCGGTGGTGCTCCACCTTGCGCGCCAGTCGCGATCCAGCTCCAGGCTACGGCACCATGCGCTCGAAGACCGTGTTCATCGCTGCGAATCCGCGACGGGTGAAGTAGTCCTGCGCAGTCGCATTGAAGGCCCACGAATCGAGTCGGAGCCACGAGGCTCCCGATGCGCTGGCGAGCGACTCGCAGCCTGCGAGCAGAGCGGACGCCACACCGGACCGCCGGGCGTGCGTTGCGACCGCCAGCTGGTGGATGTAGATGTTCGTCATTGCGCGGCGGAACGGTGTGGCGATTCTCCGTTGTTGCTCGCAGAGGATGAAGCCGAGCACCTCGCTTGCACGGACCGCTACAAGCAGGTGGTGCTGCGGCTGGTCGATCGCGGCAGCCATGAAGGCCTCGATCTGGTCTGGGGCCGGAGCTACGAACAGATCGGGGCGCGCGGTGAAGTGCAGATCCTGGACCTCGACGCCGAGGGCCGCGACCGCTCCGAGGTCGGTGGCGGCCGCCGCTCGGACGATCAGGTCGGGTGCACCGTCGGACATGGTGCGCATCCTGCCACGCGGCGGAACCGCCCTCGGTCATCGACCGGCTGCCGTGACCGCCGTCCGTACCTTCTCTCGCTCCAGCAAGAAGTGGACGAGGTGCTGCTGGGCGTAGGTCCACGCGTTGTTCGCGACCCAATACAACAGGATCGCGATCGGCAGGACGGGCCCGGCGACGACACTGCCCAGTGGCATCACCCACAGCATCAGCTTCCGCATGAGGTCTGCCTGCAGTGCGCCGGCGGCGTCGACGGTCTGGTGCCGTAGTGAGAATCGCGCGTTGATGTGGGTGACGATGCAGGCGATCGCCATCAGCGGTATCGCCACCGCCGCGATCGTGGTGACGCTGGGCATCCCTCCGAACTGCGCGAAGGAGGCGAGCACGCTGTCCGAGCTCGACATGGAGGCGGAGATGGGTGCACCGAAAAGCCTGGCGCTGAGGAAGGACTGGACATCGTGCGCGGAGAAAACGTAGTTGGCGGTGGTCGCGTTCTGCTCGGGCGTGAGGCCGAGTTGCCCGAGTCCGGTTCCGGTGCGATTGAACGACCGGAGCACGTGATACAGACCGAAGAAGACCGGGACCTGCACGAGGGCGGGTAGGCAGCCGAGGAGTGGGCGAACACCGTTCTCGCGCTGAAGCCGCTGCGTCTCGACGGCCAGTTTTCGGGCGTCCTTACCGTGCTTGGTGCGCAGCTTCTCCAACTCGGGCCGCAACTTCTGCACCCGGCGATCGGTGCGTGCAGCCACGATTGCGGGCCACAGGAGGAGCGCGCGCACGGTGAAGACGAGGAAGACCACGGACAGAGCCCAGGCGAAACCGTTGTCGGCGCCGAGCGCGGCACCGAAGACGCTATGCCACAGCCAGAGGACGGCGGAAATGGGGTAGTAGACGAAATCGAGCATGGGAGAGCACCTCGCAGGCGTGAAAGCGCGCGCGTGACCGCGACGCGCGTGAGTGATGGGACGCGTGCGGCGTGTGGTGAGAGCTACGCCGCGAAAGCGGCGATGCCCGGTGCTCGGGGCCGACGGGGCCGCCCGGCCCCGTTCGGCATGAAGCTGCGGCGGTATGCGCCGCGGAGCCGGTGATCCGGCGCTCGTCCGGTCTTCGGGCCCGACGGTGCGCGGTGGTCCCGATCGGCTGCGGCGTGGCAGACCGCTGCGACAGCGATCGCGAGGGCGATGCCGACGAGTGCCGCGGCACCGTCGGCCACCGTGATGCTGGCGACGAACATGGCGACGACCGCCATCCACGGCGCGAAGAACTGTCCCCGGCGGGGCAGTCGCGCAAGGACGTCGATGATCACGTGACCAGGCTACAGAAATGGCTGAAGCCCCGGCCGCATACGCGACCGGGGCTCCTGGAGCGGATGACGGGATTCGAACCCGCGACCCTCACCTTGGCAAGGTGATGCGCTACCACTGCGCTACATCCGCCTGCTGTTGAGGCTCGTCATAACTTACACGAGCCGGAGATCGCGCTTCGAAGGGGGTGGGGGATAGCGGGATTGGGCACGCCGCCGCTGGTCACGGGAGTCGGAGACGAGCAGCCGTGGAGTGTCGGCCGCGGCAGCGCGCGGCGATCGATGGTCGGTGCCGATGCCCCCGAATGCAAAAAGACCCGCTGTCTCCAGCGGGTCTTCATGGTGCGCGATACTGGGATTGAACCAGTGACCTCTTCCGTGTCAGGGAAGCGCTCTCCCACTGAGCTAATCGCGCGTAACAAGAAGTGGTGCTCAGCCGCTCCGTTGCGGAGTGGCTGAGCGTGTTGGAGGCGGCGACGGGAATCGAACCCGTGTGCACGGCTTTGCAGGCCGTTGCCTCACCACTCGGCCACACCGCCACGGTAAGCCCACTTCGAGCGGATGACGGGATTCGAACCCGCGACCCTCACCTTGGCAAGGTGATGCGCTACCAACTGCGCTACATCCGCAATCACAGCCGGACCGGCCCTTTCGGTGCCTTTCCGGTGCGAGAGAGAACAGTACGTGAACATCGAGCGCTTGCCAAATCGCCTGGTCACTCTATGTTCGCGCCGCAGTCGGCGACGTGGTGAAGCATCGTCCTGCCTCGTCGGCTTACGTGGCTGAGGATAGCCGCAGGTAAGCACCCCGATTACCCTTCCATTCAGACGTCGTGTTAATGTTCTCTCTCGTTCGGCTGAGCGGTAACACGAAGCCGAACGAAGCTTCGGTCCTATGGCTCAGTGGGAGAGCGTCCCCTTCACACGGGGAAGGTCGCTGGTTCGATCCCAGCTAGGACCACCGAAAAACCGCCTGGTAACCAGCCGGTTTTCTTCGTTTTCGGGTGTCTTCGGGTCAGCGCGAGCGAACGCGTCGCACGCCACTGATGGTGAGGTCGTAGGCCCGGTGCCACAGGATCTCCGCCGGCCCGCGATCGAACTTTCGTAGCCACAGCCACCACGAGAACACGATCAGAATCGCGGAGATCGCCAGCCACGCCCCCACGGCCGCCGCGGGATAGTTCAGGCGCGCGAAGAAGTCCCGGTTGAACACAAGGTACTGCCCCAGGACGCCGAGGATGTTCTGCAGGAGGTAGCACGTCAGCGCCATGCGTCCGACCAGGGACATCATGGTGCCGGTCCGCCCGAAGCCTCCGCGCCGGACGCCGTACTCGGTGACCAGGGCGAGCAGACCGAAGGACACACCGGCTGCGAACAAGTAACGGCCCCACGAGCTGTACTCGGGGAACAGCACGCTCACTGTGAAATCCGCAGGCAGCGCAACCCCGAATCCCACGGCCATCAGCCAGTACCGAAGTCGCCGGCGGCCGGCCTCGAAGACGCCGTGGCGGTACACGGCTCCGCCGAGGAGGAACAACGCCACCGCCATCACGGCGAGGGTGGGGAACTCGGCGTTGATCATGAACGCCTGCGGAAGGTTCTGCAGGTTGTACAGCGTCAGGTCCCACCAGCCGATGTCGGTCGAGCCCTCGGGGAGCTGCGGGCCGGGTGGGGGCGGCGGCATACCGCCGTTGTCCTGGAGGGTGAGGTAGACGAGATAGCCGATGTGGACGGCGAGGAAGAGCGCCGCCAGCCAGAGTTGAATCCGGTCACTGAACAGCACGAGGAACGCGACGATGAAGGCGACCACTGCGTACGCGCGCAAGACGTCGAACTGGACCATGAAGATGTAGTTGACGAGACCGTCGAGGAACAGCAGTGCGCACCGTACGGGGTAGGTGCCCGGCCATTGGCGGCCGTGCCGCTGCGCCGACCGCTGTTGGATCACCACCCCGATCCCGAACATGATCGTCAGCAGGCCGAGGAACTTTCCGTTGGGAATCCATGACAGGAAGGCCACCACGCCGCCTTGATCTGGCGGAACCTGTGATGCCGCAGCGGCACCGCTTCCGGGCGCAGTGAAGATCCAGATGTTCGTAGCGAGTGTGCCCAGAATCGCGATGCCCCGCAGCACATCGAGCGTCGGCAGGCGTCTCCCCGTTGCCGCGTCAGTCGTACGGACGGTGTCGGATTGCTGTACGTGTGCGCCCGCCATGCCTCGAGTCTCTTCGCGAGCCAAGGTGCCTGGAAGACGGCGACTGTCCGCACTCTCTGCCCGAGTGGATGGACGTGGGCGTCGATCGGCGGGGGCGCTCGTCTGACAACTGCGCGGAGGCCGGGACAGTGCGACGCGGGCTCCGTAGCGTAGCCCGCATGATGATCAAACTCGAGAACGTCGGAATCGCGGTGCGAGACATCGAGGCGACGATCGCCTTCTTCACGGATCTGGGTCTGTCGGTGGTCGGAAGACAGACCGTGAGCGGCGAATGGGCAGACACCGCCGTGGGACTGGACGGAAATCACGCCAAGGTCGCCGTGCTCCGAACTCCCGATGGGCACGGGATGATCGAGCTGTTCGAGTACATCCACCCGGACGCGATCGAGACGACTCCCACGCTGCCCAACGAGATCGGCATGCACCGCATCGCGTTCTCAGTCGACGACATCGACGAGGCCCTCGCGATCGCCGCGCGGCACGGATGCCATCCGCTCCGCGGAGTCGCGACGTACGAGGACGTCTACAAGCTCACGTACCTGCGCGGCCCCAGCGACATCCTGGTGATGCTGGCGCAGGAATTGAAGAAGGGCTGATGGTGCGCCATCGAAGTCGCGGAGTTCTGACTCCGCCGTCGGCGATGGTTGCTCTGAGGTGGTAATCGACTACGCGGCGCCCACGAAGCTGACTGACCTGCGGTCGGTCCATCGAGCCATGCTCGCGAACGTCGAGCAGGACCCGGTCGAGCTGTGTCGGCCGGTTGCCTCGCTGATTGTTCAACCCTCCGATGTGCGCGCCTCCGGTATCTCGCTAGACCGGCTCTCGGAAAAGGACATCCGACGAGCAAGCGAGATCGTTGCGCGACTCCGCGAAATGGATCCGGCGCCATTGACGGTGCCACGTGAACCGGACAAACGCGTAGTCGGCACGTGCCGTCACTTCGCGGTCCTCGCATGCAGCATCCTCCGGCGATGCGCGATCCCGGCCCGAGTGCGATGCGGATTCGCCACATACTTCGTACCGAATCGCGCAGTGGACCACTGGATCGTCGAATACCTCGTCGATGATCGTTGGATACGGATCGATCCCGAAATACTCGGGGGTTCCGTGCTTGATCGGCCTGATGATCTTCGCCCCGGAGAGTTCCTGTCAGGGGCGGAGGCATGGCTCGCCTATCGGAACAACAGGGTCGATGCGATGGAGTTCGGTGTTTACGGCACGGAGAACTGGGGGCCCGCTGAGATTCGGGGGAACCTCGTGAAAGACCTCGCCGCGCTCAACAGGGTGGAAATGCTGCCGTGGGACGAGTGGGGGCGGATGACCGAGGCCTATGACGGACGCACTGGTCCCGATTACGATGCTCTTCTCGATCAGGTTGCGGCCGTGTGTTCGGGAGACGACCTTTCGCAGATTTCCACGGTGTACGGACATCCCGATCTGACAGTTCCGGACGAATTGATCGTATGACCTGGCCGAGGGTGCGACGGTCAGGTCGGGTGATTCGCCCGTTCGACGCTCGGACCCAGGTGCTTGTCGGCGGCTTTGGAGACGATCGTGTTGAACACGGATGCCATCTCGACGTTGCCCGCGTGACCGGTGTCGAGCTCGATGAGGTGTTCCAAATGGCCGGTGTCGTCGAGCGTCTTCGCGATCGCCCGCCCCATCCACGGCGGCGTCAGCTTATCGACCCGGCCGATGGTGACCGTGGTCGGCGAGGCGACGCTCCGAACCGCGGCCGCGCCCAGATCGAGATCGATGAGGGCAGCCGCGGCGCTGGCGCGGGTCACCGGGTCGCAGCGCCGGACGATATCGGCCACGAACGCCGCCTGGGCCCTCGTCGCCGTCCGCGGGTTCATCGTGCGCTGTCGAACCGCCTCTCGGACGACGGGGCCGCCCGGGATGCGGATCGGTGTGCCCAGCACCAGTTTTCCGAGAGCGACCGGCGCCGGGACCACGCCGTTGAGGAGAGGGAAGATGCGCGTGCCGCGCGCCAATCCTCCTGTCGTGGTGTTGGCGAGGACGGTGGCTGCGCTGGTCCGTGCCGCCTGCTCGGGGTGCCTGTGCCACCAGGCCATGAGGGTGATGCCCCCCATGCTGTGTCCGACGGTGACGGCACGGCCGCCGCCCACCGCGTGATCGATCACCGCCGCGAAATCGTCTGCGAGCACGGCCGCGGTCAGGGGAGTGCGCCCTCGTGAGCTGTGGCCGTGGCCGCGCTGGTCGTAGGCGATCACCCGGTAGGCGGACGCGAGGGCGTCGATCTGGGGCTTCCAGTACTCGATACTGCAGGCCCAACCGTGGGAGAGCACGATCGTCGGGGCATCGGATGCGCCGAAGGTCTGCACTCGCAGGCGCGCACCGTCTTCTGTCGTGACCTGCGTGGTATCGGCGATGTGAACCGTCATTCTCGCACGTTACGACACGATAGAGATTCGTGCGACTTCTATCGCGAACTTGGTTGAATGTTCGGTCCGGCCCGGTGATCGCGCGCGAGACGCATCGCGCCGAACGCCACCACTGCTGCGCTCGTGATCCCACATCCTGCAATGGCGGCGGGAAGTGAAACCAGATCGGCACCGGCGCCGATGACAGGTGGTCCGCCCAGGTAGGCGAGATATCCCACACAGCTCACGGCTGCCGTCGCCGCCGGCGCCGCGCTTGGGGAACGCGCGGCGGCGAGCCCGATCGCGAGCGGAAACACCGGTCCCACGGCCAGGCCGACCGCGACCACGCCGAGGTACGCGCCCACCCATCCGTCGTAGAGGGAAGCGGTCGCCGTGCCAGTCCCGATCGCGATCGCGGCCGTGGCGAGGAGGCGGGGCGCTCCGACGCGGTGCAGCAACCTGTCTCCGAGCGAGCGGGACACGAACATCGCCACGCTGAAAGCGACCACCACGGTGGAGCCCACCTCGACACCGGCTCCGCGTTCCCGGCCGATCAGCAGCGCGGACCAATCGGTGAGCATGCCCTCGACGAGCAATGCAGCGACGGCGATCGCGGCGATCGGAGCGCCGATCGTGGTCATCAACTCCCAAGGGGCGGAGGGTATCGCTGATCCGCGGGGATGGCCCGCTCGGTCGAGCTGCAGCGCGGCCCCGGTGGCGAGGAGTGCGAGGCCGAACCCGACCGCGAGGAAGTGAACCCGGAGCGGGACACCGACGCTCGTGGCGATCGCTCCGCCTGATGCGCCGCAGAGCACTCCGAGGCTGTAGCCGCCGTGCAGACGGGAGAGAACCCGTCTATTACTCCTGGTCTCGAATTCCACGCCGGCGGTGTTCATGGCCACGTCGAGAATGCCGGACGCAGACCCCAATGCGGCGAGAACGCACGCGAGCGATGTCGCCCCCTGTGCAGCGGCGATGAGCGGAAGTCCGGCCGCGAACGCCACGGCGGCTCCGAGACAGCTCCGTCGGCTACCTAACGCCGCGACCAATCGCGGAGCGGCCAATAGTCCCGGCACCGATCCGGCCGCCACGCCGAAGAGAACCAAACCAAGTGTGCTGTCCGACATCGACAGCGCACCTTGCACTTCAGGAATTCGGGGCGCCCAGCTCGCGAGTACCGCGCCGTTGACGAAGAACACCACCCACAAGCCGAGGAGTGGTCGGCGGACACGGACGAACGTGGTGAGGGATTGGAACGACATGCGGCCTCGCGGCCGCCCTGACGGAGACTGTGGGCGCTCCCCGGACGGAACAGGGGGCGCGCAGCACCGAGGTGCTCTACTCAGCCAATCACAGCCGCGGGGCGACGTCGAACCGCGCACCGACCGCTTGGTCGTTCACCGATCCGGTTGCGCTACCGTGAAGATCATGTTCACGGCAGCAGAACGTCAGGACGTCGCCAATCGGCTGATCGCCGCGGCGCAGCAGTCGGACGACTTCGTCGCCGGCGCAGTGGTGGGCCCCGCCGCGGTCGGCGCACTCGACGACGTCACCGGAATCGATCTGCGCTTCGCGGCTTCCAGCGAGAAGAACATCGACGACATCCGGGGCTTCCTGACGCGCGCGATGTACCGCGACTTCGGCGCCGTGCACCACACCGCCGACGCCGGTGCGGTGGTCTACCTCTTGCCGAACCTGCTCACCGCCCGGATCGGCGTGGTTCCCGCCGAACTCTTCGGGCCTCGGCCCGGCGAGCCCTTCCAACAGCTCTTCGGCACCGCCGGTGCTGCTCCGACAGCGGGCACCGTGGACCTGATCGGTCCTACCTGGCTCGCGGCCCTGCGCACCCGGGCCGCGCTGCGCCGCGGAGACGGACCGGCCGCCGCGGCCCAGCTGGATCTCCTCCGCGACGCGCTCGTGGCGCTCGCCGGCACGCGGACCGCCGCACCCGACGGCTACCTCCCGCGCGAGGAGCGCGACGCCATCCGGGCGACCTTCCCGTCCTCACACAACTATGTGGAGGTGGAACGCGCATTCGGAGTCGCGGTTCAGATCCTCGACCACGAGCTGCAGGCCGCAGCGCCCACGGTGGGCGACGCCGTGGCGCTGCCGCTGCTCGAAGAGATCGCGAACTGATCGGTACGCTGGGAGGATGCCTGACCACGACACCGAGAGCGGCTCACCCCTGAGCCGACTGCACACGTGGCGCGAACGCGTGAAGTCCAACCGCCAGGGGCGGCTCGCGTGGCGGATCGCCGTCGGCGTGATCGGCGGGGCCGTGCTCATCGCGGGCATCATCGCCATTCCCTACCCCGGGCCCGGCTGGCTCATCGTGTTCGCGGGCCTCGGCATCCTGTCCACCGAATTCGAGTGGGCGCACCGCCTCCTCCGCTTCGCGCGTGCCCGGTACGACCGCTTCGCGGACTGGCTGGGCAAGCAGAACATTCTGGTCAAGGGCCTGTTCGGGCTAGGCACCTGCGCCATCGTCCTGCTCACGCTCTGGTTGCTCGGCGCACTCGCCATGGCCGGCGGCTGGGTGGGCATCGACTGGTCGTGGTTGCAGAGCCCCATCTTCGGCGACGACTGATGACGGAGGCGGACCCGGCCGCCGCCATCGACGAGCTTCAGCGGTCCATGCGCACACCCGAGCGCCGCGTCGCCGGAGTCCTCTACTGGTACGCCCTGTCCGGGGCGCTCGCGCGCCTCGCTCTGATCGACGGACGCGATGCCGACCGCGCCCGGGTCACCGTCGGGCCGGGCGGCTGGCCCCAGGTCGACGGTGCGCCCTCGACTCCCGATCCACTGCCCGCACTCGGGCGGCACTTCCGGTCGACCATCCCCGCCGTGGCCGCCGCATCGGGGGCGCCCACGCGGGCGCTATGGGCCATCGGGACGGACTCGGTGGCCTCGGCGTCCCTCGCGGCACCGGACCCCGCCGCGCTCGCCGCTGCGGTGCTCGCAGAATGCGGTCCCGAGGCGCCGCCCGCCCGTTTCGAGGCCGCACCCGGCCGCGGCACCGTGGTTCGACGGGGCTCGTGCTGCCTGCTCTACCTGTGCCCCGGAAACGAGAAATGCCTGAGCTGCCCGCGGCAGACGCCCGAGGAACGCCACGGTCGATTAGCGGTGGCGGACGACCGATAGGATCGGTGTACCGACAACCCGCGTGCGGCCAGGTATGCCGCCCGCATGAAATAGGAGCACCGTGAGCACCACCTTCGTCGTCCCCGCCGGTATCGCCGCCGGGGCCGCCATGCGCGAGCTGGATCTTCCCAACAAGGGCCCTGAGGCCATCGTGGTGGTGAAGACGACCGACGGCACTCTCAAGGACCTCAGCTGGGTCCCGGAGACCGACACCGAGGTCGAGGCCGTGGCGGCGAACACCGAGGACGGCCGCAACGTGATCCGGCATTCCGCGGCGCACGTGCTGGCGCAGGCTGTGCAGGACGGATTCCCCGGCACGAAGCTGGGCATCGGGCCGTTCATCAAGGACGGCTTCTACTACGACTTCGATGTGGCCGAGCCCTTCACTCCCGAGGATCTGAAGAACCTCGAGAAGAAGATGAAGCAGATCATCAAGGCGGGGCAGAAGTTCAGCCGCCGCGTGTACGAGAGCAACGACGAGGCCCGCGCCGAGCTGGCCGGCGAGCCCTACAAGCTGGAGCTCATCGACGATAAGGGCGCGGCCGACGACGCCGAGGTGATGGAGGTCGGCGGCGCCGAGCTCACCGCCTACGACAACCTCAATCCCCGCACGGGCGAGCGGATCTGGGGCGATCTGTGCCGCGGCCCGCACGTGCCCACCACCAAGTACATCCCGGCCGTGAAACTCACCCGCAGCTCGGCCGCGTACTGGCGCGGCGATCAGAACAATGCCGACCTGCAGCGCATCTACGGCACCGCGTGGGAGTCGCCCGAGGCGCAGGACGAGTACCTCGAACTGCTCGCCGAGGCCGAGAAGCGCGACCACCGCAAGCTCGGAGCCGAGCTCGATCTGTTCAGCTTCCCCGACGAGCTGGGCTCCGGCCTGCCGGTGTTCCACCCCAAGGGCGGCATCATCAAGCGCGAGATGGAGGACTACGTCCGCGCCAAGCACATCGAGCACGGCTTCGAGTACGTCGGCACCCCGCACATCTCCAAGGAGAACCTGTTCCACACCTCGGGGCATCTGCCGTACTACGCGGACACGATGTTCCCCCCGCTCCACGTGGATGAGGAGCGCAACGCCGAGGGCGAGATCACCAAGCAGGGGCAGGATTACTACCTCAAGGCCATGAACTGCCCCATGCACAACCTGATCTACCGGTCGCGCGGCAGGTCGTACCGCGAGCTGCCGCTGCGACTGTTCGAGTTCGGCCACGTCTATCGCTACGAGAAGTCCGGCGTTATCCAGGGGCTGACTCGTGTGCGCGGGTTCGCTCAGGACGATTCGCACAGCTACGTGACCCCGGAACAGGCGAAGGGGGAGATCAAGCACCTCCTCGACTTCATCCTGGGCCTGCTGCGGGACTTCGGCCTCAATGACTTCTACCTCGAGTTGTCCACGCGCGGCGATTCCGACAAGTTCATCGGGTCCGACGAACAGTGGGCCGTCGCGACCGGCATCCTCGAAGAGGTCTGCCTCGAGTCCGGCCTGCAGCTCGTACCGGACCCGGGCGGCGCGGCGTTCTACGGCCCGAAGGTGTCCGTCCAGGCCAAGGACGCCATCGGCCGGACCTGGCAGATGTCGACGATCCAGTACGACTTCAATCAGCCGGCCGGATTCAATCTCGAGTACACCGCCGCTGATGGCACCAAGCAGCAGCCGGTGATGATCCACTCGGCGAAGTTCGGCTCGATCGAGCGCTTCTTCGGTGTGCTCACCGAGCACTACGCCGGCGCCTTCCCGGGCTGGCTGGCGCCGGAACAGGTCGTGGGCATCCCCGTCGCCGACCAGTTCGGCGACCACCTGGAGTCCGTGATCCGCAAGCTGCGCGCCGAGGGCATCCGCGCCCACGTCGACCACAGCGACGACCGGATGCAGAAGAAGATCCGCAACCACACCACGCAGAAGGTGCCGTTCATGCTGCTCGCCGGCGAGCGCGATCAGGAGGCCGGCGCGGTCAGCTTCCGGTTCCGCGACGGCACCCAGGTCAACGAGGTGCCCGTCGACGATGCCGTGCAGCGCATCGTCGAATGGGTGCGCGCGCGCCGCAACGAATCGCCGACCGCCGAGCTGCTCGGCACCGTCGTGACGCCCTGACGGAACGATCGAGACGGGAGGGGAGCGAGATGGTGGACGAATCCGGCGACGCACACCGCGATTTCGGCGTGGGCGACGGCGACGAGAGCATCGAACGGCTCTGGACGCCGTACCGGATGCGCTACCTCGTCGACACCCCTCCCGTTCCCGAGGGCAGCACCGCCTTCCTCGAGATCCCCAAGCTGGCCGACGAGGACGGCCTCATCGTGGCCCGCGGCGAGCACTGCTACGTGGTGCTCAACCTGTTCCCGTACAACCCGGGGCACTGCATGGTGGTGCCCTACCGCCAGGTGGCCGATCTCGAAGACCTCACCGACGACGAGGCCTCCGAGATGATGCGGCTCACCCAGAAGACGATCCGCGTGATCAAGCGGATCTCTCGACCCGCGGCCTTCAACGTGGGCCTGAATCTGGGGCGCGCGGGCGGCGGTTCCATCGCCGAGCACCTGCACCAGCACATCGTGCCCCGCTGGCCCGGCGATGCGAACTACATCACGGTGCTCTCGGGCACTAAGGTGATGCCGCAGCTTCTGGGACAGACCCGGGCGCTCATGGCGAAGGCCTGGGAGGAGGTCTAGTGTCCTCGATCTTCAGTCGCGAGGCGGTGTCCAAGGTCACCCATCCGATCGGTAAGACGCTGATCAAGACGGGCCTGACCCCCGACGCGGTCACGCTGTTCGGCACCGTCTGCTCGGTGACCGCGGCGCTGTGGCTCTTCCCCACCGATCACCTGTTCGCGGGAACCCTGGTGATCTGGTTCTTCGTCATGTTCGACATGCTCGACGGTGCCATGGCCCGCGCCCGCGGTGGCGGCACCCGGTTCGGCGCGTGGCTCGACGCCACCTGCGACCGGATCGCCGACGGTGCCATCTTCGCCGGCCTCGCCTGGTGGGCCGTGTTCACCGAGGGCAACCGCTACAACCTGCTGATCGCCACCCTGATCTGCCTGGTCACCTCGCAGGTGATCAGCTACGCCAAGGCGCGCGCCGAGGCCTCCGGGCTCAAGGGCGACGGTGGCTGGATCGAGCGCCCGGAGCGGCTCATCATCGTGCTCGTGGGCGCGGGCTTCACCGGCCTCGGCGTGTGGTGGGCCATCCACATCGCGATGTGGCTGTTGGCCGTGACGAGCATCGTCACCGTGTTCCAGCGCGCGCTCAGCGTGCGCCGCTCGCCCGGTGCCACCGATCTGCTGCCGCTGCCGCAGGCGGTCGAACAGCACGGGGAGGATCAGGCGTGATCAATCCGCGCGAAGAGGCCGCCGATCTCGCCTATCGCACGGGCTGGGCGGTCACCAAGCGGATGCCCGAGTTCGCCGCGAAGTTCCTGTTCGACGATCTCGGTGGGCGGCTCGGCGCGCGCGGCGAGAACGTGCAGCTGCGCAAGAATCTCGCCCGCGTGCTCGGCACCACCCCGGATGCGGTGCCGCAGAGCCTGATCGAGGCGTCGGCACGGTCCTACGCGCGCTACTGGCGCGAGTCCTTCCGGCTGCCCGCCATGGACCTCGAGGAGCTGGGCAGGCGGCTCGACCCGTTCGTCGACGCGCCCAGCGTGCACGAGGCCATGGAAGCGGGCACCGGCGCCGTCCTCGCCCTGCCGCACAGCGGCAACTGGGACATGGCGGGTGTCTGGCTCGCGCAGCACTACGGCCGGTTCGCCACCGTCGCCGAACGGCTCAAACCGGAATCGCTGTTCCGCCAGTTCGTCGACTACCGCGAGTCCCTGGGCTTCGAGATCTTCCCGACCTCCGGCGGCGAACAGCCGCCCATGCAGGCCCTCGCCGAGCGGCTGCGGCAGGGCCGCCCGATCTGCCTCCTCGGCGAGCGCGATCTCGCGAAACACGGTGTGCCCGTCACCTTCTTCGGTGAGCCCACCCGGATGCCCGCGGGCCCGGCGAAGCTCGCGATCGATACCGGCGCCCCGCTGCTCCCGGTGCACTGCTGGTTCGAGGGCGAGGACTGGGGCTTCAAGGCCGGCGCCCCGATCGATGTCTCCCGCGGGATCGAGGACGCCACGCAGCGGTTGGCGCACGCCTTCGAGGAGAACATCGCCGCGCACCCCGAGGATTGGCACATGCTGCAGCCGCTGTGGGAGGCCGACTGGTCGCAGTCCCGCCGCGATCGGATCCTGGGAACTCCGGGCGAGGGCTCCGAGGTGCGCTGATGCGGATCGGAATGATCTGCCCCTACTCGTTCGACGTCGCGGGCGGAGTGCAGGCCCACGTGGTCGACCTCGCCCGGGTGCTCATCGCCCGCGGCCACGAGGTCTCGGTGCTCACGCCGTCGTCGAAGGAGACGGTGCTGCCCGAGTTCGCGGTCTCCTCCGGTAAGGCCGTGGCGATCCCGTACAACGGCTCGGTGTCGCGCCTGAGCTTCGGGCCGGTGGCCTTCGCCCGGCTGCGCCGGTGGATCCGCGACGGGGAGTTCGACGTGCTGCACGTGCACGAACCGAACGCCCCCAGCCTGAGCATGCTTGCGCTGGCCATCGCCGACGGCCCGATCGTCGCGACCTTCCACACGTCCACCGAGAAGTCCCTGGTGCTCTCGGTGTTCCAGAGCGTGCTGCGGCCCTCGCACGAGAAGATCCGCGGCAAGATCGCGGTCTCCGAGCTGGCGCGCCGCTGGCAGATGGAATCACTCGGCTCCGACGCGATCGAGATCCCGAACGGCGTGGACGTCAAGCACTTCGCGCGCGGTGACCGTCTTCCCGGGTACCCGCGTCCGGGACGGACGGTCCTGTTCCTCGGCCGGTACGACGAGCCGCGCAAGGGGATGGCCGTCTTCCTGGAGGCGCTGCCGGCGATCGTCGCCGCCCAGCCCGATGTCGAGGTGCTGGTGATCGGTCGCGGCGACGACGAGAAGCTGCTGCGCGAGGCGGGGGAGTACGCCCGACACCTGCGCCTGCTGGGCGCGGTCACCGACGAGGAGAAAGCGGCAGCGCTGCGCTCGGCCGATGTCTACGTGGCCCCGAATCTCGGCGGCGAGAGCTTCGGCATCGTGCTCGTCGAGGCGATGGCAGCCGGTGCCGCCGTGGTCGCGAGCGACCTCAACGCCTTCGAACGGGTGCTGTCCGGGGGAGAATGCGGCGTCCTCGTTCCGGTGGGGGACGGTGCCGCGCTCGGCGCCGCCGTCGCGGGCCTACTGTCCGACGACGATGCCCGCCGCGCCCAGGTGGCGCGCGCCTCGGATGCGGTGTGGCGATTCGATTGGTCCGTGGTCGCCGAACAGGTGCTGCGCGTGTACGAGACCGTCGCCGTGCCCGGCGTGGTCGTGAGCATCGACGACTGAGGCAGCCGTGCTGAATCTGACCGCGACCACCGTGCTCGTCATCGGCCTCATCGTGTCGATGGTGCTGATCGTCGCCGTGCTGGCGTACCAGACGGCGCACCGTCTGGACCGGTTGCACGTGCGCACCGATCTGTCCTACCAGGCGCTCGAATCCGCGTTGGCCCGCCGTGCCGTGGTCGTGCGGGCGGTCGCCGCGACCCTGCCCGCGGAGCAGGGGCGCGCCTTGCGGGTGGTGGCCGACCGCGCGGAGAACGCCGATCGCGACGACCGCGAGGTGCGCGAGAACCAATTGTCCAGCGCGATCGGGGCGATCGATGTGGAGACGCTGCCGCGGTCCCTGGTCGCCGAGATCGCCGACGCCGATACCCGGGTCACCATGGCCCGCCGGTTCCACAACGACGCCGTGCGCGACACGCGGGCCCTGCGTGGTCGCCGATTCGTGCGCTGGCTGCACCTCGGCGGCACCGCACCGATGCCGCGGTACTTCGACATCGTCGACCGCGGTGGCGTGCTGCCGGCGGCACTGCTCGCGGAGAGCGGTGACCGGCGGGTGTCGGCGCGGGTGATCCTCATCGACCGCGACGGCGCCGTGCTCGTGGTGCACGGGCACGATCCGCGCAACGCGGCCGACCGGTTCTGGTTCACGCCCGGCGGCGGCGTGGAACCGGGCGAGGATCTCGATCTCGCGGCGATCCGTGAGGTGCGCGAGGAGACCGGGCTGGAGCTGACACCGGGAGCGCTGGTCGGGCCGTTGTACCGGCGCGAGGCCGTGTTCGCCTTCGACGGCGATGTGATGGACTCCGACGAGTACTTCTTCGGCGCGATCGTCGACCGGTTCGAGCCCGCCCCCGCCGGTCTCACCGAGCTGGAAGTGCGCACGATCGACGAGCTGCGCTGGTGCCGGCCCGACGAACTGGCCGCCCTCGCCGACCCGGTGTATCCCCAGGCGCTGCCGACGCTCATCCCCGACGTCCGCTCAGCCGTCGGCGCCGGCACCCCGCCCGACGGCGCCCCGCGCGCCATCGACTAGTTCAGAAACCGGCGCGATCCTCGCTCACAGGCCGTGATTCGTCGTGTGAGTGAGGAAAACGCCGGTTTGTGTGTCACTCCGATTCGGAGACGACGGGCGAGCCGGCGGATTCCGTGATTCGGACGGTGCGGTCGGGTCGCTGGACGACGAGCGCATCGTCGACCTGGCGGACGTTCCAGCCGTTGGCTCGATAGGTGCGATTGGCCTCGACGTTCCGCAGCGGCACGCCCCAGAACCCGTGGTCCGGGACCACCTGAACCTCTATCTCGTCCGCGTGGAACATCACGAGCCAGCCGTTCCAGCGAAGCTCCGGCGAGTAGTCGGACATCGGACGCGGCACGACGATCGGCACGGCGTCGAACCCCGCCCGGACGTCCCAGACTCCCGGTGGAGAGTCGACGGCATCGAAGGCATTCCGTGCGCCGGTGGCGTCGGAGACGATGAAGATCCTGCGCTGATCGTCCGGCGGCACCGCCAGCCAGCGGGTGTCGGTGGAGATGAAAGGGGAGATCGAGCCCGCGAGCGTCCCGCCGACGGTGACCATGAAGTCGATCGCACGGTCGACATCGGCCTCGGTGGGCCGGCTGATCGACAATCCATCGGTACCGACGGACATCTCCGACTGGTATCCGAACTCGTTCTCCGGTGCCAGATACTCGCCGTCACCGACCGGCTCGAGCGCCGACCGGGCGACGAACGCGGCGACCAGTGCCGGATCGAACTCGGGGCCGAGGCTGTCGGTTGCCGGTTCGATCGAGTACACGCCTATGAACCCACCCATGGCTGGAGTGTAGGTGCCGCAGGTGGCCGCGACCCACCCGGCGATCGGTGCACCGGCATCGGGAATACTGGGACTTCACACGTCCCACCCCGCTCAAGGAGACCCGTCAGTGACCACTGATCCCCAGACCGCACCCGTCACCGGCACCGCGCGCGTGAAGCGCGGCATGGCCGAGATGCTCAAGGGCGGCGTGATCATGGACGTGGTCACCCCCGAGCAGGCCAAGATCGCCGAGGACGCCGGCGCCGTGGCCGTCATGGCCCTGGAGCGCGTGCCCGCCGACATCCGCGCCCAGGGCGGCGTGAGCCGCATGTCCGACCCCGACATGATCGACGGCATCATCGAGGCCGTCTCGATCCCGGTCATGGCCAAGGCCCGCATCGGCCACTTCGTCGAGGCGCAGATCCTGCAGGCCCTCGGCGTCGACTACATCGACGAGTCCGAGGTGCTGACCCCGGCCGATTACGCCAACCACATCGACAAGTTCGCCTTCACGGTGCCCTTCGTCTGCGGCGCCACCAACCTGGGTGAGGCGCTGCGCCGCATCACCGAGGGCGCCGCGATGATCCGCAGCAAGGGCGAGGCCGGCACCGGCGACGTCTCGAACGCCACCACGCACATGCGCAAGATCCGCGACGAGATCCGCCGTCTCACCTCGCTGCCGGAGGATGAGCTGTACGTCGCGGCCAAGGAGCTGCAGGCTCCGTACGACCTCGTCGTCGAGGTCGCCAAGAACGGCAAGCTGCCCGTCACCCTGTTCACCGCCGGTGGCATCGCCACCCCGGCCGACGCCGCGATGATGATGCAGCTGGGCGCCGAGGGCGTGTTCGTGGGCTCGGGCATCTTCAAATCGGGCAACCCGGAGCAGCGCGCCAAGGCGATCGTCGCCGCGACCACCTTCTACGACGACCCGGGCAAGCTCGCCGAGGTCTCGCGCGGGCTGGGCGAGGCGATGGTCGGCATCAACGTCGACGACATCCCGCAGCCGCATCGCCTGGCGGAACGCGGCTGGTAACGGCATGTCGCCTGCCGGTGTCGGGGGAATCGCGCTAGCGTCGAGGCTGCGCGTTTCCCGGTCACGCGGGCGACGAGCCGAATAGCAACGCACGATTGTCGATGTAGCAGGTGAGGCGGAGGATGACAGACCAAGCAACCGGAGGACAGCGGGCCGATGGCGCGCCGATCGCGCTACGGGTGCTCGCGTACGTCGCCGACCTCTGTCTCGCGTCCACGGTCGTCGCGATCGCACTGATCATCAACGTCCTCGCGGGCGTCGAGAAGGGCCAGTACTTCCTCGGCGGCGGCGTGATCGTCGCGATCATCATCTCGATCGTGCTGCACGGTGCCTTCGGTGCCAGCCCCGGCAAGATGCTCGCCGGACTCACCGTGGTCGACGCCGACACCCGCCGCGCCCTCGGCTACCCCGCCTCCGCGATCCGCTCGGTGGTCTTCAACGTGCTCGCTCCGCTGGTGTACCTCCCGGCCTGGTCGATCCTGGCCGACGGCGGGCGCCGCGGCATCCACGAGAAGGCCTCCAAGACCACTGTGGTCGACGGTGCCGATGTGGTGGCCGAGGAGCCCCGCCCGCAGCCGGCGACCCCGTCGGGCCCGCTCGGCGGCCTCGTCGCCGGAGACGCCGCTGAGGATTCGGCGCTGCAGCGGATCCCCACCCCGCTCCCGGCCGACGCCGCCCCGACCGATGCCCTGACCGACGATGCGGACGGCGAGCCGCGCGAGCGGCTGCAGCCCCCGTCGTTGCCGCCGCTGCCCGACGATGTGCCCGGCCTGCGGCCCGTGCCGCCGCGCTTCGGCCCGCCACTCGCCGACGGGGAGGAGTCGACCGCGGCGCCCGCCGCCGCATTCGCCCAGCCCCCCGCAGGCGCCCGTTGCTCCGCCCGTGCCGCCGCGTCCCGCGCAGCCTCTGCCGCCGCGGCAGGGGACCGCCGCAGGGCCAGGCCCCGCAGGGCCAACCCCCAGCCGCCCCGCCAGGGACCGCCGCCGCAGGCCGCCCCGCCGCGCCCCGCGGGTCCGGCGCCGCAGGTGCCGCCGCAGCAGCGCCCGAGCGCACCGTCGCCCCTGCAGACCGCGGGTTCCGCCGGCGCCCGGCCCGCCGGTGGCGCGCCGATCGTGCTGCGCTTCGACGACGGCCACTCGGTGGACGTGCGCGGAGACGGAATCATCGGCCGCGAGCCGGTGATCCCGCCGGGTGCGGATGCATCGAAGGTCACCAAGTACGTTCTCGTCGACGACACCGCATCGGTGTCCAAGACCCACCTGTTGTTCGGACTCACCCGCGGTGAGCTGTGGGTCGAGGACGTAGGGTCGACGAACGGATCCGCGATCGCCTACGAGGATTCGTGGACCGAGCTCACCAAGGGAGTCAGGTACGCCGTGGAGAAGGGCAGCGTCGTGCATATGGGGCAGCGCAGTTTCAAGGTGCTCGGCGGATGACCGCCGAAGCCATGGGAGACGGTTCGGCGCGGTCCGAGATCGTCTACGGCGCCCAGGGGGGCGTCTCGATGAAGTGGGTCGCGATCAGCAACCCCGGCCGCGTGCGGATGACGAACGAGGACGGTGCGCTCACCGGACCGGGCATGTTCCTGCTCGCCGACGGCATGGGCGGCCACGACGCGGGCGAGGTGGCCTCGGCCGCCGCACTGGAGGCCCTGGCCGAGGTCTTCGGTCCCGAGCCGGCCGATGCGCAGGTCGTCATGGAGCAGGTCGTCGACCGGCTGCGCCAGGCGCACGCCACCATCGAGGCCATCGACTCCGAGACCGGTAAGCGCGCCGGCACCACCGTGACCGGCGTTCTCCTCACCACCTACGAGGAGGTCCCGCACTGGCTGGTGGTCAACATCGGCGACTCGCGCACCTACCGCCTCGCCGAGGGCTACTTCGAGCAGCTCACCGTGGATCACTCACAGGTTCAGGAGCTCATCAACGGCGGCTTCCTGAGCCCCGAGCAGGCTCGGGTCGACCCGCGCCGCAACGTGATCACCCGTGCCCTGGGCGCGGGTATGGAGCCCGACGCCGATTTCTGGATCGTGCCCGCGCAGCCGCAGGAGAAGCTGCTGGTGTGCTCGGACGGCCTCAACGGCGAGCTCACCGACGACGAGATCCAGTCGATCCTCGAATCCGAGGTCCCCATCGACGAGTGCGCCGAGCAGTTGGTCTCCGCGGCGCTCAACGCCGGCGGCCGGGACAACGTCACCGTGATCGTCGTGGAAGCCACGACGGAACCGGTCGGCGACGACTGGTGAGTTGAGTAGAGTCACGCTCCGTGGCTGACATCGAAGCGCTGCTGAGCCTGGAGCAGATCGACCGCGACATCTTCCGGGGTATCCACGCGCCGTCGATCCTGGTGCGCACCTTCGGCGGCCAGGTGGCCGGCCAGGCGCTGCGCTCGGCGATCAGCACGGTGCCCGAGGAGATGCAGGTGCACTCGCTGCACGGCTACTTCCTGCGCCCGGGCAACCCCGATGCCGATACCGTCTTCCTCGTCGACCGCATCCGCGACGGCCGGTCCTTCTGCACCCGCCGCGTGAACGGCGTGCAGAACGGCGAGGCGATCTTCTCCATGTCGGCGTCGTTCCAGCTCCCCGGCCAGGAGGGCATCGAGCACGCCGACGAGATGCCCTCCGCACCCGATCCGGACACGGTCCCCAGCCCGCGGGAGGATCCCAACGCCTCGCAGGAGAGCCGCGGGCTGATCCAGGAGTGGAACAACTGGGACATCCGGATCGTCGACCAGTCCCAGACCACGCCGTACCCGGGGCGCGCGGTCCATCAGCAGGTGTGGTTCAAGCACATCGGACGTCTGCCGGACGATCAGAACATCCACACCAGCGCGCTCGCGTACATGAGCGACATGACGCTGCTCACCTCCGCGCGCGTGGGACATCCCGGCGTCGACACCCAGGTCGCGTCGCTCGATCACGCGATGTGGTTCCTGCGGCCCTTCCGCGCCGACGAATGGCTGCTCTACGACCAGACCTCGCCCTCGGCAGGCGGGGGACGGGCGCTCACCGCGGGCAGGATCTTCACCCGCGACGGCACACTCGTGGCGGTCGTGATCCAGGAGGGCCTGCACCGCTTCCGCAAGTAGGGCACCTACTCTGGTGACCCGTGACTGTGCGGATCGGGGTTCTGGCTCTTCAGGGTGACGTGCGCGAGCACCGTCGGGCGCTGGAGGAGGTCGGCGCGAGCACCAGCGCGGTGCGCACCGTCGCCGATCTCGCGGCCGTGGACGGCATCGTGATCCCCGGCGGCGAGTCCACCACCATGAGCCGGCTGCTCGGCGTCTTCGACCTGTACGACCCCCTGCGCGCCGCGCTCGCCGACGGACTGCCCGCGTACGGCTCGTGCGCCGGGATGATCCTGCTCGCCTCGGAGGTGCTCGACACCCGGCCGGACGCGCGCTGCCTGTCCGCGATCGATATGACCGTCCGGCGGAATGCCTTCGGCCGACAGGTGGATTCCTTCGAGACCGACCTCGACGTCGCGGGCATCGACGGTCCGCCGGTGCGCGCCGTGTTCATCCGTGCGCCCTGGGTGGAGCGGGTCGGCGACGGTGTCGACGTGCTCGCCAGGGTGCCTGCCGAGGCGGGCGAGTCGGCGGGTACGGTAGTCGCAGTGCAGCAGGGTGTGACGCTTGCCACATCCTTCCATCCGGAGGTGACCGGGGATCTGCGGATCCACGAGCACTTCGTGGCCATGGTTCGGCGCGGCTGACCCGTCTCGGGCGTGCCCACCCCTCTGCCGGGTCGTGTTGAGGTGGTGGGGGCCGCGTGCGGTGCCCCGCAGACGGACAGGGGTGCGCGCATGAGCTACATGCCGGTGACCGATTCGATGTTCCTCGTGGCGGAATCGCGCGAGCATCCCATGCATGTGGGCGGTTTGCAGTTGTTCACGCCGCCTGATGGTGCCGGGCCCGATTACGTGCGCTCCGTGGTGGAGACGATGCGCGCGCACACCGATGTCAGCAGTCGGTTCGGGCGCCGCCCCGCCGATCCGGTCGGCATCGTCGGCAACACCTGGTGGACCGACGTCGATTCGATCGACGTCGACTACCACGTGCGGCACACCGCGCTGCCGCAGCCGGGCCGCATCCGCGAACTGTTCCAGATGGTCTCGCTGTGGCACGAGACGCTCCTCGACCGGCACCGCCCGATGTGGGAGCTGCAGGTGATCGAGGGCCTCGAGGACGGCCGGTTCGCGATCTACAGCAAGGTGCACCACTCGCTGGTGGACGGTGTCTCGGCGCTGAAGTACATGACCCTGTCGCTGTCGGAGGACCCGAACGACATGGAGGGGCGCGTCGTCTGGCAGCCGGGCCTGGGCAAGCGCGCCAAGCCGCAGGAGCCCGCCCCGGCGAAGCCGACCGGCCTGTTCGGCGTCGATCCGTTCGGGGTGGCGAAGCAGGCCGCGGGCATCACGGGCGAGGTGCTGGGCATGGTCCCGGCCTCACTCAAGGTGGTGGGCAATGCCTTCCGCGATCACGACTACATGGCGCCGTTCCAGGCACCGCACACCATCTTCAACGTCCCGATCGGCGGCGCCCGGCGCTTCGTCGCCCAGTCGTACTCGCTGGAGCGGATCGACGCGATCCGGCGCGCGGCGGGAGCCACCGTCAACGACGTGGTCCTGGCGATGTGCGGCGGCGCACTGCGCTCGTACCTGGCCGAGCTCGGCGAACTGCCCGACCGGTCGCTCACGGCGATGGTGCCGGTGAACCTCCGCAAGGAGGGCGACTCGACGGATTCGAACGCGGTGGGCACCATCATCGCCACCCTGGGCACCGACATCCCCGATGCCGCGGACCGGCTGCACATGGCGCGGGACTCGGTGCGGGCCGCTCGCCGGGTGATGGGGGAGCTGTCGCCGATGCAGGTGCTCGCCGTGAGCGCCGCCAACATCGCCGGACTGGCTCCGGGCTTGCTGCCCGGCTACTCCGGTCGCACCCGGCCGCCCTTCAATCTGGTGATCTCGAACGTGCCCGGTCCACGCGCCCCGATGTACTGGAACGGGTCCCGGCTCGACGGCATCTACCCGGCGTCGATCGTGCTCGACGGTTCCGCGATCAACATCACCATCTCCACCAATTACGACAATCTGGAGTTCGGCATCGTGGCGTGCCGCACGTCCGTGCCGCACGTGCAGCGCCTCATCCACCACCTGGAAGACGCGCTCAGCGACCTGGAGAAGGCGTTCACGTAAACTCGAAGGGTTGATACAGCGCACCAGTACTGAATCGAGGGTTCGATGAGCGGCCATTCCAAATGGGCCACCACCAAGCACAAGAAGGCGGCGATCGACGCCAAGCGCGGCAAGCTGTTCGCCAAGCTGATCAAGAACATCGAGGTCGCGGCGCGGACCGGTGGTGGCGATCCCGACGGTAACCCCACGCTCTACGACGCCATTCAGAAGGCGAAGAAGACCTCGGTCCCCAACGACAACATCGAGCGGGCCCGCAAGCGCGGTGGTGGCGAAGAGGCCGGCGGCGCCGACTGGCAGACCATCATGTACGAGGGCTACGGCCCCAACGGTGTGGCGGTCCTGATCGAGTGCCTCACCGACAACCGCAACCGCGCTGCGGGCGAGGTCCGCGTCGCGATGACCCGCAACGGCGGCAACATGGCCGACCCCGGTTCGGTGTCGTACCTGTTCGCGCGCAAGGGCGTCGTGACCCTGGACAAGAACGGTCAGTCCGAGGACGACGTGCTCATGGCCGTGCTCGATGCCGGCGCCGAAGAGGTCACCGATCTCGGTGAGCAGTTCGAGATCGTCTCCGAGCCCACCGATCTGGTGGCTGTGCGCACTGCGCTGCAGGAGGCCGGAATCGATTACGAGTCCGCCGAATCCGGCTTCCGCGCGTCGGTCGAGGTGCCGCTGGACGCCGACGGTGCGCGCAAGGTCTTCAAGCTGATCGATGCGCTCGAGGACAGCGACGACGTGCAGAACGTGTACACCAACATCGACATCCCGGACGAGGTCCTGGCCGAGCTCGACGAGGACTGACGGCCCGGAAGGATTGCCGTTCTGCATCGCCCCTACTGTGCGGTACTGAAGCGTCAGGATATTCTCAGATTGTGAATCGGACACGAACCTCGCTGCGCCGTGCCTCCGCTCTGGCCGTGGTCGGAGCGCTGCTGCTCGGTGCGGGCGGGGCCGCGGTCTGGGAGAACGGGCGGGCGGAGACCGTGCACGGCGCCACCGCGCTGGGCGTCGAGTTCGGCGGGATCGGGCGGACCGACGCGATCGCCCGCCTGGCGCCGGCGGCCGATAAGGCCGACGATGCCAAGGTCACGCTCCGCACCGACAAGGGTTCCGTGCAGTTCACCCCCGAGCAACTCGGGTTGAAGATGGATGTCGAGGGCACCGTCGAGCAGGCGATCCGGGACCGCAATCCCGCGCGCGACCTGATCGGCTACGTCCGGCAACGGCACGTGCACCCCGAGTCGACGCTCGATCGCACCAAGTTCGACGCGGCGCTGGGCGGTTCGACGGAGAAGCTGACCTCCGCCGCCGGCGACGGCGCGGTGATCTTCCGGGACGGCAAGCCGGTCCCCGTGTTGCCCAAGCCCGGCGATCGCATCGACATGGGCAAGGCGGCCGACGCCGTGCTCGCCGCGTGGCCCGACACCACCGAGGTGGACATCCCCACCGAGAACGTCCGGCCGACCGTCTCCGAGCAGATGGTGCGCTCGGTCGCGTCGGGCGCGGCGACGCGTGCCGTCTCGTCGGCCGTGGTGCTCCGCAAGGACGGTGCGCCGAACACGGAGGCCAGCACCGTCGGCCGGCTCACGGGCGACGACATCGGGACCTTCCTGTCGTACCAGCCCGATGGTGACGGCCAGCTGAAGGCGACGGTGGACCGGGACGCCGCACGCAAGGTGCTCGGCACCCGGCTCGAATCGGCGGTCTCCAAGCCCAAGGACGCCTCGTTCACGCTGTCCGGTGGAGCGCCGACGGTGACGGCCGCGGTGCCCGGCAGCGAGGTCGTCTGGGATCCCACCATCGACGCGGTGGCTCGCGCGGTGAACCAGCGCGCCGAGGCCGACCGCGCGGCGACGGCGCAGTTCAAGACGGTGGAACCGAAGATCACCACCAAGCGGGCCAACGAACTGGGCGTCAAGGAGGTGGTGAGCGAGTTCACCACCGGCGGCTTCAGCGACGCGTCCGGCGTGAACATCCGCCGGGTGGCGCAGCAGGTCAACGGTGCAGTCGTGCTGCCCGGGGAGACCTTCTCGCTCAACGGCTACACCGGGCCCCGCGGCACCGCGCAGGGTTACGTGGAGTCGGGCATCATCAACAACGGCCGGCCCGATAAGGCCGTGGGCGGCGGCATCTCGCAGTTCGCCACCACGCTCTACAACGCCGCGTACTTCGCCGGTCTCGCGGACGCGGGCCACACCGAGCACAGCTACTACATCTCGCGGTACCCCGAGGCGCGGGAGGCCACCGTGTACGAGGGCGCGATCGACCTGAAGTTCACGAACGACACCCCGTACGGCGTGGTCATCGAGTCCAGCGCGGGCGCCTCCTCGGTCACGGTACGGATGTGGAGCACCAAGACGCGCTCGGTCGAGTCGATCAAGGGGCAGCGCTCGCTGCCCACCGAGCCCTCGACCATCCGGTTGGCGAAGGGCCCGCACTGCGTCGCCAGCACGGGACAGCCCGGGTTCACCACCAGCAACACCCGTGTCATCACCGATGCGCGCTCGGGGTCCGTGATCTCGCGGCACACCCGCACGGTGAAGTACGACCCGGTGCCCACCGTCATCTGCGAGTAGACGCGCGTGTCCGCGTCCTGCTTCCGCGGGATGCAGGGTAGGCTCTCGAACAAAGGTTTGACTGTTCGACGGAGGTGCGCGATGCGGGTGATGGGGGTGGACCCCGGTCTCACCCGTTGCGGCCTCTCCGTGGTCGACACGGGCGCGGGCCGCAAGGTCACGGCGCTCGATGTGGACGTGGTGCGCACACCGTCCACCATGCCGCTGCCGGAACGCCTCTTGGCGGTGTGGACCGCGGCGGAGTTCTGGATGGATACCCATGAACCCGATGTGATCGCCGTGGAGCGGGTGTTCGCGCAGCACAACGTGTCCACCGCGATGGGTACCGCGCAGGCCGGCGGCGTGGTCGCCCTGGCCGCGGCCCGGCGGGGCATCGCCGTGCACTTCCACACCCCGTCGGAGGTCAAGGCGGCCGTCACCGGCAACGGCAACGCGGGCAAGGCGCAGGTGACCGCGATGATCACCAAGATCCTGGGGCTGCAGAAGGCCCCGGAGCCCGCCGACGCGGCCGATGCCCTTGCGCTCGCCGTCTGTCACAGCTGGCGGGCGCCGATGATCGCGCGGATGGCGGAAGCGGAACGCCGTGCGGCGGAACAGAAGAAGGTCTTCGAACAGCGGCTCGCTGCGCAGCGTCGCGCGGGTCGTGTCACAGGAGGAGTGCGATGATCGCGTCGCTGCGCGGCGAGGTACGGCACATCGGTCTCGATCACGTGGTGGTCGAGTGCGCGGGTGTCGGCTACAAGGTGCTGGTGGCGCCCGCCACCGCGGGTGCGCTCACGCGCGGGGCCGAGGGCTCGCTGCTCACCTCGATGGTGGTGCGCGAGGACTCGATGACGCTGTACGGCTTCACCGATTCCCCGCAGCAGGAGCTGTTCCACCTGCTGCAGACCGTGCAGGGGGTGGGGCCGCGGTTGGCCATGGCCGCCATCGCCGTGCTCGAACCGGCCCAGATGCAGACCGCGATCGCCTCGGGTGACATCAAGACCCTGTGCCTGATCCCCGGTATCGGCAAGCGTGTCGCCGAGCGGATCCACGTCGAGCTCAAGGACAAGGTAGCCGCGCCCACCACGTCCACCGGCACCGCCGCCGGGTCGACGGCGGTTCCGGGCGGAGTCGGCCAGCAGTTGCTGGACGCGCTGGAGGGACTGGGATTCACGCCGAAGCAGGCCGAGCCCGCCGTCACCGCGGCGATCGAGGCGGGGCCCGACAAGCCGGTGTCCGAGCTGCTGCGCGATGCGCTGAAGTCCCTGGGGAGGGGCTAGCGCGTGGAGTACGACGACGAGGTCGGCAGCGAGTTCGATGACGAGGTCTCGGGACTGATGGGCCCGGCGCCCTTGTCCGGCGACGATTCCGATTCGCTGCGCCCGAAGTCGCTCGACGAGTTCATCGGCCAGCCCAAGGTGCGCGAGCAGCTCCAACTCGTGCTGCACGGCGCCCGCAAGCGCGGCGGAACCCCCGACCACATCCTGCTATCCGGCCCGCCCGGCCTGGGCAAGACCAGCCTCGCGATGATCATCGCCGCCGAGCTCGGAACGGCGCTGCGGGTGACCTCGGGGCCAGCCTTGGAACGCGCGGGCGATCTCGCGGCCATGCTGTCCAACCTGGTCGAGGGCGATGTCCTGTTCATCGACGAGATCCATCGGATGGCCCGCCCGGCCGAGGAGATGCTCTACCTCGCGATGGAGGATTTCCGGGTCGACGTGGTGGTGGGGAAGGGTCCGGGCGCCACCTCCATCCCGCTCGACGTGGCGCCGTTCACCCTGGTGGGCGCCACCACCCGGTCCGGTGCGCTCACCGGGCCGCTGCGCGACCGCTTCGGGTTCACCGCGCACATGGACTTCTACGGCACCGACGATCTGGTGCGGGTGATCGAGCGCAGTGCGAGGATCCTGGGCATCGAGATCGTGGGGGAGGCCGCGGCGGAGATCGGGAGCCGCTCCCGCGGCACCCCGCGCATCGCCAACCGGCTGCTCCGCCGGGTCCGCGATTTCGCCGATGTCCGTGCCGACGGCGTGGTCACCGTCGAGGTGGCGCGCGGCGCGCTCAAGGTCTACGACGTCGACGAGCTCGGTCTCGACCGCCTGGACCGGGCCGTGCTCGGCGCCCTGATCCGCAGCTTCGGCGGTGGACCCGTGGGCGTTTCCACCCTGGCGGTCGCGGTCGGTGAGGAACCCGGCACCGTCGAGGAGGTGTGCGAGCCCTTCCTGGTGCGCGCCGGCATGCTCGCCCGCACGCCCCGCGGCCGCGTCGCCACCATGGCGGCCTGGCACCACCTCGGGCTCGAACCCCCGGCGGGTGCGCTCGCCTCCGGCATCGAGGTCCGGGGCGACTTCGATGCCGGCGACGAGCGCCTGTTCTAGCGCTGCGGAGCCAAGTCGTAGAGCGTCACCCCGTCGACGGTGCGCGCCGCGTAGGTCTTCTCGACCCACGAACGGATCTCCGCGGCCGTACCCGTGCCGCCGAATCCTCCGAAACCCCCACCGGATTCGGTGAAGAAGTAGTGGATCTTGCCCTCGGCCACGTACTGCTGGAACTGCGCCAGCGTGGGGGACGGATCGGTGCCGTTGAAGCCGCCGATCGGCATCACCGGCTTCCCGGTGGCCAGCTGATAGCCCGCCGCGGCGTTCGCGCCCACCGTCGCCGCCACCCAGGTGTACCGGTCGGCGTCCCGCGACAGCAGAGCGGTCACCTCGGGACCGGCCGTGCTGCCCATGAGGAACGACGGTCCGCTGCCCGTCCCGGACCGCTCGGCGCCGTCACTCCGCCCGCCCGGGCCACCCGGACCACCCGGACCGCCGGGGCCGCCGGGGCCGCGTGGTGCGGCGGCGCGGTCCGCGCGCCCCTTGCCGCCTCCCGGCCCGAAGCCGTGGCCGCTCGAGGGCCCCGCCGAGACGATGGCGCCCTGGCGCGGTGTTGCGATGGTCTCCGCGGTGAACGCCACCTGCCCTGCGAGGCCCACGACCACGGACGCCGCCGCGATCAGGCCGGCGAGCCGTCGGGATCGTCTCGCCGAGGGAAGCAGTGTGGCCAGCAGGGCCACCGTTCCCACGAGCGCCGCCGCCGCGATCGTCCACCGCAGCCAGGGATTCCAGTTCGGCGTCTGGTCGAGGATGTACCAGCCGGTGGCCCCGGTGGACGCCACGGCGAGGGCCGCTGCCACACGCACCCAGGGGACCTGCCGTTCCCGCCAGCCCACCGCCACCCCGATCGCCACGAGCGCGGCGATGGCGGGCGCGAGGGCCACCGTGTAATACGCGTGGAAGATGCCCGCCATGAAGCTGAACGTGAGGCCCGTGACCAGCAACCAACCGCCCCAGGCGATCACCGCTGCACGATCGCCGTCCGTGCGGGGCGCGCGGCGGCGCAGTACCAGCACCACCGCGATCGCGATGAGCGCCGCGGGGAGCAGCCAGGCGATCTGCCCGGCCTGGGCGGGCTGGAACATCCGCAGGATTCCGGCGTCGCCGAACATGCCTCCGCCCCTGCCCCCGGGCAGGTCCATCCCGGCGGGCAGCTCGAACCCCGGGGGCGGCTCCATGCCGCCGCGGCCGGGTCCCACGCTGCCCTTCTCGTTGCCGTTGAGCCGCCCGAGTCCGTTGTAGCCCAGCGTGAGCTCCAGAATCGAATTGCTTTGTGAGCCGCCGATCCACGGCCTGGATGCGGCGGGCCACAACTCCACGGTGAGCAACCACCAGCCCGCGGCGACCACCATCGCGGCGCCCGCGGCGAACAACTGGGCGATCCGGGTCCGTAGGCGCGGGGGCCCGGCGATCAGATAGGTGAGCGCCAGCCCGGGCACGATCAGCATCACCGCGAGCTGCTTGGTGAGGAATCCGAATCCGACGAACGCCCCGCACGCGATCAGCCACCGCCACCGGCCGTCCTCCACGGCCCGCAGCATCGCCCACGTGGCGGCGATCATCACCAGCACCAGGAGCGCGTCCGGATTGTTGAACCGGAACATCATGGCGGCCACCGGCGTCACCGCCAGGATCAGCCCGGCGAGCAGGCCCGCCAGGGCGCCGAACCGGCGGCGCACGGTGGCGTACAGCAGTGCCACCGAGGCCACTCCGAGCAGCGCCTGGGGGATGAGCATCGCCCACGAGTTCACGCCGAAGACGCGGGTGGAGAGTTCCATCACCCACAGCGAGGCGGGCGGCTTGTCCACGGTGATCGAGTTCGCGCCGTCCGAGCTGCCGAAGAACATGGCCTTCCAGCTCACGGTGCCCGCCTGGACCGCCGCAGCGTAGAAGGCATTGGCCCAGCCCGCCCGACCGAGGCCCCAGATGTACGCGACCGCCGTCCCCACCAGGAGGAGGGCGACGGCCGCGCGTTCCTGCAGTCGCGTCACGCGGCGGCTCCGGCGGTGCGGAAGATCAGGCGCATACCCACGAAGCGCAGCACCGTGGCCACCAGGTTGGCGATCACCAGCACCGCCAGTTGTACCTCGCGGGAGGCGCCGGGAGCGGCGCTCGCGAGCAGTGCCAGGCTGCCGGCGGTGAGCGCCCAGGTGACCAGGAAGACGACGAGCCCCTGGGTGTGGTGCCGCACGGCTCCCTCGCGGCCGCGGACGCCGAACGTGAACGCGCGGTTGGCCGCGATGTTGCCGACGGCGGTGATCAGCAGGGCGGTGAAGTTCGCGGCCTGCGCCCCGATCGCGGAGTGCAGCAGCAGGTAGAGCAGGGCGTATGCCACGGTGCTGGCCACGCCGATCATCGCGAACCGCGCGAGCTGGCCGACCATGCCGTGCGGTACCCCGGCGATCTCCGGTTCGTCGCGGCCGAGTGCCCGGCGCACATCGTCGAGGGGAAGCCGGCCCGCGGCCAGCGCCCGGCCGACCCGCGCCATGCCGCGCAGGTCCTTGGCCACGGTGTCCGCGATGTCCACGCGACTGTCGGGGTCGTCGGTCCAGTCCACGGGGACCTCGTGGATGCGTAGCCCGGCCCGCTCGGCGAGCACCAGTAGCTCGGTGTCGAAGAACCACTCGCCGTCCTGCACCAGCGGGAGCAGTTGTCGCGCGACGTCGGTGCGGATCGCCTTGAACCCGCACTGCGCATCGGAGAACCGCACTCGCAGCGCAGTGTGCAGGAGCAGGTTGTAGCCGCGGGAGATGAACTCCCGCTTGGGCCCCCGCGTCACCCGCGCACCGCGGCCGAGCCGGGTGCCGATGGCGAGGTCGCTGTGTCCGGACAGCAGCGGAGCGACGAGCGGGAACAGCGCGTTGAGATCGGTGGACAGATCCACGTCCATGTAGACCAGCACCTGGGCGTCGGAGTCCGACCACACCCGGCGCAGTGCCCGGCCCCGGCCCTTGGCGTCCAAGTGCACCACGCGCACGCCGTCGATCGCTCCCGCGAGCGCGTGCGCCACCCGCAGTGTGTCATCGGTACTGGCGTTATCGGCGATGGTGATCCGGGCGGGGATGCGCAGTGAGTCGGCGAGGTAGGCGTGCAGGGTCTCCACGCAGTGCGCGAGGGAGTGAGCCTCGTTGTACACGGGGACCACGATGTCGAGGACGGGGGCGCCGGACGGTGCTCCCTCGGGAGATCGGGCGGCGGCCGGGCCCATGCGGTCGGGGGCGGTCTCGGTTGTCATGAAGATGAGACTCGGGCGCTCGGCTGCCGTAGCCCTGCGGTGGATCTGTGGGATCGCTGGGAACAGGACCAGGGCTCACCGCGGCCGGGGCGTCGCGTTCCGCCAATCCCGCGGCGTGACGCCGAACCTGCCGCGGAACCAGCGGGAGAAGTTCGACGGGCTGGAGAAGGCGAGGATCACCGAGATCTCGGTGAACGAGTAGCGCCGCCCGGACACCAGGTGGCGCGCGAGCGTGGATCGGGCCTCGTCGACGACCTCGGAGAAGGTGGTGCCCTCCGCGGCCAGGCGCCGATGCACCGTCCGCCGGTCGACGCCGAGGCTGCGTGCCACTTGCTCGGCGGAGCACCGCCCCGTGGGGAGCAGCAGATCGACCAGTTGCCGTGTGCGCTGGACATGGTCGCTGCGGGTGTCCCCGTCCGTCGTGCTGAGGAACCGCCTGGTGTACTCGCGCAGCTGCGGATCCGAGGTGGCGGTGGGGCGGTCCAGGTCGCTCTCGTAGAGGCTGACGCCGTGCCCGTCCGCGTCGTAGCGGACCGCACCGCCGAACATCCGGCGCGCGGTGGCGTCGTGACGGGGCGCGGGGTGGGCGAAGAACACCGACAGGGGAGTCCACGTACCGCCCAACAGTTCCCGCAGGAGCGCGTGGATCACGCCGACGGCCAGGTCGACCGCCTGCCGGTCGGGTGCGGGGCGATCGAGGTGCAGATCGATGCGCACGGTCGCGATCCCGTCGGCGACGGTGAGCCGGGTGTGCAGGGCCTCGTTGTACATCCGCTCGTGACGGATCAGCATCTGCAGTGCGCTGCGGACGTCCGGTTCCTCGCGGAGTACCAGGCTCAGCGGGCCGAGGTGGGACAACCGTCTCAGTTCGGCGAGGCGGAGACCGAGATCGTCACGCCCGGTGATCTCCGCGGTCCGTTCGAGCAGATCGGTCACGGCAGCGGCAGGTACCCAGCGGTCCTGCACCGCGACGCCGCCGGGGTCGAGGCCGGCATCACGCAGCAGGGTCCGCGGATCGGCGCCCAACCGCGTGGTCAGGTCCACGTAGTTGGCCAGCGAGGCGTAGCGGGCGAGTGGCACCCGAGGACTCGTCAGTGTGATCGCAATCACCTCACTGTCTCGACATGAACAGTTTCGCGTCCCGTCAAGAACAGAATAGCTGTCCCCAGCGTCCTACCGTCGTCTTCATCACATTCGGTGTCGACCCAGAGAGGACCCCATGGCGAACGCAATCCGCTTCCACGAGACCGGAGGCCCCGAGGTGCTGCGGTACGAGGCCGTGCCGACCCGCGAGCCGGATGCCGGCGAGGTGCGGATCCGGCATGAGGCCGTCGGCCTGAACTTCGCCGACATCTACTACCGCAAGGGCCTGTACCCGGTGCCGCTCCCGAACGGCATGGGCGTCGAGGCCGCGGGCACGATCGACGCCATCGGCCCCGATGTCGAGGACTTCGCCGTGGGTGACCGGGTCACCTACACCTACACCGGCAGCCCGCTCGGCGCCTACAGCACCGAGTTCGTGCTGCCCGCGCGACATCTCATCCCCGTGCCGGACGGGGTCGCCCTCGCCACCGCCGCCGCCTGCACGATGCGCGGCCTCACCGCGGCCTACCTCATGCGGCGCATTCATCCCTACCGCCCCGGCGACACCATCCTGTTGCACGCCGCCGCCGGGGGCGTGGGCCTCATCGTCGCCCAGTGGGCCAAACTCCTGGGGCTGACCGTGATCGGCACCGTGTCCACGCCGGAGAAGGCCGAGGTGGCCCGTGCGCACGGCGTCGACCACATCGTCCACTACCGGAGCGAGGACACCGCCGCCCGCGTCCGCGAGATCACCGGCGGAGCCGGGGTTCCGGTGGTCCTCGACAGCATCGGCGCCGCCACCTTCCAGACCTCGATCGACTCGCTCGCGCGCAGGGGCCTCCTGGTGTGCTTCGGCACCTCGTCCGGTCCGATCCCGCCCATCGACGCCATGCAACTGGCGATCAAGGGCTCCCTGTTCATCACCCGCCCGGCGCTCGCCGACTACATCGCCGACCCCGCCGAACGGGCCGACCTCGCCGGAGAGCTGTTCGGGCACATCGCCGCCGGCCGGATCGAGATCCCGATCGGGCAGAGCTATCCGCTCGCCGAGGCGGCCCGCGCGCACGCCGATCTCGAATCCGGGGCCCTCACCGGCTCCTCGATCCTCATCCCGTAACCGCACCGGAAGCAGGCATCACCATGACTGTCACCACCGCACCCGCCACTGGCCGGCTCCGCGCCGAACGGCTCACCGCCCACCTCGGAGCCGAACTGCACGACGTCGATCTCGCCGAGGTCGCCCACGACGATGCGCTGTTCGCCGAACTGCGGGCGTTGCTCCTCGCGCACAAGGTGCTGTTCGTGCGCGATCAGCCGATCAGCCGCGCCGATCACGTGGCGCTCGCGCGCCGCTTCGGCGACCTCGAGGACCATCCCGTCGTCGGCAGCGATCCCGAACACCCCGGCCTCGTCCGCATCTACAAGGACCTCGACAGCCCGCCGGAGCACTACGAGAACGCCTTCCACTGCGACGCCACCTGGCGGGAGAACCCGCCCTTCGGCTCCGTGCTGCGCTGCGTCGAGGGCCCCGACGTGGGCGGCGACACGATCTGGGTCGACATGGTGGCCGCGTACGAGGCGCTCCCGATGGACATCAAAGGGCGGATCGAGGGCCTGCGCGCACGGCACTCCATCGAGGCCAGTTTCGGCGCCGCGATGCCCGCCGATCAGCGCGCGGCGCTGCACGCCCGATTCCCCGACGCCGAGCACCCGGTGGTGCGCACCCACCCCGAGACGGGCGAGAAGGTCCTGTTCGTCAACGCCTTCGCCACGCACCTCACCAACTTCCACACTCCCGAGAACGTGCGCTTCGGCTACGACTACGCCCCCGGCGCAGCGGAACTGCTGCACTACCTCACCCGGCAGGCCTCCGTCCCCGAGTTCCAGGTGCGCTGGCGCTGGACCGAGAACAGCTTCGCCATCTGGGACAACCGCTGCACCCAGCACTACGCGGTGCAGGACTACTGGCCCGCGGTCCGCCGCATGGAACGCGCCGGCATCGTCGGCGATCGACCGTACTGACATCACCTCAGCCCCACCGATTCAAGGAGAACCCCATGCACTTCCACGACGACGCCCTTTTTCCCGAGGTCCAGGAGAAGCAGGTCATCACCGTTGCGCCGTACGGCCCCGAGTGGGAGGTCGACGACTTCCCCGAGGACCTCCCGCTGAGCATCGAGCAGCACGTCCAGCAGGCCGTGGACTGCTACGAGGCCGGTGCGACCGTGCTGCACATCCACGTCCGGGAGCTGGACGGCAAGGGCAGCAAACGACTGTCGAAGTTCAACGAGCTGCTCGTCGGACTGCGCGAGGCCGTGCCGGACATGATCCTGCAGGTGGGCGGCTCCATCTCCTTCGCACCCGAAGGCGAAGGCGCCGAAGCGAAATGGCTCTCGGACGATACCCGTCACATGCTAGCGGAACTGGATCCGAAGCCCGACCAGGTGACCATCGCCATCAACACCAGCCAGATGAACATCATGGAACTGATGACTGCGGGCGATATCGCGGGCACCTCCATGGAGCGCCCCGAGCTCTACGACACCTACCGTGAGATGACGGTGCCCGCCGGCCCGGCGTGGGTCGAGGAGCATCTGCGCAGGCTGTCCGCCAACGGGATCCAGCCGCACTTCCAGCTGTCGTCGATCCCGCAGCTGGAGACCGTTGAGCGGCTCATTCGCCGCGGCACGTACATGGGGCCGCTGAACCTCACCTGGGTGGGCATCGGCGGCGGCTTCGACGGCCCCAACCCGTACAACATCATGAACTTCATCAACCGGGTGCCCGACGGTGCCGTCTTGACCCTCGAAACCCTCATGCGCTCGGTACTTCCCGTCAACACGATGGCCATCGCGATGGGGCTGCACACCCGGTGCGGCAACGAGGACACCATCTGGGGCCGCCCGGGCGAGAAGATCACGTCCGTCGACCAGGTCAAGCAGCTCGTGCGGATCAGCGATGAGCTCGGCAGGGACGTCGCCACCGGCAAGGAGGCGCGCGATATCTACCGCATCGGACAGCAGTACTCGTCCGTCGAGGAGACCCTGGCGAAGGTGGGCTACGCGCCCAACCGGCAGCCCGGTCAGCTCGGTTTCACTCAGCACGCGTGACGGGTGGACGAGCATGGCCCTCATGACCACCCGTCCGGGTGACCTGGAGGACGCCGACGGCGATGCGTCGGCGGGACCCGCGCGGTCCCGCCGGCGGATCTACCCGTGGATCGTCTTCGCGCTCGCGTTCGCACTACTGCTGTCGGACTACATGTCCCGGCAGGTGCTGGCCGCCGTCTTCGTCCCGCTCGGGCAGGAACTGCATCTCGACAAGGCGCAACAGGGTTCGCTCATCTCCGTGGTCGCCCTCATGGTGGGAGTGCTGACGCTGCCGGTGTCGATCCTCGCCGACCGGTGGGGGCGCGTGCGCAGCCTGGTGGTGATGGCGGTGCTGTGGTCGATCGCCACCCTCGCCTGTGCCTTCGCGCAGAACTACGAGCAACTCCTGGCAGCGCGATTCGTGGTCGGTGTCGGTGAAGCCGCGTACGGGAGCGTCGGAATCGCACTGGTGCTCAGCCTGTTCGCGCCCCGCGTGCACGCCGCACTGTCTGCCTCGTTCATGGCCGGCGGCTCGTTCGGCACTATGATCGGTACCGGGCTCGGCGGCCTCATCGCCGTGCACTTCGGCTGGCGCTGGTCACTCGGCGCGATGGCCGTACTGGGGCTGCTGCTGGTGGCCGCGTTCAAGGCGGTGGTCACCGAACGCCGCGTGCGCGAGCACCGGGTCTGCGATGCGGCCGATGCGGGCGCGGGCTCCGTGGAGCGCATCACCCGAGCGCCACTCACCAGCCTTTTCACCAACCCGCCGGTGCTCTGCGCGTACATCGGCAGCGGCCTGCAGATGTTCATGGCGGCCGTCCTGCTCACCTGGCTACCCACGTTCTTCAAGGAGGAACACCACCTGGCAGTGGATCGTGCCGGTGGCATGGCAGCGGCCTTCGTCATGCTGGTGGGAACGGGAATGGTGGTGTGCGGCTACATCGCCGATCGGTGCAGCCAGGGCGACGCGACCCGCAAGTGGACGCTCGGGATCGCGTACTGCGTGATCGCCTTCGCCGCACTCATGGTGGCCTTCCGCCTACCGATCGGCGCGGGGCAGCTTGCGCTGCTGGGGATCGGGGCCTTCTTCGCGGCGGGGACGTCGGGCGTCGCGGCGGCCACCGTCGCATCCCTCACCCACAGCTCGGTCCAGGCCTCGGCGATGGGAACACTGACTCTCGCCAACAACCTCCTCGGTCTGGCGCTCGCGCCGATCCTGATCGGCGTGCTCGCGGACCACCTCGGTCTCATGGGCGCGCTGCGCCTGGCGCCGATCGTGTACGTCCCGGCCGCGCTGGTCATGATCGCGGGCAAGCGGCTGCACCCGCGCGGCGTCGCGCGGCTGCGCGCCCTCGACGCGGCGGGTGCGCGATGACCGCGGCCACCGTCGTCATCGTGCCCGGCCTGCGTGGCCCCACGCCGGAGCACTGGCAGGAGCGGTACGCGGCCCGGGTGGAGCGGGCGGTCACCGTCCCCTTCCCGGACCGGTCCGACTGGCACGATCTCGCGGTCCGGACCCGTCTGCTCGCAGAGACCGTGGCCGCGGCGGACGGGCCCGTGGTCCTGATGGCGCACAGCGCGGGCGTGCTCACCGTGGCGCACTGGGTGGCGTCGCGCGAACCCGCCGACCCGACGGTGGGGAAGGTCGCCGGCGCCGTTCTCGCCACGCCTCCGGATTTCGGGGTGGCCTGGCCCGAGCCCCACCCACGACCGTCCGAATTGGCGGCGGCGGGGTGGGAGCCGATTCCTCGGGGGCGGTTGCCCTTTCCCTCCGTGCTCGCGGCGAGCCGCACCGATCCGCTCGCGCGGTACCGGACCACGGCCGGGCTCGCCGAAGTATGGGGCAGTCGCCTGGAGGACCTGGGCGATGCCGGACACCTCAACCCCGCGTCCGGATACGGCGAATGGCGGCTCGTGTCCGACCTGGTGGCCGAGGTCGCGCAGCGAGCGGAGATCGTGACGATGCCGTGACACGCATCCCGGGCACCACCGTCCGCCGGCTTGTCGGTGGGAGCGCCTAGCCTCGAGGCAACCGAGACGAGGGGAACGCGCGATGACGGATGAGGTCCACGGTGCACTGACCGCGGAGCGTGCGGAACGGGCGCGCGGGGTGATCGAAGCCCTCGCCGGTCCCGGTGCCGCACTGCGCGCCGACCAGGAGACGGCGGTGGGCGCGCTCCTCGAACCCGGCGCCCGCGTTCTGGTGGTGCAGGCCACCGGGTGGGGCAAGTCGGCGGTGTACTGGGTGGCCACCGCACTGCGGCGAGCCGAGGGCGCGGGCCCGGCGCTGATCGTCGCGCCGCTGCTCTCGCTCATGCGCGATCAGGTCGCCGCCGCCGAACGGGCGGGTCTGCGCGCCGCCACGCTCAACTCCTCGAATTTCGACGAGTGGAGCGCCATCGAGCAGCGGCTCACCGCCGGGGAGATCGACGTGCTCCTGGTCTCGCCGGAGCGCCTGGCCAATCCGTCCTTCGGCCGCCGCGTGCTCTCCGCCCTGGAGGGATCACTCGGCCTCCTCGTGATCGACGAGGCGCACGCGGTGTCCGACTGGGGCCACGATTTCCGCCCCGACTACCGCCGCGTCTCCGATGTGCTCACCCGCCTGCACCCGCAGACCCCCGTGCTGGCCACCACCGCGACGGCGAACGCCCGCGTCACCGCGGATGTCGCGGCCCAGCTCGGCGACGCCACCCTGGTGCTGCGCGGCCCGTTGGCGCGGCGCTCCCTCCAGCTCAACGTGCTCCCCGCGCTCGCGCCGATCACCCGGTACGCCTGGGTGGCCCGCCACCTTCCCGACCTGCCCGGCTCCGGGATCGTCTACGCGCTCACGGTGGCCGACGCCGAGCGGCTCGTCGAGGGCGTACGAGCGGTGCACGGGGCCGATTACCCGGTGGCCGCGTACACCGGGAAGCTGGACCCGGACACCCGGGAACGGCTCGAGGACGCCCTGCGCGCCAACGAGATCAAAGCGCTCATCGCCACCTCCGCCCTCGGTATGGGATTCGACAAACCCGACCTCGGCTTCGTGGTGCACGTCGGTTCACCACCGTCGCCGGTGTCCTACTACCAGCAGGTCGGTCGTGCCGGCCGCGCGATCGATCACGCCGTCGTCGCACTGCTGCCGTCGGAATCGGATGCGGGCGTGTGGGACTACTTCGCCACCGCCACCATCCCGGATCCCGAGCAGATGACGAAGGTGCTCACCGCCCTCGGCGACGACGAGACGGGGGAGGGGCTCTCGGCCATCGCCCTCGAGGCGGGCACGGGGCTGCGGCGCACCCGGATCGACCTCATGCTCAAGCAGCTCGCCGTCGACGGCGCGGTCGAGCGGGTCGAGGGCGGCTACCGGTTGACCGGGGCGGACTGGCACTACGACGGAGCCCACTACGACGGCATCGTGGCCACCCGCCGGCGCGAGGCCGACATCATGCGCGCGTACACCCGGGGCGAGCGCTGCCTCATGCAGCTACTCACCGAATCGCTCGACGATCCCGAGGCGGCCGCCTGCGGGCGCTGCTCGGTGTGCCTGGGACACGTCCCGGACGGCCTGGGGGAGGCGCCGCCCGCCGAAACGGCCCGCGCCGTCGCCGGCACACTCCGGGCACAGAGCCAGGTTCTCGAACCTCGCAAGATGTGGCCCGGCGGCTCCTCCGGTCGCAAGGGGCGCATCGCGCCCGATGTCGCCGCGGAGCCCGGCCGGGTGATCGTCTTCGCCGACGCTCCGGAGTGGACCGGCACCATCAGCGCCGCCGCGACCGGCGACCACCAGGCGACCGCCGACCTCGCGGAGGCGTCGATCGCCGCCCTGTCCCGGTGGCGGCAGCAATGGCCGTCCCGTCCCGAGGTGGTCGCATCGCTGCAACTCACCGACCGTGCCGAGCCCGTCGAGCCGGTCGCCGATCGGATCGCCGAGGTCGGCAGGCTCGATCGGGTGTCGCTCCCCGTGCCCCGCGGGCCGGCGCCCGGCCGCGACGCCTCGGGAGCCCAGGAGGCCGCGCACTGGCTGGACGCGATCACCGTCGACGACACCGTCGCGACCGCGGTCCGCGGCCGTTCCGTGCTGCTGGTGGTCGACACCACCAGCACGGGGTGGCCGGTCACGGTGGCTGCGGCGCGGCTCCGCGAGGCGGGCGCCGCCTACGTACTGCCGCTGGTCCTGCACCGTCCGGCGTGACCCGCACCCCCTGCGGCCAGGGGGAACGGACCGGCGTCACGGAGTTGTGGAAGACTGGACGGTCGAGTGCTGCCCGTGACCCGGGCGGCTGCCCCCGCGGAGCGACCCCGCGCCCCGAGAATTGAGGAGATCGACGATGGAACTCGTGCTGCCCCTGCTGCTGGTGATGATGCTCGGCTTCATGTTCTTCAGCTTCCGCAAGCAGAAGAAGCAGATGAACGAGACCCTGCAGATGCAGGAGAACCTGGGTGTCGGCACCAAGGTCATGACGAGCACCGGCCTCTACGGCACCGTCGTGGGCCTCGGCGAGGACACCGTCGAACTGGAGATCGCCCCCGGCATCACCACCACCTGGGTGCGCCGCGCCGTCGCGAAGGTGCTGACCCCGGAGGAGCTGAACGCCCCCGACATCGAGTCGATCCCCGAGGCCGACACCACCCCCGAGGTCGAGACCGAGAAGCGTCCCGAGGACCGCTGACCCGCATCGACCGTCGACGCCCGGTGACCGCCGGGCCCTTCACCCACGCCGAGGAGTAGTAACTACCCGTGGCCAAGATCTCATCGAGCCGTGACGGAAACGGTAATCCGTGGAAGCCACTCGCGTTCTTCGGTGTTCTACTCATCACCGTTTTCGGGTTGATCTTCTTCACCGGCGATCGCAAACCGGAGCCGAAACTGGGCATCGACCTGCAGGGCGGCACGTCCGTCACGCTGCAGGCCACCAAGCCCGACGGCACCCGGCCCAGCTCCGACTCCCCGGAGCTGGAGCAGGCGCGCGACATCATCAACCAGCGTGTGAACGGGCTCGGCGTCTCGGGTTCCGAGGTGAAGATCAACGGCAGCAACCTCGAGATCACCGTGCCCGGCGAGGACGGCGATCAGGCCCGGACCCTGGGCCAGACCGCGCGCCTCCTGGTGCGCCCCGTGATCAGCTCGGTTCCCGCGCAGGCGCAGCCCGGCGCTCCGGCACCCGACCTCACGGACCCCGATGTGGCGAAGAAGGCGCTCCTCGACGCCAAGGCGGTGCGGCAGTCGACCGACGCCGCGGCCCAGCAGAAGGCCGCGTCGCAGATCAACTGCGACGCCGCGGATCCGCTCGCCGGCAACGACGACCCCAAGCTGCCCCTGGTGACCTGCGGCAAGCTCGAGAACGATGCGAACAACCCGCAGCCGCGGATGGTCTACACGCTGGCCCCGTCGATCATCGACGGCCAGTCGATCAAGAACGCCAGCTCGGGCATCCCGCAGAACCAGGCCCAGTACGTGGTCACCCTGGAGTTCACCGGTGACGCCGCCAAGGAGTGGGCCGATTTCACCACGAAGAACCGCGGCAAGCAGGCCGCCTTCGTGCTCGACTCGCAGGTGATCACCGCGCCCCAGATCAACGAGCCGATCACCGGCGGCCAGACGCAGATCTCCGGCAACTTCGACCAGAGCTCGGCGGCCGAACTCGCGAACGTCCTCAAGTACGGCTCGCTCCCGCTGTCCTTCAAGGCCGGCACCGCGCAGACCGTGAGCGCCACGCTCGGCTTCGACTCGCTGCGCGCCGGCGTGATCGCCGGTCTGATCGGCCTGGTCCTGGTGCTGATCTACGCCCTCGCGTACTACCGCGCCCTCGGCGTCCTGGTGGCGCTGTCCCTGGTGCTCTCCGTGGCCATGCTGTACGGCCTGCTGGTGCTGCTGGGCCGGTGGATCGGCTACTCGCTCGACCTGTCCGGCATCGCCGGCATCATCATCGGTATCGGTATGACCGCGGACTCGTTCGTCGTCTACTTCGAACGCATCAAGGACGAGATCCGTGAGGGCCGAAGTTTCCGGTCCGCCGTTCCCCGCGGTTGGGCGAGCGCCCGCCGCACGATCTGGACGGGCAACGCCGTCTCGCTGCTGTCCGCGGTGGTGCTGTACGTCCTCGCGGTCGGTGAGGTGCGCGGCTTCGCCTTCACCCTCGGCTTGTCGACCATCCTCGACGTGGTCATCGTCTTCCTGGTGACGCACCCGCTGGTGGTCCTCGCCTCCCGCACCGATTTCTTCGCCAAGCCGTCGATGAACGGTCTCGGGGCGGTCGCCGCCATCGGCCGCGAGCGCCGCCGTGCCGTGGCCAACACCGACGCGACCACCACCGATGGGGCCACCACGACCGGGGCCGACACCGAGGAGGCGAAGGCATGAGCGACACCACCACTCAGGTCTCCGACAAGGAGAAGAAGGCCAGCTTCTTCACCAAGCTGTACACCGGCACGGGCGCCTTCGACATCATCGGCCGCCGCACCGGCTACTACATCGCCACCGGCATCATCGTGGTGGTCGCGATCCTCGGCATCCTGATCCCGGGCTTCAAGCTCAGCATCGACTTCGAGGGCGGCACCCAGGTGTCCTTCCCCGTCGGGAACTCGCAGGCCGATACCGCCAAGGCCCGCGAGGTCGTGCAGTCGGCCACCGGTGTGGCACCGTCCGCGGTGCAGACCGCCGGCTCCGGCGCCTCGCAGACCTACCAGATCGCCACCTCGGAGCTGAGCGCCGACCAGATCACCAAGGCCCGGGCCGCCCTGTTCCAGGAGTTCCAGCCGCCCGGCCGGGACGGCAAGCCGTCCGCGAACACGATCAGCTTCTCCGCCGTGAGTTCCACCTGGGGCGGGCAGATCACCCGCAGCGCCCTCATCGCGCTCGTGGTCTTCCTGGTGCTGGTGACCATCTACATCGCGGTCCGGTTCCGCGAGATGGAGATGGCGCTCGCCGCGCTGGCCTCGCTGTTCTTCGACGTGGTCGTGACCGCGGGCGTGTACGCCTGGTCCGGCTTCGAGGTCAGCCCCGCCACGGTGATCGGCCTGCTCACCATCCTCGGCTTCTCCCTGTACGACACCGTCGTCGTCTTCGACAAGGTCGAGGAGAACGTGCGCGGCGTGCTCCACACCAACCGCCGGACCTTCGCCGAACAGGCGAACCTCGCGGTCAACCAGACCCTGATGCGCTCGATCAACACCACGGTGATCTCGGTGCTGCCGATCATCGCGCTCATGGTGGTGGCCGCGTGGATCCTCGGCGTCGGCACGCTGATGGACCTCGGCCTGGTGCAGCTCGTCGGCGTCGTCGTGGGCACGTACTCCTCGGTCTTCTTCGCGGCGCCGCTGCTGGTGACGCTCAAGGAGATGAAGCCGGAGTACAAGGCGCACACGCAGAAGGTGCTCAACAAGCGCCGCTCGGTGGGCGTCGAGGCGGAGGCCGCCGTGGTGCAGACCGCGCACCGGCTGTCCCGCCCGCCCGTGCGCAAGCGCGACCGTCACCGTGGCTGACGAGGCCCGCGCGGCGGTGGCCGCGCACACCCGGCACGTTCCCGATTTCCCCGAGCCCGGTGTGGTCTTCGCCGACCTCACGCCGGTCTTCGCCGACGGTGCCGCCCTCGCCGCCGTCATCGACGGACTCGCCGAATCGGGCCGGGACGCCTCCGGTGCGGCCGCGGTCGATCTGGTGGCGGGCCTGGACGCCCGCGGCTTCCTCCTGGGCTCCGGTGTGGCCCTGCGGCTCGGCGTGGGCGTGCTCGCGGTCCGCAAGTCGGGCAAGCTGCCGCCGCCGGTGCTCCGCGAGGAGTACACCCTCGAGTACGGTTCCGCGGCACTGGAGATCCCCGCCGAGGGCATCGCGCTGCACGGCCGCCGGATCCTGGTGGTCGACGACGTGCTCGCGACCGGCGGCACCGTCTCCGGCGCCGTCGCGCTGCTGCGCCGGGCCGGCGCCGAGGTGCACCGCGTGTCCGTGGTGCTCGAGCTGGAGGCCCTGGGCGGGCGTTCGCGGCTGGCGGAAATGCCGGGTGGTCCCGTCGAAGTGTCGGCCATCTCGGTAGGCTGATTCCCTAGCCCAGCCACCACACGAGGACGGGGAGGCACCATGTCGCTGCCACCACAGGGACCCGACTCCGCGCGCACCGCCACGGCCGAGGCCGCCCCGCAGCCGCCGAACCTGGAGACGACGGGGTCCACCACCCGCCGCGTCCGCGCCCGCCTCGCGCGCCGCATGACGGGCACCCGCAACCACGTGCGGCCCGTCCTGGAGCCGCTGGTCGCGCTGCATCGTGAGGTGTATCCGAAGGCCGATGTCGCGCTCATCGAGCGCGCCTACGACGTCGCGGAGCAGCGGCACGCCTCCCAGATGCGCAAGTCCGGCGACCCGTACATCACGCACCCGCTCGCCGTCGCCACGATCCTCGCCGAGCTGGGCATGGACACCACCACACTGGTGGCCGCACTCCTGCACGACACCGTCGAGGACACCGGGTACAGCCTGGACGCGCTGACCGCGGAGTTCGGCTCCGAGGTGGCGCACCTGGTGGACGGTGTCACCAAGCTCGACAAGGTGGCCCTGGGCACCGCCGCCGAGGCAGAGACCATCCGCAAGATGATCATCGCGATGGCCCGCGATCCGCGGGTCCTGGTGATCAAGGTGGCCGACCGCTTGCACAACATGCGGACGATGCGCTTCCTGCCGCCGGAGAAGCAGGCCCGTAAGGCCAAGGAGACGCTGGAAGTCATTGCACCGCTGGCGCACCGGCTCGGTATGGCCACGGTCAAGTGGGAACTCGAGGACCTGTCCTTCGCGATTCTGCACCCGAAGAAGTACGACGAGATCGTGCGGCTGGTGGCCGACCGCGCACCGTCGCGCGATACCTATCTGGCCAGCGTGCGCGCCGAGATCAACGGGGCGCTCACGGCCTCGCGGATCGTGGCGGACGTGCAGGGCCGCCCCAAGCACTACTGGTCGATCTATCAGAAGATGATCGTCAAGGGCCGGGACTTCGACGACATCCACGACCTGGTGGGCGTGCGGATCCTGTGCGACGAGGTGCGCGACTGCTACGCCGCCGTCGGCGTGGTGCACTCGCTGTGGCAGCCGATGGCCGGCCGGTTCAAGGACTACATCGCGCAGCCGCGGTACGGCGTGTACCAGTCGCTGCACACCACCGTGATCGGGCCCGAGGGCAAGCCGCTGGAGGTGCAGATCCGCACCCGCGACATGCATCGCACCGCCGAGTTCGGGATCGCCGCGCACTGGCGGTACAAGGAGACCAAGGGCAAGGGCGGCAAGGGCGGTTCCGATCTGTCCGAGGTCGACGACATGGCCTGGATGCGGCAACTGCTCGACTGGCAGCGGGAAGCCGCGGACCCGGGGGAGTTCCTCGAATCGCTGCGCTACGACCTGGCGGTCAAGGAGATCTTCGTCTTCACCCCGAAGGGCGATGTGATCAATCTGCCCGCGGGCAGCACCCCGGTCGACTTCGCCTACGCCGTGCACACCGAGGTGGGGCACCGCTGCATCGGCGCGCGCGTCAACGGCCGTCTCGTGGCACTGGAACGCAAACTGGAGAACGGCGAGGTGGTGGAGGTCTTCACCTCCAAGGCCGAGAACGCCGGCCCGTCGCGCGATTGGCAGTCCTTCGTGGTGTCCCCGCGCGCCAAGGCCAAGATCCGGCAGTGGTTTGCCAAGGAGCGCCGCGAGGAGGCCCTCGAGAACGGCCGTGACGCCATCGCCAAGGAGGTGCGCCGTTCCGGCCTGCCTCTGCAGCGGCTCACCAACGCCGAGTCGATGGCCGGGATCGCCAAGGAGCTGCGGTACGCCGACGTCTCCGCGCTCTACACCGCGGTCGGTGAGCACCAGGTGTCGGCGCACACCGTGGTGCAGCGGATGCTGGAGCAGCTCGGCGGTATCGAGGAGGCCACGGAGGAGCTCGCCGAGCGCAGCACCCCGTCGACGATCTCCGGCCCGTCCACGGCGTCCACCGATGTCGGGGTCCTGGTCACGGACCAGCCCGGCGTGCTGGCCAAGCTGGCCAAGTGCTGCACCCCGGTGCCCGGCGACGAGATCGTGGGCTTCGTGACCCGCGGCGGCGGTGTCAGCGTGCACCGCACGGACTGCACCAACGTCGCGGAGTTGCGCAAGGAGCCCGAGCGCTTCCTGGACGTGAAGTGGGCGCCGTCGCCCTCGTCGGTGTTCCTGGTCGCCATCCAGGTGGAGGCCCTCGATCGGCACCGGCTGTTGTCCGATGTCACGAAGGTGCTCGCGGACGAGAAGGTGAACATCCTCTCCGCGTCCGTGACCACCTCGCGGGACCGGGTCGCGGTGTCGCGCTTCACCTTCGAGATGGGCGATCCGAAGCACCTCGGGCACGTGCTGAACGTGGTCCGCAATGTGGAGGGCGTCTACGACGTCTACCGGGTGACCTCGGCGCAGTAGCGTCTCGTCCGCACCCGAGCTGGGGGCGCATCCGGAACCCGAAACGACAGGGGCCCCGCGGCGAATCGCCGCGGGGCCCTCGTCGTGATGCCGGCTAGGAGGCCAGCGTCATGGTGTTGATGTTGACGGGTTCCATCGGTGCTCCGTCGGTGATGGGCTGTCCGGGCTTCGGCGCGGGGGAACCGGGCTTGGCCTTGATGCCCTTCTTGGCGATGGCCTGCAGCACCTTCAGCCCCTCGGGGGTGGTGTTGCCGATCACCGAGTAGCTCGCGGGCAGGGTGGTGTCCTGGTACACGAGGAAGAACTGGCTCGAACCGGTGTTGCTCTGGCCGGACTGCGGCGAGTTGGCGTTAGCCACCGCGATCGTGCCCGCCGGGTAGATCACGGTGGGCGGCGAACCGGGCTGCGTGGGCGCGGCCGCACCCTGCAGGAAGGTGGGCGTCTCGTCGGGCGAGGTCCAGTTGGGTCCGCCCAGTCCGGTGCCGGACGGATCGCCGCACTGCAGCACGTACAGGCCGCTCTTCTTGTCCGCTCCCTGGTTCGCGGTCTCCCGGTGGCAGATCGTGTTGTCGAAGTACTTCGCGTTGATCAGCGTCACGAAGGTCTCGACGTTGCAGGGTGCCTTCGAACGGTCGAACTCGAATCCGATCGGTCCCTGGTTGGTCTCGATGGAGCCGGGGAGGATGCCGGTGTTCGGGACGTCCTTGCCGCTCGGCTTCTGGATGCCGTTGTTCTTGGCGCCCATCTTCTCGAGCTGGGGGATGCCCTTCTCCGTCTCGGCGTTCTGCGCCTCGGCGTCCTTGATCTGGTCCTCCACCGCCGAGCGCTGCTCCGGCGGCATGGTGGCGAGCTGTCCCTTCGCCTGCGCGATGTTGTCCTTCATGGACTGGACACCCTTGCGCGCGGCCGCCACCTGATCGGGACGGTCCGGGTAGTCGCACTGGGTGTGCAGCGACTTGTAGCGGTTCTCCGCGCCAACCCGGAGCGGGGCGCGGGGGCCCTGGGGAAGCCAGATGTAGCAGCCGGCCGCGACGAGCGCCACGACCACGGCGGCACTGATGCCGATGGCCGTGATCTTGCGCTTGCGGGCCTCGGCCTCACGCCGCTCGTTCTGGCGCGCGAGTTTCTCGCGGGCAGCCTGACGGCGCTCCTCATTGCTCGGCACGGTGTGACGACCTCCTAGTAACCGATAGTCCGGCGGGCACGACGCAGTGACATTCGGGCAGCCGCCGCAGTGACACAGACGGCACCTCCGCGGTGACACCGGCAGCGCCGCCGCCCAGGCAAGTCTGCCAGTTAAACCTGATAGACGCCGCCACCGGGTCTGGTGACACAATGGTCGGATGCTGATCACCGGATTCCCGGCGGGGGTGTTCCAGACCAACTGCTACGTGCTCGCGGATGGTCCAGGGGCGGACGCCGTCATCGTCGACCCAGGCCAGGACGCTGTCGAATCCGTGAAGGCGCTGCTCGCCGAGCATCGCCTGAATCCGGTTGCGGTGCTGCTCACGCACGGTCACCTGGACCACACGTGGACGGCGCAGCCGCTCGCCGACGAGTTCGGCATCCCGGTGTACATCCACGCCGACGACCGTCCCATGCTGGCCGATCCGGCGGTGGGGATCGGCCCCGCTCTGGGCGCGATGATCGGTGGTCAAATCTTCACAGAGCCGGAGAAGGTCATCGAGCTCGAAGACGGCGAACCGGTCACGCTCGCGGGGATCACCTTCGGCGTGGACCTCGCGCCCGGCCACACCCGGGGCTCGATCGTCTTCACCACCGACGTCCCGCAGGTCGACGATGCCGGTGATCCCGTGGACGCCGATCCGGTCACCATCGCCTTCTCCGGCGACGTCCTGTTCCAGGGCTCGATCGGGCGGACCGATCTGCCGGGCGGCAGCCACGAGCAGCTGCTGGAGTCGATCGCGGAGAAACTGCTGCCGCTGCCCGACGACACCGTCGTGCTCCCGGGCCACGGTCCGGCCACCACCATCGGAGCGGAACGGGCGTCGAACCCGTTCCTGCAGGGGCTCACGGGCACGCAGACGCCCGCGGAGCGGAAAGGACGATACGGACTGTGAGCGCCGGTAGTTTCCAGGCACCCAAGGGCATCCCCGACTACATCCCGGTGCCGTCGGGGGAGAAGAACAGCTCCGCCGACTTCCTCGCGGTGCGCACCGCACTGCTGCGCGCGACCGCGGACGCGGGGTACGGCTACATCGAGCTGCCGATCTTCGAGGACACCTCGTTGTTCGCCCGCGGTGTCGGTGAATCGACCGATGTGGTGGCGAAGGAGATGTACACCTTCGCCGACCGCGGCGATCGCTCGGTGACGCTGCGTCCCGAGGGGACGGCGGGCGTGGTGCGCGCGGTCCTGCAGCACGGCCTCGATCGCGGCCAGCTCCCGGTGAAGGCCGCCTACGCGGGCCCCTTCTTCCGGTACGAGCGCCCGCAGGAGGGTCGCTACCGGCAGCTGCAGCAGGTGGGCATCGAGGCGATCGGGGTCGACGATCCCGCCCTCGACGCCGAGGTCATCGCCGTGGCCGACCGCGCCTATCGCAGTGTGGGTCTCGACGGATTCCGGCTCGAGGTCTCGAGCCTGGGCGACGAGACCTGCCGGCCGCAGTACCGCGAGAAGTTGCAGCAGTTCCTGTTCGCGCTGGACCTGGACGAGGAGACCCGGCGCCGGGCGGAGATCAACCCGCTGCGCGTGCTGGACGACAAGCGGCCCGAGGTGCGCGCGATGACCGCCGACGCCCCGCTCATGATCGACAACCTGACGCCGGAGCCGAAGGAGCACTTCGAGAAGGTGCTCGGCTATCTCGATGCCCTCGGCGTTGCGTACGTGGTGAACCCGCGCCTGGTCCGCGGGCTCGACTACTACACCAAGACGTGTTTCGAGTTCGTCCACGACGGCCTCGGCGCGCAGTCCGGGATCGGCGGCGGTGGGCGCTACGACGGCCTGGTCGAGCAGCTGGGTGGGCGCGAGGGCGTCACCGGTGTCGGCTTCGGCCTGGGCGTGGACCGCACCCTGCTCGCGCTGTCCGCCGAGGGCAAGCGCGCCCCGTCGGCCCCTCGCGTGGTGGCCTTCGGTGTGCCGCTCGGTGAGGATGCGCGCGATGCGATGGTGCCGCTCCTCGGCCGGCTCCGCGCGCGGGGTGTGGCCTCGGACATGGCGTACGGCAACCGCGCCATGAAGGGCGCGATGAAGGCGGCCGACCGTTCCGGTGCCCGATTCGCCCTGATCCTGGGCGAATCCGAGCTCGCCGACGGTGTGGTGATGCTCAAGGATCTGGCGAACGGCGAGCAGCGCCCGGTACCGCTCGATACCGTGGCGGACGTGATCGCCTCCGCGAACGATGTGAGCCCCTCCGACGGCGCGAGCGCGCGGTAATCGCGTGTCGGCGAGTCCCGTCGAGCCCGGCGCCCGTGACCCGCGGGAGCTGAGCGCGGAGGACGCGGTCGATGTCGACCTGATTCCGCCGCGGCTGGTGCTGCCCAAGGTCCGCCGCGCGGTGTTCGCGGGTGTCGCGATCACGGTGGTGGCCGCCGTCCTGGTGGCGTTGCTCGTTTCGCCGGTCTGGGGCGCAGCGGTGCTCGTCGCGGGCGCCGCGCCGGGGATCGGCGGCTACCTCGGGGTGATGCGGCGGCGGGTCGTTCTCGACCACCGGGTGATCACGCGGCGAGCACTGCTGACGCGGCGGGTGAACCTGATCGCCGCCGAGGAGGTGGACCTGGTCGCGGAGGTGGCCAGGCTGGCGCAGGTGTCTCTGCGGATCAGTCAGGGCCGCACCACGATGCGGGTTCCCGTCGCGCTGTACGGCAGCGCCGGCCGCGGGCGGGTGCGCGGGCGCGAGCTTCCGATGCTGGCCACCCGCCGACTGTCCGAGTCGCTGAGCCGCCACGCCGATCCGCACGTCCGCGAGATCGGGCGAGTGCTCGGCGAACAGTCCCGCGCGCAGGCGACCTCGGTGCCGATCCGCGACCGGCCCCTCTATCGCGCGGCCGGTATCGCCCGCGAGGTGGGTGGGAACGAGGAACTGGTCTTCACCGCCGACGAGGTCGACGAACTCAATCGCCCGCCCTGGTGACGACGACGCGCCGTTCGAATGCTTGACTCGAATCGAACAAAGTGTTCGACTGGGTGGGTGCGATGGGAAGGGCAGTTGTTGACGGAGGACGCCGGATCCGGCGTTCGGGCTCTACCCGGGCTGGAGGGGATCGGTCGCGCCGTCTCCACGCCGGAATTCGAGGGCATCACCTTCCATGAAGTGCTGTGCAAGAGCGCGCTGAACCGCGTACCCGAGTCGGCGGCGCTGCCCTTCGAGTGGACCATCAATCCGTATCGGGGGTGCACGCACGCGTGCACCTACTGCTTCGCCCGGTCGAGTCACGAGTACCTGGAATTCGACGCCGGGGCAGACTTCGACACCCAGATCGTGGTCAAGACGAATCTGGTCTCGGTGCTCAAGAAGGAACTGCGGCGCGCCTCCTGGCGCGGTGAGGCCGTGGCGCTGGGCACCAACACCGACCCGTATCAGCGCGCTGAGGGGCGCTACCGGCTCATGCCCGGAATCATCGGCGCCCTCGCGGGCGCTGGATCTCCGATCTCGATCCTCACCAAGGGCACTCTCCTGCAACGAGATCTGCCACTGTTGACCACAGCGGCCACCACGGTGCCCGTGCAGTTATCGGTTTCGCTGGCGCTCCTGGATCCCGTGCTGCAGGCATCGCTCGAACCGGGGGCGCCCAAACCGGCGGCGCGCCTCGGCCTGATCCGCGCCATTGCCGATGCCGGTTTCGAGTGCAATGTGATGGTGGCGCCGGTGATTCCGTATCTCACCGACGATTCGGCGTCGTTGCGGGCGTTGTTCGAGGCGCTCGCAGAGGCGGGGGCCTCCAGTGCCACCGTGATGGCGCTCAATCTCACCGGTCGCTACCGGGGGTGGTTCCTCGCCTGGCTCGCTGAGAACCATCCCGCGCTGGTGCGCCGGTACCGGCAGCTGTACGGCACCACCGGGCGGGTCTCGGCGGAGTACCGGGCGCATCTGCGGGGGAGGACCGCGCCGCTCCTGGAGGAGTTCGGGCTCGCGGTCCGTGAGGAGTACGCGCCGCCCTCGCGTCCCCGGCAGCCGCGCGCGACCGGAGCGGTGGCTCCGGATCTGCAGGAGGCGCTGTTCTAGACAGTGCGTAACGTATCGGTTACGCTTTTGGGGTGAGCGTGTACTCGGCCATCGCCGACCCGGTGCGCCGGGAGGTCCTGCTCCTGCTGCGCTCGGGGCCGCGCACCGCCGGGCAGATCGCCGCGTCGTTCGATATCAGCCGCCCCGCCGTCAGTCGCCACCTCCGCGTTCTGCGCGAGGCGCACCTCATCGAGGCCGAGCGCGGACAGGACGGCAGGGAGCGCGCGTACGTGCTTCGGCCGAGCGCATTGCGCGAGGTGGAGGAGTGGATCGCCGCGGTGCGCGGTCCGGCGCGCTTCGCGGAGCTGCTGGGATCGCCGGCCCTCGATACCGAAGTGAGCCGCGCGCGCCGCGACTCCCGGCGCACCGCGCAGCAGCGCGAGGTGTCCATTGATCCATCAAGACTCGATGAAAGGGGCACGGGATGACTGAACGCCGACCGACCGGACGCGTGGAGGCGACGCCCACCGGGCGGGATCTGATTCTGGAGCGGTACTTCACCGCCGATGTCGCCGACGTCTGGGCGTCGATCACCGAATCCGACCGCACCGCACGGTGGTTCGGTAGCTGGACGGGAGAGCCTGCCGTCGGCGCGCAGGTGCGGGTCACCATGGGCTTCGAAGAGGGCACGCCGGAGATGCCCATGACGATCACGATCTGTGAGCCGCCGAGCCGTCTCGGCCTGCAGGCGAAGGACGAGTACGGCGAGTGGAACCTCGAGGCCACGATCGACCGCGACGGCGACCGCACTCGGCTGACCTTCGTGCAGCACCTGGACGCGGCGACCGACCCGGGCGAGACCGGTCCGGGGTGGGAGTACTACCTCGACGCGCTGGTGGCGGCGGAGGCCGGCGCGCCGCTCCCGGAGTTCGACGAGGAGTACTTCCCGGGGATGGCGGAGTACTACCGGAGTCAGTAGGCAGGAATGCCACTAATGATAACTGTTATCATTAGTGGCATGGAAACCCCAGCTCCGCTCCCCGTCACCGTCCTGTCCGGATTTCTCGGCGCCGGCAAGACCACGCTCCTCAACCACTTGCTCGGCAATCGCGAGGGCCGCCGCATCGCGGTGATCGTCAACGACATGAGCGAGGTGAACATCGACGCCTCGCTCGTCGACCTCGGCGGCTTCGACCGCACCGAGGAGAAGCTCGTCGAGCTGAGTAACGGCTGCATCTGCTGCACGCTGCGTGAGGATCTGGTGGACGCGGTCGGCGCGATCGCCCGCCAACGCACCCCCGACGGCCGTCCACGATTCGATCACCTCGTGATCGAATCCACCGGCATCTCCGAGCCGATGCCGGTGGCGGCGACCTTCGACTGGACCTTCGACGACGGAACCCGCCTGGGCGATGTCGCCGCCCTCGACACCATGGTCACCGTGGTCGATGCGAGCACCTTCCTCGGCGAGATCGCCACGGGCCGCAGCCTCGCCCGGCGCGGCCTGGCCGCCGCACCGAACGACGAGCGCTCGATCGCCGACCTGCTCGTGGACCAGGTCGAGTTCGCCGACGTCATCCTGCTCAGCAAACTCGATCTGGTCTCGGCGGCCGCCGGGGGTGCGGTGCAGGCCGCGGTCGCGCGACTGAATCCGCGAGCGCGGATCGTGCCGATCAGCCACGGCGCGATCGACATCGCCGAGGTGATCGGCACGGGCCTGTTCGATCACGATGCCGCCGCTGCCGTGGCCGGGTGGGACGACGAGGTCCTCGGTGGGCACACCCCCGAGACCGAGGAGTACGGGATCACCTCGTTCCCGTACCGCTCCGACCGTCCGTTCCATCCGCAGCGGCTGCTGGAATCGCTCGGCGAGGTGCGGGCCGTACTGCGCAGCAAGGGATTCTGCTGGATCGCCAGCCGCCCCGATCTGGTGGCCGTGTGGTCGCAGGCGGGACCGAATCTGACGATCGAGCCCGCGGCGTTCTGGTCACAGGTCGACGGCGCCCCGCAGCAGGAGCTGGTGTTCATCGGCGTCCGCCTCGACCAGGAGCGCATGCGCGCGCTGCTGGACCGCGCGCTGCTCACCGATGACGAGGTCGCCGAAGGTCCCGCCGCCTGGCGCGCCTATCCCGATCGCCTACCGGCGTGGAACGTGCCCGACCACGCTCACTGAGCGCGGAGCGCGCTGTCGGCCGCCGCCGTCGCCGCAGCGCCGACCTCGGGGATCAGCGCCAGCCGGGTGCGACGCTCCACCAGGTCGGCCGAGGACAGCGCGCCCTCCACGAGTGCACCGAAGACGAGTTCGGCCCCGGTGATCTCGGTCCCCTCGGCCACCGGCTCGGCCAACCGCGGATCGGCCTCGCCGAGCGCGACCACGGCGGGCGCCTCGGTGCCGTACGCGCGGACCAGACGCTCCGGCGCATCGACGGCGCGCAGCCGCTCGCGGCCGGCCGCGCCGACGAGGGGCAGGGTCCGGGTGACGCTCTCCCCGGTGAGCAGCCCGGAGGTCGCGACCGCGGCGTCGACGGCGTCCTCGGCCATGCGGCGATACGTGGTGAGCTTGCCGCCCACCACCGTCACCAGGCCGTCGCCCCGGGTGAGTACCGCGTGCTTGCGGGAGACATCGGCGGTCTGGCCGGCACCGGAGTCCAGCAGCGGCCGCAGGCCGGCGAAGGTACCGGCGATATCGCCCCGCTGCAGCGGGGTGTCGAGCGCCAGGCTCACCGTCTCGAGGAGGAAGTCGATCTCGCCGGCCGAGGCTGCGGGCACGTCGGGCAGCGGACCGTCGGCCTCCTCGTCGGTGAGTCCCACGTAGACCCGGCCGTCGGGCTGGGGGAGTGCGAAGACGTACCGCCCGAAGGAGTTCGGGACCGGCACCGTGAGCCCGGCGGTCAGCCCGCCGAAGGTCTCCTGCCGGAACACCAGATGGGTGCCGCGGCTGGGCCGCAACGATACGGCGGGGTCCACGGTGCCCGCCCAGACGCCGGTCGCATTGATCACGGCCCGGGCGCGGATCGCGCGACTGGTGCCCGTCAGTTCGTCGGTCACCGTCGCCGCGGTGCCGGTCACCTGTGAGGCGGAGCACTGGGTGAGGATCCTCGCCCCGTGCGCCGCCGCTGTCCGGGCGATGCCCACGGTGAGTCGCGCGTCGTCGGTGAGCTGCCCGTCCCAGTTCAGGAGGCCGCCTCGCAGGCCCGTGCGCTTGACGGTCGGTGCCATCCGGATCACCTCGGATGCGCTGATCCGCCTCGAACGCGCGAGCTCGGACGGCGGCGTGCCGGCGAAGCGGCGAAGCGCATCTCCCGCGAGGAAGCCGACCCGGGTGAGCGTCGCGTCGAACGCCGAGACATCGCGCAGGAGGGGCACCACCTGGGCCAGAGGGCGGGTGAGGTGCGGGGCGATGACCCGGATCAGCGCATCGCGTTCGACGGCGCTCTCGTGTGCGATGCCGACCGCGCCGGATGCGAGGTAGCGCAGCCCGCCGTGCACGAGCTTCGAGGACCAGCGACTGGTGCCGAAGGCGAGGTCGTGCTTCTCGACCAGCGCCACCGACAGTCCGCGGCTCGCGGCGTCGAGGGCCACGCCCGTTCCGGTGACGCCGCCACCGATCACGAGCAGATCGACCGCGGGATCCTCGGCGAGGGCGGCGAGATCCGCGCTGCGCCGCTCGGCGCTGAGTCGTGAACGCGGGTCGATCGAGTCCAGGGCGGTGGCGAAACGGTCGGTCACGGGCGGAGGTACCTCTCGACGAGATCGAAGAGCTGGGAATCGAGCAGATCGCCACCGTCGACCCCGGCGAAGACCGGACCCGACAGTGCCGACGACCAGGCCGCCTGCAGGACAACGGAGGCGAGCTCGCGGGGATCGCCCGTACGGATGCTGCCGTCCGCCTGGCCGGCCCGGATCGCGGCTTCCAGCGTGTCGAGCTGGGTGCTGGACGTGCGGCCCTGCCGGTGCAGCAGATAGGGGATCAGGAACTCGGGATCGAGTTCGATGATCCGGCGCAACAGCGGGTGCGACCGCGCCGAGGAGGTGAGGTGGACGACGGTGCGCGCGAGGCTCTCGCGGGTGTCGTCCCCGGCGACCGGGGTGAGGCTGGCCAGGGCGGCCGAGAACTCGCGGGTGGTGACGGTGGCGGCAAGAGCCTGAACGTTGGGGTAGCGCCGATACAGTGTGGCGCGCGACACTTGAGCGGCGCGCGCCACATCGGCCATCGTGGTGCGCCGGATGCCGATCGTGGCCATGAGATCGCGCGCGGCATCGAGAATGGTCTGGTCGTCGATGGCGTTCGCGGGAGTCCGCGACGGGGCCGCGACCTCTTCGTTGAGATCCTGCGACATCATGTGTACAAATGTATCATGACTTCCTCCGAGGTGGAGCTTCCCGTCGTCGAATTCGAACCCGGCCGCTGGGGTGATCCCGGCAACCCGATGCACCTGTCCGATTCGGTGCTCGGGGCGCTCACGATGCTGGGCATCGACGGTGCCGCTCCCGCACAGACCGCGCCCACCCCGGCCCCGAGCCGGGCGACCGATGCCGCGCTCGTGGCGCTGCGGGCAACCGGTGCCGGCGTATCCACCGCGGACGACGCCCGCCTGCATCACCTGCGCGGCTACTCGACCCCCGATCTGCTGAAGTTCCGCGCGGGCGACGCCTCCGACGCCCCCGACGTCGTGGTGACGCCGTCCTCCGCCGAGCAGGTGGCCCCGGTCCTGCAAGCGTGTGCGGCGCAGGGGCTCACGCTCAGCCCGTTCGCCGGTGGCACCGCCGTCACCGGTGGCCTGGCGCCGGAGCGGAACCGCCCCGTGGTCGCGCTCGACCTGCGCGGAATCACCGGCCTGATCGATCTGGACCCGGTCTCGCAGATCGCCACCCTGGCCGCCGGAACACGGCTGCCCGAGGCGGAGAAGCTGCTGCGCGCCAAGGGCTTCGAACTCGGACACTTCCCGCAGTCCTACGAGGGAGCGACCATCGGCGGCTGCGCGGTGACCCGCTCCGCCGGACAGTCCTCCATCGGCTACGGCCGGTTCGACGAGATGGTCGTGGGCCTCACCGTGGCCACCCCGATCGGCAGCAGCGAGATCGGCACCGCCCCCAAGTCCGCCGCCGGACCCGATCTGCGGCAGCTGTTCCTCGGCTCCGAGGGTGCCTTCGGCGTGGTCACCGCGCTCCGCGTCCGGGTGCACCCGGTGCCCGCCGTCCGCCGGTTCTACGGCTGGCACTTCGCCGATTTCGCCGCCGGCTCCGCGGCCATGCGCCACCTCGCGCAAAGTTCCGTCCGGCCGACCGTCCTGCGTCTGTCCGACGAGGCCGAGACCGGCCTCAACCTCGCCAACCCCGGCTCGGCGGGCAAGGCCTCCGGCCCCGTGGGCGGATGCCTCATGGTGGTCGGCTTCGAGGGCGACGAGGCCGACGTCGACTGCCGCGACGGCTACGTCTCCGCACGCCTGGCCGAACTGGGCGGCACCCTCCTCGGCGAGGAACCCGGCGAGGCCTGGCGCGTCGGCCGGTTCCGCGGCCCTTATCTGCGGGACCCGCTCCTGGACGCGGGAGCACTCGTGGAGACGCTCGAGACCGTGACCTTCTGGTCGAACATCGACCGGCTCAAGGCCGATGTGACCGCCGCGCTCACCGGCGCACTCGGCGAGCAGGGCACCCCCGCCGTGGTCATGTGCCACATCTCCCACGTCTACCCGACCGGGGCTTCGCTGTACTTCACGGTGATCGCCAAGGCACTCCCGGATCCGCTGGCCCAGTGGATGATCGCGAAGAAGGCCGCGAACGCGGCGATCCGCGGTGCGGGCGCGTCGATCACCCACCACCACGCCGTCGGCGTCGATCACCGCGCGACCTACCTCGACGAGATCGGCGACGTCCAGCTCGCCGCGCTGCGCGCCGTGAAGGCGGCGCTCGACCCCCAGGGCGTGCTCAACCCCGGAGTGCTCCTCCCGTGAGCGGCCGTCCCGATGTCGTCGCCGTCATCAACCCCATCTCCGGCGGCGGAGCGGGCCGCGAGCAGTGGACGGCGGTGACCGCCGAACTGCGCCGGTTCGGCATGGACGTGGACGCGGTCGAATCCACCTCCGGGGACGACGCGGCACGGCTGGCCGCCGAGGCCGCGGCGACCGGCGCCCTCACCGTGGCGGTGGGCGGCGACGGCCAGATCCGTGATGTGGCCTCCGGCGTGCTCCGCGTGCCCGGGGCGCCCCTCGGCATCGCCGCCGCCGGCCGCGGCAACGACTTCATCCGGCACCTCGGCATTCCCACCGACCCGGCGGGCATCGCGGCGATCCTCGCCGACGGCCGCCGCCGGGATCTCGACGTGCTCACCGTGGGGGAGCGCATCGCCGTCGGCAACGTCTACGTCGGACTCGACTCCGTGGCCACGGAGATGATCAACCGGGTGCGCTGGATGGGCCCGCTCGCGTACCGCGTGGCTCCCGTGCTCGCCGCGCTGCGCTGGAAGCCCGCGAACTTCACCGTGACCGTTGACGGCGTGACCCACGACCTACTCGCGCACATGGTGGTGGTCGCCAACTCGGGGCGGTACGGCAGCGGCCTGAACATGGTGCCCGCCGCTTCCGCCGACAACGGCCGGATCGACGTGCTCGCCGTGCGCGGCGAGGGCTCCGTGGTCCGGCTGATCGGCGCGATGGGAGAGGCGAAGACGGGCACCCACGTGCACCGCCCCGAGGTGGTCACCTTCACCGGCCAGGAGATCACCGTGGCCGCCGATCGCCCGATCCCGGTGCACTCCGACGGGGACTATCTGCAGGAACTGCCCGTCACCGTCGGCATCCGCACGGCCGTGCTCCCGGTGCTCGTCCCGCGCTGACGGCTAGACGATCGCGGCGCGCAGGGTGTCCAGGCCCATGCCGCCGAGGGCCAGGGCCTCGCGGTGGAAGTCCTTGATCGACGATCCGGGGTGGGCGGCCAGGTAGGCGTCGCGGGTCTGCTCCCACACCCGCTGGCCCACCGAGTACGACGGTGCCTGGCCGGGCCAGCCCAGGTAGCGGTGGTACTCGAACCGCAGCAGCTCGTCGGCCATCGCGACGTGCGAGCGCAGGAACGCCCAGCCCTTGTCGTAGGTCCACGCGCCGCCGCCCACCTCGGCGGGTGCCTCGAAACCGCAGTGCACGCCGATGTCGAGCACCACGCGGGCGGCGCGCAGTCGCTGCGAATCGAGCATGCCCATGAGGTCGCCGTCGTCGTCCAGGAAGCCCAGATCGCGCATCAGCCGCTCCGCGTACAGCGCCCAGCCCTCGCCGTGGCCGGAGGTGAACGAGTACAGCTTGCGCCAGGTGTTCAGGGGTGCGATCACCGCCTGGCCGATCTGCAGGTGGTGGCCCGGCACGCCCTCGTGGTAGACGGTGGTCTTCTCCTGCCAGGTGTGGAATTCGGTGACGCCCTTGGGAACCGACCACCACATCGCCCCCGGGCGGGTCAGGTCGGCGGACGGGCCGGTGTAGTAGATCCCGCCGTTGGTGCTCGGCGCGATCCGGCAGTCCAGGTGGTGCAGTTCGGCCGGGATGTCGAAGTGCGTGCCCGCCAGGGCCGCGACCGACTGATCGGAGGTGCGCTGCATCCACTCACGCAGCGCCTCGGTGCCGTGCAGCGCGTACCGGGGCTCCTCGTCGAGGCGGGCGAGGGCCTGCGCCACCGTCGCGCCCGGATACAGCCGGGCGGCCACCGCCTCCTGCTCGGCCACGATCGAGGCCAGCAGTTCCCGACCCCAGGCGTAGGTCTCCTCCAGGTCCACCGCGGCACCGAGGAAGACCCGCGAATACAGCGGATACACCTCGCGGCCCACGCCGAGACCGCCCGGCCGGTCGATGGGGACCGACGTGGGGGCGATCTCGTCGGCGAGCACGGTCGCGAAGCGAGCGAACGCGGCGCGGACCCCGTCGGTCAGGCCCTCCGGTGCGGCGCCGGCGAGGCGCTCGGCATTGGCGGCCACCTGGTCGCCGGCCTCCCGGGCCTGCGCCAGGCACTGCGTCACCTGCAACTCGGCGAACGGCCAGGAGCCCTCGGCGAGCCGCGCGCGGAGCCCGGAGATCGCCGAATCCACCGCCGCCGGTACAGCGGACAGACGCGCGACGAGGGTCGCGTCCGCCTCGGGTGTGCCGGCGTCCATGAGATCGAAGACGTCGCGGATCGCCTGCAGCGGCGAGGCGATCACGTTGAGATCGCCCACCATCCGGCCCGCGTCGGCCAGCTCGATCTCCACACCGAGCCGCTCCCGCAGCGCCGCGGCGGTCACGCGGTCGGCGTCGGACTCGGGCCGGAGGGCATCGAGCTCGGCGAGTGTGTTGCGCGCCAGATCGATGCGGGCCTGCACGCCGCCGGGGGAGTAGTCGGTGAGCCGGTCGTCGAAGTCCGTGACACCGACCGCGGTGGCCTCCACCGGGTCCGCGGCGGCGAGTGACTGTGCGTGGCGGTCGGCGAGGGCATCGATCGGCGAAGTCATGACTGCGATCCTACGGCCGCCGCACGGGCCGCACGAGCGCCCGCGACGCCCTGCCGGTCAGGTGATCAGATGGCGCCGCTGAAGGTGTCGCACTGCCGGAAATCGCCCGACCGGTAGCCGATGTTGAACCACTTCACGCGCTGCGCCGAGGTGCCGTGCGAGAAGGACTCCGGGTTCGGGTTGCGGCCCGCGTTGCGCTGGATGGTGTCGTCGCCGATGGCCTGCGCGGTCTGGATGGCGCCGGAGATGTCCTCCTGCGAGAGCGGCTCCAGCATGGCGTCGGGGCCCTTATCGGCCCGTGAGCCCCACACACCGGCGTAGCAATCGGCCTGCAGCTCGGTGCGCACCGAGCCGCCGTCGGCGCCGGAGCCCTTCTGCGAGTTCTTGATATCGCCCAGCAGCGTCTGCACGTGGTGGCCGAACTCGTGGGCCACGATGTACTCCTGCGAGAACGCGGCGTTCGAGCCGCCCATCTTCTGGATCACGCGGTCCATGAAGTCGAGCTGGAAGACGGCCACCTGATCGCCCGGGCAGTAGAACGGGCCGGTATCGGCGCCCGCGACACCGCACGCGGTGTTGATCGAGTTCGCACCCACCGGCATGATCTTCGTCCCGCCTTTGGGGGGCTGGTAGCCGCGCAGCAACTGCGGCCACACCTTGTTGATCGAGTTCGTGGTCGCGACGATGCGGCACGTGGTGTCGGTGTTCGCCAGCTGCACGGTGCACGCCTGGATGCGCTGGTTCATCTCCTGCTCGGACTGGCTCAGGCCCGCGCCCGCGCCGGCGCCCGGACCGGCGGGTGCCGCCGAGTTCGGATCGCCGCCGGATCCGCCGGTGAGGAAGTAGATCAGCAGGCCGATGATGACGGTGCCGATACTGCCGCCGCCGATCATCACGCTGCGGCCGACGCCGCCGCCAGCACTGACTGCACTGGTGTCGAGAGGTCCGTTATCCCGAAAGGTCATGCGCACAGCTTTCCATGAGTGGGGTGCGATCGTGAACTGCTTCGCCCCGTAGCATGGCAGGCGCTCTACGAATCGTCATCGAAAGGACACCCGAACGTGCTGCGCACCCACCTTGCTGGATCGTTGCGAGCGGAGGATGCCGGCACCGTCGTCACCCTGACCGGCTGGGTCGCCCGCCGGCGCGATCACGGCGGTGTCATCTTCATCGACCTGCGCGACAGCTCGGGTGTGGCGCAGGTGGTCTTCCGCGAGTCCGCGGTCGCCGAGCACGCCCACCGGCTGCGCTCCGAGTACTGCGTGCTGGTGACCGGCACCGTCGAGAAGCGGCCCGAGGGCAGCGAGAACCCGAACCTGCCGTCCGGCGCGATCGAGGTGAACGCCTCCGACCTGGTGGTACTCAACGAGTCGGCGCCGCTGCCCTTCCAGCTCGACGAGGAGCCGGGCGAGGAGGCGCGCCTGAAGTACCGCTACCTGGACCTGCGGCGCGAGGGCCCCGCCGCCGCGATCAAGCTGCGCAGCCAGGCCAACGCCGTGGCGCGCAACATCCTCGCGCTCAACGACTTCACCGAGATCGAGACGCCGACGCTCACCCGCTCCACCCCGGAGGGCGCCCGCGACTTCCTGGTGCCCGCGCGCCTGCGCCCCGGCACCTTCTACGCGCTGCCGCAGAGCCCGCAGCTGTTCAAGCAGCTGCTCATGGTGGCCGGCATGGAGCGGTACTACCAGATCGCCCGCTGCTACCGCGACGAGGACTTCCGCGCCGACCGCCAGCCCGAGTTCACTCAGCTCGACATCGAGATGAGCTTCGTGGACCAGGAGGACGTGATCGCCCTCGGCGAGCAGATCGTCAAGGCGCTCTGGTCGCTGATCGGGCACGAGATCCCCACCCCGATCCCGCGCCTGACCTACGCCGAGGCCATGCGGCGTTTCGGATCGGACAAGCCAGACCTGCGGTTCGGCCTCGAACTGGTCGAGTGCACCGAATACTTCAAGGACACGCCGTTCCGCGTCTTCCAGGCGCCGTACGTCGGCGCCGTCGTCATGCCGGGCGGCGCGAGCCAGCCCCGTCGCCAGCTCGACGCCTGGCAGGAGTGGGCCAAGCAGCGCGGGGCCCGCGGCCTCGCGTACGTGCTGATCGGTGAGGACGGCGAGCTGACCGGCCCCGTCGCCAAGAACCTGTCCGACGACGAGCGCGCCGGCCTGGCCGCGCACGTGCACGCCCAGCCGGGCGATTGCGTCTTCTTCGCCGCCGGCCCCACCAAGACGATGCGCGCCCTGCTCGGCGCGGCCCGCGGCGAGATCGCCGACAAGCTCGGCCTCATCAAGGAGGGCGACTGGGCCTTCACCTGGGTCGTCGACGCCCCGCTGTTCGAGCCCGCCGACGACGCGACCGCCTCGGGCGACGTGGCCGTGGGCGACGGCGCCTGGACCGCCGTGCACCACGCCTTCACCAGCCCCAAGCCGGAGTCGATCGACACCTTCGACACCGACCCGGGCAGCGCGCTGGCCTACGCCTACGACATCGTCTGCAACGGCAACGAGATCGGCGGCGGCTCGATCCGTATCCACCGCAAGGACGTCCAGGAACGCGTCTTCGCGATCATGGGCATCGACGAGGAGCAGGCCCGCGAGAAGTTCGGCTTCCTGCTCGACGCCTTCTCCTACGGCGCCCCGCCGCACGGCGGCATCGCCTTCGGCTGGGACCGCGTGGTCTCGCTACTCGCCGGCGCACCGTCGATCCGCGAGGTCATCGCCTTCCCGAAGTCGGGCGGCGGCGTCGACCCGCTCACCGACGCACCCGCGGCGATCACCGTGCAGCAGCGCCGCGAGTCGGGCATGGACGCCAAGCCCAAGGCCCCCGAGGCGAAGACCGCGGAGCCGAAGGCCGAGAACCCCACCACCGACCCCACCGAGTAGGCCGACCCTGGACACGCCGTGCGCCACATCCGGGTGATCAGCCCGCCGGACCGCACCGATGCGGTGATCGACTTCCTCCGGGACCGCCCGGGCGTCACCCACGTGACCCTCGCGCGCGCCGGTGCGATCGAACCGGCCGGGGATCTCGTGGGCGCCGATGTCACGCGGGAGGCGGCGCACCGCGTGCTGCGCGGGCTGCAGGAACTCGAACTGCCCGAGCGCGGGGCGATCACCGTCTCGACCGTCGACACCGCGTTCTCCGATGCGGCGGTCGCCGCCGAGGAGGCCGTGCCCGGCGACCCGTCCGACGCGGTGGTGTGGGAGGAGCTCACCGCGCGCACCCGCGAGGAGTCCACGCTCAACGCCACCTTCCTCGCCTTCCTCGCGCTCGCGGTTCTGCTCGCGATGGTCGGCGTGATCACCAACTCCCCGGTCACCGTGGTCGGGGCGATGGTCGTCGGGCCGGAGTTCGGCCCTCTCGCCGCGATCGCGGTGGCGGGCGCGACCGGGCACTTCCGCCTCGCGCGGCGCCCGCTGATCGCCCTCGGCATCGGTTTCCCCGTGGCGATGGTGCTGGCCTGGGTGGTCGCCGAGGCACTGCTCGCCGCCGATCTGTACTCCCGCGATGTGCTCACCGCCGCCGACCAGGTGGACTTCATCTACCAGGTGGGTCCGTTCTCGCTGATCGTGGCGCTGCTCGCCGGTGCCGCGGGAATGATCTCGTTGGTCACAGCGAAATCGGCGGCCCTGGTGGGTGTCTTCATCTCGGTGACCACCGTGCCGGCGGCGGGGTACGCCGTAGTGGCGGCGACGGTCGGGGAGTGGCAACGGGCGCTCGAATCCGCGGGGCAGCTCGGCATCAACCTGCTCGGCATCGTCGTCGCCGGGATGCTCGTGCTGTGGCTGCGCCCCGCGGCCTGGCGCGACCTGCGCGAGGTGGTCGGCCTGTGACCCTCGATGGACTGCAGGATCTCGACGGCGAGGGCCTGACCCGGTTGCAGAGCCGGGTCCGCGGACTCGTCGACGACGAGGGCATCACCTACAACGCCTTCGACGCGCTTCCGCCCGACCCCGGATTCCCGGCCGTCCCGGGACGGTGGCGGCTCGACCCGCTTCCGGTCCTGCTCGGTGCCGACGAATGGGATCGTCTCGCCCGCGGCGCGGCCCAGCGGTCGACGCTGCTCGACGCGGTGCTCCGCGACTTCTACGGCGAGCAGCGGATCGTCCGTGACGGGCTGATTCCACCCGAGTTGCTGTTCGCGCACCCCGGCTTCATCCGGCGCGCCTTCGGCGTCCCCGCGCCCGGCCCCAAGGCACTGTTCCTGCACGCCGCCGACGTCGGCCGGACCGTCGCGGACGGCTCCTACGCCGTGGTCGCGGACCGCACCCAGGCACCGTCGGGCGTGGGCTACGCGCTCGCCGACCGGCGCGTGACCTCCCGCGCGCTGCCCCGCGAGTTCCGCGCCGAGACGCCCCGCCCGGTCTCCTCCTTCGCCTCCGCGCTGCGGGTGCAACTGCTCGAATCCGCGCCCCCCGGCGTCACCGACCCGACCGTGGTGGTCTTGAGCCCGGGGTCGCTGTCCGAGACCGCCTTCGACCAGGCCTACCTCGCCTCCGTCCTCGGCTTCCCCCTCGTCGAGGCCGCCGATCTCACCGTCCGCGACGGCGGCGTCTTCATGCGCGCACTCGGCCGGATGAAACGGGTCGACGTGGTGCTGCGGCGCGTCGACTCCGAGTTCTCCGACCCGCTCGACCTGCGCACCGATTCCCGGCTGGGCGTGGTCGGCCTCGTCGAGATGATGACCCGCGGCGCCGTGACCGTGGTCAACACCCTCGGCTCCGGCGTCCTGGAGAATCCGGCGCTGCACGCCTACCTGCCGCAACTGTGCCGCACTCTGCTCGACGAGGATCTGCTGCTGGCGTCCACGCCCACCGTGCACTGCAGTACTCCCGCCGGCCGCGGGGTGCTCGACGGTCCGCTGGACGGTCAACTGCTGCTGAACTTCTCGACCGGCGAACGAGTGGTGGGCGTGGACCTCACCGCCGCGGCCGCCGACGGGATCCGTGCCCGCATCGCCGAACAGCCCGCGCTGTGGTGCGCCAAGGAACTCGTGGCCTTCGACACCGAACCGGCGCTCGAGGGCGGCGCCGTGGTCGACCGCGGCTTCGCGCTGCGCGTCTTCTCGCTCGGCCAGGAATCCGGGTACACCGTTCTCGGCGGCGGCCTCGGGCAGGTCCTCCTGGACGGACCGTCCGGCGCGCAGCTGAACTCGTCGGCCGCGCGCGATGTCTGGGTGCCCGCCGGGGAGGACACCCGGGCCTCGATGCGGATCGCCACCTCGCCCCGCGCGGGACGCGCGAATGGCACCGCGGCCAGCGGCCCCGTCGCCACGCCCCGCGTCCTGTCCGACCTGTTCTGGATCGGCCGCTACGCCGACCGGGCCGAGGCGATGGTCCGGCTGCTCAGCGTGGCCCGGGAACGGGACCAGGAGTACCGGCACCGGCCGTGGCAGCCCGGTGCCGCCTCGCTGCAGCCGCTCCTCGACGCCGTGGTCGACGTGTCCGATACCGCTCAGCTCGGACCGATCGTGGCGGAGGGCGCCGACCAGTCCGATGTGCTCGCCCGCCTGCGCCGGCTCACCCTCGACACCGAACTGCCGGGCAGCGTCTCCTACGCCGGGGTGCGGCTGCGGGCCTGCCTGCGCGCCGTGCGCGACCAGATGTCCACCGACACCTGGCTCGTGCTCAGCGGCGCGGAACGTTCGCTGGGACGGCTCGCGGCCGACCGCCACGACGCGGGCGAGCAGCTCGACCAGACTCTCGGCGAGGTCCTGGTGTCCCTGCTCGCCTTCGCCGGCCTCGCCCGCGAATCCCTGGTGCAGGACCCGGGCTGGCTGATGATGGACGCGGGCCGCCGGATCGAACGCGCGCTGCAGCTCGCCGACCTCACCACCTCCGTGGTCGTCCCCGCCCGCGAACCCGAGGTTGAGGCGGGGCTCCTCGACGCCTACCTCGTGGCTTGTGAATCGTCGGTGACGTACCGCCGGCGCCACCGCTCGGTGTTGCGGGTCGGTGCGGTCACCGATCTGATGTTCCTCGACGCCGACAACCCGAGGTCGCTCGTCTTCCAGCTCGGCGCGTTGTCCCGCGATCTGCAGGCCTTGCCCGACGAACTGCGCAGCGTGGCGGCCGAACGCACCGCCACCGAGCTGCTCGGACGGCTGCGGCGCTTCGATCCGGAGGAGGCCGATATGGTCGCCGACGGTGTCCGCACCGAGATCGCCGGTCTGCTCGACGCCGTCACCACCGGACTGCGGGAGGTCTCCGACGTGCTCGAACGCACCCGCTTCGCGTTGCCGGCCGAGGCGCGGCCGATCGGGGTGGGGGTGGCGCCGTGGGCCTGAGCTTCTCCCGCCGCACTCCGCAGTCGCGCAGCCGCCGGTACCGCGTGGTGCACGAGACCACCTACAGCTACGACGCCGAGGTGACCTCCAGCTTCGGACGCTGCTACCTCACCCCGCGCGAGCTCGACGATCAGCGGATCGACGAGCACGCCATCGTGATCGGTCCCGAGCCGACCGACCGATCCGAGGGCGTCGACGCCTACGGCAACACCGACACCTACTTCCACGTCACCACGCCCCACACGCAGCTCAGCGTCCGCGGGGAATCGATCGTCGAGGTCGATCCGCTGCACGAGTCGATCACCGACGAGGGACCCGCGCTGGCACCGTGGGAGCTGGCCCGGCCCGTGGGCGACGCCGGCGCGATCGCCGCGCAGTACCGGCTCGACCAGCGTCCGCCCGAGATCGACGGCGATGTCCGCGCCTTCGCCGATGCGATCTTCACGCCCGGCAAACCCCTCGTCGAAGCCGTCGAGGAACTCACCACCGCGATCTACACCGACTTCACCTATCGGTCCGGCGCCACCAACGTCGCGACCCGCGTGGCCACCGTGATGGAACGCCGCGAGGGCGTCTGCCAGGACTTCGCCCGCGTGGCGATCGCCTGCCTACGGTCCAAGGGGCTTGCGGCGCGGTACGTCTCGGGATACCTCGCCACCGAGCCGCCGCCCGGCCAGGACCGGGTGGTCGGCGCCGGCGCCACGCACGCCTGGGCCGCAGTGTGGTTGCCCGGCGACGTGTGGCTGCCCTTCGACCCCACCAACAACAAGTTCGTCGACGAGCGGCACGTGACCGTGGCCTGGGGCAGGGACTACGAGGACGTGCCTCCGCTGCGCGGCGTGATCTACACCGACTCGCGGGGGTCGTCGATCGACGTCTCGGTCGACGTCGCGCCGCTCGACTGAAGCCGCACCACCGTCGACGCGCGATTGCGCACCAGCCTCTCGTGATGGCTCACCAGGGCGAGCCCGGTCCCCGCCGCCGTCAGCGCGTCGAGCACCCGCAGCACCGCCCGCGCGGTGACCGGGTCGAGCATCGCCACGGGCTCGTCGGCGAGCACGAACCGCGGCTGTTGCACCAGGATCCGGGCCAGGCACGCGCGCTGCAGCTGACCGTCGCTCACCTGGGAGGGGAACCGTTGCAGTAGCACCGGATCGAGCCCCGCCCGGTTCGCCGCTTCCTGCACCAGACCTGCATCGCGCGGCGTGCCCGCGATGCGCCGCGGCTCGTCGATCACGTCCGCGAGCGACCACCGCGGATTGCACACCGTGCGCGGATGCTGCGCGAGCAGGGCCACCGTGCCCGGCTCGGGGTACCCGGCTCCGCCGCCGTGATCGACGGTGCCGCCGTCCACCGGCACCAGCCCGGCCAGCACCCGGAGCAGGGTGGTCTTTCCCGCGCCGGACGGCCCGAGCACGCCGGTGACGGCGCCCGGCGTGACGGTGACGTCGACACCGTCGAGCACGGCGCGGCCGCCGCGACGCACCACGATTCCCGATCCCACGATCGCGGTCATTCGATCTCCTCGAAGAAGGCGCCGATGTACTCGGCGTCGGGATGGTCGGCGGGCACGCCGTCGGGGGAGCCCGAGTAGAGGATGCGGCCGTTTCGCATCACCGCGAGCGCATCGCAGCCGACATCGAGGACCGCGCGCAGGTCGTGCGTGATCACCAGGACCGCCGCACCCGCATCGGCGTGCCCCCGCAGCAGCGCGAGGACCCCTGCGGCGGTCGCCGGGTCCAGTGCGGAGGTCGGCTCGTCCGCCAGCAGCAGGGTCGGATCGCCCGCCACCGCCGCGGCGACCGCGGCCCGCTGCGCCATCCCGCCCGATAGCTCGTGCGGATACAAGTCCAGCGCGGCCGCCGGCAGACCCGCTGCGGCGCAGAGCTGTTCGGTGGTCCGATCCGCGCCCAGGACATGGATCACCTCGTCGAGCTGGGAGCGCACCGTGCGCACCGGCGTGAAGGAGGTGGCCGCGGACTGCGGAACCGTCCCCACCGCGCGGCCCCGCAGGGCCGACCAGGCGCCGTCGCGGGGCCCGAGCCGCCGGCCGTGCACCGTCACAGCACCCGACACGTCGACGCCGGGAGGCAGGAGACCGCAGAGCGCCGACGCGACCATCGACTTGCCGCAGCCGGATTCGCCGACCAGGGCCGTGACCGCGCCGCTGGGCACCGTGAGGTCGACGGAATCCAGCACCGTGTTCGCCCCGGCGCGCACGGTCAGCCCGCGCAGCCTCGCCGTCATCGCCACACCTGCGGGGCCGGTGCGGCGGTGGCCCGGCGGATGCTCGCACCGCACGCCGCGCACACCAGTGCCGTGGCCACCAGGGCGAGCCCCGGCACCGCGAGCGTCCACCAGGCACCCGTCAGCACATCGCCGCGGGCCTGGCCGAGCAGCGACCCCAGGCTCGCGCGATCGGGGGACAGGCCGACGCCCAGGAAGGACAGCGTGCTCTCGTGCCAGACCGCGTGCGGCAGTATGACGATCGCCGCCACCAGCGCCTGTCCGGAGACGGCGGGCAGCAGGTGCCGGCGCGCCACGAAGAGGCGCGACGCTCCCGCCAGGCGAGAGGTCTCCACCCACCCGGACGTCGTGGCCGCCAGCAGTTCGGCCCGCACCACGCGGGCCACCGACGGCCAGTGCGTCAGCGCGATCGAGGCGACGATCGCCACCGGATCACCGCGCCACAGCGCCGCGATCACCACCCCCACCACCAGGTGCGGGAGGGCGTTCACCCCGTCCACCAGGCGCATCAGCACCGCATCGAACCAGCCTCCCAGCGTGGCGGCCGCCAGCCCCACCGCGAGACCTATCACCGCGGACAACACCGCGCAGATCGCCGCGAGCAGCAGGGAGATCCGCAGCGCCGACGCCGTGCGCACCGCCAGGTCGTACCCGGAATGGTCGGTGCCCAGCACGGAACCCGACCCCGGCGGGCGCAGGGCCGCAGCGAAATCCGCGACCTGCGGCCCGGCGAGCACGGGTACCGCGACCGCGAAGACGACGATCGCGGTCAGCGCGACCCAGGGCCAGCGCTTCATCCGGCGAGCTCGATCCGGGGATCGAGCCACAGCGCCGCGGCATCGGACAGCGCCGATCCCACCAGCACCGCAGCGGCGGCGAGCACCGACAGTGCGGCGAACAGCGGGAAGTCCAGCGCGATCGCCGAATCCACCAGCGCCGCAGCGACGCCCGGCCAGCCGAAGACCGTTTCCACCACCGCGGCACCCGCGATCACCTCGGGCAGCCGGGTCCCGAGCAGCGCCAGTGTGGGCAGGATCGAGACCGGGCCGATGTGCCCGCGCAGCAGCCGCACGCCGCTCACCCCCCGGGCGCGGGCCCCGCGCACCGCATCGGACCCGGCCGCATCCGCTACGGCCGCCCGCATCGACAGCAGCAGCCAGGGCACCTGGGAGAGCGCCAGCGCGACCAGCGGCAGCACCGCGTGGGAGGCGAGACCCGCCGCGGTGTACGGCTCTCCGGGCACCCGTGCCCCGGAGGTGGGCAGCGCTCGCAGGCCCACGGCGAACACCGCGACCAACACCAGCGAGACCACGAACGGCGGCGTGGCCGCGAGCGCCGTCGCGGCGCCCGTGACCACCCGGTCGAGCACGCCGCCGGTGCGCATCCCGGCGATCCCGCCGAGCGCGATCGCCAGCACCGCGGCCGCGATCAGCGCCGCCGCCGATAGCCCGACCGTGAACGGCAGGCCCTCCGCGAGCACCTCGCTCGTGGGCCGGCTCTGGGTGGCAGAGAAGCCCAGATCGCCCGCCGCCAGCCCGGATATCCAGTGCCACCAGGCCGACCACCAGCTCGCGTCGACCCCGTAGGCCGCGCGCGCCGCCTCGCGCTGCGCCTGCGAGGCCGACTGGTAGTTCGCCCCCAGATAGCCGGCGAGCGGATCGAACGGGGACAGCGAGGCCAGCGCGAACAACGCCACCGAGATCACCGCGAGCAGGGGGACCGCGATCGCCGCACGGATCAGCAGCAGCCGCCCGACCGCCCGGCCGCGCCGCCGCGGCGGCCTCAGCGTTTCCACGAGGGCAGGTTCCACCACGGGCCCCAGGTGACACCGTGCGCGTGCGGTTCGAGGATCGGCGGCGCGAAGGACCACCCGGCGGACCGCACCGCGTACACGTGATGCAGATGCGCCAGGTACACCGCCGAGGGCTGCGCGACGTACGTGCGCTGCACCTCCCGGTAGGTGGCGTCCTTCTCCGGCCCGGGCCCCAGATTGCGCGCGCGATCGAGCAGGACGTCCAGGCCGGGCGCGGTGAAATCACCCGGGTTGCTGTACGGCGACGAGTTGGGGACCCGCGTGTGCAGGGCGTCGTAACCCTGCGCGTCGATGCTGAAGGGCGTCTCGCCGCCGCCCAACAGGATCGCGGCGTCGCCGGTGCGCTTCTCGATGTCGTCCCAGCTGCTGCCCTGCGGGGTGACGGCGATGCCGAGCGGCTTCATCGCCGCCGCGAAGGCCACCGCCAGGTCGCGGCGGACGGTGTCCTGCGCGTTGTAGAGCAGCGGGAAACTCGCCGTCCGGCCGTCGCGGGTGCGCACACCGTCGGGTCCGGCGCGCCATCCGGCCTCGTCGAGCACGCGTGCGGCACCGGCGGCGTCGACGGCGATCTGCGCCGCGGGCTCGTAGGCGGCGCCGTACACCGAGGAGTAGGGCGTGCTCGCCGGCTCACCGGCACCGGCGAGCACGCCGGAGACGATCGCGGCCCGGTCCACACCGAGATTCATCGCCCGCCGCGCGGCGGGGTCGGCGGTGAAGGGGTTGCCCGCCGGCAGCGAGACCCCGCGCCAGTCCGCCGATTTCACCGTCATGGTGCGGACACCGTCGCGGCCGCCCAGTGATGCCGCGAGTTTCGGCGGCAGGAGCGCACCGTCGACCTCGCCGGCCCGGACCCGCTGGGCCCGCGCATTGTCGTCCGGGACCAGTGTGTACACCACGCGCCGCACCGCGGGTTGCTCACCGCGGTCCGTCCGGGCGGTGAGGACGGCCTGATCGTTGGCCAGCGAATCCAGCCGGTACGGGCCGGTTCCCACGGGCGCGCGGTTGAGTTTCCACTCCGCGGCGGGGCGTTCCTCCACACGCTCGGACGGGACGATGCCGAGCAACAGGTAGGGGGTGGGATCGCCGTCCGTGCTCAGCCGGACGGTGACGGCGCCGTCGCCCTCGGCGGTCACGTCCTCCACCGGGGCGACGTGGGTGGCGATGTCGGCCGCCACTTTCGGATCCCGGGCGGCGCGGTAGGTCGCCGCGACGTCGGCGGCGTCGAAGGCGCTGCCGTCGGAGAAGGTGACGCCGGAGCGCAGCCGGATCCGCCAGGTGCGCGGCCCGATCCGCTCGGGCGCGGCCGCGGCCAGCGCGGGCACCAGATTCGGGACCTGCGCGTCGGTGCCGGCATCGGGCCGGTACAGCCCGTCGTAGAGCGGCGAGACGCCCAGTTCGCCGTAGCCGGTGAGGGGATTGAAGGAGTTGAGCGGTTGACTCTCGGCGAGCACCAGCCGGTCGTCCGCGGTGTCGCCGCCCGACGAGCAGGCCCCCGCGGCCAGTGCTACTGCTGTAATGAGGCCGACGGTGCGGCGGGCGGTGCGCATGCGGGGACCTTATCTGTTCAGGGAGACAGATGTGATGTGAGAGGGCGGCGACGATGGCGGACGATCACCCCGGCGAACCCGAGGCCTGGGCGGCGCGGTTCGCGCTCCTCGGCGATCCGACACGGCTGCGCCTGCTCATCGCGATGCACGATCATCCCGGCCTCGGCGTCGGCGAACTCGCCCAGCGTGCGCAGGTGGGGGAGAACGCCGCCTCGCAGGCCCTGCGGATCCTCCGGGAGGCCGACTGGGTGCGCACCACCCGCGACGGCCGGACGGTGCGCTACACCCTGCGGTCGGACGTGATCGTCCACCGGATCCTGCACGACATCCTCGGCGTGACCCACGAGCATCGCTGACCAGGCAACACACAGGGAGCCGGGGGCTGGCGGGAAGCCCCGCGACGGCCGCTGGGGTAGGTTGGAATCGATGGTTGCCGCGGTGGGTTTCGAGACGACGCAGGCCGCCCTCACCGCGGTGGAAACGCTCCTCGGGCGCCGCGTGGGGACGCCGGTGGACCTGGGCGACCCCGAAGACCTGGGCGGTTCCGGCCGCACGCTCGTGATGCGGGCGCGCGTGCTGCACAACAACCCGCTGCTCCCGCGGTCCGTGGTGATCAAGCAGCTGCGGCTGGTCGATCACGCCGACCGCGATCACGCCGAGGCCTTCGCCCGCGAGAGCGCGGCCTACAAGTTCGCGACCGCGCTGCCGGTCGACTCGCGGCCCGGCCCGCAACTGCTCGCGTCCGATCCCGAGGCCAAGATCCTGGTGCTCCAGGACCTCGGCGAGGGCGAGACCATGACCGATGTCCTCGGGCGCACGCCCGTCGTCGGCGCATCCATGGTGCTCTCCGCGTGGGCGCAGGCCCTCGGCCGGATGCACGCGGGCACCTACGGTCGCGAGATCGACCTGCACACCCTGGCCCGGCTGGAACACACCGACTCCCGCAACGACCCCATCGCCCGTGAGGCCGAGAAGGCCGTCACCGCGGTCGCCCAGGCGGTGGGCGGCGCCGGCGAGACCACCGGCGCGGTGCTCGACGCCGCGGTCGCGCTGTTCACCGACGGCCCCTTCCGCGCCTTCAGCCCGTCCGATGTCGGCCCCGACAACACCCACGTGGTCGGCGGCGCCGTCCGCTTCCTCGACTACGAATGGGCCGGCTTCCGCGACGGCGCCTTGGACATCGCCTACGCGCTGCTGACCTACCCGGACTGCACGCCCGAGGGTCACTCCACCGACCACGACAGCGCGATCCTCGAGGCCTGGCGCTCCGAGATCGTTCGGCTGTGGCCCCGCCTGGCGGACGACATCGCCCTGCACCGGCACCTGGCCACTGCGAAACTCGCGTGGCTCGTGCTGGCCACCTACTGGGCACTGGGCCTCGACTCCGCGAGCCGGATCGATGCGGGCCACCTCGACAGCCTCGCCGCCTGGTCGTCGGAGGATCTGGCGACGCGCTGGGACCGACTGGCCGCCGCCGATCCGCGGATCGCGGGGTTCGCCGAGGCCGCAGCCGCGGAGGTCCGCGCCCAGTGACCGAATCCCTGTTCGGCGACGACGGGGACCTCGGCACGCCCCCGGCGACCCCGTCCGGCGGAGGCGAGGTCGATTTCGTCCCCGCGCACGCCGGAACCCCCCTCGCGGTGCGGATGCGGCCCCGCAGCCTCGACGAGGTCCTCGGCCAGGAACACCTGCTCGGCGCCGGAACGCCGCTGCGGCGCCTCATCGAGGGCGCGGGCGCGGCCAGCGTGATCCTGTACGGCCCGCCCGGCACCGGTAAGACCACCATCGCCTCCCTCATCTCGGGCGCCACCGGCCGCCGGTTCGAGGCCCTGTCCGCCCTGTCGGCCGGGGTCAAGGACGTGCGCGCCGTGATCGAGCTGGCCCGGCGCCGGCTCCTGGTCGACGAGCAGACCGTGCTGTTCATCGACGAGGTGCACCGGTTCTCCAAGGCCCAGCAGGACGCGCTGCTGGCGGCCGTGGAGAACCGCGTGGTGCTCCTGGTGGCCGCCACCACCGAGAACCCCAGCTTCTCCGTGGTCTCCCCACTGCTGTCCCGGTCGCTGATCCTGCAGCTGCGTCCGCTGGAGCCCGAGCACATCACCGAACTCATCGACCGGGCGCTCACCGATCCGCGGGGCTACGACGGCGCGCTCACCATCTCCGACGAGGCCCGCGACCACCTCGTCCGGCTCGCCGGCGGCGACGCGCGCCGCTCCCTGACCGCCCTCGAGGCGGCCGCCGACGTCGCGCTGGGGGAGCAGGTCGCCGAGATCAGCCTGGAGATCGTCGAGTCCAGCATCGACACCGCCGCCGTCCGCTACGACCGCGACGGCGATCAGCACTACGACGTGATCAGCGCCTTCATCAAATCGATCCGCGGCTCGGACGTGGACGCCGCGCTGCACTACCTGGCCCGGATGATCACCGCCGGTGAGGATCCGCGGTTCATCGCCCGTCGCCTCGTGGTGCACGCCTCCGAGGACATCGGCATGGCCGATCCGCAGGCGCTGCTCGTGGCCACCGCCGCGGCGCAGGCGGTCCAACTGATCGGCATGCCCGAGGCGCGACTGGCCCTGGCGCAGGCCACCATCCACCTCGCCACCGCGCCGAAGTCCGACGGCGTCGTCTCCGCGATCGGCGCCGCGATGGGCGACATCTCCGCCGGGAAGGCCGGCGCGGTGCCGCCGCACCTGCGGGACGGTCACTACGCCGGCGCCGAGGCCCTGGGCAACGCGCAGGGCTACGTGTACCCGCACAACGTGACGGGGGGAGTGGCGCCGCAGCAGTACCCGCCGGACGAGCTGGTGGGTGTCGACTACTACGAGCCCACGGACCACGGCTTCGAGCGCGAGATCGGACCACGGGTAACGCGGCTGCGGGGCATCATCAGGCGCCGGTAAGGTTGACGGGTCGCAACCATCGAAAACCCTCAGTAGAGACGCGAAGGATCACTGTGCAGACCCATGAGATTCGGAAGCGGTTCACGGACCACTTCGTCAAGGCCGGACACACCCAGGTGCCCAGTGCATCACTGGTGCTGAACGACCCGAATCAGCTGTTCGTGATCGCCGGCATGGTGCCCTTCGTGCCCTTCTTCCTGGGCCAGCAGACCCCGCCCTACGATCGCGCCACGTCGATCCAGAAGTGCGTGCGCACCCTCGACATCGAGGAGGTGGGCATCACCACCCGCCACAACACCTTCTTCCAGATGGCCGGCAACTTCAGCTTCGGCGACTACTTCAAGCGCGACGCCATCAAATTCGCCTGGAGCCTGCTGACGAACCCCGTCGAGGACGGCGGCTTCGGGATGGATCCCGAGCGCCTGTGGTCCACGGTGTACCTCGACGACGACGAGGCCCGCGACCTGTGGCTCGAGGTGGGCCAGGTGCCCGAGCGCATCCAGCGCCGCGGCATGAAGGACAACTACTGGTCGATGGGCATCCCCGGACCGGCCGGCCCGTGCTCGGAGATCTTCTACGACCGCGGACCGGAGTACGGCGTCGAAGGTGGCCCCGAGGCCGACGAGGACCGCTACATCGAGATCTGGAACCTCGTTTTCATGCAGAACGAGCGCGGCCAGGGCGGCGGCAAGGAGAACTTCGAGATCCTCGGCGAGCTGCCGAAGAAGAACATCGACACCGGCATGGGCATCGAGCGCGTCGCCTTCCTGCTGCAGGGCGTCGACAACGTCTACGACACCGACCTGCTGCGCCCCGTGATCGACCGCGCGCAGGAGCTCACCGGCCAGCGCTACAACGCCGGAGATCCCGAGCACGACCGGCTGTTCCGCGTGATCGCCGACCACACCCGCACCGCCGTGATGCTCATCGAGGACGGCGTGAACCCCGGCAACGACGGCCGCGGCTACGTGCTGCGCCGCCTGCTGCGCCGCGTGGTCCGCTCGGCCCGGCTGCTCGGCGCCACCGGGGAGACCATGGGCGTCTTCATCGACACCGTGATCGCCACCATGTCGCCCTCGTACCCGTCGCTGGCCGACGATGCGCAGCGCATCCGCACCGTGGCCACCGGCGAGGAGCAGGCCTTCCTCAAGACCCTGGAACAGGGCACCACGCTGTTCGGCAACGCGGTGGACGCCACCAAGTCCTCCGGCCGCACGGTGCTCTCGGGCGACGACGCCTTCACGCTGCACGACACCTACGGCTTCCCGATCGACCTCACGCTGGAGATGGCCTCCGAGGCCGGCCTCGAGGTGGACCAGGACGGCTTCCGCGCGCTCATGGCCGAACAGCGCCAGCGGGCCAAGGACGACGCCAACTCCCGCAAGGCCGCGCTCACCGACCTGTCCGCCTACCGCGAGCTGATCGACCGCGGCCCCACCGAGTTCACCGGCTTCGACGAGCTCAGCTCCGACGCCCAGGTCCTCGGCCTGGTCCGCGACGGCGCCCGGGTGCCGACCGCGAACCAGGGCGAGGACGTCGAGATCGTGCTCGATCGCAGCCCGCTGTACGCCGAGGCCGGCGGCCAGCTCGCCGACGTGGGCACCATCACCACCGCGGCCGGGGCGCAGGTCCTGGTGACCGACGTGCAGCGGCTGGCCAAGACCGTGTGGCGCCACCAGGGCACCGTGACCGCGGGTGAGGTCTCCGAGGGCGATCGGGTCACCGTCGCCGTCGACCCGTCGCACCGCCACGGCAGCACCCAGGGGCACTCGGGTACGCACCTCGTGCACGCCGCCCTGCGGCAGGTGCTCGGCCCCAACGCGGTGCAGGCCGGCTCGCTCAACCGCCCCGGCTACCTGCGTTTCGACTTCCGCTGGTCGGGTGCCCTCACCGAGCAGCAGCGCGCCGACATCGAGCAGGTCACCAACGAGGCGGTGCAGGCCGACTACGGCGTGAACACCGAGGTCACCGATTTGGAGACCGCGAAGAAGCGGGGCGCCATGGCGCTGTTCGGCGAGAACTACGGCGATCAGGTGCGCGTCGTCGAGATCGGCGGACCGTTCTCGATGGAGCTGTGCGGCGGCACGCACGTCGCCAGTTCTGGGCTGGTGGGTCCCGTCACTCTGCTCGGTGAGAGCTCCGTCGGATCGGGCGTGCGCCGCGTCGAGGCCTACGTGGGCCTGGATTCGCAGAAGTACCTGGCCAAGGAGCGGGCCCTGGTGTCGGCGCTGTCGTCGTCGCTCAAGGTGCCCGCCGAGGAGGTGCCCGGCCGCGTCGAATCGCTGGTGACGCGCCTCAAGGACGCCGAGAAGGAGCTCGAGAAGCTGCGCGCCCAGGCGGCGCTGTCCGCGCTGTCGGACCTTGCCTCCTCGCCCGAGCGGGTCGGCGCCGTCCGGCTGGTCGCCGCGCAGGCGCCCGCCGGTGTGGCCGCGGGGGAGCTGCGCGGACTGGTGATGCAGCTCAAGGGCCGGCTCGGTGCCGAGCCGGCGGTGATCGCGCTGTTCGCCGTGGACGGCGAGAAGGTGCCCTTCGTGGTGGCCGCCAACGACGCCGCCCAGGACCTCGGCGTCAAGGCCGGCGACGTGGTCAAGGCCGCGGCCCCGGCCGTCGGCGGACGCGGCGGCGGCAAGGCCGATATGGCGCAGGGTGCCGGCTCCGACGCCTCGGGCGTGGAGGCCGCACTCGCCGCCGTCCGGGCCGAGGTCGCGCGGGTGGCGGGCGCCTGACGGTGAGCGGATCGGCTCCCGCCTGGGAGCGCGGCCGCCGCCTGGCCCTGGACGTGGGCAAGGCGCGCATCGGCGTGGCCGTGTCCGATCCGGACGGGATCCTCGCGACCCCGGTCGAGACGGTCAAGGCGGCCAAGGACGGTTCGGATCTGCGGCGCATCGCGCGCATCGTGGAGGACTACGAACCGATCGAGATCGTCGTCGGGCTGCCGCGCACGCTGCGCGGCGACCGGGGATCGTCGGCGCACATGGCCGAACGGTTCGCTGAGCGGCTCGCCAAGGTTCTCGATGCCACAGCAAACCCGGCGCCCCGGGTATGTTTTTCAGACGAGCGCTTCACCACGGTGACGGCGCAGCGCGCGCTTCGGGACAACGGAGTGCGCGCGAAGGAGCAGCGAGCCGTGATCGATCAGGCGGCCGCGGTCGCCATCCTGCAGGGATGGCTCGATGAGCGGCGGCCCGTGGTCGACCGCGAGGAGGACGACCAGTGAACGACGGGTGGAACACCGACCGCGCCGAGCCGATCGCGGTCGGCGGTGGACCCACCCGCTCGGAGCGACGTCGCGCCGCGCGGCAGGCGCAGGTCAAGCGCCGCCGCCGGGTGGCGCTCACCGCCATCCTGGTGGTCTTCCTGGTGGTGGTGGGCACGGTGCTGTGGACCATGCGGCATTCCCTGCTCGGGAACGGCGGCAGCCCTGAGGACTACGCGTCCGGGACCGCGGGACCGCAGGTGGTCGTGCACATCACCGGCACCAACAACTCCGACTTCGCGCAGAGCCTCGTGGATGCGGGCGTGGTGAAATCGGTGGCCGCGTTCAACCAGGCCGCCGGCAACAAGCCGATCTCGGCCGGCTACTACGAGCTCCGCAAAACCCTCCCGGCGTCCGAGGTCGTGGACATGATGACCGACCCGGCGCGCTCGCACCGCGTGGGCATGGTGAACGTGCCCGCCGGCGCCCAGCTCGACGACAAGCGCGGCAAGGACAACAAGGTGGCCCGCGGCATCCTCAGCCAGATCTCGGCGGCCACCGCGCACACCAGCGACGGCGTGAAGACGCAGATTCCCGCCGCGGAGTTCGTCAAGGTCGCGGCCACCGCCTCGCCCACCGATCTGGGCGTGCCGCAGTGGGCGCTGGGCACCGTGAACCGGATGAAGGGCGATCACCGCCGCATCGAGGGGCTCATCGCGCCCGGCGTGTGGGAGGAGATCGACCCGTCCGGCTCGCCCGTCTCGATCCTCAAGGGCCTGATCAGCCAGTCCGCGAAGCAGTACGAGGCGCAGGGCCTGCTGAGCGCCAGCCGCACGTCGGCCGCGAAACTGGACCCGTACGAGGTGCTGGTGTCGTCGTCGATCGTCGAGCGCGAGGTCAACCAGGCGGACGATTACCCGAAGGTGGCCCGCGTCATCCTCAACCGGCTGGCCAAGAACCAGAAGCTGGAGATGGACTCCACGGTCAACTACACCGAGGCCGTCACCAGCATCGACGTGCGCGGCGAGCAGCTGCTGAGGAAGACCGAGTGGAACACCTACTCCAAGACCGGGTTGCCCGCCACGCCGATCGGCGCCGTCGGCATTCCCGCCCTGGTGGCCACCGAGAACCCCGCGCCCGGACCGTGGCTGTACTTCGTGACCGTCGACAGCAAGGGCACCACCCTGTTCACGGACGACTTCGCGCAGCACGAACGCAACCGGCAGACCGCCTGCGACAACAAGTTCCTCACCGTCGGGTGCGCGAAGTGACCGTCGGTCTCCGACGGTGCGCCGTGGTCGGTAAGCCGATCGATCACTCGCTGTCCCCGGTGCTGCATCGCGCGGCCTTCGCCGCGCTCGGCCTGGACTGGACCTACGACCGTATCGAATGCGATGCCGCGGGCCTGCCCGCGCTGGTCGCCGGTCTCGGGCCGGAGTGGGTCGGCCTGTCGGTGACCATGCCCGGCAAGTTCGCGGCGCTCGAACTCGCCACCGAACGCACCGAGCACGCGATCCGGGTGGGCTCGGCCAACACGCTCGTCCGGTCCGGTGACGGCTGGCTCGCCGACTGCACCGATGTCGACGGTGCCGTCGGCCTCCTCGACGAGTGCGGGGCCACCGGCGAGAGCGCCGTAGTGGTGGGCGCCGGCGGCACCGCGCGCCCCGTCCTCGCCGCCCTCGCGGATCGGGGTTTCGGGACGGTCACGGTGCTCTCGCGGTCCGAGGAGCGCGCCGCCGATGCGCTGGCGGCCGCGGAATCCTTCGGACTGACCGCCCGGTGGTCGCCGCTGCGCGCGGAGGCGGTCCCGTCGGCCGACGTCGTGGTCTCGACCCTGCCCGGCGCGGCGCAGCCCGAGGACTTCCCGCTCATGGACGCGCTGAGTTCCGCCGCGCCCGCGGTCGCCGATGTCGCCTACGACCCGTGGCCCACGCTCCTGGTGGCCGCCGCCGAGTCGAAGGGCGCACGCGTGGCGGGCGGCCTCACCATGTTGCTGGCGCAGGCCTACCGGCAGACCGAACTCTTCACCGGGTCGCCCGCCCCGCGGGACGCCATGGCCGCCGCACTCGCCACGCACCGGGGCGCATGATGGCCGAGTACCGTCACCGGTTCACGCCGCGCTACTACGAGATCGACCGCCAGGGCGTCATGTTCAACATGTGGTACCTCGGCTACGTGGACACGGCCGTCGGCGGCCTGTTCGAGCAGCTGGGGCTGCGGTTCCAGGACTGGGCGGGTCACGGTTTCGACACCCAGGTGGTGCACGCCGAGCTGGATTACGCCGCGGGCCTGACCGACGACGCCGAATCCGAGCTGATCCTGTCCGTCGGCCGGATCGGTACCAAGAGCTTCACCCTGGAGTTCCTCTTCCGCACCGACCTCGACGCCGCCCAGCCCATCGATGCGGTATCCGGCCGGCTCGTGTACGCCGTGATCGGATCGGGCCCCGGCGGCGCCATCGTGATTCCCGACCGGCTGCGCGCGGCCCTCGAGTCCTGACACAATCCCCGCGTGGAGTGGGGGCTCTTCGGGGGATTCGTGGCGTGGTGCGCGGCACTGTGCTGGTTCGATGTGCGCGAGCGTCGCCTGCCGAACGCGTTGACGGTTCCGGCGGCACTCGCGGCGATCGCCGTCGCGCTGGTGCTCGCCCTCGGGGGCGCGACCGCGACCGCGGCCCTGACCGGATCGCTGCTGTGGACCGGCATCTATCTCGTAGCCTTCGTCGGGCGCGGGGTCGGTGCGGGTGACGTGAAGCTCGCACCGACCCTGGGCGTAGTCCTCGGGGGCGTCGCGGGCGTACCCGCGGTGATCGTCGCCCTCCTCGGCGCCCAGGTGCTCACCCTGGTGTGGGCCGCGGCCACCCGCGACCGGACGGTGCCGCACGGCCCCGCGATGTGTGTCGCGGCGCTGGCCTCCTACCTCGCATTCCGTTGAATCCACGCTGAGCGCAAGGGGTCACAACGCGGAGGGCGAGGCCTACCGTCGATTCCGTGACCGCGTCAAGAACTCGCCCTGTCATCGGGATCGCCCTGGAACCCTTCGGGTGGCATCCCGCAGCGTTCGCCGAGCTGGGCGCGGATCCACTGGAGGCCACCTCCGCGGAGCACTGGGTTGGGCTGGCCCGCTCCGCGGAGGAGGCCGCCGCCGACTTCGTGACCTTCGAGGACTCGTTCACGCTCACCGCGCGCGATCGGCTCACCGGCCGCTTCGACGCCACCCTGCTCGCGGCGCGGGTCGCACCGGCCACCGACCGGATCGGCCTGGTGCCCACCGTGACCGCCACCCACACCGAGCCCTTCCACGCCTCCAAGGCGATCGCCACCCTCGACTACGTGAGCGGAGGCCGTGCCGGGATCCTGCCCACGACCACCGGTCGCGATGCCGATGCCGCGCTTTTCGGCCGCAAACAGGCGCAGGACGCCGCCTCGCAGGCGGTGGAGGCGAGCGAGTACATCACGGTGGTCCGGGATCTCTGGGACAGCTGGGACGACGATGCGGTGATCAAGGACGTGGACACCGGCCGGTACGTGGATCGGGACCGCCTGCACTACATCGATTTCCAGGGCGAGAACTTCTCCGTGAAGGGTCCGTCGATCACGCCGCGCCCGCCGCAGGGCCAGCCCGTCGTGGTGGTCCGCGTGAGTGACGGCGCCTCGGAATCGGTCGCCGCGTCCGCGGACGTGGCAGTCGTGGTCGCGCGGTCCGAAGAGGATCTCGCGAGCACCGCGGCGCGGCTGCACGCCGCCGGCGTGGCGCGGGTCCTGGCCGATGTCACGGTCTACCTCGCGGACTCCGCGCGCACGGCCGTGCGCCGGATCGAGAAGCTCGATCGCCGCGAGGAGCATGCCGACGACACCCTGGTCCACGCCGGGACCGGTGAAGACCTCGCGCTGCTCGTCGAACGCTGGCACGCGCTCGGAGTGGACGGTGTCCGCCTCCGGCCCGGGGTGAACGCCGTCGACCTACCGCGGTTGCGCGACTCCTTCGCGCCCCTGATCGGCGGTGCCCCGGCCACCGGGTCGCTGCGGGAGATCCTCGGCCTCACCCGCCCCGCCGCCCGTTTCGCCCGGGTCGGGGGCACGCTGTGAGCTCGCCGATCGCCCTCAACGTCCTCGATCTGGCACCGATCCCGGCGGGGGCCACCGCGGGCGATGCCCTGCGCAACACCCTCGACCTGGCGCGCCGCGCCGAGGACTGGGGCTACCGGCGGTACTGGGTCGCCGAGCATCACTTCGCGAACGTCGCCAGCGCCGCCCCGGCGGTGCTGATCGGTGAGATCCTCGCCGCCACCCGTCGCATCCGGGTCGGCTCCGCCGCCGTGTTGATCGGCTTCACCACCGCGCCCGCGGTGGCCGACGCCTTCGGCGTGCTCGCCGCATTGCACCCGGGCCGGGTGGACATCGGGCTGGGCCGCACCGGGCAGCGCCTGCGCACGGCCCCGCCCGGGGCCCCCGGACCGAACCCGAGGATCGTGGCCGGGTACGAGCGGCTCTACCACCCGAAGGCCGAGCCTCCGGCCTACACCGAGCAGGTCGACGACGTGCTCGCGCTGATCGCCGGGACCTACACCGCGGACGGGCTGCCGCTGCGCTCGCCGGTCGCCGAATCCGCCCAGGGCATCCCCGTCTGGGTGTTCGGCAGCAGTGCGGGGGAGAGCGCCCAGCTCGCCGGCGCGCGCGGCCTGCCCTTCGTGGCCAACTACCATGTGAGCCCCGCGACCACCGTTGAGGCGGCGAATGCGTACCGGGCGGCCTTCCGGCCGTCGGAGTTCCTCGCTGCACCGCATCTGGTGGTCAGCGCCGATGTCGTGGTCGCCGAGACCTCGCAGGCCGCACACGATCTCGCGGCGGGCTTCCCGGCGTGGGTGCACTCCATCCGGTTCGGTGCGGGCGCGATCGAATACCCGCGCGACAGCGCGAACCTCTCGGATGAGGAGCGGGCGGCCGTCGCCGATCGCACCGATACCCAGTTCGTCGGCGACCCGGGTGTGGTCGCCGCGGGCCTGCACGACCTCGCCGAGCGGACCGGGGCCGACGAACTGGTGGTCACCTCCGTGACCCACGACCACGATGCGCGGCTGCGCAGCCACGAACTCCTCGCCAAGGAATGGGGCCTGTTGTGACAGTAGTACCGGTGCGGGAAGGCGCGCACCGCAAGCAGATCCACCTCGCCGCTCATTTCCCGGGCGTGAACCACAACACCGTGTGGTCGGACCCGGCCGCGCGGAGCCAGGTGAAGTTCGATTCCTTCGTGCACCTGGCGCAGGTGGCCGAGCGGGCCAAGTTCGACTTCTTCTTCCTCGCCGAGGGACTGCGCCTGCGCGAACATCTGGGCAGGATCCACGATCTCGATGTGGTGGGGCGTCCCGATACCTTCACCGTGCTCGCCGGGCTCGCGGCCGTGACCGACCGTCTGGGCCTCGCCGGAACCATCAACACCACGTTCAACGAGCCCTTCGAGGTGGCGCGCCAGTTCGCCACGCTCGATCACCTCAGCGGCGGTCGCGCGGCCTGGAACATGGTGACCAGCTCCGACGCCTTCACCGGCGAGAACTTCCGGCGCGGCGGCTACCTCGCGCACGCCGACCGGTACCGCCGGGCGGATGAGTTCGTCACCGTGGCACGGAAGTTCTGGGACGGCTGGGGCGATGAGGTCGCACACCGCGGCGAGCAGTTCTCGGTGCGCGGCACCGCGCCGCTGCCACCCAGCCCGCAGGGGCACCCCGTGCTGCTGCAGGCGGGTGATTCGGGGGAGGGCCGGGACTTCGCCGCCGCCCAGGCGGACGCGATCTTCACCCGGCACGGCAGCCTGGAGTCGGGCCGGGCGTTCTACGCGGACGTCAAACGCCGGGCCGCCGACCGGGGGCGCGATCCCGATCACCTGAAGGTCTTCCCCGGTGCCGCGGCGGTGCTCGGCGACACCGCGGAGGAGGCGGCCGAGAACGCCCGCGAGATCCGGCACAGTCAGGTGAGCCCGCAGACCGCACTCAACTTCCTGGAGCAGGTGTGGGGACGCGAACTGCAGTCCTACGACCCCGACGGTCCGCTGCCCGATATCGAGCCGGTCTTCGACACGCAGGCGGTGAAGGGACGGGTGTTGCACGCCGACCCGCGCGAAATCGTGGCCACCTACCGGGCCCGGGCCGAGGCGGGCGGGCTGTCGATCCGCGAGCTGGTGATCGAGCTCAACACCCGCCCGCAGTTCGTGGGCACCCCGCAGCAGGTGGCCGACGAGATCGACACCTACATCCAGGCCGATGCCGCCGACGGGTTCATCCTGGTACCGCATCTGACCCCCACCGGGCTCGATGAGTTCGCCGACCGCGTGGTTCCGTTGTTGCAGGAGCGCGGCGCGTTCCGCTCGGAGTACACCGGGACCACCCTGCGGGAGCACCTCGGCCTGCCGGTTCCGCAGCAGCGCAGCGACGCCCGGCAGGTGGGTTAGCGAATATTCACCGGAATCGGACACGGCGCCGGTCGGCAGGAACTACCGTTCGGCCATGACCCAAGGCATGCGTCCCGATCTGTCCGGTGTCGACCCGTTGGTCGTCAATCTCGCCCAGCGGGTGTGCATCGGTGATCTGCCGACGCGTGCCGCCCGGTCCTTCGGGGACCGGGTCGCCCTGGTCGACGGTGCTCAGACCGTCACCTACCGCGAGCTCGAGGCGCGGTCGAACGCGCTGGCGCGTGGACTCGCCGATCGCGGCTATGTGCGCGGCGACGCCATCGCCCTGCAACTGCAGAACCGCTGGGAGTTCGTCGTCTCCCTGTTCGCCTGCGCCAAACTGGGTGTGGTCGCGATGCCGCAGAACCTGCTGCTCGCCCCCGGCGACGTGGGGTACCAGCTCGGCGACAGCGGGGTGCGCGCCGTGATCACCGAGGACGTCTTCGTGCCGGGGCTCACCGCCGCGCTGGGCGCGACCCCGAACTCCGTGGACGCCGTGTACGTGGTCTCCAACGGGGCCGGTGAGATCCCCACATCGGTGGGCGGCGCGCCCTCGGCGCCGTTCGCCGAACTGCCCTCCGTGGACGATTCGCCGGTGGAGGTGGTGGTCGAAGACCGCGACATCGTGCACTGCCTGTACACCTCCGGCACCACCTCCCGGCCCAAGGGTGTGGTCACCAGCCATGTGGCCGTGCACATCTCGGCCCTGTCCTCGGCGCTCGGCCTCGGGGTGCGGCCCGATGTGGTGCCGGCGGTGCAGCCGATCGCGCTGCCGCTGTTCCACGTGACCGCCCTCGACGCGCTCCTCATGCCGATGCTGATCACCGGCGGCACCGCCGTGCTTCTGCGCGGCTTCGACCCCGCGGCGCTGGCCCGCACGTTCGTCGACCACCACGTCACCCACCTGACGCTGCTGCCCATGATGTGGGCGGCGCTGCTCGCCCAGCCCGAGCTCACCGACGAGAACACCGCCCACCTGCTCACCGGGTTGTACGCGATGGCTCCGATGCCGCCCGAACTGCTGGCCCGGGTGCGCGCCCGGTTCCCCGCGGCGGCGGTGATCCTCGGCTCCGGCCAGACCGAGACCACGCCCGCCTCGGAGCTGCAGTGGGCCGGCCACCAGGGCGTCAAGGACGACTCCTGGGGCCCGGCCACGGTGTCCACCGGCATCGCGATCATGGGCCCCGACGGTGCCCTACTCGGCCCCGGCAAGATCGGTGAGATCGTCTACCGTGCACCGCAGCTCATGGCCGGATACTGGAACAACCCGGCCGCGAACACCGAGGCCTTCGCCCACGGCTGGTTCCACGGCGGCGATATCGGCTACCTCGACGAGGACGGCGTCGTCTACTTCACCGACCGCGCGAAGGACATCATCAAGACCGGCGGCGAGAACGTCTCGTCCGTCGAGGTCGAGCGCGTGCTGCTCGGGCACGACGATGTCACCGAGGTGGCCGTGGTCGGGACCCCGCACGAACACTGGGGCGAGGCCGTGACCGCCTTCGTGGTCACCGGACCCGGCGCGGCCAGCGATGACGCCGCGCTGCTCGACTATGCGCGGGCGAACCTCGCCGGGTTCAAGGCGCCCAAGGAGATCGTCTTCGTCGATCAGCTCCCGAAGACCGCCACCGGCAAGATTCAGAAGCACCTGGTGCGTACGCTGCGCGAGATCCGCACCTAGCCGACGCGGGCGATCTGCGGCGCGAGCGCGAGCGCGTCGGTGAGGATCTGCTCGTAGTCGCGGACGTCGAATTCGTAGGGCAGCTCCAGGCGCAGTTCGGTGACACCGTCGAACGACGGGTCCTCCGCGAGGCGCTCGGCGATCTCGGCGACCGGCCCCACCAGATCGGCGGCGAACAGGGTGCGGCGGTCGCCGTGCGCCCCCAGGGTGCGCTCGTACCGCGAGTGCGCGTAATCACGGTAGCGCTGCGCCGTCGCTCGGTCGGCGCCGTCGGTGGGCACGATCACCCTGCCGACCGCGACCCGCTTGCCGCGGCCGCCCGCCGCATGGAACTCGTCGATGAGCCGGCGCTGCACCGTCCCGAAATCGTCGGAGTCGATCCCGGCCGCGGAAACGATGTTCCCGGTCAGCAGGTGCAATCCGGACTCCCCGGTCCACCGCACGGATCCCAGGCTGGTGCCGCCGTACCAGGACCGGTCGACGAGGCCGGGCGTATGCGGCTGCAGCCGGGGGCGTTGCCGGTTCCCCGGCGATTCGATGGTGGTGTCCGGGCCGCTGAGGTAGTCGCCGCGCAGGTGCTCGACGGTGCGCGCCACGCGCGCGTGGCCGAGTTCGTAGGTGCGCCAGTCACCGTCGAAGACCACGTCCGCCAGGAGCTCGGCGTGCGGCATCCCGGTCGAGAATCCGGCCTGGATGCGGCCCCCGGACAGCGCATCGGCCAGCGAGAGATCCTCGGCGAGCCGGAACGGGTTCTCGTAGCCGATGGGGATCACGGCCGTACCCAGCTCGATGGTCGACGTGCGTTGCGATGCCGCGCCGAGGAAGACCGCCGCCGAGGAGATCCCGTGTTCCAGGTGGCGTTGGCGCACCCACGCCCCGCGGTACCCCAGCCGCTCACCGAACTCGATGAGCCGCAGCGTGTCCTCGAGTCCCGCGGCGGGATCGTGATCGAGGTAGTTCCCCGGCGTGAGGAAGGCGAGCGATTCGATCGTGAGCCCCATCAGAAACCGGCCTGGGGGTTGATCTCGGACTTCGGCAGCGCCGCCGCCGGCACCTTCCACTTGTCGAACAGCCGCTGGTACTCGCCGCGGGCGATCAGGGTGTTCACCGCCTGCGCGATGGCCGGGGCGAAGGGCGAACCCTTGGCGGAGACGAAACCGACCACGGTGGTGGAGTACTCGCCGAGGAACGTGGTGCCGGGCACCTTGTCGACGAGGTAGCGCAGCGACAGCGTGGGACCGAAGTAGGCGTCCACCCGGCCGTTCTGCAGGCTCAGGATGATCGCGCCCTGTTCATCGAGGTACTGCACCGTGTAGGCGGGCTTGCCCTTCGCGGTGCACTGCTCCACCCCCTTCTCCAGGATCTGCTGGAAGGTGGTGCCCGAGCCGGTCACGATCTTCTTGCCGCACAGGTCCTCCAGCGTCTTCACCTCGGTCAGACCGGAGTTCGCGGAGCCCACGAAGGCCTGGCCGTCGTTGAGATAGGTGGCGAAGTCCACCACCTGCAGGCGCGGTTTGGTGACGCCGAAGTTGCCCTGCCCCACCTGGTACCGACCGTTCTGCACGCCCGGGATGATCGTGGAGAAGGTGCCGATGTCCTGTTTCCAGGTGATGCCGAGCGCCTTCGCGACCGCGTTGCGCAGGTCCACGTCGAGGCCCACCGGGTTGCCGTCGGGTACCTCGCCGCCGTGCGGCAGCTGGTTGATCCCCGGCTGCCGGGTCAGGCCGAGTGTCACCTCCGTGGTCCCGGCCGGCAGGAGGGCCTTCGCCGCCGGGTCGACGGCGATCGACGAGACCACGTCCTCGGTGGGCACCGGGTAGGCGGAACTGGACGCGGCGGTGTCGGTCGACCCGCCGCCGCAGGCGCTGAGTAGCGCAGCGGCCGCGGCGGTGGCGGCGAGAAGGGCGAACGGACGGGCGGACCGGGCGCGGCTGCGCATGACGGTGCTCCTTGCGGGGATGGGGTTGTGTTGTGTGGGAGAAAGGTTCAGCGGACGGCGGCGAGGAAATCGCGCGTCCGGTCGTGGGTGGCGTGCGCGAAGATCTCGTCGGGAGTCCCGGATTCCACGATGCGGCCGTCGTCCATGAAGACCACGGTGTCGGCCACATCGCGGGCGAAGCCGATCTCGTGGGTCACCACGACCATCGTCATCCCGGTCTCGGCGAGATCGCGGATCACCGCGAGGACCTCGCCCACGAGCTCGGGATCGAGTGCGGACGTGGGCTCGTCGAACAGCACGACATCGGGCCGCATCGCGACGGTGCGGGCGATCGCGACGCGCTGTTGCTGCCCGCCGGACAGCTGGGACGGCCACGATGCCTCGCGCCCCGCCAGACCGACACGGGCCAGCAGCTCGCGACCCCGTTCGGCGGCCTCCGCCGCGGGGACGCCCGCGGCGATCTGCCCCTCGGTGAGGTTCTGCAGCACCGTGAGGTGCGGAAAGAGGTTGAACTGTTGGAAGACCATGCCGATCCGGCTGCGCTGGCGGGCGATCGCGCGCGGCGCGAGCTCGCGCAGCACCGTCGATCCCCGGCGGTGCCCGGCCTCCCGGTAGCCGATGAGATCGCCGTTCACGCGGACGTAGCCGGAGTCCGGGCGCTCCAGGTGATTGATGCAGCGCAGCAGCGTGGACTTCCCCGAACCCGAAGGGCCGAGGACGATCGCCACCTCTCCGGCCGCCACGTCGAGGTCGATGGAGCGCAGGACTTCCTGTCCGCCGAAGGACTGGCGCTCATCGATGCGCTCCGATGGCGGGGAGCTGCGGTCGCAGGCGCGCGGCGTCGCGGAGGATTTCCCGGAAGGGCCGTGCGTCACGGCGCCCCCGGTTGAACCGGCGCTCCACGAAGTACTGGCCCACGGCGAGCACCGAGGTGATCACGATGTACCAGATAGTGGCAACCAGGAGCAGCGGCATCACCTTGAAGTTCTGGTTGTAGATCAACTGCACCGAGTACAGCAGATCCGTCACCGCGATCACGCTCACCAGCGAGGTCGATTTCAGCAGGCCGATCAGGAGGTTGCCGGACGACGGGATGATCGCCGGCATCGCCTGGGGGAGCACGATGCGGCGGAAGATGCGTCGCGGGCTCAGGCCGAGCGAGCGTGCCGCCTCGGTCTGTCCCGGGTCCACCGACACCAGTCCGCCGCGCACGATCTCCGCCGCGAAGGCGGCCACGTCGAGGGTCAGCGCGATGAACGCCGCCACCAGCGGCGCGATCAGGTGCGTGGTGTTGAACGTGACGAACTCGGGTCCGAAGGGAATACCGAGTGACAGTTGCGGATACAACGAGGCGAGCTGGAACCAGAAGAGCAGGAGCACCAGCGGCGGGACCGACCGGACGATCCAGACGAAGCCGAACGAGACGGCCTGCAGCAGCGGCCCTCCCCACAGTCGCATCGCGGCCAGCCCGATGCCCAGGACGAAACCCGCCGCGAAGGTGAGTGCCGTGAGCCACAGCGTGAGACCGAGGCCCTTGAGCACCGATTCCTGCGTGAAATAGCTCGCGACCGTAGGCCATTCGAAACGCTCATTGGTGAGCAGGGTGTGTACCAGCATCGCGCCGAGCACCGCCACGACGGCGGTGGCCACCCACCGCCCGGGGCGGTGCCGCCCCACGAGCCGGACCTGGGACGGTGCCGCATCGAGTGCTGGACTCGGCGCGGGGAGGGTCGTTGTGGCCATGATGCTCGACGGTAAGCGGGCCCTCCGGCGCGGGAAAGGTTTTCAATCGCCCTGACGGGATGCCGCGATACCGGTCTCGTAGGCGTATCGGACGGCGTGTGCACGGTCCCGCAGGTGTGCCTTCGCGAACAGGTTGTTGATGTGGGTCTTCACCGTCGACTCGCTGACGAACAGCCGGGTCGCGATGTCGCGGTTGGCGAGCCCGTCGGCGATGAGCCGCAGTACCTCGGTCTCGCGGGGAGTCAGATCGATCGGGGGAGCGCCGCCCGCGGATCGCGCCGCCGGCGTGGCCCCCGGTGCCGTGATCGACGCCAGGAGGCGGCGCTGCACCCCCGGGTCGAGCACCGACTGTCCCGCTGCGGCGGCGGCGATGGCCGCGGCGATCTCGGCGCGGCCGGCGTTCTTGGTGAGATAGCCGCGTGCCCCCGCCTGCAGGCCGCGCAGGATCGACTCCTCGTCGTCGTAGGTGGTGAGCAGGACCACCGCCGTATCGGGCGCCGCGGCCAGCACCCGTTCGGTGGCGTCGACCCCATCCAGGTGCGGCATCCGCAGGTCCGTGAGGAGTACCGCGGGCCGCAGCCGCAGCGTCACCTCCACCGCCTCGGCACCGTCGGACGCGGTCCCCACCACCGCGATCCCCGGCGAGAGGTCCAGCATGGCCGCGAGCGCATCGCGCACCGCCGCTTGATCGTCGGCCACCACCACCGTCACATCCGTCACCGGCCGGCACTCCTTCCCGGGACCGCGAGGGTCACCGTCCACCCGCCGTCGGGCGACGGCCCGGCGTGCAGGGTTCCGCCCACCTCGGCGGCGCGTTCGCGCATCCCCACCAGCCCCATTCCCGATCCGTGCGCGGCCGCGGTCGCGCGTCCCGGACCGTTGGTCACCGTCAGGACCGCGCCGGCGGGCACCGCGGCCAGGGTGGCCGTCACCGACGCGCCCGGAGCGTGCCGCCGGGCGTTGGTGAAGGCCTCCTGGGCCACCCGCAGGATCGCGCGTGCGGTGGCATCGTCGAGGTCGACGGCGTCGGAGGTGACCGACTCTCCATCGGATTCCGCCAGCGCGGCGAGCGCTGCGGGCAGATCGACGGTGTCCTCCCGCAGGGCGTGCACGGCGTCGCGGGCCTCGGTGACGCCGCCGGCGATGGCGCCGCGGGCACGCTGCACCGCGGCACGCGCATCGTCGGGGCGACCGGCCTCCAGCAGGGCGTCCGCGAGCTCGAGCTGCATCCCGGCACCGGAGAGGGTGTGGGCGAGCACATCGTGCAGGTCGCGGGCGATCCGGGCTCGTTCGGCGAGAGCGCTGCCCCGCGCCTCGGACGCGGCGGTGCGCCTGGTCTGCTCCACCAGTTGTTCCAGGGCCTGCGTGCGCTCGCGGCGGGTGCGCCGCACGATCCCCGCCCACACGGTGACCGTGATGCTGAGGCCGATCCAGAAGTCCGAGGAGTGCTGCATCGCCAGCCCGGTGGCCACGGTGCCGCCGAGCAGGACGGCGAGGGGGATCGCGATCCGCTGTGGGAAGCGGGCGCCGAAGTAGACCGCCGAGACGTACGCCAGGAGGCCGATCCCCGGATTGGGCTGCAGCGCGAACAGGGCACCGGTCGCCACTGCGCCGACGGCCTCGACACCCACGGTCACGGACAGCGGCACCCGATCGGAGCGCACCGCGCGCAGCGCGACCACTACGGAGGTCAGGGCGAACAGGATCGCGAGCCACGGCGCGGACCGATCCCAGTGCAGGGTCGGGATTGCCGCGACGAGACCGGCGACCGACACCAGGAAGCCGAATCGCATACGGTCGCCGTCGAGCACCCGCTCATCGTTGCACGGGTGCACCGGTTCGGCCGTGGACCGGGATGATCGCGCTACGGGCAGGAGTGGGAAACTGATCGGCATGTCTACCTCATCGATGTCCAGCGCCGCCGCCGACCTGACGGAGCGCACGATCATCGAGGCGCGGGCGCGCCTGGCCGGGGTGGTCACCGAGAGCCCGCTGCAGCCCGCGGAACGTCTGTCCGCGCTGACCGGCGCGAAGGTCTATCTCAAGCGCGAGGACCTGCAGGTGGTCCGCTCCTACAAGATCCGCGGCGCCTACAACCTGATGGCCCAGCTCAGCGATGCCGAGAAGGCCGCCGGTGTGGTGGCCGCGTCCGCCGGGAACCATGCCCAGGGCGTCGCCTTCGCCTGCCGGGCGATGGAGGTGCACGGCCGGATCTACGTGCCCACCACCACGCCCAAGCAGAAGCGCGACCGGATCCGCGCCCACGGCGGCCGCTTCGTCGAGTTGATCGCCGTCGGCGAGACCTACGACGCGGCCGCCGCCGCGGCGCAGGCCGATGTCGCCGAGACCGGGGCCACCTGGGTGCACGCCTTCGACGACGTCCGCACCACGGCGGGACAGGGAACCATCGGCGTGGAGTTGGTCGAGCAACTCGGCGGCGTCCCCGATGTGGTCGTGGTCCCGGTGGGCGGCGGGGGTTGCTTCGCCGGGGTCACCCGGTACCTGCGGTCGCAGTCGGACCGGGTCGCGATCGTCGGGGCCGAGCCGGCCGGTGCCGCCTCGCTGGCCCGCTCGCTCGACGCGGGCGAGGTGGTGGAGCTCGCCACCATCGACCCGTTCGTCGACGGTGCCGCCGTCCGTCGGATCGGCGGGATCGGCTTCGACGTGGCACGCGAGCAGAACGCGCAGGTGTGGGAGGGGCACGAGGTGCGGGAGGTGAACCCCGGCAGCGTGTCCATCATCGAGGTCGACGAGGGCGCCATCTGCACCGCGATGCTCGACCTGTACCAGAACGAGGGCGTGATCGCGGAGCCCGCGGGCGCTCTCTCCGTGGCGGCGCTGGCGCAGCTGCGGATCGAGCCCGGCGCCACGGTGGTGTGCCTGCTGTCCGGCGGGAACAACGACGTCTCGCGGTACAACGAGGTGATCGAACGGTCGCTGGTGCATCAGGGTCTCAAGCACTACTTCCTGGTCGCCTTCCCGCAGGAGCCCGGTGCCCTGCGCCGGTTCCTCGACGAGGTGCTCGGCCCCGACGACGACGTGACGCTGTTCGAGTACGTCAAGCGCAACAACCGCGATACCGGCGAGGCGCTGGTGGGCGTCGAACTCGGCCACGCCGGAGATCTCGACGCCCTGCTGGCGCGCATGGATCAGTCTCGTCTGCACTGTGAGCGCCTCGAGCCCGGCTCGCCGGCGTACCGCTACCTGACCTGATCAGACGGCCTGCAGTGGCCGCTGTGCGCCGCGGTGCGCCTCCACCCGCCGCTGCAGGAACCAGTTCTGCGCGAACAGGGTGACGCCGATGAACAGCATGGTGGTGACGCCGGCGAAGGCACGTCCGGTGTGGTCGTGGAAGAGGGCCGGAACCAGCGTGTCGATCGCGAAGTGGGCACCGATGGCCACGATCCACAGTCCGAGTGTGGGCAGCGTGGCCTGTCGCAGATAGCGGCCGTCCGGGCCGGGGAAGACCTTGGTGGTCAGCGCCCGCGGGTAGGCCAGGCCCACGGCGAGTGCGAGCCCGAGCAGCGCGGCGACGGCGTGACCGATGCCCACCTCGCCTCCCTCGGAGACGTACTGCACGGTCTGGACCAGGCCGACCGCGGCGAGCACGAGGGCGATCCGAGCGGTCCTGTCCTTGATGGGGCGGGCCTGGAACTGGCGGTAGAGGATCCAGCCGAGGGCCAGGACGACGATGAGGGCGGTGGTCGCTGTGTTCATGCCGCAGACTCTGCCGCGATCCCGGCCGGAGCGGATCGACCCGCGGGTGGAGATCCGGGTGGAGACGTAGTCTTCGAGCATGGCTGCTGCAGATCATCTCGAACCCGCTGTCATCGCCTTCCTGTCCGAGGGCACGCGCACCGCGCACCTGACCTACCTCGCGAAGGACGGCAGGCCGCTCAGCACGCCCGTCTGGTTCGTGGTGGACGACGGTGCGCTCGTCTTCGCCACGGGTGCGGATACCTCCAAGGGCAAGCTGATCGCACGGGATCCGCGGGTCGCGGTCTCCGTCGACCTACCGGAACCTCCCTACGCCTTCGCGCAGGTGCAGGGGATCGCCGAGATCATCGACGACGATCCCGACTACCTGCTGAAGATCTGCACCGCCTGCGGCGGCCGCTACATGGGCGCCGACCGCGCTGAGGAATTCGGACGCCGCAACGCGGTGCCGGGCGAGGTGATCGTCAAGATCCGGCCCACCCGGGTCCTGTTCAGCGGCAACGCGACCGCGTAGACCGGCGGCTGCGCGGCCCGAGATCAGCCGATCTCGGCGACCGCCTTGGCGATGATCTCCAGGCTGCGCCGGCGCTCGTCGAGACCGGGAACCATCCCGGAGATCATCAGTTCCTGCGGGCGGGTGCGCTCGAGCAGCTCGGTCAGTTCGCGGCGGACGGTCTCCTGGGAGCCCACGATCCACGCCGAGGTCGACGGTGCGATCGCCGCCTCCTGATCGGCGGTGAGCGGAGCGGCGGCGGCCTGCTCGTAGGTGAGCAGGCGACCGGGATTGCCGGTGCGCACGCGGTACATCGCGGCCTTGCCGGGCCCCGCGATGCGCTGGGCCTCCTCGTCGGTATCGGCGGCGATCACGGTCACGGTCAGCATCGCGTTCGGGGAGTCGAGGTCGCCCGGCCGGAAGTTCTCGCGGTACTCGGCGAGCGCGGGGAGCGTCGCCTGCGGCGCGAAATGCCGGGCGAAGGCGAACGGAAGGCCCAGCAGGCCAGCTAGTTTCGCACTGAAGGTGGACGAACCCAGCAGCCACACTTGCGGATCCGCGCCGACGCCCGGGGTCGCCGTGATCGCGGCGTAGGGATGATCGATCGGGAAGTCGTCACGCAGGAAGGCCCGCAGATGCGCGAGCGCCTGCGGGAAGTCGTCGACCGACTCGCTCACCTTGCCGCCGCGCAACGCATGCGCGGTCAGCTGGTCGGTGCCCGGTGCGCGACCGATGCCCAGATCGATGCGATCCGGGAAGAGGGCGTCGAGCGTGCCGAACTGCTCGGCCACCACGAGCGGCTGGTGGTTGGGCAGCATCACACCGCCGGAACCCACGCGGATCGACTCGGTGGCCGCGGCGATCTGCCCGATCAGTACCGCGGGCGCGGAACTCGCGATCCCCGGCATCGAATGATGTTCTGCCACCCACACGCGGTGATAGCCCAGCCGCTCGGCCTCCTGCGCGGTCGCGATGGTGTCGCGCAGGGCGTCGCCGAAGGAGGCACCGTCCACGACGGGCGCGAGTTCGAGGACGGAGAGGCGGGGGCGGAGTACGGAATCGTCGGACACCCAAGGTTCAACCGGGCATCCCGGCCGAATCTTCCCGCCCGGCGATCCCGGCAGGTCAGATCAGGTCGCGCAGCAGCTCGACCTGTTTGATGCGGCCGTCCTTCGAATCGGCGATCGGGGTCACGTTGAGCACCGTGGCGCCGGCTTCCTCGAAGGCCTTCACCCGCTCGGCGACGAAGCCCTTGGGGCCGATCAGCGAGACATTGCGCGCCAGCTCATCCGGCACCGCCTGCGCGGCCGCCGCTTTGTCGCCCGCCAGGTACAGCTCCTGGATGCGGTCGGCCTCGGCGCCGTAGCCGTAATTGGTGGCCAGCGTGTGATAGAAGTTCTTGCCCTTGGCGCCCATGCCGCCGATGTACAGCGCCAGGTGCGGCTTCACGAAGCCCAGCAGATGCTCCACATCGTCGCCGATGGCCAGCGCGGGACCGGCGTACACGTCGAGCTCGCCGAGCGCGGGATCACGCTTGGCCTTGCCGGCGGCGACGGCGTCGCCCCACACGTCCTTGGCCTTCTCGGGCAGGAAGAAGATCGGCTGCCAGCCCTCGGCGACCTCGGCTGCCAGGGCCACGTTCTTCTGGCCGAGGGCCGCCAGCAGCACCGGGATCCGCTCGCGCACCGGGTGATTGATCAGCTTGAGCGGCTTGCCGAGCCCCGTGCCGCCGTCCTCCGCGGTGAGCGGCATCTGGTAGTACTTGCCGCGATGTTCGAGCCGCTCGCGGCGCCACACCTTGCGGCAGATCTCGATGATCTCGCGGGTGCGGCCGATGGGAGCGTCGTAGGGCACGCCGTGGAAGCCCTCGATCACCTGCGGGCCCGAGGCGCCGAGGCCCAGGATGAACCGTCCGTTCGAGACGTTGTCCAGGCCTGCGGCCGTCATCGCGGTGAGCGTGGGCGTGCGGGTGTAGATCTGCAGGATGCCGGAGGCGAGCTTGATCTTGTCCGTCTTGGCGGCGAGATAGCCGAGTGCGCTCACCGCGTCGAAGGAGTAGGCCTCGGGGACGAAGACGATGTCCAGACCGGCCTTCTCCAGGTCGAGAACCTCGTCGGCGACGTCGTTGAACTCGCCTGCGTAATTGATGCCGAGACCGATGCGCATGTGGTGTCGCCTTCCGTGCTCTGTGTGGACGTCAGTGAACAATAACTCACTCGATCTGCCCGGAGCCCGGCCCGCACACCGCGACGGATGCGCGCATCGGCGCAGGAACACCCCTATTCGGGGTGGGGCCGGCGACCGCTGCCGCACAGCACTCCCCGCGGCGGCGGACTGATCAGTGCAGGCCCTCCCACTCCGCGCTGCGCGCACGATGCAACTCCAGCGCGGCGCAGGCGGATTCGGCGGAGGTGAAGCTGCCGCCCGCGATCCGCCCCATCGTGGCGAAATCCTGCTCGACGAGCGCATCGAACCGCCACGCATCATCGAGCGGACGGCGTGCGATGTGCGTGGTGAGCGTGACGCCGGCCGCCTGGCCGAGGCAGGCGTCGGCATCCTGCGCGAGTACCTCCGCGTAGGTACGTGCACCGAACCGGACGAACACGGTGTCGCCCATCGGGACCTCGGCGAGCACGGTGGCATCGCCGTCGAGCACCAGGCGGTCGTGGATCTCCGCTGTGAGCTGCCAGGCCTGCGCCATCCCCGCACAGCGGATCAACAGGTGAGCGGCCTCCTCGGGGTCGGTGACCAGGCCCAGGATGGAGTGCCGCCCCTCGCGGAAGGCGCGGACCTCGATGGCCGTGCCCTCGCCGGGCAGGGAATGCGCCGTGAACCGTGAGGTGCCCACGGCCAACCGGAGGCTCCCCGTGGGGCGCAGAGTGGCGGGCAGGCCGTGCTCGTGCAGTGCCTGCGCCACCCGCGCGAGGGCGGAGTCGTGGATGCGACCGCCGCTCACCCCGAGGCGGGCGGTGGGCGACTGAGTGAAGGCCGACCGGAGGGGCCGCGAGGCGTCGCTGTTCATGAGAGCAGTGTGCGGAGCACCACTGACAAGTTTTCTAGTCGCGCACCAACAGAGCGACCGGGTGTTCGATGTCGAGAACGTGGAGATCCATTCGACCTGCATGAACGGCGCCGGTGAGGCGGTTGGTCCAGCGGCCGGGTGGCAGCGCGACCCGCGTCTCGCGCCAGCCGCCGGACCGTGCGAGGACCAGTGTTCGGCGGGAGGCGAGCACCAGCACGTCGAGGTCGCCCTCGCGCGGGCCGCGGCCGAAGCCGAGCAGATGGTCCGCGCCCGGACCCGTGCCGCGCAGCGGCGCGTAGCTCCCGCCGACGAAGGACCGGGGCCGCTCCCGGCGCAGTCGCAGGGCGGTGCGCACGAGGTGCTGTTTTTGATGCTCGCCGGTCCGCAGCGCCTCCCAGTCCACCGGGCGCCGATTATCGGGATCGACGAGCGAGTCGTCCCAGCGCTCGGTGCCCTGGTACACATCGGGCACCCCGGGCCCGAGGAGTTGGATCGCCTTCTGCGCGAGCGCATCGGCTCGACCGTGCCGCCCGATCTCGTGCACCAGGCCGGTCAGCTCCGCCGCGACCGGACCGTCGAGCACCGCCTCGAGGAAGGTGTGCGCGGCCGATTCGAAGGCCTCGTCGGGCGCGGTCCACGAGGTGCCCGAGCGCGCCTCACGCATCGCCTTCTCCGTGTAGCCGTGCAGCCGGGAACGCAGGGAACCGGTCACCGCGCCGTCCGCGGGCCACACCCCGAACAGCGTTTGCCACAGCAGCAGCCCGAGCGCCGGCTCCGGCGGAACGGGGACCATCGCCGACCAGCGTTCCAGGCGATCCGCCCACAACGCCGGACACTGGCTCAGCACACCGATCCGGGCGCGCACATCCTCACCGCGTTTGGTGTCGTGGGTCGACAGCGTGGTCATGGCGGCGGGCCAGTGCGCGGCGCGGTGGGCGAGGGCGGGATGCGGATCGTCCGGCCCGAACTCCCACGGAGCGCCGCCCACCTCCTGGAGCGCGATCAGGCGCGCCGCACGGTAGTAGAGCGTGTCCTCGACCGCCTTGGCCGTGAGCGCGTCCGCGAGCCGGGTGAGGCCGGCGGCCGTCTCACCGCCGAGGCTCGCCGCCCGCCGGACGGTCCGGATCGCGGCATCGTCGGCGGGGGAGTCGTTGAGGACGGCGAGAACGGCCTCGTCCAGCGCGTGGCGGGGGAGCGTCGCACCGGTCTCGCGCCGCACCGTCCGGGCCAGGCGCTCGACATCGGGCCGGAATTCGTGCGCGGCGAGATCCGCGCGGATCGCCCGGTGCTCCGGCGAATCCGTGCGGGCCGCGCCGTCGTTCCCGGTGTGCCGTTCGTGCAGCCGGCTCAGGGGCCCCTCGCCCGCGGGGTCGACCAGGGCGTGTGCGAGCTCGCGGAGGGCCTCGTACCCGGTGGTCCCCGCCACCGGGAGCGCGCGGTCCAGCGACTGGCCGGGCGGCAGCACCTTCTCGATCACGATCCATGCATCGGGGCCGGTGAGCGCGCGTAGCCGTCGGAGGTACCCGGCCGGATCGGTCAGGCCGTCCGGGTGGTCCACCCGCACACCGTCCGCGATACCGTCGGCGAACCAGGACCCGATCTCGCGGTGCGTGGCCGCGAACACCTCGTGGTCCTCCACCCGCAGCGCCGCCAGCTCGTCGATGGCCAGGAACCGGCGGTACGTGCGCGTCGCGTGATTCCACGGGATGAGCCGATAGTGCTGCGCGGCCGCGATTTCCGCGCCGGAGCCGCCGGGGTCCGGACCCACCGGAAAGATCCTGTCGTGGTAGCGGAGCACCGGGTGCGGGCCCGTACGGTCGACGGTGACCGCGGGTGCCTCATCGTCGCGGGCCAGGACGGGCAGCGCGAGCCGCCCGCCGGCGCCGTTGTCCGCCGACCAGTCGATGTCGAAGACGTCGGCGAACCGGGACTGCGGGCCGTACCGCAGGACGTCCCACCACCACGGGTTCTGCTCGGGGCGGCCGACCCCCACGTGGTTGGGCACGATGTCGATCACCAGCCCCAGCCCCGCCCGGTGCGCCGTGTCCGCGAGCGCGTCGAGACCGGCGCGGCCGCCGAGCTCCGCGCGGACTCGGGTGGGGTCGGTGACGTCGTAGCCGTGGGTCGATCCGGCGACGGCCTCGAGCACGGGGGACAGGTAGAGGTGGGTGACCCCGAGGTCCGCGAGATAGGGGACCCGGGCGGCCGCATCGGCGAAGGTGAAGCCCGGTCCGAGCTGGAGCCGGTAGGTCGCGCCGACCGGTCGCCCGGCGGGGCCGAGACCGGTCGGGGCGCGCACCCCGTCAGCCTAGCCCCGCTACTGTGGCCGACCATGACGCCCGAAGAGATCCTCGCCCTCGACGCGCAGACCCTCTGGCATCCGTACAGCCCGGTGGGCGGTTCGGGGGTGCGGGTGGTGTCCTCGGCGCGGGGCGTGCGCCTGACCCTCGGCGACGGCACCGAGGTGATCGACGGGATGAGCTCCTGGTGGGCCGCGATCCACGGCTACCGGCACCCCGTGCTCGACGCCGCGGCGAAGTCCCAGATCGACAGCATGGCCCACGTGATGTTCGGCGGCCTCACCCATGCGAGTGCCGCGCGGCTGGGCGAGCTCCTCGTCGAGATCACGCCCGCGGGCCTGGACACGGTCTTCCTCGCCGACAGCGGCTCGGTGTCGATCGAGGTGGCGGTGAAGACCGCGCTGCAGTACTGGCGTGCGAAGGGCGTCGAGGGGCGCAACCGCCTGCTGACCTGGCGCGGCGGCTACCACGGTGACACCTTCACGCCGATGAGCGTGTGTGATCCCGAGGGCGGAATGCACGCGCTGTGGACCGACGTCCTGGCCTCGCAGGTCTTCGCGCCCGCGCCGCCCGCGGAATTCGACGAGGCCTACGTCGCCGAACTCGATCGCCTGGTGGCCGAGCACGCCCACGAACTGGCCGCCGTGATCGTGGAACCCGTGGTCCAGGGCGCCGGCGGCATGCGATTCCACCCGCCCGCCTACGTGGCCGCGCTGCGTGAGATCACCCGCCGCCACGACGTCTTGCTGATCCTCGACGAGATCGCCACCGGATTCGGCCGCACCGGAACATTGTTCGCGTCCGATGCCGCCGGGATCACCCCGGATCTCCTCTGCGTCGGCAAGGCGCTCACCGGTGGCTACGTGACCCTGGCCGCGATGCTGTGCACCGACGAGGTGGCCCGGACCATCTCCGAGTCGGATCAGGGCGCCCTCATGCACGGCCCCACCTTCATGGGCAACCCGCTGGCCTGCGCCATCGCCGTCGCCAGCACCGAACTGTTGCTCTCGCGCGACTGGCGGGCGGAGGTCGCGGGCATCGAATCGGGCCTGCGTGCGGGCGTGGAGCCGCTGCGCGAGCTCCCGGGCGTGATGGACGTGCGCGTCCTCGGCGCGATCGGCGTGGTCCAGCTCGATCGGCAGGTCGACGTCGCGCGGGCCACCGATGCGTGCGTCGGAGCGGGGGTATGGCTGCGGCCCTTCCGAGACCTCGTCTACACGATGCCGCCGTTCATCAGCACGCCCGACGAGGTGGCGGCGATCGCCGGGGGTGTCTCCGCCGCAGTGCACGCGGCGTTACAGTGAACCCATGAACGGTGTTCAAGTCCCCGTGGTACACGCCCTCGACTGGCTCGACGGCTACGCCCGGGACCGCACCGCGGCGGGGCTGCGCCGCACCCTCACTCCGCGGCGGTCCCACGAACCGGGGATCGACCTCGCCTCAAACGACTACCTGGGCCTGAGCCGGCACCCGCGCGTGCTGGACGCCGCCGCCGACGCGGTGCGCACCTGGGGCGCCGGTTCCACCGGCTCCCGGCTGGTCACCGGGACCACCACCGTCCACGAGGGCTTCGAGCGGCGCCTTGCCGCGTTCCTGGGCGCCGATGCCGCCCTCTGCTTCTCCTCCGGCTACCTCGCCAACCTCGGCGCGGTGACCGCGCTGGCGGGCCGCGGCGCACTGATCGTCTCCGACGGCGGCTCGCACGCCTCGCTCGTGGACGCCTGTCGACTGTCCCGGTCGCGGATCGTGGTGATCCCCCGGGGCGACGTGGCCGCCGCGCGACGTGCCCTGGCCGATCGCACCGAGGAACGCGCGCTCGTCGTGACCGACTCCGTGTACAGCGCCGACGGCGCGCTCGCGCCGGTCGCCGACCTCTACGCCGCCGCCCGCGAACACCGCGCGGCGCTCCTCGTCGACGAGGCGCACGGCCTCGGCGTGCGCGGCGACGGTGGGCGGGGCCTGGTGCACGAACTCGGCCTCGCCGGTGCCCCCGACCTCGTGGTCACCGCGACGTTGTCCAAGGCGCTCGGCTCCCAGGGCGGGGTGGTGCTCGGCGACGAGCGGGTCCGCGCGCACCTCATCGATTCCGCCCGCTCGTTCATCTTCGACACCGCTCTCGCGCCCGCCGCGGTGGCCGCCGCGGACGCGGCCCTCACGGAACTGCAAGACGACCCCGGTCTCGCGGCCCGTGTCCTCGACCGCGCCCGAACGATCGCCCACGGCGTCGGCGCCGAGGCGCCCGCATCGGCCGTGGTCTCGCTGGTACTGGGCGAACCCGACCGCGCTGTGGCCGCCCGCGACGCCTGCGCGGCCGACGGCGTCCGGGTCGGCTGCTTCCGCCCGCCGTCGGTGCCCGAAGGCACCTCCCGCCTGCGGATCACGGTGCGCGCCGATCTCTCCGACGCCGAGGTCGAGCACGCGATCGGTGTGATCCGGCGGGCGGTCCGGTGATCCTCGGCGTCACCGGCACGGGCACCGGCGTAGGGAAGACCGTGGCCAGCGCGGCGCTCGCCGCGGCTCTGCTCCCGGCCGGACCGGTCACGGTGATCAAACCCGCCCAGACCGGATTCGCCGACGGCGCCGAGCGTGACGCCGACGGTCAACTCAGTGATGCGGCCGAGGTGGCGCGCCTGGTGCCGGGAGCGGTCACCGTCGAACACCGGCGGTACCCCGATCCACTCGCCCCTCTGACTGCCGCGCGACGTGCGGGGCTACCGCCGCTGACGCTCGACGAGGCCGCCGGGCTCGCACGCGGACGCGAGGGGGCCGTGCTGGTGGAGGGCGCGGGCGGCGTGCTGGTGCGGCTGGGCATCGACGGTGCTGGAACGCCGTTCACCCTCATCGATCTGGCCGCCATGCTCGACGCGCCGGTCGTGGTGGTGGCGGACCCGGCCCTCGGCACGCTCAACCACACCGAGCTCACGGTGCGCGCCCTGCAGTCCGGGGGAGTGCACTGCGCCGGAATCGTGCTCTCCCGCTGGCCCGAGGCACCGGGACTGGCCGAACGCTGCAACCTCGACGATCTGCCGGCACTGACCGGAGTGCCGATCGTCGGCCGGATACCGGAGGGCGCCACGGCCCTCCCGCCGGAGCGGTTCGGTGCCGCGGCGCCCGCGTGGTTCGACGCCTCCTGGTTTACTTCGCCAGCCAGGCGCTGAGCAGGTCGATCCGCTGCCAGCCGCCGTTCACGTCGAGCGGGTAGCCGGCGGGGCCGGCGGTGCGCGCCAGCAGGTCTCGGAGCTGGGCGTCGCTGCTGCCGGGGTGCGCCGCGCGCAGGAGTTCGACGGCACCCGCCGGCACCTGGGCCGGTGCGTCGCCGCCGATCCGGGGCAGGCCCCAGGTGAGATCGCGGCGGTACGCGGCCGCGGCGGCATCGGTAGCGATGTAGTTCTTCTGGCAGGCCACCACGGCGGCGATCGAGCCGCCGGTCCGGGCCGTCAGCACCGTCCGCAGCTCGGTCCGGGCCTCCGCGACCAGCTGGGCGAAGCGCGGGTTCGACAGGGCGTCCGCGACGGCCGCCTGCGCCAGGATCCGTCCGCCGATCACGTCCAGCGGGTAATGCACGCCGAGCACCACGCGGTGGCGACCGTAATCGGCTCCGCGCGCGAGGATCTGGGGCCCGAGCTCGGGCACCAGTGTGGCGAGGACCAGAGCCTCGGAGTAGCCCCAGGCCGTGTGGCCCGAGGGGTAGGAACCCGATCCGCGCACGCTCTCGTAGAGGTCCGGCCGGCTGTCGCCGTACCGCTTGATCGACGCGGGGGCCACCTCGAACGGGCGGGTGTACTGGAAGTGCTTCTTCGCGGCGGAGGTGTCCACGTACGAGCTCAGGACGGCCTTCTTCCCCACCAGCAATGCCGTGGTCTTCGGGAGCTGGCCCGCCTTCTCCGCGGCGCGGAAGGCCGGGAACAGGGTGTCACCCAGCGCGTTGAACACCGAGTCGTCGGAGAGGCCGTAGTTGTCGTTGACGGCGTACTGCTGCTCGGCGGGCGAGGCGGCGTTGTTCACCGCCACGGCGGTGTCGAGGTTCGCCTTCTTCACCGATGCGGGCAATGCGGAGAACGCGGACAGCTCGCCGATGTAGGTCTTGGCGGTGCCCTTCGAGGCCAGCTGCGCGGCGGAGAACGGGGCGGTCTGCGGCACGGTCTGCGGCGCGAAGCTGCAGGTGGAGGGCGGCGCGGCGAGGGCCGGTGCGGCGATCGACCAGGAGAGCGGAGCGGTGAAGGCGGCGGTGGCCACCACGCCCGCGGCGAACAGCTTCTTCGTGCGCAGATTCATGACGGAAACCCTCACGCGAATGCCTAGAAAAGGGAAGGAAACGGTTCCGGTCGATCCGATGAACGTTTGCCGCGCCGGTGGGCTACCTGAACAGTGTTCATGAATTGAACGCTGTACAGTGCTCGTAGGAGCGCGGCGTAGCCCGCCGCGAATACTCAGCTGACGAGGGAGAACGCATGACCGGGGTCCTTGCCGACATCATCGACGTCGCGCGCGAGCAGGTGCTCGATCGCGGCGAAGGCTTGAATCAGGAGCAGGTCCTCGCCGTGCTTCAGCTGCCCGACGACCGGCTCGACGAGGTGCTCCAGCTGGCCCACGAGGTGCGCATGAAGTGGTGCGGCCCCGAGGTCGAGGTCGAGGGCATCATCAGCCTCAAGACCGGCGGTTGTCCCGAGGACTGCCACTTCTGCAGCCAGTCCGGTCTGTTCCAGTCCCCGGTCCGCTCGGCGTGGATCGATATTCCGTCCCTCGTCGAGGCCGCCAAGCAGACCGCGAAGACCGGTGCCACCGAGTTCTGCATCGTCGCCGCCGTCCGCGGCCCGGACGCCCGCCTGTTGAGCCAGGTGGCCGCCGGCATCGAGGCCATCCGCAACGAGGTCGACATCCAGATCGCTTGCAGCCTCGGCATGCTCACCCAGGAGCAGGTCGATCAGCTCAAGGGCATGGGCGTGCACCGGTACAACCACAACCTGGAGACCTCGAAGTCGCACTTCCCCAACGTGGTCACCACGCACACCTGGGAGGAGCGCTGGGACACCCTGCGCATGGTCCGCGAGGCCGGGATGGAGGTGTGCTGCGGCGGCATCCTCGGTATGGGGGAGACGCTGGAGCAGCGCGCCGAGTTCGCCGCCAACCTGGCCGAACTCGAGCCCGACGAGGTGCCGCTCAACTTCCTCAACCCGCGCCCGGGCACCCCCTTCGGCGATCTCGACGTGCTGCCCGCCGCCGAGGCGCTCAAGTCCGTGGCCGCCTTCCGGCTGGCCCTGCCGCGCACCATCCTCCGGTTCGCCGGCGGCCGCGAGATCACCCTCGGCGATCTCGGCGCGGAGAAGGGCATACTCGGCGGCATCAACGCCGTCATCGTGGGCAACTACCTGACCACCCTGGGCCGGCCCGCCGAGACCGACCTCGATCTGCTCAACGAGCTCAAGATGCCGATCAAGGCCCTGAACGAGTCCCTGTGACTCTGATGACCGATCAGGATCCGGTGTACAACGAATACACCGGCAAGCCGCTGGCCGAGGGCGGCCCGGTCTTCGAGGCGGCCCGCCTGGGGTTGGAGCCGCCGCGCTTCTGCGGGCACTGCGCCCGCCGGATGATCGTGCAGATCGTTCCCGACGGCTGGGTGGCCCGATGCTCCCGGCACGGCGAGATCGACTCGAAGAGCCGCGAGCGCTGAACGCCGGTTCGGTGCGCACTCGCTAGGCTGGCGCCGATGATTCCCCTTGCCTCGGCGCCCGCGCGCCCCTCGTACGTGGTCCCGGCGGTCGTATCGGCCGTCCTCGGCTCGGCCGCGGGCCTGATCTGGGGCCTGACGGTGCCCGGGATCCGCGGGGTCGTCACGAACTCGGGCGATGTCCTGGTGCGGCAGGGGCAGCTGGACAACTTCTTCATCGGGACGGCCGCGTTCGTCGGGATCTCCGTGGTCGGCGGTCTGCTGACGGCGGCGGCCCTGTTCCGCAGCCCGCGGCGCACGCCCGAGTGGGTCGCGGTCACACTGGCCGCGGCCGCCTTCTCGGTGGCCATCGCGACGGTCCTCGGCCAGGCCGTGGCGGACGCCCGCTTCGCCGGGCCGGGCGGTGCCGGCCTCGATTACACCTCCGCCCCGACGATCCGCCTCGACGGGGCCAACTTCTTCGAGGTGGCCAATCATCCGGGCGGCCTCGTGGGCGTGCTCGCCTCCTGGGTGGTGGTGCTGGTCTGGCCGGCGATCACCGCGTTGTGGTGCGGTCTGGCCGCGGCCTTCGCTCGCCGCCTTCCCTGACGCCGGGCGACTAGTCGCCGGTGTGGCCGCGCAGCAGGTCCGCGAAGTCGGTCACCGGGCCGAGATCGTTGGCCCCGCCGGATCGGCGCGGCCGGCCCAGATCCGACGGTCCGCCGAATCCCGCCACGGCACCGTCGGATTCGACGAGTGCCCCGGCCAGCTCGGCACCGGCCCGCGAGATCCGCGCGGCCAGTTCCGCCGATCCGAAGTCCTCGGTGGCCGCGAACACTCCGGTCGGGAGGACCCGGGCCCGCAGGTACGCGAACAGCGGACGGAGCGCGTGATCGAGCACCAGGGAGTGTCGCGGCGTGCCGGCCGTGGCCGCCACCATCACGGGGACGTCACTGAGCGCGTCGGGGTCGAGGGCGTCGAAGAACATCTTGAACAGGCCGCTGTAGGAGGCGGTGAACACCGGCGATACGGCGATCACGCCGTCGGCGGCGGCCACCGCGTCCTTGGCCGCGGTGAGCGCGGGCGTGGGGACGCCCGTCGTCATCACGGTCGCCAGATCGCGTGCGAGCTCGCGCACCTCGATCACGGTGACCTCCAGCGCCTCGCCCCGCGCCGACACCGCGGCCCGGGTGGCGTCGGCCAGCTGATCGGCCAGCAGACGGGTCGACGAGGGCTCGGAGACGCCCGCGGCGATCACCAGCAGGTTGCGGGCCATCGTCAGGCCTCCTTCGCGGTCACGAGGCCCTGCGCCGGGAGAACCAGGCGATGCGGGGCGTCGGCGCCCGCGGCCACGAGCGAGGCGTGCGTCGGCGGGTCCGACGGGACGTGTGCCGGGCGACGCAGCTCGAACTCCTTGCGCAGCACGGGAACCACCTGGGTGCCCAGGATCTCGACCTGCTCGAGGACCTGCTCCAGCGGCAGCCCCGCGTGGTCGACCAGGAACAGCTGGCGCTGGTAGTCACCCGCGTAGTCGGCGAAACCGAGGGTCTTCTCGATCACCTGCTCGGGCGTACCGACGGTGAGCGGCGTCATCTGCTCGAAATCCTCCAACGACGGCCCGTGCCCGTAGACGGGAGCGTTGTCGAAGTACGGCCGGAACCGTCGCTTGGCCTCCGCCTCGGTCTCGGCCATGAAGACCTGCCCGCCGAGGCCCACGATCGCCTGATCGGCGGAACCGTGGCCGTAGTGCTCGTACCGCTGCCGGTACAGGCCCACCATCTGCTCGGTGTGTTCCTTGTTCCAGAAGATGTTGTTGTGGAAGAAGCCGTCGCCGTAGAACGCGGCCTGTTCGGCGATCTCCGGAGAGCGGATCGAGCCGTGCCACACGAAGGGCGGGGTGCCGTCCAGGGGCGCCGGGGTGGACGTGTACCCCTGCAGCGGAGTGCGGAACTGGCCCTCCCAGTCGACGACGGGCTCGCGCCAGAGCTTGCGCAGCAGGTGGTAGTTCTCGATCGCCAGCGGGATGCCCTGGCGGATGTCCTTGCCGAACCACGGGTACACGGGACCGGTGTTGCCGCGGCCCAGCGTGAGGTCGACGCGCCCGTCCGCGAGGTGCTGCAGCATCGCGTAGTCCTCGGCGATCTTCACCGGATCATTGGTGGTGATCAACGTGGTCGCGGTGCTCAGCAGGAGCGACTCGGTGCGGGCGGCGATCCAGCCGAGCAGCGTGGTGGGCGACGACGGGACGAAGGGCGGATTGTGGTGCTCGCCGGTCGCGAAGACGTCGAGGCCCACTTCCTCGGCCTTGAGCGCGATGGCGGTCATGGCCTTGATCCGGTCGTGCTCGCTGATCGTGGTGCCGGTGGTGGGGTCGGTGGTCACATCGCCGACCGTGAAGACGCCGAACTGCATGTCGTTCCTTCCCGATCGGGCCCCTGGTGGGCCCTACGAGAACTGTAACGGACTGCGGTCCGAATGTGTTCCCGACGGAGTCGTGGATCAGACCTCGTCGTGGTTCTGGGTGGTCAGGAAGGTGCGGGCGGCGGTGCGGCCGGCCTCGAGCAGCCGCGCGCGGCCCTCCGCGTCGAGGAAGAAGTCGAGCGAGGCGACGCTGCCGGTGTCGACGTAGACGGTGCGCCGCGAGACGCACTCGTCGGCGAGCCGGTAGCGGTTGGACTCCTGATCGATCGCGGTGCGCACGCAGCCGATCGCCAGGCTCAGGGCATTGGTCAGCGGCGCATCGGCACCGTCGTCCGAGGGGCGCGCGGAGAGTTTGATGCCCCAGGTCGGCCACCGGTCCGTCCGGCCGTCGGAGCGGTCGAACATCTGCACCGGGAAGTTCGACAGCAATCCGCCGTCGACCCAGGTGACCGCGCCACGATCGGTCTCCACCCGGATGGGCCGGAAGTAGAACGGGACGGACATCGACGCGCGGACCGCATGCGCGACGGACTGATCATCGGCCGCGAGCCCGTACTGGTCGTAGTCCCACGGCAGCCGCACCAGGACCCGCCGGCTGACATCGGAGACGTTCGCGACGAAGGCGTACCGCTGGTAGTCGGCGAGGCCGGTGCCCGGATCGTCGTCGATCCGGAGATCGCCGAACGTGCGCACTCCGGCGTCCGCGAGCAGCGGCGTGATCCATTCGAGCAGGTAGTCGCCGGTGTGCATGCCCTCATGCAGGAGGAGCGCGGCGCCGTCCCCGACCGGGCCGAGCGCCCGCTGCAGTGCCGGCTCCGCGGCGAACCGCGGGTAGTCGACGTCCTCCATGGCGTCGACCAGTTCGGTGAGCGGTCGTCCCGCCTTCTGGTACGCGGCCACGAGGGCGCCGATCACGGCGCCGCAGCTGGTGCCGCCGATGCGCGGGAAGCGGTAGCCCGCGGCGGCCAGCTCGGTGACCGCACCGAGGAGGGCGATCCCCTTGATGCCGCCACCTTCGAGGACGAGATCGACGTTGCGGGGCGCGGTCATGACTTCACCGTAGCGCCGGACCGACGGTCGGGCAGGGCGGGCGTCGCAGAGTCAGACGGGTTCGCGGCGCAGCACGTCGGCGGAGTTGATGATCAGCACCTCGCGGTCCGACTCGGTGAGCGCGGTGAGGAAGCCCGACTCCACTTTGAGCACGTGGGCCTGCACGATCCCGGTCTTGGTGTGGATCCGTTCGGCGGGGCTCCAGGGGGTGCGCTCGACCGCGGCGAGCAGGAGCACCGCGATCGCCGCGATGCTGCCCACCTCGCGGACCGCGAAATCGGCCGTGCGGGCGCTGCGCCCGTCGCCGAACCAGTGCCGCAGCGCGAGGATCACCACCGCGATCACGGCGGAGCCGATCGGCACCCAGTAGTACCCGTAGGTGATCGCGAGGGCGATGCAGGAGGACGCGAGTACCGCGACCAGCAGCGCCGACCACACGCTGGTGGGGGACTTCGCCTGCATGCGCCACACCAGGCGCAGCGCCGACAGGGGCAGCAGCACCATCACCAGTGCGCTGGTGAACTCCGGATCGCTCATCAGCGTGCCGAGCACGATCGTGAGCGCGCTGTTGACATCGGTCACGGCCATGATGCGGGAGGCCACGCGCCAGTCCCATTCGGAGACCACCAGCAGTCGCAGGACGACGAAGAGCACCGCGACGCTGGCGCCGGTGCCGAGCGTGCGCACGATCCGAGCGTCGGTGGCGTCCGAGATCTGCTTGGCCGCAGCGCTGGAATCGGCGTTGTCGGGCTGGTCCTGGGTCACGGTGGAATGGTATCGGCGTACCCAACCCGGGGTGGGCCGATGCCGAAGGATCACCCCGGCGGACGGAGGGTGGCGAATTCGTCGGTGATCCGCAGATAGGAGTCGGTGAACCGGTAGAGGGCCGGCGGCCTTCCGCGTCCCGAGCGGGCCGTACCGCCGGTCGCGGTGATCACCGAGCGGCGCGACAGGATGCGCAGCAGGTTGGTGGCGTCCACCGGGTATCCCAGTACTGCGACGTAGATATCGCGCAGTTCGGAGACGGGGAACTCCCGGGGCGCGAGCGCGAATCCGATGTTGGAGTACGACAGTCGGGCGGCGACCCGGGCGCGGGCGCGATGCACCATTCCGGCGTGGTCGAAGGCCATCTCCGGTAACGCATCGAGGCTGTGCCAGGCGGTGTCGTCGGGCAGTCGGGGGTCGGTGTCGCTGCGCACCAGGCCCAGGAAGACCGAGGCGATCGTGCGCGCGGCGCCGACGGTGGGCGGCACGCGGTGCGGATCGGAGAACTCGCCGAACTGCTCCAGGTGGGCCACGTCGGTGACGTCGACCTTCTCGGCCAGTTGCCGGCGCGCGGAGGTGGGCAGGTCCTCGGCGAGGCGCAGCGCGCCGCCCGGCAGCGCCCAGGCTCCGCTGTGCGGCTCCATGGCGCGCTGCCACAGCAACACCTGGACCCGCCCGTCGGCCACCCGGAAGACCACGCTGAGAACCTCGTGTGCGATCGCGGGGTTCTCGGATTCGGTGCTACCATCGGCCATAGTTTTCGATTGTAAGACGAAAATGCCTCGATCGCCTGATCGGGGCCCTTCGATCCAAGAACGGAGGCAGCGCGATGACCTCAGCCGCATCCGCCGCCCGCACCTTCGACTCGCCCCTGCTCGAAGGCCTCACCGACCACGGCGTGTACGCCGGCGTCGAGGCCGGACCGGAGTGGGTGGCCGAGGTCAAACGGCTCGCGAAGGCGCGCAACGCCACGATCCTGGCGCACAACTACGAGCTCCCCGCGATCCAGGACGTCGCCGATTTCGTCGGCGACTCGCTCGCCCTCTCGCGCATCGCCGCCGACGTGCCCACCGACACCATCGTGTTCTGCGGCGTGCACTTCATGGCGGAGACCGCGAAGATCCTCAGCCCGGAGAAGACCGTCCTGATCCCGGACCAGCGCGCAGGCTGCTCGCTCGCCGATTCCATCACGGCGGTCGAACTCGCGGAGTGGAAGGCGGAACACCCGGGCGCCGTGGTGGTCTCGTACGTGAACACCACCGCCGAGGTGAAGGCGCTCACCGATATCTGCTGCACCAGCTCCAACGCGGTCGAGGTCGTGGAATCGATCCCCGCCGATACCGAGATCCTGTTCCTGCCCGACCAGTTCCTCGGCGCGCACGTCAAACGCGTCACCGGCCGGCAGAACATGCACATCTGGGCGGGCGAGTGCCACGTCCACGCCGGCATCAACGGCGATGAGCTCGCCGCGCAGGCGAAGGCGCACCCCGACGCCGATCTCTACGTGCACCCGGAGTGCGGCTGCGCCACCTCCGCGCTGTACCTCGCGGGCGAGGGCGCGGTCCCCGACGACCGGGTGAAGATCCTGTCCACCGGCGGCATGCTCGACGCCGCACGCGCCACCGGAGCCAAGGAAGTGCTCGTGGCCACCGAGGTCGGCATGCTGCACCAGCTCCGCCGCGCCGCCCCCGGTGTCGAGTTCCGCGCGGTCAACGATCGCGCCTCCTGCAAGTACATGAAGATGATCACCCCCGCGGCGCTGCTCCGCTGCCTGGTGGAGGGCCGCGACGAGGTCTTCGTCGACCCGGAGATGGCCGCCGCCGGGCGCAGCGCCGTGACCCGAATGATCGCGATCGGGCAACCGGGCGGCGGGGAATGACCGACCTCCTGGTCGTCGGTGCCGGCGTCGCCGGACTCACCGCCGCCATCGCCGCCGCGAACGCGGGGATGACGGTGACGGTGCTGTACAAGCCTGCGCCCGGGGGCGCACCGTCGACCTCCACGGCGTACGCCCAGGGCGGCATCGCCGTGGTCGACCCCACCGATCCCGGAGACTCCGTCGAAAGCCACGTCGACGACACCGTCGCCGCGGGCGGCCCGCTGGTGGACCGCGAGGCGGCGCGGTCGATCCTCGGTGACGGTGCCGCCGCAGTCGATCGCCTCATCGCGTGGGGCGCGCGGTTCGACGCCGACGCGACGGGCCGCCTGCGCCGGACCCGCGAGGGCGGGCACAGCGTGTCCCGCATCATCCACGCGGGTGGCGATGCGACGGGAGCGGAGGTGCAGCGAGCCCTCACGGCAGCTGCCCGCACCCGCCCCACCCTGACCGCGAAAGCCGCTCGCGCGCAAGCACTGCTCTCGGACGGCGAGCGCATCGTCGGTGTCCGCACAGACGACGGCGACGAATTCGGCGGGACGGTGCTGTTGGCCACCGGCGGCGCCGGGCACCTCTTCGCGAGCACCACCAATCCGGTGGGCGCCACCGGTGACGGGATCGCGCTCGCGATGGCCGCCGGTGCCGAGGTGCGCGAGCTCGACTACGTCCAGTTCCACCCCACGATGCTGTACACCCCGGGTGCCCGGGGTCGCCGGCCGTTGATCTCCGAGGCCGTGCGCGGCGAGGGTGCCGTCCTGGTGGACGCGCACGGTGGGTCCGTGACCGCGGGCGTGCACCCGATGGGTGACCTCGCGCCCCGCGACGTGGTGGCCCGTGCGATCACCGATGCCATGGAACGCACCGGCGCGCCCTGCGTGTACCTGGACGCCCGGTCGATCCCCGATGTCGCGGCGCGGTTCCCCACGGTCACGGAGTCCGTCCGCGCCGTCGGCCTGGACCCCGCCACCGACCTGATCCCCGTGACCCCGGGCGCGCACTACCTCTGCGGCGGCGTGGTCACCGACCTGACCGGAGCGACCGGTGTACCGGGGCTGTACGCCGCCGGCGAGGTCGCGCGCACCGGCCTGCACGGCGCGAACCGTCTCGCGTCCAACAGCCTGCTCGAGGCACTCGTGATGGGCCTGCGTGTGGCCCGTGCGGCCGCCCGGCCCGCACCGGCTCTCGGGGCGCCGCGACCCGTCGAACTCGATGCGGCGTGCGCCGACCGGACCGCCCTGCAGGACGCGATGACCCGGTACTGCGGCGTCCGGCGGACCGTCGAGGGGCTGGCCGCACTCGACGCGCAACTGCATGCGCCGTCGTTCGTGTCCGCGTCCCGGAACCGCGACGAGGACCGCGCACTCCTGGCCGTCGCCCGCGCGATGGCCGCTCAGGCCCTGACCCGACTGGAATCCACGCAGGAGGTGGCATGACCGAGCTGACCCTGGAGCCCGACCGCGCCGAGGTGGTGCGACTGATCCGCACCGCCCTCGACGAGGACCTGCGCTACGGCCCCGACGTGACCAGCGCCGCCACCGTGCCCGACGGCGCCACCACCACGGCCCGCGTGGTGAGCCGCGAACACGGGGTCCTCGCCGGTATCCCAGCCGCGGAATGGGTGCTCGACGAGGTGGTCGGACCGGGCAATTACCGGGTTCCGTCGAAGATCGCCGACGGCACGGTGATCGCGCCCGGCGACGTCGCCCTCACCATCGAAGCGCCCACCGCCGCCCTTCTCACGGCGGAGCGGACGATGCTCAATCTGCTCACCCACCTGTCCGGGATCGCCACGGCCACCGCAGCGTGGGTGGCCGAGGTGGAGGACACCGACACCAAGATCCGCGACAGCCGCAAGACCCTTCCCGGACTCCGCGTGCTGCAGAAGTACGCCGTGCGTGCCGGCGGGGGAGTGAACCACCGCATGGGACTCGGCGACGCCGCGCTCATCAAGGACAACCACGTGGCCGCCGCCGGATCGGTGACCGCCGCAGTGGAGGCCGTGCGGCGCCGCGCGCCGGGCGTGCCCTTGGAGGTCGAGGTCGACACGCTCGAACAGCTCGACGAGGCGCTCGGGCTGGGCGTGGACCTGGTGCTCCTGGACAACATGCCGCTGTGGATGACGCAGGCCGCGGTCCAGCGCAGGAAGAAGAACGGCCCGCGCACCCGGCTCGAGTCCTCAGGTGGCCTCACGCTCGACGTGGCCCGCGACTACGCCAGAACGGGGGTCGACTTCCTCGCAGTCGGTGCCCTGACGCACTCGGTGCGGGCACTGGACCTCGGCCTCGACGTCTGAGCTGCCTCGACGTCTGAGCGATCGGGTCAGTTGCTGTTCGCCAGGCTGACCACCAGGTTGATGGTGGTGGCCAGGATGCCGTTGGCGAAGATGAACGACAGCAGGGTGTGCCGCAGGGTTTCGGCTCGCACGTCGCTCGACGTGATCGCCGTGTCGGACACGCAGTAGGCGGTGCCGAAGGAGAGCGAGATGTACGCGAAGTCGGTGTACCGCGGCGGCTCGGTCTGATTGAAGTCGATGCCACCCGGAGGCGGCGTGTCGTAGTAGGTCTCGGCGTACCGCAGCGTGAACAGCAGGTGCATCATCAGCCAGGACAGCACCGTGGTGCTCAGGGCCAGTCCGCCGAGCGCCAGCCGGCCGTTCGGGGTGGCGGTGTGCGCATCGGACATGACGATGGCCACGGCGATGAGGCTGGCCAGTGCACAGGTGGTGGTGAGGAAGTTCGCCAGTCCGCGCTGCGGATCCTCCTCGGTGGCGTGCGCGGCCGTGGTCTCGGCGTCCATCGGCGAGATGGTGATCCACACCCACACCACGTAGATTCCGGCGGCCGCGGCCCAGCCGGCGGCGGGGGCGTGGCGCCAGGAATCCAGGACGCCCACGGCCACCGCCACGGTGCCGCCCACGATCACCATCACGGTGGCTCGGATCCGGGCGACCGCGGCACGGCGTTGCGCGACGGCGGGCCGGCTGCTCTCTGAACCGGTTGCACTTGCATCGTTCGACATAGAGCGATTTAAGCACTGCAACAGGCCCCGCGCGGTGAGGCACGACGAATCGTCACGATGCGGGCCGGACGGGCGCTCGCTGCGGGCGGGGCGCACAATGGGAACCATGATCGTCAACGCATATGGAGCCGTGTCCGCCACCGAACCGCTGGTCCCGATGACCGTCGAGCGCCGTGACCCCGGACCCCACGACGTGCAGATCGCGATTCGTTACGCCGGCATCTGCCACAGCGACATCCACACCGTCCGCAGCGAATGGGGACCCGCCCGCTACCCCGTGGTCCCCGGCCACGAGATCGTCGGCGAGGTCACCGCGGTCGGTTCCGAGGTCACCAAGTTCGCCGTGGGCGACCGCGCCGGCGTGGGCTGCTTCGTGGACTCCTGTCGCGAATGCGCCGCGTGCAAGGCCGGTGAGGAGCAGTACTGCGAGCGCGGGATGACCGGCACCTACAACGCCAAGGGGCGCGACGGCCAGCCCACGCAGGGCGGCTACTCCCAGTCCATCGTGGTCGACGAGAACTACGTGCTCCGGGTTCCCGAGAGCATCGACTACGCCGCCGCCGCGCCGCTGCTGTGCGCCGGCATCACCCTGTTCAGCCCGCTGCGCCACTGGAACGTGGGCCCCGGCACCAAGGTCGCGATCATCGGCCTCGGCGGGCTCGGCCACATGGGCGTCAAGCTCGCCGCCGCCATGGGCGCCGAGGTCACCGTGCTCAGCCAGTCGCTCAAGAAGATGGAGGACGGGCTGCGGCTCGGTGCCAAGCACTACTACGCGACCTCCGATCCGGACACGTTCACGGTGCTGCGCAATCAGTTCGACGTGATCATCAACACCGTTTCGGCGAACCTGGACATGCACCAGTACTTCGGCCTGCTCGCGCTCGACGGCACGCTGGTCGAGGTCGGCCTGCCCGAGCATCCCGTGCCGGTCAACGTCTTCGACCTCACCCGGCAGCGCCGCAGTTTCACCGGCTCGCAGATCGGCGGCATCCGCCAGACCCAGGAGATGCTGGACTTCTGCGCCGAGCACGGCATCGCCTCCGAGATCGAACTGATCTCGGCCGATCAGATCAACGAGGCCTACGAGCGCGTGATCGCCTCGGACGTGCGGTACCGCTTCGTGATCGACACCGCGACTCTGTGAGTCAGCACACCGCGATCCGCCAGGGCTGACCGTCGGGATCGGTGAATCCGTCACCGGTCCCGACGGTTCCGCCCGCAGCCGCCACCGCGGCGAGGAGACGGTCCGCGTCGGTCCGGCCGTCGGCGGCGTACACCGGCACCACACCGGACGGGCCGCTTCCGGCCGGATCGACGGCGGCGTCCTTCGCGAGCGCCGCGCGGGTCATCAGGCCCAACCGCGGCGCTCCCTCGGCGTGATGGAAGCCCACGAAGGTGTTGCCGTAATCGTGTTCGGCGCGCATGCCGAGCGCCTCGTAGAACTTCTTGGAGGCCTTCGGGCTCGCGACGCCCAGGTACACCGCCGTCTCCGTGGGACGCACCGGCAGCGTGGCGCCGCCGCGGTCCTTCCGGCTCCCGGCCGTGATCTTCCACAGCGCACCGTCCGGCGCCCGGAAGACGCCCGCGTACTCGCCGAAGAGTCGCTTCTTCGGCTCCTTCAGGACGGTCGCACCCGCCGCCCGGGCACTGTCGATCACCGCCCGCACGTCGCCCGCGTGCGGGACGACGGCGCCGAGCACGGCCCCGCCGAATCCGCTGCCGGTCGTGCCGTCCGTGACCGGCGTGACGCCTCCGGTGTCGAACAGGGCCGCGTAGAAGCCGGCCGCGGCGGCCGGATCGCCCGCTGCGAGCTCGACCGCATTCACCTCGAGTGCCATCGGGACCTCCCGCTCAGAGCTGGTTGATCCGCAGCAGATTGCCCGCCGGATCACGGAAGGCGCAGTCGCGCACGCCGTAGTCCTGGTCCATCGGCTCCTGCACCACATCCGCTCCGGCGCCCGCGACCCGCTCGAACAGCCCGTCCAGATCGTCGGTGGCCAGGGTGACGGCGCCGTACGAGCCCTTGGCGATGAGATCGAGGATGGTCTGCCGCTCGGCGTCGGTGATGCCGGGGTCGACGGCCGGCGGGTGCAGCACGATCGAGACGGCCTGTCCGACCGGGCCGACGGTGATCCACCGCATGTCCTGGTAGCCGACGTCCTTACGGACCTCGAAACCGAGGGTGTCGCGGTAGAAGCCGAGTGCGGCTTCGGGATCGGTGTGCGGGAGGAAGGTGTAGTGGATGCTGATGCTCATGCGGGCAACGCTAGGCGGACGGGGGCTGCGGCGCTTCTCGATTCCTGACCGGTCTGGTGATCTGACGCGCCAGACACGCGGGAATGCCCTCCGCCGCCCGGCTGTGATCGCGCTTGTAGACGCTCGGCGGCACCCCGACCAGCTCGGTGAACCGAGTGCTGAAGGTGCCCAGCGACGAGCTGCCCACGGCGAAACAGGCTTCGGTGACCGAGACGTCTCCGCGGCGCAGCAGCATCATCGCCCGCTCGATCCGCCGGGTCATCAGGTACGCGTACGGCGATTCGCCGTAGACGCGCCGGAATTCGCGGCTCAGGTGCCCCGCCGACATGTGGGCACCGCGGGCGAGCTCCTCGACGTTGAGCGGCTGCGCGAATTCGCGGTCGATCCGGTCCCGCACGCGGCGCAGCACCGCGAGATCGCGGGCCCGCTGCGCCTGGCTCACGTCAGTTCCCCGGGCGCCACTTCTTGGAGTACTCGTCGACGTACTCCTGACCGGTGAGCAGCTGGATCTCCTGCATCAACCGGTCGGTGACGGTGCGCTCGAGTCCATGCCGCTCGTCGGGATCGGACGGGATGTCGTACTCGATCGGGTCGATCGGCTTGGCGAACTTCACCTGTACGCGTTCGGCGTGCCAGCTGAACGGCCCAGGCGGGGACACCTTGTCGGTGCCGATCACGCCGACGGGGATGATCGGCACGCCGGCCTCGAAGGCGATCCGGACCAGGCCCGTGCGGCCCCGGTACAGCCGGCCGTCGGGCGAGCGCGTGCCCTCCGGGTACATCCCCACGAGCCGGCCCTCCGCGAGCAGCTTCTTGGCGGTGTCGAGCGCGGCGGTCGCGGCGTCGCCCCCCGTGCGATCGATCGGCACCTGTCCGGTCTGGGTGTAGAAGAACTTCTGCAGCTTGCCGGAGATCCCGGGGGCGGTGAAGTAATCGCTCTTGGCCAGGTAGGAGATGCGCCGCGGCACCGCCAGCGGCACGAACAACCAGTCGGCGATCGAGAGGTGATTGCCCGCGAGGAGGGCGGGGCCCTCGGTGGGGACGTTCTCCAGTCCCTCCACGGTGGGCCGGTTGACCACCGTGATCAACGGCCCCACGGAGACGTGTTTGATGAGCCAGTACAGGAGTCCCTGATCGCCGTGGTTGGTCTCTGCCATGTCTGGAGAACTTACCGGACCGTCAGTTGTGCGGTGCGAGAAGATCGACCTGTGACCGTCCACACCGACACCCCCGATTACACCTCGCCGCACTGGGATCGCGCGGCGCTGGTCCTCATCGACGTCCAGAACGATTTCGTCGACGGCGCCTCGCCGATCCCCGGCACCGCCGAGGTGATCCCCGCCCTGGGCCGGCTACTCGCCGCCTTCCGCGCCGCGGGCCGTCCCGTGGTGCACGTGGTCCGCCTGTACGCCCCGGGCGGTAGCGATGTCGACCCCGTGCGCCGGGCCGCCGTGGAGGGCGGGGCGAGAATCGCGGCGCCCGGATCGGCCGGCGCCGACCTACCCCGCGATCTGGTCGCGGACCGGTTGGACGCCGACCTGCTCCTGGCCGGGCGTCCGCAGCAGGTCGGTGTCGACGAGGTGGTCCTGTTCAAGCCGCGGTGGTCGGCCTTCCACCGGACCGCGCTCGACGAGCACCTGCGCGGTCGTGGCGTCGATACCGTGGTGGTGGCGGGCTGCAATCTGCCGAACTGTCCCCGGGCGACCCTGTTCGACGCGTCCGAACGCGACTACCGCGCCGTGGTCGTCGCCGATGCCACCTCGCAGGCCACGGAGCAGCGTCTGGCGGATCTCCGCCTGATCGGCGTCGAGGTGCTCACGACCTCCCAGGTGGAGGCCGCCCTGGGCGAAAACCCGGTGGCGCCCAACCCATAGAATGCAGACATGCCGAATCTGCAGCTGAACCGCCTCGACCTGCGTGGGCGCCGCCCTTCGCTGACCGAGTTGCGCGCGGCCCTGCCGCGCGGCGGCGTCGATGTGGACGCCGTGATCCCGCAGGTCCGCCCCATCGTGGACGCGGTCGCCGAGCGCGGAGCCGATGCGGCGCTGGAGTTCGGCGCGAAGTTCGACGGTGTCCGTCCCGCCACCGTGCGGGTGCCCGCCGCCGCCATCGCCGCGGCGCTGGCCGATCTCGATCCCGCGATCCGCGAGGCGCTGGAGACGGCGATCGCGCGGGTCCGCACCGTCCACTCCGATCAGCGTCGGGTGGACACCGTGACGGAGGTGGTCCCCGGTGGCACGGTGACCGAGCGGTGGATCCCGGTGGACCGGGTGGGCCTGTACGTGCCCGGAGGCAACGCGGTGTACCCGTCGTCGGTGGTGATGAACGTCGTCCCGGCGCAGATCGCGGGCGTGGGCTCGCTCGTGGTGCTCTCGCCGGCGCAGAAGGACTTCGGCGGCCTGCCGCACCCCACCATCCTCGCGGCGTGCGCCCTCCTCGGGGTCGACGAGGTGTGGGCGACCGGCGGCGCGCAGGGCGTGGCGCTGGCCGCGCACGGCGGAACCGACACCGACGGTGCCGAGCTCGCGCCGGTGGACCTCATCACCGGTCCGGGGAACATCTACGTCACGGCCGCCAAGCGGCTGTGCCGCGGCCTGGTCGGCATCGATGCCGAGGCCGGCCCCACGGAGATCGCGATCCTCGCCGATAACTCGGCCGATCCCGTGCACGTCGCCGCGGATCTGATCAGCCAGGCCGAACACGATGTGATGGCCGCGTCGGTGCTGGTCACCGACTCCGCGGAGCTGGCCGACCGCGTCGACGAGGCGCTGTCCGCGCAGCTCGAGGTGACGCGCCACCGCGAGCGGGTCGATACCGCGCTGCGGGGACCGCAGTCGGGCACCGTGCTGGTCGACGACATCGACGAGGGCCTCGCCGTGGTGAACGCCTACGCCGCCGAGCACCTGGAGATCCAGACCGCGGACGCCCGCGAGGTGGCGGCCCGGGTGCGCGCTGCCGGCGCCATCTTCGTGGGTCCGCACTCGCCGGTGAGCCTCGGCGACTACGCGGCCGGCAGCAACCACGTGCTGCCCACGGCCGGGTGCGCCCGGCACAGCTCGGGACTGTCGGTGCAGACCTTCCTGCGCGGCGTGCACGTGGTGGAGTACGACGAGGCCGCGCTCAAGGACATCGCGGGAACCGTGATCACGCTGGCCAATTCGGAGGACCTGCCCGCCCACGGTGAGGCCGTGCGGCTGCGGTTCGAGTCACTCAAGGGCGGCGCGTCGTGACCGGCGACGCGGGGGTGCCCGGCGGGCAGGTGACGCTCGACGAGCTCCCGATCCGGGACACGCTGCGCGGCAAGGAACCCTATGGGGCCCCGCAGCTGCCCGTGGCCGCGGCGATGAACACCAACGAGAACCCGCACGCGCCGAGCCCGGCGCTGGTGGCCGATATCGCGGAGGCGGTGGCCGCGGTGGCCGCCACCATGAACAGGTACCCGGATCGTGACCTGGCGACCCTGCGGAATCGGTTGGCGGAGTATGTGACCGAGCGAACGGGCACCGTCGTCGGGCCGCAGAACGTGTGGGCCGCCAACGGCTCCAACGAGATCCTGCAGCAGATCCTGCAGGTCTTCGGCGGGCCCGGGCGCACCGCGATGGGCTTCGTGCCCAGCTACTCGATGCACCCGATCATTTCGGACGGCACCGATACGCACTGGGTCCCGGGCAAGCGGACCGCCGATTTCGGTCTGGACGTGGACTACGCCGTGAGCGCCATCGACGAGTTGCGCCCTGACGTGCTGTTCCTGACCAACCCGAACAACCCCACCGGACACCTGATCGCCGAGGCCGATCTGATCCGGTTGATCGAGGCGGCGCCGGGCATCGTGATCGTGGACGAGGCCTACGGCGAGTTCAGCGCCGGCCCCTCAGCCGTGCGGCTGCTGGACCGGTTCGGGGCCAAGCTCATCGTGAGCCGCACCATGAGCAAGGCCTTCGCCTTCGCCGGCGGCCGGGTGGGCTACCTCATCGCGGCGCCCGCGGTCGTCGATGCGATCCAATTGGTGCGGTTGCCCTATCACCTGTCGGTGCTCACGCAGGCGGCGGCGATCGCCGCGATCGATCACCGTGCGGAGACGCTGGCCTCGGTGGCGCACCTGTCCGCCGAGCGTGACCGGATCGCGGCGCGGCTCACCGAACTGGGTTACGACGTGATCGAATCGCACGCCAACTTCATCTTGTTCGGTGGCTTCGCGGACGAGGCCGCCGCGTGGCACACCTACCTGGACGGGGGAGTGCTGGTGCGCGACATGCACATTCCGGGGCACCTGCGCGTGTCGGTGGGCCTGGACCACGAGAACGATGCTTTTCTGGAGATCAGCGCGAAGCTCGCGCCGGGGAAGAAGTGAGCGAACAGATGACCGACCGCATCGCACGTGTCGAGCGCACCACCAGGGAGTCCTCGATCGTCGTCGAGCTGAACCTCGACGGCTCCGGCAGCACCGACATCGACACCGGCGTGGCCTTCTACGACCACATGCTGACGGCCTTCGGGCAGCACGGCAGCTTCGATCTCACGGTGCACGCCAAAGGCGATGTGGAGATCGACGCGCACCACACCGTGGAGGACACCGCCATCGTGCTGGGGCAGGCCCTGGGGCAGGCGCTCGGCGACAAGCGCGGGATCCGACGTTTCGGCGACAGCTTCATCCCCATGGACGAGACCCTCGCGCACGCCTCGGTGGACGTCTCCGGACGGCCCTACGCCGTGCACACCGGGGAACCGGACTACCTCGTGCACTCCGTGATCGGTGGCTACCCGGGTGTCCCGTACTCCACGGTGATCAACCGGCACGTCTTCGAATCGCTCGCCATGAACGCCCGGATCGCACTGCACGTGCGCGTGCTCTACGGCCGGGACCCGCACCACATCACGGAGGCGGAGTTCAAGGCCGTGGCCCGGGCGCTGCGGGCGGCCGTGGAGCCGGACCCTCGGGTCAGCGGGGTCCCTTCGACCAAGGGCTCGCTCTAACCCTCGGCCGAAGGCCGCCCGTGGCTCAGGCCTCGCCGCGGCGCAGCAGGGTGCCGTGCGGGGTCTCGAAGTCGACCCGCTGCCCGCGCAGCCAGGTGCCGGTGACGACACCCGCGAGGGCCCGGCCGTCGTAGGGCGAGATGGCGTTCTTGTGGTGCAGTCGGTGCACGTCCACCACCTGCGCGGCCTCGGGTTCGAAGATCGCGAAATCGGCGTCGAAGCCCAGCGCGATGCGTCCCTTGCGGGTCATCCCTGCCAGCTTCGCCGGATTCGCCGACATCCACTCGAGGACCTGCTCGAGGGAGATCCCGCGCTTCTTGGCCTCGGTCCAGATGAGCTGCAGGCCCAGTTGCAACGAGGCGACGCCGCCCCAGGCCACGCCGAAGTCGCCGTTCTCCACGTCCTTGAGATCGATGGTCGAGGGGGAGTGGTCGGAGACGATGCAGTCGATGGTTCCGTCGAGCAGGCCCTGCCAGAGCAGTTCCCGGTTCGACGCCTCGCGAATAGGCGGGCAGCACTTGAACGCCGTGGCGCCGTTGGGGATCTCCTCGGCCAGCAGCGTGAGGTAGTGGGGGCAGGTCTCGACCGTGAGCTTCACGCCGTCGCGCCGCGCCGAGGCGATCATCGGCAGCGCGTCCGACGACGAGAGGTGCAGGATGTGTGCCCGCGCTCCGGTCCAGCGGGCACGCTCGATGACCTCGGCGATCGCCACGTTCTCCGCGCCGCGCGGGCGGGAGGCGAGGAAGCGGGAGTACTCGGCGCCCTCAGCCGAGGGCGCGTGATCGATGGCGCGCGAGTCCTCGGCGTGCACGATCATCAGGGAGTCGAACGTGGCCAGTTCGGCCATGTCCTCCTCCATCTCGTCTGCCGTGAGGTGCGGGAACTCGTCGACACCGGAGTGCAGCAGGAAGCATTTGAAGCCGAACACGCCGTCGTCGTGCAAGCCGCGCAGCTGGTCCTTGTTGCCGGGCACGGCACCGCCCCAGAAGCCCACGTCGATGTACGCCTTGGGGCCGGCCACCTCACGCTTGTGCCGCAGCGCCTCGCGGTCGACGGTGGGCGGGATGGAGTTGAGCGGCATGTCCACCAGGGTGGTGACGCCGCCCGCGGCGGCCGCCTTCGTCGCCGACTCGAACCCTTCCCAATCGGTGCGGCCGGGCTCGTTGACGTGCACATGCGTATCGACGAGCCCGGGGATCATCACCTGATCGTCGGTGAGCTCGATGGTCTCGCGGCCGACGAGGCCGTTGCCCAGCGGCTCCATGGCGACCACCCGGCCCTCGCGGATGCCGATCTCGCGGGCGACCACGCCCGCGGTCGTGATGATCCGGCGGCCGCGCACCACCAGGTCGAATTCGGGGGTGTCCGTGCTCATGCAGGGGCTCCTTCAACTGTTCTGTCCTGCGGAATCCTGCGCTCGTCCAGCGAGAAGACTAGGTGTGACCTGCGACACTCGTCAAGCCTCGGGTTTCCGTCGTGTGACGATCATATTCCGTCATGCGACATGGGGCTTGACACGGGCCGACTGAATGGGCCTTACTTGTCCGCACAGGTGGAATAGCGATTCCGTAGGGCGGAAGTATCCAACCCGGGCGAGCGATCCTGAGTACCGAACGAAGGTCCAGCATGACTGACAACCCCGCACCCGCGCAGCGCGCCGCCGAGGCCGACCCGATCCGCCTGGGCGGAACGGACACCGTCGACCACGTCCCGGACGTGGACGCGCTCAACCGCCTCAGCTCCGGCCTGTACAACCGCGATCTCGCACCCACCAAGCGCGCCGGCCGCACCTGGGGCGCCTACAACATCTTCACGCTCTGGGCCAACGACGTGCACAGCCTGGGCAACTACGCCTTCGCGATCGGACTGTTCGCGCTCGGACTGGGTGGATGGCAGATCCTCCTCGCCCTGCTGTTGGGCGGTGTCTTCCTGTTCCTGCTCCTGAACCTCTCGGGATTCATGGGGGAGAAGACGGGTATCCCGTTCCCGGTCATGAGCCGCATCTCCTTCGGCATCCGCGGAGCCCAGATCCCCGCGCTGATCCGTGGCATCGTCGCGATCGCCTGGTTCGGCATCCAGACCTACTTGGCCTCGGTGGTGCTGCGGATCATGATCGTCGCGGTGTGGCCGAGCGCCGATTCGCTCGACCAGAACGGCATCCTCGGCCTGTCGACGCTCGGATGGATCGCCTTCCTGGTGCTGTGGGCCGTGCAGCTGGTGATCGTCAGCTACGGCATGGAGATGATCCGCAAGTACGAGGCCTTCGCCGGGCCGGTCATCCTGATCACCATGGCGGCACTGGCGATCTGGATGTTCACCAAGGCCGGCTATTCCATCGCGTGGACCACGCCCGAGACCAAGACCGGCCTCGACATGTGGCTCCAGATCGTGGGTGGCGCCAGCCTGTGGGTCGCGATCTACGGCACCTTCGTCCTGAACTTCTGCGACTTCACCCGCAACGCCACCTCGAAGAAGGCCATCGTGCGCGGCAACTTCTGGGGTATCCCGCTGAACATGCTGCTGTTCGGCGCGATCGTGGTGACACTCGCCGGGGCGCAGTTCAAGATCAACGGACAGGTGATCGAATCGCCCGCCGACATCGTCAAGACGGTGCCCAACACCTTCCTGCTGGTGCTGGCCTGCCTGGCGCTCCTCGTCCTCACCGTGGCCGTGAACCTCATGGCGAACTTCGTCGCCCCCATCTACGCGCTGTCGAACCTGTTCCCCACGGTGCTCGACTTCCGCCGTGCGGGACTGGTCTCCGGCGTCCTCGGCCTGATCATCCTGCCGTGGAACCTGTACAACTCGCCCGCCGTGATCACCTACTTCCTCGGCGGCCTGGGAGCGCTCCTGGGCCCGCTGTTCGGCATCGTCATGGCGGACTACTGGCTCATCCGCAAGTCCAGGGTGAACGTGCCGGACCTGTACTGCGATCTTCCCGATGCGCCGTACTACTACCAGCGTGGCGTGAACTCTCGCGCGGTCCTCGCGCTGCTCCCGACCGCCGGCATCGCCCTCCTGATGGCCTTCGTCCCGGCCTTCCACGTGGTCTCGAACTACTCCTGGTTCATCGGCGCCGGCCTCGGTGCGATCGTGTACCTGCTGGTCGCCGATCGCACGGGCCCGTTCGTGGACGTCTCCGGCGAGCAGATCGCCGTCCCCAGCAAGCACTAGGAGAATCGGACCCATGCGCATCCTCGTCGCCAACGTCAACACCACCGCGTCGATGACCGCGGCGATCGCCGAATCGGCGCGATCCGCAGCCGCGCCGGGCACCGAGATCGTCGGTCTCACCCCGCGATTCGGTGCCGATTCCTGCGAGGGGAACTTCGAGTCGTACCTCGCGGCGATCGCCGTGATGGACGCCGTGACGCGGTACCCCGAGCCCTACGACGCAGTCATCCAGGCCGGGTACGGCGAGCACGGGCGGGAAGGGCTGCAGGAGCTCCTGGACGTCCCGGTGGTCGACATCACCGAGGCCGCCGCGTCCACGGCGATGTACCTGGGACACAAGTACTCCGTGGTCACCACGCTCGACCGGACGGTCCCGCTCATCGAGGACCGCCTCAAGCTGGCCGGGCTCGACTCCCGGTGCGCTTCGGTGCGGGCATCGGGACTCGGCGTGCTGGAACTGGAATCCGAACCCGAGCGCGCAGTCGAGGCGATCGTGGCCCAGGCTCGCGAGGCCGTGGAGCGCGATCACGCCGAGGTCATCTGCCTGGGCTGCGGCGGTATGGCCGAGCTGGAGGAGAAGGTCTCGGCCGCAACGGGAGTCCCGATCGTCGACGGAGTGCGGGCCGCCGTGACCATCGCGGAGGGTCTGGTCCGGATGGGGCTGACCACCTCCAAGGTGCGCACCTACGCACCACCCCGTCCGAAGACGGTGACCGGCTGGCCCATCACTGGGTAACACGACCCGTTCCGGTGGCGGGCTCCGTGGCTGTTTCGTAGGATCAACGAAATTGTCTGCGGGAGTCGGGAGTGCCGGTGTCCAAGATTCGTCCTGTCAGTGTCGTCGCGATGGTGGTCGTCCTCCTCGCGGGAGTGCTGTCCTGCGGTACGCCCGATCGGGGCGGAGACGGTGGGGGAGAACAGAAGCCCATCTCGGTGGCGGTCGACGTCACCAATCTGCCGCAGCGCATCATCGACGTGAAGCAGACGATCCCGGTCCGCTCGGGCGAGGTGACCCTGCTGTTCCCGCAGTGGCTTCCGGGCAACCATTCGCCGGCCGGCCCGATCGACAAGATCGCGGGTATCACCTTCTCCGGCGGCGGGAAGCGGCTGGACTGGAAGCGTGACCCGCTCAACGTGTACGCGTTCAAGGTCACGGTGCCCGAGGGCGTGGACTCCCTCGATGCGGCCTTCCAGTACCTCACCCCCACCGACTCCACCCAGGGTCGCGTGGTGATGACGCCGAACATGCTGAACCTGCAGTGGAACGCGGTGCTGTTGTACCCGGCGGGACGGCCCGCGAGTGAGATCCCCTTCACCGCGAGCGTGACCTATCCGCCGGGATTCACGCCGGGAACGGCGCTGGACGTCGCCGGCAAGCGTGGCGACACCGTCGATTACCAGACCGTGCCGCTCGACACCCTCGTCGATTCGCCGGTGTACGCGGGTCGCTTCCATCGCGAGATCGATCTGGCGCCGGGGGCGAAGACCCCCGTGCGGCTGCAGGTCTTCGCGGACGCCCCGGAACAGCTCGACGCCAAGCCCGAGCACATCGAGCAGCACAAGGCGCTGGTGCAGCAGGCCGTCAAGCTCTACGGTTCCGAGCACTACAACCACTACGACTTCCTGCTGTCGCTGTCGGATCAGCTCAGCTCCAACGGATTGGAGCACCAGCGGTCCAGCGAGAACGGTCAGCCCACCGACTACTTCACCGGCTGGAACCCCGCGCTCGGCAGTGACGATCTGCTGGGCCACGAGTACACCCACTCGTGGAACGGGAAGTTCCGGCGCCCCGCCGATCTGTGGACGCCGGACTTCAACACCCCGATGCAGGACAGTCTCATGTGGGTGTACGAGGGGCAGACCCAGTACTGGGGCAACGTGCTCACCGGTCGGTCGGGACTGCGGCCCGCCGAGGTCTCCCGCGACGCTCTGGCATCGGTGGTCGCCACGTACACCGACGGCCGCCCGGGCCTGAGCTGGCGGAACCTGCAGGACACCACGAACGATCCGATCATCGCGCAGCGCCGCGCGAAGCCCTACCGCTCGTGGCAGCTGAGCGAGGACTACTACCAGGGTGGGCAACTCGTGTGGCTGGGCGTGGACGCACGGATCCGCGAGCTGTCGGGCAACACCAAGTCGCTCGACGACTTCGCGCGCGCCTTCTTCGGCGTCGACAACGGCACCTGGGAGAAGCAGAACACCTACGACTTCGACAAGGTGGTCGCGGCGCTGAACGGTGTGGTCGCCGACGACTGGGCGAAGTACCTGCGCGATCGTCTCGACGGCAAGGAGCCCTTCGCGGCGAGCGTCGAGAAGACCGGGTGGAAGCTGGTGTACGACAACAACCCGGGCGATTACCTCGCCGCGCAGATGAAGGAGGCGCAGGGCGCAGTCAACTACACCTACTCGATCGGTCTCAACGTCTCGGCGACCGGCAAGGTGACCGATGTCCGGTGGAACGGCCCCGCCTTCAAGGCCAAGGTCGGTACCGGGATGACGGTGCTGTCGGTCAACGACGCCGCCTACTCCCAGGCCACGATGCAGACCGCGATCGAGGCGGCCAAGACCAACCCCGCCCCGATCCGGCTGCAGGTGAAGGATTTCGACCAGACGCGGACCGTCGAGATCGATTACCACGACGGACTGCGTTACCCGCACCTGCAGCGGATCGAGGGCACCCCCGACTACCTCACCCAGATCCTGGCCCCACGCCCGTAACCGGGCGCGGCGGCCGGGCCTCGCCTACAGCGCGATCTGCCGGTTGACGTCCTTGTACAGCAGGTACCGGAAGTTCGACGGGCCGCCCGCGTAGCAGGCCTGCGGACAGAAGGCGCGCAGCGAGAGGTAGTCGCCCGCCTGCACCTCCACCCAGTCTCCGTTGAGGTGGTACACGGCCTTGCCCTCCAGCATGTACAGGCCGTGCTCCATCACGTGCGTCTCCGCGAACGGGATCGACGCGCCGGGCTCGAAGGTGACCACGTTGCAGTGCATGTCGTACGCGAGGTCGGTCGGATCGAGCATGCGGGTGGTGCGCCACCGGCCGTCGGTGCCCGGCATCGCGCTGGGCTCGATGTCCTTCTCGTTGCCCGCGACGGGCTTCGGCGTGTGCCCGGCGATCGGCTCGTAGCGCTTGCGGATCCAGACGAAGACGGCGTTGGCATCGCCGTCGTTGGTCGCGCTCCAGTCCGTTCCGGCGGGGGCGTACGCGAAACCGCCCTCGGTGAGCACGTGCCGCTCGCCGCCGACGGTCACCGTCAGCGTGCCCTGGGTGACGAAGACGAAACCCTCGACCTCGGGCTGCGGCTCCGGGCGGTCGGCGCCGCCGTCGGGACCGACCTCCACGATGAGCTGCGCGAAGGTGGTCGCTCCGCCCGCCACGGGACGGTTGATGATCCAGGAGCGGGTGTTCGTCCATTCGGGCAGCACCGAGGTCACGATGTCGCTCATCACGCCGCGCGGGATCACGGTGTACGCCTCGGTGACGATGGCGCGGTCGGTGAGCAGATCGGTCTGCGGGGGCAGTCCGCCCTGCGGGGCGTAGTACGTGGCGTCACTCATGGTTCTCCTCCTGGGGCTGGGGCGAGCGGTTCAGCGCGATCGCGCGCAGGGTCTCGACGGGGATCTGCGTCGCCGCCTCGACCTCGGCGGTGGTGAGGGCGCCGCACACGCGGCCGCGGTCGATGAACGAGGCGAGCGCGCGCGCGGTCGCGGGCTCGTCGAGGAAACCGGAGTCGGTGCGGTGCACATAGTTCCGCAGCCGGGTCGCGGCGAGCGCGAAACCCTCGCGGTAGAACGAATAGGTGGCGGCGAAGCGCGTCACGAGCTGCGCCGGGTGCAGGTCCCATCCCTGGTAGATGCCGCGCTCGAGGTGCCGGCGAACCAGTCGTGCGTGCAGCCGCCAGGCCTGCGCCACGTGGTCCGGTGCGCCCACGGGCAGGATGTTGGTCGATCCGTCGGACAGATGGACGCCGGTGCCGGCCACCGCCACCTGCATCACGTTCTTGGCGTGGTCGGCGGCCGGATGGTCCATCGCCTGGTACGCCGCGGCGATGCCGAGCGACGCCGAGTAGTCGTAGGTCCCGTAGTGCAGGGAACTGACCCGGCCGTCGCCGGCGTGGATGAACCGGGCGACGGGCGCGGTGCCGTCGGTACCGAGGATCGCCTGCGGCGTCTCCACCTGGACCTCGAACCGGAGCCGGCCGGGCGGCAGGCCGAGCGCGGCCTCCAACTGCTCCGCGACCACGACCATCGCCTCCACCTGCCCCACGCTGGTGACCTTCGGGAGGGTGAGGGTCAGTCCCGCGGGAAGGTCGCCGCCGTCGAGGAGGCCGGTGAGGAACAGGTCGAGGGTGCGGATGCCGCGAGCGCGGGTTGCCGCCTCCATGCACTTGAACCGGATTCCGATGAACGGTGGCGCGGTGCCCTCGGCGAGGGCGTGGACGACAGCCTGCGCCGCCCGCGTGACATCGGCGTCCTCCACATCGTCGCCGCGGTCGCCGTACCCGTCCTCGAAGTCCAGCCTCAGGTCTTCGATGGGCTCGGCCGTCAGCTTGGCGCGCACGAGCCCGGCCAGCGTCTCCGCGGAGGTGGTCGCGATGTCCGCGTCGGTGATCAGCTGCTCGAGTCCGCCCGCCGCGTCTGCAGCGCTGAGCGCCGTGGCGCCCCAATGGTGGGGCGTGTGAACGGCGAAGCGATCCGCCGGCAGGTAGACGGTGTGCACCGGCTGACGCCGGCCGTCGTCGCCCGGGTAGTCGCGGGCCAGCGCCGCGTCCGTCTCAGCGAGGCGCTCGTCGACGGCCGCGAGGACGGCGTCGGACAGGGAGTGTGCGGGCATGCGGCCTCCGGATCGAGAAAGCAATGGAAGAACAATTCCGTAGTGCGGACTTTACGTGCTGCGTGTGCCACCGCACAACCACTGAGATGCGCGCGAGTTCGGCATTGATTCCGTATTATGGAACGATTTGGTGTGCGATTGCGCGTAGTGTCTTCTCGGAACGAATGATCGGCATCGGCTGCGGAGGAGGGGCGATGGTGGCGAAGTCCACGTCGGGCGTGCAATCGGTGGAGCGCGCCTTCGAACTACTGGAATTGATGGGGCGCGCGGGCGGTGAGTGCTCGCTCAGCGAACTGTCCGCCGGGACGCCGCTGCCACCGCCCACGATCCACCGACTGCTGCGCACCCTCGTCGGCATCGGCTACGTCCGCCAGCTCCCCAATCGCCGCTACGCGCTGGGACCGCGTCTCATCCGCCTCGGTGAGGTCGCCAATCGGCAGCTGGGTGCGGTGGCCGTGCCGGTGCTGGAATCGCTGGTCGACGAGTTGGAGGAGACCGCGAGCCTCGCCGTGCTCGACGGCGACATGGTGATCTACACCGGCCAGGTGCTCTCGCCCCACAACATGCGCACCAACAACGAGGCGGGCCGGCGGGTGAACCTGCACAACAGCGGCGTGGGCAAAGCGGTACTCGCCGAGCTCGACGACGCACGCGTGGTCAAGCTGGTCTCGCAGGCCGGGATCCCCGCCCCCACCCCGAACAGCGTGAGCACGCTCTCCGGCGTCTTCGCCGAAGTCGAAAAGGTGCGCAGCCAGGGCTTCGCGATCGACGACGAGGAGCAGGAACTCGGTGTGCGGTGCTACGCGATGGCGGTTCCCGGCGCGCCCACGCCGATGGCCGTCGGCATCTCCGGTCCGGTGCCCCGGCTCGGCGACGACTTCGTCGACCGTGCCGTGCCCGCCCTCAAGCGCGCCACGGGGATCATCTCGGACGCACTGATCGGCGCCCGCGAATCCTGATCGGCGGATTGCGCTCCACGTGAGCCGAAGGGAATCATCATCCGGCCCCGCCGGTTATCACCGACATGGCGAAAGCAGTGGTGGCACAGCAGTTCGGAGGACCTGAGGTCCTCACCGTGATCGACGAGGAGCTGCCCGCCCCCGGTGCGGGCGAGGTGCTCATCGAGTTCCGGGCCATCGGGGTCAATCCGATCGAGTACAAGCAGTACGGCGGGCTGTTCGGTACCGACCCGGCGAGCCTCCCGCTGCACCTCGGCAGTGAGGGCGCGGGGATCGTGACCGCGGTCGGCGCGGACGCGGTGGGACCGCGCGGACCGATCGCCGTCGGCGACGAGGTGGTGGTCTACCGAGGCACCGGAACCTACGCCAGCGCGGCGATCGAGCCCGCCGGTGCCGTGCTCCCCAAGCCGGTCGAGCTGGGCTGGGAGGACGCGGCGGGCCTGCTCCTCACCGGTGCCACCGCGTACGACGCCCTGCTGAGAACCGCTGTGCACGAGGGCGACACCGTCGTGATCCACGGCGCGGCCGGCGGCGTCGGTTTCCTCGCCGTCCAACTGGCCCGGCTCCGGGGTGCCACCGTGATCGGCACGGCGCGCGAACAGAACCACGACTTCCTCCGCGGGCTCGGCGCGATCCCCGTGGCGTACGGAGACGGCCTCGCTGACCGGATCCGGGCGGCGGCACCGAACGGAGTCGACGTCGCGATCGACACCGTCGGGACTGACGAGGCCGTCGACGTCTCCCTCGAACTGGTCGCCGACCGCAGCCGCATCGTCACGATCGCCGCGTTCGCGCGGGCCGAGGCGGACGGCTTCCGGGCGATCGGTGGCACGGATCCCGACAGCGCGCGCATCCGCGACGAGGCGCGTGGCGAGCTCCTCGACCTCGCGGCGGCCGGGTCGATCCACAACGTCGTCGCGAGGACCTACCCGCTGGCCGAGGCCGGCCGGGCGCACACCGACCTCAAGGCCGCGCACCCGGTCGGGAAGTTCATCCTCCTGCCCTGACGCCACCCGGACGAGGGCTCCGCCACGGCGCGTGCCGATACTCCGATCGGATCCGCGACGGGCGCCGATTAGGCTGGTGGCCATGAAGAAGGTGGCGATCCTCGACTACGGCTCCGGCAACATCCGGTCCGCGCACCGCGCGATGGAGCGGGCCGGGGCCGAGGTCACGGTGACCGCCGACCCGAAGATCGCGGTGGAGGCGGACGGTCTCCTGGTGCCGGGCGTCGGTGCCTACGAGGCGTGCATGGCCGGGCTCAAGGCGGTCCACGGCGACCGGATCATCGGCGAACGGCTCGCCGGTGGCCGTCCGGTGATGGGCATCTGCGTGGGTATGCAGATCCTGTTCGACAAGGGCATCGAGTTCGGCGTGGAGACCGAGGGCTGCGGGGAGTGGCCGGGCACCGTCGAGCGGCTCCAGGCCGACGTCGTGCCGCACATGGGCTGGAACACCGTCGAGGCCCCGGAGGGCTCTCGGCTGTTCGCCGGAACCGACGCCGACACCCGCTTCTACTTCGTCCACTCCTACGCGGTGCAGAAGTGGGAGCTGGACATCAGCCACCACATCGCCGCCCCCAAGGTCACCTGGGCCGATCACGGCGGACGCTTCGTGGCCGCCGTCGAGAACGGCCCGCTGTGGGCCACGCAGTTCCACCCCGAGAAGAGCGGGGACGCCGGAGCGACCCTGCTGCGCAACTGGGTCGGCGTGCTATGACCGGCAAGCGGGATTTGTCGATCGGCCGCCTCGCCCTGTTCTCGATGGGCTCCGCCGTCGTCGTCCTCGGCCTCGCGACCCTCCTGCTCAACGTGCTCCGCCCGAGCCCGGCGGTGAGCCTGCTCATCGTCGGCGCCGGACTGGTGGGTGCCGTCGCCGCGATGGGCCTCGTGTCCACTCGCATGGTCCGGCGGGCGGCGGAGGGGTCGCCGGTCACCGACCGGCACGACGAGGACGACGAATAACCGCGTGACCGCACCGACTAGGCTGTCCCCGTGAGCTTGGTACTACTTCCCGCAGTCGATGTCGCCGACGGTCAGGCCGTGCGCCTGGTCCAGGGGGAGGCCGGCAGCGAGACCTCCTACGGGTCCCCGCGCGACGCCGCCCTCGCCTGGCAGAACGACGGTGCGCAGTGGGTCCACCTGGTGGACCTCGACGCCGCCTTCGGTAAGGGCTCCAATCGCGAACTGCTGGCCGGTGTGATCGGCGAACTCGACGTCAAGGTCGAGCTGTCCGGCGGCATCCGGGACGACGACTCGCTGGCGGCCGCGCTCGCCACCGGTTGCGCCCGGGTGAACCTGGGCACCGCCGCGATCGAGAACCCCGAGTGGTGCGCCCGCGCGATCGCCGAGCACGGCGACAAGATCGCCGTCGGCCTGGACGTCAAGCAGATCGACGGCCAGTGGCGGCTGCGCGGCCGCGGCTGGGTCACCGACGGCGGCGATCTGTGGGAGGTGCTCGCCCGCCTCGACCGGGACGGCTGCTCGCGGTACGTGGTCACGGACGTCTCCAAGGACGGCACCCTCACCGGGCCGAACCTCGACCTGTTGGCCGCCGTGGCCGAGGCGACCCCGGCACCGATCGTCGCCTCCGGCGGCATCTCCGCCCTCGCGGACCTCGAGGCGATCGCCACCCTCGTCGACCGCGGTGTGGACAGCGCGATCGTCGGCAAGGCCTTGTACGCGGGGCGATTCACCCTGCCCGAGGCGCTGGCGGCGGTGTCCCGCTAGTGGCGGCCCTCCCCACCGGATTCACCGGTGACCCCGACCGCCTGCTCGCTGCCGCGGGGGCCGTCCTCGACGGGATCTCCCCGCGGTTCATCGAAGGTGTCGGTGCTCCCGCATCGGTCACCAAGGGTCCGGCGGACTTCGCCACCGATCTCGATCTCGAACTCGAACGCCGCATCACCGGCGAGATCGCCGACGCCACCGGAATCCCCGTGCACGGCGAGGAGTTCGGCGGACCGCCGGTGGACGAGGGCACGGTGTGGATCCTCGATCCGATCGACGGCACGTTCAACTACTCGGCGGGATTCCCCGCGACCGGCACGCTGCTGGGACTGGTCCACGACGGCCGTCCCGTCGCCGGACTCGCCTGGTTCCCACTCGTCGGCGACTCGATCTCCGGGCACGTCGCCGGGCAGGTGCACAACCGGGGTGTCGCGGTCCCTCCGCTCGCCCACAAGTCGCTCGTCGATTCGATGATCGCCGTCGGCAGCTTTAGCCGTGGGAGCAACGGGCACTTCCCGGGCGACTACCGCTTCGCGATCCTCGGCGAGGTCTCGCGGCGGGTGGCGCGCGTGCGCCAGTTCGGTTCCACCGGAGTGGACCTCGCATACACCGCCACGGGTGTCTTCGGCGGAGCCGTCGTCTTCGGACATCACCCGTGGGACAACGCCGCCGGCGCCGCACTGGTGATCGCCGGTGGTGGCCGCGTCACCGATCTCGCCGGTGCCGAGTGGCACACGGCCTCCGATTCGGTGCTCGCCGGCGGACCCGGCGTGTACGACGAACTGCTCGACATCGTCCGGTCGGTGGGCGCACCGTCGGACTTCCGGGGCGAACCGGGCCACCCCGGCGTGCTGAGCTACTGACCCCGGTACGAACCACATTCGAAGGAGGCGGAGCCGATGACGGTGGCCGTACGCGTGATCCCGTGCCTGGACGTCGACGACGGGCGCGTGGTCAAGGGCGTCAACTTCCAGAACCTGCGCGATGCGGGCGATCCCGTTGAACTCGCCGCGGCGTACGACGCGCAGGGCGCCGACGAGTTGACCTTCCTCGACGTCACCGCCTCCAGCTCCGGCCGCGGCACCATGCTGGAGGTGGTGCGCCGCACCGCCGAACAGGTCTTCATCCCGCTCACCGTGGGCGGGGGAGTGCGCTCCGTCGACGACGTCGACACGCTGCTGCGCGCCGGCGCCGACAAGGTCTCGGTGAACACCGCCGCGATCAACCGGCCCGAGCTGCTGCGGGAACTGAGCAACCGGTTCGGCAGCCAGTGCATCGTGCTCTCGGTCGACGCCCGCACCGTGCCGGACGGCGACGAGCCGACCCGGTCGGGCTGGGAGGTCACGACGCACGGCGGCCGTAAGGGCACCGGCCTCGATGCCATCGAATGGGCCCGCCGCGGCGAGGAACTCGGTGTGGGGGAGATCCTGCTGAACTCGATGGACGCCGACGGAACGAAGGCCGGATTCGACCTGCGCATGATCGCCGCCGCCCGCGCCGCGGTCCGCGTGCCGGTGATCGCCTCCGGCGGCGCAGGGGCGGTCGAGCACTTCGCGCCCGCCGTCGAATCGGGAGCCGACGCCGTGCTCGCGGCCAGCGTCTTCCACTTCGGCGATATGACCATCGGCCAGGTCAAGGACGAGATGGCCGCGCACGGACTGGTGGTGCGCCGATGACCGGACCCGACACCCCAGCGGATTCGGGGCTCGCCCCGGCGATCGCCGCCCGCCTCAAGCGCAACGCCGACGGCCTGGTCGCGGCCATCGCTCAGGAGGAGGGCACGGGCGATGTGCTCATGATGGCGTGGATGAACGACGAGGCCCTCGCGCTCACGCTGGCCACCCGCCGCGGCACCTACTACTCGCGCTCGCGCCAGCAGCTGTGGGCCAAGGGGGAGACCTCCGGGCACATCCAGGAGGTCCTCGACGTACGGCTCGACTGCGACGGCGACACCGTGCTGCTCACCGTCCGGCAGACCGGCCCCGCCTGCCACACCGGCACGCACACCTGTTTCGACGGCGATCTGCTCCTGGGGCGCGCGCAGTCCTGAGATCGAGGCGCCCGATCGTCAGGCCCAGCCGGGCGCCGCGGAGGCCGGGCTCATCCGCTACCCGCTGACTCCGGGGCCGCTGAGCGTGCGCAGGAACGCCAGGGTCTCCTCGACGTGCGCCACCGCCCGCAGCTCACCGACCACGATCTGCAGGATCGTGCCGTCAGTGTCGATGAGGAAGCTCTGCCGCCGCACGGGCGCCACGGCGTACCGACCGCGACGCACCCCGTATCGTTCGGCGACCGCACCGTCGGCGTCGGTGAGGAGCGGGAACCCCGGCGCCATCACCTCCGCGAAGGCCCGGGTGCGGAGCAGCGGATCCATGCTGATCCCGATGCGGACGGTGTCGAGGCGCTCGAATTCCGCTGCGGCGTCACAGAACCGGCCGACCTCCGCCACGCACACCGGAAGGCCCGCGGTGAGGTAGAAGAAGACCGCTGCCCGGCGTCCGGCACGCAGTTCGTCAAGGGTGCGGACGGTGCCCGACTGATCGGGAAGTGCGAAATCGGGGGCCGGTCCACCGGTGCGCATACCGGCGAACTTACCGGCCCCGCAATAATGGGTCCCGATGAGTACGCAATCGGCTTCGAACCTCCAGCCCGACGGCGCCACCACCAGCCTCGACGAGTTCCTGCAGCTCGCCCAGCGGCATCGTGTGGTGCCCGTGACCCGCACCGTGCTCGCCGACGCCGAGACCCCGCTCTCGGCGTATCGGAAGCTCGCGGGCGGACGTCCCGGCACCTTCCTCCTGGAATCCGCGGCGGCCGGCCAGTCCTGGAGTCGGTGGTCCTTCGTCGGGGCCCCCGCCCCGGCCGCGCTCACCGTGATCGACGGCGAGGCCGCTTGGATCGGTACCAAGCCCGCCGGCGCACCGTCCGGGGGCGACCCGATCACCGCGCTCGGCGAGGTGCTCCGGCTGCTCAGCTCCGAGCCGATCGAGGGGTTGCCCCCGCTCAACGGAGGGATGGTGGGCTACCTCGCCTACGACGCCGTCCGGCGGTTGGAGAAGCTGCCCGAGACCACCGTCGACGATCTGCGCCTGCCCGAGATGGTGTGGCTGCTGGCCACCGACCTCGCCGCGATCGATCACCACGAGGGCACCATCACGCTGATCGCCAACGCCGTGAACTGGGACGGCGCCAGCGAACGCGCCGCCGAGGCCTATGCGGACGCCGTGGCCCGTCTTGACGCGATGGAGGCCGCGCTCGCGGCTCCGCTCGCGTCGTCGGTGGCCTCGTTCACCCGCCCGGAGCCGGAGTACACCGCGCAGCGGACCGTCGAGGAGTACAGCGCGATCGTCGACAAGCTGGTGGGCGACATCGAGGCCGGTGAGGCCTTCCAGGTGGTGCCCAGCCAGCGCTTCTCCGTGTCGAGCGACGCCGATCCCATCGACGTCTACCGCGTGCTGCGCGCCTCGAACCCGAGCCCGTACATGTACCTCGTGCAGGTCCCGGCCCCTGACGGCTCGCTCGCCTTCTCCATCGTGGGATCGAGCCCCGAGGCCCTGGTCACCGTGAGCGACGGCGTGGCCACCACGCACCCGATCGCCGGTACCCGCTGGCGCGGCGCGAACTCCGAGGAGGATCTACTCCTGGAGAAGGACCTGCGCGCCGATGAGAAGGAGAACAGCGAGCACCTGATGCTCGTGGACCTGGGCCGCAACGATCTGGGCCGGGTGTGCACACCGGGCACCGTGCGGGTCACCGACTATCGCCGCATCGAGCGGTACAGCCACGTGATGCACCTGGTCTCCACCGTCTCGGGCGACCTCGCGGACGGCAAGCAGGCCCTCGACGCCGTGACCGCCTGCTTCCCCGCGGGCACCCTGACGGGGGCGCCTAAGGTGCGCGCCATGGAGCTGATCGACGAGGCCGAGCTCACGCGGCGCGGCCTCTACGGCGGCATCGTGGGCTATCTCGACTTCGCGGGCGATGCCGACACCGCGATCGCGATCCGGACCGCCGTGCTCAAGGACGGCACCGCGTACGTGCAGGCGGGCGGCGGTGTGGTGGCCGATTCGGTGGGGGAGTACGAGTACAACGAGTCGCGCAACAAGGCCTTGGCCGCGCTCAAGGCGGTGGCCGCCGCGAACACGCTGCGCGCGGTCACGGAGGAGGCACGATGAAGGACAAGCGCGGACTGCTTCTGGCCTCGGTGCTGCTGCTACTGGCGGCGATCGCGGTGTGGGGCGCCAGCCGGATGACCTGGATGCGCGCCGATATCAACGACTTCCTCTCGCCCGGGCGGACGGTGGACATCGTTGGCCACACCTGGGCCTCGGCGCTCACCGTGCTGCCCCTGGTCTTCCTCGCGGCGATCGCGGCCGCCCTCGCCGTGAAGGGCTGGGCGCGCGTGGCGGTGGCGGTGGTCGTGGCGGCCGCGGCGATCGGCTCGGCCTTCCCGGCGATCCAGGTGATCACGCAGGAGCCCGACGTCAAGTACATCGAGACGATCCTCGAGCTGGCCCCGAAGGACATCGTGGTGCAGGCCGACAAGGTGATCGCCGGGCCGCTCGTCGCCGTGCTCGGTGGTGTTCTCGCGGTGGCCGCAGCGACCCTGCTTCTGCGTGGTCAGCGCGGTGGCGGGATGGATTCGAAGTACAGCGCGCCCGCCGCCCGGCGCGCGGAGCTCGAGAAGCGGGTGTTCGAGACCGCCGAACCGGAGAATTCCTCCGAACGCGACCTGTGGGACGCACTGGACAGCGGCGACGATCCGACGGAGGGGGTCAGCAAGGATCGCCCGGAGGCCTCGGGATAACCTTGAAGCACGCTGTACGTCCCACCGAAAGGCCCGCCGCCGTGACTTCACCCACTGCGCTCGATGCGATCATCGAGGGTGTGCGCGCGGACCTCGCCGCCCGCGAGTCGGTGCTGGATCTGGCGGCCGTCAAGGCCGCCGCGAAGGCCGCGCCGCCGGCGCTCGACGCCACCGCCGCACTCCGCGAACCCGGTATCGCCGTGATCGCCGAGGTGAAGCGCGCGAGTCCGTCGAAGGGTGATCTCGCGGGAATCGCCGACCCGGCGGAGCTGGCGGGGCAGTACGAATCCGGCGGGGCGCGCGCGATCAGCGTGCTCACCGAGGAGCGCCGCTTCAAGGGCTCGCTCGCCGATCTCGATTCGGTGCGCGCGCGGGTGCGGATCCCGGTGCTGCGCAAGGACTTCATCGTCTCGCCGTACCAGATCCACGAGGCCCGCGCCCACGGTGCCGACATCGTGCTCCTGATCGTGGCCGCGCTCGAGCAGTCGGTGCTGGTCTCGCTGCTCGACCGCATCGAGTCGCTGGGCATGACGGCGCTCGTCGAGGTGCACACCGAGGACGAGGCCGATCGCGCCCTCGAGGCCGGTGCCACCGTGATCGGCGTCAACGCCCGCAACCTCAAGACCCTCGAGGTCGACCGGGACTCCTTCGCCCGGATCGCCCCCGGACTCCCGTCCTCGGTCATCAAGATCGCCGAATCGGGTGTCCGTGACAGCCGGGATCTGCTGACCTACGCCGGTGCCGGCGCCGACGGCGTGCTCGTCGGCGAGGGCCTGGTGACCGCGGGCGACCCGCGTTCCGCCGTGGCCGACCTGGTCACCGCGGGCTCGCACCCCAGCTGCCCGCGTCCCGCGCGCTGATCAGCCCCGCGCGCCCCGTCGTTCCAGTTCGCGCAGCGCGATCTGGATCGCGCCCCGCACCGGGTCCACGGTGAGCACCCGCAGGTCGGAGACTCCGCGCAGCCCCAGGTGATGACGCACTCGGCGCTGCAGCGCGGGCTGGTGCACGGCCAGACCGCCCGCGAGCACGACGGGGCCGGCGGAGCCGATCCGATCGGCCACCGACATCGCGATCTCGGTGAGTGCGATCGCCGCCTCGTCGATGATCTCGGTGCTCGCCGGATCGCCCGACTGCGCGAGTTCGAAGACCACGCGCGCGCGGCCTGCCCAGTACCGGCGCTCGGGCTGGGCGTAGAAGTGGTCGAGCAGCTCGTCGGTGTCCTGCAGGCCGCAGTCGGCCGCCAACTGCTGGCCCAGGTGATCGGCGGGCTCGTCGCGGTCGAGGCGGATCAGGGTGCGGCGCACGGCCTCCTTGGCCACCCAGTAGCCGCTGCCCTCGTCGCCGAGGAGGTAGCCCCAGCCGCCGGCGCGGGCATGCCGGTCGCCGGCGCGGCCCCAGGCCACGGCGCCGGTCCCGGAGATGACGGCGATACCGTCGCGGACCCCGGCAGCGGCCAGGATGAGCTGACTGTCGTGCACCACGCGCACCCGGGCCCCGGGGATCCGATCGGCCAGCAACCGGGTGAGGGTGGCCGCGCCGGCGGGGGTCTCCACACCCGCGGCGCCGGCGCACACAGCGCCCACATCCTCGACGCCGAGGCGGGCGAGCGCGATGTCGAGCTGGCGTCCGGCCTCGGCCTGCCCCACCGAGGAGATGTTCGCGCTGCCTGCGAGGGCCTCCGCGACCACGACACCGTTCTCGGCGCGGACGGCCTGCGTCTTGGAGCCTCCGATGTCGAGGCCGATCACCGCCCCGCTCACCGGGCGTCCGTCTCCGCGCCCGCCGCCGCGGCCGTCTGTGCGGGCCACCGACCGTCGTTCTGCCAGTAGTACTGGATGTCTTCGAGCTTGCGGCCCTTGGTCTCCGGGGCGAATTTGAGCACGAACAGGAAGGCGAGCACGGTGAGGCCGCCGAAGACCGCGAATGTGCCGGTGCCACCGAGCAGTTGGCTGTTGAGCATCGTGAGCGTTAACTGGGCCACGATCGCATTGGCCACCAGATCGGAGGTGAGCATGGCCGAGGAGCCGTAGGCGCGCAGCCGGGCGGGGAAGGCCTCACCGGCGTACACCCACACGAGGGAGCCGAAGCCGAAGGAGAATCCGATCACCACCAGTACGAGTCCCGCGAAGCCGACCACGCCGGCGGTCTCGTGGCCCTTGAAATCGCCGTCGGCCATCTGGTAGGCGAGGATCATCACGGCGAAGGCCAGGATCATGGTGCCGATGCCGCCCAGGAGGATGGGGCGGCGGCCGAACTTGTCGACGGTGAAGATCGAGACCACCACGGCGAGCAGGCCGAAGAGCTGGACGAACGCCGGCAGCATGTACTTGCCGAAGTTCCCGTCGTAGCCCATCGAGGCGAAGATGTCGGGGCTGTAGTAGATGATCGCGTTGATGCCGGTGATCTGGATGAAGAAGCCGAGCACCACCACGAAGAAGGTGGCGCGCAGATAGGGCTGGCGGAAGAGCTGGCTGAGCTTGCCGCCGGACTCGTCGGAGAGCTGGGCGCGCATCTCGTCGAGTTCGGCCTCGATACCGGCCGCGGTGGAGGTGGGTTCCACGGCGATCAGTGCGGCGCGGGCCTCTCCCTCACGGCCGCGGGTCATGTACCAGCGCGCCGTATCGGGCAGGCGCAGGAGCACGAGGGTGACCAGGATCGCCGGAACCGCGGCGGCGCCCAGCATCCACTTCCAGGACGCGGCGCCGAGACCGGCGAGCAGGTAGCCGAGCACGTAGCCGAGGATGATGCCCACGATGGTGGCGAACTGGTACGCCACGAGCATCGCGCCACGGCGGTGCGCCGGGGCGGATTCGGCCACGAAGACGGGCACGACCACCACGGACACACCCACGGTGAGGCCGAGCAGGAAGCGGGCGGCGAGCAGCAGGGGGACGGTGGGCGCAAGGGCTCCGAACAGGGCGAACACCGTGTAGCCCAGCGCCACGGAGATCATCGCCTTGCGGCGACCGACCTTGTTGGCGAACCAGCCGCCCACGATCGCGCCGAGGATCTCGCCCACCACGACCACGGTGGCCAGCGCCTGCGTCATGGTGTCGTCGAGTCCGAAATCGGCCCGGATGAAGTCCTTCGCGGCGGCGATGTTCGAGGTGTCGTAGCCGTAGATGACACCCAGACTCGCGGCGGCGACGCCGACCATGACGCCCAGACCGGCGGCCGGCTTGGCAGCCTGCGTACTGCTCATGTTCACTCCTTGAGGTCTACCACAAGTGGTCTATACCAATTGCGGTGAGGCAAGAGTGGCATAGACCACTTTTCTCGTCAAGGGGTACTCTGTGACACATGGTGGACATGTCCTCGCCCGCTGCACCGGGCACCGAGCTTCCGCGATACTTCCGCGCGAAGGTCGAGGTGCAGAGGCGGATCGCGCAGCTCGGCCACGGCGATACACTGCCGGCCGAGCGGCGTTTGGCCGATGAACTCGGGGTCTCCCGGACCACCCTGCGCAAAGCGCTCTCGGAACTGTCCGCCGAGGGGATCCTGCGCCGCGAGCACGGCAGCGGCACCTACGTGGCACCCCCGAAAGTGGTGCGGGTGCGCCAACTCACCTCGCTCAGCGAGGACATCGGCGTCACCGGCAAATCCGTGGAATCGCAGGTCCTGGGCTGCGATCACGTCCCGGCGGATGCCGAGACGCAGGCCGCGTTGGACCTGTCCCGCGGCACCCGCGTGTACCGCGTCACCCGGCTCCGGATCGTCGACGCCGAGCCGCTCGCCATCGAGGTGGCGCACTTGCGGGGGCCCCTGCGCGGGCTGTCCGACCGGCTCGGCACGACGGCCTCTCTCTACCGCACGCTGCGGGAGAACTACGGTCGCGACATCGTGGCGGTGGAGGACACGGTCGAAACCGCGCTCGCGTCCCCGCACGAGGCCGAACTGCTCGACGTGCCCAACGGCCACCCGCTGCTGTTGGTCCATCGCCTGGGCCGCGACGCTGCGGGTGCACCCCTGGAGTGGACCCGCAGCGTCTATCGCGGCGACCGGTTCAAGTTCGTCGCGCACGCCACCGCGGCGCGCTGAACCGGCCTACTTGTCGTTCTTGGGCAGCCCCGGGGGATTGATCTCCGAGGTGGCCACGGCCTCCGCGTCCAGGCCCCACCGGTGCAGGACCTTGCCGTAGTCACCGCTGCGGATGGTCGACTCGATCGCCGCCTGCACCGCGCGGATGATCCCGCTGTCCTTCTTCGTGGTCGCGCCGATCAGCCCCTGCAGCGAAGCGCCGGCGCCCGACACCGTGCCCACGATCTTCGTCGCCTGCGGCGTGCCCTTCGTCTGGGCGACGTGGAAGGCGGCGATCGGGTTCGGGCCGAAGTAGGCGTCGATCTGACCGGATGCGAGCGCGGCGTACGTCCCCGTGTTGTCCTGGTAGTTCTTGATGACGATGGCCGGTTTGCCCGCCGCCCGCAGGTCCGCGTCGTAGCGCTGCAGAATCCGCTCCTGATTGGTTCCCGAGCCGACGGCGACCGTCTTGCCCGAGAACGAATCCGGACCCGTGAAGGTGAGCGGCGAATCAGCCTGAACCTCCACCGCCAGGTCGTCCTTGCGATAGGTCGCGAAGTCGTACTTCTCCTTGCGCGCCTCGGTCACGGTGATGTTCGAGACGCCGAGATCGAACTGCCCACTGTCGATCCCGAGGAACAGGCCCTCCCACGAGGTGTTCGACTCCTCCAACCGAAGTCCGAGACTGCCCGCGATGAGGTAGGCGATATCGCTCTCGTCGCCGATGAACACCCGCTCGTCGTCGGTCGCCGGGAAGTAGAAGGGCGCGTTTCCGGCACCCGATCCGTGTCCCACTCGCAGCGTGCCCCGATCCCGGATCGCCTGGGGGAGTAGTGCCGCAGCCGCCTCGTCCTTCTTCGGGACGATGCGGTCCTGCTTGCTGGTGAGGTTGAGCTGCTGACCGGCGGTGCCGGTCACGGAGGCGGTGGTCGATTCCGTGGTCTGTCCGCCGCATCCCACGAGGGCCGCGCTCGCGAGGACGAGGGCGAGGGCGAAGGTGGGGATGCGATGTCGGGTTTTCATGCTGTCTCCTTGGAGGTCCAGTGCGCGAGGAAGGCGCGGGTGCGGTCGGTGGCGGGGCGGTCGAGAACGGCGGACGGGGTGCCCACCGCGACCACCCGGCCGTGGTCGAGGAAGACGATGCGGTCGGCGATCCGGCGGGCGAAGGCGAGTTCGTGCGTCACGACCACGAGCGTGCGGCCCTCCGCTGCCAGCTCGGCGATCACGGCGTTCACCTCGCCGACGAGCTCGGGGTCGAGCGCCGAGGTGGGCTCGTCGAACAGGATCAGATCAGGATCGAGCGCCAGGGTGCGGGCGATCGCCACGCGCTGCTGCTGTCCGCCCGAGAGCCGGCCGGGGTAGTGCTCGGCGTGCGGGGCCAGGCCCACCCGCCCCAGGAGTTCCCGGGCCCGGGCGTCGGCCTCGGCGCGGCTGCGGCCCAGCGACAACCGCTGCGGTCGGGCCACGTTCTCGACGGCGGTCAGGTGCGGGAACAGGTTGAACTGCTGGAAGACGAAACCGATCCGCGCCCGCTGCCGGCGCAGCTCGCGTTCGCGCAGCGCGACGAGGTGGTCACCGCGGCGTCGGACGCCGATCAGCTCACCGTCGAGCCGGACCACCCCGGCGGTCGGCTCCTCCAGGTGATTGAGCAGGCGCAGGAGGGTGGACTTGCCCGAACCCGAGGGTCCGATGATGGAGACCACCTCGCCGGGGGCGATCGTCAGGTCGACACCGCGCAGCACCTGGTCGTGACCGAAGGCCTTGGTCAGGCCCACCGCTTCCAGGCGCGGCGGAACGGGGGTGGCGGTCATGCGGCGGACTCCTTCTTCGTGGGGGCCTTCGACCCGTACCCGCGGGAGAGGCGCTTCTCGAGGTAGTGCTGCCCGATGGACAGGACGGTGGTTGCGATCGCGTACCAGGCCACCGCGACCAGCAGCAGCGGGATGATTCGGCCGTTGCGGCCGTAGATCACCTGGACCTGGTAGAACAGGTCCGGCAGCGCCAGAATGAAGACGGCGGTGGTGCCCTTGAGTAGGCCGATCACCTCGTTCGCCGCGGGCGGCACGATGGTGCGTAGGGCCTGGGGTAGGGTGATCCGCAGCAACTGCGCGGCCGGCGGGATGCCCAGTGCCCGCGCGGCGTCGTGCTGACCGGGTGCCACACTGAGGATTCCGGCACGCACGATCTCCGAGCCGTACGCGGCCTGATGCAGCACGATCCCGATCACGGCGGCGGTGTACGGCGAGAGCAGGTCCTTGGTCGGCGCGTCGACGAAGGTCGGACCGAACGGGATACCCAGCCCCAGTGTGGGATAGAGCGCACCCAGGTAGCCGAAGAACAGGATCTGCACGATCAGGGGCACCGATCGGAACACCCAGATGAAGCCGAAGCTGAAGGTGGCCAGGACGCGGTTGCCCGAGAGCCGGGCGAGCGCCAGCACGCCACCGAACAGGAATCCGAGGACGGCGCCGATGATGGTGAGCTGCACCGTGAACCACAGCGCCTCGAGGACGATCGGGCTGAACAGGTAGGCCCCGAAGGTGGGCCAGTCGAAACGCGGATTGGTGATCGCCGAGGAGACCAACTGCGCGAACAGGATCAGGGTGACCGCGACGGCCACCCAGCGTCCCCATTGCGCGCGGCGCCGGACCGGCAGGACGGCCAGCTCCGCGAGCTCGGGATCGACGTCCTTCGACGGTGAGCGGGTGAGGGCGAGGGTCATGACTCTCCGGTGGTGGGTGCGGGTGGATGGACGAGGAGCAGGGGCACGGCGGCCCGCAGGCGGAAGCCGATCGACTCGTAGAGCGCGCGGGCCGTGGTGTTGTCAGCGGAGGTGTGCAGGAACGGGATCTCCCCGCGGTCGCGGATCTGCCTGCCGACGGCGCGGATGAGCCGGGTCGCGAGGCCCCGTCCGCGGTGGTCGGGATCGGTGCACACCGCGCTGATCTCGGTCCATCCGGGCGGATGCAGGCGTTCCCCGGCGAGCGCGATGAGCCGACCCCGGTCGTCGCGGATGCCCAGATAGGTGCCCAGTTCGATGGTCCGCCGTTCGAAGGGGCCGGGGCGGGTGCGCGCCACCAGATCGAGGATCTCGTCGACATCGCCGGGGCCGAGGCGGACGGCCTCGGGATCGGCTTCCGTGACCAGCCCGCTCCCGTCGTACTGGACGAGGGTGATCTCGTCCTCGACGCGCCACCCCGGGGGTAGCGGGGTGGCGGCCCCGCGCAGCGAGAGTGCCGTGCCCGGCACCGCGAGTTCGGCGAGGGCGGCGTAGTCGTCGGGCGACAGGGCGCGCGGGTGCCCGATGAAGCGGGCCACGTCGGGGTGGTACCGGACGACGGCACCGTCGCCGAGGCGGAACCGGGCGTGTGCGCCGTACAGGGACGCCCGGACCGGATCGTCGAGCACGGCGTCGAGGGCCCCGTCGAGTGCAGTGGTCATGCCGGAGAACACTGGTCGGTTCGCCCGATTCGAGGAATGGTTGGCGTCGGCGTGATTCTGCTTTGACCCGGTGGGGGATACTGGGCGGGTGAGTCTTCCAGAAGCCAGCACAGGACTGTCCCAACGATCGGCTTATGAGCCCGATGGGACCGGTCATTGGGGCGTCTGGGGCGGCAGGCACGTGCCCGAGGCGCTCATGGCCGTGATCGAGGAGGTCACAGCGGAGTTCGAGAAGGTGCGCAGCGACCGGGAGTTCCTCGAGGAGCTCGACCGGCTGCAGCGCCAGTACACCGGCCGACCGTCGCCGCTGTACCCCTGCGTGCGACTGGGTGAACACGCGGGTGGCGCGAAGATCTACCTCAAGCGCGAGGACCTGAACCACACCGGCAGCCACAAGATCAACAACGTGCTCGGGCAGGTGCTGCTCGCCAAGCGGATGGGCAAGACCCGTGTGATCGCGGAGACCGGCGCGGGCCAGCACGGCGTGGCCACCGCCACGGCCTGCGCGCTGCTCGGCATCGAGTGCGTGATCTTCATGGGCAAGGTCGACACCGACCGGCAGGCGCTGAACGTGGCGCGGATGCGGCTGCTGGGCGCCGAGGTGATCGCCGTGGCCTCCGGTTCGGCCACCCTCAAGGACGCCATCAACGAGGCGCTGCGGGACTGGGTCAGTCACGCCGACGACACCTACTACTGCTTTGGCACCGCGGCCGGCCCGCATCCCTTCCCCCTGCTGGTCCGGGACCTGCAGCGGGTGGTGGGCATGGAGGCCCGGCAACAGGTCCTCGACCTGGAGGGCCGGCTCCCCGACGCGGTGGTGGCCTGCGTCGGCGGCGGGTCCAATGCGATCGGCATCTTCCATCCGTTCATCGCGGACGAGGCGGTACGGCTGGTCGGCTGTGAGGCCGCGGGCGACGGCGTCGAAACGGGCAGGCACGCGGCCACGTTCACCGGCGGCACGCCCGGCGCCTTCCAGGGCGCGTACTCGTACCTGCTGCAGGACGAGGACGGCCAGACCATCGAATCGCACTCCATCTCGGCGGGTCTCGACTACCCCGGCGTCGGCCCGGAGCACGCCGAGCTCAAGGAATCCGGTCGCGCGCAGTACATCCCGATCACCGACGCCGAGGCCATGGACGCCTTCGCGCTGCTCTGCCGCACCGAGGGCATCATCCCCGCCATCGAATCGGCGCACGCCGTGGCGGGCGCGCTGAAACTGGGCCGCGAACTCGGGCCCGATGCCGTGATCGTCACCAACCTCTCGGGCCGCGGCGATAAGGACGTCGACACCGCCGGGAAGTGGTTCGGGCTGCTGGACGACCACGGGGACGTGGTGGGCCAGAAGGTGATCGGCGAAGACATGAACACCGAATTCCGCGACTCCGAGGAGGCCGCCAAGTGAGCGCACTCGCATCGGTCTTCGAGACCTGCCGCGCGGAGGACCGCGCCGCGCTCGTGACCTACCTGCCGTGTGGATACCCGTCCAAGGACGGTGGCCGCGACATCGTGGTCGCGATGGTCGAGGCCGGCGCTGATATCGTCGAGATCGGTGTCGCCTACAGCGATCCCGTGATGGACGGACCGGTGATCCAGCGCGCCGCCGACGATGCGCTGCGCGGCGGGATCAGGGTGCACGACGTCTTCGGCTACGCGGAGGCCGTGGCCTCCGCCGGCGGGGCCCCGGTGGTGATGACCTATTGGAACCCCGTGCTCCAGTACGGCGTCGACGCCTTCGCCCGGGACCTGGCCGCGGCCGGCGGGAAGGGGATCATCACTCCCAACCTGATCCCCGAAGAGGCCGGTGACTGGATCGCGGCCGCCGACCGGCACGGCCTCGACAAGATCTTCCTCGTGGCACCGTCGTCGACCCCCGAGCGCCTGGCGCTCACGGCGAACGCCTCGTCCGGATTCCTCTACGCCGCATCGACGATGGGCGTCACCGGCGCCCGGGACACCGTCGACAACGTCGCCCCGGAACTGGTGGCGCGGGTGCGCGAGATCTCCGACATCCCGATCGGTGTGGGCCTGGGTGTCCGCTCCCGCGAGCAGGCCGCCGAGATCGCCGGCTATGCGGACGCGGTCATCGCAGGCTCCGCCCTGGTCAGCGCAGCGGGCGATTCCGTCGACGCGGTCCGCGCGCTCACCGCCGACCTGGCCGCGGGAGTGCGCGATCGGAACTGACGTGAGCGGTCGCCCGGAGGAGTGGGCGCGACGTCGCCGGTCCGTCCGTCGGACGGCTCGGGTGATGTGGCGTGAGCTCATCGATCCCGTCGGCTGGCGGTACGCCGGCCAGGCGGAGTTCTCGTTCGTGACCCGCGCCATCGCCACGGTCGGCGGCATCGGGCTGCTCCGAGTGACGGTGGCCTCCCTCGGTGTGACGATGCTGCCGGTGGCGGTGTTGGCCGAGTTCATGCCCTCCGCACCGACCACCCCCGCCCTTCGTGTACTCCACATGGTTGCGGCCGTGCTCGGTGCGGTGATCGGGGCGTTGTGGATCGTGCGGCCCTGGCCGACGGCTGCGCAGGCGATTCAGTTCCTCGCCGCGGCCGATGTGCTCCTCGGCATCGGAATCGCGGTACTCGGCGAACCGGAGCACCGGCTGGCGGGAGCCAGTCTGTTCGCCATGCTCGGCCTGTACGCGGCGTTCCTGTTGGGATGGCGCGTGCTGCTGGTGCACTGCGTGTACTCGCTGGCTCTGGTGCTCGGGATCGTCTACTACGGGGTCGTCGTGGACGGGCGTTCGGTGGCCCTGCTCGCGCCGTTCGCGGTGCCGACCATGATCATCGCGGTCGGGGTCCCGGTATTGGTGCAGGCTGTCGTCGAACTGTGCCGGGTCGGCGTGAACCGCGTCGCGAGCGAGTGGTACATCGACAGCCTGACCGGACTGCTCAACCGGCGCGGGATGGACGCGTGGACCAAGCGCGTCGCCAGCAAGCGGTCTCGCAGCGATTCGATCTACATCAGCGCGGTGGCCGATCTGGACGGCTTCAAGGCCTACAACGACACGTACGGGCACTTCGAGGGTGACGAACTGCTGGCTTCAGTGGGCGCCCGACTCGATCGCGCCCTGCCGCAGACCCTGGTCTCGCGCAACGGCGGGGATGAATTCGGTGTCTTCGCGGTGTGTCTTACGCCGGACGACGCCGCGCGCAGACTCGCCAGGCTCACGGCTTTGATCGCCCCCCGCGGTGATCACGACGGCGACGGTATCACCGCCAGCCTCGGCATCGTCGTGGCCCCGGCGTCGTACCGGGACCGGATCCGCGAGCTCGCCACCGAGGCCGATGCGGCCCAGTACGAGGCCAAGCGCAGCGCCACCCGATCGGTAGTGGTGCACGATCTCACCGGTCTGTTCGAGCACTCGGCCGGTCCTTCCGAAGCGGATACCGGCGAAGGGTTCCCTGAGTAGCATTCGCAGGGTGACACGCCGAGGTCACGCCCCGTGAGGGCGAACCGATCATCGGCCCCGCGGCGGACGCGACCGCTGTGGCCGATGGTCTCGGCGGCCCGGTCGGCGATGGACCGGTCGGCGTGGCGGAACGCGGGACGGGACGAGTACGAGTTCATGTGGACCGGCATCTCCCGGCTCCCCGGCGGCCGCGCCGCCATGCGCCTGGTGATCGGCGGGATCGCGGTCCTGATGTTCCCGCTGGCCATCGTCATGGTCTGGCACCCGATGGGTCCGCCACCCGGACTGCGGACGGGCCTGTACGTGGGCGCGCTGGTGGCGAGCGTCGCGTTGGGTCTGTGGTGGATGTTCGATCCCCGGCCGAGCTGGCGGCACGCCATCTACTTCGTCGTCTGTTCGGACCTGTTGATCCTGCTGGGCACCGCGGTGCTCGGAGCGCCCGCATCGCGAATCTGCGGCACCACCTACCTCGGGATGATCGCCCTGCTCACCGCCGCCCTGCTGGGCTCGAGGATCCTGGCCCTGCAGTGTCTGTTCTCGCTCGCAGTGATCGGGGCGTACGTCCTGTACGCCTGCCTGTACGAAGGGGAGACCCTGCTCAGCCTGTACGTCTACGTGGCGCCCGCGATGACCATGGAGGTGGGGTTGCCTCTGGTGATGCAGGTGATCGTGGAGTTGTCGCGCCGCAGCATGACCCAGATCTTCATCGAACGCAATCGTGATGCGCTCACCGGCCTCTACAGCCGCCAGGGCATGCGATTCGCTCTCCGGATCCTGTTGCGGCGGCAGCGGTCGGAGGTGTGCGTGGTGGCGATGCTGGACCTCGATCACTTCAAGCGATTCAACGATTCCCACGGCCACGCTGCCGGTGATGCGCTGCTCTCGCGGACGGCGGAGGTCCTGCGCGGGGAACTCGACGGCGCGCTCGTCGCACGGATGGGAGGCGACGAATTCCTCCTCTACGCGATGCGCAACTCCCGATACGGCGCCGATTCCGTGATCCGGACATTGCGGCGCCTGGTCACACCGGACGGCGGCACGGCTCCGATTCAGGGCAGCGTGGGGGTCGTGGTGGTCGAGTATCCCGATGCCGCCTCGCTCGAGTGGGCCACCACCGAGGCCGATGTCGCGTTGTACGAGGCGAAGGCGGATCGGTCCCGCCGGATCGTGGTCCACGACCCCGGTTCCGTCCGCGTCTGACCTCCCGGACTGGTGCGATCGCAACAATCTGTGACGATCGCGACAGAGCCGGGATATCCGTGGTTCAATTCGGACGATTCGGGGGTAGAGTCCGGGCCGTGAATGCTGCCGGAGAACTCGCCGAACACCGAGGTGGATGCGGGTGAGCAGTGGTAAGCGGACTCCGGTCACCGCGCGGCGCGTGATCCGCGCGGCGTGGCGACGGCTCACGGACCGCAAGGCCTGGCGCGATGCGGGTAAGGCCGAGTTCAAATTCGCGCAGGAGGGCATCGCCGTCCACGGCGGCGACAACCCGCTCCGCCTGGTGGTGAGCGGCCTCGCGCTCCTGATGGCGCCGCTCTGCGTGGGTGTGCTCTTCCAGCCGATGCGACCGCAGACTCCGACCGCGATGGTCTTCTTCATCCTCGCCTCGAGCGGCAGTGTGGTCGTGGGAATCTGGTGGCTGCGCCTGCGGGAGCCCCGGCGCCGCGACGCCGTGATCTTCGTGGCGATCGCGGATATCTGCCTGCTGGTCGGCTGCTTGGCCCAGGACGGTCCGTCCCGGATAACCGGCACCATCTACCTCGGCATGCTGGCAATGCTGACCGCCTTCCTCCTCGGTTGGCGGCTACTGCTGATCCACTGCCTGTTCTCGGTGGCCGCGATCGTCGCCGTCACCGTGACCACGATGGTGGTCAACGGGTACGGCGTCATGGAACTGTACGTGTACCTCGCGCCTGCGATCACGATCGAGTTCGCACTTCCGATCGTGGTGCAGGTGCTCGTCGAATTCGGCCGCCGCGGAATCGGTGAGGCGGCCTCGGAGCGCAACCACGACGCCCTGACCGGGCTCTACAGCCGGCGCGGTCTTCAGTTCGCGATCCGCCGGGTCCTGTACAAGCGGGGCCGCGGCATCGCGGTGGTCGGACTGCTGGATCTCGACGGGTTCAAGAAGTTCAACGACACCTACGGACATCTGGCCGGCGATCAGTACCTGGCCGAGACCGCCCAGTTGCTGCGGACCGGTGTGCGCGACACCCTCAACGCCCGGCTCGGCGGCGACGAGTTCCTGGTGGTGGCGATCCGTGACCTGCGCGAAGAAGCCGACCAGGTGATCGACGAGCTCCGGAGGTTGGTCACTCCCGGGGAAGCGGGCGAGCCGCCGGGGATCCGCGGCAGTGTCGGTATCGCGGTCTCCGAGGGGCTCAACCGCGCGGAGTTCGCGACGGCGGTGGCCCAGGCGGACACCGCGCTCTACGAGGCGAAGGCCGATCGCTCGCTCCGGATCGTGATCCGGGACGTGGTTCCCGCACCGCCCGCGGTGGTGCCGCGCAGGGAGGCCTCCGCCGCCCTCGAGTGACCGCCGTCACCAGCGGAAAATGGTGGTGAACGGGCCGGCACGGGGCGGGTAGACTGGACCGTTGTGATTACCGCGACCGACCTCGAAGTCCGCGCCGGGGTCCGTACCCTGCTGACCGCCCCGGGCGATCAGCTGCGGGTGCAGGCGGGCGACCGGATCGGCCTCGTCGGCCGCAACGGCGCCGGCAAGACCACTACGATGCGCATCCTGGCAGGCGAGGGCGAACCGTACGCGGGCCGCATCATCTCCACCGGCGATGTGGGCTACCTGCCGCAGGACCCCCGCGAGGGCGATCTCGACGTGCTGGCGAAGGATCGCGTGCTCTCGGCCCGCGGACTGGACCAGATCGTGGCGCAGATGCAGAAGCAGCAGGTGCGCATGGCCGAGCTGGTCGGCGACGAGCTCGACACCGCGGTGCGCAAGTACGGCAACCTCGAGGAGCGGTTCTCCTCACTCGGTGGGTACGCCGCGGAATCCGAGGCCGCGCGGATCTGCAACAGCCTGGCCCTGCCCGACCGGGTGCTCGAACAGCCGCTGCGCACGCTGTCCGGCGGTCAGCGCCGCCGCGTGGAGCTGGCCCGCATCCTGTTCGCGGCCTCCGACGGCTCCGGCGGCAAGTCCGACACCACGCTGCTGCTCGACGAGCCCACCAACCACCTCGACGCCGACTCCATCGGCTGGCTGCGCACCTTCCTGCAGAATCACGACGGCGGCCTGATCGTGATCAGCCACGATGTGGATCTGCTGTCCGACGTGGTCAACCGCGTCTGGTTCCTCGACGCGGTGCGCGGTGAGGCCGATGTCTACAACATGGGCTGGAAGAAGTACATCGACGCCCGCGCGACCGACGAGCAGCGCCGCCGCCGCGAGCGCGCCAACGCCGAGAAGAAGGCCGGCGCGCTCCGCGTCCAGGCGGCCAAGATGGGGGCCAAGGCCACCAAGGCCGTTGCCGCGCAGAACATGCTGCGCCGCGCCGAGCGGATGATGAACGAGCTCGACGATGTGCGCGTCGAGGACAAGACGGCGCGGATCAAGTTCCCCGCACCCGCGCCGTGCAGCAAGACGCCGCTCATGGTCAAGAACCTCACCAAGACCTACGGCTCGCTGGAGATCTTCACGGGCGTCGATTTCGCGATCGACAAGGGCTCGCGCGTGGTGGTCCTCGGGCTCAACGGCGCCGGCAAGACCACGCTGCTCAAGCTGCTCGCCGGCGTCGAGACGCCGGACACCGGCGGCCTGGAACCGGGCCGCGGCCTGAAGATCGGCTACTTCGCGCAGGAGCACGACACCCTCGACGACGAGGCCTCCGTGTGGGACAACATCCGGCACGCCTCGCCCGATGCGGGGGAGCAGGATCTGCGAAGCCTGTTGGGCGCCTTCATGTTCACCGGACCGCAATTGGAACAGCCCGCGGGCACGCTGTCCGGCGGTGAGAAGACCCGTCTGGCGCTGGCCGGGCTGGTCTCCTCGGCCGCGAACGTGCTGTTGCTCGACGAGCCCACCAACAACCTGGACCCCGTGAGCCGCGAGCAGGTGCTCGAAGCGCTCCGCTCCTACGAGGGCGCCGTGGTGCTGGTGACCCACGATCCGGGCGCCGCCGAGGCGCTCAATCCGGAGCGCGTGATCCTATTGCCCGACGGTACCGAGGATCACTGGAACGAGGAGTACCAGGAGCTCATCGAGCTGGCCTGATCCCCGGTCAGGGCAGGATCGAATCGACGTAGCCGCCGTCCACCCGGACGGCGCCGCCGGTGGTTGCGGAGGCGAGCGGCGAGCTCAGGTACACCACCATGTTGGCGATCTCCTCCGGCTCGATGAGTCGCTGGATCAGGGACTGCGGCCGGTGCAGCCGCATGAACTCGCGCTGCGCCTGCTCCCAGGGCAGGTCCTCATCGACCAACTGGTAGACGAAGTCCTCCACGCCACCGGTGTGCGTGGGACCCGCGATCACCGAGTTCACGGTGACGCCGGTACCGGCGGCGGCCTTCGCGAAACCACGCGAGACCCCGAGCAGGGCCGTCTTGGAGACGCCGTAGTGGATCATCTCGGCGGGGATCACGATCGCGGAATCGCTGGCGATGTTGAGGATCCGGCCCCATCCTCCGTCGATCATCCCCGGCAGTACGAGCCGGGACAGCCGCGTCGCGGCCAGGACGTTCACCTCGAAGTAGCGGCGCCACTCGTCGTCGTCGATGGACAGGGGATCGGCCGCACCGAAGATGCCGAGGTTGTTGACCAGGATGTCCACGCCGCCCAGTTCCGTGACGGCCCGCTCGGCATCGGCGGCGTCCGTGACATCGGCGACCACGCCGACCGCATCGGCACCGTCGACCTCGGCACGGACGGTGGCGAGCGCCTCCTCGACCCGGGCCGCCGTGCGGCCGTTGATCCCGACCCGTGCCCCCGACCGGGCCAGCCCGACCGCGATGGCGAGGCCGATGCCCTGGGTGGAGCCGGTGACGAGGGCGGTGCGTCCGCGGAGGTCGATGTGCATGCCCTCGACACTAGCCGCGGATCGGCTGCCCGTCAGGCGCGCTCGGCGTACACCAGGTCGTTGTTCTCGTATCCCAGTGGCGGCCCGATGAATCGGCCGCCGCAGGTGACCAGGATCAGCGTCTCCGGTCCGTCTTGGCGGTTGAGGTCGCCGACGGGGAGGGCGCCCTTGGCGATCGAAACCGTCCGGGTCACGCGGTAGCTCACGGCCGCACCGTCTTTCCCGGTCAGCGTGACCCCGTCGCCGGGCCGCAGCGCGGCGAACCGCTTGGCGTAGCCGTCGCCCTGCCGCGCATCGTCGACGTGCCCGGTGAGCACCACGGAGCCGGTGCCGGAACCGGGCAGAGCGGAGTCGACCCACCAGCCGACGCGCTGTACGTCCTGCGGCGGGAGGAGTGCTCCCTGGGCGTCGGTCGCGATGCCGTCGATCGGCGCCTGCACCCCGGCGGCCGATACTCGGACCGGGGCGGTCGGCTCGGGCGCGGTGGCGGGCACCGGGGCGCGCAGATCGCTCTGGGCGGACGGATTCGACGGTGCGGGAAGGGCGGAACCCTCGACGGTGCCGCACCCCGCGAACAGCAGGGCGGACGCCACCAGCAGTGCGATCGCGCGGCGCATCTCAGGACACCCGGCCCGATGGGATCGACGAGATCGGTACGCGGACTCCGGGATTGCGGACGGCGACCGGCGCGGAGGCCTTCGCATTGGTGACCTGCACCTGGAACGGCGCGGCGGGATCGACCCGGAAGGCGACGGCAGCCGCGTCACGGACGTACCCGGCGGGCGCCAACGTCTCCGTGGCGCGGTAGCACCCCGGCGGCAGCGAGAACGCCGCGAGACCGTCGGGTCCGGTGCTCACCGCCCGCACCGTCTCACCGGACTCGCAGCCGGAGATCGCGAACGACGCGCCCGCCAGCGGCGCACCGGTGCTGCGGTCCGTCTTGAGCAGGCGGCCGGGCACGTCGCCGGGGCCGGGCGGGTTCTGGCCGCCGCATTTGAAGGTGAAACTGAGCCGGTTCACGCCGTTGCCCACCACCCGGGAGTACGCGTGCGGTCCGACCAGCACACACGACGCCGGCCACGCGGTGGGGACCACGGTGAGACAGTCGCCGGGGAAGGCGCCGCCGCCGTTGCCCGCGCTGTCGGTGGCGAGACCGCCGAGCGGGCGTCCGTTCTCGCACGCGTACACGGCGTACTGGGAGGCCACCCCGCGTCCGCTGCGGTCGCGGGCGTCGAGGGTGAACCGGATCCCACCGGGAGGGGGAGGCGTGGTGGTGGGCGGCACGATCCCGCCGCGGGCCAGGACGAAACGGAACTCGGCGCGTCCACTGTTGGTGGTCACGGTCTGCTCCGAGGGGGAGATCACGCGCCAGTTGGTGGGCACGCGGTCGATCCGGGCCCGCACGCAGGGACCGGTCACCGTGGTGGCGCCGCCGTCGGCGAGGGATGCGCCCGGTCCACCGGAACAGCCCTGCACGTAGGCGGAGGCACCGGGCACCGCCGCACCGCCTTCGTCCACGATCCGCACGGCCCCGACGGTGAGCCCCACCGGGGGCACGGCGGTCGTGGTGCCGGTGGTGGGCGAGGCGGTGCCGGTGGTTGGAACAGGTGCCGTGGACGTGACCGGGGGACGGGGCGGAGCCGTGGTGGGCACCGGGGCCGTCGTGGTCGCCGGCGGGGTTGCGGCCGGGGGCGTCGTGGCCGGTTCCGGTGTGGCGGCGGGAGCCGGCGTGGTGGTGGTGACCGGGGCGGGCGGTGCCGGGTCGGCAGCGACACCACCGGGCGCCACCGCGAGGAGCGGAAGCAGTGCCGCCGGCACGACCAGAGCGCTGCGGATTCGATTGTGTCGGGTCGCGTTTCGCATCGCGTCTCCTCGGTGCTGCCTCGGCGATCAATGACATGGGGGAGATCGGATACGAGGGGCGGATCCGTTAGCCGCGTTATTCGATCGTTACTGCCCGAGGGCGGCCCCGCGGTGGTCGGGGTCGCTGCTCGGCGACCCGAATCCGCAGGTCGCCGTGGGTAGGCGCGGGTTCGCACGGGTGCGCGCGACGACCGTTGCGATACTCGTTCGCCGCCGCGGTATCCGAACCGGCGTCCGCGTCAGAGGAGGCGGTCGGAGCGGCCCGAGACGCCGGGCTCGACGAAGTACTCGGTGCCGAAGAGCGGAGCCAGCAGGCGTGCGGGCACGCGGACGATGAGGCGCTGCAGCCGAGCAGCGGCACCCGGCTTGGCGAGCTCGGTGCGATGCGCGGCGAGCGCGCGTTGCTTCTCGGCGAGGTGGGCTCGCACGTCGATCCGGTGCGTGATGCCGGACGAGGGCGTGAACCAGGTGTGCGCGCGCCGCAGATCGGCCTCATCCACGAGGCGCAGGCGCGCGGCCAGACCGAACAGGCGCACGGCCACCTCCCGCGGTGCGGTCGCCTCCACCAGGCGCACCCCCGTCAGCTCGGCGGCCCGATGCCCGATCGCGTGGACGGCGAGATGGTCGCGGTGTCCGTAGCCGCCCGCGGCGTCGTACCCGATCAGAAGGTCGGCGTTCACCTCCCGCAGGATCCCGGCCAACGCCTCTGCGGGCTCCTCGACGCCCGCGCGCACCAGCCGTACCCGGCCGTCGGGATCCGGATACAGTTCCGCCCCGTGGCCGCTGTCGGCGTAGCCCAGCCAGCGCACCTCTCGCACTCCGAGCTGAGCGGCGGCGGCCTCCAACTCCTCGAGCCGCAGTCGTGGCCGGGGCTCGGTGCGCACCATGCCGTCGGTGGCCACCACCAGGATCACCCGGTGCCCGGCGGCAGCGAGTTTCGCCAGGGTGCCGCCTTCGAGGATCGTCTCATCGTCCGGATGAGCGTTGAGCGCGACGACCGAGGCCATGGGCTCTGTATATCAGGTGCCGACGGGGCTAGCGCGCCGTCGCGAGCTCACCGAACGTGGCGTACCGGGCATCGGAGCGGGCACCGTCGGACCCGGTCTGCTTGTCCACCAGGATGACCTGCCCGATGAAGGGCTCCACGATGCCCACCATCCGGATCGGCGCCGCGATGATCAACTGGAATCCGAACTGTTCGAAGGCGCGCAGTGATTGCGCCGAGAACCGCTCGTCGGACTTGCTGAAGGCCTCGTCGAGCATCAGCGGCGCGAAGGCGGGCTCGTTGGAGCCGTCGATGCCGTGGCTGCCGAGCGCGAAACTGAGCGCCGCGGCAAGGCAGAAGGCCACCAACTTCTCCTGCTCGCCACCGGAGTTGGTGGCGGTGTTGCGGTAGGTGACCACCGCCGGGGCGTCCGGTTCGGCGCCCACCGCGTTCTCACGGCCGTAGAAGGAGTACCCCGTGCGCACGTCCAGCACGTTCTCGGCCCACCGACGGGATTCGGGATCGTCGCCGGTCAGCCGCAGCACCAGACCGCGGATCCGTTTGAACTGAGCGGCCATGGCGTCCGGTTCGGCGCGCTTGGCGGCCGGCGCATCGCGCACCATCTCGTCGACCAGTTTCGCGAACTCGGTCGCCTCGGGCGTGGGCCGCGCGGCGTACGCGATCTGCAGGTAGGTGCCCTCGTTGAACTCCACCCGGCGCAACCCGGCGTTGACATCGGCGATGCCCCGGGTGATCGCGCGGTGCGTGTCGTCGACCTCCTTGAACAGGTTCGACACCGAGTGGCTGACATCGGTGGTGATCAGCCGCCGGAACTTCTCGGTGGCCGCCGCCAGGCCGTGCGCCACCAGGTTCTCGTGCACGGTCACGAAATCGGGCGCCGAGGCGACATCGGCCTGCAGCTCCGTGGAGGCGTCCGGCCACTCCCGGAGGAACTGTTCGGCGGTGCGCACGATGCGGGTCTCGGCCGCATCGCGCTCGGCGGTCGCGGCGGCCTGCTGGCGCTCCAACTCGGCCCGCAGGTCGGCGCGGATCTCCCCGTAGCTCTCCAGCGTGAGGCGCCGCCGCCGTGTCTCGTCGGCGGTGAGCAGGTGCCACAGGGCGGTATCGAGGAAGTCGCGATCCTCATCGGTGAGCTTGGGGGCGCTCTCACCGTCGATCTTCTCGAATTCGGCCAGCAGATCGTCGAATTCGGTGCCGGCACGGTTCATGGTCTCGGTGAGCGCGCCGATCCGGGTCTGGGCCTCGGCCAGTTCTCCGTAGGCGTTGTCGGCCTGCAGCTCCAGCTCGCTGAGATCGGCGTTGCCGGAGCGGGCGTCGGAGATGCGGTCCGCCAGGTCCTCCGCCTCGGCGCGTGCCGCCCAGTGGTCCAACTCCGCCCAGGAGGTGTAGCCCAGCACGCCGGTGGCGCCGTCGGCCACCGCCTTGAACTCGGCGAGATCGTCGCGCAGCGTGGCCGACGCCTCCGCCGCCTTGACGTGCACCGCCGCCAGCTCGTCGCGGCGACGCTGCAGTGCCTCGCGCTTGGAACCGGTGTTGGTACCGAGCACCCACTGCGAGCGATCGGCCACCGCGCGGCGGTCGTCCTTGCGGAAGCGGCCGCCCGAGCCCTTCACCAGGCCCTCCGGGGTGACGGCCTGCTCGTGGTCCTCCAGCTCGGCGGGGGAGTCCACACAGATGTGCCGCGCCGTGCGGGCCACCGCTCCGGCCAGCCAGCGGCCGGCCTCGGTCCGCTCGTCGACGGTGAGCTTCGTGGCCAGCGATCCCGCATCGGCGCGAGTGCCGTCGGCACCGTCGATCACCTGGTACGTGAGCACGCCCTGGACTCGGTTGGCGTTGACGTAGTCGGCCACCGCGCGCTGGTGCTCCGCCGGCACCAGCAGCGTGGTCGCCAGTGGGCGGAGCACGCGTTCGGCGGCGCCGGCCCAGCGGGCCTGTTCGGCGGGCTTCACATCGATCAGCTCGGCGGCGTAGGGCAGATCCTCCGCGGGAACGCCGGTGGCGCGGGCGATCACATCGCGCTGGTCCAGCAGCGCGGGCGGCAGCAGCGATGCGCGACGATCCAGCACCGCCAGCTCATCGTCCACCGATTCCACGGCGCGGCGGGCATCGGACTCGTCGGTGTAGGCGCTGTGCACCCGGCCGGCCAGGGCTTCGGCGGCCTCCGTGGCGCGGTCCCGGATCCCCGGGATCTGTTCGCGCAGCGCGGCGAACTCCTCGGCCGACTCCGGGGCGCGCTCGCCCAGCTTCTCGACCGCGGCGGCGAAGCGTTCGTAGGCGCGCTGGCGGGCCTGGGTCTGCAACTCGCGGGACTGCAGCTCGGCCTCCAGGACGCCCACCTCGCCCTGCTCCTGCCGCAGCCGGTGCAGCAGGTCGTTGTAGCGCTGTTTGCGCTCTTCGGCCTTGTCCTCCCAGCGGGCGATCTGCGCGTCCATGCCCGCGCGCTCGGCCTCGATCCGATCCATCTGCTCCTGCAGCAGGCGCAGCCGATGTCCCCGCAGGTAGGAGCGCACGGGAACGCCGAGGAGGTCCGCGGCGCGGGTGGTCCCGACGGTGGCCGTGCGGTACTTCTCGTAGGCCTCCGGCATCGGCCGCAGCACCTTCTCCTGCGCCTCCGCGCGGGCCGCCGCCCGGTACGCCTCGTCGAGCTGGGTGAAGTTCTCCACCAGACGCTCGGCGCGGGCGTAGGTCTGCGGGCGGTCCAGCATGTAGGTGCGGATGAAGGCGTCGAGATCGCCCACGTTCTTCATCGCCTTGGCCTTACCCAGCAGTGCGAGCGCGGCGCTGGAGGTGCCGATGCCCACCCGGCGGCGCAGCGCCTCCTGATAGGCAGCCTGGGTGTCGAAGAACTCGACGTCCGCGTGCCGGGAGCGCCAGCCGCGGCTGTCGAATCCGGCGGTGGCCCAGTCCTGCAGGTCCAACAGGTCGAACGGGCCGGAGTGCAGCTGGTACCAGGACTTCAGCGAGGCCCCGTCGGTCCCCGAGCCGGCGAACCACTTCACCGCGACCGCGGTGGTCACATTGCCCGCGCCGTTGTCGTAGGTGGCGGCCACGGCCGACCAGGTGGCCGAATCACCGCGCAGGTACTGCACTTTGGACTGCTGATGCTCGTCGTCGTTGACCGACCAGGCGCCGCGCACGTAATCGGCCATCGAGCGGGCGGCCCGCTTCGCGCCCTTCGCCGTCATATCGGCCGAGGCGTTGAAGGACTGATCGTAGGTGGGCAGTAGCACCACCGAGTGCGCGTCCATCAGCGAGCTCTTTCCCGAACCCGAAGGGCCGGTGAGGATCACGCCCCGCTCGTCGATGGGGAAGTCCTTGTAGCCGTCGAAGGTGCCCCAGTTCACCACCTGCAGGCGGGTGAGGCGGTACTGGCCGAGGTGTTTGCGGGTGCTTCGCACGGTCACGCCTGTGCCTCCTCGGTCTCGGCTTCGACGGTGCCCGCGTCCGCCGTGTCGTCATCGGGCACGGCCGGCTCGGCCAGGTCGTGATCGGCGCTCGCGAGATCGCGATACGCAGCGGTGTACAGGTCCACCTGCTCGGGCGTGAGCAGTGAGGCGATCACCGCGTGCACGGCGTACCGGTCGGTGGTGCCCACCCGGCGGATCAGGCGGCGGGTCTCGAGCTGGTTGATCGCGGCGTCGGCCTTCTTCACGAACCCGGCCTCGTCGGTGTCACGGGCGGGCCGGAAGGACAGCAGGTGATCGATCATCTCCTGCCGCTCGACGACGGCGGTCTCGTCCGGGCTGGACAGGTGCTTGAGGCGCAGGAACAGCGCGAGCACCGAGGCGGCGAGCGAGAGGCTCTGCGCGCGGAGCAGATTGCGCTGGCGCGGATCGTTCTCGCTGACCTGGCGAGTGAAGGCGTGCTTGGTCTCCCGATTGATCTCCAGCAGCAGGTTCAGCTCGGACAGCCGCGATCGCAGCAAGTTCTCCTCGGCCTCGATCACCGCCCAGTTCTTCGACCGGGCCGAGACGTGCGGCGCGGCGATCAGCTCCTGCAGGGCGTAGCAGACCGAATTGGGCAGCTGTGAGGTGTCGCCGTCGAAGCGCGGAGCGGTATCCGCGCCGCGCAGCGACCGCACCGCCTCGTCGTCGCCGATCGAGAAATCGGCCAGATCGATCTCGGGCAGGTCAGCGGTCTCGATGTCCAGCGAATCGTCCGACATCAGGCCTCCTCGAAGAGCGTGGTGGGCTCGGGCGCGGCGGCGGCCGGCGTGAGCGGGGGCAGGGATGCGGCGAACTCCACGTGCGGGACGGTGAGCTCGCGGGGGCCGCGCGCGGTGTGCGCCAGCACCGTGACGGGTCGATCCGCGTCGACGGTGCCGTACCGGGCGCCGAGGCTCCACACGCCCACCACATCGCCAGCCCGGGGAGCGTCGATCGTCGCGAGGACGTCGGTGAGGGAGGCACCGTCGGCCGCGGAGACCGCGTCGTTGACCGCCCGCGCGAGGGAGTCCCAGTCGATCGCCTCGCGTCCCACGAGCCGTGCGGGGTCGATGGTGAACTCCCCGGAGGTCTCGCGGACCTCGGGCGGCAGCGTGACGATGCCGTCATGGAACTTCAGCGCACCGACCGAGGCGGTGTCCACGGCGCTCATCGGGACCGCGAGGCCGGTGTCACGGCCCGCCGAGACGGTGTCGAAGGCCTCGACCGCGGCGCGCTGCGCCTCGGTGATCCGGGCCCGGAGCGACTGGTACTGCAGGAAGTCGCCGTCCTTGACGAAGGTGTTGATCCGCCGGTACACCTGGCCGCGGATCTCGTCGACCCGCTGCACCTGCATCCACATCCGGTCCAGGAATCCGGTCAGCGAGTCCCGCAGATCATCGGGCAGCTCCACGCCGATCACGACGGCGGCCACGGAATCCTCCAGGCGGCGCCGCAGCCGGTGGTCCGAGAGCAGGGTGTAGAAGGCGTCGAAGGCCTTGCCCTCGGGCGTGTTGGCCAGCTCGTCATGGCCGTCGAACAGGCGCTGCAGGGTCTTCGCGTAGGCCTCGGCCTCGGAACTGTCGGAGGCGTCCAGGCCGTGAGTGAGGAGGGCCCGGGTGTGCTCGCGCAGCTTCTCGCCGTAACCCAGGATGTCGGCCGGCATGCGCTCGGCGAGTGAGCTGACGATCTTGAGGTCGTCGACCACCTTGCCCTGGTCGTACTCGGGGATCAGGCCGGCCCGCAGGGCCTCCCGACGCCGGGTGAGTTCGGCGATCTGTTCATCGAGGGCGCGCAGGTGATCATCGGGATCGGGGCTGACGGTGACGGCGACCGCGGCCAGCCGCGCGGTGACCAGTTCCAGCGCCGTCTCGGTGGCCACATTCCGGTCCAGTGAGACGGCCTGCACCTGGCCCAGCGCGGTGGTGGCGCCGCGGGTGAGCTGGCAGATCTCGCGGTCCTCGTCGTCGAGGGTCCGTGAGACGAAACCGCTCTTGACCCAGGTGTCGAGCACATCGGCTCCGTCGGGCACGGGGCGCGCGCGGTCGGTGAAGTGCTGCGAGAGGGATTGCAGGTCGACGGTGAGCGCGTCGGCCAGCTCCTCGGCGTCCACCGGTCCGGTCCCCAGCCTGGCGGCCATGAGTGCCAGGTAGGCGACGGCGTTGGGGGAGCGCAGCAGGCGCAGCGCGACGTCGTTATCGGCGTTGTCCGTGAACGCGGCGTACAGCTCGGCGGCGGACTGCGCCATGTGTACCTCCCGATCGATGAGCGACGGCCCAGTCTAGCGACGGCCGGTCATCCCCGCGTGAGGTGTCGTGCACGTGGCATTCACGTCGGTCTCCTACCGTCGGCGCATGCGCTCGCTCCGCCCACTGCTCGTCTGCCTCCTCGCCGCCGCCGTCTCGGCCGGGACGGCGGCCCCCGTCACCGCGGAACCGCCGCGAACCGTCGACCTGCAGGCGCACCGGGGTGGGCTCGGCCTGGTCACCGAATCGACGCTCGCAGGCTTCGACGCCGCGATGCGGCTCGGTGTGACCACGCTGGAGCTGGACACCCAGGTGACGAAGGACCGGCGCGTGGTGATCACACACGACCGGAAGGTGGATGCGAAGAAGTGCGCCGATACGGCGCCGGCGACGCCGGGTGATCCGCAGTTCCCCTACGTCGGGAAGTACGTGCGCGAGCTCACCTACGCCCAGGTCCGGACCATGAACTGCGGGTACGAGAAGCTCGCCGGGTACAGCGCACAGCGGGTCGTGACCGGTGCGCGGATCCCCGAACTGCGCGAGCTGTTCGATCTGGTGCGGTCGCGGCACTCGCCGGTGCGGATGAACATCGAGACCAAGGTGGAGGCGGCGGCACCGGAGCAGACCGCGCCCCGCGGCGAGTTCGTGGCGGCGGTGGCGGGGGAGATCTCCCGGTCCGGGCTCGCGCGGCAGGTCACGATCCAGAGTTTCGACTGGACGGCACTGCGGGAGATCGGGCCGCTGCTCCCCGGCGTCGGCCTGGTGGCACTGACCAACGGAGAGCAGTTCCTGCAGACCGGGAAACCGGGCGCCTCCCCGTGGCTGGGACTCGACGTGGACGGCTACGGCGGCGACTGGGTGCGCGCGGCGAAGGCGACGATCCCCGGACTCACCGCGATCTCGCCGGTGCAGGGCGATCCGCAGGACGGCGGGGTCGGCGATCCGGGGTTCGTGCGTTTCACCACGCCTGAACTGATCTCCCGGGCGCACGCCCTGGGACTGTCGGTGATCCCGTGGACGGTCAACGATCCCGCGACGATGCGGGCCCTGCTCACCGACGGTGCCGATGGCCTGATCACCGACTATCCCGACCGGGCGCGCGCCGTGCTCCGCGAGCTCGGCTTCGCACTGCCTTCGCCCAACTGATGGGAAGCGGGTGGCGCAGAGGGGCTTTCGACCGCAAATGATGCGATCGCGCGGTCCTTGCGTCGGCTACTGTCCGGCCATGAGCCCGAAGAAGTCGTGGTTGCTGCCCTTCGTCGTCACTCCGGTACTCGCGAGTTGTTCCCTGTTCGGGCCGTCGATCGATTTCGAGGCCTTGACCAGGGACATCGCGGACAAGCTCAACGCGGAGTACGCGAAGCTGGGGGCGAAAGTGGACGTCGTCAACTGCGACGACTCCGAGCGCAGACCGAAGCCCGGGTATCGGTTCACCTGCGAGGCCATGGTGCGCGAGGCCACGGTGCCGGTGGAGGTGACGGTCAAGGACGACGACATGGCCGTGGAGTTCGTGACGCTCCAGAAGCTCTTCGACCTCGGCTCGGCCGGCCCCACGCTGGCGCCGAGCGTCTCGAAGCAGGTGAACGCGGCGGTCTCGGTGGACTGCGGCACGGGGCTCAAGGCGCTGCCGCCGGGTGGATCGTTCCGATGCGCCGCACGGGACACCACGGGAGGCAGCGCGACTCTCGTCTACACGGTGGGTCCGATGCGTGGCGAGGATCAGTGGGCGATCAAACCGAGCTGATCACACGAAACATTCGTCGCGTATGCAACACGCACCACAGTAGTGTACTTTCCCATCCGTAGACTCATTTGTCACGGAGGGCAACATGCGTGTCTCTGGATTTCTTCGTTCACTCGCGGCACTGACGGTGGCCGTGGCTGCGTCGGCGGCTCTGGCGGTCGGTCCGGCCGCGGCCGCACCGGCAGTCAGCGCCTCGACCTCGTCGCTCACGGACGATGCCATCGCCAAGCAGGCCGCGGGCGACACCGCGGGAGCGCAGGCCGCGATCAATCAGATGCCGGTCGATCACGCGCAGAAGGTGGTGGCCCTGATGACCAACGTCAACAAGGCCCTCACGTTCCCGCTCACCGACCAGGTGCCGGGCGGTGTCGCCGCAGGGAGCGCGATCGTGATCCTCGGCTTCGGCCTCGAGGACAACGGCGGGTTGCGCCCGATCCTCGTCGAACGACTCAGCAAGGGACTCGCGGTGGCCCAGGCCTACCCGGCCTTTCCGGTGATCGTGACCGGCGGGAACCCGAAGGCGGGCAAGACCGAGGCCGCCGCGATGAAGGAATGGCTGATCGGCCAGGGGCTCTCCGCCACGCGTATCTACACCGAGAACGGCGCGGGCTCCACACAGGGGAACGCGATCAACTCGGCGGCGCTCATGCGCCAGAACGGCTTCGGCAACGGAGCGGTGCTGGTGACCTCCGCGGACCACACCCGCCGATCGGTGGCCGACTTCCTCGTCGCCGGAGTCACCTTGCAGGCCGTCGTGGCGTCCGACGCGAAGATCCAGTCCGCGCCGATGTCGCAGTCCGGCGTCCAGGCCGTGTACCGCGATGCCCGGGGTGTCGCGAAGATCTGACGACGCTTCCGTGTCGGTTCGAAAACAGCTCTCACCTCGTACAAGTACGCAAAGGTAAACCTCGCCTATTGTCCGTTTCGTCGGGTATGTTCCTGCCAACGCTCCAGAGCGCGGGCGCGACGAAGGGATTAGAGGCATGGGTGGTTTTCGACGGTGGGCGGCGCTCGGAGGAGCAGCGGTCCTGACGGTGGGCACGCTCACCGCGTGCGGCAGCGGATCGAGTCCGGACCCCGGGGCGTCCACCGCTTCGGCGGCGGCCGGTCCCGCGATCACCCTCTACTCGGGTCGTTCCAAGGAGCTCGTGGGGCCACTGATCGAGCAGATCAAGGGCACCGTGGCCGTGAACGTCGCCTACGACAAGAAGGCGAACCAGATCCTGGAGGAGGGCGACCGCAGTCCGGCGGACGTCTACTTCGGTCAGGACGCCGGTGAACTCGGTGCGCTCGCGAAGGCCGGTCTGCTGGAACCGCTTCCGAGCGACATCACCGACAAGATCCCGGCGCAGTACCGGTCCGGCGACGGCACCTGGGCCGCGACGTCGGCACGCTCGCGGGTGCTCGTCTACAACCCCGCGCAGGTGGCCGACGCCGATCTTCCCGCGGGGATCGACGGCCTGCTCGATCCGAAGTTCAAGGGCAAGGTGGGGTACGCGCCCACCAACGCCTCCTTCAAGTCCTTCGTCACCGCACTGCGCGTGCTGCGCGGCGAGGACGGAGCTAAGGCCTGGCTGCAGGGATTCCTCGCCAACGAGCCCAAGAAGTTCGAGGGCAACGGCAAGATCCTCGACGCCGTGAACTCCGGCACTGTGGCATCGGGCCTGATCAACCACTACTACTGGGCGCAGGCGGTCAAGGAGAAGGGCGAGGCGGCGGTGCCCTCCAAGCTCAAGTTCTTCGACAACGATCCCGGCGGACTTGTGAACCTCGCGGGTGCCGCGGTACTCAAGAGCTCCACGAACAAGCCGCAGGCGATCGAGTTCGTGCGGCAGCTGCTGACGAACTCCTCGCAGGAGTACTTCGCCACCAAGACGGGCGAGTACCCGGTGGTCGCGGGCGTGCCCTTCTCCGTTCCCGGACTGCCGCCGCTGGCCGATCTGAAGCCGCCGAAGATCGACTACGCCCAGCTCTCCGACACCCAGGGCACCGAGAAGCTGCTCACCGAGGTGGGTGCGCTCTAGCCCCGGCCGGGCGGCGCTCGGGCTCGTCGCGGCGGCGGTCGCCGCGACGGTGCTCGTGCCCGTCGGCTACCTGGTGATGCGGGCCTCGGAGCTCGGTCTCGACGGTGCGCGGACCATCCTGCTGCGCCCGCGCACCGCCGAGCTCGCCGGCAACACCGTGCGGCTCGCGGCGGTCGTCACCGTGGCCGCGGCGGCGCTCGGTGTGGGCCTTGCCCGGGTCGTGACCAGTGCGGTGGGCCGCGGGCGGTCCGTCCTGATCGGGCTGCTGGCGGCGCCCCTGGCGATCCCGTCGTACGTGGCGGGATTCGTGTGGACGCGGCTGTTCCCGGGCTTCGAGGGCTTCTGGGCGGCGGCGTTGATCCTGGTACTCGCGTGCTATCCGCTGGTGCTCTTGCCGGCGGCCGCCGCCTTCACCGGGATGGGCCGCGGGCAGGAGGACGCGGCGCGCACGCTCGGCCTCGGTCCGGTCGCGGTGTTCGCGCGGGTCACCCTTCCGCGCGTCTGGCCCGCCTGTGCCGGCGGCTCACTCCTGGTGGCGCTGTACGCGATCAGTGACTTCGGCGGCCCCGCGGTGGTGCGCTACGAGCCCTTCACGGTGGGCATCTACAACGCCTACAACGGCGCCTACGACCGCAGCACCCCGGCGATCTACGGATGCGTCCTCGCGGTGGTCGCGATCGCCCTGGCCGCCGCCGAGCGCGGGATGCGGCGCGACGCACCGTCGGCGGCGACCGCGGAACGCCCCACGGCCCGTTCCGGTGCCGTCGGGGCGTGGGTCGTCAGCGCGGTGGTGCTGCTGGCCGGGATCGCCGTGCCGGTGGCCGGGCTGCTGCGCGAGATCACCGAATCCACCCGGCTCGGCTTCACCACCGTGGGCGGCGCGCTCGCCTGGGCCTGGCCGGATCTGCGTGCCACCCTGATGCTCTCGGTGACCGCGGCCGCCGTGATCGCTCTCGCCGCGCTGCCGGTGGCGGTGTACACGGCCCGGCCGCCGGGCCCCGGGGCCGGACCGATCGAAGCGGTCTCGTACCTCGGATACGCGCTGCCCGGCGTCACCGTGGCGCTGGCCACCGTCTTCGTCGGGATCCGGCTGCTGCCGGACTGGTACCTCACCACCCCGCTGCTGATCGCCTGTTACGCGGTGCTCTTCCTCCCGGTGTGCCTCGGCCCCGCCCGGCAGGCGCTCGACGCGATCCCGCCGCGGGTGCCGGATGCCGCCCGCACCCTCGGGGCCTCCGATGCGGCGACCTTCGCGCGGGTGCGCCTACCCCTGGCAGCACCCGGGATCGCCGCGGGCGCGGCGCTGGCGTGCCTGTCGGTGGCGAAGGAACTGCCCGCCACGCTGATGCTGGCGCCGGTGGGGACCTCTACACTCGCCACCCACATGTGGAGCCTGAACAACGACGTGGCCTACGGCCGCGCCGCCGTGCTGGGCCTGCTGCTCGTGCTGGTCGCATCGGTGCCCACCGTGGCGCTGTCGATGCTGCTCACCCGGGAGGGACAACGATGAACGACGCCGTCGTGGTGCGCGGACTGTCGGTGCGGTACGGCCGCACCGAGGTGCTCCGAGAGATCGATCTCACGGTGCGCCGCGGCGCCGTCACCGCGGTAGTCGGCCCATCGGGTTGCGGAAAGACCACCCTCCTGCGAGCGATCGCGGGCCTGGAACGCGCTCCCGCCGGGAGCATCGAGATCGACGGTGCGGTGGTCGCGGCACCGGGGATCGACGTTGCGCCCGAACGCAGGAGCGTGGGCCTCGTACCGCAGGAAGGGGCGCTGTTCGCCCACCTGACGGTGCGCGGCAACGTGGGCTTCGGTCTGGGACCGCGGTGGCGGCGGGTGCTCGGACGTGACGATCGGGTCGCCGGACTGCTCGCCACGGTGGGCCTGGACGGTCTCGCCGACCGCCGCCCCGCGGAGCTGTCCGGCGGACAGCAGCAACGAGTAGCGCTCGCCCGTGCGTTGGCGCCGCGGCCCGCGGTGATCGGCCTCGACGAGCCCTTCTCGGCGCTCGACGCCGCGCTGCGCACCCGGCTGCGCGAGCACGTGAGTCAGACCCTGCGCGCCGAGGACGCGACCGCGCTGTTGGTGACCCACGATGCGGAGGAGGCACTGGCGATGGCCGACTCCGTGGTGGTGCTGGTCGACGGTGCCGTGCGCCAGGCCGGTCCGGCGCAGGAGGTCTACACCGCCCCCGTCGATACCGAGGTCGCGCGCCTGTTCGGCGAGGTCACAGCCCTGCCCGGGACCGCGAGCGGCGATCACGCCGTGTGCGCGCTGGGCCGGATCCCGCTGCGGCACAGTGCGACCGGACCCGTCGAGGTGCTCGCCCGCCCCGGTGAACTCACCCTCATCGCCGGCGGTGCGCATCGGGTCCGCAGCGTCGGATTCCGGGGTGAGCACTGCGCCGTCACCGCCACCGTCGGCGAGACGACGGTGCGGCTCGACGTGCCGGTGACCGAGGCCCCGGAGCTCGGCGCCGCGGTCACGATCACGGCGGCGCGGCCTCTGCACGCCGTCGCCCCGCGCTGATCCCGCGGACTCCCGGCGCATGTCGGTGGGCTGTGCCACGGTAGTGGGCATGACCGAGTACACAGCGCCCGTCGGGGCACCCGTCTGGATCGATCTGATGAGCCGCGATGTCGATGCGGCGGTGGAGTTCTACCGGGCGGTGTTCGGCTGGGAGGCAGATCCCGCCGATCCGGAGTTCGGGGGCTACCGGAACTTCCGCGTCAACGGCAATCTCGTGGCCGGGCTCATGGGAGCCACCGACGGCGGTGAGGGGCCGGGGGACATGTGGTCGGTGTACCTGCGCACCGATGACGCCGATGCGTCGATCGCCGCCGCCACCGAGGCGGGTGCCGCCGTGATCGTGCCGCCCTCGCCGGTGGGCGAGCTGGGGCGGTTCGGCTTCGTCGTCGATCCGGCCGGCGCCGCGATCGGCGTGTGGGAGCCGGGCACTCACCCGGGCTTCGTGCAGCGTGGCGTCCCGGGCACGCCGTACTGGTTCGACTGCCAGAGCCGCGAGTACGGCGCATCGAAGGAGTTCTACCGCACCGTTTTCGGGTGGGAGTTCGAGGAGATCGGTACCGGGGGAGACGCGGACGCCGTGGGCCCGGACAGTTACGCACAGGTGCTGGTGCCGGCGGCGGACGGCGCCAAGGAGGGCGTCGCGGGCATCATGGATTCGGCGCCGCTGTTCGCGTCCGGCGTGTATCCCGAGGGCACGCCCTCGTTCTGGCAGATCTACCTTGCGGTCGACGATGTGGCGGCCGCCGGAGCGCGGATCACCGCGGCGGGTGGCACCGTGGTGCAGCCGGGCGAGGTCACGCCGTGGGGCACGCTCGCCGCCGCCACCGATGTCAACGGCGCCGTCTTCTGTTACGCCACGCCGCCGGCCGGGATGTAGCGGGAGTTCAGTCCTCGCGGCGGCGCACGCTCTCCTCGACCAGGTCGAGCACCGCCTCCAGGCCGTCCGTCGGGCGGCCGGAGGCGAGGTGGGTGACCAGGCCGTCGAGGACCAGGTCGAGATAGCCGAGGATCACGTTCGTCGGCAGATCATCGCGCAGCCTGCCGCGCTGCTTCTGCTGTTCCAGGCGCCGCAAGGTGGCGGCGGTCAGCTCGGCGCTGCGCTCGGTCCACTGCGCGCGGAAGTCGTTGTCGTTCTTGAGCCGCCGGGCGATCTCCAGGCGAGTGCCCAGCCAGTCGAACCGCTCGGGATGGGCGAGCATATCGCGCATCACCTGCACCAGGCCCTGCGTGGCGGCGATATCGGCCATCCGCTCGGCGTCCTCGCGGGCCAGCGCAAGGAACAGCGCGTCCTTATCGCGGAAGTGGTGGAAGATCGCCCCGCGCGAGAGCCCGGTGGCCGCTTCCAGGCGGCGCACCGTCGCCCCGTCGTAGCCGAACTCGGCGAAACAGGTCCGCGCACCGTCGAGGATCTGACGCCTGCGCGCGGCGAGGTGGTCGTCGCTCACCTTGGGCACGGTTGTCTCCTGTCCTGCCTACGGGGACGGTAACTCTCCAGTACGAGGACGGCGGGCCCGGCCGCTGGGGCCGGACCCGCCGTCACGCGTCTACTTCAGACCTTCGGTCAGCTGTTGACCATGTTCCGCAGCACGTACTGCAGGATGCCGCCGTTGCGGTAGTAGTCCGCCTCACCGGGGGTATCGATGCGCACGTCCGCGTCGAACTCGACCTTGGTGCCGTCGGTCTTGGTCGCCGTGACGTGCACCGTCTTCGGGGTCACACCCTTGTTCAGCTCGGTGATGCCCGCGATGTCGAAGGTCTCGGTGCCGTCGAGGCCGAGGCTCTTCCAGGACTCGCCCTTCGGGAACTGCAGCGGGACCACGCCCATGCCGATCAGGTTCGACCGGTGGATGCGCTCGAAGGACTCGACGATCACGGCCTTGACGCCCAGCAGGCTGGTGCCCTTGGCCGCCCAGTCGCGCGAGCTGCCCGAGCCGTACTCCTTGCCGCCCAGGACCACAAGCGGGACGCCCGCGGCCTGGTAGTTCTGGCACGCGTCGTAGATGAACGACTGCGGGCCGCCCTCCTGGGTGAAGTCGCGGGTGTAGCCACCCTGCGTGCCCTCGAGGCCGATGGTGTCCAGCACGCGGTTCTGCAGGCGGATGTTCGCGAACGTGCCGCGGATCATCACCTCGTGGTTACCGCGCCGGCTGCCCAGCGAGTTGTAGTCCTTGCGGGCCACACCGTGCGAGTCGAGGTACTGCGCGGCCGGGGTACCGGGCTTGATCGGGCCGGCGGGGCTGATGTGGTCGGTGGTGACCGAATCGCCCAGCAGCGCCATGACGCGGGCGCCCGAGATGTCGGAGACGGGCTCCGGCTCCATCGTCATGCCGTCGAAGTACGGCGCCTTGCGGACGTACGTCGAGTTCTCGTCCCACGCGAAGGTGTCGCCCTCGGGGGTGTCCAGGTTCTGCCAACGGTGATCGCCGGCGAAGACCGTCTCGTAGGACTTGCGGAACATGTCCTGGCTGATCGCGGCCTTGATGGTGTCGTCGATCTCCTGCGCCGAGGGCCAGATGTCCTTGAGGAAGACGTCGTTGCCGTCGTGATCCTTGCCCAGGGAGTCGGTCTCGAAGTCGAAGTCCATCGTGCCGGCGAGGCCGTACGCGATGACCAGCGGCGGCGAGGCCAGGTAGTTCATCTTGACGTCGGGGGAGATGCGGCCCTCGAAGTTGCGGTTACCCGACAGCACGGCGGTGACCGTGAGGTCGTTGTCGTTGATCGCCTTGCTGATCTCGTCGGGCAGCGGGCCGGTGTTGCCGATGCACGTGGTGCAGCCGTAGCCACCGAGGTAGTAGCCGAGCTTCTCGAGGTACGGCCACAGGCCGGCCTTCTCGTAGTAGTCGGTGACGACCTGCGAGCCGGGGGCCATGTTGGTCTTGACCCAGGGCTTGGTGGTCAGGCCCTTCTCGACCGCGTTCCGGGCGAGCAGCGCCGCGCCGAGCATGACCGACGGGTTCGAGGTGTTGGTGCAGGAGGTGATGCCCGCGACCGCGACCGCGCCGTGGTCGAGCACGAAGGTGCCGCGCTCGCCGGTCACCGTGACCGGCTTGGAGGGACGGCCCTCGGCGCCGTTGGCGGCCGACTGCACGTTGACGGCACCGTCGTCCGCGAAGGACAGGGCGGCCGGATCCGACGCCGGGAAGGACTCCTCGACGGCCTCGTCGAGCTTGGTCTCGGGCGCCGGGTTGTTCTGCTCGACGTAGTTGTGGATGTCCTTGCGGAAGGCGACCTTCGACTCGCTGAGCAGGATGCGGTCCTGCGGACGCTTCGGGCCGGCGATCGACGGAACCACGGAACCGAGGTCCAGCTCGAGGTACTCCGAGTAGGCGGGCTCGTGCTCCGGGTCGTGCCACATGCCCTGCTCCTTGGCGTACGCCTCGACCAGCGCGAGCTGCTGGTCGGTGCGGCCGGTGAGGCGCAGGTAGTTGATGGTCTCGCCGTCGATCGGGAAGATCGCTGCGGTGGAACCGAACTCGGGGCTCATGTTGCCCAGGGTGGCGCGGTTGGCCAGCGGCACCTCGGCGACGCCCTTGCCGTAGAACTCGACGAACTTGCCGACGACGCCGTGCTGACGCAGCATGTCGGTCACGGTGAGCACCACGTCGGTGGCGGTGACGCCCGGCTTGATCTCACCGGTCAGCTTGAAGCCCACGACGCGCGGGATGAGCATCGAGACGGGCTGGCCCAGCATGGCCGCCTCGGCCTCGATACCGCCGACGCCCCAGCCCAGGACGCCCAGGCCGTTCTCCATGGTGGTGTGCGAGTCGGTGCCGACGCAGGTGTCGGGGTAGGCCTGACCGTTACGGGTCATCACGACGGGCGCCAGGTACTCGATGTTGACCTGGTGCACGATGCCCATGCCGGGCGGGACGACCTTGAAGTCGTCGAAGGCGCCCTGGCCCCAGCGCAGGAACTGGTAACGCTCGCCGTTGCGCTCGTACTCGAGGTCGACGTTGCGCTCAAGGGCGTCGGCGCGGCCGAAGACGTCCAGGATCACCGAGTGGTCGATGACCATATCGGCGGGGGACAGCGGGTTGACCTTGTTTGGGTCGCCGCCGAGGGCGGTGACGGCCTCACGCATGGTGGCGAGGTCCACGATGCAGGGCACACCCGTGAAGTCCTGCATGATCACGCGCGCCGGCGTGAACTGGATCTCGACGCTCGGCTCGGCCGACGGGTCCCAGTTCGCCAGGGCGTTGATGTGATCGGTGGTGATGTTGGCGCCGTCTTCGGTCCGCAGCAGGTTCTCTGCAAGGACCTTGAGGGCATAAGGCAGCTTCTCGGTGCCGGGTACGGCGCTGAGGCGGAAGATCTCGTACGACTGATCGCCTACCTCGAGCGTGCCGCGCGACGAGAAGGAATCGATGCTCTTGCTCACGTCAGCTCCACTCAACGTTGTGTGGTGTGCACCGACGGGCTGTGCCGGTGCGTGTAATCGATAATACAGTACGCTTGTCCTGTGAGAGTGCAGGGGGGCCGACACTCGACGGACGGTGCTCATTCTGCCTTGTTCACGGAGCCCACGGGGCCGTGTCGTAGCCTGAGGTCATGGGCCCCCTGCCGATTCTCACCGAAGTGCCGACCGACGTGGATTTCACCGCGCTCAAGGCCGACCTCGCCGACGACGGGGTGGCCATCCTCAATCCCGCATACAAGGGCTCGGAGGCGCAGCTGGCCGCCGTGGTCAAAGACGCACAGGCCAAGGGGATCGAGAACTTCAAGGTGATCGTGCTGGCGCACGATTACAAGCCCGATACTTCACTGCGCGACCTGGGCACCGAGCTGGCACGCCAGGAGGGCGGGGCGATGTCGGTCCTGGTGATGTCGCCCAGCCAGGTGGCCGGCTTCTCCACCGGCCAGCTCAGTCGCTATCAGATCGAGAAGGCGCAGGACGGGCACAAGCCCACCGGCCTGGTGCTCAGCAATCCGCCGGCCGCGGCCAAGGACTTCGTGGACATCGCCGACAACGCCACCTTTCCGTGGGCGGGCTTCACCGTGGCGCTCGTGCTCTTCGTGGCCGCGCTGGCCGGGGTCGCTCGGGTGAAGACCCGCAACCGCAGCCGGGCGATCGACGCCGAGCGGAAGGCGGCCGGTCTGCGGCCCGACGCGGCCGCCCCGGTCGATGATCTGTCCCATTCTTCGAACGCGTAATAGCGCATTCTTTCGATAATTCCACCGCTGTAACTCAGTCCGAGCAGCGATATCGATCCGCATTCACGTTTTCTTAGATCATCGCAGGTCACGCGCCACGCACTAGTGGTCACATGAATGTAATTCGCCGTTTCGTGTTTTCTCTTGTTGCCAAAGTGTCGTACGGTACTCATGGAACCAATGTTGTGCGTGTTGTAAACGCGTACTCATCGGGCGTGAACGCAGACTGAGGAGACACCTTGAGGCGTACGGCACACTCAGCCACCACCTTCGCCGTGCGGTCGCTCTTCGCGGCCGTCACCACGGGCTCTCTCGCCGTGGGTACCTTCGCTTCCGTCGCCGCCGAACCCGTCGGTGATTCCGGCGCACCGGGCAACGTGGTCGCCGCGCTGGTCGACAAGATCGCGCAGGCCGACCAGAAGATCGCCAACCTCCGCGACGACGTCGCGAGCAAGCGCCAGTCGGTCAACCAGTCGGTGGTCGACCTGCAGTCGGCGCAGAACGCCGCCTCCGCCGCCTCCGGCGCCGTCAAGGTCTCCGAGGCCGCGGTCGCCCAGTCCGACACCCGGATCAAGTCGGCCCAGGACAGCTTCGACCAGGTGGTCCGTGCCGCGTACCAGCAGGGCAACACCGCCGGCGCGCTCGTGAACACCCTCGGTGGCGAGGATCCCAACGCCACCCTGGAGCGGGCCACCACCCTGCGCATCGTGGCGGACAAGCAGCGCGCCGCTCTCGGTGACCTCAAGGCGGCCAAGGCCCGTGCCGAGGCGTCCCGCACCGCCGCCCGCGCCGCCAAGGTGCAGGCCGATGCCGCCACCGCCGCGGCCTCCGATCGGAAGAAGCAGGCCGAGGACTCGATCACCCAGGCCGTGGCCACGCTCACCACGCAGGAGCAGGAGCAGGCCACGCTCACCACGCAGCGCGAGCTCGCGCAGCGGGCGCTCGACTCCGCCAAGCGTGCGGAGGACCGCGAGACGCAGCAGAAGGTCTACGCGCAGTACGTCGTGGACGAGCAGCGCAGCCAGACGGTGACCGCCCCCGGCGCCGCAGCTGTCCCCACCGTTCCCGGCGCTGCCGCCGCACCCGCGGCCGCAGCGCCCGCGGGTGGCACGGATGCCACGGTGAACACCGCCGATCCGCTCGCCGGAGCCCGCACCTTCGCGCAGAACCTGGTGAACCAGGCGGGATCGCTGTTCGGGATCACGCCCGCCGCGACCGCAGTCCAGCCGTCCGCCCCGTCGGCTTCCGCGCCGGCGGCACCGTCGGCCCCCGCGCCCTCCGCGGGTGCCCTCCAGAGCGCCGCGAACCTCTCGGGCGCGCAGGCCATCGACGCGGTCATCGCCCGCGGCATGTCGGTGATCGGCGTCCAGTACGCCTGGGGAGGCGGCAACGCCTGGGGCGCCACCCGCGGTGTCCGCGACGGCGGCGTGGCCGACAGCTTCGGCGATTACAACCGGATCGGCTTCGACTGCTCGGGCTTCACCGCCTACGCCTTCGCGGCGGTCGGCATCGCCCTGCCGAAGTACTCCGGCTACCAGTACACGACGGGCAAGCAGTACCCGGTCAGCCAGATCAAGCGCGGCGACATGGTCTTCCGTGGCCCCGGCGGTACCCAGCACGTCGCGATCTACCTCGGCAACAACCAGATCCTCGAATCGCCGCAGTCGGGTGGCGCGGTGCGCGTCGCCCCGTTCGACGCCTCGACCTTCCTGTCGACGGTGGTCCGCGTCATCAACAGCTGACGCGCGACGCGCCGGTCCCGCCGGATCCGGGCGGGCATTCAGTACCCTCGGGTGACGGGCCCGGCGGCGGGCTGTCGAGAAGGTCCGGAACCGGGCCGGGGGACGAGACGACGAAGGGGACTTGCGTGACTCACTCTCAGGGGCAGGGCACCGCGACGAGCGACGAGGTCAAGCTGCTGGAGCGGGCTGTCTACGAGGTCAAGCGTGTGATCGTGGGCCAGGACCAGCTCGTCGAGCGGATCCTGGTGGGCATGCTCGCCAAGGGACACGTGCTGCTCGAGGGCGTGCCCGGTGTGGCCAAGACGCTGGCCGTGGAGACCTTCGCGACCGTCGTGGGCGGCTCCTTCTCCCGCATCCAGTTCACGCCGGACCTCGTGCCCTCCGACCTCGTCGGTACCCGCATCTACCGCCAGGGCAAGGAACAGTTCGACACCGAGATCGGACCGGTGAAGGCGAACTTCCTGCTGGCCGACGAGATCAACCGCGCACCGGCCAAGGTGCAGTCGGCCCTGCTCGAGGTGATGGCCGAGCGCAAGGTGTCCATCGGCGGCGAGACCTTCCCGATGCCCGACCCGTTCCTGGTGCTCGCGACCCAGAACCCGATCGAGAACGAGGGCGTGTACCCGCTGCCCGAGGCGCAGCGCGACCGCTTCCTGTTCAAGGTGGTCGTCGGCTACCCCTCGGTGGAGGAGGAGCGGGAGATCGTCTACCGCATGGGCACCACGCCGCCCACCGCCTCCCAGGTACTCGATCCCGCCACGATCATCCGCCTGCAGCGCGCCGCCAGCGAGGTCTTCGTGCACCACGCGCTGGTCGACTACGTGGTCCGGGTGATCGCCGCGACCCGCACCCCGCGCGAGTACGGCCTGGACGATGTGGCCTCGTGGATCACCTACGGCGCCTCGCCGCGCGCCACCCTCGGCATCGTCGCCGCGGCCCGCGCGCTCGCCCTGCTCCGCGGCCGCGACTACGTCGTCCCGCAGGACGTGGTCGAGATCATCCCCGACGTGCTACGCCACCGCCTCGTGATGAGCTACGACGCCCTGGCCGACGAAGTGACCGCCGATCAGGCCATCACCCGGGTGCTGCAGACCATCGCGCTGCCGCAGGTCGTGGGCCAGTCGGTGCCCCAGCAGGCGCCGGCCTACCCGCAGCAGCCCCCGGTCCAGCAGACGGCGCACCAGCAGGCCGCGCCGCAGCAGGCGACGCAGTCGCAGGGCTGATCGGTGTCCGCCAGCCCGCTCCCGAGTTTCGCCGGAGGCGAGGTCGACGAGGCCCGCATGCAGGCGTCGCTCAAGACGCTCGAACTGCTGGTCCGTCGCCGTCTCGACGGTGTGCTCAAGGGCGACCACCAGGGCCTGCTGCCGGGTCCCGGTTCCGAGCCCGGTGAATCACGCCCGTACACCCCGGGCGACGACGTGCGGCTCATGGACTGGTCCGTGACCGCACGCACCACGCACCCGCACGTGCGGCAGATGATCGCCGACCGCGAACTGCAGACCTGGATCGTGGTCGACCTGTCGGCGTCGATGGACTTCGGCTCGGTCGGCGGCACGAAGCGCGATCTCGCCGTCGCCGCGTCGGCGGCCGTCACCCACCTCGTGGCCGGTGCCGCGAACCGCGTCGGCTGCATCGTCACCAACGGCACCACCATGCTGCGCGTGCAGCCGCGAGCGGGACGGGCGCACCGGCAGCTCGTGCTGCGCACCATCGCGGGTGCGCCGCGCGCCACCGAGGGCACGCGCGGCGATCTGCGCGGGGCGCTGGACTCGCTGCGGCGGCCCGAACAACCCCGCGGCCTGGTCGTGGTGATCAGCGACTTCCTCGGCGACATCGACTACGTCCGCGAGCTGCGGGGACTGGCCGCCAAGCACGAGGTGCTGGCCGTCGAGGTCCTCGATCCGCGCGACGTCGAGCTGCCCGCGGTCGGCGAGATCGCGCTCCGCGACGCCGAGACCGGCGCGGTCCGCGAACTCACCGTGACCCCCGAGCTGCAGTCCCGCTTCGCCGATGCGGCGCAGAAGCACCGGCAGCAGGTGGCCCGCACGCTCCGCGGCGTCGGGGCCCCCGTGCTCGAACTGCGCACCGACCGGGACTGGCTCGCCGACATCGTGCGGTTCGTCGCCGCGCGCCGACGTGGATTGGCTGGTGCTTCGTAGATGGGCGGTCTCACCTCGCTCGCCGACCCGATCTGGCTGCTCGGCATCCTCGTCGTCGCCGCACTGCTCGCCGGGTACGTCTACAACGAGAAGCGACGGCAGAAGCGGACCCTGAAGTTCGCCAACACCTCGGTGCTCGATTCGGTGGCGCCGCCCACGAAGAACCGGTGGAAGCACCTGCCGATCGCGCTGCTGGCCATCGGCCTGGTGCTGCTCATGGTCGCGCTGTCCGGCCCGCAGGCGATGCGGAAGGTCCCGCGCAACCGCGCCACCGTGGTGCTCGCCATCGACGTCTCGCTGTCCATGGAGGCCAAGGACGTGGAGCCGGACCGGCTGACCGCGGCCAAGGAGGCGGCGAAGAAGTTCGTCACCGAACTGCCGAACGGTGTGAACCTGGGCATCGTCTCCTTCGCGGGCACGGCCTCGCTGCTGGTCTCGCCGACCCCCGACCGCAGCCTGGCGCTCAATGCCGTCGACAAGCTCGAACTGGCGCAGCGCACGGCCACCGGCGAGGGCATCTACACCTCGATCCAGTCGATCAAGAACATCCGGGACGTGCTGGGCGGCAAGGACAACTCGCCGCCCGCACGGATCATCCTGGAGTCCGACGGCAAGCAGACGGTGCCCACCGATCTCGACGATCCGCGCGGCGGGTTCACCGCCGCCCGTAAGGCGAAGGAGGAGGGGATCCCCATCTCCACCATCTCCTTCGGCACCACCAGCGGCAGCGTGAACATCGGCGGACAGAACATCCCGGTGCCCGTGGACGATGCCTCGCTCAAGAAGATCGCGGAGCTCTCGGGTGGCCAGTTCTTCGCGGCGTCGTCGTTGAGCGACCTCAACGAGGCCTACGGGAGCCTGCGCGACGAGATCGGCTGGGAGATGCAGAAGGGCGACAACTCCCGCATCTGGATGCTGTGGGGCACCCTGATCATCCTGGCGGGCGCCGCGGCGGCCGTGGGCATGAACCGTCGCCTGCCCTGACGGCGGCGCGGACACGCGGGTGGATCGACCGAGATTTCCCGGCGGGTGAGCGTGATTGCTAAGTTGGCAGCCATGTCGAACTCTTCTGACTTCACGCCCCGTTCCGTGCTCGTGACGGGCGGCAACCGCGGCATCGGCCTCGCCATCGCGCAGCGCCTCGCCGCCGACGGTCACAAGGTGGCCGTGACCCACCGCGGTTCGGGTGCCCCCGAGGGCCTGTTCGGCGTGCAGTGCGATGTCACCGACAACGATTCGGTGGACGCCGCGTTCAAGACCGTCGCCGAGCACCAGGGCCCCGTCGAGGTGGTCGTCTCCAACGCCGGCATCACCGAGGACACGCTGGTCATGCGCATGAGCGTGGAGAGCTTCGAGAAGGTCATCAACGCCAACCTCACCGGTGCCTTCCGCGTCACCAAGGCCGCCACCCGCGACATGCTCAAGAACCGCTGGGGCCGCTTCATCTACCTCGGCTCGGTCGTCGGTCTCGCCGGTACCGGCGGTCAGGCCAACTACGCCTCGTCGAAGGCCGGCGTCGTCGGTCTCGCCCGCTCCGTCACCCGCGAGATGGCGTCGCGCAACATCACCGCCAACGTGATCGCGCCGGGGCTCATCGACACCGACATGACCCGCGATCTCCCCGCCGACATGACCGAACCGCTGATCAAGCAGGGCATCCCGGCGAAGCGCATCGGCCAGCCGGAGGAGGTGGCCGCCGTGGTCTCGTTCCTCGCCTCGGACGACTCCGCCTACGTCACCGGCAACGTCATCAACGTCGACGGCGGACTCGGGATGGGCCACTAGGCCCCGCTCCGGCCACAAGCCGACACCGCACCGTCGCACCAGCCAACCCCAGAAGGAGGCACGTCCGTGACCGGACTGCTCGCAGGCAAGACCATCCTCATCACCGGCATCATCACCGATGCCTCCATCGCCTTCTCGGCCGCCAAGGTGGCCCAGGAGCAGGGCGCCAAGGTGATCATCACCGGCATCCCGGACCGGCTCCGCCTGATCGACCGGATCGCCAAGCGCCTGCCGCAGGAGGTGCCCCCGGCCATCCCGCTCGACGTGACCGACGAGGAGTACCTCGGCGTCCTGGCCGACAAGATCCGCGAGCTCGCGCCCGAGGGCATCGACGGTGTGCTGCACTCGATCGCCTTCGCGCCCCGCACCCTGATGGGCCCGGACGCGCTGCCCTTCCTCGAGGGCCCCGGTCCCGACGTGGCGAAGTCCTTCGAGATCTCGGCCTGGAGCTACGCCTCGCTGGCCCGCGCCGTGCTCCCCGTGATGAACGAGGGCGGCTCCATCGTGGGCATGGACTTCGATCCGCGCACCGCGCTGCCCGACTACAACTGGATGGGCGTGCAGAAGGCGGCCCTGGAGTCGGTGAACCGCTACGTGGCCCGCGAGGTGGGCTACGCCAAGAAGATCCGCTCGAACCTGGTGGCCGCCGGCCCGATCAAGACCCTCGCGGCGAAGGCGATCTCGGGCACCGCGACCGATGACGCCAAGAAGCTCAACATGCTCAACACCTACTGGGACGGCGCCTCGCCCATCGGCTGGAACGTCGACGACCCGGAGGTCGTGGGCAAGAGCGTGTGTGCGCTGCTGTCCGACTGGCTGCCCGGCACCACCGGTTCGATCGTCTACGTCGACGGCGGCGCCAGCCACAACACCTGGTTCCCCGAGGACTTCATCAACCAGCAGTGAGTTACGACGCCCTGCTCGTGCTCTCCTTCGGGGGGCCCGAGCACCCCGACCACGTGCGACCGTTCCTCGAGAACGTCACGCGGGGTCGGGGCGTACCTCCTGAGCGCCTGGACGCCGTCGAGCAGCACTACCTGCGGTTCGGCGGCGTTTCGCCGATCAACGCCCAGAACCGGGAGCTGATCACCGCCGTCGAGGGGGTGCTCGCCGACCGCGGCTTGGAGTTGCCGGTCTACTTCGGGAACCGGAACTGGCACCCGATGGTCGAGGACACCGTCGCGCAGATGAAGGCCGACGGGGTGCGGCGCGCATTGGTCTTCGCGACCTCCGCGTGGGGCGGTTTCTCGGGTTGCCGGCAGTACGACGAGGACATCGCCCGGGCGCGCGCCGCGGTCGAGGACGCTCCGCAGCTGACCAAGCTGCCGCAGTTCTCCGATCACGAACTGTTCCTGGACTGCTTCGCCGATGCCGCGAGCGCCGCGCTCGCGGAGGTGCCTTCCGGTTCGCGGCTGGTGTTCACGGCGCATTCGATCCCGGACGCCGCGGACGAGGCGGCCGGTCCGCCCGGCGTGACGAACCTGTACTCGCGGCAGGTGCGCGACGCCGCTGACAACGTCGCCGCCCGGATCGGCACCGGCGACTACGACGTGGTCTGGCAGTCCCGGTCGGGCCCGCCGCAGGTGCCGTGGCTCGAACCGGACATCTGCGATCACATCCAATCCCTGTGGGACGAGCGGGTTCCCGGTGTGGCCGTGGTGCCGATCGGTTTCGTCTCCGACCACCTCGAGGTGATCTGGGACCTGGACACCGAGGCCAAGGATCTGGCGGGGGAGTTGGGCATGCCCTTCGCCCGCGCCGCCACCTGCGGTCAGGATCCGCGGTTCGCGCAGATGGTGGTGGCGCTCGTCGAGGACGCGATCGCCGGCCGGTCGGCGGGGCTCGGTGTCAGTGTCGACGGTGCGCCGTGCGTGGTCGGCTGCTGCCCGGCGGTCCGGCGGCCCACCCGCACCTGAAACCGGGCCGCATCCAGCTCAGGGTGCGACATGTCGATCATGACCCGGTGGGACGCCGGTTTCAGAACGAGGTCCGCAGTTCCTCGCGGCACACCGCATTGACGGCGGCGACGCGGGCGGCGCGGACGGTGCGCCACAGGTCCCGGTAGGCGGCGTCGCCGCCCTGCGCGGAGGCCAGGGTGAGTCCGGCGTACGGATTCTCGGCACCCGCCACCAGCAGGATCGCCTCCACCATCCCCGCACTGTCGAGCACCCGGTGCGCCCGCTCCGAGGCGCCGTGCGGCAGACGATGTGCGCCGAGGTACCGGGTCAGATCCATCACCAGCCGTCGCGGATCGGATGACGCGTCCGGCGCCGGGGGCAGGCTCGCCAGCGCCGACGGGGCCTCGCGCACCGCGTCACGCAGCGAGTGTTCGGCCGCACCGAGGGCGATCGGATCGGGGTTGACCAGCGGCGGTTCGTGCAGGAAGGCCTGCCAGCGCATCACGTCGCCGGCCTCGGGCGTGGGCACCAGCGCGATGGTCGCGGTGGCGCCGTCGAACAACACCACCTCGCCCCGGGCCATCGCCGCGTCCTCCAGGTCGGTGCCCGCGGGGAGACCGCGGGCGTCGCCGGGGGCCGGGAGCAGCAGCCGGACGGTGTGCGGATCGAGTGCGCGCAGTTCGGCCAGCAGATCCGGCAGATCACCGTCGACCACGGACTGCACAGGTGCCCACTCGGCGAGCGCCGTGAGCACGTCGTCGGTGCCGGCGGACCCGGCCAGCCATGCCGCGGACCACACCGCGAAGCCCTGCGCGGGCCCCGCGGTGGCGCGTCGGGCGAGGGTTGCCACGGAGGTCATGAGGATCAAGGGTAGGCCCGTTCGCGCGGACGGTCGACACGGGCGACCCCCCGACGATTCGGTGAAACATGTTCTAGCAAAGTGCTCACGGGCCTACCCTGACCGGCATGACCGAGTCCGAGACCTTCGCCGAGCAGGCCCGCCCGGCTTCCTCCCAGCGGCGACCGGAGGAGGTCCAGCAACAGCTCGCGGCCTGGTTCGACGCCCGGGAACCCGGCGCCCGCATCGTGGACCTGCAGCTCCCCGAGGGCAACGGCATGTCCAGCGAGACGCTGCTCGGCACCGTCCGCCTCGGCGGCGAGGAGCGTCGCCTGGTGATCCGGGTGGCGCCCCGCGCCGAATCCGACCCGGTCTTCCCCAGCTACGACCTGCCGGCGCAGTTCGCCGTGATGCGGCACGCCGCCGACCACGGCGTTCCCGCACCGTCGTGTCTGTGGGTCGAGGAGGACCCGGCCATCCTGGGCGCGCCGTTCCTGGTGATGGAACGGATCGACGGCGAGGTCCCGCCCGACGTGATGCCGTACACCTTCGGCGCCTGGCGGCCCGAGGCGACCACCGCCGACCGCGCGGCCTTGCGCGACGCCTCCGTGGACGTGATCGCCGCGATCCACGCGGTCCCGGTGCCCGCGGCGCCGCTTCCGATGCCCGGACAGAAGCCGGGGGAGAGCGCGCTGGCCGCACACCTGCGGCGCCTCGGCGAGTTCTACGACTGGGCCGCCGACGGCCACCGTCGGGCGCCGATCCTGGACCGTGCACTGGTGTGGGCGGCCGAGCACCTCCCGGCGCACGACGACGCGGTCCTCAACTGGGGCGACGCCCGCATCGGCAACCTGATCTACGCGGAGGACACGCCGATCGCCGTGCTCGATTGGGAGATGGCCACCATCGGCCCGCCGGAACTGGACCTGGGCTGGTTCGTGTACCTGCACCGGTTCTTCCAGGACCTCGCCGAGCTGGCCGGCCTACCGGGCCTCCCGGACTTCTTGCGCCGCAGCGATGTCGAGCAACGGTACGCGCAGACCACCGGCCATACCCCGCGCGAGATGGACTTCTACACCGCTTACGCGGCCATCGTGCACGGCGTGATCATGTACCGGATCCAGACCCGCGCCATCGATTTCGGTGCGGCGGCGCCCGCCGAGAATCCCGACGACATGATCCTGCACCGCGCGAGCATCGAGAAGATGATCGACGGCACGTACTGGGAGTCCGTCGGATGACGGCGGATCCGAAGAGCGGCTCGCCGCTGTCGCCCTTCGACGACTACCCGATCCACCAGGTCGCGGAGGTGGTCCGGCATCCCGCCACCTCCGACCGGAACTTCTACGACCGGTACTACTTCAACGCCCACAACGGAACCGCCGACGATCCCTTCCTGGTTCTCGGTCTCGGGGTCTATCCGAATCTGGGCGTGATCGACTGCTTCGCCGTCGCACGGCACGGCGACGATCAGATCGTCTTCCGCGCCTCGAAGGCGCTCGGTGCCGACCGCACCGACACCGTCGTCGGGCCGCTGCGGCTCACCGTGATCGACGGTCTGTCCCGGCTGCGGGTGGAGCTCGACCCCGGCGAGGATCACGACCTGTCCTTCGATCTGACCTTCACCGCGACCGGTCCCGCGCACCTCGAACCCCGGCACTTCCATCGCCAGCTGGAGCGGGTCACCTTCGACACCCAGCGATTCGTCCAGGTCGGCACGTGGGCGGGCGCACTCACCGTGGACGGGCAGCGGTTCGACGCGAGCACCTGGCGCGGGAACCGCGACCGGTCGTGGGGCGTGCGTCCCGTCGGCGAGGCGGAGCCGCCCGGCAGACGCGTCACCGAGGCCGGCAACTTCTTCTGGATCTACTCGGTGCTCACCATCGCCGAGGCCACCGTCTGCGTCGTCCTGCAGGAGGACGTGCACGGGAGGCCGGTCGTCGAGGACGCCACGTGGATCCCGCACGACGGGAGCGAGCCGCGATGGCTCGGTCACGTGGCGCACGAGATCGACTTCGTCAGCGGCACCCGGCAGGCATCGGCCGCCCGGCTCGTCTTCACCACCGCCGACGGTGCGCGCACCGAGGTGGACGTGCGCATCCGCACCGCCAACCACTTCGGTTTCGGCACCGGCTACGGCCTCGACCAGGACTGGCGGCACGGGATGTGGCAGGGCGATCAGAAGGTGGAGGGGCGCCGGTTCCGCGTCTCCGAGCTCGATCCGAACCTGACGATGCTGGTCCCGATCGAGTACCTCGCGTCCTGCACCGTCCGGCATCCGGACGGGAGTACCGAGGAGGGGGAGGGCCTGTTCGAGTTCGGGGCCATCGGCCCGCACGAACGCTACGGCTTCACCCAGTACGTCGACCCGGCGCCGTAGATCCCCGATTCGGGCCACCTCCTGCACTACCGTTGTTCGGCGTGGCGAACAGCTATGGAGACATCTACGCCGGGCACGCGAGCAAGCGGGCGCGCACCGTTCCCGAGGTCGCGGCCGAGCGCGGTCTCGTCGCGGAGGACGCGGCCACCGGATTCTGCGGGGCCGTGGTCGGATTCGACAAGAGCTACGACGGTGACTTCGTCAAGCTCGAGGACGCGCGCGGTGCGGTGCGGCTGTTCGCGATGCGGAAGGCGGCCTTCCTCATCGACGGCGCGCCGGTGACGCTCGTCAAACCGCGCGTCACCACCGCGTCGGGCCCTCAGCGCAGCGCCTCGGGGTCGACGCGCGTGGAGGGAGTCAAGGCGAAGGTGGCGCTCCCGAGCCGGATCTGGGTGGAGGGCATCCACGACGCGGCGATCGTCGAGCGGGTGTGGGGGCACGATCTGCGGGTCGAGGGCGTCGTCGTGGAGCAGTTGGAGGGACTGGACCACCTGGGTGCCCGTCTCGCGGAGTTCCAGCCCGGACCCGGCCGCCGGGTGGGGGTCCTGGCCGATCACCTCGTGGACGGGTCGAAGGAATCCCGGATGACGCAGTCGCTGGGCAAGTACGTGATGGTGACCGGCCATCCGTTCATCGACATCTGGGCCGCGGTCAAGCCGTCCGCCGTGGGCATCACGGCCTGGCCCGACGTTCCGCGCGGGGAGGATTGGAAGACCGGTACCTGCGCCCGCCTCGGCTGGGGCACGCCCCAGGACGGGTGGCGCCGGGTGCAGGGCGCGGTCTCCTCGTTCCGCGACCTCGACTCCTCACTCATCGGTGCGGTCGAACGGCTCGTGGACTTCGTCACCGAACCGGAGGGTTGAACTCCCCGTCCGGGCGGCGAATGCCGTTGGTGACGAACACCCGGCCGATCACCAGCAGCAGCAGCGTCCAGCCAATGAGGTTGGGCAGATTGGCTACGTTCTCGAGCGAGCTCGACGCGCCCGTGAGGTTGCGGGGCGCGACGAGAGCATCGAACGAAACGCCGGCCTCGCGCAGCATGACCTGCGCGCTCTCGTAGCGGCGCGTGTTCTCGGCGCCGATGCGGTCGATCCGTCCCGCCGCGAGGAGGGCGGTACCCGTCCCTGCGATGAGTGCAGCTGCTGCCCCCAATCGGGCGACGTGCTGCGCCACTCCCGGGCGATCGGGGTCGTCACGCCGGACGATGCCCTGCGCCGCGGCCATCGCAGTGAGCGCCACCGCGACGACGGCGCAGGCGACGGCGACCACCCAGCCCTCGGCAACGTACGACTCGTACGTCGGAAGCGGTTCATTCACATAGCGATCGGTCACGGCTGGGGGCAATGGCGGGGCGTAATCGAACGCGGCCCGATTGCCGCGGCCAACGTCCACGACCCGCCAGAGCGCGAGCAGCGCATACAGCGCACAGATCGACGGGACGCCGATGAGTTCCCTGCGACCAGGCGCGACCGGAGCATTCATCCGCTCCGGCGAGGACGGGGCCGAGCGGACACTGACCGCTGCACCGACGATCACGAGGGCGGCGGTGAGCGGGAGCACCACCGCCCAGGACGGATCGCGAAACAGAGCGTTGTCCGGTTCCGTCACCGCCACCAGGACGCTGTTTCCGAGTACCGCGACCACCAGCCCCGCGATGACCAATGCCTGCTGGGAGTCACGAAACCGTCCTAGTGCGTCGACCCGGCCCGGTCGGAGATATGCCAGGGCGATCAGCGCGAGGATCAATCCGCCGGTGGCCTGTTCCTGCATACGTCCCCTTGACACTACTTCGATGCGGTCTTCGTGATCGTAAAGCACTGGGGTGTTCCGGTCCTGAATCGCAGTTGTTTCGGATTACGATCTCCTGGTGGCCGCACCGCAGACCCGACCCGATACCCGCGCGCAGATTCTGCGTGCCGCACTCGACTGGGTGGACGAGGCGGGTCTGACCCGGATCTCGATGGGGGCGCTCGCCAAACGCGCCCGTCTCGCCCGGGCCACCCTGTACCAACACTTCACCGGCAAAGAAGCCCTGGTCGATGCCGTCGTATCGAGCGAGCTGGAGAAGTTCTACAGCCGAATCCACGACTACGCCGACGGGATCGAGGACAACCGCGAGCGGCTCGCGGCGGGCTTCGCCTACGCCTATGCGTACCTCCGGGAACACCGCGCACTGCAGCGCGTACTCGCCGTGAGCCCCGGCCTGCTGCTGCCCTACGTGCACGGCGACTCTCCGCAGATGCAGCAGGGGCGGCAGTTCTTCCTGCGGGAGATCCGCCGCGGCGAGTACCGCGACGACGCCGACGTGGAGGCCTTCGCGGATTTCTTCGTGCGGCAACTGCATTCACTACTGCTCACGCCGCTGCCGCCGGTCGACGGTGCCGCGGACGGCCCCGACCACGCGGGCCCGAGCACGGCGAACCTCGAAGCCGGTCGACGGTACGCCCGGATGTTCGTACTCCCGGCCAGGGCGCAGTTCGCCGAATAGACAGGCCTGCGACGTGCAGGGATAGACACAATGCTGGACTCTGTCTGGCACGGGTGTTACGTTCGCCACATGACCGACACGACTCTGCCGGAACGTACCCGTGAGAATGTCGCCGACCGACTGCTCGGCGGCTCCGTCAAGCGCTCCTACGCGCCCGTCGTCGACATCGACTGGGATGCCCCCATCGACCCCGACCGGTACTTCCTGCCGCCGCACATGTGCACCCTCTACGGGACCGACCTGTGGGAGCAGATGACCGAGGAGCAGCGCATCGAGCTGTCCAAGCAGGAGGTCACCAACCTGCTGTCCATGGGCATCTGGTTCGAGAACCTGCTCAACCGGCTGCTGCTGCGCGAGCTGCTCTCCGCCGACCCCACCTCCCGGGACTCCTTCTACTCGCTCACCGAGATGGGCGACGAGTGCCGCCACATGGTGATGTTCGGCAAGGTGATCGATCGCATCGGCACCCGCCCGTTCCGGCTCCGCGGCTGGCAGCTCGGCGTGGTCAAGTACGTTCTCGCACCGGTGATCCGGGGACAGGCCGTGTGGATCGCCGCACTGGTCGGCGAGGAGATCTTCGATGCCCAGCAGCGCCAGATCAAGGACGATCCCGAGCTGCAGCCGATCGTGGCGCGGCTGATGCAGATCCACGTCACCGAGGAGGCCCGGCACATCGGTTACGCCCGTGACGGCGCCCGCCGCGGGATGCCCACCCGGAGCCGGGCCCAGACGCTCCTGGTCGGAAACCTGCACGCGCTGGCGGCTTTCGGGTTCCGGATGCTCTTCGCCAACCCGCGGATGTACGCGCGCGTCGGCCTCGATCCGAAGGTGGCGTACCGCGCCGCGGTGACGAATCCGCACCACCTCAAGGCGAAGCAGGACGGCTTCCGCGATCTGGGACGGTTCCTCGAATCCGTCGGCCTCATGGGGCCCATCGCCCGCTGGTCCTGGAAGCGCGCGGGGTTCCTCGCGTGACGCAGGCGCGGATCGCCGTCGTCGCCGACGCCGCGGTGCCCGGACTCGCCGGCACCGTCGTGGCACCGTCGGAGGTGATCGCCGCTCGGTTCCACCCCGACCGGGACGCGTGGTCGCTCACGACCGCGGCGGGGGAGACCGACTACGACCTGCTCGTGGTCTCCGGGGCGCGCCTGCCGATCACGGTTCCTGCGCTCGACCCCCGCGTCAGTCCGCCAGCGGCGGTCGGACCGGACGACGCCGACCGGGCGTACCTGGGCATGCTGATCGACGGTGTGCCGAACCTGGTGCTGATGGGCACCGCGGAGCGCGCGTTGCAACTGACCACGCTGCAGGCGTGGTTGCGGTGGGCCTACGCCGAGGGCGCCACCCGGATGCTGTCCCGGCCGCCGGTCACGGCGCGCTGGATCGGCAAGGGGCGTCGCACGCCGTCGCGGCCGGACCGGGACGCGATCGACCTGTCGAACGAGCACGTCCGCGATGAGGGCGTGTACGCGGGCGTCGCGATCCTGCGGTCGGGCGACTACGAAGCGTCGTCGCCGGTGCGATTGGCCGGACACCTCGAACCCCTGGACGGCAAGTACCACTGGTACGGCACCGTCGACGATCTGGAGATCGGTGCGGCGCTGAAGAAGATGCCACGCGGCAGCGTGACGGTGTCGGTCGGCGGTGGAACCGACGCGCCGGCGTTGGTGACCGACAAGACGGTGTGGGGCACCTACCGACTGGTCGGTGTGGGCGCCCCGCCGTTTCCGCTCTGATCAGTCTGCGAGGGCGCGGATCTCGTCGATGATGATCTGCGGGTCGGTCAGCGGCACGTAATGGCTCGAATTCGGTGCCAGGACGTGCTTGCCGGCCGGCGACGCCGCAGCCCGCGTGGCGTGCGAGGCGTTCGCGGCGGCCCGCATGGATGCGGACATGCCGTCGCCTGGTTTCGCCCCGGAGATCACGGTGACCGGGATGGTGCCGAGCGCGGGGGCGTTCGTACGCCAAGTCTTCAGTTCGCGCAGGAAGGTCTTCGCCTGCCTCGCCTGGGTGTCGATCACCCCAGGCGTGAAGGCCTCGCGCTCCATATCGGCACGGACGTCTGTGGGCGCACCGTGGAGCTGCCCGGCGAAGAGTCTGCCGAGCAGACCCACACGGGCCAATATCCGGCTCGCCGCGATCATCGCGGACTCGACGACCTTGAATCCCGTGCCGAATAAGACGTCTGCGGCCTCGTCGGTGGGATCGACGAGCACCAGGCCGGCCACCCGGTCGGGACGGCGGGAGGCCGCGAGCCGCACGATCGGTCCTCCGGCGCTGTGGCTCACCAGGATGAAGCGCTGATCGGGCCTCCGGTCGGCTCCGATGTCGTCGAGCAGGTCGTTGAGGTCGTCGGCCATCCGGTCGAGGGTGCGGGCACCGGGATCGGGGGCGCTGCGCCCGAGGCCGGACCGATCGTAGGCGATCGCCGTCGTGAACTGCGCGACCGCGGGTTGTACGGCGGCCCAAGAGGATCGGCTCGCCGCGGCCCCCGCCTCGAAGACCGCGATCGGCGCCTCCGGACCGGACAGCACCGCCGCGTGCAACCGCCGTCCGTCGCGCGTGGTGAAGTACCGGCTCTCGCCCTGGGTGTGCATCGTCCCCTCCGATCAGCTACTCAGGTGACCCTAACTCATTCTGGTCGCCGTCACCGATGTCCGACTTCTGGCAGGATCGAGGTATGGCAGCGGCGCTGTGGCTGATCGGAGCGATTCTGCTGGCCGTCGCGGAAACGGCGGCCGGCGAGTTCACGCTGTTGATGCTCGGCGGCGGAGCGCTCGTCACCGCCGGGGCGACAGGCGTTTTCGATCTCCCGCCCTGGGCTCAGGGCATCGTCTTCGTGGTCTCTTCGGTGTTACTGCTGGTACTCGCCAGGCCTCCGCTGCGGCGCTACGTCGAACGCAAGCGGGGCGACGCGCCGTCGTACCTGGAGTCGCTCCCCGGAATGAAGGCCGTGGTCTCCGCGGACGTCTCCGCCGACGGCGGCCGTGTTCTGGTGAGCGGCGAGGAGTGGTCGGCGCGCACACCGTACGACGGTGCGCCCATCCCGGCCGGAGTCGAGGTGACGATCGTCGAGATCGACGGCGCCGTCGCCATTGTCGTGGACAGCTGAGCCGGATCGCCGGCGAAGAAAGGGAAGAGCAATGGAAATCGGCATCGCCGTACTCGTGCTTCTGGTCATCGCAGCGGCGTTCATCTTGTTCAAATCGTTGGTGTTGGTGCCGCAGGCGCAGGCCGCAGTGATCGAACGGCTCGGTCGCTACACGCGCACGGTCTCGGGACAGCTCGCGCTGCTGATCCCGTTCATCGACACCGTCCGGGCCCGCGTGGACCTGCGCGAGCAGGTGGTCTCGTTCCCGCCCCAGCCGGTGATCACGCAGGACAATCTGACGGTCCAGATCGACACGGTCGTCTACTTCCAGGTGACGCGCCCCGAGGCCGCGGTCTACGAGATCAGCAACTACGTGGTGGGCGTCGAGCAGATCACCACCACCACCCTGCGCAACGTGGTCGGAGGTATGACTCTGGAAGAGACGCTCACCTCCCGCGAGAAGATCAACGGCCAGCTGCGCGGCGTGCTGGACGAGGCCACGTCGCGGTGGGGCCTGCGGGTCGCCCGGGTGGAACTGAAGTCGATCTTCCCGCCGCCCACCATCCAGGAGTCGATGGAGAAGCAGATGAAGGCGGACCGCGAGAAGCGGGCCACCATCCTCTCCGCCGAGGGGCATCGCGAGGCGGCCATCAAATCGGCCGAGGGCGATAAGGCCAGCCGGATCCTGCTTGCCGAGGGTGAGCGGCAAGCCGCGATCCTCGCGGCCGAGGCCGATCGGCAGGCCGAGATTCTGCGTGCCGAGGGCCGCCGCGCCGCCGCGTATCTGGAGGCGCAGGGCGAGGCCAAGGCGATCGAGACCACGTTCTCGGCCATCAAATCGGGCAAGCCGACACCGGAACTGCTGGCCTACCAGTACCTGCAGACGCTGCCCGAGATGGCACAGGGCGATGCGAACAAGGTGTGGGTGGTGCCGAGCGACTTCAACGCCGCGCTGCAGGGATTCATGCGCAACCTGGGAACCCAGGGCGCCGATGGGGTGTTCCGTTTCGAGCCGACGCAGGAGCAGCAGCCCGAGGAGCACCGGGAGATCGACACCGACGGCTGGTTCGACAATCCGGAACCCGTGGCCCCGGTCGTGGTGACCGAGGCACCGGCCGACCGCCTCGTGCCGCCCCACGCTCCGGCGGCACCGGAGCCGATGACGGCGCCACTGCCCGTGTCTCCGCCGCAGCGCTCGCCGTATCAGGTGCAGCAACCGGGGTTCCCTGTCACCGAGCCGCAGGAAGAGGCCTGAGCTACCTGCCGACGGCCACCGCGACCCCGGCACAGCCTGCAGCCCAGAGCACCGAGACGAAGGTGCCGATGATGAACTGCTCGGCGGCGCCGGGGTTGCGCAGTTCCGGATAACGGGCCAGTCCCTTCGCCGCCACGATCACGGCGAGGCCGGCGGCGAAATTGGCGAGGATGCACACGGCGATCGCCGCGCGCTCCAGGATGCCGATCGCGAGCCCGCCGCGCAGCGGCTCCTCGACCACCTCCGCATCGGTCTCTTCGACGGCCTCCTCCGGGGATGCTGCTGCCGAGCCGGCGACACTCGCGGGTGCCTCCGTGGGCTCCTCCTGCTCCCGGCCGTTGGCACCGGCGAGCACGAACGTGGCGGTGACCAGAACGCTGCCTCCCGCCATGGCGGCGAGCACCGCCGCCACCCGTACGGTGGCCAGCCCGAATCCGCTCGCCGCGGGGGCGGCCAGCGCCACGACCGCAGCCGCCGCCAGGAAGACCAGTGGCGCCGCCGCGCGGATCAGTCCCGCTCGGCCGTCCGTTCCCGCCCTGCCGGCCAGGATTCCGGCCACGCCGGCGAGCACCAGCAGGACGACCACCGCGACGATCATCCGAGTGCCTCCGCCGCCGCATCGGCCTCCGTGAGCAGTTCGACGGCGAGCGACCGGCCCGCCGGCTCCACCGCCCACCCCGCCGCGGCCGCCCGCTGCGAGGCGGCCTGCCGCGAGACGCCGAGCCGTTCCGCTGCGGCCGTGATCGTGATGCCGGTGTTCAACAACGCCGCCACCTCCTGCCCTTCCCTCGATCTGCGGCCCACGATAAGGCCGAGCACCGACAGGATCGCTTCGGCGCGGGCCGCAGCGTGGGCGTCGTGGCCACGGACCTGCAGAGGAACCGCCGCGCCCTTGGCCGCCTCGACCGCCTCACGTGCCGCCTCGAAGGCGCGGCCGCGGCCCGCCCGCGTCTGCGGGGGCAGCGGTGTCTCGACCGGTCCGGTCCCGATCCCGACGCTCCAGTGCCCGTCGGACAGGAGCGCCAGGGCCGCATCGACCGCGACGCCCGCATCGTCGGTGACGGCCTGCAGTTCGTCACCCGCAGTACGGTCGGGCGGGCGAAGCCAGCCGAAGGGCGCCAGGGCGGCCTGTGCCGCCTCGACTCGATCGGAGTCCGAGCGGCTGCCCCGTTGGTCCGCGGTGAGAACGATCATCGCGCAAGTCTACGAGCTTGCATCCGGCTAACGCAAGGGAAATGGCTTGCTGAAAGGCTGGGAGTTCACTCCGCGAGATCGGGGTGCCGCAGCAGAGCGCCGCTGACGAGCGCCCGGCTGACGGTACCGCGAGCGGCGGCGACCCAGCCGACGACCAGGCCGATGAAGTAGGCGACGGCGAGCACGGCGTACCCGGCGGCGCCGGTGGCCGCCGACATCGCGCAGAATCCGGTGACGCAGGTGCCGACGGGGAAGGTGAAGGACCACCACGTCGGGGCGAACGGGAGTCCCTCCGCGGTACCCAGGGCGGTGCGCGCGGTCAGCAGGAGCGCCACGCCCGTCCACATCAGCACCGCCACGGTGACGGTCCAGCCGTAGTCCGTGCCGAAGCGCTGGAGGGCGGTGGCGAGATCCGCGCCGACGGCCACGTGCGCGGCGGAACCGAGGCCGTTCGCGGCGGTGATCGACTGCCCCAGCGGGCCGAGCACGATCCAGGCGGTCGGCACCACGGGCGCGGCCCACGCGGGGCCGCGCACGAGGCGCACCACCACCGAGGGCAGCACCACGAGGGAGGCGAGGAGCGTGAACGCGAAGCAGCCGTAGCTGAACCAGAGCAGCGAGCTGCGCACGACCCCTTCGGCGGTGTACGGCATCAGCGCTGCGCCGCCTGCCGCGGTCACCATGGGGGAGACGACGGGCATCAGCCATCCGGCGAACGCCGCATCCGCACGGTAGTGGCCACCGCGGAGCATCAGCACCGGTATCAGGAGGGCGAAGAACAGGCCCAAGGCGCTGCCGATCACCCACAGTCCCACGCCCAGTACGAGCGCGGCGCTCACCCCGATCCAATCCCGGCCCACCAGAATTGCGCCGATGCCGACGGTGAGGAAGGCCATCGCCATCGCGCCGTAGAAGTTTCCGATCACCGGGTCACGGTGGTGCCTGCGGGCGAATCCTGGATACCGGACCCAGTGCGCGACGGTGCCTATCGTGAGCACCGCGAGCAGGACCGCCGCCAGCGCCCACACGGCGGCCGCGACCGCGCGCAGGCCCGGCACGTGCACGGGCAGTCCCACGGCCGCGTTGGCGATGATGCCGGTACCCATCACCGAGGCGAACCAGTTCGGCGTCAGGTTGGATACGGCGTGCCACGGACTCCGCAGATCGCGCAGCAGTCCGGACCGGGTGGGCTCGACGGCGCTGGGGGCGGTGGTCATCACGTGCATACCGACCACACTGGCCTCGGAACTTCCCTTCCGGTAGCCACAGCTCGTCTATCTACCCATAGAATGACACTATGGACATGCCCGCGGTGGAATCACTGCGCCTGCTGGTCGCGGTCGCCGATCTGGGGTCGATCTCGGCCGCCGCGCGCGAATGCGGGATCTCCCAGCCCAGCGCCAGCTCGCGGTTGCGGCACCTGGAGCGGCAGCTCCGCCTCGATCTGCTCGACCGGCGCACCCGCGGCGCCGAGCTGACCCCGGAGGGAGCCGCCGTCACCGAGTGGGCCCGGTCGGTGGTGGCGGCGATGTCGGCGTTGCAGACCGGTGCGGAAGCGCTGCGCTCCGATCACACCGTGCGTATCGCATGCAGCCAGACCATCGCCGAGTACCTCATGCCGGCCTGGCTCGCGCGGCTCCGCGAGCACACCGACGAGCCGGTGCACCTGACGGTCGGCAACACGGCTGCGGTCCTCGCCGACGTGCGCGGGCACATCGCCGACCTCGGTTTCGTGGAGGGCCCGACGGTGCCCCGCGACCTGGCCTCTCGCACCGTCCGCACTGACCGATTGGTCCTCGTCGCGGCACCCGGACACCGTCTGACCCGGCGGCCCGCAGACCGCCCGGTGACGGCGGAGGAACTCACCGGCCTGTCCCTCGTGACCCGCGAACCCGGGGCCGGCACCCGCGACGCACTGGTGGCGGCACTCGCCCGGAAGAACCTCTCGCCCAATCCCGACGCGGTCGCGCTAGGCACCAACGCCGCGGTGAAGATCATGGTGGGCGTCGGCGACCACGCCGCGGTCCTCAGTGAGCTCGCGGTGGCGGCGGAGCTCAGCGACGGTCGGCTGGTCGAGATTCCCACCACCGGCATCGATCTGCGGCGTGAGCTGCGCGCGGTGCGGCGCAAGGACGCCCCACCGCGTGATGTGGTCTCGACCCTGCTGGCCGTCAGCTCCGGTCGCGCCGCCGGAGCGCCGAGAGCCCGCCCAGGATCACCACGGTGACCAACACGAGCAGCGTGGTGTTGGCCGCGGCACCGAAGATGTCGCCCCGATCGGACTGGGTGAACACCGTGACCGGCAGGGTGCGCCAGGATGCGGGGTACACCATGATCGTCGCGCCGAGTTCACCCATGCACAGCGCCACGGACAGCCCCGACGCCGCCGCGATGGCGGGGAACAGCAGCGGGAGTCGTACCTGCACCAGGAGCCGCAGCGGCCCGGCGCCGAGCGATCCGCCCACCTTGTCCAGCATCGGATCCAGCCGGACCGCAGCGGCGGAGACCATCGAATAGGCGAAGGCGAACACCAGGATCGCCTGCACCAGGATCACGATCGCGGGTGTACCCCCGAGAATCACGGGCGGCGCCGAGAAGGCCACCAGCACACCGAGACCCACCACCACCGACGGCACCGCCACCGGCAGATGGAAGAAGGCGTCCGCCGCGCCGCGCAGGCGCGGTGGCAGCCCCGGCACCGCGAGCGCAGCCCAGGTGCCGGCGACGACGGCCAGGGCGGAGGCGATGATCGCCGTCTGCACCGAGACCCCGATGCTGGCCGCGTTCTCCGGGGTGAAGGCGTCGCGCACGTGGTCTGTGGTCAGCGCCGACGGCAACACCGAGGTCCAGGAGGCGCTGAACGCGGTGACCAGCGTGACCACGACGGGCGTGATCACCAGGGCCAGCAGCACCACGCCGAAGACGAGCCACACCGCGACCCGGGCCGCTCCGTTCCGTACCAGCATCAGCGGACCTTCCGGGTGAGCGAGCGGTACAGCAGGTAGACCGCCACCGAGATCGCGAGCTGGACCGTGGCGAGCACGGCCGCGGTCGCGAAGTCCTGCCCCACGATCGAGCGGGTGTACACCAGCATCGGCAGCGTGATCACATCCTTGGCGCCGGTGAACAGCACGATCCCGAACTCGTTGAGTGTGAGCAGGAAGGTCAGCGAGGCGGCGGCCGCGAGGGCGGGGAACGCGGCGGGCAGGATCACCCGGGCGACGATCCGCAGCGGGCCCGCACCCAGCGACGAGGCCACATCGATCTGCGCCGTCGGCACTTGCCCGAAGGCGGCGAGCATCGGTCGCACCACGAACGGTGTGTAGAAGGCGATCTCCGCCAGCACGACGCCCCACAGCGAGGTGGTGAACGATCCCGTCGAGAGCCCGAGCGGTGAGACGGCCGCGTTCACCACGCCCACCGGGCCGAGCAGCACTCCCAGGGCGAGCGGGATCAGGAAGCTCGGGAAGGAGACCACCACCTCGATGAGCCGCACCACCGCCGGGGAACCCGGGAACGGGACGAAGGCGAGGACCAGCGCCAGGAAGGTCCCCGCGACCAGGCAGCCGATCGTGGACAGGGCCGCGACCTGCACGGTGGTGCCCAGCGCCCGGAGAACTGCGCCTTCGCTGAGGGTTTCGCGCCACGTGGCCAGGCCGGCCGGGCGCTCGGCCTTATCGGTGAAGGTCCGCGCGACGATCCCGGTCAGCGGGTACACCACGGCCACGAGGATGAGGGCGACCGGCGGAAGGGCCCACACCCAGCGCGGCACACCGACGCCCGCCGGGATGAGCGGCCGGACGACAGCGGTGCTCATGCGGATGCCCCCGCCTCGTCGAGCGGGATCACCATGACCTCGGCGGGGTCGACTGCGGCCCAGAGCGTCTCGGCCTTCATCGGCGCCTCGGTGAGCACCGGGACGTCCACGCCGATGCACTGGCCGGTATCCGCGACCCGTGCGGTGAGATGCCGGACGGCGCCGCGCCACTGCTCCTGTTCGACGGTCACGCGCACGCCGTTGGCCGGTGCGGTGCGGGTGAATCGCCACGCCCACGGGCGCACCGCGAAGCCGATCCGGTCCGCTCCGGCCGGCGCCGTGCGCGTGGTGGTGAGGACGGCGGATCCGTAGGCGGCGCGCAATCCGAGCCCGTCGTCGCGGACGTCGCTGACCGCGAGCACATCGGCGCCGCCGAGGAAGGTGGCGGTGAAGGCGGTCGGCGGAGTGTGGAAGAGCTCCACGGTGCTCCCGATGGCCTCCAGCCGCGCATCCCGCATCACGGCGATCCGGTCCGCGAGCGCCAGCGCCTCGCTCTGATCGTGGGTCACGTAGACCATGGCGACCTCGGGGAGTTCGGCACGCAGCCGCTGCAACTCGCCGAGCATGTCCTTGCGCATGCCCGCATCGAGTGCCGAGAGCGGCTCGTCGAGCAGGATCACGCCGGGACGGGTCGCGAGCGCGCGGGCGATCGCGACGCGCTGCTGCTGTCCGCCGGACAGTTGCGCGGGCAGCCGGTCGGCGTAGTCGCTCATCCCCACCATCGCGAGCACCTCGTTGACGCGAGGCGCGACGGAGGCGCGGTCGGCGCCGCGGGCCGTGAGGCCGAAGGCGACGTTCTTGCGGACCGTCATGTGCGGGAAGAGGGCGTAGCTCTGCACCACGATGCCGATTCCGCGCTTGGCGGGCGAGAGGCGCGTCACATCGCGCCCGTCGATCGTCACGGAGCCCGAGGCCACCTGCTCGAAGCCGGCGATCGCCTTGAGCGCCGTCGACTTTCCCGATCCGGACGGACCGAGCAGTGCCACGGTCTCACCGCGGGCAACCTCGAAGCTGCACTCGCGCAGCGCCGTCGTGTCGCCGTAACGCACGCTCACCCGGTCCAGCCGCACCGCCGCTCGACGGCGGACGGTGCGGTCCACCTCGTCGTCGGCGAGTCCCCGCGGCGCGCGGATCACGCCTTCCGGGCGGGTCACTGGCCGGTGGCCTTCTCGTAGGCCTTGATATCAGCGTCGAGCCCGGTGAGTACCTGATCCCAGTTCGGGTACCAGATCTCGACGCCGTCGATCGCTGCGCGGAAAGCGTCCCACTGCGGGCCCGATGGGGTGACATCGGTGCGTACCGGGGCGCCCCAGGCGCGGGCGGGAACGTTCTGCTGGACGTCCTTGGACAGCAGGTGCTCCATGAGCTTGGTGCCGTTCGCGGCGTGCGGCGCCTTGTCCGCGAGCCCCATGTAGTAGGGCAGCGGGAGCGTGCTGCGCTTCCCAGCGAAGGACGGGTAGAAGACCTCGTAGGCCACCTTGTCAGCGGCGATCGCGGCGAGCGCCATCTGCACATCCGAATTTGCAACGCTCAGTTCGCCTTTCGAGACCTTCGGGCCGAGCTTGCCGGTGGACGTCGACGGACCGACGTTGTTGGGCTGCACATCGGTGAGGTAGGCGAGCGCGGCCTCTTCGCCCATGATCTGCTGGAGCAGTAGCAGGAGGGCGGTGCCGTCACCGGCCTTGCCGGGCGTGGAGTACTGGATCTTCTGCTTGTACGCGGGGCCGGTGAATTCGGCCCAGTCGGTGGGCTTGGGCTGCGCGGCGGTGTTGCGGATCATCGCGAAGTAGTTGTTGACCACGGCCAAGTAGGTGCCGTCCTTCGCCTTGAGCTCGGCGGGCACCGAGCCGGTGTCGATTCCGGCGGGCGCGAGCGAACCCTGCTGTTGCGCCTGCTGTATGAACGGCGGCAGGGTGACGAGCACGTCGACCTGAGGGTTGGCCTTCTCCTTCTGGGCGCGCGAGACCACCTCGCCGGAGCCCGCCTCCACGAGCGAGACGCTGATCCCGGTCTGCTTGGTGAACTCGGCGAATTCGGCCTTGTACCAGTCGGCCAGGCCGTCGGCGCTGTAAACGGTCACGGTGTCGGCGGAGCCGGACCCGCCGCCGGTGCCGCCGCACGCGGAGACGGCGAGGACGGCGGCGACGGTGACCGCCGCGGTGAGGGATCGGGTGATGCGCATGGGATATCGCCCTTCGAGGGAGGTCGGAAGCGGTGGAAGAGGGTGTTCTGGTCGGGGAGGGATCAGGCGGGGAAGTGGCGGCGGGCGAGCCCGTGCGCAATGGTCATGCCGACACCCGAGGTCACCACGCGCACATGGAGTCCCGGCTGCGGCTCGGCGACGACGTAGGGGCGGAGCGGACTGGAGGCGTACACGCCCTGCCACCGTTCGACGATCCGCAGATCCGCGATCCCGAGCACCCGTGCCACCTCGGTGCGCAGGGTGTCCGCGATCGTCTCGTCGAGGAAGGGAGCCACGGTGGCCTCGGTGTGGTGCGAGTCGCCGATGAGCAGCGTGCCGTCGGGCCGCTGGGTGAACATGACGTTGGCGTCGATGTCGAGCAGGTCGGGTCGCTCGGCGCGCATCCGGTCGCGGAGCGCGCCTGCGGCGGCGGTACCGGCGAAGGCCGGATAGCGCAGCAGCGAGGTCGCGGTGAGTACCGCGGGGGTGATCGGCGCACCCGGGTCGGCGGCACGCGCCATCTGCAGGGCGCAGCGGTCGATCCGGTGTTCCTCCGCCGTCTCCGGGTAGAGGTGGTCGAGATCGTGGCCGACGCAGACGATCACGCGGTCGGTAGAGATCCGGCCGCGGCTGGTGACGGCGTGGGTGCCGTCGAAGCCGAGGTAGGCAGTGCGGAAGAGGACCGCGGCGCGATCCTGGGCGTCGATCCATGCGGCGAGGCGCCCGACGGTGGTCCGCGGGTCGACGCGCAGGTCCGCCAGGAGCGCTGCGCCTCCCACGATGTCGTCGGCGCCGCCGGGGAGCTCGAAGCGGGTGGACGCGGCGGTGCGCAGCTCGACGTCGCCGGGCCGGGCGGCGGCGAGTTCTTCGAGGACGGCGAGCTCGGTGGCGTGACGTGCGACGGCGAGTCCGCCGGTCGCGCGGACACCGAGCCGGGCGCGGTCGTCGAGGTCGAGCCACCGCTCCCGCGCGAGGTGGGCGAGCTCGGCGAGGTCGCCGGACTGCCCGGTGACACAGGCGTGACCGAAGTTGCGTACGGAGGCGCCCACGGCGCGGGCATCGCGCTCCAGCACCGTCACGCGCAGGCCGCGGGCGAGGGCTTCGGCCGCGTGGGCGAGTCCCACGACGCCGGCTCCCACGATCACGATGTCCGCTGCGCTGTCCATGTCGTCGAGCTTGGCGTGCGCACCCCGTTTCGAACAAGCCCCTGCGGTAGATGTCTATACAAGTTGTCCCGGCGTACATCCGTGTAGATATTCGTTCATCGACCGTTCATGCATCGACCTCGTTGATGCCAGGCGCACTTGTATACTCAAGGTCATGACAGCAGGTCAGCCGCTCCACCAACGTCTCGCGGCCGAGTTCCGCACGCGGATCGGTTCGGGGGACTGGCCGGAGGGTGAGCAGGCGCCCAGCGAGGCCTCCCTGTGTGAGGAGTTCGGCACCTCGCGTGGTCCGGTGCGGCAAGCCCTGGCGACCCTGCGCGCCGAGGGCCTGATCGTCGGCGGACAGGGGCGCTCGCCGGTGGTGCGCCGGAACGTGCCGAGCCATTCCGCCAGTGCGCTGGGATCGTTCACCGCGTGGGCCACCGAGCAGGGCCGTGAGCCGGGACAGCGCACCACCCTCCAGGCCCGGATTCCCGCCACCGAGGAGATCGCGGAACGGCTGCAGGTGGCGGCGGGAGACCCGGTCCTGGAACTGCGCCGGGTCCGCACGCTCGACGGTGCGCCCGCCTTGCGCGAGGAGATGTACTTCACCTGGGAACTGGGCCGCCGCCTGATGGAGTTCGACCCGGATTCCGGATCCGTGAACCGATTCCTGCTCGACGCGGGCGCTGATCTCTTCGCCTCGACCCATCAGCTCGACGCAGTGGCCGCCACCGTCGAGGACGCCACAGATCTCGCAGTGCCGGAAGGATCTCCGCTGCTGCGGGTCCGCCGGATCACCACTGATTCCGCAGGCGACGTCGTCGAGTACTCCGAGGACCGGTATGTGCCCGGCGTGACCACCGTGACCGTCGAGAACCGCCTCTTCGCCGCACCCGCGGCGACGCTCCGATCCCTTCCCGTCAGGAGAAACGCATGACCGTTCCCGTCGACCTCGTCGCCCTCGACATGGCCGGAACCACGATCGACGACGGCGGTGCGGTCTACGAGGCGCTGCGCGGCGCGGTCGAGGACGGCGGAGCCCCGGTTGCGCAGCCGGATCTGCAGGCCTGGATGGGGACCGACAAGGTCGAGGCTATCACCAACCTGCTGCGGATCGGAGGTGTCGAGCCCACCGCCGAGCGCGTCGCCGCCGGGTTCGAGCGCTTCCGGGAGCGCCTCGGGCAGGCCTACGCCGGCACCCCACCCACCGCGATCGACGGTGTGCCGCAAGCGCTCGCCGAGCTCCGCGGGCGCGGTATCCCGGTGGCCCTGACCACCGGATTCGACGACGCCGTGGCCTACCCACTACTCGCCGCCCTGGGGTGGCGGATCGGCGACGATCCCGAAGCGACCGTCGACGCGGTGGTCACCACCTCCGATGTCGCGGCGGGCCGCCCGGCGCCCTACCTGATCCACCGCGCGATGGAGAAGACGGGCGCCCGCGACGTCCGCCGCGTGCTGGCGGCGGGGGACACCGCCGTCGACGTGCAGGCGGCGAACAACGCCGGTGCCATCTCGGTGGGCGTGCTCACTGGGAAGGCCGATCCCGAGGCACTCGCGACGGCCGGTGCCGACCACGTGCTCGGCGGCGTCGTCGACCTCCCGGCGCTCCTCGGACTCCGCTAGCAAGCTCAGACGCTTGCGCTGCCCCTGATCAAGGCTTACGGCTTGCGGGCATCCGGGCGTCGGCGACCAGGCCGAGCAGTCCGATCGACATCAGGCCGATGCTGATCGCCACCAGCCAGGGTTCGGACCGGCCGGTGAGCGCATCGCCCAGCAGCACCACGGCGATGGTTCCGGGGGCGAGGCCGGCCACCGTCGCCACCGTGTACGGCCAGAACCGGACCGGCGAGAGCGCGGACGCGTAGTTGACCAGCGAGAACGGCGCCGGTGCGATGAGCCGCAGCGATCCCACCGCGAGCCATCCCCGGGTGCGCAGACGGGCGGCGATCGGCGCGTAGGCCGGGTGTTCGCGGACCCGCGCGATCACCTCCGACGGATAGCGCCGGTCGATCGCGCGCACCCCGAGGAAGGCGATCACCGCGGCGAGCGTCGACGCCGTCATGCACACGGTGATGCCCACGACGGGGCCGAACAGGAATCCGGCCGACACCGTGAACATCGTGCGCGGGATCGGGAACACCGTGACCACGACGTGCGTGAGGAAGAACAGCGCCAGGAACCACGGTCCCGTCGAATCGGCCCAGGCCCGGATCGTCGACGGGGCGGGATGGGGCAGCAACAGGCCCGCCGCCACCACGGTGAGCACGACCGCGCAGCCGATCACCGCCCGGATCACCAACGACCGGTCGCCGGGACGGAACCGAGTTTCGTTGGCACCCACGTCGAGCCAAGATACGCGCCTGACCGGCGCAGCGGCGCGACCCTACTGGGGCGTAGATAGTCGAATCAGTTAACGTGAGTTCTCGGACGCCGCTGTGATGGCACGGCGCCACAGGCCCGCAGGTGTGCTGGGCCACAGGTGAGGAGGGCGCGTGGCAGACAATCCCTACGATGCATGGCGCGAATCGGTCGGCGCGGTGCTCGCGAAGTCGCGCGGCGGAACGCCGCCGGAGGATCCGATCGCGGCCCTGACCACCCCCACCGAGGACGACGGCGTCCTCATCGCGCCGCTGTACTCGCAGCGCGACGAACTGCCCGAGGCCCCCTTGCCGGGGGCGTACCCGTACACCCGCGGCGGTTCGCCGACGCCCGATGTCCGCCTGGGATGGCGCGTGGCCGAGGTCTTCGGACCCGAGACCGACGCGGCCGATGTCCTGGGCGCCCTCGAATCCGGCGCGAGCGCGCTGTGGATCACCCGGCGCGACCCCGGCGTCCTGCTCGACGGCGTGTACCCGGACATGGCTCCGATCCTGCTCACCGCCGGTTCGCACGCCGTCGAGGCGGCCGACCAGGTGCTCGCCGCGCTCGACACCGCCGCCCGGAGCGATCAGTACCGTGCCGACCTGGTGCGCGTCAGCCTCGGCGCCGCGCCGCTCACCTCGGCCGTGGTCGGTCGCTCCGATGTCTCCGACGAGGAGGCCGTCGCGCTGGCCCGCACGGCCGACGCCCGGGCCGAGGACGTGCGCGCCCTCGTGGTCGACGGTGCCGACCTGCACAACGCCGGCGCCACCTGCGCCCAGGAACTCGGCCTCGCGGCCGCCGCCGGCCTCGACCACATCCGCGCTCTCACCGCCGCCGGACTGTCCGTGGCCGCCGCACTGGGCCAGGTGACGGTCCGGCTGGCCGCCACCGACGACCAGTTCCTCACGCTGGCCAAGATCCGCGCCTGGCGCACCGTCTGGGCCCGCGTCGCGGAACAGCTCGGGCACCCCGAAGCGGGGAACGCCCCGGTGCACGCGGTGACCTCGCTCGCCGCGACCAGCCAGCGCGATCCGTGGGTGAACATGCTCCGCGGCACCGTCGCCGCGTTCGGCGCGGGCGTGGGTGGCGCCGATTACGTGACCACCCTCGGATACGACGCGGCCCTGCCCGGCGGCGTCGAGGGGTACTCGCCGGCGTTCTCCCGGCGCATCGCCCGCAACACCCAGCTCCTGCTCCTGGAGGAGTCGAACCTCGGCCGCGTCGCCGATCCCGGCGCCGGTTCCTGGCACGTCGAATCCCTCACCGACGATCTCGCCCGCGCGGCATGGGCCGAGCTGCAGGCCGTCGAGCGGGACGGCGGCTTCGCCCGCGGCGTCGAGGACGAGACCATCGCGAACCGGCTCGGCGAGGCCGCCGAGCGCCGCGACGCCGCGGTCTCGCGCCGCGCCCGCAAGCTCACCGGCGTCAACGAATTCCCGAACCTCGCCGAGGCGCCGATCGCACCGTCGGCCGCCACCAACGGGCCCGTGCTCCGCGCCTACGCCGCCCCGTTCGAGGCGCTCCGCACGCGCTCGGATTCGTTCCTGCGCGAACACGGCGTGCGGCCGCGGATCCGGATGGTGACCATCGGTTCCGTCGCGGCGCACAACGGCCGCTCGACCTTCCTGACCAACCTGCTGGCCTCCGGCGGCATCGAGACCGTGCTGGACGCCGATGAGCAGGTGGCCGGGACCGCCACCGTGGACGGTTCGCCGGGCGCCAAGATCGTGGTCCTCGCGGGTTCCGACGGCGGCTACGCCGACGAGGGCGAGACGCTGGCCCGCTCGCTCCGCGACGAGGGCTACCTCGTGCTGCTGGCGGGCGCCCCGGGCACCGTGGGCGACGGCCTGATCGACTTCTACCTGCACGCGAAGATCGACGCGGCTGCCGTGCTCGACGACCTGCTCACCCGATTGGGGGCGTGATGACTGACACCACGATCGGCAGCTTCGCCGACGTCTCGTTCGAGTCCACGACGCCGGCTCCCGCCGCGCCGTCGGCCGCGGACGTCGACGCCTTCGTCGACGGCGCCGCGCAGGCGCACGCGTACACCCCGGACCAGTTGGTGTGGTCGACGCCCGAGGGCATCGACGTCAAGCCCGTGTACACCCGCGCGGACCGCGACGCCGTGGCCGAGGCCGGGTTCCCCGTCGATTCGTACCCGGGCGCGGTGCCCTTCATCCGCGGCCCGTACCCCACGATGTACGTCAACCAGCCGTGGACCATCCGGCAGTACGCGGGCTTCTCGACCGCCGCCGAATCGAACGCCTTCTACCGCCGCAACCTGGCCGCGGGCCAGAAGGGGCTCTCGGTGGCCTTCGACCTCGCGACCCACCGCGGATACGACTCCGATCACCCGCGCGTGACCGGCGACGTGGGCATGGCAGGTGTGGCGATCGACTCGATCCTGGACATGCGCCAGCTCTTCGACGGCATCGATCTGGGCGGCGTCTCCGTCTCGATGACGATGAACGGCGCCGTGCTGCCGATCCTGGCGCTGTACGTGGTGGCCGCCGAGGAGCAGGGGGTGGGGCCGGACAAGCTCGCCGGCACCATCCAGAACGACATCCTCAAAGAGTTCATGGTGCGCAACACCTACATCTATCCGCCGGCGCCGTCGATGCGGATCATCTCCGACATCTTCGCCTACACCTCCCAGCAGATGCCCAAGTTCAACTCGATCTCGATCTCGGGCTATCACATCCAGGAGGCCGGGGCCACAGCCGATCTCGAGCTGGCGTACACCCTCGCGGACGGTGTCGAATACATCAAGGCCGGCATCGAGGCGGGCCTCGACGTGGACAAGTTCGCACCCCGGCTGTCCTTCTTCTGGGGCATCGGCATGAACTTCTTCATGGAGGTGGCCAAGCTCCGCGCCGCCCGCCTGCTGTGGAGCGAGCTGGTCGCCGGTTTCGACGCGAAGAACAGCAAATCGCTGTCGCTGCGCACGCATTCGCAGACTTCCGGCTGGAGCCTCACCGCGCAGGACGTCTTCAACAACGTCGCCCGGACCTGTGTCGAGGCGATGGCCGCCACGCAGGGCCACACCCAGTCGCTGCACACCAATGCGCTCGATGAGGCCATCGCGCTGCCGACCGACTTCTCGGCGCGCATCGCCCGTAACACCCAGCTGGTGCTGCAGCAGGAATCGGGCACCACGCGTCCGATCGACCCGTGGGGCGGCTCCTACTACGTGGAGACGCTGACCCACGAGCTGGCCGAGCGCGCCCGCGCCCACATCCGGGAGGTGCAGGAGGCCGGCGGCATGACCAAGGCGATCGCCGAGGGCATCCCGAAGCTGCGCATCGAGGAGGCGGCCGCCCGCACTCAGGCCCGCATCGATTCCGGCCGCCAGCCCGTGATCGGGGTGAACAAGTACCAGGTGCCCGAGGACGCGGAGATCGAGATCCTCAAGGTCGAGAACTCGCGCGTGCGCGCCGAACAGCTCGCCAAGCTGGAGCAGTTGCGCGCGGAGCGGGACGACGCACAGGTGCAGGCCGCGTTGGATAACCTGTCCCGCGCCGCCGCCTCGTCCGAGGGCGGCATGGAGAACAACCTGCTCGCGCTGGCGATCGACGCGGCCCGCGCCAAGGCCACCGTCGGTGAGATCTCGGACGCGCTGGAGAAGGTCTACGGGCGGCACCAGGCCGAGATCCGTACCCTCAGTGGCGTGTACCGCGACGAGGCCGGAGCCGCCAGCAACATCGCCGCCGCGTCGGCGCTGGTGGAGAAGTTCGAGGAGGCCGACGGCCGCCGTCCGCGCGTGTTGATCGCCAAGATGGGGCAGGACGGCCACGATCGCGGCCAGAAGGTGATCGCCACCGCCTTCGCCGACCTCGGCTTCGATGTGGATGTGGGCCCGCTGTTCTCCACCCCGGAGGAAGTGGCCCAGCAGGCCGCCGATAACGACGTGCACGTGGTCGGGGTGTCGAGCCTCGCGGCCGGTCACCTCACCCTGGTGCCGGCGCTGCGCGATGCGCTGGCGGCGGTGGGTCGGCCCGACATCATGATCGTGGTGGGCGGTGTGATCCCGCCCGGCGATTTCGACGACCTGTACGCCGCGGGCGCCTCGGCCATCTTCCCGCCCGGCACCGTGATCGCCGATGCCGCCGTCGATCTCCTGCAGAACCTCGGTAGCAACCTCGGGTACCAGCTGGCGTGATCACCGTCTCCGAGCTCGCCGAGGGCGTGCGGGCCGACACCCGGGCGGTGCTGGCGCGGGCGATCACGCTCGTGGAGTCGCGGCGGGCCGATCACCAGGCGCTGGCGCAGGAACTGCTGCTGGAGCTGACGCCGGCACCGGACGCTCCGATCTCCACCCGGGTGGGGATCACGGGCGTTCCCGGGGTGGGCAAGTCGACCACGATCGAGGCCCTGGGCAATCACCTGATCTCGTTGGGGCACAAAGTCGCCGTGCTCGCGGTGGACCCGTCGTCCACGCGCAGCGGCGGCTCGATCCTCGGCGATAAGACGCGGATGGGGACGCTCGCGGTGAACCCGCGTGCCTACATCCGGCCGTCTCCGACCTCCGGAACCCTCGGCGGCGTCGCCAAGGCCACGCGCGAGACGATCGTGCTGCTCGAGGCGGCGGGCTTCGACGTGATCCTGGTGGAGACCGTGGGTGTGGGCCAGTCCGAGGTGACGGTGGCGAACATGGTGGACACCTTCGCCTTCCTCACCCTGGCGCGGACCGGTGATCAACTGCAGGGGATCAAGAAGGGCGTGCTGGAGCTCGCCGATGTGGTCTCGGTGAACAAGGCCGACGGTGACCACATCGTGGAGGCCCGGGTGGCCGCGCGCGAACTGTCCGGCGCGCTGCGGTTGATCCATCCGAAGGGCTCGCTGTGGCGCCCGCCCGTGCTCACCATGAGCGCCTTGGAGGGCACCGGCGTCCCCGAGTTCTGGGACGAGATCCTGCGGCACCAGCGGACGCTGCGGGACGCGGGGGAGTTCGACCGGCGCCGCCGCGACCAGCAGGTGGAGTGGACCTGGACCATGGTGCGCGACGCCGTGCTGGGCCGGGTCGAGCGGTCCGACGGTGTGCGTTTCGTGCGCGGCGAGGTGGAGGCCGGAGTGCAGGACGGAAGCCTGACCCCGGCGCTGGCCGCACAACGCCTCCTCGCCGCTTTCGACGGGGGTTCCGCGCCCGAATAGTCCGGTACGCAGATACATTCCGGTGCAATGCATCTGACGGTCAATCCTTCGTCCTGCGGACCTTCCTTGTGGTGCGAGTCACACGGGCCTACTGTGGCTGATGTGACGCCGAACTGCGCAAGTGCACTAGCAGATGCGTTGTATGGGTATGGGATTCGTAACGCGTACGGTATCCACGGCGCCAACTCGGAGGATCTGTTCGCGGCACTGCTCCGCGCGCCCCGCGACCGGCGGGTCCGGCTGACCATCGCCAAACACGAGTTCGGCGCGGGCGCCATGGCCGACGGTGCCACCCGCATCACCGGTCGGCCCAGCTGCCTGATCGCGACATCGGGCGGCGCCGCGATGAATTGCGTTCCCGCACTCGCGGAGGCGTACCAGTCCCGGGTGCCGGTGCTCGCCCTCATCGGCTGCCCGCCCACCGGTTCGGAGGGGCACGGCGCGTTCCAGGACATGTGCAACGCGCCGCGCAGTGTCGACGCTCCGGCCCTGTTCCGCGCCGTCACCGGATACTCGGCGCGGGTGGGCGCACCGTCGGACCTCGGGCCCGCGCTCGCGGGCGCCTTCGACGCCCTCGACAGCGGGCTCCCCGCGGCCCTTCTCCTCCCCAAGGACGTCCAGGTCGCGGACGCGCAGGAGATGCCGGCCGAGCGTCATTACGCGTCACCGCCCACCATCGCGCCGTCCGCCGAGGTGATCGACGCGCTCCGGGCGGCGCGGCGACCCCTGATCCTGCTCGGCGGTGCGGCGTCGCGGGCCCGCGTCGGCCGCGCGGTGGGTGACCTGGCCCGGGCGACGGGCGCGGTGATCGCGGTGGGACCGAACGGCCGAGACCTGGCGCTCGGGGACGGGCGCACCGTGGGCGTGTCCGGCGTGATGGGCCACCCGTCGGTCGTCCGTGCGGCGGGGGAAGCCGATCTGATCCTCGCCCTCGGCACCGATCTCGATGTCATGGATCGCGGTGGGCTGGAGCCCGCCCTCCGAGCGACCTTCACCGTGCACGCCGATGCGCAGCCGCCGCTGTTCGAGGTGTCCGTACACGAACCGGCTCCCGACGTACCGGGGTACATCCGCGGCCTCGTCACCGGGCTCGGTCCGGGGCCGGACCGGCCCCCGTGGACCACGGCCGGGCCCGAGCCGATCGTCGTGCCTCGCCCGGAGAGCGGCCGGATCACCTGCGCGGACGCCGTCGACACCCTGGCGGAGACCATCCCGCCGGACGCCCTCGTCTTCGCCGATGCCGGCAACGCCGGCGCCGCCGCCGTGCATCGCCTCCCGCTGGGCACCGGCTCCCGGTTCGTGGTGGCCCTCGGCATGGGCGGGATGGGCTTCGGCATCGCCGCCGGCGTGGGCGCCGCGATCGCCACCGGGCGCCGCACGGTGATCCTCGCCGGTGACGGCGCCTTCTACATGCACGGTATGGAGATCCACACCGCGATCGAGGCGAACGCGCCGGTGCTGCTGGTGGTGTTCAACAACGACGCCCACGGCATGTGCGTGGCCCGGGAGGAGCGCTTCTTCTCCGATCTCCCCAGCCTGAACCTGTTCCGGCACACCCGCATCGGCGACGGGCTGGCCGCGATGTTCCCCACCATGCGGGTGCGCACCGCCGGCACCGTCGACGAGATCCGTACGGCCGCCCTCGATCTCGCCGAGACGCGCGACGGACCGGAGTGCCTGGTGATCGACACCGATCCGCTTGAGATCCCACCGTTCGCCGCCATCCTGCCCGCCACCGCGAAGGAGCCCCGATGATCCCGCCCCTGGACGACATCGAAGGAACCATCCGGATCGAGAGCCATCCGCGCCCGGTCGCCACTCCACTGGTGCTGGACCGGCTCCGGTCGGTATACCCGCACCAGCAGGTCTTCGGCGACTTCTGCACCGTGCAGGGCTATGTGAACGCGCCGCCGGACGAGTTGTACGCATGGCTCGCCGACACCCGTTCGCTGGAGGAGTGGACGTACAGCCTGCGCGGTTTCGAGCGCACCGACGAACCCGGACTGTGGGTGGCCCGCGACATGCTCGGCGACCAGACCGAGATCTACACCCGCACCGTCGCCGAGCCCACCGCTCGCACCGTGGACTACCACTGCGCCTGGGATCAGGGGAAACACCTGTGGATGATCTACCTGATGCGGGTGGTGGACGCGCAGGCCGTCTTCAACAAGCCGGGTTCCGTGGTGCTCTGGACCAATTGCCACCATCCGTTCTACGACGAGAACCCGTACCCCGAGACAGCGCCACCCGAACGCCCCGTCTGGGTCGGCGACTTCTGGGACATGTTCTCGGCCGGCCACCAGCTCGAACTCGACAACCTCACCGCCATCGCCGAGCATCGGCACGCGCGAGGACTGCCCATCCGTCCGGAGTGGATGGCGTGATGGACACCCACATCATGGGCCTCGCGTCCTATCTACCCGCGAACCGCGTACCCGCCTCGTACTTCCGGGAATTCGCCGACGCCGACAGCCGGACGCTGTCCGAGAACCCGATGTTCGCGCCTCCCGCGTTCCGGCATCATGCGGGGCCCGAGGAGTCCAATGTCGACCTCATGTGCGCGGCGATCGAACGGCTGCCCGAGCCCGCTGCCGCCGCCGTGGCCGGGGTCGATGTGATCCTCACCCACTCCCAGCTGCCCGACCTCCCGGTGGTGGGGTGCGGCGGCGACGTGGCGAGGCGGCTGAAGCTGTCGCCCTCGCTCGTGCTCGATCTGCACAACGGCGGCTGCGCCGCGTTCATCCTGATGCTGCACCTGGCCCGCACCCTGTTCGCCGCGGGCACCGCCCGCACGGCACTGCTGCTCACGGCGACGAACGCGGCCGGGAACGTCTTCACCCAGGACCGCGTGCGCACACTTCCGCAGGCCGCCATCCCGGGCGACGGTGCCGCCGCCGCGGTGGTCTCCGCCGCAGCGGACGGCGAAGGCATCACGGTGCGCGAGGTGGTGCTCGCGCAGCACAGCGAGTACGCCGGCGATATGACGGCCGCGATCGATCCGCCGCGCAAGTACTGGGAGGCGGGCAGCGGGCAGCTCCACGTGGGCTTCACCGAGTCGAAGATCGCCAAGGTCCTCGCGCGGGGCAACCGGCTCGTCCCCGAGGTGGCACTCGCCGCCGCCGCGGCGGGCGGACTGCGCGGACCCGAGGTGGGCCACCTCGTGACGAATCAGCCGAACCGGACCTTCCTGCGGAATTGGCGTGAGGCGCTGGAACTCCCGCCGGAGCGCCATCCCGACACCTTCGACGAGTGCGGCAACCTGTTCGCGGTCGGGGTGCCCCACACGCTCGCCACATCGCTGGCTCAGGGCCGGATCGATCGAGGCGAACCGGTGGTGCTGGCGGCTTTCGCGCACGCCGGCGATTTCGCTGCGGCCGCGCTGTTGCAGACCTGATCAGTCGCCGAGGCCCATGCGCTGGCCCAGCCAGTCGAGCTCCGCCGCCAGGCCGGGGGTCCACACCGCGAAGCTGTGGCCGCCGGGGAGGCGACGCTCCCGCACACTCATGCCCGCGCGTGCCGCCGCGGCGCGGATCTTCACCGAGGACGCCTGGACCGAGGGATCGTCGGTGCCCACCACCACCACACCGGCGGTGTCCGGATAGGTCCGTGCGGCCATCCGGACCAACGGACTGTTCCGCTCGAAGGCCGATCGATCACCGCCGAAGCCCTCGGAGATCGTGCGGGCCGGGCCACCGAGATCGGGCTCCGCATCGGCGGAGAGGGCGAGGAAGGTGCGGTACACGTCCGGGAATCCGGTGGCCAGTTGCAGGGCGCAGGTGCCGCCGTAGGAGAACCCGCCCACCGCCCACGCCGACGGATCCGGGTTCACCGGCAGGTTCTGCCGGATCCACGCGGGAACGTCGACGCCGAGATAGCTGGCGGCCTTCGCCCGCTTGGTGTCGGCGCACAGGGGATTGGCCAGCGGGCCGCCGGTCGCATCCGGGACCACGACCACCGGGGCCACGCCGCCGTGGCGCTGCGCGTAGGCGTCCATGGTGCGCGCCAGCTTGCCGCCCACGAACCAGTCCCGCGGACCACCCGGCTGCCCGGCCAGCAGCACCAGCACCGGAAGCCGCTCCCTCGACGCGGAGAGGTACGCCGGCGGGAAGTACACCAGGCCCGGGCGCGCGGTGAACTTCGATGAGGTGGCCGGGATCGTGGCATTGACGACCTTGCCGCGGGCGGGGCTGGTTCCCGCCGCGGGCGTCGGCACCGTGTTCGGGTACTCGACGGGCATCAGGTCCTCGACCACGGGGTAGGCCGAGTAGACGATGTTAACCTCCGCCGCGGCCATCGCGAACACGGCCACCACCGCGGTGCCGCTGGCCGCGGCGGTGCGCCAGCTGCGGCGTTCGACGATGCGGACCGCCGCCAGCAGCAGCCCGGTGAGCGCCACCGCCACCCACAGCAGTACCGCCGGGTCGAGCCGGTCGGGGAAGGGCCGCCACACGTACTCCACCAGGTAGTCGAGGACCGCGGTCAGGGTGATCGCGCCGACGATGCACGCGGCGATGGTGCGCGCGGGCCTACCGCGCCGGACGCCGAGGAGCAGCACTGCCAGACCGGCGGCGCCCGCGACGGCGAGCGCGACCGGCAGCATGCCCGCGGTGAGCGGTACGTCCAGCAGTGGCGTCACTGGTATCAATCACCTTCGTGAAGGAGGCCTCGTGCTTCCATTCTGCCTTGCCTCCCGGCGAGTCCGATTTGGCCGACTTCGGACCTCCCGGCCGAGAGCGGCGAGGACGCGTTCTAGGGTGTGATCCATGACTCACTCGCAGGACCTCGATCAGCGCGACATCACCGTGGTGGAGGTACCCACTCACTGGTACAACCTGGCCGCTGAGCTTTCGACCCCGATCCCACCGCACCTGCATCCGGGGACCAAGCAGCCGGTGCAGCCGGAGGATCTGGCGCCGCTGTTCGCGAGCGGCCTGATCGCGCAGGAGGGGTCCACCGAGGCGTACCACGAGATCCCCGAGCCGGTCCGCGAGATCCTGGCCCTGTGGCGGCCGTCGCCGCTCATCCGTGCGCGGAAGTTCGAGAACGCACTCGGCACCAGCTGCCGGATCTACGTCAAGTACGAGGGTGTGAGCCCGGTGGGTTCGCACAAGACCAACTCCGCGGTGGCGCAGGCCTACTACAACTCGCTCGACGGTGTGAAGAAGCTGACCACCGAGACCGGTGCCGGACAGTGGGGGAGCGCGCTCTCCTTCGCCGGCGCCCAGTTCGGCATCGACGTGGAGATCTGGCAGGTGCGGGCCTCGTTCGATTCCAAGCCCTACCGCGGTCACCTCATGCGCACCTACGGCGGCACCGTGCATCCCAGTCCCTCGGATCTCACCGCGTCGGGCCGCGCGATGCTGGAGAAGGACCCGAACACCAGCGGCAGCCTGGGCATGGCCGTCTCGGAGGCCGTCGAGGTGGCCGCGCAGGACCCGGACGCCCGGTACGCGCTGGGCAGCGTGCTCAATCACGTGGTGCTGCACCAGTCCGTGATCGGCCTGGAGGCGGTGGACCAGCTGAATCTGCACGAGAAGGGCGCCGACGTGGTCTTCGGTTGCGCGGGCGGCGGTTCCAACCTCGCGGGTCTCGCGTTCCCGTTCCTGCGGGAGAAGATCCACGGCCGGCAGAACCCGCGGATCGTGGCCGCCGAGCCCGCGGCCTGCCCGTCGATCACGAAGGGGGAGTACCGCTACGACCACGGCGACGTGGCGGGCCTGACCCCGTTGCTGAAGATGCACACCCTGGGCATGGACTTCGTTCCCGACCCGATCCACGCGGGTGGGCTGCGCTACCACGGCATGTCGCCCGCGCTGAGCCACACGGTGGAGCTCGGACTGGTCGAGGGCGTGGCGATCGAGCAGAACGAGGCCTTCGCCGCCGGCGTGCAGTTCGCCCGCAGCCAGGGCATCGTGCCGGCCCCGGAATCGACCCACGCCATCGCGGCCGCCGCGAGCTACGCGCGGGAGCACTCCGACGAGGTCCTCGTGATCGGACTGTCCGGCCATGGTCAGCTCGACCTTCCGGCCTACGCGGAATACCTGGCCGGCAACCTGGCCTGAGCCCGGGTCAGTCCTTCTCGGGCGACGAGGCCCGTAGCGATGCGCGGATCTCGTCGAGCTTCGCCTTGGCCGCCTTCTCCCGCTCGGCGAAGGCCCGCTCGGCGTCCTGCCCGGCCGCCGTGCCGTGCGCGAGCTCCTCGCCGCCGATCGCGGTGGCGGTGCGTCGCTCGATCACCTCACGGACGTGGTCGAAGGTGGGAACCCCGCCCTCGGTGTACCCGGTGACATCGGCGCGGGTGGGGGCGACGGGCGCCGCCGGCAGGTCGACGATCTCGGCGTCGATGGGTGCGTCACCGGGTGCGTCGACAGGTGCATCGTTCGGCGCGGAGTCGCGGGCATCACCGGGGTTCGTCATGTCCTCAGCGTAGCGACGGACGCGGCGGCGCGTCGGCGGCCGCGAACGCCCGGATAGCGCCGGATCAGCCGAGCAGGCCCTCGTGGTCGCGGGAGGCGCGCCACCGGCGCAGCTCGTCGAAGTCGATGGCGCGGCTGAAGAGGTATCCCTGGCCGAACTGCGCCCCGGCGGCGACGAGCGCCGATGATTCCGCCTGCCGCTCGATGCCCTCGGCGATCACCTCCAGGTCGAGCGCCCGGGCCATCGCGATCGCGGCCGCCAGCATGGCCTCCAACTGCGGATTGTCGTGCACCGTCGACGCGGTGACCACCGACCGGTCGATCTTCACCAGGGCGAGCTCGAGGTCCTTGAGCTGCGCGAGGCTCGACCAACCGGTCCCGAAGTCGTCCAGTGCGATCCGCGGCCCGAGCTCGGCCAGTCGCCGGGTCGCGGCCAGGATGTGCGGCTCCGGAACCACCCGCTCGTTGATCTCCAGGATCAACCGCTCCGCGGCCAGACCGGTCGCCTCGATGGTCCGCGCGACGGTGGCGGGAAGGTGCGGCGCCGAGAGGTCCTCCGAGGCGAGGTTGACCGACACCCACCCCAGGTCGGGCGCGGAGGCGAATTCGACGCAGGCCCGGCGCAGCACGAGGGAGGCGAGCGAGGGCATCAGGCCCAGTGCCTCCAGGTGCGGGAGGAACTGCGGCGGCGTGAGCTCGTCACCGCCCGGGCCGATCAGTCGGGTGAGCGCCTCGGCACCCACCATCGCCCCGGTGGCGAGGTCGATCACCGGCTGATACCGCACGATGATGTCGCCGGTCTCGATGGTGGAGCGCAGGTGTGCGGCGAGATCGGCGCGCTGGTGCTGGGTCGCACGCAGCCCGGTGGTGTGCCGGACGATGCGGTTACGGCCCGCCCGTTTCGCTTGCAACAGAGCGGTATCACCGTCGATCAGCAACTGCGTGACGTCGTCGTCCGAGCCGTTCGACTCGACGAGACCGATCGAGCACGTGACCGTGAGCAGGATCCCGTCCACATCCATGGGTTCCGCGAGGGCGAGCCGGACGTCTTCGGTCCACGCCGGCAGATCGTCGCCCTCGTCGACCCGCGGGCGCAGGACGACGAACTCGTCGCCACCCAGCCGGGCGACCAGATCGTCGGGCCGGCCGGACGCCGCCAGCCGCCGGGCCACCTCCGCGAGCACGTGGTCGCCGAGATCGTGCCCGAGGGAATCATTGATCCGGGTGAACGTGTCGAGGTCGATCCACAGCAGGGCGAGCGTGGCGCCGTCCGTCCGGCGCTCTTCGACGATCCGGGTCGCCCGCTCGATGAAGGCGGTGCGCCCTAACAGCTCGGTGAGATCGTCGTGATCCGCCCGCCACTGCAGCCGCTCGGTGAGTTCGCGGATCTCGTCCTCGTTCTCGTGCCGCTCGGTGATGTCGGTGTGCGTCCCGATCAGGCGGCTCGGCAAGCCCTCGGCGTCGCGCTCCATCACCCGGCCCCGGCTCAGGATCCAACGCCACGCACCATCCTTGGTCCGCATGCGGTGCTCGAACTCGTACTCCGTCGCACGGCCCTGGACCACACCTCGCACGATGGCCCAGCAGCGATCGAAATCGTCCGTGTGCACCCGCTCGACCCACTCGGACACCGTGGCGCCGACCTCGTCGTCGGAGTAGCCGAGCATGGCCTTCCACTGATGGGAGAAGAAGACCGCTCCCGAGGGGACATCCCAGTCCCAGATGCCGTCGCCCGCCCCGTCGATGGCGAACTGCCACCGGGCCTCGCTGTGCCGCAACAGTTCCTGATCGATCCGGCTCGCGGTGATGTCACGCGAGATGCCGATCAGGCCGATCACGCGGCCCTCGGCGTCGCGGTGCGGGGACTTGTTCGACAGGTACGTGCGCTTGACCCCGTCGACGAACGGATACTCCTCGACCTCGCGGCCGATGCCGGTGTCCATGATGTCGCGATCGGTGGCCATCAGCTCCTTCGCGAGCGCACCGGGGAAGAGCACCGTGTCGTCGTATCCGATCGCGTCCTCGCGGGCGACGCCGGCCAGCTCCGCGACGGCGGCGTTGATGTACAGGTACCGACCCTGCCGGTCCTTGATGTACACCAGGTCCGGTGCGGCGTCGATCACGGCCTGCAGCAGATTCGCCACCTGCTGCGAGGAGGTCCGCGTCGCCTCCATGCGCGCCTCGAGCCGTCGCGTGGCCTCCAGCTTGGCGGCATCGGCCTCGACGCGGTCGGTGATGTCACGCGTGAGGCCCACGATGTACCGGCGACCGTCGATCACCTGGCTCGAGATGTGCGCCTCGATGGGGAACAGGGACCCGTCCTTGCGGCGGTGCATCGCGGGGATCAGGATCGTCTCGCCGGCGAAGGCGAGAGCCCAGCCGCTCCGGGCGAGGTCCGTGGTCACCTGCACGATGTCGAGGGCATTCATCTGCAGGAGCTCGTCGCGGGTGTACCCGGTGCTGGTGCACGCCTGGTCGTTGACGGCGACGAGGCGCCCCTCCTCGTCGTGCACGAAGAAGCCGTCGACCGACCGGTCCACCACGGCTCGGTAGAAGCCGTCGTCGAACGGGGTCTCGGCCGGCGGCGGGCTCACCCGCCCGACGGACACTGCGCCTCCTGGATCTGCGTGATCACCCGTTGCAGCGCGAGCCCGCGGAGCACACCCAGCGGGTGGTCGACGCCGGTGGCGATCGAGTCCAGGAACTCGTCGAGCAGCACCCGGAAGCACTCCGCCGACGAGGTCTCACGGCTGTCCAGTACGGCGATTCCGGTGGTGGAGTGCGCGGACACGCGCATCACGGTGGGGATCGCGGGCGTCCGCAGCGACAGGGAGATCGACGATGCGGCACCGTCGGCGTGGTCGAGCTGCACCGTCCAGGTGTCGCTGGGCGCGTCGTATCGAGCGGCGGACACCGACGAGACCGGTCCGGCGGCGGCGTCGACGAGGTCGAGGATGTGCGGGCCCACATCGAACAGGGCGCCCTGTTCCTGGCGCCAGGCCGAGGCGGCGAACTTGCCGCTCAGTGCCGCACCGGACAGCCACTGCGCCTCCACGGCGACGGGCGTGATCGCGCAGGCGCGGTCGACGAACTCGCGCGTCTCCGGGGCGAAGCGCCGGGTGAAGGCGACGATCGACCGGACTCCCGCGGCGGAGACCGCGGCGGCCAGCTGCGTGGCCGCGTCCAGGTCCAGGGCGATCGGCTTGTCGAGGATCAGGTGCTTGCCCGCCTGCGCGGCGGCGATCGCGAGCGGGGCCTGCACGTTCGGCGGGACGGCGAAGGCCACGGCGTCCACGGCGCTGAACAGGGCTTCGGGTGAGTCGAAGGTGCGCGGGAACAGCGCATCCGCCGCGGCGGGGTTGCGGGCCCAGCCCCCGACGAAGTCGATCCCGGGATGCGCGGCGAGCGCGGGGGCATGTGTTTCCTGCGCCCACGGTCCGGCGCCGATCAGTCCCACACGCAGTGGTTCGGTCAACGTCTCACTCCCTCTCGGCGGCGGCCTCACGGCCCAGAACCGAATGTCGGCGCCCATAGAGAAGATAGATGGCGAGGCCGAGGGCGAACCACACCAGGAATCGCAACCAGGTCGCGATCGCGAGATTCGTCATCAATGCCACGCACGCCAGACCCGACAGGATCGGGACCAGCGGGGAGAGGGGCACCCTGAACGGGCGCTCCAGATCGGGCTTCGTGCGCCGCAGCACCGGCACGGCGAGGGAGACCAGGAGGAAGGCGAACAGGGCGCCGATACTGACCATCTCGGACAGCTCCTCGATCGGCACGAAGCCGCCGAGCAGCGCGCACACGACCACCACGATCACGGTGAACCGGACCGGAGTGCCGTACTTGGGCGAGACCTTCGCCACCGACTGCGGGAGCAGGCCGTCGCGGCCCATGGCGTAGCCGATGCGCCCCATCGTCACCAGCTCCACCAGGATCACGGAGGTCAGGCCCGCGACGGCCGCGACGGCGACCAGGTCACCCGCCCACCGGGCGCCCACGAACTCGAAGGCCTTGGACAGCGGCGCGCTCTCGTCGATGTCGGTGTACTTCACCATCCCGGTGAGCACGAGTGAGACGAGCACGTACAGCAGCGTGCACGCGAGCAGCGTGCCGATCAGCGCCCGCGGCATATCGCGTTCGGGCCGCTTGGCCTCCTCGCCGAGGTTCGCCACCGCCTCGAACCCGGTGTACGCGAAGAAGACGATCGCCGCGGCGGTGAGGATGCCCGCCATCCCGTAGTGCGAGGGCGCGCCGCCGAGGAGGGTCTCGATCAGCGGGCGGTCGATGGCCCTGCCCTCGGAGGACGCGGGGACCGCGTCCGGGATGAACGGGACCAGGTTCGACCGGGTGACGAAGAAGGCGCCCACGGCCACCACGAACACCGAGATCGCCACCTTGATCAGGACCAGCCCGTTGGTGACGCGTGCCGACTCGCGGATCCCGAACGCCGCGACCAGGCCGAGCACCAGGATGATCAGGATGGCGCCCACGTTGACCGGTGCCTCTTCGGTGAACAGGCTCGGCGGGAGCCCGAGCAGATCCGCCAGGTAGCCGGACCAGCTGCGCGAGACCACAGCCGCGCCGAGCCCGAACTCCAGCAGCAGGTCCCAGCCGATGATCCACGCGAAGACCTCGCCGATCGTGGCGTACGCGTAGGTGTAGGCGCTGCCCGCGGTCGGTACCGCGGCGGCGAGCTCGGCGTAACAGAGGGCCGCGAACAGGCTCACGACGCCGGCCACCACGAAGGACAGCGCGATGCCCGGACCGGCGTTCACCTTGGCCTGAATGCCGGTGAGGGTGAAGATGCCGGTCCCGATCACGATGCCGACGCCGAACCCCACCAGGTCGACGAGCCCGAGGTTGCGCCGGAGGCCCCCCTCGGCGGCACCGTCGGCCTTGATCCGGGCGATGGGTTTGGTCCGCAACAGGTCCATTCCGCCGGACCCTACTCGCGGCCCGAGCGCCATGGAGAAATATCGGATTTCCGGTGTCGGATCGTGCGCTTTTCGGTCAGCTGCGGACCAGGGCGGCGGCCTTCGCCTCCTCGATGAACCGCTGCACATCCTCCTCGGTCTTGAGCTCCAGGATGGGGTCCGGCACCGAGAGCAGACCGAACAGGGCGGCGCCCACGGCGTCGTCGGCGGTGGCACCCGCGAACAGGGGCCCGGCGGCGAAGGCGTAGTCCGGATCGCCCAGGAACAGCCGGGTCACCTCGGCCGCGGCGTGGCCGCGCTCCTCCCAGTGCCGGTCGAACTGATCGCGGATCCAATCGGCGGTGAACGCGGTGAAGTTCGGGCCGCGATCCTCGATGGCCTTGACGAGCGCCGCGACCTGGATCAGGCCGGTCTGCGCGCCCTGTCCGGCGATCGGATCGAAGGCGATCGAGGTGTCGCCGAGCGAGGCGACGGGGTGGCCGCTGCGGGTGAACCCGACGCCCTGGCGCACCGTGGGCGTCACCGCGCCGCGCAGCCAGGGGTGGCGGTCCTCCTCGATCACGCGGAGCTTCTCGATGTCCGGCAGATCGTCGGGGAAGTAGTCGCGGTAGATCCCCACCACCACCTCGAGCGCGCTCTGCGGGTCGGTCACCTCGTTGAACCGCTCCACCCAGCCACCGTCCGGCTTGGCGAAGCCGAGCACGCTCCAGGTGGCGCCCGCGTCCTTGTGCCAGTACGGGCCGATCCAGATCTCGCCGTGGTCGGTGTGCAGGTTGAAGACGTTGTGGGCGCCCGCGCCGTGACCGCGTGCGGTGAAGACGTCGTCGCCGTGGCCGAGCCCGGTGAAGGCGGCGGCGAGCAGGTGCCGCTGCGGGGAGCGGTAGACGGTGCGCGATTCGTCGACCGGGAACAGTCCGGACAGGCCGCCCTTGCCGGTGGAGACCAGCGTCAGATCGTGCTGCCCGGCGATGGCGTCGAGACCGTCCGGGGTCACGGTGTCGACGATGAAGTTCCCACCCGCCTCCTCGAACAGCCGGATCCGGTCGTACGCCCGCAGGCGCACGTCGATACCCGCGGCGGTGTACCGGAAGTCGGGATCGAAGGCGAGGACCTGCTCCAGGCCGCCGGGCTCGCCCGTCTGCAGCCGGGTGTTCATGCCGGTGGACACGGGAGCGTCGGGGTACAGCTCGGGGACCAGGGTGTGGTCGACGTCGCGGGAGTGCCCGAACAGCACGGCCGTTCCGGTGGCGGGGACGTCGTCGCGGAGCTGCTGCGCGGTGCGCTCGCTGTACAGGTCCACCTGGTGGCCGCGCTGGGCGAGGACGAGCGCGGCGGTGGCACCCACCACTCCTGCGCCGATGATGGCGATGCGGGTCTGCGTCATGGTCGTGCCTTTCGTTGCGGGGTCAGTTGGTGTGAGCGGTCTGCGTGCGGGCGCCGGCGTTCCAGGCGTACGGGAGCTCGGCGCCGTTGAGCAGGAGATCGCCGATCGCGCGGGCCTTCTGGATCGCGGGGTTGTGCACGGCGAGGGTGCGGGCGTTGCGCCAGTGCCGATCGAGCGCGAGATCGGCGTCCACGAGGGACGCTCCGCCCACCTCGAACAGGTCGGTGGTGGCCTTGAGCACGAGGTCGATCACGGCGATCTGTGCGTGCGCCGCGGCGAGTTCGGCCTCCGGCAGCAGGTCCTCGTGCAGTTCTCGGCCCGCCAGCGCCTGGTCGAGCACGTCGGCCACGGCCAGAACGGCTTGTTTCGCGGTGAACGCGGCGCTGGAGAGGCGACCGATCACCTGCTGCACCAGCGGATCGTCGCGCTGCAGGTCGGCGGCGGCGTGCGAGAAGGTGCGGGTGCGCGCCTGCACCCAGGCCACGGTGTCGTCAGTGGCGCGCTGGGCGGTACCGGCGAGCCCGGCCAACTGCACGAGCTGCAGGTACGAGGTGGCGTAGGTGGGGCCGGGGGCGCCGTAGCCCTCGCCGAGGAACCGGTCCGCGGGGACGAAGACGTCGGTGAAGACGGTGGTTCCGCTCGCGGTGAGCTTCTGTCCGAAACCGTTCCAGTCGTCGACCTTCTCGACTCCGGGGGAGTCGGCGTCCACGAGTACCGCGACCCGCTCGCCGTCGAGATCCGCGGCCACCAGGATGTGGTCGGCGTACAGGGTGCCGGTGGAGTAGAACTTGGTGCCGTTGAGGCGATATCCGTCGCCGTCGCGGGTCAGCGTGGTCTGGTAGCCGCCGACCGATCCCGCGCCGGGTTCGGTGATGGCGTTGCCGACCACTGTGCCCTCGGCGGAGGCGCGCAACCAGGCATCGCCGGCGGCGGTCTTCGCCAGGCGCTGGTCCTCGACGAACAGCAGGTGCACCCGCAGGGCCTGCGGCAGGTTGGAGTCCGCGGCGGCGAGGTTGATCAGCTGGCGGAAGAACTGCCGGACCGTGACCTCGGAGCCGCCGAACTCTGCGGGGACCCGCAGTGCGGTGAAGCCGGCCTCCTTGAGCAGGGCGATGGGCGCGTGCGCCAGGACCCGGCCGCGCTCGCGCTCGACGGCACCCTCGGCGATCCGGGCGTAGACGGGGCCGAACGTCGCGTCGAGTTCGGCATCGGACGGGGTACGGGTGAGCGAGGTGGTCATGCCCGGGAACTGTCGTCGCACTCGATCGCTTTGACGAGGGTTCGCCGCGCCGTGAACGAATCTCCTTCGTCGCGCGTACCACCTGCCGTTCGCCGGGTGGCGCGGCGCGCGGGGCACTAGATTCGGGCGATGCGCCGCTCCCTGATTCCCGCCGTGATCCTCGCCCTGACCGCCGCTCTGATCAGCCCCGCAGTCGCCGCCGCCGACGGCCCCGCCACCGTGGTGACCGCCGAGGAGCGCCTGTACGACGCCGGCGATGTCCCCGCACGACTGGTGGCGGACGCGGGCTTCGACCGGTACGTGCGCGACCTCGACGATGCGCTCGGGCGTGCGTCCACGGCCGCCGAGGCCGAGCGCGCCGCCGCACGGGTCTCGTCCGAACTGTTCCGCGCCGCGGTCCGGCGGGCGCAGGGCGCAGGCGCGGGGTTCACCGCGGACGACCGTCCGCTGTACTGGGCGCGGCTCGCGCTCATCCGGGCGGTGCGCGCCTGGCGTCCCGCCGTGACGGATGCGGAGCGCACGCGCATCGTGACCACCATCGACGAGGTCTCCCGCGGGCAGCGCCGCGCACCGTCGGGCCGCACGGTCCTGGTCACGGGTTTCGACCCGTTCCGGCTCAACCGCGATATCCGGCAGGGCAATCCGTCGGGGGCGATCGCGCTCGCCCTGGACGGCACGGTGATCGACACGCCTGCGGGCAGGGTCACGGTGGTGGCGATGCTGTTCCCAGTGCGGTGGCGCGATTTCGGGGCCGGGATGGTGGAACGCGCCGTGACGCCGTTCCTGGCGCCCGGGCCGTCGCGGGCGGTGGGCTTCACCACGATCAGCCAGGGCAGGCCCGGCAAGTTCGATCTGGAGGCGATCAACGGGGTGTGGCGCGGTGGCGCCTCCGACAACGAGGCGGCCTGCTACCGCGGTCCGGCGCCCGTCGCCGCGCAGGCCCCGCAGTGGACTCGGAGCACCCTGCCGATGGCGGCGATCAGCGCGGCGGCGCAGGGCCGGTACCCGGTGGCCCGCAACTCCGAGATCAGTTACGCCGCGGGCCCGAATCCCGCGACCAGCACGGTGTGCGATCTGCCGAAGCTCCCGTCGACCACCACCACGGAGGCGCCGCCCGCGTCCGCGATGGCGCGGCAGGGTGCGGGTGGCGACTACCTCTCCAACGAGATCGGCTACCGCGTGACGCTGGTGCGCGATCGGCTCGGCGCGTCCGTTCCCGGCGGGCACGTGCACACCCCGGTGCTCGACGGCCTGCCTACGGACCGGGCCGTGACCGCATCGCCGGAGTACCGGGCCAACCTGGCCGCGATCGTCGATCAGGCACGGTCGGTGGTGGCCGTCGTCGCACGCGGCGAAGACGACTAGTACGTGTTCTAAAACGACTGTCCGATTCCCTGCGGAACCGCAGACAGGGCGGGGGTACACCTGATAGAACTAGAACACGTTCTGCCGGTGTGCCGACGCGGCAGGTCAGGGACAGGAGTGCTCATGAAGTTCAACCTCGCCGACATCTTCGAGGCGGTCGTCGACGCGGTGCCCGAACGGATCGTGCTCAGTTACAACGGCGAGCAGACCAGCTACGCCGATATGGACGCCCAGACCAATCGCGTGGCGCACCTGTTCGCGGCCCACGGCGTGGGCGCGTTCGATCACGTGGCCCTGTTCCTCAAGAACAGCGTCGAGCACGTGCAATCCCTGTTGGGTCTCATCAAGATCCGCGCGGTACCGGTGAACGTCAACTACCGGTACACCGCCCCCGAGCTGGAGTACATCTTCACCAACTCCGACGCGGTCGCGATCATCGTCGAACTGCCCGAGCATCAGCGGACCCTCGCCTCGCTGCTGCCCGCCCTCCCGGATCTGCGCACGGTCTTCGTGGTGGGGGAGACCACGCCCGAACTGGCAACCGCGGCCGCCGCCCTCGGCGACCGCACCGTCGAGGTGGTGCCCTTCTCCGAGTCCGAAAACCTCTCCGAGGAACGGAACTTCGAGCCCCGCACCGGCGAGGAGCACTACATCATCTACACCGGCGGTACCACCGGCTACCCGAAGGGCGTGGTGTGGCAGCACGACGACTTCTTCCGCAAGCCGCTCTCCGCGGGTGTCCCGTACGGTGGCGAACCGCGCACCTCGCTGGACGAGGTCGGCGAGGGCGCGAAATCCTTCCCGCCGCTGGCCTTCCTGATCGCGGCGCCGCTCATGCACGGCGCCGGGGCCTACTCCCTGTTCACCTTCTTCGTGCTCGGATCGCGGATCATCCTGGAACGCGATTTCAACGCCGAGCAGATCGTGCGGAACATCGCCCGTGATCAGACGCAGACCATCCTCATCGTGGGCGACGCCATGGGCATCCCGCTGGTGGAGGAGATGGAGAAGCAGAAGGACACCGCCGATTTCTCCTCGTTGTTCTCGATCACCTCGGGCGGCGCGATCTGGTCCAAGCACGTGCGCGACCGGATGGCCGCGATCAAGCCCGAGCTGATCCTGCGTGACAACTTCGGCGCCTCGGAGACGGGCAACGACGGCGTCATGCAGCTCGACGACGAGGGCAACCTGCACGCCCCGCCCACCGACAAGATGATGGTGGTCGACGAGCAGTTCGAGGAGATCACCACGCCCGGCGAGGTGGGCTACATCGCCCGTGTCGGCAACGTGCCGCTGGGCTACTACAACGATCCCGAGAAGTCGGCGCGCACCTTCCCCACGCTGAAGGACGGCCGCCGCATCTCGGTGCTCGGCGATATGGGGTACCCGGCGGAGGACGGCGGCATCGTCTTCCTCGGTCGCGGCAGCCAGTGCATCAACACCGGCGGCGAGAAGGTGTACGCCGAGGAGGTGGAGGCCACCCTGCACGGCCACCCCGCCATCGCGGACGCGCTCGTGGTCCCGGTCCCCGACGCCCGGTACGGGCAGCGGGTGGCCGCCGTCGTCGCCGTCGCCGAGGGCCAGGAGCGGCCCAGCATCGAGGACATCCAGACCTTCGCGCGCGGCGAGCTGGCCGGGTACAAGGTCCCGCGCACCGTGGTCTTCGTGGACCAGGTCAAGCGCACGCCGGCCGGCAAGGCCGACTACCGCTGGGCCAAGTCGACCGCCGAGGACGCGGCGGATTCCGAGCAACCTGCCTGACCGCATCTAAGGTCGCTCGGACGCAGAGGGCATTCCTTGTGCGTCCACGCCGAATCTAACGAGAAAGTCGATATCCGGGGTGTCTCTCTGCAAAGCAACTTCTACCCGCTTTGAAAGGTGTAGATCGAGAGCGCCGACAGGCGAAAGCGAGGAGCGTCGCGCGATCATTGCTGCCGCTTGCACCGCGCGAAGCAGTTGGCTTGGATCCAAGATATGCACGTAACAATGCGTTTTCGTGATGTGTTCGGCAATGAACTCAGCGCCGAAGCCCTCTGAGGTATTCAGTAGAGACAAGTCCGGGATCAGTATGACGAGGTGAAACGGAACATTCCTGTTGAGGTCCACAATCTCGCCCGATGAGTTTTGAACCGGATAGTCAAGTTTAAGGTACTTGGCTGCACCGGTTACCTGCTTGATAGCTTTCCTAATATGCTTCTCGACATCCATTCGCAAGTCGCTTCGCGAGGGAAGGACCGATCGCCCGAGCACCGACAGGGACTTCGATTCAATGACGAACGTATGTTCGCCGGACGTGAGTAGCACATCGCACAGTTCGCGAGGCCCCTTGTTACCCACCGCTGGCGTGACTGACGGGCTCAGGAAGGCGCAACCTGGCTCGAGTACGTCGGCGATCCATAAGCACAACGCCTCCTGCTGTCCCCCTTCGTTCGGATCGAATACGGAAAGATGCGTGGCTAAGTTATTGCCGCTCGTGTAGTACCACGAAGAAGGGTGTTGCCACGCTCCACGAAACGTTGCATCGAGGCGGATCCCCGGGGAGTCATTCGTGTTACTCCGACCTACCGAGGCAAGAGTCTCAAGCAACAATTCGCGAGAGTCCACGAATCCCGATCGACTGATTTCGATTCGGTCAGGGTCAATCAATGACTCGACCAAATCCAGATTAAATTTGACCTGTATCGTAGCCACATTGATTGCGATTTCATTAAACAGATGTAGGTCTACGGCACTTCCTCAAAGAATCAAGCGTAGAGACTCACGCTCGTATTCATTTTCGAGCACCGACCAGATAAAGGCCTCACCGACTGGCTGGTCCGGCATGGCTAGGGCGTAAATGATTTGGCCTTCTTTGAGTGTTACGATAGTGATCGTTATCGAGTCTGTTGTTAGAAAGTATCGCAGTTGCAAAGCCGAGCATTTGACTGCGATTGCAGGCCGTCGTCCTGGCTCTGCAATGAGTCGCACCAACGTTGGCGTTGCTAGGAACTCTGACTTCAGTTCGCCGAACAGGAAGGTGGTCATTGTTTCTCTCCCTGGTTGGCGGCGGCGGGCCTAATTCGGCGTGCAGTCATCGGTCGCCGTCTTTGTATCGCGCGCGGCCAGCCATTCGAGGTACGCGGCGCCGCGCGGTGCGAGTTCGTAGCCGACCTCGTGGCTGATCGTCAGTCCCATGCCCTTGAGCTTGCGGATGTCGACCTTCATCGGCAGCAATTCGACCCCGCGCTCGGTGGCGAGTTCCTTCGAGACGATGCGCGGGTGATCGCGGATCCACTCCAGGATGTCGCGGGTCCAGGGCCCCGTGGGGCGGGCGTCCAGCCGGGCGAGGCGGGCGGCGATCGTCGCCAGTTCGGCGTCGTCGGGCAGGGCCTCCCGCAGCGCGAGCCGCGGGTCCTCTCCGGCCCATTCGAGGTGAACGCGGTAGACGTGCTCGCCGCCCCGCGCCGAGCGCTCCCGGCGCGGGGCATCGGGATCGCGGGGCCGCAGGGCCCGGCGCAGCGCGGCGGCGTCCTTCATCCCGGCCGCCCGCGCGGCGCGATCGGTGATCTTCTCGACGTCGGGCACCTTGGTGACGCGCGTGAACCGCAGCAGGCCCGCCGGAGTGAGCTGGGTTCCGCCCACCTTCACGCGGGGCGCGTCCCAGCGGCGGTACTGAGTGGTCACGGTGCCGTCGCGGACGCCCTCCGCGATCGCCTTCGGTATGAGCACGGCTTCAGTGTGCGCCGCGCACGACCACGTCGCGACAGATCTCCATGTGCCCGGTGTGCTGGGTGAGCTCCCGCAGCATGTGGGTGAGCACCCATTCGGGAGTGGCCGCGGCCGCATCGCGGCGGGTGGTGCCGCGCGCCTGCGGGTTGCGGATCCCGATGGCGGCCACGGGCGCCCAGCGCGCGAGGTCGGTGCGGAGCCCGGCGACGATGCCGCGCGCCTGCTCGACGGTGCCGGTCGCGTGGAACTCCGCGGAGCGGTCGCGCGGGATGTCCTCGCCGGCCAGCAGCGAACCGCCCCAGTAACCGAGCGCGCCCCGTACGTGGGTCACGAGCGCGAAGACGGAGTTGCCGCCGGGGGTGGCCAGGTTCACCGTGGTGTCGTCGAGATCGCCGAGCACCGCGTCCACGGTGTCCAGCGTCTCCGCGGCCACCTGCAGGAAGGCCGCGATCTGTGCGTCAGACGCGGTCACGGGCGAGCCTCGCGATCGAATCGAGCAGATCGTCGAAGAAGGCCACCGGATCGGTGGCGACGGCGATCTGGGCGGTGTCCGGGCGATTCCAGGCGCCGTGCACGTCCGCGACGGTGGTGCCGCGGGTCAATGCCCCGCTCAGCTCCACGTCGACCGGGTACGCCCTGGTGCGCACGATCGACGGATCGAGCGCGACGGCGGCGGCGAACGGGTCGTGCATGTGCGCGATGTAGCCGAGGTCGTGGTCGCGGTGGAACTCGAAGTAGAACCGCACCGCATCCGAGGTGGCCCGCACCACGGGGTCACTCGCGGTGGAGCGGGTGCCATCGGGGTCCTGGGGATCGAGCACCTCGGCCGGGCTGCTCCCCGCGGCATCGGCGAGCCGCACGATGTGGTCGGGGGTGAGCTCGATCGTCTCGGTCAGGTCGAGCGGGCACAGGATCGGGAGCGGTACCCCGGTGCCGTCGAGCTCGCCGTAGGCGCGCAAGACCTCCCACAGCGACTCGGGATCGACGGCCACGTTCCACTCCGAGGTGGGAGTCGTGTTGCCGGGGTGCCAGAAGACGCCGCCCATGATCACGAGCCGACGCAGGCGGGCGAGGATGCCCGGATCGTCGCGCAGTGCCAGCGCGAGGTTCGTGCACGGGCCGGTGACGAGACCGACCACCTCGCCCGGATGCTCCCGGGTCAGATCGGACCAGGCCTGGGCACCCGACCGGTCCGCCGGAGTGCGGGTGGGCGTGGGCAGTTCGGCGTAGCCGACGCCGAACGGACCGTGCGTCTCCTCAGTGGTGATGAGCGGCGCCGAGACGGGGGAGTCGGAACCGACGAAGACATCGATATCGGTGCGCCCCAGCAGTTCCAGCCAGGCGAGATTGTTCTCGACCACCTGGGGCCCGGGCACGTTGCCGGCCGTGGACACGATTCCCAGGATGTTCACCTCGGGCTTGGCCAGCAGGTAGAGCAGGGCCAGGGAGTCGTCGACACCGGTATCGCAGTCGAACAGGACCTTCGTTTCCGCCACGGAATCACCCTAGCGATCGGCCGCCCATCACCACGGTGAGGGCTTGTAGTCCTTGAGGAAGCAGCCGTAGAGGTCCACGCCGGCCTCGCCCTGCACGATCGGGTCGTAGACGCGGGCGGCACCGTCGACCAGGTCGAGTGGGGCGCGGAAGCCCTCCTCGGCGAGGCGCATCTTGGTGTGGTGCGGACGTTCGTCGGTGATCCAGCCGGTGTCGACGGCCGTCATCAGGATGCCGTCCTGCTCCAGCATCTCCGCGCTGGAGGTGCGGGTGAGCATGTTCAGCGCGGCCTTGGCCATGTTGGTGTGCGGGTGGCCGGGCCCCTTGTAGCCGCGGCCGAACTGGCCCTCCATCGCGGAGACGTTCACCACGTACTTGCGCCGCGCGGGCGACGCCGCGAGGGCGGGCCGAAGCTTCGAGATCAGGATGAACGGCGCCACCGAGTTGCACAGCTGCACCTCGAGCAGTTCGAGCGGCTGCACCTCCTCCACGGTCTGCACCCAGGAGTTGGTGTGCACGAGGTCGGGCAGCAGGCCGCCGGCGTCGATGGCGCTGCCGTCCTCGATGCGCGCCGCCGACGACGATCCGCCGCGCAGCGCGAGCGCGGTCAGGGCCGCGGGGTCCAGGGCGCTGACATCGCCCGAGCGGTCGAGGGTGTGCCCGTCGAGGGCCTCGGTGAGAGCCGCCGGGTGGGCCGAGCTGGCGCGGCCGAAGCGGATGATCCGCTCGGCGAGCTGCGGCGGCACATCGCCGGCCTCGGCGTCGACCAGGGCGGAGTACGCGCCGGGCGAGCGGCGCACCGTCTGCGCGGCGTTGTTGATGATGATGTCCAGCGGCCCGCGGGCGGCGACCGCATCGGCGAGCGCGCTCACCTGCGACGGGTCGCGCAGGTCGATGCCCACGATGTGCAGCCGGTCGAGCCACTCGTCGCTGTCGGCCAGGGCAGCGAACCGGCGCGCGGCGTCGGTGGGGAAGCGGGTGGTGATAGTGAGATCGGCACCGTCGCGCAGCAGGCGCAGGGCGATGTACATGCCGATCTTGGCGCGGCCACCGGTGAGCAGGGCGCGGCGGCCCGTGAGATCGGTGGTGGCATCGCGCTTGGAGTGACTGAACGCGGCGCACTCCGGGCAGAGCTGGTGGTAGAAGGCATCGATCCGGGTGTACGGCTGCTTGCAGATGTAGCAGCTCTGCGGACGCAGCAGTTCGCCCGCGCTGTCGCCGGCGGTGGGCGTGGTCAGCAGGATGCCGGCGGTCTCGTCGTCGATGCGCTCGGCGTTGCCGGTCGCGGTGCGCTCGAGGACGTCGCGATCGGCCTCGCGGACCTTGGCCCGGGACTCCTTGCGGCGCATCCGCTTGAGCATCTTGAACATGTGCCCCACCGACCGCTGTACCTCGATCGATTGCGGATCGTCGGCGTCGAGGGCGGCCGCCGCCTCGAGGACGCGGTGGAACGCGGCGAGGTCTTCGGCGGAGATCGGGTCGGACATGGGGCCTTTCCTGCCGGGTACTGCGGCGGGTCGTGATGTACTCGACAAGTGTCCACTATCCAGATCTGCGTGATGGGAGTGTCCGGCTCCGGGAAGTCGACCGTGGGGGCCGAGCTGGCCTCCCGCCTGGGCCGGAGCTTCGCCGACGGTGACGATTTCCACAGTGACGCCAACCGCGCCAAGATGGCCTCGGGTCGGCCTCTGACCGATGAGGACCGGTGGCCGTGGCTCGCCACGATCGGCGCCCATCTGCGCGACGAGATGGTGGCGGGGCGGCCCACGGTGGTGGCCTGCTCCGCACTCAAGCGGGTCTACCGGGACCGGATCCGCGCCGCGGGCGCCAGCGTCTACTTCGTCTTCCTCACCGGCAACGAGGAGCTGTTGCTGGAGCGGATGCAGGGGCGTGCGGGGCACTTCATGAAGGCCGACATGTTGGCCTCGCAGCTGGCCATTCTCGAGCCGCTGGAGCCGGACGAGTTCGGTGTCACCGTCAACGTCTCGGGCGATATCCCGCAGATCGTGACCGAGGCGCTGGCCGATTTCGCCGCCACCGAGGTGCCCGGAATCGCCTGATCACTCCGGCCGGGTGGCGATGGCCGCGGTGATCCCGCCGAGCGCCAGGATCACGGCTCCGCCGAGTGCGACCCGGGGCAATTCGCCGCCCAGCGCTGCGTCGAGAGGGGCGCCGAGGCTCGCGCCCCCGAAGATGGTCACGGTGTACAGCGAGGCCGCGGCCCCGACGGCCGGTGCGCCGAGCCGGGTGACCTCGGCGACCACTGAGGGCGCGGCCAGCGCCATCGCGCCGACGAGGGCGAACAGTCCCGCACCGACCGCCGCGGTGCCACCGGCGGCGCACGTCGCCGCACCGAGCACCCCGAGGGCCACAGCGCCGAGGATCCGGCGGCGCGCGGGTACGTCGCCGAGGCGCAGGATCAGGAGGCCGGCGAGCACCACCGCGGGCAACGAGCTGGCACGCAGTATCAGCAGCGTGCCGGGAGACCAGCGGCCGTCGGCGGCGAGGGCGGTGTAGATCGCCACGAGCACGCTCAGGAAGGTGAGCCCGGTGCCGTACAGCAGCAGCAGTCGCGGCCGCCGCAGCAGGCCCGGAACAGCGCGGTAGACCTCCATGGCGGACGGGCGCTGTCCGGCGGGCACGGGGTCGGCCGGGAGTAGTAGCGCGATCGCGACGGCACCGGCGGCGGTCGCCGCGGCACAGACGAGGAAGACGCCGGTGAGCCCCGCTGACGCGGCGAGCAGTTGCGCCGTCACCTGACTGACCACCGCCGAGCCGAGCCCTGCGCCGATGACGGCGGTGTTCAGCGGAACCCGGGCCGACGGTGCGGTGGTGCGCGCGATGAAGGCCAGCGCGGCCGGGGTGAACGCGGCGGCGGCGAGCCCTTGAGCGGCGCGCCCCAGCAAGAACCACGTCGAGGTGGGCGCGAACGCCACGAGTGCGGTGGTAACAGCGGTTGCCGCGGCACTGGCGAGCATGAGGCGATGGGCACCGAATCGGTCGGCGAGAGGGCCGAGCAGCAGGATTCCGACCGCGTACACCAGCGCGAATGCGGTGGTCGCGACCGGCACGGTGGACGACGAGGTGCCGGGCAGCGCGAGCACCTGCGGCGCTAAGGGCAGTACGACGTAGAGCTGGCCGACGATCGGCAGCGCGGCGGCGGCGCCGATCACGCCGGTGCGCCAGGAGGCGGCGGCGTTCCGGGACAGGGGAATCGGGGGCGCGGTCGTCATGGCGGCGACGCTACCAACCGTTCGGTTGGCGCGTCAACCGTTCGGTTGGCGGTAGGGTTGCGGCCGTGACCGAGACCACCGCACAGTACGAATCGACGCCCACCAGCGAGGCGCTCATCGAGGCCGCCCGCGCGGAATTCACCCGGCGCGGATTCGACGGTGCCCGCGTGGCCCGGATCGCCGAAGAAGCCGGCGTCAACAAGGAGCGCATCTACGGCTACTTCGGGAGCAAGGAGGGGCTGTTCGAGGTGGTCATGGCCAAGGCGCTGACGGAGCATGCCGAGCAGACGCCGTTCCTCGAAGGTCAGAGCCTCACCGATCACGTGATGGCCGCGTTCGAACATCACCGCCGCGATCCCGAGTTGGTGCGCCTGCTCATGTGGGAATCGCTGCACTACGACGCCGACCAGGGGCAGACACCGCCGTTCAGCGACGGCCGCCGGGACTTCTACCGGCGCAAGGTCGAGCGGTTGCAGCAGGTGAGCGGTGAGCAGGACGCGCTACGGGCGGCGATCGCGATGTTCGTCGCGATCGGCCTGCAGGCCGCGCCCTTCATGGTCCCGCAGCTCGGCGCGGTCATTCTGGGGCGGCCGGTCGCGGACGCCGAGGTCCAAGAGTTGATGCGGCCACTGATCGAGCAGACCGTCCGGTTCATCGAGGACGGGCTGGTACGCGAATCAGGGGAGAACGGCTAAGCCGCGCAGTTCGGCGCCACCGGCCGTCCAGCGAACCGGTCGCCGATCCAGTCGCCGACCGTGGCGATATCGCGCTTGTCGGTGTGGCCGCCGGTGCGGGCGGCCACCTGCACCGGGACGCCCGCGCGGCAGAGGTCGGCGATCCCGCGGCGCGTCCATTGCGGGAGCACGAGGTCGTCGCTCTTGCCGTAGACCACGAGGGCCGGGACGCTGCGATTCGCCTGGCGCGGTAGCTGATTCCGGTCGAAGAAGGCGGCCAGTCGTGCCCGCGTCCCGGGTTCGGGGCGCACATCGTCGGCCGTGACACTGCTGAGGTCGAGCGTGGCCGGGGTCCGGGCGGTGCACGAGAGGAGCGCGTCATGCTGGGCCAGGATCGGGCCACGCAGCACGGCTTCGGTGCGGATCGACGGATCGACGGCCTGCGCGCCGCGGACCACCATCGGCATGACCGAGTACTGCGGCAGGGACATCCGGCCCTGGTCGATCTGGGCCAGGATGTCCAGGCGCAGAGCGGGGGAGACCAGGGCGTTGCCTGCGAACCGGAGTTCCGGTGCGCGGGTCGGCGCGAGCTCCGCGGCCGCTTCTGTCGCGCGACCGCCCTGGGAGTTGCCGTACAGCACTGTGTCCGGGGTGAATCGGATCGGCAGCGCCCGCGCGGCGCGGACGGAGCCGAGCACGTCGAGTCCCTCCGAGGTGGAGTCCAGGTACGGGTGCAGGCCCTCGCCGCCCAGGCCCTGGTAGTTGGGGAGCACCACGGCGAAACCGCGGCGCACCAGGTCGGCCAGATACGGCGCATTGCCGAACTGGTCGGTGGCGTCGGTCGGGGCACACCGGCGATCCACGCCCGAGGTGCCGTGGCCCATCGCCACCAGCGGCCATCCGCCCGCGGGGGCCGGACCGGGCGGTACGTACACGCCGCCGGTCGCTGTGATCGGGGCACCCGCGGGTGTGCGCGAGGTGTACGCGATCCGGGTGGCCGTGACCGCACCGTCCAGCCCTTCCGGTGCGCCGAGTGGCCCTCGGGAGACGAGCGTGCCGATCGGGGCCGGGGCTGCGGGCCCCGCCGCGACGGGGCCCGCCACGCCGAACAGGCAGGCGGCCGACAGGACGGCGGTGAGTACGCGCGTACCGAACATTCTCCGGACGCTACTGCACCCGCAAGGGGCCCGTGAACATCATCGATTTGTACGGATGATTGTTCTGGGTGTTCCACTGCGAGACCACCAATCGCGCCGAGCGCAGGGTGGAGCCCGGAACCAGGTAGCCGCCGTAGAGCTGCGCGACGCGGCCATCGGCGTGATCCTCGTCCTGCCACGACGACCCCTGCAGGAGGGTCACCGGCTCGGACCAGATGCCGTCGATCCGCTCGGCGAACCGCGCCGCGATCCGGTAGTGCGCCGCGTCGAAGTAGGTCATCACCCAGACCCCGTCGATCAGCGCCAGGCAGAGTTCGCCGTAGCCACTGCCGAGCGCCAGATCGGTGGGCGGGTTGCCCCACCGCCAGCCCGTGTCCGGGCGCCATCCCCACGGCTCCCAGGGCACGTCGACGCCGGGCGCGAGCGTGGCGAGCAGCTCCGTGCGGAGGCGGTGCAGCCGCAGGCCCTTGTCCCGGCTGAGGCCGCCGGTGGACAGGTTGTAGGTGTAGCCGTCCGGCGCGGGGCACAGGGCCCACATGTTCCGGCACCCGTCGGCCTGGCGGGCGTCGAACCGGGCCACCTCCCGCCAGGTGGCCGCGCGGTCGTCCGAGCGCCATAGGGCCGTCCGCACCACGGTATCGAGGCTCTGCATCGTCATGGTGTGCAGGTAGAGCGCCCCGTCGACCTCGATGCAGGTGGTGGGAAGGATCGTGGAGAACTCGCCCGTGTCGTGGCTGTAGTCCAGCAGCTGCCGCGCGCGCCTGGAGTCCGGCCCCGCGGGCCGGGTGATGAGACCCGTAGCGGTGCCGAACAATCCGACGGGGGAGCGCCAGTCGCCCGCCCCGATGGTCAGCCCCTCGAAGGTGTCGCCGAAGACGTACAGGATCTCGCGACCCACCCGGCACGCGATTCCGAGGTCGGTACCGCCGACACCGAACCGGGTGACCGGCGTGATGTCGCGGACCTTGTGCATGCGGGGCAGCTCGAGCGAGATGGGCACACGGTCAGACTGCCAGATGCCGGTCAGCCGGACGCGACGGTCTCGCGGTTCGGATCGGGCCGCACCGCGGATCGCGCCGTGCGCAGCAGCGCGAGCGATGCGCCCAACAGCACGAGGTCCTTGAGCAGGAAGCCGCTCGGCGGCAGGAGGCCCCAGTCGTAGTCGATGGAGGTGAACAGGAAGGAGAAGGTCCCGAGGAAGGTGAGGGACGCGGCGGCCACGGCGATGTCGTTGGCCGGTCGCGACCAGATGCCCACGATCAGGGCGATCGTCGTCAGCAGCTCGATGACGCCGATACCCGACGACACCGTGCGCAGGTCGAACAGTCGCAGCGTCCACGACATGAGGGGGCTTCCGCTGATCAGTGGCTCGATCGCCGTGGCCTCGGCAGCGGTGAACTTGCCGAGGCCCTGCCAGCCGAGATTGAGGACGAGGCCGGCACGGATCACGTGAAGCCCCATGGTCTGCATGAAGTTCCGGTCGATGGTCACTGGTTCGACGGTAGCGACCGGATCCGGCGGAAACGGACATCGGGCAGGGCTGTCAGGCATCCGTAAGAATTCGCGTGCGCCGCGTCCGGCGCGCACGCGATCGTCGGAACCGGCCCTACCGACGGCTCGTCGGGAGCACCATGGAGCCATGGACACGTTCAGCGGGACCGAGTTGTACGAGGCCTTCCACGCGGACTACGACGCGGTCGCCGACCGGGACGCGCGGATCTACGACGCCGACGGCCGGCTCCTGGCCGCGGGCAGGTTGTCGGGCCTGAAGCTGGACGAGTCCGGCGGTCGAGACAGCGTGGAGTACAGCTTCTCCTCGCTGCATCCTGACATCCCCTGGGCCGCGACGCACCGGGTGGAGCTGGCTCCGCAGCACGCGATCTGAGGATCACGGGGATTCGAGCCGGGAAAAGCGAAAGACCCCGGTGCGATACCGGGGTCTTTCGTCTGTGCGCGGAGGGGGACTTGAACCCCCACGTCCATTAGTAGGACACTAGCACCTCAAGCTAGCGCGTCTGCCATTCCGCCACCCGCGCGGGAAGCTTGTTCACAGTAATCCACGCCCGCCCGCTGCACCAAATCGGCACGTCGGGGTGCCTGCGGGCGCCGATCGGTGGCGGCGGCCGCGTGGTAGGTATAGAGCGTGGCTACCAGTGCAGTGAACGCGCTCGACGAGGTCGTCGACACCGTCAGCAATCTGATCCGCTTCGACACGTCCAACACCGGCGAGCTCGCCACCACCAAGGGCGAGGCCGAGTGCGCGCGCTGGGTCCAGGCCCAGCTCGACGAGGTGGGGTACGAGACCGAGTACCTGGAGTCCGGACAACCCGGCCGCGGCAACGTCTTCGCCACCCTCAAGGGCGCTGAATCGGGTCGCGGCGCACTCCTGGTGCACGGACACCTCGACGTGGTTCCCGCCGAACCCGCGGACTGGTCGGTGCACCCCTTCTCCGGGGCGGTCGAGGACGGCTACGTCTGGGGCCGCGGCGCGGTGGACATGAAGGACATGTGCGGCATCATGCTGGCGCTGGCCCGCCAGCTGAAGTCCACCGGGACGGTGCCGCCGCGGGACATCGTCTTCGCCTTCCTCGCCGACGAGGAGGCCGGTGGCACCTGGGGTTCGCACTGGCTGGTCGAGCACCGTCCGGACCTGTTCGAGGGCGTCTCCGAGGCCGTGGGCGAGGTGGGCGGGTTCTCGCTCACCGTGGACACACCCGCGGGCGGCAAGAAGCGGCTCTATCTCGTGGAGTCGGCGGAGAAGAGCCTGGGCTGGATGCGGATCACCGCCAAGGCCCGCGCCGGACACGGCTCGTTCGTGCACGAGGACAACGCCGTGACGGTGCTGTCGGAGGCGGTCGCCAGGCTCGGCCGGCATCGGTTCCCGCTGGTGCTCACCGACACCGTCCGCGAGTTCCTGCAGGCGCTGGACCTCGAGTCGACCATCGACATCGACGTCGAATCCCCTGATCTGGAAGGCCAACTCGCGAAGATCGGCGGCATCTCCCGGATCGTGGGCGCGACGCTGCGCGATACCGCCAACCCGACCATGCTGCGCGCCGGCTACAAGGCCAACGTGATCCCGCAGACCGCCGAGGCCGTGATCGACTGCCGCGTGCTGCCGGGCCGCCAGGAGGCCTTCGAGAAGGAACTGGACGAGCTGCTCGGACCGGATATCGAGCGGGAGTGGATCACCAAGCTCGAACCCTACGAGACCTCCTTCGACGGTGCGCTCGTGGACGCGATGAACACCGCGATCCACACCTTCGATCCGGACGGCCAGACGGTGCCCTACATGCTCTCCGGCGGCACCGACGCCAAGGCCTTCGCCAAGCTCGGCATCCGCTGCTTCGGTTTCGCACCGCTCAAGCTGCCGGAGGAGCTGGACTTCGCGGCCCTGTTCCACGGCGTGGACGAGCGCGTCCCCGTGGACTCGCTGCTGTTCGGCACCCGCGTCTTCGAGCACTTCCTGCTCAACTCCTGACCCCCAAAAGTACTGATGATCGAGAGGACACCATGACCGAGAAGTTCGATCCGTACGCGCCGCTGCCGCAGCTGCCCACGTTCACCTTGACCTCCACCACGTTCACCGACGGGGCGACGCTCGCCACCCCGCAGCTGAGCGGGATCTTCGGCGCGGGTGGACAGGACGTCTCGCCGCAGCTGTCCTGGTCGGGCTTCCCCGAGCAGACGAAGTCCTTCGCCGTGACCGCCTACGACCCGGACGCGCCCACCGCCTCGGGTTTCTGGCACTGGGCGGTGGCCAACATTCCCGCCTCGGTCACCGAGCTCGCCGAGGACGCCGGCAACGGCGCGCCCGGTTCGCTGCCCGACGGTGCGGTCACCCTCACCAACGACGGTGGGATCAAGCGCTTCCTCGGTGCGGCGCCGCCCGCCGGCCACGGACCGCACCGGTACATCTTCGTGGTGCACGCCCTCGGCGTGGCGAAGCTGGAGCTGCCGGACAACGCGACCCCGGCGTTCCTGGGCTTCAACCTGTTCGGCGCGGCGATCGCGCGCGCCAGGCTGACCGCGACCTACGCGCAGATCTAGCTAGCGGTCGACGCCGACGGCCTCGGAGATCGATGCGAAGCCGTCGGCGCGCAGCCGCTCCGCGAGCTGCTTCTGCACGGTGCGCACCCACAGCGGGCCGCCGTAGATGAACTGGGTGTACACCTGCACGAGGGAGGCGCCGGCGCGGATGCGCTGGTAGACGTCGTCGACGTCCTCGATCCCGCCCACCGAGATCAGGACCAGCCGGTCGCCGACCCGGGCCGACAGGCGCCGCAGCACCTCCAGCGAGCGCTGCTTGACCGGGTGGCCGGACAGTCCGCCGGGACCGATCGCCTCGATCTCCGCAGCGGAGGTGTTCAGGCCCTCCCGGCTGATCGTGGTGTTGGTGGCCACGATGCCCGCGAGCCCCAGTTCCAGTGCCAGATCGGCGACGGCGTCCACATCCTCGTCGGCGAGATCGGGGGCGATCTTCACCAGCACCGGCACCGTCACGGTGTCGAGCACGGCCTGGAGGACGGGCCGCAACGATTCGGTGGCCTGAAGGTCGCGCAGGCCGGGGGTATTGGGCGAGGAGACGTTGACCACGATGAAGTCGGCGAGCGGTCCGAGCAGCATGGCGCTCACCCGGTAGTCGTCGGCGGCGCCGTCGAGCGGGGTCGTCTTGGTCTTGCCGATGTTGGCGCCGATCGGCACGGCGGTCGGTCCGGCGTCGCGCTTGCGGAGCTCGTTCGCGGCGGCGCCGGAGCCGTAGTTGTTGAAGCCCATCCGGTTGATCAGGGCCTTATCCTGGGGGAGCCGGAACAGCCGCGGCTCGGGGTTGCCGGGCTGGGCGTGGGCGGTCACGGTGCCGATCTCGGCGAAGCCGAAGCCGAGCGGACCCCAGCCGTTGACGGCGCGGGCGTTCTTATCGAACCCGGCGGCCAGACCCAGGGGCGATGGGAAGTCGACGCCGAACACCGTCTGCGCCAGGATCGGATCGCGGAAGGCGAGCGTGCGGCGGATCCCGGTGCGCACCGGCGGCACGGCCGTGGTGCCGCGGATCAACCCGAAGACGAGGTGGTGGATCCGCTCGGGTGCCACCAGGAACATGGTGCGCAGCAACAGCCGGTACGCGGACGACGTCAGTGACGACATGGTGTTACAGCCCCTTCGTGGCGTCCGGCGGCAGCATGCCGGAGGTCTTCGTGCGGCGACGGCGCAGCAGTACCCGGCGCGACCCGTCGGTGTAGAGCCGCACCCGGGACAACTCCCAGCCGCCGAATTCGGCCTCGATCGTGAGGCGCATCGCCGCGGTCACCCGCGAGACGTCCCGCGGCAATCGCAACGGCAGGAAATCGTACTCCTCGCCGGAGTACGGATCGCCCGCGTCCCCCCGCGCCGTGCCCGCTGCCATCGGGCCTCCTACCTGGTCGGGATCGCCTGGATGCCGCCGCCGGTGGCCGACTGCACGTACACCGTGCCGGTCTCGGCGTCGGCGGCCACCGCGTTCGGCTGGCGGATCGTGGGGAAACGCAGCTTCGGGTCCGGCATGCCCGAACCGAGAGCGTAGCCCGCGATCTCGTTGGTCGCCGTCTGCGTGACCCACATCAGCTTGGCGGTCTCGTCGTAGACCACGGCCCAGGGCGCGCTCGCCACGGGGTACTGGAACCGCAGCATGAAGGGGGCTATCGAGTACGCCAGGACTTGATCCTCGCTGGTGTCCACCGAGAGCATGCGGCCGAACGGGTCGATGACCGCGTTGGTGATGCCGCGCCCCACGCGCAGCGACTTGCCGGCCTTGCCGCCGTCGAGGTCCAGCTCGGTGATCGACGCCTGGCGGCGGTCGACGACGGCCGCCTTGCCGTCACGGACCATGACGACGCTCGCCTCGACCGGGCCGGTGATGGTGCGTACCGGCGTGCTCACGTTGCGGTCCAGGACCACGATCCTCCCGTCGGCGGTGCCCGCCAACGCCAGGTGTCCGCCATCGGGGTACGCCGCGACGGTGAGCACGTCGCCGTCGAAGCGCGGTGAGCCCGCCTCGATGGCGTCGCCGTCCTTCGCGATGACACCGACGAGGCCCTTCGCCGCGACGAGGAATCCGCCACCGGCATTGGGGACCACCTGGTTCGCACGGCCCTCGATCGCCACCCGCCCGGTCTCCTTGAGGCCCTCGTCGACCGAGTACAGCACCACCGCACCGTCGGTGATGGCGGCCAGCCGCCGGCTCACCGGGTCGAAGGCGAGACCTTCGCCGGGCGCCGCGGGGGTCACCCGACCGGCGGGCGCCGCGGCGGGCTCCGGGGCGACCGCCGGGGTCGCGGGGGTGATCGTCGGGCGGTCCTCCCGGGCCGGGGTCGACGAGCAGCCCGCCGACACGAGGGACACCGAGACGAGGACGGCGACGACCGGGGCGAGGAATGTGCGGCTCATGATGCTTCGAAGTTACCGTCTGCGGCCGCCACGGCCCCCGGCCGGTAGCCTGCCCGGGTGGACATGACATGGATTCAGGCGATCGTGCTCGGCCTGGTGCAGGGCCTGACGGAGTTCCTGCCCGTCTCGTCCTCGGGCCACCTGCGGATCGTCTCGGAGATCTGGTTCGGCGACGATGCGGGCGCCTCGTTCACCGCGGTCACGCAGCTCGGCACCGAGCTCGCGGTGCTCATCTACTTCGCCCGGGACATCTACCGGATCGTGGTGGCCTGGTTCCGCGGCCTGACGGACAAGACGCAGCGCGGGGTGGACTACCGGATCGGCTGGTACGTGATCATCGGCACCATTCCGATCGGCGTGCTGGGGTATCTGTTCAAGGATCAGATCCGCACGGCCGCCCGGGATCTGTACCTGGTGGCCACCATGCTCATCGTCTTCTCGTTCGTCATCCTGGCCGCCGAGTACGTGAGCAGTAAGTACTACGCCAACCGGCAGCGTCCGCTGGAGCAGGTGACCGCTCGCGACGGCATCATGATGGGACTGGCGCAGTGTCTCGCCCTGATCCCCGGCGTTTCCCGCTCGGGCGCCACGTCGAGCGCCGGCCTGTTCCTGGGGCTGACCCGCGAGGCCGCGGTGCGGCTGTCCTTCCTGCTCGCGATCCCCGCGGTCACGGCATCCGGCTTGTTCAGCCTCCCGGACGCCTTCGAGAAGGGCGGCCCGGGCCTGCACGCCTCCGGCCCGCAGCTGCTCGTGGCCACCGTGATCGCCTTCATCGTGGGCTACGCCGCGATCGCGTGGCTCCTGGACTTCGTCTCCAAGCACTCGCTGAACTGGTTCGTGGGCTACCGCATCATCGTGGGCGTCACCGTGCTCGGGCTGCTGCAGGCGGGCGTGATCAGCGCGCAGTGAGCGCGCTGCGCGCCGCACCGACGAGCGGGTCGCGGGCGGCGCCGCGGCGGTAGGCCAGCGCCGTGCGGCGCCGGATGTCGAGCGGTGCGAGGCGCACCGTGGACGGCGCATCGGCGGCGGCCACGTCCGGGACGATCGCCACGCCCTGTCCGGCATCGACCAGCGCGAGGACCGCGGCGAAATCGTCCGTGCGGTGGCGCACCCGCGGTGTGAATCCCGCGGCCTCGCAGGTACGCACCGTGGCGTCGTCGCACATCGTGCCCACGGTTCCCGAGATCCACTGCGCGGCGGCGAAGTCCGCCAGTGCGCCGGTGCTGTCGGCGGGTGTGGCCAGGTGTACGGCCTCCTCGAACAGGGGCTCGGTGTCGAGCGAGGGATCGTCGCGCCCGGGCAGGCAGTCGTACCGGTGCAGCAGCGCCACGTCGAGCTTCCCGGAGCGGAGCGCCTCCGGCGCCGTGGCGGGGTCGATCTCGGTGACCCGGACCCGCAGCTGCGGATGGTCGGCGGAGAGGCGGATCAGCGCGGGGGTGATCACCGTGCGCATCGCGGAGGGGTAGGCACCGATCCGCAGCTCGCCGGTCACGCTGCCGCCGAGCGCGTCGAGGTCGGCGCGCGCCTGTTCCAGGCGGGCCAGCACCGCATCGGCGTGCCCCACGAGGAGCCGGCCCGCCTCGGTGAGCCGGACGCTGCGGCCGGTGCGTTCGAGCAGGGGCGTCCCGGCTTCCCGTTCCAGCGTGGTGAGCTGCTGCGAGACCGCCGACGGGGTGTAGTCGAGGGCCTGGGCGACCGCGGCGATCGTGCCGCGCAGCGAGAGTTCCCGGAGCAGGCGCAGACGGTGCACATCGAGCATCAGATCAGCTTACGCTCGAAGTCGGATTTCCGCGCTGGTGCTGAAGCTCGAATCGAGCGACCGTAGAGCCATGCAGCTCACCGGCCTCCACGTCCCGCTCATCACCCCGTTCAACAGTGACGGCACCGTCGACCTCCCGGCGCTGGAGCGCCTCGCCCACGATCACCTCGACGACGGCGCCGACGGCCTCGTCGCGCTCGGCACCACCGGCGAACCCGCCACCCTCACCGATGCCGAGCGCGCCGTGATCATCGACCGGATCGCCGGCGTGTGCACCGACCGCGGCGCGGTCCTCACCGTGGGCGCCGGCTCGAACGCCACCGCCGCCTGCGCCGAGGCCCTCCGCGGCATCCACCCGCGCGCCGACTACGCGCTGGTCGCCGTCCCGCACTACACCCGCCCGTCCGAGGCCGGCGTGGTGGAGCACTACCGCCACATCACCGCGGCCAGCCCGGTGCCCGTGATCGTCTACGACATCCCGCAACGGACCGGCCGCACGCTCGGTCTGCCCGCCCTCCTCGATCTCGCCGCGATCGACGGCGTCGCGGGCTTCAAGCACGCCGTGGGCGGCGTCACGGAGACCACGGTGCGCCTGCTGGCCGAGGTGCCGGACGGGGTCGCGGTGCTCGCCGGCGACGATGCGTTCGTGAGCGCGATCCTGGCCCTCGGCGGCCACGGCGCGATCTCCGCGAGCGCGAACGTGGCCGCGGGGGAGTTCGCCGCACTCGTCGCCGCCTGGCGCGAGCGCCGCATCGAGGAGGCGCGCCTGATCGGTGGCTCCCTCGCTGCGCTGGCATCGGCCCTGTTCAGTGAGCCCAATCCCACCGTCATCAAGGGCGTACTCGCCGCGCAGGGCCGGATCGCCACGCCCGACGTGCGCCTGCCGCTGGTTCCGGCGTCCGATACCGCGGTCGCCGACGCCCTGCGCGCCACCGGCCGGGTGCTGGTCAGCGTCGACTGATCCGCAGCGTCCGCACCTCGAACGGGCGCAACACCAGATCGCCGCCCACCCGCGTATCGTCGAGTTCGTCCTCGATGAGGCTGACCTCGCGGATACCGCCGTGCGGGAAGCCCACGGTGAGCGATCCGCTCGCGCGTCGGCCCAGGGCCTCGTACAGGCGCACGATCACATCACCCGAGCGGTCGTCGGCGAGCTTGACCGACGAGATGACGATGCCCTCGCCGGCGAGCGTCACCAGCGGCGCCACCGGTTCCGCGCCGCGCACCACCGTGTGCGGGGCGTTGAGCCGCTGGCCCTCGGTGGTCGCGATCGCCGGATCGGCGCCGACCACCAGGCCCACGGTGATCTCGTGCACGCCGTGATCGGTGTCGGGATCGGGGAACCGGGGCGCGCGCAGCAACGAGACCCGGACCGTGGTCGTGATCGCGCCGTCCTTCTCGTCGCGAGCGGTGTCGTAGCCGTACACCGAATCGTTGATCACGGCCACGCCGAATCCGTCCTCCTCGGCGAGCACGAAACGGTGCATGGAGGTCTCGAACTTCGTGGCCTCCCAGCTGGTGTTCACGTGGGTCGTGCGGCGCTGGAATCCGAACTGGGTCTCGGCGGCCGTCTCGCGGGCGAAGACGTCGAGGGGGAAGGCGAGCTTGAGCAGCTTCTCCGTCTCGTGCCAGTCGATCCGGTTGCGCAGCAGCAGCGTCCGCGAGCCGGGTGCCAGGGAGATCGTCTGCCGCAGCGACGATGCCGAGAACGACCGCTCCACGACGATCTCGGCGCTGCCCTCGACCACGGCGCCGCTGATCGACGTCGCCGCGCTGAGGTCCTCGACCCGATTGCGGTAGTAGCGGTCGATGTCCCAGGCGTCCCAGGCGTTGGGGAATCCTGGTGGAGCTGGAAGAGGTTGGCGGCGCGCCCCTCCGGGATCGCCTCCCTACCGGTGGCCAGATCGATCGCCGAGGTCACCAGACCGTCACGGGAGACGGTGACCGACACCAGATCGTTGGCGATGCGGAAGCCGCCGTCCTTCGGCGTGAGCACCACCGCCTCGCCCGCCGGTGCGGCCGGGGCCGCGCCGAGCGCACCGTCACCGTCGACGGGGGTGTGCACCGGCCGGAACACCAGGTCCACCTCGCCGGTCCCGGCGAGCACCGCGCGCGCCTCGGCGGCGAGTTCCTGTGCCTGCGTGAGCACCTCGGTGAGCACGGCGACGGCCTCGCGGTGCACCCAGGCGATCGAGGTGCCGGGCAGGATGTCGTGGAACTCGTGCAGCAGCACCTGCTCCCACAGCGCGTCGAGCTCCTGGTACGGGTACGTCGCACCGCGCTGTACCGCCGCGGTCGCGGACCACAGCTCGGCCTCCAGCAGCGCCTGCTCGCACCGGCGGTGCGTCGCCTTGGTGGCGTGCTGACTGGTGAGCGTGCCGCGATGCAGTTCCAGGTACAGCTCACCCACCCACACCGCGGGGTCGGGGAGCTCGGCCTTCGCGGCGTCGAAGAAGTCGTCCGGATGCACCCAGTCGACGCGGGCGCTGCCCTCCAGGTTCGCCAGACGCTCCGCCTTGCCCGTCATCTCGCGGGTGGTGCCGCCGCCACCGTCGCCCCAGCCGACCGGCGCGATCGACCGCGTGGCCACCCGGTTCTCCTTGAACTGGCGGGCCGCCTTCGCGACCTCCATGCCCGACAGCGACGAGCAGTAGGTGTCCATCGGCGGGAAGTGGGTGAAGATCCGCGAGCCGTCGATGCCCTCCCACGAGAAGGTGTGATGCGGGAAGACGTTGCGCTGATTCCACGAGATCTTCTGGGTGAAGAACCATTCGAAGCCGGCCCGGCGCATCAGCTGCGGCAGCGCGGGGGAGTAGCCGAAGCTGTCGGGCAGCCACACACCCCTGCTCCGGATCCCGAACTCGCGCTCGAAGAACCGCTGACCGTAGGAGAACTGCCGCACCAGCGACTCGCCGGTGGGCATCACGGTGTCGGACTCGACCCACATACCGCCGATCGGCAGGAACCGGCCGTCGGCGACGGCGGCGCGGATCCGCTCCCACACCTCGGGGCGGTGCTCCTTCACCCAGGCGTACTGCTGCGCGCTGGACATGCCGTACAGGTACTGCGGCTGCTCGTCGAGCAGGGTGGTCATCGACGCGGTGGTCCGCGCGACCTTGCGGATGGTCTCGCGCAGCGGCCACAGCCACGCGGAATCGATGTGCGAGTGTCCGATCGCGGCGATCCGGTGCGCGCTGGCATCGGCCGGGGCGGCGAGCACATCCACGAGCGCGGCCCGGGCATCGGCGGCGGTCTCGGTGATCCGCTGCAGGTCGAGCGCATCGAGGCAGTCGTCGAGCGCCTGCAGGATCCGCATCCGCCGCGGCTGCGTCTCGGGCAGTTCGGCCTGCAGTTCCAGCAGTACCTCGATGTCCAGGGCCAGCCCGAAGACCTCCGGCTCGAAAACGGCGAGGTCCAGCGCGCGCACCCGGTACAGCGGCTCGGGCGACGAGGTGAGCACGTCGCCCTGCCGGGTGGGCAGGAACGGGTGGTAGTCCAAGATCACAGGGTTCGCGGCGCCCTCGATGAACAGCTCCACCTGCTCACCGCCGGCGGCGCTTTCGCTCACCGCGACCGCCTGATTACGCGGGTTGATGCCCTTGACCGGAACCGGCGCACCGTCGGGACCGCGGCGGTAGGCCAGGCCCTCGCACTGGAAGCCGGTCTGGTTCACATCGAATCCGAGGTCGATGAGTGCCTCGACGCGTTTGCCCGCCCACTCGGCCGGGACCTCGCCGCGCAGCCGGAACCAGGTGGTGCCCCACGCCGGACCCCAGCGGCGGTCGTCGGCGAAGGGCCCGTACTCGAGCGCCAGCGCCTCGGCCGGCGGAATCGGTTCGCCCGGCAGCTGGTTGGCCGCCACCTCCAGCGGTATCCGCGCCGAGTGGATGGCCGGCCGGATGCGCTCACCGAGTACCCGGTTGACGCGGCCGATGGTCAGGGAGGTCTCATCGTGCACGGGCGCAGCTCCTTCACGGACGCGGACATCGCGTGCCGCCGAGTCTAGGTGAGCGCACGGCCCCGATCCGGGGATCACGCGTCCGCCGAACGGGGGACGACAGATCCCCGGCCGCCCGTGAGAATCGGTGCATGTCCACCTCACCGCCCGATAAGCCGCAGTCCACCTCCTCGCTCACGCCCCGCAAGCTCGTCGGTCCCGCGCTCATCGTGGTCGGCGCGGTGCTCGCGCTCGCCTTCCCCGACCTCCGGTTCTTCTGGTTCCAGGGTCGCCCGTTCGGGATCGTCCTGGTGCTGCTCGGCGTGTGGGAGACCTACAGCGCCTTCCGCGGCGGCGACGGGCGCTGATCGGTGCGCACCTAGACTCGTCGATATGACGGTCATCCTGATCCGCCACGGCCGCTCCACCGCGAACACCTCCGGGGTGCTCGCGGGACGCACCGAAGGCGTCGCCCTCGACGACACCGGGCGCGCGCAGGCCGCGGACCTCGTCGGGCGCCTCGCCGGGGTCGACCTGGTCGAGGCCGTGCGCTCGCCCCTGCTCCGGTGCGAGCAGACGCTGGCACCACTGCTCGCCGCGCAGGACCTGCGCACGTCCATCGACGACCGGCTCGTCGAAGTGGACTACGGCACGTGGACCGGGCGGCCGATCTCCGAGCTGCTGCACGAACCGCTGTGGAAGGTGGTGCAACAGCAGCCCTCGGCCGCCGTCTTCCCCGACGGCGAGGGACTCGCGCACGTGCAGGCCCGTGCGGTGGCCGCGATCCGCGAACACGATCGGCGGATCACCGAGCAGCACGGTCCGGGTGCCGTCTGGGTCGCGTGCAGCCACGGCGACGTGATCAAATCCGTGGTGGCCGATGCCATCGGCACCCATCTCGACCAGTTCCAGCGCATCTTCGTGGCCCCGGCGTCGGTGTCGATCATCGGCTACGGGCCGGACCGGCCCGCCGTGCACTGCGTGAACTCGACGGGCACCGTCCGGCTGCCGAAACAGCCACCCAAGGAGGCCACCGTGGGAGGCGAGAGCGGCGCATGAGCGCGTCCGAGAGATACTGGAAGCCGATGATGCAGCACTCGCGACGAACCGGGGAGGTGGCATGAGCCGTTCCGTGCACATCTTCCGCACGCCCGATCGCTTCGTGGCGGGCACCGTGGGACAACCGGGCGACCGCACCTTCTACCTGCAGGTCGTCCACGATTCCCGGGTGATCTCGGTGCTGCTGGAGAAGCAGCAGGTGCAGGTTCTCGCCGAGCGGATCGGCGCGCTCCTCGACGAGGTGGCCCGCCGGTTCGGCACCGAGATGCCGCCCGCCGATGCCCCCGTGAGCGATCTGCAGCCGCTGGTGATGCCGGTCGACGCCGAGTTCCGGGTGGGCACGATGGGCCTGGGCTGGGACGCCGATGCCGCAGCCGTGGTGATCGAGCTGCTGGCGATCACCGAGCAGGAGCTCGACGAGTCCGTGGTGCTGGCCGACGATGCCGAAGAGGGCCCCGATGCGGTGCGGGTGTTCCTCTCGCCCGCCGCCGCCCGCGAGTTCGCCGCCCGCTCGGACCGGGTGATCGGCGCGGGTCGTCCCGCCTGCCCGCTGTGCGGGTCGCCGCTCGATCCGGACGGCCACATGTGTGTGCGGCTCAACGGATACCGCCGTGGTGGCGCCTTCGGTTCCGAGGCCTCCTAGGTGGACCTCGCCACCGCCGACCTGACCATCCTCGGTCGGATCACCACCGCCTCGAACGCGACACTGCTGTGCGAGCTGGGTGACGGCTCGACCCGGGACACCGGCGATCGTGCGGTGTACAAGCCCGTGCGCGGCGAGGCGCCGCTGTGGGACTTCCCGGACGGCACCCTGGCCGGCCGCGAGGTCTCCTCGTACCTGATCTCGGAGGCGCTCGGCTGGGGCCTGATCCCCGAGACGGTGCTGCGCGACGGTCCGCTGGGCCCCGGGATGGTGCAGCGGTGGATCGACGAGCCCGACACCGGCGACGATGCGACCGACCTCGTCGACATCTTCGACGATGATGCGGTTCCGGCGGACTACCTGCCGGTGTTCACCGGCTACGTGGAGGACTCCGCCGCGCAGGACGGGATCCGCGAGGTGGTGCTCGCGCACGCCGACGATCCGCGGCTGCGGCGCATGGCCGTGCTCGACGTGCTGCTCAACAACGCCGATCGCAAGGGCGGCCACATCCTCACCGGCACCGACGGCCGCCTGTTCGGCGTGGACCATGGCATCTGCCTGCACGCACAGCCGAAGCTGCGGACCGTGCTGTGGGGGTGGGCGGGCCGCCTCGTGGCCGAGGACATGCTCGCCGATATCGCGCGATTCGCGGACGCCCCGCCCGACCTCACCGGACTGATCACCGACGAGGAACAGCAGGCGCTCGTCGATCGGGCGCGCCTGCTGGGAGAGCTCGGCACCATGCCGCTCCCGGATTCGCAGCGCCCGATTCCCTGGCCGCCCTTCTGATTCAGCTCCGTCCGTGCTGGTCGCGGCACGCGGCGTCGGTCTTCCGCTCATCTCGCCGTGGTTCCACCCGGGTCCACCACCCGGCCCGGAAGACCGGCTCCTCCCGCGACGCATAGGGTGGGGGACATGCGTTCCTGGCCGTCTCCCGCCGTTCCCACCCTCTCCGGCCCGTCGGTGCCGCTGCGCCTGTTCGACACCTCCGATCAGACGGTGCGCCCGGTGAACCCGGGCGCCGTGTCGGGGATGTACGTGTGCGGCATCACCCCCTACGACGCCACTCACCTGGGACACGCCGCGACCTACCTCACCTTCGACCTGATCAACCGCGTGCTGCGGGCCAACGGCCACGAGGTGCACTACGTGCAGAACGTGACCGATGTGGACGATCCGCTGTTCGAGCGTGCCGACCGCGACGGCATCGACTGGCGTGATCTCGGCGCCCGCGAGACCGACCTGTTCCGCGAGGACATGGAGGCGCTGCGGGTGCTCGCGCCGCGGGACTACATCGGCGCGGTCGAGTCGATCGACGAGGTGGTCGAGCTGGTCGGCCGGCTGCTGGAGAGCGGCGCGGCCTACGTGGTCGACGACCCCGAGTTCCCCGATGTCTACTTCCGGGCCGACGCCACCGAGCAGTTCGGCTACGAATCCGGCTACGACCGCGCCACCATGGAGCGCCTGTTCGCCGAGCGGGGCGGCGACCCGGACCGCCCGGGCAAGCGCGACCCGATCGACGCGCTGCTGTGGCGCGCGGCCCGGCCGGGCGAGCCCTCGTGGCCGTCCCCGCAGGGACCGGGACGCCCCGGCTGGCACGTCGAGTGCGCCGCGATCGCCGAGAACCGGCTCGGGGTCGGCTTCGACATCCAGGGCGGCGGTAGCGACCTGATCTTCCCGCACCACGAGTTCTCGGCCGCGCACGTCGAGGCCGATACCGGTGCCCGCCGCTTCGCTCGGCACTACGTGCACGCGGCGATGATCGGTCTGGACGGCGAGAAGATGTCCAAGAGCCGCGGCAACCTCGTCTTCGTCTCGAAACTGCGCCGCTCGGGCGTCGACCCGGCGGCCATCCGCCTCGGCCTGTTCGAGGGCCACTACCGCACCGATCGCACCTGGTCGGACGACGTGCTGGCGCGCGCGCAGGCCCGACTCGACCTGTGGCGCAGGGCTTTCGCCGCCGAGTCGAGCCCCGACGGCGCGGAACTCGTGGGGCGGCTGCGGCGCTACCTCGCCGACGATCTCGACACCCCGAAGGCGCTCGCGGCGCTCGACGCGTGGGCCGAGCGGGCGGTCACCGTCGGCGGCCCGGATGCGGACGGTCCGGCCACCGTTGCGGCCGCAGTCGACGCCCTCCTCGGCGTTGCGGTATCGGCGTAGCGGCTCGTCGCGCTATATTTCGCCTGTGAGGACCGTCAGCGAGCTGGCCCCGGATCTGACCGAGGGCGTGTGGACCGTGCAGACCCGCACGTCGACCTATGTGCTGGACCTGGGGGAGATGACGCTGATGCGCGCACCCGGGATCGGCGGCACCGCCGAGGACGAGCAGTGGAGCATCAGCTCGCTGCGTCGTGACTCGGAGGACATCCCCCTGCTGGGGATCAAGAGCTGCCGGGTGGGTGAATCGGCGCAGTTCTGGGTTCGCGCCGCCGACGATCCGGATGTGCGCACCTGGCGGATCACCACGCCGGTCGTGTCGATCGAGCGCATCGGATAGCTCCGATGGGGCAGGTGGTCCCGCGGTACGGCTCGGGCTCGCTGGCCGACGTCGTGCCCTCGGCGGCCGCCGCACTCGGGGTTGCCGGGTACACCAACCTGCTGGGGTTCCGTCCCACGCGGCGCGTGTGCCTGCTGCTGGTGGACGGGCTGGGCCACCGGCTGCTGGACCGCTACGCGGCGCAGGCGCCGTTCCTGTCCGAGCTCACCGCCACGCACATCACCGCGGGTTTCCCCTCCACCACGGCGACGAGCATCTCGTCGATCGGCACCGGTCTGCCGCCGGGTGAGCACGGCATCGTCGGGCTCTCGTTCGCGGTGTGCGGCGACGGGGTCCCGAAGGGCACGGTGCTCAACGCGCTCGGGTGGAACAGCTCGGGACCCGGGCGGCCGCACGACCTGCGCGCGACGGTGGTTCCCGAGGAACAGCAACCCGCGCCGACGCTGTTCGATGCGATGGCCGCCGACGGGGTCGCGGTGACCACGGTGACGCCGAAGGATCACGTGGGCAGCGGCCTCAGTCGCGCGGTGCTGCGCGGCGCCGATCCGGTGGCGGCGGCCGCGCTCGGCGATGTGGTGGGCCGCGCCGTGGCCGCCACCTCGACGGGCCCGGGCGAGCGCGCCTTCTGCTACGCCTACCACGGCGATCTCGACATGCTCGGGCACGTCTACGGCCCCGGCTCGCTGCCGTGGATGATGCAGCTGCGCCAGGTGGACACGTTGGCCGAATCCCTGGCCGCAGCGCTGCCCTCGGATTGTCTGCTGGTGATCACCGCGGATCACGGCATGATCGAGGCCCCGGAGGCGTCCCGGATCGACTTCGACGCCGAGAGCGATCTCCGGGCCGGGGTGCGGCTGCTGGCGGGCGAACCGCGCGTGCGGCACGTGCACACCACCGACGGTGCCCTCGACGACGTCCGGGCCGCCTGGTCCGAGACGCTGGGGCAGCGGGCCTGGATCCTGACCCGCGATGAGGCGGCCGCCGCAGGCTGGTTCGGCCCGCGCGTACTCGACCGCACCAGGGAACGGATCGGCGACCTGGTGGTGGCGATGCGGGGCGCGCACACCGTGGTGCGCCCCTCCACCGAGCCCGTGGTCTCGCACCTGATCGGACAGCACGGCTCGCTCACCGAGGACGAGCAGCTCGTCCCGGTGCTGGTGCGCTAGGGACCGGTGCCGGGGTCGCGGCGGCGCAGGTACTTCTCGAACTCCGCCGCGAGCGCGTCACCGTCGATCTGGCGCTCCGCGTTCTCCCGCTTGGCCTCCTCGTCGCCGCGCTCTTCGAGTCCGCGCACGTAGGCGGCCACATCGTCGTCGTCGGAGGTCATCTCGGTGACGGAGGATTCCCACTCCTCGGCGCGCTCGGGCAGGTCGGCGAGCGGAACTGCGAGGTCGAGCACGTGCTCGACCCGCTGCAGCAGGGCCACCGTGGCCTTCGGGTTCGGCGGCTGCGAGACGTAGTGCGGTACCGCGGCCCAGAAGGAGACCGCGGGGAACCCGGAGCGCACGCACGCGTCCTGGAGCACGCCGGTGATCCCGGTGGGGCCCTCGTAGCGGTTCTCCTCGAGCCCGTACCGGCGCGCCGACTCGGCGTCGTAGCCGGTTCCGGTGACGGGGACGGGGCGGGTGTGCGGCGTGTCGGCGAGCAGTGCCCCGAGGATCACCACGGTGTCGATCCGCAGCTCGGTGAACACCGCGAGCAGTTGGTCGCAGAAGGCACGCCACCGGAAGTTCGGCTCGATGCCGCGCAGCAGCACCACATCGCGGTCGGCCTTCGGCGGGCGGCACACCGACAGGGTGGTCATCGGCCATTCGACGGCGCGGGTCACGCCGTCGATCTGCTTGATGGTGGGCCGGTTCACCTGGAAGTCGTAGAAATCGTCCGAGTCCAGCTCGGTGAGGGGCTGGGCGTCCCAGATCAGTTCGAGGTGCTCCACGGCGCCCGACGCCGAATCCCCGGCGTCGTTCCATCCTTCGAACGCCGCGATCAGCACCGGACGTTCGAGCTTGCGCATGTCCGTCATCTGAAGAAGCGTAGCGCCGGGGCCGACCGAGTCATGCTTCGACGCGGGGCTTCGTCACGCGATCGCCTCGCTCCTGCACGAACGTCGGGGCTCAGTCCTCCGGGTTGTAGCCGAGGTTGGGGCTGAGCCAGCGCTCGGCTTCCTGCAAGGTCCAGCCCTTGCGCTTCGCGTAGTCGGCGACCTGGTCCTGCGCCAACCGGCCCACCACGAAGTACTGCGACTGCGGGTGCGAGAAGTACCAGCCGCTGACGGCGGCACCGGGCCACATCGCCATCGACTCGGTCAGCTCGATACCGGTCCGCTCGTGGACGTCCATCAACTCCCAGAGCGTCGCCTTCTCGGTGTGCTCCGGGCAGGCCGGGTAGCCGGGGGCAGGGCGGATTCCCACGTACTTCTCACCGATCAGCGCCTCGTTGTCCAGTTGCTCGTCGGGCTGGAATCCCCAGAACTCCGTGCGGACGCGTTGGTGCATCCGTTCCGCGAAGGCCTCGGCCAGCCGGTCGGCGAGCGACTCCAGCAGGATTGCGTTGTAGTCGTCGTTAGCCGCCTTGAACTCGGCGATCTTGGCGGCGCTGCCCAGGCCCGTGGTGACAGCGAAGGCGCCCACGTAGTCGGCCAGACCGGTGTCCTTCGGCGCAACGAAGTCGCCGAGGCTCCGGTTCGGGATGCCGTCCCGGTGCTCGCCCTGCTGGCGCAGATTGTGCAGCCGGGTCTGCACCTCGCTACGGGTCTCGTCGGTGTAGACCTCGATATCGTCGCCGACGGCGTTCGCCGGGAAGAACCCGATCACGCCATTGGCGGTCAGCCACTTCTCCTCGATCAGGGTGTCGAGCATCTCCTGGGCGTCGTCGTACAGCTTGCGGGCGGTCTCGCCCGAGACCGGGTTGTTGAGGATGTCGGGGAAACGGCCCTTCATCTCCCAGGCGTTGAAGAACGGCTGCCAGTCGATGTACTCGCGCAGTTCGGCGAGGTCGTAGTCCAAGAACTCCCGGACGCCGAGACCCTGGGCGGGTACCGGCGGCTCATAGGCGGACCACTCGATCGGCGTCCGGTTGGCGCGGGCCTTCTCCAGCGTCAGCATGGGCCGTTCGCTCTTCTGGGCGTGCCGTTCGCGCAGCGCGGCGTAATCGGCCTCGGTGGCCTCCAGCAGGGCTGGACGCTGCCTGTCGTCGAGCAGCGCGGCAGCCACCGGCACCGAACGCGAGGCGTCCTTGACCCAGACCACCGGACCGCTGCGGCGGGGCGCTACCTTCACGGCCGTGTGCGCGCGGGACGTGGTCGCGCCACCGATCAGGAGCGGGATGTCCAACCCCTCGCGTTCCATCGCCACGGCGAAGTTGACCATCTCGTCCAGAGACGGGGTGATCAGGCCGGACAGTCCGATGATGTCAGCGTTGTACTCCCTGGCGGCGGCCAGGATCTTCTCGGCGGGCACCATCACGCCGAGGTCGATCACCTCGTAGTTGTTGCACTGAAGGACGACCCCGACGATGTTCTTGCCGATGTCGTGAACATCGCCCTTCACAGTCGCCATGATGATGGTGCCGTTGGTGTCTTTACTCGCGGTGCCCGAATCTTGCTTCTCCGCCTCGATGTACGGCAGCAGGTAGGCCACGGCCTTCTTCATCACCCGTGCCGACTTCACGACCTGGGGTAGGAACATCTTGCCCGCACCGAAGAGGTCACCGACGACGTTCATTCCGTCCATCAGTGGGCCCTCGATCACCTCGATCGGCCGCCCTCCCGCGGCGGCGATCTCGGCGCGCAACTCCTCGGTGTCGGTCTCGACGTCGGCGTCGATGCCCTTGACCAGCGCGTGCGTGATCCGCTCGCGGACCGGGAGGCTGCGCCATTCGGCGGCCTTGGGATCCTCGGCCTTCTCGGACTTGTTGAACCGTTCGGCGATCTCCAGGAGCCGTTCGGCCGCGTCCTCGCGACGGTTGAGCACGACGTCCTCGATGCGGTCCCGCAGCTCGGGGTCGATCGCGTCGTACGGCACGAGGGCCCCGGCATTGACGATGCCCATGTCCAATCCGGCCTTGATGGCGTGGAACAGGAACACCGCGTGGATGGCCTCGCGCACGGGGTTGTTGCCCCGGAAGGAGAACGACACGTTCGAGATGCCACCGGAGATGTGCACCCCGGGCAGGTTCTCCTTGATCCAGGCGCAGGCCTCGATGAAGTCGATGCCGTAGGTCGCGTGCTCCTCGATACCGGTCGCCAACGCGAAGCAGTTCGGGTCGAAGATGATGTCCTCGGCCGGGAAGCCGACCTCTTCGGTCAGGATCCGGTAGGCGCGCCCGCAGATCTCCTTGCGGCGCTCCAGGTTATCGGCCTGCCCCTCTTCGTCGAAGGCCATCACGACGACGGCGGCGCCGTATTTGCGGCACAGCTGCGCCTCGCGGATGAACTTCTCCTCGCCCTCCTTCATCGAGATCGAGTTGACGATCGGCTTGCCCTGCACGTTCTTCAGGCCGGCTTCGATCACCTCCCACTTGGAGGAGTCGATCATCACCGGGACGCGACTGATGTCCGGTTCGGCCGCGATCAGCTTGGTGAACCGGTCCATCGCGGCGACGCCGTCGATCATGCCCTCGTCCATGTTGATGTCGATGACCTGCGCACCGACCTCGACTTGTTGCAGGGCGACTGACAGGGCGGTGTCGTAGTCCTCCGCCTTGATCAGGTTGCGGAACCGTGCCGAGCCGGTGATGTTGGTGCGCTCGCCGATGTTCACGAACAGGGAGTCGGCGGTGATGTTGAGCGGCTCCAGTCCCGACAGCCTGGTGGCAACCGGGAGCTGCGGAATCTCCCGCGGCGGCGTGCCCTCGACGACCCTGGCGATCTCGGCGATGTGCGCCGGCGCCGTACCGCAGCAACCGCCCACCAGGTTGACCAGACCGGCGTCGGCGAATTCGGCCAGGTACGCGGCCTGGTGCTCCGGAGATTCGTCGTACTCACCGAAGGCGTTCGGCAGGCCGGCGTTCGGGTAGCAGGAGACGAAGGTGTCCGAGATCCGTGCCATCTCGGCGATGTAGGGCCTCATCTCCGGGGCGCCCAGGGCGCAGTTCAGACCCACCGCGATCGGCTTCGCATGCCTGATGGCGTTCCAGAACGCTTCCGTGACCTGGCCGGACAAGGTCCGCCCAGAGCCGTCGGTGATGGTGCCCGAGATGATCACCGGCCAGCGGCGCCCGCGTTCCTCGAAGAGGGTCTCGACGGCGAACACGGCCGCCTTGGCGTTCAACGAATCGAAGATCGTCTCGATGATGATCAGGTCGGAACCACCGTCGACGAGGCCGTTGACAGCTTCGAGGTAGGCGGCGACCAGCTGGTCGTAGGAGACGTTGCGGGCCCCGGGGTCGTTGACCTCCGGCGAGATCGACGCGGTCCGCGTCGTGGGCCCGAGGGCGCCGGCGACGTAGCGGGGCTTGTCCGGGGTGCTGAACTCGTCACACACCTTGCGCGCCAGGGCGGCACCGGCGTAGTTCAGCTCGTAGCTCAGCTCGCCCATGTCGTAGTCGGAGAGCGAGACCGCGTTCGCGTTGAACGTGTTCGTCTCCAGGATGTCTGCGCCCGCCTCGAGATACTCGCGGTGGATCCCCTCGATGATGTGCGGCTGCGTCAGGTTGAGCAGGTCGTTGTTGCCCTGAAGAGCCGTCGGCCACTCCGTGAACCGCTCACCGCGGTAGCCGTCCTCATCCGGCCGGTCCCGCTGGATCGCCGTGCCCATCGCGCCGTCGATCACCATGATCCGCCGACGGAGCGTTGCCGTCAGCTCATCGGTGCAGTCAGGGCGGATGTTCGGCTCAAAGGAGCTCACGTACGTTCCTTCCATCGCGGAAGGCGTCCTTAACTCCGCCGAGCGTGGCGGATACCGGGGGACCGGTCCCGTTGCAACGCCTCTCGACCAGAAAAGTCTACGTCGTCACCGAGGGCGTACGCGAACTACCGTGACGAAACTCCAACCGGTGTCGTCCCGGGCGGTCCCTAGTGCCGTGGACGTGGGGAGCGCACGCGGCGCTCGGGGAGGCGGGCTCCGTCTGAGGCGAGCCGCGGCCCGCCCGCGACTACTGCTTGGTGACCCGGCTGGTGGGCGTCTGCAGGTTCGGGGTGGCCTGCAGGTACTTCTCCAGGGCGTCCAGGTCGATACCGCCCACCGTGAGGTCGGTGCTGCGGGTGAACACGCTGAACCCGTCACCGCCCGCGGCGAGGAAGTTGTTGGTGGTCACGCGGTACACGGCGACGGGGTTCAGCGGCTGATCGCCCACCTTCACGCTGTCCCGGATCACCTTGCGGTTCGGGGCGCCGCCGGCGTCGTAGGCGTAGCTGATGCCCGACGGGGCCAGGATCGTGGTCTTGTCGGGGTTCTGCCACTGCTGCTCCAGCAGGTCGATGATCTGTTGACCGGTGAGCGAGACGGTGACCACCTGATTGCCGAAGGGCTGCACCGTGTACGCGGCGCCGTAGGTCACGTCACCGCCCTTGAGGTCGGCCCGGACACCGCCGGGATTCATGAAGGCCACCACGCCCGCCGCCTCGTTCGGCGCGCGCGTGGTGAACAGCATGGCGTCGGCGATCACGTCGCCGAGTGGCGAATCGCCGCCGGGGAAGGCCTGGCGCTTGAGATCGGAGGGGATCGTGCCGATCACGCGGTCGGCGCGCGGCTTCGCCTCCTTCTCGTAGAAGTCCACCAGCTGTGCGGTGGCCGGATCCGCCGGCAGGTCGCGGCCCACGACGCGGTTGACGGCCTTCGAGGTCACGCGGTCGGCGCCGAAGTCGAGGGTGATATCGGTGATGAGTCGCCCGTACGACGCGGCCTGGGTCACGGTGCGGCCACCGATCGTGCACACGTAGGCCTGGTGCGAGTGTCCGGTGACCAGTGCCGTGACCGCCGGGTCGATCTTCGCGGCGAGGTCGGGTGTGGGCGCTGAGACGTTGGTGCACGCGTTCGGGTCTGCCTCACCCGAACCCTTCTGGGCGCCGCCGTCGTGCATCGTCGCGACGATGGCCTGGGCGCCGGCGGCCTTCATCTCCGGCACGTACCGGTTGATCGCCTCGGCCTCGTCGCCGAAGGAGTAGCCGCGCACTCCCTCCGGTGCCACGATGGTGGCGGTCTCGGGGGTCACGGTGCCGATCACGGCGATCTTCCGGCCGGCGACCTCGAACATCTTCCACGCGGCCGTGCCGGGCGGGAGCTGGCCGGCCCCGTTCGTGACGTTGGCGGCCAGGTATTGATAGGCGGTGCCGGTGAACGGATCGCCCGGTTCGCAGCCGTCCGGCGCGCATCCGCCCTTCTGCAGTCGTTCCAGTTCCACGGTGCCGTGGTCGAATTCGTGGTTGCCCACCGACGAGGCCTGCAGGCCCACCGAGTTCAGGAACTTCACCGTGGGCTCATCGCGGAACAGCGCCGAGACCAGGGGACTGGCGCTCACCAGGTCACCCGCCGCCAGCGTGAGGTTGTTCGGGTAGGCCTGCTTGAGCCGCTGCAAGGCGGTGGCGAAGTACGCGGCACCGCCGGCATCCTTGCCGCCGATCTTCCCGGTGGAGCCGGTGGGCGGCTGCAGGTTGCCGTGGAAGTCGTTGAAGGCGAACAGGTGCACCTGGTTCGCCGTGGCGGGCGGAAGATCGCCCACACCGGGCACGGTGAACGCCGCGGCCGCCGCGGACGAGGACGACGACGGCGCGGACGTGTCTCCGGCGGTCCCGCAGCTCACGAGGAGCGAGGCGGCAGCGGTCAGTGCGACGGCGGAGGACAGGGCACGGTTGCGCATGATCGAACCCAAACACAGCCGGCGGTCGTGCGGGTGACGAATGACTGAACAGCTCGGTGTCCACGGCCGCCGCAGGAGCACGCGGGCACGCATCTTAAGGTTGACCGCATGAGCCTTCCCTCCGCAGTGCTGTTCGACATGGACGGAACCCTCCTGGATTCCGAGAAGCTGTGGGACATCGCGGTGGCCGAGTTCACCCGGTCCCTCGGCGCGGAGATCACCGCGCAGGCCCGGGAGGAAACGCTCGGCAATGCGGTCGACGACTCGCTCCGCAAGATCTTCGACTTCGCCGGCGTGCCGGAGGCCGAGCGGGACTACGAGGAAGCCGAGAAGTGGTTGTCCGGCCGCGTGATCGAGCTGTTCGACGCGGGTATCCCGTGGCAGCCCGGTGCGCGCGAGACCCTCGACCTGCTCGCGGAGGCCGGCGTTCCGCTGGTATTGGTGACCAACACGGTCCGGGAGATCACCGAGCACGCGCTGGGCACGCTGGGCCGGGAGCGGTTCGTCGCCACCGTCTGCGGTGACGAGATCCCGAACCCCAAGCCCGCGGCCGATCCGTATCTGCGCGGTGCCGAGCTCGCGGGATTCCCCGCCTCCGAGTGCATCGCCGTCGAGGATTCGCCGACCGGCGCGCGGTCGGCGCTCGCCGCCGGATGCACCGTGCTCACCGTGGGCGAGCATCCCGTCGCCGACGGGGCGCAACACCTCGGCGGACTGACGGGCGTCGGGCTGGAGACCTTCAGCCGTTAGCCGACGGTGAAAGCGTTGTCGCCGTTCGAGCAGGTGGCCACCGCGTCGGTCACCCGCGCGCCGCAGCGCCATCCGGCGCTTTCGACGGTGACGGCCTGACCCTGCGCGTTGGATGCGGCCGCCGCGTACGCCTTTCCGACCCGGAGGGCGTCCACGCAGTTCGCGTGCCCCGTCTTCACCACCACGCTGGCCGGTCCGTTTCCGGTGGGTACCGACCCGCAGACCGTTCCTGCCGCGGCGACCGGGAGGTCTCCTGTGCCCGCCCGCGCGGACGGGGCGGCGGATGCCGGTCCCGTTTGCGCGACCGCACTGAAACTGACGGCGCTATCGGAGGAATCGGTATCCGAGGAGGCGCACCCCGTGATCGCGGTGAGTCCCAGAGCGCCCACCGCCAGAGCACCTCCGGCGCGACCCATCACCCAACGAAGGTTCATGTTCGGGACGCTAGCGGCCCCGCGCGGGACACGCACGGCGGCAACGCCGGAAGGTGTCCAGCATCACGCGCCGAAGGCGGTACGCCTCACTTCTCGGCACCGTCGACCGCGGCGCTGGCCATGACGGCCATCCGCACCCGCTCGGTATCGGCCGGCGTCCACCCCGGCGGTGGGAGCACAGCCGCGAAGGCGTCCACGACGGCGGTGCCGTAGTTGTGCCCGTGGCCGTCGGGGACCCCGGCGGCGTTGGCGAGATCGGCGGAGACCTGCCAGAAGGTGACGAAGGGGTACCAGGCCATCGCCGAACTGCGGTCCCGCCCGGCGGGTTCGCGCAGCCAATCCGGCTGCCGGAACAGCAGATCCGTCGACCACCACACCACGGGGTCGGACGGGTGCTGCACGTACACGATGTGCGGGGCCAGCCACTCGCTGCCCCCGTTGTCCGACAGCGGCACCACGCCGTCGGTGAACCGCACGATCAGCCCGTCGGTGTAGGCGGGCAAGACCTCCGGGGTGCCGAGGTCGCGCCGCTGCGTGACCGCCGAATGGATCGGATTGGCGCGGGGCGGCCCGAGCCACACCACACCGTCCACCTTGTCCCGGATGTCGACGAGCGAGTCGAAGGCGCCCTCACCGGCACGGGTCCCCAGGCTCTCGCCCAGCACCAGCACCTTGGGGCGTGCCGGTTCGGGCCGGGCGCGCACATCCCCGAGAACCGCGTCCACCAAACGCTTTCCGGATTGCAACGAGGCCTCGCCGTCGGTGAGGAAGGAGATCCAACTGGGGAGGTACGAGTACTGCATCGCCACGAGCGCCACGTCGCCGCCGTACATCAGCTCCACGGCGCGCGCGGCGGTCGGATTCACCCATCCCGATCCCGTGGTGGGGATGACCACCACGTACTTGCGGTCCAGCGCGCGGGTGCGGGCCAGTTCCCGGTGCAGCAGGGCGATCCGCTCGTCGGGGCTCTTCGCGTTCTCCAGGCCCACGTACACCCGGATCGGCTCGACCACGGGCGCGGTGGTGAACCGCGCCAGGTCGGCTGCACCCAGCCCGCCCGCGACGAACTTGCGTCCCTCCTTGCCCAGGCCGTCCCACTCGGCGAAGGACTCCGGCGATCCGGAACGCTCCGGGGCCGTGGGCCGGGGGAAGCCCGCGGCCTGTTCGTCGTTCGACGCCGACGCGAGCCGGTTCGCGCCCGCCGTGAAGCCGCGCACACCCACGTCGTTGACGGCGATCACCACCAGGATCACTACCACCGCGAAGCCGAGCACCTGCGCTGCCGGCTGCGGAATGCGCAGATACCGGTTCGCCCGTCGGGCCAGGTACAGCCCCAGGTCCCGGAGCACACGGAACAGCGAGATCAGCAGTGCCGCCACGAGGAAGGCGACGATGGGTGTCAACAGGTACCAGAGATTCGAGCCGGGTGGCATGCCCATGAGCGCGCGCACATCGTCCTGCCAGCGTTTCGACACCACCAGCATCCACAGCCCGCCCACCAGAACCCCCAGCACGATGAGCGCCCGCCACAGCGGCACGAACCGGGCGCGCCTCGGATCGTCGCGGATGGGGTGGGTGCGCACCAGCAGGTCCACGATCACCCACTTGAGGAAGACGCCGATGCCGTAGCCGATCACCGCGTTGATCCCGGCCACGATGCCCTGGAAGAACCAGGACCGGGGAACGAGTGAGACAGTGAAACTGCTCATGAGGAACAGGCCACCCACGAACAGGCCGGCGAAGTCGAGATGCAGCAGGCCCCACGCCCAGGCCAGCAACGGATGCCGCTGCGCGAATTCGTCGAAGTTCTCGCGGAGGAAGCGGTCGGGATCACGGGTCGCGCGGACCACGCGCAGTCGCGCCCGGATCAGCGCCCGTGCGTAGCGGTACTGGGCGGCGCCCTTCGGCGGCTTCTGCGGGGAGCCCGGAGCGTCCTGCGCGGTCGACGGTGCCCCGTCGTCCGTCGTCGCACCGTTCACGGTGACCACTCTAGGGCCCCGCCCACCTGCGGTCCTGTGGGCGTGGGAGAATCGATCACCGTGAAGACCATGGAGACGCTGTTCGCGGAGTTGGCCGAGAAGGCCCGGACGCGGCCCGCCGGGAGCGGGACCGTCGAAGCGCTGGACAACGGCATCCATTTCCTGGGCAAGAAGGTGCTCGAGGAGGCCGGCGAGGTGTGGATCGCGGCCGAGCATCAGGGCGATGCGGAACTCGCCGAGGAGGCCTCGCAGCTCCTGTACTGGCTGCAGGTGCTGCTGATCAAGCGCGGCCTCACGCTCGACGACGTCTACTCCTACCTCTGACTCTCCCGAAGGAACCTCGAACCATGTTGCGGGTCGCCGTACCGAACAAGGGCGCGCTCTCCGAGGCCGCCGCCGCCATCCTCAGCGAAGCGGGTTACCGCCGCCGCTCGGATGCCAAGGACCTCACGGTCATCGACAACGCCAACGAGGTGGAGTTCTTCTTCCTCCGCCCGAAGGACATCGCGCTCTACGTGGGCTCCGGTGAGCTCGACATGGGCATCACCGGCCGCGATCTCGCGCTGGACTCGGGCGCGGAGTTCACCGAGCGGCTGGCGCTCGGATTCGGCCGCTCCACCTTCCGCTACGCCGGCCCCGCGGGAACGCCGTGGTCGGTCGACGACCTCGACGGTAAGCGGGTCGCCACCTCGTACCCGAACCTGGTGCGGCGCGATCTCGCGCAGCGCGGGATCAACGCCGACGTGATCCGGCTCGACGGTGCGGTGGAGATCTCGATCCAGTTGGGTGTGGCCGATCTGATCGCCGACGTCGTCGAGTCGGGTCGCTCGCTGCGGCAGAACAATCTGGTGGCCTTCGGCGAGTCCCTGTGCGACTCCGAGGGCGTGCTCATCGAGCGGGTCGGGGGCGCCGATTCGGACCGCGCCCGGACCGATGTGACCGCCCGCGGCCGTGATCAGCTCACCGCCCGGCTCAAGGGCGTCGTCTTCGGCCGGCAGTACGTGATGCTGGACTACGACTGCCCGCGCACCCTGCTCGACGGTGCGATCGCCGTGACGCCCGGCCTGGAGTCCCCGACGGTGGCGCCGATGGCCGACGACAACTGGGTCGCGGTGCGTGCCATGGTGCTCCGCACGAACGCCAACGACGTGATGGACGATCTCGCGGAGCTCGGCGCGAAGGCGATTCTGATGACCGACATCCGGAGCTGCCGCTTCTGATCCAACGCGGCCGGCGCGCGGCGATGAGTCAGCGCGCGGCCACGAGGAGGGTCTGCGCGCCGACGGCGAAGGCCCCGGCACCGTCGTACAGGCGCGAGACCGTGGTGCCGATGCCCTCGCCTCCGACCAGCTGGTCACCGAGGATGCCGACCCAGCCGTCCACCGGCTGCGGCGAACGGTGCAGGTGCACCGTCATGTCCATGTTCATCCAGGTGACGGCGGTGGGATCGAGGTAGGCGGAGACCCCGTTCGCGGCGTCGACCACGGAGAAGACCTGCACCAGGGGCGACGGGGCTTCACCGGCGACCAGCGGCATCCGCGCCCGGATCCAGCACTGCTTCGGCCCGTCCGGACCGTCGGGATGATCGACGAACCGCCAGTCGCACGCGGCCAGGAAGCCCTGGTCCTGCAGGTGCGAGAAGAATCCCGGCATCACCCCCTGCTCGGCACCCGCGGGCGGCAGCGCGGGGGAGCGGTCCCGGGCGATCGCGGCGGTGTCCGATGCGGCGAGCACCCACGCCTGGGCGCGGGCGACGGTGCGGTACTCGCCGTTCGCGTCCACGCAGTCCATCTCGGCGGCGAGCAGCGAGATCGTCCGCCCCGGACGGACGGTCCACGCCCGCACCCGGGACCGCGTGATGGGGACGACGCCCAGCAGATCGATGGTCACCCGGGACACCCGCGCACCGGCGCCGACGAGCTTTTCCATCGAGCGCACCATCAGGGCCGCCGGCGGCGCGCCGTGCTGCATCGTGTCGGCCCACACGCTGGCCGTCGCCGGCGTGGGGTCGAAGACCTCGTACTCGTGCCCCTGCGCCTCGGCCGTGCCGGCGGGATGGAAGAAAGCGTCGTCAGCCACGTATCAGTCCTACCGATATACCGGATTCCGCCCGCCGCCGGGGTGTCCGTTTCGCGCTAGAGTCGGCGGTATGTCCGTCGTCGCCGCCTATTTCCGCGTCGCCCCCACCGAGGTCGCAGCCCTTCGCGCCACCGATTTCGACCTCGATGCGTTCGACGAGGCCCGGCAGGCCTGGGATGAGCAAGGCCGCGTCATCGACATCGACCAAGCGCACGAGGCGCTCCACGCCGTGCTCACCGCACAACGGTTACCGGTGCCCGTGGTCTATGCGGGTGCCCCCGTGCCGAATACCGAGATCGGCTACGGCCCCGTCGTCCTGGTGCCGCCCGACGAGGTCCGCACGATCGCAGGCGTGCTCGCCACACGGCCGACCGACGAGGTCATCACCGCGCAGACCGTGCGAGCGGCGCACGGGATCGGCCCCGTCGCCGACTGGACCACCACGGACGGGATCGACTACCTGGTCTTCGCCTACGCAGCGATCAGGGACTTCTACACGGATGCGGCGGCGGATGATCAGACCGTCCTCATCGTCCTCGAATAGCGCCGGAGCGAGCATCGGCGGACCGCCCCGCGCTCGCGCGCCGAGGTACTGGGAGAATCGTCGACCATGGCAAACAGTGGCCCCTTCCAGGTGGGCGATCGCGTACAGCTGACGGACGCCAAGGGGCGGAAGTTCACCGTGCACCTCGAAGCGGGCAAGGAGTTCCACACCCACAAGGGCGGCATCCGGCACGACGAGCTGATCGGCGCCCCCGAGGGCAGCGTGGTCAAGGCCGTGAACGGCACGCCGTACCTGGCGCTGCGGCCCCTGCTCACCGACTACGTGCTGTCGATGCCGCGCGGCGCGCAGGTCATCTACCCCAAGGACGCGGCGCAGATCGTGGCCGAGGGCGATATCTTCCCCGGCGCACGGGTGCTCGAGGCCGGCGCCGGATCGGGTGCGCTGACCTGCTCGCTGCTGCGCGCCGTGGGCCCCGAGGGCTCCGTGACCTCCTGGGAGGTCCGCGAGGATCACGCGGAGTACGCCGCGAAGAACGTCGAGGAGTTCTTCGGCGGCCGCCCCGACAACTGGAATCTGCAGTTGGGGGATCTCGCGGAGTACGACGGCCCGCAGGTCGACCGCGTGGTGCTCGACATGCTGGCGCCGTGGGACGTGCTGGACGCGGTGGGTAAGGCGCTCGTGCCCGGCGGCGTCCTCACCGTGTACGTGGCCACCGTCACACAGTTGTCGAAGGTCGTGGAGGCGCTTCGCGAGCAGGCCCTGTGGACCGAGCCGCGGTCCTGGGAGGCCCTGGTCAGGGAGTGGCACGTGGTGGGACTCGCGGTGCGTCCGTCGCACCGGATGCAGGGCCACACCGCGTTCCTCATCACCTGCCGGCGGTTGGCCGACGGCACGGTCGCGCCGCGTCCGCAGCGGCGATCCAACAAGGGGTAGCGTAGATATACCCCGCTCGAAGGGAGCATTCGTGACCGAATCCGATTCGACTCGTCCGACGACCCCGGCGTCGTCCTCCCCGTCCGCCGGCTCCGAGGCCGCGCTCCGCGAACGCGTGGACGCGCTGACCACCCGGAACGCGAAGCTGCTCGACACGCTGCGCGATGCGCGGACCCAGTTGCTCACGCTCCGTGAGGAGGTGGAACGCCTCGGCCAGCCCCCGTCGGGCTACGGAGTGCTCCTGGGCACCTTCGAGGACGACACCGTCGATGTCTTCACCTCGGGCCGCAAGATGCGGCTCACCTGTTCACCGAACCTCGACGTGGCCTCGTTCGAGATCGGCCAGACCGTGCGCCTCAACGAGGCGCTCACCGTGGTCGAGGCATGCGATTTCGAAGCCGTGGGCGAGATCTGCACGCTCCGCGAGATCCTCGACGACGGTACGCGCGCCCTGGTCGTCGGCCACGCCGACGAGGAGCGCGTGGTCCGCCTGTCCGCGCCACTGGCGCTGCAGACCGGCGATCAGCAGGGCGACGACGAGTTCGGTGTCCCGAAGCGCAAGCTGCGCGTGGGCGATTCGCTGCTCGTGGACACGAAGGCGGGCTACGCCTTCGAGCGCATTCCGAAGGCCGAGGTCGAAGACCTGGTGCTGGAGGAGGTGCCTGATGTGGACTACTCCGACATCGGTGGCCTGGGCCGGCAGATCGAACTGATCCGCGATGCGGTGGAGCTGCCCTTCCTGCACAAGGACCTGTTCAAGGAGTACTCACTGCGTCCGCCCAAGGGCGTGCTGCTGTACGGGCCTCCCGGCAACGGCAAGACGCTGATCGCGAAGGCCGTCGCGAACTCGCTGGCCAAGAAGATCGCCGAGATCCGCGGCGAGGACTCGCGCGAGGTGAAGTCCTACTTCCTCAACATCAAGGGCCCCGAGCTGCTCAACAAGTTCGTCGGCGAGACCGAGCGGCATATCCGCCTGATCTTCCAGCGGGCCCGCGAGAAGGCCTCCGAGGGCACGCCCGTCATCGTCTTCTTCGACGAGATGGACTCGATTTTCCGCACCCGCGGCTCGGGCGTCAGCTCCGATGTCGAGACCACCGTGGTCCCGCAGCTGCTCAGCGAGATCGACGGCGTCGAAGGCCTGGAGAACGTGATCGTGATCGGCGCGTCCAACCGCGAGGACATGATCGATCCCGCGATCCTGCGGCCCGGCCGCCTGGACGTGAAGATCAAGATCGAGCGTCCCGACGCCGAGGGCGCGATCGACATCTTCTCCAAGTACCTCACGCCGGAACTGCCGATCCACGAGGAGGATCTCGCCGAATTCGGCGGCGATCGCGAGGCGTGCGTGCGGGCGATGATCGAGCGGGTCGTGGAGCGGATGTACGCCGAGACCGACGACAACCGGTTCCTGGAGGTGACCTACGCCAACGGCGACAAGGAGGTCATGTACTTCAAGGACTTCAACTCCGGCGCGATGATCCAGAACGTGGTGGACCGGGCCAAGAAGCACGCGATCAAGGGCTTCCTGGAGACCGGACAGCCCGGCCTGCGGATCTCCCACCTGCTGGAATCGATCGTCGACGAGTTCGCCGAGAACGAGGATCTGCCCAACACCACCAACCCGGACGATTGGGCGCGGATCTCCGGCAAGAAGGGCGAGCGGATCGTGTACATCCGCACGCTGGTCACCGGGAAGAACGCCAGCGCCTCGCGCGCGATCGACACGGAGAGCAGCACGGGTCAGTACTTGTAAGCGCAACAAGCGTCACGTAAGCGCCGGACAAGACGGGCGTCTTTATAGTGATGCGTGATGAGTACTGATACGGGCGTTCTGACCGTCACCGTCGACGGCCGGACGTTGACCTTCGCGCCGGGCAAGACGGTGACCTTCGGCCGCACCCTGGAATCGGATGTGACGATCAACCACCCGCTGGTCTCGCGCACCCACGCGGTGGCCACGATGACGCCCACGGGCTGGGTGCTGACGGATCGCAGCACCAACGGTGTGTTCGTCGCGGGTGTCCGCCGCCCGACGGTGGCGTTGAACGGCGCGCAGTCGCTGATGTTCGGCGATCCGCGCACCGGTGCCGCGGTGGCCGTCGCGGCGAACGGACGCCCGCCGGTGGCATCCGGTCCGTCGCCGCAGCCGGTGTCGGGCCCGTCGAATCCGCCGGTGCCGCAGCCGCCGCGCAGCAACCCCGTGCGGTCCACGCCGCCGGTGTCGAACCCGTCGCAGCCCGCGACCGGGGCGCCGCAGGGGATGCCCTCGGCGCAGCGCCCGCCGTCGGCTCCGAAGCCGCTGCCGCCCCGGCCGCAGCAGCCCGCACCGCCGAGCCGCCCCGCCCCGTCGCAACCGGCCCCGGCGCCGCAGTCACGGCCGGTCTCGGCGGCCTCCGAGCTCGCGCCGCATCTGCGCGCGATGGCCGGGAACACCGGACTGTTCCAAGCGGCCCCGATCCCCGCGCCGCGCGCCGGCGGCGGTGAGCTGTCGATCGGCCGCACCCCGGACAACGATCTCGTGATCCCCGACATGTTGGTCTCGCGGCGCCACGCGCGACTGCTCACCGGCGCGCAGGGGCTGGTCATCGAGGACCTGCATTCGGCGAACGGTACCCAGGTCAACGGCCGCCGGATCACCGGCCCCACCTCGCTGCGCGACGGCGACGTGGTCACGGTGGGCAACTCCGACCTCGTGGTCGACAACGGCAGGCTCACCCGGCCGCGCCCCCAGGAGTTCGCGGGCGCCGGCCTTGCGGTGCAGGGCATCACGCTCACCGTCGAGGGCAACAAGACGCTGCTCAACGGCGTCGATTTCCGTGCCGCCCCGGGCACGCTCACCGCGGTGATCGGCCCCTCGGGCGCCGGCAAGTCGACGGTGTCCCGGGTGGTCTCGGGTGCGGTGACGCCGACCGCCGGGCGGGTCGAGTTCGAGGGCCGCGATGTGCACCGCGATTACGACGCGATGCGCTCCCGCATCGGCATGGTGCCGCAGGACGATGTGCTGCATCGCCAGCTCACGCTGCAGCAGGCCCTCGGCTACGCCGCGGAACTGCGGCTGCCGCCCGATATGTCGAAGGCCGACCGCGAGCAGGTGATCGACGGTGTGCTGGCCGAGCTGCAGCTCACCGAGCACAAGAAGACGCGCGTCGATCGCCTGTCCGGTGGCCAGCGCAAGCGCGCCTCGGTGGCGATGGAGCTGCTCACGGGCCCGTCGCTGCTGATCCTCGACGAGCCGACTTCGGGCCTCGACCCCGCACTCGACCGGCAGGTGATGCAGACCCTGCGGCGCCTCGCCGACGCCGGCCGCGTGGTGATCGTGGTGACGCACTCGCTCACGCACATCGACATGTGCGATCAGGTGTTGCTGCTGGCTCCCGGCGGCAAGACCGCGTACTGCGGTTCGCCGAAGGGCGTCCAGGCGGCGATGGGTACCAGCGACTGGGCCGAGATCTTCGATTTCGTCGCCAAGCAGCCCGATGTCGCGTGGCAGCGGTACCGGTCGGCGCATCCGGCGCCGCCCCCGCCCGCGCCGACGGGTGCGCCACCCACTCCGACGAAGGCGCCGAAGACCTCCACCCGCAAACAGCTGTCGGTGGTGGCGCGGAGACAGATCCGGCTGATCCTGGCCGACCGCGGCTACCTGGTGTTCCTCCTGCTGATGCCGATCGCGCTCGGCGGCATCACCCTGCTCGTGCCCGCCGAACGCGGACTCGCGGGCTTGGCGCCGGGGGAGACCACGGGCGGTCCGGCGATGATCCTGGTGCTGTTGGTGGTGGGCGCCTGCTTCATGGGCGCGGCGCTCACCTCCCGCGATCTGGTGAGTGAGCGACCGATCTACCAGCGCGAACGCGCCGTCGGGCTCAGCCCGGGGGCGTACCTCTCGGCGAAGACGCTGGTGTACTTCGTCGCCGCCGCGATCCAGGCGGCCATCATGATGGGCATCGTGCTGGCGGGCGTCGAGCATCCGAGCACGCAGGGTGCGGTGTTCAAGAACGCCTCGGTCGAGCTGGTGCTCGACATCGTGGTGCTGGCCTGTGTGTCCACCCTGGTGGGCCTGTTGATCTCGGCGTTCGCGAAGTCGAGCGAGCAGGTGATGCCGCTGCTGGTGGTGGTGATCATGGTGCAGCTGGTGATGAGTGGAGGCCTGTTCGGCCTGCACGGTCGCACCGGGCTGGAGCAGGTGTCCTGGCTGTTCCCCTCGCGGTGGGGTTTCGCGGCGAGCGCCTCGTCGATCGATCTGCAGAAGGTCACCTCGATCCCGGATCCGGCGAATCCCGCTGTGCAGAAGGTGACCACGGCCGATCCGCTGTGGGATCCGTACCCCGAGAACTGGGCGCTGGCGATCGGCGCGCTCGTGGTGATGGGGGCCGTGTTCTGGGCGGTCACGTGGTTCCGGATCTCGCGGAAGTCGAACTGACCGCACACCGATAGGCTGGGCCGTATGCAACGCATCATCGGTACCGAGGTCGAGTACGGCATCTCCGCTCCGAAGGATCCCGGAGCGAACCCGATCCTCACCTCCACCCAGGCGGTGCTCGCGTACGCGGCGGCCGCGGCCGTGCCTCGGGCCAAGCGCACCCGCTGGGATTACGACCTGGAGTCACCGCTGCGGGATGCGCGCGGTTTCGATCTGGGGCGCAACGCCGGTCCGGCGCCGATCATCGACGCCGATGAGATCGGCGCCGCGAACATGATCCTCACCAACGGCGCCCGGCTCTACGTGGACCATGCGCATCCCGAGTACTCGGCGCCCGAGGTGACCGATCCGCTCGATGCCGTGATCTGGGACAAGGCCGGGGAGCGGGTGATGGAGGCGGCCGCGCGGTACGCCTCGACGGTGCCGGGTGCGCCCGCATTGCAGTTGTACAAGAACAACATCGACGGCAAGGGCGCCTCGTACGGCACGCACGAGAACTACCTCATGCGCCGCGACACGCCGTTCGCGGCGATCGTCACCGGTCTGACGCCCTTCTTCGTGACCCGGCAGATCTTCACCGGCAGCGGCCGCGTCGGCATCGGGGCCAACGGCGACGAGCCCGGCTTCCAGTTGTCGCAGCGCGCCGACTACATCGAGGTCGAGGTGGGCCTGGAGACCACACTCAAGCGGGGCATCATCAACACCCGCGATGAGCCGCACGCCGATCCGGACAAGTACCGCCGCCTGCACGTGATCATCGGCGATGCGAACCTCGCCGAGACCTCCACCTACCTCAAGGTGGGGACGTCGTCGCTGGTGCTGGACCTGATCGAGGCCGGTGTGGACCTCTCCGATCTGCAGCTGGCCGCCCCGGTGACCGCGGTGCACCAGGTATCGCGGGATCTGTCCCTCAAGGCCCCGCTCGAACTGGCGGACGGCCGGCAGCTCACGGCGCTGCAGATCCAGCGGATCTACGCCGAGCGGGTCGGGAAGTTCCTGGAGGGCTCCGAGGACGCGCGTGCGCTCGACGTGCACGCGACGTGGGTCCGGGTGCTCGACACATTGGAAGACGATCCGATGCTGCTCGCCGACACCCTGGATTGGCCCGCGAAACTGCGGCTGCTGGAAGGCATCCGGCAGCGCGAGGGGCTCGGCTGGGCCGCGTCGAAGCTCGCGCTGGTGGATCTGCAGTACTCGGACGTGCGGCTCGACAAGGGCCTGTACAACCGGCTCGTGGCGCGCGGCTCGATGAAACGCCTGGTGAACGAGGAGCAGGTCATGGCCGCCGTCACCACGCCGCCGGAGAGCACGCGCGCCTACTTCCGCGGTGAGTGCATGCGCCGCTTCGGCACCGAGGTCGCGGCCGCCAGCTGGGATTCGGTGATCTTCGACGTGGGTGCCGACTCGTTGGTCCGCATCCCCACTCTGGAACCGTTGCGCGGCACCAAGGACCACGTGGGCGCCTTGCTCGACGGCGCCGCCACGGCCCGCGAACTCGTCGACTCCCTGAAGGGCTGATCATGGACATCACGCGCGAACTGTCGAAGGTGTACGCCACGGCTTTCCCGAAGGTTCTGGAGGCGCACGGTGAGCTGTACGTGCGCTCGGGCGGCCGGATCGGCCACAAGCTGCTCTTCGGGGTACCCAGCCTGATCATCCGGACCGTCGGCGCGAAGACGGGGGAGCCGCGGACCACCGTGCTCACCTACGTCAAGGACGGTGAGGACTACATCGTGGTCGCCTCAATGGGCGGCGCCCCGCGCAATCCCGCCTGGTACCACAACATCGTCAAGGCGGGCACCGTGAACGTTCAGGTGGGCACCGATTCCTTCCCGGCCACCGTGACGGCGCTCCTGCCGGGCGACGACGACTACCAGCGGCTGTGGGATCTGGCGGATTCCAACAACGGCGGCCGCTACGCCGCGTACCAGCGCAAGACCAGCCGCCCGATCCCGGTGGTCCGGCTGCGCCCCGCCTGAGCCGGGTGGCGGGCATGCAGATTGCAACCAGCGGCTCGCCCGAGCCGGATCCGTACTTAAGTCGAACGGGGGCAATCCCCTTCTCGCTTGAACCGAGCGGGCTGCCGAAGATCTCGAAACGCATACTCCTCGAAGGACGCGTTCAGGCCATGACCCGCACAGCGGATGGACCTCAAGGACAGCGTCAGCAGGCAACAGACAGCGCGGCGTCATTGACCACACTTGCAGTCCTCGTTGACAGTCCTTCCGAGCTGGACTGGTCTTCAGTAGCCCGAGTTCCGCGCCTGCTGATTCAGATCAACAGCAAGTCCGCCGTGGATGACGCCCGCGAAACGATCTCGATCGGAGAGACCTCCGCCCAGGGCTGGCGCCACAACGCGTCCACTGAGGCCAAAATCGGTCCCTGGGAATGGCGGATCACCGTGCCGGACGTGGAGATCGGCGGCGAGCGGTACTCGGTCATTGCCTCTGGCTTCGGAATTCAGGAATCGCTTGTGCAGCACCTTGAAGTGGTGCCACTGGACCCGTACGTACAGGGACGGTCCGAGTGGCTCGACGGGATTCGCGCGAGCGAAGCCTGACCAAACGATCGGTGGAGCAGCGGAGTCTGCGATTCCGTGAGTCCACCGATCGTCCGGGCCCTCGGACAAGGCGAACAGGGAACCGGTCGGCGGGCTGGCGCGTCCTTGTGCTGCGCTACGCCCTCGGCCGGGTACGCGGCTGGTGGGCCCTCGCGCTTGCCGGTCGCGGCCACGGCGCACACCCGGCGCCGGAACTCGACTCGCAGATCATCGCCGCGATCCTGCGTGCCCCCCGACCGCCGTACTCTGGAGGGCGCTGACCGATGACGGCGCCCCTTGCCGCTCGACTGCCACGCAGCATCGGATAGACTATTCTTGATGTTAAACACCGGCCCGGCTCGACGGGACCTGCCGGAGATGCGTGTCCGGATGCGGTTCGGCGTCGGATTCACAGTGGTGGCGACATGCGCTCTGCTCCTGGCGCTTCTGGCCGGATATTCGCTCTACCACGCAGTAGTGCGCGGTGATCCAGTCGCCTATCTGATCTGCGTCGGGACGGTCGCCCTCGTCTGGGGGACGACTGTTCTGCTGAGGAGAGCCCTTCGTGCGCGTCGCCGGACGCCGCTACGACTCACCGCGGACGGAATGCACATCACGCCTGCGGCGGCGATGGCGCCGCGATTCGTGGCGTGGCGGGATGTCGCCGAAGTCGTCTACGCGCCCCGCTCGGCCCGTGGATTCACTTATCACCACGAGTGGCACTTGCGTACTCGGTCGGGGGAGTTCCCCCGGCTGTCGGTCGACTACCCGCTCGGCTTTCGCCCTGGACCGTGGCGGATCCGCCGCCGGATCCGCCGGTGTTCGCCGACCGCCCGGGTCTCCACGGGAGACCCGGGGTTCATCGGGTTCTGAGTGGGCCTCCGCGCGGGATCCGGACCTTCAGTAGCCGGCGCTGAGCCCGCGGGCGTAGTCGACGCGATTGAAGGTGTCCTGGACCGCCGCGAAGGACTGCACGGGGATCGCGGTGGTGTACGAACGCCCCTCGGGCCCGAACGCGGTGACCTGCACGAAGCCCTGCGTCTGATCCTCCTTGACCAGCAGGAAGAACAACCCGAGCAGGCAGGTACCCAGCGCGACGACGACGGCGACGATCACGGCCCATGTCGGGGTGACGCGCGTGGTCATGGTCTGATCGGCCACCACCCACTGCGTGCCCTCGATCGGGAAGGTGCCGGCGGGCGTGATCACCTCGGTGCGGGTGCAATGGATGTCCCCGATGGTCACGAGCACCGGTTCCGGCAACCCCGGAGGCATGTACGGATCCACGGTTCTCAGCGTACCGATCGGCGGCGTGTACCGGCGCGGTCGAGACCGGGGCCGGTAGGGTTGGACCATCGGGCCGAGCAGCCCGGATGGTCGCTAAGGAGGCAGCGAGATGGCTCAGGAACAGGTCAAGCGTGGTGGCGGCGGCGATGAGGACGACGCCACGGGTGCACCGTCGGGTGCCGGCCAGGAGCGGATCGAGAAGCTGACCGACGAGACCGACGATCTGCTCGACGAGATCGACGACGTGCTCGAGGAGAACGCCGAGGACTTCGTGCGCGCCTACGTGCAGAAGGGCGGCCAGTGACGCCCCTGTCGGGCGGATCGTCGTTCGTCGAGCACCTGGCGGCCGTGGCCCCGGAGGCGCTTCCGGGTCGCCTCGCCGGGCCCGACGGTGCGCGCGACGTTCCGCACGGCACCACGATCGTCGCGCTCAAGTTCGACGGTGGCGTCCTGCTCGCGGGTGACCGCCGCGCCACGATGGGCAATCTGATCGCGCAGCGCGACATCGTCAAGACCTTCGTCACCGATGATCTGACAGCCGTCGGCATCGCGGGGACGGCCGGCATCGCCAAGCAGATCGTCAAGCTGTTCACGGTGGAGCTGGAGCACTACGAGAAGATCGAGGGCGTGCCACTCACGTTCGAGGGCAAGGCCAATCGCCTCGGCGGCATGGTGCGCAGCAACTTCGGTGCCGCGCTGCAGGGTCTCGTCGCGGTGCCCCTGCTGGTCGGCTACGACGAGACCCGCGGACGGATCGTGTCCTACGACGTGACGGGTGACTGGCACGACGAGATCGACTATCACGCCATCGGTTCGGGCTCCGCGTGGGCGAAGTCGTCCATCAAGAAGCGGTTCCGGCCCGGCCTCGACGCCGACGGTGCGCTCGACGTCGCGGCCGAGGCCCTGTTCGACGCCGCGGACGACGATACGGCGACGGGCGGCCCGGACGTGCTGCGCAATCTGTACCCCACGGCGATCACCATCACCGCCGACGGTGCGGTCGAGGTGTCCGAGGAGGCCGTGTCGGCGGCGACCGAGCGCGTGATCGCCCGGCGCTCCGCGACGAACCCCGGGGGAGGAGCCCAGTGACGTTCCCGTACTACGCCTCCGCCGAGCAGATCATGCGTGATCGCTCGGAGCTGGCGCGCAAGGGCATCGCCCGCGGCCGCAGCGTGGTGGTCATCAAGTACGCCGACGGTGTGCTGTTCGTGGCCGACAATCCGAGCTCGCTCAACAAGATCAGTGAGATCTACGACCGCATCGGTTTCGCCGCCGTGGGCAAGTACAACGAGTTCGAGTCGCTGCGCCGTGCGGGCATCCAGTTCGCCGATACCCGCGGCTACCAGTACTCGCGCCGCGATGTGACCGGGTGGTCGCTGGCGAACGCCTACGCGTCCACGCTGGGAACCGGGTTCACCGAGCAGGCCAAGCCCTTCGAGGTCGAGCTGTGCGTGGCCGAGGTCGCGGGTCCCGATTCGTCGGGCCCGTCGTCCGCGAGGCTGTACCGCGTGGGCTACGACGGCTCGATCGGCGACGAGAAGGCCTTCATCGTGATGGGCGGACAGACCGAGGCGATCAGCCCGGTGCTCACCGAGGGCTACGAGAACGACCTGGAACTCGGCGCGGCACTGGCGCTCGCTGCGAGGGCGCTCGGAGCCGCGGCACCGTCGAACGGAAACTCCTCCACGTCGGCCCCCACTGAACCGAAGACCTTCGCGGCGGGCGAGCTGGAGGTAGCGGTGCTCGACCGGAACCGTCCTCGTCGCGCCTTCAAGCGCCTGACGGACGAGCGGGTCGCCGAGCTGCTGAGTTCCTCTGCGGAGGCGAGCGACTAACGCGCCACGCCCTACTGACGGCCCCTCCCCGGAACGGGACGCAGTACTGAGAGCGATCCGCGAATCCGACACGAGGCCCGCGGTTCGCGACCGCCTCGACGGGATTCGGAGTTGAGCGGATTCGCACGGCTGACGTGCGCGCATCGCGATCGCCGATGGGTCGTCGAGCCCCGTAGCGACGAGCCGACGACGGCGCCCCTCTCGGGCGGGGTATGTTCGAGAAGTGCAGCGGCGAATCATGGGAATCGAGACCGAGTTCGGTGTCACGTGCACCTTCCACGGGCACCGTCGGCTGAGCCCCGACGAGATCGCCCGGTACCTGTTCCGGCGGGTGGTCTCCTGGGGCCGCAGCTCGAACGTCTTCCTGCAGAACGGCTCGCGCCTCTACCTCGACGTGGGCAGCCACCCCGAGTACGCCACTGCGGAGTGCGACTCCGTGCTCCAGCTGGTCACGCACGACAAGGCGGGCGAGCGGGTCCTGGAGGACCTGCTGCTCGACGCCGAGCAGCGGCTGCAGGACGAGGGCATCGGCGGCGATATCTACCTGTTCAAGAACAACACCGATTCCGCCGGCAACTCCTACGGCTGCCACGAGAACTTCCTCGTCGGCCGCGTGGGCGAGTTCTCCCGCATCGCCGACGTGCTGCTGCCCTTCCTGGTGACCCGGCAGCTGATCTGTGGCGCCGGCAAGGTGCTGCTCACCCCGAAGACGGCCACCTACTGCCTCAGCCAGCGCGCCGAACACATCTGGGAGGGCGTCTCCAGCGCCACCACCCGCAGCCGACCGATCATCAACACCCGCGACGAGCCGCATGCCGACGCCGAGAAGTACCGCCGCCTGCACGTGATCGTGGGCGATTCCAACATGTCCGAGACCACCACCATGCTCAAGGTGGGCACCGCCACCCTCGTGCTGGAGATGATCGAGGCGGGCGTGCAGTTCCGCGACTTCTCGCTGGACAATCCGATCCGGGCGATCCGCGAGGTCAGCCACGACACCACCGGCCGGCACGAGGTGCGCTTGGCGGGCGGTCGCCAGGCGGGCGCGCTGGACATCCAGCGCGAGTACTACTCCAAGGCCGTCGAGTACCTGACCACCCGTGAGCCCGACGAGCAGCTGAACCGCGTCGTCGACCTGTGGGGGCGCACCCTCGACGCCGTCGAGTCGCAGGACTTCAGCGGCGTCGACACCGAGATCGACTGGGTGATCAAGCGCAAGCTCTTCCAGCGGTACCAGGACAAGTACTCGATGGACCTGTCGGATCCGAAGATCGCGCAGCTCGATCTGGCGTACCACGACATCAAGCGCGGCCGCGGCGTCTTCGACCTGCTGCAGCGGCGCGGGCTGGCCGCCCGGATCACCACCGATGCGGAGGTGGACGCCGCGGTCAACACGCCTCCGCAGACCACCCGGGCCAAGCTGCGCGGCGATTTCATCACCGCCGCCCAGGCCGCGAACCGCGACTTCACTGTCGACTGGGTACACCTCAAGCTCAACGACCAGGCGCAGCGCACCGTGCTGTGCAAGGACCCCTTCCGCAACGTCGACGAGCGGGTGGAAAGGCTGATCGCGTCGATGTGAGCGATTCGGACTCCTAGAACGTAAGATCGACACGTGGCGACTTCGCGTATCGAGCGCTTGACGAACCTGGTGATCTGCCTGCTGTCCACGCGGTTCCCGGTGGATCGGGACTACATCCGTGCCAACGTGGCGGGCTACGACCGCGACTCCGACGACGATGCCTTCGAGCGGATGTTCGAGCGCGATAAGGCGGATCTGCGTGAGTTGGGCGTGCCGATCGAGGTGGCGCCGATCTCGCGGATCAACTCCACGCAGGGCTACCGCATCGCCTTCGACGACTACGCGCTCGGCGATGTCGACCTCGACCCCGAGGAAGCCACCGCCGTGGCCGTGGCCGCGGCCATGTGGCAGTCGCCCGAGATGTCGTCGGCGGCGCAGTCCGCGGTGCAGAAGCTCCGGGCCGGTGGCCTCGATGTGGACGGTCCCGGCGCGGGCGTCGGCCCGGCCCTGGCTCCGGACCGCGGGGCCGAGGCCGCGCTCATCGCGATGCTCGAGGGCATCGATCGCCGCCGCCTCGTCTCCTTCGCCCACCGCGCCAACCCGACGCAGCCCTTCCTCGACCGCACCCTGCACCCGTGGGGCGTGGTCACCTTCCGCGGCAACGCCTACGCGGTGGGCCACGATGTGGACCGCGGCGCCGTCCGCACGTTCAAGCTGTCCCGGGTGCGCGGGGGAGCAGTGCTCGACCGTCCCGCCACCGTCCGGCCGCCCGAGGATTTCGACCTGCATGCCCACGTGGTGGCCACCGTCGCCGAGCGCGATCCGGTGGGCACCGCGCGACTGTGGGTGGCCCGCGGCCGCGGCGACGGCCTGCGCCGCCTCGCATCGACCCAGGCCGATGCCGACTTCCGGGGCCGCCCGGGCACCGAGCTCACCGTGGAGGTGCGGTCGGTGGACGCGCTGGCCCGCGAGGTCACCGGACTCGGGCCCGATGCGGTGGTCTTCGAGCCCGACGGCCTCCGCGATGCGGTGACCGGCCGCCTCACGGCCCTCGCGGGAGCCGCCCGATGAATCAGCCGAAGCAACCGAGCCGGCAGATGCAGCGACTGGCGCGCTGGCTCAACGTGATCCCGTACTTCCGCACGCATCCCGACGCCGATCTCGACCGCGCCGCGGCCGATCTCGGGGTCACGGTGGCGCAGCTCCGCAAGGACCTCACCGGCCTGACGATGTGCGGGCTACCCGGCATGTACCCGGGCGACCTCATCGAGATCGACTACGACGAATCCGGTGTCGACATCGGGTTCAGCGCCCGGATCGACCGCCCGCTCAAGCTGACCGGCGCCGAGGCCGCGTCGCTGCTGCTGGCCCTGCGCGGGCTGGCGGATTCGCCCGGCGTGGCCGATCCGGCGGCGGTGCTGCGCGCGATCGCCAAGCTCGAGGCCGCGGTGGCGGGTGCGGGTCGCGACACGGTGGCCTCGATCAACGGCGCCCGCACCGAGAACGACCGCGACACCGAGATCGCCGCCGCGGTGCACTCCGCGCTGCGCGACGGCCGTGCGCTGCACCTGCGGTACTACTCGGCCACCCGGGACACCACCACCGAACGCGATGTGGACCCGATCGCCGTGGACACCTTCGACGGGCACACCTACCTGCAGGCCTGGTGCCGCCGCAGCGAGGGGCTGCGCATGTTCCGGCTGGACCGGATCGACGAGGCACGCGTGCTCGACGAGCCCTCCCGAGTCCCCGAGCACGTCGAGCCCGCGTCCGGATTGTTCGACGGAGCCGCGGCCGACGACCTGACCATCGCGACCGTCGATGTGGCCCCCGGGGCGGCCTGGGCGCTGGAGTACTACCCGTTCAGCGTGGTGGGCGACGGTCCGGACGGCGCGGTCACCGCGACGATGCCGTACGCGACCGAGTCGTGGATGGTGCGCTTCGTGTTGAGCTTCGGCGGCGAGCTGACGGTGCGCGAACCCGCATCGCTGGCCACAGCGGTGGCGGAACGCGCCGCCGCGGGCCTGGCGAACTATTCATGAACTGGACACCCGCGGCGCGCGGCCGTACGGCGGGAGCACCGCGCGGTGTCCGGTACGCTGGAAGAAGAGAATTGCGCGCGAGCAAGGAGAGATCGTGAACTTCTGGGCACATCCCTGGGCGTGGGTCATCATCGCCGTCGTCCTCCTCATCATGTTCGGCGGCAAGAAGCTGCCGGATGCCGCGCGTGGCCTCGGCCGCTCGATGCGCATCTTCAAGAGCGAGATGGACGAGATGAAGACCGAGGGCACGAAGGCGGACGCCGATAAGGCGCAGCAGTCGGCACCCCAGGTCACCGACAAGCCGATCGACGTGCAGACCGTCGATCCGCAGGAGGCCGACCGCAAGTCGGCCTGACGGGGCGGAACGGCCCCGGAAAGCACCCCGTGAAGATTCCGTTCGATCCGCGGCGGCGCCGCGCCGTCGTCAATCCCGACGGCACCATGTCGATCGTGGAGCACCTGTACGAGCTCCGGACCCGCATGCTCCTGGCGCTCCTCGCGATCACCGTGACCTCGGTGATCGGCTTCTTCTGGTACACCAACCCCATGTTCGGGCTGCCGTCGACGGGCGAGATCCTGCGCGGCCCGTACTGCGAGGTGCCCTCGCAGTACCGCGCGAACCTCGGTAGCGAGGATTGCCGCCTGCTCGCCACCGGCGCGTTCGACCAGATCGCGCTGCGCTTGAAGGTCGCGATCACCGTTGGCGTGATCCTGGCGGCCCCGTTCTGGCTGTACCAACTGTGGGCCTTCATCGTGCCCGCGCTGCACCGCAGCGAGAAGCGCTACGCCGTGGGCTTCGTGGCCGTGGGCGCCACGCTGTTCATCGCCGGCTCCGCCCTCGCGTACTTCCTGGTGGCGCACGCCTTCGAGTTCCTGCTCAAGATCGGTAGCGATGTCCAGATCACGGCGCTGCAGGGTGATCAGTACTTCTCGTTCGTCCTGAACGCGCTCATCATCTTCGGCGTCAGCTTCGAGATGCCGCTGCTGATCGTGATGCTCAACCTGGTGGGAATCCTGCCGTACGCGAAGCTGAAGAAGTGGCGCCGCGGCCTGCTGATGTCGATGTTCATCTTCGCGGCCGTGATCACGCCGGCGCAGGACCCGCTGTCGATGCTCGCTCTGGGCGCCGCGCTGGCAGTGCTGCTCGAACTGTCCATCCAGTGGTGCCGGTTCCACGACAAGCTCAAGAGCCGCAAGCAGAAGAACACGGACGGGTGGGACGGCGACATCGACGACGAGAGCGCCTCGCCGACGCCGGCCGCACCGCAGCCGATCGGGGCGTCCGGCGCACCGTCGGCCAGCGGAACGGTGGGAGCATCCGCGATCGCCGCGCCCGAGAAGCTGATGCAGACCTCGATCCCGCGTTCGGGGCTCGATGACGTCCTCTGAGCTGGAGCTGTTCGCCGAACGCCTCGATTTCACCCTGGATCCGTTCCAGCGCGACGGCTGCACCGCGCTCGAAGCCGGACACGGTGTGCTGGTGTGCGCGCCCACCGGCGCGGGTAAGACGGTGGTCGGCGAGTTCGCCGTGCATCTGGCCCTCGCGGGCGGGACGAAGTGCTTCTACACCACGCCGATCAAGGCGCTGTCGAACCAGAAGTACGCGGAATTGGTGGCCCGCTACGGCGCCGACAAGGTGGGCCTGCTCACCGGCGATACGTCGATCAACTCGCACGCGCCCGTGGTCGTGATGACCACCGAGGTGCTGCGCAACATGCTGTACGCCGATTCACCCACGCTGGACGCGCTGAGCCACGTGGTGATGGACGAGGTGCACTACCTCGCCGACCGGTTCCGCGGCGCGGTCTGGGAGGAGGTGATCCTGCACCTTCCCGGTGATGTGCGGCTCGTGAGCCTATCGGCCACGGTCTCCAACGCCGAGGAGTTCGGTGCGTGGATCACCGAGGTCCGCGGCGATACCACCGTGATCGTCGACGAGAAGCGTCCCGTGCCGCTGTGGCAGCACATGTTGGTGGGCCGCCGGCTCTTCGATCTGTTCGACACCAATGCGATCCGCGCCGCGCAGGAGTCCGGCGGCAAGAACGCGCTCGTCCTCGACGCCGACCTGGTGCGTTACGTGAAGCAGCGCGAGGCCCTCGACCGCAGCCACGACCCCGGCATCGTCAGCCGTACCGGCCGGCGTGCCGGACGGGGCCGCTCGCACCAGACGCGGCGCCCCATCCCGCGTCCCGATGTGATCGCACTGCTGGACGCCGAGGGACTGCTCCCCGCGATCACCTTCGTCTTCTCCCGGGCGGGGTGCGAGCAGGCGCTCACCCAGTGCCTGCGGTCACCGGTGGTGCTCACCACGCAGGAGCAGGCCGAGGAGATCGGCGCCATCATCGACAAGCACGTGGCCGAGTTCTCGCCGGCCGACCTCGAACTGCTGGGATTCGAGGAGTGGCGGGCCGCCCTCACCCGGGGGTTCGCCGCGCATCACGCGGGCATGCTGCCGGCCTTCCGGCACGCGGTGGAGGAGCTGTTCGTCAAGGGTCTGGTGCGCGCGGTCTTCGCGACCGAGACCCTGGCGCTGGGTATCAACATGCCCGCCCGCACCGTGGTCCTCGAACGGCTGGTGAAGTTCAACGGCGAGACCCACAACGAGCTCACACCGGGGGAGTACACGCAGCTCACCGGCCGCGCCGGGCGGCGCGGTATCGACGTCGAGGGGCACGCGGTGGTGCTCTGGCAGACCGGCGTGCGCCCGCAGGAGGTGGCCGGCCTCGCCGGCGCGCGCACCTTCCCGCTGGTCAGCTCGTTCACCCCCGGGTACAACATGTCGATCAACCTCGTCGACCGCCTTGGGCGTGCCGGGGCCCAGAAACTCCTCGAAGCCAGCTTCGCCCAGTTCCAGGCCGACCGGTCCGTGGTCGGCCTCGCCAAGCGCGTGCAGCGCGGTGAGAAGGAACTCGATCAGCTCCGCACCCAGATCACCGACGCTGCGGGCGGCGCCGACTACCTCGAGTACGTGCGGCTGCGCGAGGCCGTCCGCGCCCGCGAGCGCTCGCTGCGCCGGCAACACCTCAGCGACCGCCGCGACGGCGCCGCCACTGCGCTGGGCGAACTGCGCCGCGGCGATGTGATCGCCGTGACCGGCGGTAAGCGGCGCGGCCTGGCCCTGGTGGTGGAACCGTCCGGCGATCGACGCGAGCCGAAGCCGGTGGTGATCACCGAGAGCGGCTGGTCGGGCCGGGTGGGCACGTCCGATTTCGTGGGCGACGTGGCCGTGCTGGGCACCCTGCGCGTGCCGAAGAACGCCGACTACCGGTCCGGTCGCGGCAAACGCGATCTCGCATCCACCCTGCGCAACAGCGGCATCTCGGCGCCGCGCCAACAGGCGAAGGCGCCGCGTCCGGCAGCCAACGACGGTGAGCTCGCCGACCTGCGCGCGCGGATGCGGGCGCACCCCGCCCACACCGGCCAGCGCGCACCCGAACTCGACCGGCTGGCGGAGCGCTACGCGCGGCTCGAACGGGAGACCACGGCCTCCGCGGCCACCGTGCGCGCGACCACGTCGTCATTGGCGGTGACCTTCGAGCGGATCGTCGCCCTGCTCGACGACCGCGGCTACCTGGAGACGGTCGACGACGAGGTGGTGCTCACCGAAGCCGGGCATCGCCTGGCACGGGTGTACAGCGAGTCCGATCTCCTGGTGTGCGAGTGCATCGAGGACGGCGTCTTCGACGGCCTGGCTCCCGCCGAGCTGGCCGCGGTCGTCTCCGCGATGGTCTTCGAGTCCCGCGGAGATCGGGGCGGATCGATCCTCACCGGGGAGAAGATCCCCGGCGGCGTGCGGTCCGCGGTGCGCGATGTCGCCGACCGGTGGACGGACATCATCGCCGCCGAGGCCCGGCACCGCCTCGAGCCGAGCCGCGAACCCGATGTGGGTTTCGTGGCCCCGATGTACCAGTGGTCGAGCGGGGGAACCCTGGCAGCCACGCTGATCGCCGCAGGTGAGCGGGGTCAGCCACTGCCCGCCGGCGACTTCGTGCGGTGGTGCCGGCAGGTGATCGACCTGCTCGACCAGATCCGTCAGACCTCGCTCGCGACCCGGCCCGGACTGGCCGCCGTCGCGACCGCGGCGATCGCTGCGATTCGCCGCGGCGTCGTCGCTGAATCCGGTGCCTGATCCGGTACCTTGAATCCAGACGCGTACGTCGCCGGGCCTCGTCCGGCGACCGGGGAGGAGTGAACCTATGAGCAACCCGCAGGATCCGAACCAGTGGGCGCAGCAGGGCTGGCAACAGCCCGGCCAGCCGGGACAACAGCCCGGTCAGCCGCCGCAAGGAGCCGAGCCGACGCAGATCGCGCCGCAGTTCGGGGGACAACAGCCCGGTCAGCCGTACGGCGCTCCCACCGGAGACCAGACCCAGGTCGCGCCGCAGTTCGGCGGCGGCCAGTGGCAGGGACAGCCGGGCCAGCCCTTCCCGCAGGGACAGCCCGCTCCGGGCCAGCAGCCCGGCCAGTTCGGCGGGTATCCCGGTCCGCAGCCGGGGCAGCCGGGCCAGCAGTACGGGCAGTTCGCCCCGCAGTACGCCGGTCAGGGCGTTCCCGGGCAGCCGGGTGCCCCGAAGAAGTCGAAGAACGGCCTGATCATCGGTATCGGCGCGGGTGCCGTGATCGTGATCGTCCTGATCGTGGTTCTCGTGGGTTACCTCACGGGCGCCTTCTTCGGCAAGAAGTTCGACAACGCCGCGGTGAACGAGGGGGTCACCAAGGTGTTGAAGGAGAACTACAACGAGTCCGACACCAAGGACGTCAAGTGCAACACCGACGGCGTCAAGGTGGAGGCGGGCAGCACCTTCCAGTGCGATGCCACCATCAGCGGTAAGCAGCGCACCGTGGACGTCAAGGTTCTCGACAGCGACGGCAAGTACCAGGTGGGCGCCCCGAACTGACGCCTCTCGGGCTCAGCCGCGCAGCGCGGCCAGCAGCCTGTCGACCTGCGCACCGATCCGCAGCTCCTCGGCCAACTCGGCCAGGCGCTGCGGATCACGCGGTTCTGCGGGAAGCGAATCGGGCCCGGACATCTCGACGGCGGCATCCCGGCGCACCCACACCACGTCCCACGCGGCATCCAGGTAGTCCGACGAGGCGTTGATCGACGCGGCTGCGCGGGCAGGAAGGGGCGACGGCGTCTGTGCCGCGGCCTCCCGGATCGCGGCGAGGGATCCGTACTGCAGCAAGAACTTCGACGCGGTCTTCTCGCCGATGCCGGGGACACCGGGCAGGCCGTCGGACGGGTCTCCGCGGAGCAGGGCGAGTTCGGCGTAGGCCTCGCCGGCCCGTTCCGGCGGCAGCCCGTACTTCTCGGCGACCTCGGCCGGACCGAACATCTCCGCCTTGGCGATGCCGCGCCCGATGTAGAGGCACTTCACCGGCGGCGGCGCATCGTCGGCCACCTGCAGCAGATCCCGGTCTCCCGAGACCACGATCACGGGATCGCGTTCCTCCTGGGCGGCCAGGGTACCCAGGACGTCGTCGGCCTCCAGCCCCTCGGCTCCGCCGGTGGCGATCCCCACCGCGTCGAGTACCTCGAGGATCATGTCCACCTGCGGTGACAGCGTGTCGGGCACCTCCTCGGCACCGTCCTCGGCGTCCTCGGCCACGCGGTGGGTCTTGTAGGTGGGGAGCAGATCGACCCGGAAGGCCGGCCGCCAGTCCAGATCGAGACACGCCACCAGCCGCCCCGGACGGTGTGTGGCGATCAGCTGGGAGGTCATGTCCAGGAAGCCGCGCAGAGCGTTCACCGAACGGCCGTCGGAGGCCTTCACCTTGTCCGGGATCGCGTAGTAGGCGCGGAACCACAGACCCGCGGAATCCAGGAGCATCAGCGGGCGGGCATGGGCGGCGTCGTTCGTCACGGGAGTCATCGTGACACACCGACGGGCCGGACAGGCCCGGCGCGGAGGTCGCCGGGGCAGTGACAGTATGGAGGCCATGACCGCATTCCCCGCCTCCGTGTACGCGAACCGTCTCACTCGGGCCCAGCAACTGAGCACCGCAGCGGAGACCCCGCTCGTGATCACCCCCGGCCCCGATCTCGCCTACCTCACCGGGGTGGTGAGCGAATCCTTCGAGCGACTCACCGCATTGGTGGTCACCGCCGAGGGCTTCACGCTGGTGGTACCGCGCCTCGAACTGGCCATCCTCAAGGATTCGGCTGTGCCCGGGCTCGCCGATGCGGGCGTCGCTGTGACCGTGGCCGATTGGGTGGACGGCGAGGACCCGTACACGCTGGTGGTCGCCGGGTTGGCGGGCGCATCGCGGGTGGCGGTGGCGGATGCCGTGCCGGCGCTGCACCTGATCCCGCTCCTGGACCGCGGGCTCACCGCCGAATTGGCCACGGCGATCCTGCGCCGACTGCGAATGATCAAGGACCGGGCGGAGATCGACGAGCTGCGCGCCGCCGGCGCCGCCATCGACCGGGTGCACGCCCGGGTCCCCGAGATCCTCCGAGTGGGCCGCACCGAACGTGAGGTGGCCGACGACATCTCCGCCGCGATCGTCGAGGAGGGCCACACGGTGGCCGCCTTCGTGATCGTCGGTTCGGGCCCGCACGGCGCCGACCCGCATCACGAGGTGTCGGACCGGGTGATCGAGGCGGGCGATGTGGTGGTGGTCGATATCGGCGGGCCGTTGCCGTCCGGATACAACTCCGATTCCACCCGCACCTACTCGATGGGGGAGCCCGCGGCCGAAGTCGCCCAGCAGTACGCCGTGCTCGAGCGGGCGCAGGCGGCGTCGGTCGCCGCGGTCCGCCCGGGCGTGAGCGCGGAGTCGATCGACGCGGCGGGCCGCAACGTTCTGGCCGCCGCCGGCCTCGGCGAGTACTTCGTCCACCGAACCGGACACGGCATCGGTCTGTCGGTGCACGAGGAGCCGTATGTGGTCGCGGGAAACGACCTTTCGGTCGAACCGGGCATGGCCTTCTCGATCGAACCGGGCATTTACTTCAGCGGCTCGTGGGGAGCACGGATCGAAGATATCGTGATCGTCACCGAGGACGGATGCGAGCCGGTGAACAACCGGCCGCACGGTCTCACGGTCCTCTAGGCCCGGACACCTCCGGGGCAGGGGCACATTCCACACAGGAGGATCCCGTATGACCCACGGCGGCGGAGCCACGCCCGACGGATCGTCGATCTACGAGGAGGGTGACGGCAACAGCGGCCGAGTCATTCAGATCGCCGTGGTCGCGGCGATGGGCGGCCTGCTCTTCGGCTACGACAGCGCCGTCATCAACGGTGCCACCAAGGCCATCGAGGGCTACTTCGACATCCACGGCTACACGCTGGGGTTCGCTGTCGCCTCGGCACTGCTGGGTGCCGCGGCCGGCGCCATGACGGCGGGCCGCATCGCGGACCGGATCGGCCGGCTGCGCGTGATGCAGATCGCGGCGGTGCTGTTCCTCGCCAGCGCGATCGGCTGCGCCTTCGCGTACGACCTGTGGGTGCTGATCTTCTTCCGGATCGTCGGCGGCATCGGCGTGGGCGTGGCTTCGGTGATCGCGCCCGCATACATCGCTGAAGTGTCACCGGCCCGGATCCGTGGCCGGCTCGGCTCGCTGCAGCAGATGGCCATCGTGCTCGGCATCTTCCTGTCCCTGCTGATCGACTGGCTCCTGGCCTCGCTGGCCGGCGGCGCCTCGAACGATCTGTGGTTCGGACTCGAGGCGTGGCGGTGGATGTTCCTGGTGATGGCGGTGCCGGCGATCGTGTACGGCGCGGCGTCCACGATGATCCCCGAGTCGCCGCGCTACCTGGTCTCCCAGCACCGGATTCCCGAGGCCCGCAAGGTGCTCTCGATGCTGTTGGGGGAGAAGAACCTCGACATCACGGTCAGCCGGATCGAGCAGAGCCTCGCCGGTGAGCAGAAGCATTCCTGGCGCGACCTGATCAAGCCGGGCGGCGGGGTCTACCCCATCGTCTGGGTGGGTCTGCTGCTGTCGATCTTCCAGCAGGCCGTGGGCATCAACGTGATCTTCTACTACTCCAACATGCTGTGGCAGGCGGTGGGCTTCAAGGAATCCCAGTCCAACATCATCAGTGTCTTCACCTCGATCGTGAACGTGCTGGTGACCATCGTGGCGATCATGTTGGTCGACCGGATCGGCCGCCGCCCGCTGCTGCTGATCGGCTCGATCGGTATGGCGGTCTCGCTGGCCACGATGGCGGTCTGTTTCAGCACTGCGGTGATCACCGACGGCGCTCCGTCCCTGAGTGGCGCGGTGGGCGTGATCGCGCTGATCGCGGCCAACCTCTTCGTGATCTTCTTCGGCGTCAGCTGGGGCCCGGTGGTGTGGGTGCTGCTGGGGGAGATGTTCCCCAACCGGATCCGCGGCGCGGCCCTGTCGCTGGCGGCGGCCGCGCAGTGGGCCGCGAACTGGGCCATCACCGTCACCTTCCCCAAGATGGAGGGCAACCTGACGCTCGCCTACGGCCTCTACGCGCTGTTCGCGCTGCTGTCGCTGTTCTTCGTGTACCGATTCGTCCCCGAAACGCGGGGCAAGTCGCTGGAGGACATGGACGGCAGCGTGCCCTCGCGCTAGTTCCGCAGACCGGGCGAGCCGAGCACGCGGGTCACGTCGATCTCGATCACCACGCGCGCGGGGTTCTCGCGAGGAACGCGGTACCGCAGTGCGTACCGGCGCTCGGCCTCGCCGACGTGCTCGCGGTCGGTGTACACGCGAGCGGGCCCCTCGAGGGTGATCCATCGGCCACCGTCCACCTGGGTCACCGCCGCGTAGCCGCCGCGCTCGGCGTTGCGGGCCTTCTGGCTGCCGCCGGAGGTGATCACCCGCACGATCCCGGCCTCGGGGTCGTAGGTGAAGGCGATCGCGACGGTGTGCGGCGTTCCGTCCGCACGGAGGGTGCTCAGGGTGGCGAGGTGCCGCTCGGTGACGAAGGTCGTCGCTTCCGCGTTGAGGTGGGTCACGCCTGCCACCGTAGCCGGGGCCTAGTCTGGAGCGGTGACTCGGCAAGGATTGCCCGACGGTGCGGTGCTGCTGCTCGGTGGGCGCAGCGAGGTGGGCCTGGAGGTGGCGCGACGCATCGCGCCCGGTCGGGACGTGGTGCTCGCGGCGCGCCGCTCGGAGCATTTGGACGAGCAGATCGCGCTGCTGCGGCAGGCGGGCGCCACGGGCGTGTTCCCGATCGAATTCGACGCGGACCGCACCGACCTTCACGGCCGCTTCCTCGACGAGGTGGCGGACCGGTTCGGCCGGATCGGGGTGGCGATCGTCGCCTTCGGCATCCTGGGTGATCAGGCTCGGGCGGAGGCGGATCCCACGCACGCGGTGCAGATCGCGCAGACCGACTACGTGGCGCAGGTCTCGATCCTGCTGGGGCTGGCGAACCTGATGCGGGTGCAGGACGATCGCGCGGGGCGCCGGGGCGCCATCGTCGCCTTCTCGTCCGTGGCCGGGGTCCGCGTGCGCAAGGCCAACTACGTGTACGGCAGCACCAAGGCCGGGCTCGACGGCTTCGTGCAGGGCTTCACCGACTCCCTGCACGGTTCGGGTATCCAGGTTCTGCTCGCCCGGCCGGGTTTCATCATCGGCGCGATGACACGGGATCTGATGGCCTCGGGGGTGAAGCCCGCACCGTTCAGCCGCACCGCGCCCCAGGTCGCCGACGCCACCGTCGCCGCGCTGCGTCACGGGCGGCGCACGGTGTGGATTCCGCCGGTACTGCGCCCGCTCTACGCGGGGCTGCGGTACCTGCCCCAGGCGGTGTGGCGCCGGATGCCGCGATGACGGTGGTGGTGGTCGGCATCGGCGCCGACGGCTGGTCCGGACTCACCGACGGTGCGCGCCGGGAGCTGGAGGACGCCACTGTGATCCACGGCGCCCCACGCCAATTGGAGTACCTCCCGCCGACGGTCACGGCGCAGCGGCGGCCGTGGCCGTCCCCGCTGCTGCCCGGCCTCGACGCGGTGCAGCCGGGCCAGCACGTGCTGGCCAGCGGTGATCCGCTGTTCTACGGAATCGGGGCCACGCTCACCCGGCACCGGCCGGATCTGACACTGCGGGTGCTGCCGCACTTCTCCTCGTTCGCGCTGGCCTGCGCGCGATTGTGCTGGCCGGCCGAGGACGTCACCGTGGTCTCCGCGGTGGCCCGCGATCTAGCGCCGATCGTCCGAGCCGCGCGGACCGGACGCCGGGTGATCGTGCTCAGCGAATCGGGCCGGACGCCGGAGCTGGTGGCGGATCTGCTCGCCGACGCGGGGCTGCAGGCCCGGCTCACCGTCCTGGAGCAGCTGGGGGGACCGCGCGAGCGGGTGTCGCCGTGGCGCCGCGACGCGCAGGTCGACGACCTGAACGTGATCGCGATCGAACCGGACTCCGCCGCGCCACCTTTCGAGTTCGAGCACGACGGCCAGATCACCAAGGCCGATATCCGCGCGTTCACGGTGGCCGCCCTGGTCCCGTCCGACGGGTGGATCTGGGACTTCGGGGCGGGATCCGGGTCCGTCGGTATCAGCTGGGCCCTGGCCGGTGGCGGCTCGGTGGTGGCGGTGGAGCAGCGGCCGGATCGTGCGGAGCGGGTGGCCCGTAACGCGGCCCGCGCGGGCGTCCGGAACGAAGTGGTGGTGGCGGATTCGGCGGCGCTGTCCACCGATCTGCCCGAGCCCGACGCGATCTTCGTCGGCGGCGGGCTGACGGAGACGCTGGCGGCGGCCTCCGTCGGCGTACTCCGGCCCGGCGGAAGGCTGGTGGCGAACACCGTCACCGTCGAGGGGCAGGCCCTGTGCGCGCGGTTGCGCGACCGATTCGGCGGCATCCTCCGGTCGTACACGGTGGCCGATCAACGACCGCTGGGTGCGGGCACCGCATGGGAACCCCGGCGTCCCGTGGTGCAGTGGATCTATGTGAAAGAGGAAGCGTGACCGTCTACTTCATCGGCGCGGGCCCCGGGGCTCCGGATCTGCTGACGCTGCGCGGCGCGGAGCTCCTGGCCCGGTGCGAGGTGTGCCTCTACGCGGGCTCCCTGGTCCCGCAGGAGATGCTGGACCGCTGCCCGCCCGGTGCCCGATTGGTGAACACGGCGCGGATGCCGCTGGACGACATCATCTCCGAGATCGTGGGCGCCCATGGAGCGGGTCGCGATGTGGCCCGACTGCATTCGGGCGACATGTCTCTGTACTCGGCCTTCACCGAACAGGCGAAGCGCCTCGACGCGGCGGGCGTTCCCTACGAGGTGATTCCGGGGGTGCCCGCATTCGCCGCGGCGTCGGCGGCGCTGCACCGCGAGCTCACGGTGCCCGGAGTGGGGCAGTCGGTGCTGATCACCCGGGTGTCCACGCTCTCGACCGACATGCCACCGGGGGAGGACCTCGCCTCGCTCGCCGCCTCCGGGGTCACGCTCGCGCTGCATCTCGCGGCGCACCGCGGACCCGAGCTGACCGCCGAGCTGCTGCCGCACTACGGCGCGGACTGTCCGGTGGCGGTGGTGGCCTTCGCCAGCCGGCCCGAGCAGCAGATCGTGCGGTGCCGGCTCGCCGATCTGCCCCAGCGGCTGTCCGCATCGGGGATCACCAAGACCGCGGTGATCTTCGTGGGCAGGGTGCTCGAGGCCGAGACCTTCGAGGACAGCTACCTGTACTCGGCCGCCCGGTTGCGCGCGCCAGGGGCGAGCCACTGATGGCCGGGCCGACCCGCGTGCTGATCCTGGGCGGCACCGCGGAGGCCCGCGAGTTGGCCGGCCTCCTGGAGCGCGACGAGCGGTTCGCGGTGGTGAGCTCGCTCGCCGGCCGGGTCGCGAATCCGAGGCTGCCCGTGGGCGAGACGAGGATCGGCGGCTTCGGCGGAGTCGACGGCCTCTCGGCCTACCTCGCGGGCGTGGATGTGCTCGTGGATGCGACGCACCCGTTCGCGGCGCGGATCTCCGCCCACGCCGCTGCGGCGGCCGAGCGCACGGGCACGCCGCTGCTCGCGGTGGTCCGTCCGCCGTGGGCGCCGCAGGCGGGCGACCGCTGGACCCGCGTGCCGACGGTGGCGGCCGCGGCCGCTGCGCTCGCGAACCGGCCGGGCGGCACCGCGTTCCTCACCACCGGCCGCCAGGACGCGCACGAGTTCGCCGCGCTCGACGCGTGGCGGTTCCTGATCCGGGTGGTGGACGCCCCGTCGGGCCCACTGCCACGACGGCACGAGCTGCTCCGCAGCCGGGGGCCCTACGCATTCGAGGACGAGCGCGCACTGCTCCGGGACAACGGGATCGACGTGCTGGTCACGAAGAACAGCGGCGGCGAGCTGGTCTCGGCGAAGCTCGCGGCGGCCCGCGATCTGGGAATCGACGTCGTGATGGTGGATCGCCCGGTCCTCGCCTGTGCGCGCACCCTGGATTCCGCGGCGGCCGCCTACCACGCCCTGCGCTGACGCGGTCAGGAAGCGGCGTTGAGGATGCGGGAGTCGACGACGTCCGAGGCGAATACCCGATCGATCACCATCTCCGCTGCTCCGATGACACCAGCGTGGTACCCGGTCTCCGAGGCCACGATGCGCAGCGTCGAAGTCGCCAGCGGGATCGACCGACGGTAGACCACCTCGCGCACACCGGCGAGCAGAGATTCTCCTGCGGCTGCGAGCTCGCCACCTATCACGATCACCGACGGGTTGAGCAGACTGACGCACGTCGCGAGAACGGTTCCGATATCGCGACCCGCTTGTCGCACCAGCGTCGCCGCCGCCGGGTCCCCGCGCCGGACGGCCTCGACAACCTCACTGATCGACACCACCGGCATGCCGGATGCGCGTAACGTGCGGATGATCGCCGCACCCGAGGCGACCGCCTCGAGGCAGCCGGTGTTTCCGCAGTGACAGGTCACGTCGTCCGCGGCCGATAGCGCGACGTGGCCCAGGTCGCCCGCGGTGCCGATCGCCCCCCGGTTCAGCACACCCTCGGAGATGATGCCCGACCCGATTCCGGTGGCCGCCTTCACGAAGAGGAGGTGCCGCTCCTTCGGCCACGTGGATGCGTGCTCGCCGAGCGCCATGAGATTCGCGTCGTTGTCCACCAGTACCGGTGCACCGAACTCGCCGAGGTGCCCGACCACGTCGTAACCGTCCCACCCCGGCATGATGGGCGGTCTGGTCGGCCGGCCGGTCGCATGCTCGACCGGTCCGGGCAATCCCACGCCGATGCCTGCGAGCCGAGGGACGGACACTTCCGCTAGCAGCCGCCGACCATGTTCAAGCACCTCGTCGAGGACTGCCTCCGGTCCATCGGAGATCGACCTGTCCCAGGTGTGTTCGACAAGCACGCTGCGATTGAGGTCGAGCACCGCCATCACGGCGTGCGTCGCTCCGAGATCGATCGCGAGCACCACCGCATGGTGGGCATTCCACGCGAAGCGACCGGCTGGCCGACCGCCGGTGGAATGTCCATCCTCAGTGGTAGTCAGGTATCCCGCCCCGACCAGGGCATCCACCCGCGTGCGGACTGTGGAGCGCGACAGGCCGGTGTGCTCGACCAGATCGGCGAGCGTTCTCGGACGGCCGTCACGGAGCAGCTGAAGGAGGTCGCCCGCACCCGTCCCTGCGGTGCGCGAACGCGGCACCGGGATCCGTTCACCCTGCGACGCAGCCATGACCGACACTCCTTCCGCAATCCGCCGAGATTACCGAACACCTTATCCTGATCCCAATCATTCTTTTGTTGACAATCGCCATAAGTGGTACCTATCGTCCTCATATGGCGCACGTCACACCAGAGATCGACAGGGTCCCGACGCTCACAATGCGTGGGATCGTGAAGGTCTTTCCAGGTGTGCGTGCGCTCGACGGAGTTGATCTGGTGGCGCGGTCCGGCGAGGTTCACTGCCTGCTGGGTCAGAACGGTGCGGGCAAGTCGACCCTCATCAAGGTGCTCGCAGGAGCACATCGCCCCGACGAGGGGACGATCGAGCTGAGCGGCTCCCGAGTCGAGTTTCGCAACCCCCAGGATGCGCTCAGCCACGGAATCGCCACCATCTATCAGGAGCTCGACCTCATCGACGGCCTCACAGTGGCTGAAAACATCTATCTGGGACACGAATTCTCAAAAGGTGGGGTCACCGCGATCGGCAGAACGAACGCCGCGGCGCAAGCCCTCCTCGCGAGGCTCGGCCATCCGGAGATCTCGCCGACCACCGAGGTGGGTGCGCTTCCTGCGGCCAAACAACAGGTGGTATCCATCGCGCGCGCGTTGTCTCACTTGGACGATGGGGAGATGAACCGCCAGGTGGTCATCATGGACGAGCCCACGGCCGTGCTCGACTCCGGCGAGGTGGACGGCCTGTTCGACGTGATCGAGAGGCTCCGCGCCGCCGGCGCAGCCGTCATTTACATATCCCACCGGTTGGAGGAGATTCGGCGCCTCGGAGACCGCATCACCGTTCTCAAGGACGGGCGAACCGTTGCCCGCGACCTTTCGGTCGCACAGACCCCGACCGCCGACTTGATCACCCTGATGACCGGCAGGGCAATCGAGCGCGTCTTCGATCACCTTCCTGCCGTGGATTACTCAGCGGCGCCGATTCTCCGGGTCGCCGGCCTGGGGCGACGCGGCGAGTTCGGTCCGATCGATTTCGACGTCCGCCCGGGTGAGATATTCGGCATAGCCGGACTGGTCGGGTCGGGGCGCAGCGAGATCATGGAGACGATCTTCGGCGCACGCAAGCCTGATACCGGAACGGTCGCCGTTGACGGCAACCCTCTGCGAGCCGGCTCCGTGCCCGCCGCAGTCGCGGCCGGCCTCGGCCTGTGCCCCGAGGAACGCAAATCGCAGGGCCTCGTGCTCGATGACACCATCGCGCGCAACATCACCCTGGCGAGCATCGACGAATGGGCACACCGAGGTGTCATCGACCAGAAAGCTGAACTCGCGGCGGCCAATCGCGTCGCGACGCAGGTCGAGCTCCGTCCCCCGGACGTGCAACGGGTCGTCGGAACGCTCTCGGGCGGCAACCAACAAAAGGTGGTTCTCGCGCGCTGGCTGCTCGGCGACTGCAGGGTACTCCTCCTCGACGAGCCGACGCGCGGCGTCGACATCGGTGCCCGACGCGAGATCTACCAGCTCATAGCCGAACTCGCGACCCGTCGGGTGGCGATCCTCGTGGTGTCCAGCGAATTGCCCGAGGTCCTCGGTCTGGCGCACCGCGTCACCGTTGTCGCGGACGGCCGCCAAGTGCACACCGGACCGAGCGACGAGCTCGACGAACACCGGGTCCTCGACCTGGTGATGGAAGGAAATCGACAGTGAGCGAAGCAGTGGTTGACGACACGAGCCGCCGGTTGCCAGCGGGATTCCTTCGCCTCGTCGGCTTGGGCGTCGCACTCCTAGCGTTATGCGTCATCGGATTGGTCACCGCGGGTGGGCGTTTCGGATCGATTGACAACTTCCTGACAATCCTGCGCCTAGCGGCGGTGATCGGCGTCGTATCGATCGGCATGACCTTCGTGATCACCGGTCGCGGCATCGATCTCTCGGTAGGCGCCATCGTGGCACTCGCCTCCGTGTGGGCCACCACCAGCGGCACGTTCGCCCTGGCGAACTCGCTGGGATGGCCGGTGATCGTCGCGACCGCCCTTCTGGTCGGTGTCGCCGTGGGCCTGATCAACGGTGTGCTCATCGCCTACGGACGGATCGTGCCCTTCATTGCGACGCTAGCCATGCTCGCCGGTGCCCGGGGCCTCGCAGAGATCATCTCGGACAAGAAGACCCAGATCATCACGAACGAGGGCTTCCTAGGCTTCTTCCAGGCGGACGTCTTCGGCGTGCCGATGATCGTCATCATCTTCGCCCTCGTCGCCATCTGCGGATGGTTCCTGCTCAACCGCACCACGTTCGGCCGTCGAACGTTCGCCGTGGGCGGCAACCCCGAGGCCGCTCGCCTGGCGGGAATCAAGGTATCGCGCCACACCGTGCTGTTGTACATGTTGGCGGGACTCACCTGCGGCATTGCCGCGCTCATGCTGATGGCCCGCACCACCACCGGCACTTCGACGCACGGCAGCCTCTACGAACTCGATGCGATCGCCGCGGTGGTCATCGGCGGCACTCTGCTCAGCGGCGGCCGCGGCACCATCATCGGCACCGTGCTTGGTGTCCTCATCTTCACCGTCCTCACCAACATCTTCACCCTCAACAACTTGTCCGTATCGGTGCAATCGGTGGCCAAGTTCTTCATCATCATCGGCGCCGTCCTCCTGCAGCAGCACCTCGCCCAGCGTGCGGACCGCCGCCCCTCCTGATCACAAACCCACAGCAGCCCAACGAAAGGTCCCCACATGTCTCGAAACGCGGTCCGCCGCAGTGCAGCAACCGTGGCTATCATCGCTTCCGCGACCCTCGCCGCCACCGCGTGCACGAATTCCACGTCGTCGCCCGCACCTAGTCAGGGTGCAGCGCAGTCCGGCGCCAATGACGCGCCGGGCAAGAAGGTGACGATCGGCTTCTCCGCACCCGCCGCCGATCACGGTTGGATGGCGGCGATCACCGCGCAGGCGAAATCGGCTGCCGGGCGGTACGGCGATGTCGAATTCCGGCTGTCGGAGGGCACAGCCGACGCCAGCCTGCAGATCTCGCAGGTGGAAACCTTCATCAACGACAAGGTCGATGCCATCGTCATCCTGCCGATCGACGGCGGCGCCCTGACCCAGGTCGCGCAGAAGGCGACCGACGCTGGTATTCCGGTTGTCAACGTCGACCGGCGCTTCGAGAGCGCCACGGCAGCGCGCACCACGATTCTCGGAGACAACTACGGCATGGGGCAGTCGGCCGGACGGTACGTGTGCACCGCCGCGAAGGGCCGGACCGACGCCGTTGTCGCCGAGATTCCCGGCATCGACTCGCTGCCACTCACACAGGACCGGTCGCGTGGCTTCCGTGACGCGCTCGCACGGTGCGGTCTGAAGGTCACGAACCGCGTTGCGGCCGATTTCACCGTGGAGGGCGGCGAGCGTGCGGCCTCGAACCTGCTTCAGGCCGCTCCGAAGATCGACTCCTCTGGAACCACGACGACGACCAGGGCGTCGGCGTGCTCACTGCGATCAAGCAGGCGGGACGCACGGAGATGACCATGATGGGAGGCGGTGGGTCCAAGAACATGATGGCCGAAATCCAGAAGGCCGACTCCGTGGTGAAGGCCACCATCCTGTACCCGGCGACTCAGGGCGCCGACGGCGTGCGCCTCGCACGCCTGGTCGCCCAGGGGAAGCCGCTCGCCGACATCGATGAGGTGGCCGTTCCCAAGGAGATCACTCTGTCCGCACCCGTCGTCGACAGCTCGAACGTCGGCGAGTACATCACCACGGCCTATGAGTCCTGACACCATCGGCGTTGGACTGGTCGGCTACGCCTTCATGGGCCGAGCGCATTCCCAGGCGTGGCTGGCCAGTAGGCAGTTCTTCTCTCCAGGTATCCGCGCCGAGCTCACCGCGATCGCCGGGCGTGATGCCGAGGCAGCGCGGGATGTAGCCGATCGGTTCGAGTGGCGATCCGTCCGTACCGATTGGCGAGATCTCCTCGACGATCCCGCGATCGGACTGATCGACATCTGCACACCCGGTGATACACACGCTGAGATCGCCATCGCAGCGCTCGCCGCAGGCAAGCACGTGCTCGTGGAGAAGCCCATGGCGAACACCCTCGCCGAGGCGGAGGCGATGGCGGAGGCCGCCGCCGCCGCGCGGAGGACCGGAACCCGATCGATGGTCGGCTTCACCTACCGGCGGCTCCCCGCCATCGCCCTCGCACGGGAGATCGTGGCCCGCGGCGGCCTGGGCCGGGTCTACTCGGTGCGGGGCCAGTACCTGCAGGACTGGCTCGCCGATCCGAAAGCGCCCTGGACCTGGCGACTCGATCGCACGGCGGCAGGTTCCGGCGCCCTCGGGGATATCGGCGCGCACGTGATCGACCTCGCGCAGTACGTCGTGGGTGACCGCATCACAACCGTGAGCGGCACCTTGACGACGGCGCATTCGCAGCGCGTCGATGCCGGGGGCACCTCACGCGCGGTCACCGTCGACGATTCGTGCGATTTCGTCGCGCGGTTCGCCTCGGGCGCGTCGGGTTCCTTCACCGCGACCCGGCTCGCCACGGGCCGGAAGAACGCCCTGCGACTCGAAGTGAGCGGCGAGAACGGCGCGCTGGCCTTCGACCTCGAGGACATGAACTACCTCGAGTTCTACGACACCAGCGGCGGCCCTGACGCGGGCTTCCGACGGATCATGGTCACCGATCCGCAGCATCCGTACGTCGGGGCCTGGTGGCCACCCGGGCACAGCCTGGGATACGCACAGCCCTTCACCCATCAGGCGGTGGATCTGCTGAATGCGATCGCCGACGGTACTGATCCAGCTCCTTCTTTCGAGGACGGACTGCAGGTACAGCGCGTGTTGGCCTCGATCGAGACCAGCGATCGCACCCGGAGCTGGACCACCGTGATCGAAGCAGCCGAGGAGGCTACTCCATGACCCGCTCGATAGCGCTCTTCACCGGGCAGTGGGCTGACATGCCCTTCGTCGACCTGGTCCGCCAGGCCGCCGAATGGGGCTATGATGGACTCGAAATTGCTTGTTCCGGAGATCATTTCAACGTCGATCGAGCTTTATCTGATCCGGAATACCTGCCCGCCAAACGGCGCCTGCTGGACGAGTACGGGCTGCAAGTATGGGCACTGTCGAACCATCTCACCGGCCAGGCCGTGTGCGACGACCCGATCGACGAACGCCACCGAGCAATCCTCTCCGACGCGGTGTGGGGTGATGGTGAAGCCGAGGGCGTGCGCCACCGCGCGGCCGACGAACTGAAAGCCACGGCGCGCGCCGCCGCAGCCTTCGGTGTGCCCACCGTGACCGGCTTCACCGGGTCATCGATCTGGAAGTACGTCGCAATGTTTCCGCCGGCCACTGCCGCCCAAATCGGCGCCGGTTACCAGGACTTCGCAGACCGCTGGCACCCGATCCTCGATGTATTCGATGCGGAAGGCGTCCGATTCGCGCTCGAGGTGCATCCCTCGGAGATCGCGTACGACTACTGGACAACACGGGCCGCACTGGACGCAGTGGGGAACCGGCCCGCTTTTGGCCTCAATTTCGATCCTTCGCACATGGTCTGGCAAGACCTTGATCCCGCAGGTTTCCTGTACGACTACGCCGACCGCATCTACAACGTGCACTGCAAGGATGCGCGTCGACAGACGGCGAACGGCCGCAACGGGCGGCTGGCCTCCCACCTGGAGTGGGGCGATCCTCGGCGCGGCTGGGATTTCGTCTCGGTAGGCCGCGGACACGTCGAGTGGGACCCGATTTTCCGGATGCTCAACACGATCGGCTACGCGGGACCGCTATCGGTCGAGTGGGAGGACGCGGGCATGGACCGTCTCGACGGCGCCCCGCAGGCACTGGACTTCGTCCGGCGGAATCAGCTCACGGCTTCGCCGGGAGCGTTCGACGCCGCCTTCGCCCGAAGATCCGACTGAGCGCGAACGGAATTTCCAGCCCCTATGATGTGAGCCACGTGATTGCGAGTGCAATCTCACAGCCAGGAGGCCCGGAAATGCGCACTGTCATCATCGTCTCGATCGGCATCGTGCTCGCCCTCGTCTTCCTGGCGGTGGGCCGGAAGGTCGATTCGATCGGCACCCGTCGCGCCGCGATCGCCTTCACCGTGGTCTGGACCGTCGCGATGGCGATCAACATGGCGGTGGGGATGAGCCACGGCTACTCCTTCAGCGAGGAGTTCCCGATCCTGCTGATCAACGTGCTCCCCGGGGTCGCCGTGGCATTCGGCGGCGATTACCTGCTCAGTCGCCAACCGGCGAGCTGAGGAGCGCTCCCACTTCCCGGCGCCGCCGTGCGAGATCCTCGAACTCGGCGTCGATGCGGGCCAGGGTCGCTCGCATCGTGGCCTCGACGGCGGGACACAGGTCCACGGTGACGTGGTCCTCGCGGACGCACGGCAGGACGACGGCGATGGCGGCCGAGTCGAATCCGGCGTCCAGCAGTCCGCGGATGCGACGCACCTGGGTAGCGGCGTCGCGGTCGTAGACCCGGTAACCTGCCGCGGTCCGGCGCGACGCGAGCAGGCCCTTCTCCTCGTAGTACCGCAGCGACCGGGCGCTCGCTCCCGTGACCTGCGACAACTCGCCGATGAGCAATTCGTCCTTGACCTTCACACCGGCGTCAACCCCGACACTGCATGCATGTATTCCGAACAGGCAGCGCAGATCCTCACCGAGACCGGTTCGCACGTGGTCGATCGGGGCACGGGCCCCGTCGTCGCGCTGGCGCACGGCGCGGGCGGGGGTGTGGTCGAGAACTTCGGTCCGCTCATGGACGCCGTCGGCGGGCATCGGTTCGTGGGCCCGTACTGGCCCGGGGCCGGTGGCACCCCGCGTGCCGCGGCCCCGCTCGAGCTCGAGCAGCTCGCGGACACCGTCGTGGCGGCCGCGGTCGAGCGGGGCGCCGAGCGATTCCCCGTCGTCGGGATCTCGCTCGGTGCCGCGGTTGCCGTGACCGCGGCCCTGCGTCATCCGGAGCACGTCTCGGCGCTGGTGCTCACCGTGGGCCTGGCCCGCGCGGACGTGCGGGTGCGCGCCACGAGCGGCGCCTTCCGCGCCCTCGCGGCCGCGGGTGCGACGGACGCACTCACGGCACTGGTGCTCACGGCCGTGTCCTCGGATGCCGGCCTGCGGGCACTGACGGACGAGGACGAACAGGCCGCCCGTGCCGGGATCGCCGCGACGATCCCGCCCGGCATGCCCGATCACATGGAGCTCGTCGGCCGGGTGGATGTGACGGGGCTGCTGTCCGGAATCCGCGTCCCGACCCTCGCGGTGGTGGGCGGCGGTGATCGGTTGGTGCCGCCGGAGATCAGCCGCGAGTTCGGCGCGATCGCGGATTCACGGGTGATCGAGTACCCGGGTGCCGGCCACATCTTCACCCCGGACGAGGCGGCCCGGTGGTCGGGCGACGTTGCGGAGTTCCTGGCCGCACGGTGAGCCCGGCGGGCATGATCGAGGCATGACCGACGCCGTCCTCGCCCTTCACTGGCAGATCAACGTGATCGAACCGGAGGGCTTCTTCGGCCCGATGCTGGCGGGGCCGGTCGCCGAATCGGGCGTCGTGGACCGGGCCGCGGCCTTCCACGATGCGGCACTCGCGGCGGGCGTGCCGGTGATCTTCACCCGCTTCACCGTGCCCGAGGGCGAGGGCGACCTGGTACGCAACACCGGGTTCATGCAGGCGGTTGGGGACGCGCAGGAGTCCTTCCGTCCCGATGCGGACGGGGCGCAGATCATCGCCGTCATGCGCGACCAGCCGACCGCGGTCTACGACAACCAGCGGCTATCGGGGCTCGCCGGTCCGGCGACGGAATGGCTGGCGGAGCACGGGATCGACACGCTGTATCTGACCGGTGTGGCCACCAACCTCACCGTGGAGCAGACCGCGCGGCACGCCACCGATCTGGGACTCGTGGTGCACGTGGTCGAGGACTGCGTGGCCGCCGCCGACCCCGCGACGCACGACGCATCGCTGGCGAACCTGGATCTGGTGACGGCCGGCCGGGTATCGGCGGTCGAGGCCGTGGCGCGGTTCGGGGCCGCCTGACCGTCACGGACCTACAGGCGCGCTCAGCGCAGCTGGGCGCCGTAGGCGTGGGTGATCTGCAGGACCAACAGCACGCGACGGTCGGAAACCATCACCTCGCGGTACTCGCGCCAGTCGGGGTGCTCGCCAGCCCCGCTGCGGTAGTAGTCGACCAGGGCGTCCACCTCGGGACCGTCGGGGTCGGTGGACGGGCCGATGAGCGTGGCCGTTCCCTCTGCGGTGGCCCAGGCGTAGCCGTCGGCGCTGGTGAACTCGATCGCCGCGCGGGGATCGCGCCGCAGATTCGCCTCCTTCGCGCGACCGGCGGTCATCGAGACCAGGATCCGGTCGCCGTCCGCGTCGTACACCGTGGTGACGGGCGAGAGCTGCGGCATCCCGCTGGCGCGGATGGTCGCGAGGACGCCGATGCGACTGGTCGCGATCAGGCTGCGGGGGTCGAACTCGGTCGATGCCATGCCGGGTGCAACGCGCCGCCGGGTCCGGCTGTTCCGGATCCGACGGCACGCGCAACGGTCAGGCCGTCACGTGATCGAGCCGGGCGTCGGGTCGGGCGGCGCGGTTGCGGCGTTCCCACGCGATGCTCGCGGCGGCGAGCAGTGCGCCGGCGCCGCTGAGCGCCACCCCGATCCACACCGGCATCGTCGGGCCGCCGCCTGCGCTGATCCCCATGCCCCCGAACTGCGCCCCCGCGGCGTTGCCGAGGTTGAACGCGGCGATGTTGGCCGACGAGGCGATGAGCGTGGCTGTTCCGGCGTTGCGGAGCACCCGCAGCTGCAGGGCGGGCACCGTTGCGAAGCCGACCGCTCCCATGACCATCAGGGCGAGCACGACGAGCGGCTTCGAGCCCGCGCACACCGCGACGGCGGCGATCGCGAGGGGCAGCAGCACCGCGAACACGATCAGGCCGCGGTCGGCGTCCCGGTCGGCGACGCGCCCGCCCACCAGGTTCCCGGCGAACAGTCCGACGCCGAAGAGGACCAGGATCCAGGGAATCGCGCCGGGTCCGAAACCGGTGACCTCGCGCAGCAGCGGCTCGATGTAGGTGAAGGCGCCGAACAGTCCGCCGAAGACCAGTGCCGTTACCGCGCAGGCGATCCAGACGGACGGCTGCAGCAGTACCGTGATCTGCGACCGGACCGAGGTCGTCGCGGGCGGGAGATTCGGCACGAAGGCGGCGATCGCGGCGATCGCGAGCACGCCGATCAGCGCCACCGCCACGAAGGTCGCGCGCCAGCCGAACCGGTGGCCGAGCGCCGTGCCCGCGGGGACGCCGAGCACGTTGGCCACGGTGAGCCCGGCGAACATCAGCGCGATGGCCGAGGCCTGCCGCTCGGGGGTCACCAACCGGGCGGCGAGGACGGCGCCGATCCCGAAGAAGCCGCCGTGGCACAGCGCGGTGATGATCCGCCCGGCCAGCACGATCTCGTAGGTGGGTCCGAAGGCGCACACCAGGTTCCCGATGACGAACAGGGCCAACAAGATCTGGAGCGCCGCCTTGGGTGGGCGGGAGACGAGGGCGAGGGTGACGGTGAAGGCGCCCACGACGACGCCCAGGGCGTAGCCCGTCACCAGTCCGCCGGCCGCGGGGATGGTGACGCGCAGGTCCGCCGCCACATCGGTGAGGAGGCCGGTGATCGAGAATTCGGTGAGGCCGATGCCGAATCCGCCCATGGCGAGGGCGATCAGGCCGGGGTGCATGCGCCGGGTGTCGGTGGTGGTCATCGTGCTCCGTTCAGGGTGTCGCGCAGCCAGGAGGCGAGGTCGCGTTGCAGGTCGAGGGCGGTGTCGAGCACGGCGTCCATCCAGTAGAAGCCGTGCAGGGTGCCGGGGTAGTCGATGTGGGTCGCGGGCACACCGGCGGCGGTGAGCGCGCGGACGTACCGCTCGCCGTGGCCGCGCAGAACGTCGTACTCCGCGGTCGCGACGAAGGCCGGTGGGAGGGCGGCGAAATCGGTCGCGTCCAGCGGTGCGGCGCCGGACGGGGTGCGGCCGGGGCCGTCCTGCCCGTCCGGTAGGTACTGGCGCCAGAACCAATCCATGTCGGGCGCAGAGAGGCCCACCTCATCGGCGGGGATCGCGTCGTAGTCGCCGGGCCGCAGCGGTGGATAGATCAGGGCCTGCGCCGCGATGCGCGGGCCGCCGCTGTCACGGACCCGCTGCACCAGCGCCGCGGCGAGGGTGCCGCCGGCGCTGTCGCCGATCACCGCGATCCGGTCGGTGTCCACGTCCAACTGGCCGGAGGCGATCCAGTCGAGGGCGGCCGCGGCGTCGTCGAGCGCGGCGGGGTAGGGGTGTTCGGGCGCCTTGCGGTAGTCGACGGTGATCACCGTGGCTCCGGTGTCGCGCGCCAGAACCCGGGCCGGTTGATCGCTCACCTCGATATCGGCGCCGACGAAGCCGCTGCCGTGCAGCATCAGGATCACCGGCCCGGCGGGCGGTCCGTCGCGGTAGATGCGCACGGGCAGTGCGGATCCGGGACCGACGATGTAGCTGTACTGGACCTCGGCGACGGTGGGCGCGGGGCGCTGCATCCCGAGGTAGCCGCGGATGGCGTGCCGGACTTCGGGGACGGTGAGCGTGTGGAGGGGCGGGGCGTCGGCGACGGCGGCCAGGTGTGCGGCGGCTTGGGCGTGCAGGGGCATGGGCGTACTCCGATGTCGTGCGGACAGCTCACAGCGCCAGGACAGGCCTGGTCACCGTGGGTGATGGGGGGAGAAGAAGAGTGGGGGTGGGCGGTCAGCCGTCGACGCGGTGCCGCAGCAGGGCGAGGGCGTCGTCATCCGCGCTGCCGGGGGCCGCACTGAACGCGATCATGCGGGCTCCGTCGGATTCGGGGAGGTGCAGCATCTGGTAGCAGAGGTCCATCCGGCCGACCCACGGATGGGTGAATCGCTTGAGCCCGCTGGTGCACAGCTCGACGGATTGACGCGCCCACAGCCGGGCGAAATCACGGTCCAGGACGAGCTCGCCGAGCAGGGCCCGCAGATCCGGGTCCGCCGGGAACTGCGCCGACACCCAGCGCAGGGAGGCGACGGACAGTTCGGCCTCGTGCTCCCAGTCCACGTACAGCGAGCGGACTTGCGGGTCGAGGAAGGTCTGGCGCACCTTGTTGGGCGGCGGATCGTCGTGGACCGCCCCGTAGGGCACGTGCGCGGCCAGCACCGCGTTGCCGAGCCGGTTCCAGGCCAGCACGTCCTGATTGCGCGAGAGGACCACGGCGGGAGTGTCCATCGCCTCGACGAGCTGCCGGACTCCGGTGAAACCGGCACCGGCACGGTCGATGGGTGCGGCCCGCTCGCCGGACGGATGCGCGAGTTCGAGTAGGTGCAGCCGCTCGACCTCGGAGAGCCGCAGCGCCCGGGCGAGCGCGTTGAGGATCTCGTCCGAGGCGTTGACGGCGGCGCCCTGTTCCAGCCGCGTCAGGTAGTTGACGGACACGCCGGCCAATTCGGCTAGCTCCTCGCGGCGCAGCCCCGGCACGCGACGGCGGCCGTAGCTCGCCAGTCCCAGTTCATCGGCGTCGACGGCGGCGCGGCGCGAACGCAGGAACGAGCCGAGCGTCGGGGCGGTCTCTTCGATCATGTACTCGAGTGTGATCCTCAGGCCACGGACGTGCCTGCCCCTGTCAGGGGCAGGCACGGGACCGGGGTGTTCACCGAGGTCAGGCGCCTTCGCTGATCCGGATCTCGCGGACGGCACCGTCGCCGAGGGCGGCGAGGGCCTCCTGGTAGGCGGGGGAGTCGTGGGCGGCGATCGCGGCCTCGAGGCTGTCGAACTCGATGAGCGTGGTGCGCTCCTTGATCCCCGCCTCGTAGGTCACCGCGGGCAGTCCGCGCGCCAGGAACCGGCCACCGGCCTCCGTGATCGCGGGGCCGCCCAGGGCGGCGTACGCGGCCACCTTCTCGGGATCGCGGATCTCGGTGTAGAACGCCATCCAGTACGCCTTGGCCATGTGCTTCTCCTTCGGTTGCGGTGTCTTCAGTATCGCCGGGGCGTGTGCACGATGCGACCGGCCGCACGTTCAGTGACTTCTGTGCGCGAGGACCCGATGATGAGCAGGGTGCGCATATCGACGGTGTCGGGATCGAGGTCGGCCAGAGTGGTTACGGTGATCTCCTCGTCGGGCGATCCGACAGCGCGGCCGAGGATCACCACGGTGTTCGCGGGTCGCTCCTCGAGCAGCACCTCACGCATCCGGACGAGCTGTTCACGCCGGGTCTTCGAGGCCGGGTTGTACACGGCCAGTGCGAGATCGGCGCGGGATACCGCCCGCAGCCGTTCCTCGATCACCGCCCATGGCTTGAGGTAGTCCGACAGCGAGATCACGGCGTAGTCGTGGCCGAGCGGGGCGCCCACCCGGCTGGCCACGGCGTTGGCGGCGGTCATCCCGGGCAGCACGTCCACGGGAACGCCGTGGAACTCGGGATCGGCCGCCACCTCGGCGACGGCGGAGGCCATGGCGAAGACACCGGGGTCGCCCGAGCTCACGACGGCGACCCGCGCACCGTTGGCGGCCAGGGTGAGGGCGTGCCGCGCCCGTTCGGCCTCCACCCGGTTGTCCGAGGCGTGCACGCGCTGACCGGGCCGGGGACGCACGCGGTCGGTGTAGGTCTGGTAGCCCACGATGTCGGTGGCCTCGGCGAGGACGCGGCGCACCTCGGGCGTGGTCCACGCCTCGTCGCCGGGGCCGAGCCCCACCACCACGACGCCCGGCGTGGGCCGCGCGGCGGGCGCATTGATCGGCCCGGGCACCAGCACCGTGGAGAAGTAGGGGACGCTGTCGGGCGCGACCTCGGCGAGCGGAAGCACCCGCTGATCGGTCCGGCTCGCGCGCTCCACGTAGAGGGCCGTCGTGGCCCGGTCGGAGGCGTCCAACGCCGCGGCGACCGCGGGGAAGGTGCGGCCCAGCTTCATGATCGCCGCTGCATCGGTGTCGGCGAGGCGGCGGCGCAGCTCCGGCTCGGGCAGGGTTCCCGGTAGCACGGTGAGCACCTCGTCGGCCTCCACGAGCGGGACGCCCGTCGCGGCGGCGGCGGCGCTGATCGAGGTGACTCCCGGCACGATCACGCAGTCGAATCGGCCGGTGAGCCGCTTGTGCATGTGCATGTACGAGCTGTAGAACATCGGATCGCCCTCGGCGAGGAGCACCACGTCGCGGCCCGCGGACAGGTGTTCGGCGAGCTGCTCGGCGGCCTCGGCGTAGAAATCGTCCAATGCTCCGCGGTAGCCGCCGGGATGATCGGTGGTCTCGGTGGTCACGGGGTACATCAGGCGCAGCTCAGTCTGATCGCCGCGCAGGTAGGGCTCGGCGCACGCCCGCGCATTCGAACGGCCGTGGCGCGCACTGTGATAGGCCACCACATCGGCGGCGCCGATGAGCCGTGCCGCCTTCACCGTCACCAGTTCCGGATCGCCCGGCCCCACACCGACGCCGTAGAGCGTGCCGCTCACAGTTCCTCCTCCTGCGCCAGCGCGTTGAGCGCAGCGGCGGTGATCGCGCTGCCGCCCCGCCGCCCCAGCACCGTGATGTATTCGACGCCGAGCGCGGCCGCATCGGCCACCAGCGCGTCCTTGGATTCTGCGGCCCCGATGAAACCGACCGGGATGCCCACGATCACCGCGGGTTTCGGCGCACCCTCGTGCAGCAGGTTGAGCAGGTGGAACAGCGCGGTCGGGGCGTTGCCCACCGCGACCACCGCACCGTCGAGCCGCTCACCCCAGAACTCGACCGCCGCCGCGCTGCGGGTATTGCCGATCCGGGCGGCCCGTTCGGGGACGCGGGGATCACGCAGCAGGCACAGCACCTCGTTGTCGGCGGGCAGCCGGGCGCGAGTGACGCCGTGGGCCACCATGTTCGCGTCGGTGAGGATCGGGGCACCGGACCGCAGCGCGGTGCGCCCAGCGGCCACCGCGCCGCCCGAGATCCGGATGTCGGTCGCGAGATCGGTCTGGCCCGCGGCGTGAATCATCCGAACCGCCACCGTCTCCGCATCCGGCGCGAACCCGGACAGCTCCGATTCGGCGCGGATGGTGGCGAAGGAGCGCCGATAGATCTCGGCGCCGTCGGTGAGGTACTCGTGCACCCCGGGAGTCTATTCGCCCGGGTCCGGGGGAGCGATCACCAGCCGGTGCTCACCCGACGGTGCGCCGCAGCCCCGCTCGCACGCCACCACGTGCACGCGCTCGTCCGCGTCGAGATCGTCCACGAGGCCGGCGGCGTGCCCGAGCGCGTCGGCCTCGGCGCGCGCACATCCGTGGTCGCCCACGCAGGCGCTCACCCGCAGCCACGGGGAGTTCGCATCGAAGATCAGACCCATCGGCGCCAGTACTCGCACCACCGTCTCGGCGGCGCCGTCGTCGAGATCGTGCACCAGGATCGTGCGCCACGGGGTCACCGTGAGCGGGCGGTCGATGGCGGCCAGGAAACGAGCGGTGCGGGCGGGCAGGCGGCCGAGCCGCACACCGGCGCCGAGCGCCACGGTGCCGTCGTCCCGGTCGAACCAGCCGACCGGCGGGGCGGGCGGCGCGGCGGGGGAGTCGCGACCGAGGATCACGCCGCCGAGTGCGGCCGCGACCCGGGCGGCGCCGTCGGGGAGGTCACGGATCCGCCATTCGTCGGCGCGCAGGTCGAGGAAGGCCTGCGCCGCATCGAGCATGTGCTCGACGGTGCCGGGCAAGTCGGTGCGGTGGCCGTCGAGGTGGAGCGCACCGTCGCGGGTCTCGACGTCGGCGGCGAGCGTGGCCACGTCGCCGGAGCCGTCGTCGAGGGCGAACAGGAATCGGCCGGGGAGCGCGGCGAGGGCGGCGCGCCCGCGCAGTGCCTCGTCGAAGGCGGCCGCACGGTCGGCGAGGGCGCGGGACATCGGCGAGGCCACGATGTTGCGCACCCGCTCGTGCGTCTCCGACGGCAGCAGCCCGGCGCCGGACAGGGCGGCGCGAGCGGCGTCCACATCGGCGACGCCGCGCAGCTGGATGTTGCCGCGCGAGGTGAGCTCGATGTCGTCGCCGTCCGAGAGGTCGGCGAGGGTCTCCAGTTGGGCCGGGGTCAGCCTGCCGCCGGGAAGTCGCACCCGCACCAGCGCACCGTCGGCCGCGGTGTGCGGTCGCAGTACGCCGGGGCAGGCGTCGGGTTCCCGAGGGGCGTCGGAGATCAGGCCTCCTCGTAGGTGGGCGGCAGCGTGATCACGTGTCCGGCGTAGGCCAGGCCCGAGCCGAAGGCCATGACGAGCGCGGTCTGGCCGGGCTTCGCCTTGCCGGTGCGCAGCAGCTCCTCGATGGCCAGCGGGATCGACGCGGCGGAGGTGTTGCCGGTGGTCACGATGTCCTCGGCCACGACGCAGTCGTCCCGCAGCTCCAGGGCCTTGATGAGCACCTGGGTGATCCGCAGGTTGGCCTGGTGCGGCACGAAGACGTCGATGTCCTTGGAGGTGAGGCCGGCCAGCTTGAGCGCCTCCTGGCAGGCGGGCAGGAGCGCGGTGGCCGCCCAGCGGAAGACCTTGCGGCCCTCCATGCGCAGGAAGGGACGCACGGGCGCTTCGGTGGTCCCCGCGGTGTCATCCCGGTAGGCGTGCACCTCGTCGAAGTAGGTGCCGAAGTCCTTGTCCTGGTAGATCGCACCGGTGTAGTCGCCGTCGGCTCCCCACGAGACCTGTGAGATGCCCACCTCGTCGGACGGTCCGATGACCGCGGCGCCGGCACCGTCGGCGAAGATGAACGCGCAGGTGCGGTCGTCCTCGGCGATCAGGTCCGACAGGCGCTCGACGCCCACGACCACCACGTACTTGGCGGTGCCGGCGCGGATCAGGTCGGTGCCCACGGCGGCGGCGGTGGTGAAGCCCGAGCAGCCGGCGGTGATGTCGAACGAGGGAATGCCGATGCGGCCGAGCGCCTTCGCGATCTGCGGCGCCAGCGAGGGACCCAGTTCGAGGCGGGTGTTGGTGGCGGAGATGACGCAGTCCACCAGCGCGGGATCGATGTTCGCGGCCTTGATGGCGCGCTCCGCGGCCTTGACCGACATCTCCAGAATGGTCTCGTCGTCGCTCGCGAAGTTCCGCGATTCGATGCCCGAACGGGTCTTGATCCACTCGTCGCTCGAGTCGATCTTGTCCACGATCTCCGAGTTCGGGACCACGCGCCGCGGCCGGTAGACGCCGATTCCGAGGTAGGCGGCGTGCGGCTGCTCAGCGGGAGCAGCGGGGGCGATCCGGGCGGGGGCGGTCATGCGTCGGTAACTCCATTCGGGGGACGGTGCGGGTGAACCATTCGGTTCACCGACGCAGTATTGGTAACATGAACCGAGCGGTTCAAACAAGCACCGCCATGCGGTCGGGCACAATATCCGGTCGTGACCCGATGGCTTCTCGAGGAGGATCGCGAGGAATGACGACCGCCCCCAAGCCGCGCCCGCGTCCCCGTGCGCGCCTGGTGAACACCGCCCTCACCCTCGTCGGGCAGCACGGCTTCGCCGATGCCGGGCTCACGGAGCTCACCGCCCACTCGAAGGCCTCGAAGAATTCGCTCTACCAGTACTTCCCGGGCGGCAAGGCCGAGCTCGTGGAGGCCTCCACCGCGCTCGCGGGCCGCCGCCTGCTGCGCTACATCGACGCCGCCACCAGCAAGGGGGAGCCGCACGACTGGATCGGGCGCTTCCTGGAGCTGTGGAAGCGGGTCCTGGTGCGGTCCGATTTCCGGGTGGGATGCCCGCTGCTGGCGGCCGCGCTGGCCGACGGTGAGCCCCGCGTCCAGGAGGCGGCCACCGCCGCCTACACCGAGTGCGCGCGCCGGTTCGCCGTGGCACTGGTCGACTCGGGGGTCGACGAGGAGGGCGCCCGCGTCTTCGCCTCGGTGTTCATGAGCTCGGTGGAGGGTGCCGTGGCGCGCTCACGCGCCGCGCGCAACATCTCCCCGCTCACCGACGTGCACGCCAGCATGAAGGCGCTCCTCGATCTCACGATCGCACAATCAGCTGTGCGAGTACAGTCCGGCGAATGAACCGCGACGACTACTCCGTCTGGCTCGAGGACACCTACGCTATCGATTCGGAGGGAGTGCGCTCGTACGCGCGTGCCACGCGCGCATCGCACGTCCCCTACGCGAACAGCCGCGTGATCCCGCACGACACGGCCGTCCCGCCGCTGATCGTGGCGCAGCCCGTGTTCAAGGTGGCGGCACGGCTCATGGCCGACGTCATCGACGACTTCAACGTGGGCCGCCTCCTGCACGTCTCGCAGACGGTCCGGCAGGTGGAGCCGATCCGGATCGGCGATGTGGCCTCGCTCGGCGCCCGGATCACCGACCGCGTCACCAAGGCGGGAATCGACCTGTTCACCGTGGATTGCGTCGTGGCGGTGGGCGATGAGGCCCGGATCGAGACCTCCAGCGTGGTGGCCTACGCCGGGGGCGATGAGGTACCCGCCGATCTCATCGACCAGGCCTCCCGCGATGTGGTGATGCACGGCGCCGTGCTCTGAGAGCCGGCTCACCGACAGCAGGATAGGGTCGCCTATGTGATCCTCCTGCTCTCGACCTCCGACACCGATCTGCTCAGCGCGAAGGCCAGTGGCGCGCCGTACCGTTGGGCCAACCCGGCCCGGATCAGCGTGGACCTGGACCTGCCCGCACTGCTGGACGGTGCCGACATCGTGGTGGTGCGCATCCTCGGCGGACGCCGCTACTGGGAGGCGGGGCTCGACGCGCTGGCGGCGAGCGGCAAGCCCGTCGTCGTGGTCTCGGGGGAGCAGGCACCGGACGCCGATCTGATGGAGGCCTCGACCGTGGCGGCCGGCGTCGCCACCCAGGCGCACGCCTACCTCGCCGAGGGCGGCCCCGAGAACCTGGCGCAGCTGCACGACTTCCTGTCCGACACCATCCTGCTGACCGGCAAGGGCTTCGCACCGCCGGTCGCCGCGCCGCAGTGGGGTGTCGTCGAGCGGCCCGCGGGCACCGGTCCCCGGATCGGGATCCTCTACTACCGGGCCCAGCACCTGGCCGGGAACACCGCCTACATCGACGCGCTCGCCGCGGCCATCGAAGCGCAGGGCGGCACGGCCGTCCCGATCTTCTGCGCCTCGCTGCGCGCCGCCGACGATGCGCTCTTCGCCGAGCTCGCCACCCTCGACACACTCGTGGTCACCGTGCTCGCGGCCGGCGGGGTGAACGCCGCGGGCGCCGCGGCGGGCGGCGACGACGAGTCCTGGGACGTGGGCCGCCTGGCCGCACTGAACATCCCGATCCTGCAGGCGCTGGCGCTGACCACCTCGCGCGAACAGTGGCAGGGCAGCGACGACGGGCTGAGCCCGCTGGACGTGGCGACACAGGTCGCGATCCCGGAGTTCGACGGCCGCATCATCACCGTGCCCTTCTCGTTCAAGGAGATCGGCGACGACGGCCTGCCCGCGTACGTCCCGGACGCCGAGCGCGCGGATCGCGTGGCCGGGCTCGCGCTGCGACACGCGCGGCTGCGGTCGGTTCCGAACCCCGATAAGCGGATCGCGCTGTTGCTCTCGGCGTACCCCACCAAACACGCCCGCATCGGCAACGCCGTCGGCCTGGACACGCCGAAGTCCGCGCTGGAGTTGCTCCGCCGGCTCCTCGACGCGGGCTACGACTTCGGCCCGGCCGAGGCGATCCCCGGATTGGCCGCCGACGATTCCGATGCCTTCATCCACGCTCTCATCGCCCGCGGCGGACAGGACCCCGACTGGCTCTCCGACGAGCGCCTCGAGGCCACCGAGATCACGGTGCCCGCGGACACCTACCGACAGTGGTTCGCCACGCTCCCGCAGGGCCTGCGCGACTCCGTCACCGAACACTGGGGCGAGGCGCCCGGCTCGCTGTTCACCACCGCCGCGGACGAGATCGCCATCGCCGCCCTGCGATTCGGCAACCTCGTGGTCATGGTGCAGCCGCCGCGCGGCTTCGGCGAGAACCCCGTGGCCATCTATCACGATCCCGACCTACCGCCGAGCCACCACTACCTGGCCAGCTACCGCTGGCTCGCGGCGGCCGAGGCCGACGGCGGCTTCGGCGCCGACGCCGTGGTGCACCTCGGCAAACACGGCAACCTGGAGTGGCTGCCGGGGAAGACGCTCGGCATGTCGGCCGACTGCGGCACCGACGCCGCTCTCGGCGATCTCCCGCTGATCTACCCGTTCCTGGTCAACGACCCCGGCGAGGGCACGCAGGCGAAGCGTCGCGCGCACGCGGTGCTGGTCGATCACCTGATCCCGCCGATGGCCCGCGCCGAGAGCTACGGCGACATCGCGCGCTTGGAGCAGCACCTCGACGAGTACGCCAACGTCGCCAGCCTCGACCCGGCGAAGCTGCCGATGATCCGGCAGCAGATCTGGACCCTGCTGCAGGCCGCGAAGCTCGACCACGACCTGGGGCTCACCGATCAGCCCGACGAGGATTCCTTCGACGACATGATCCTGCACGTCGACGGCTGGCTCTGCGAGATCAAGGACGTCCAGATCCGCGACGGCCTGCACATCCTGGGCGCGGCACCATCGGGGGATGCGGAGTCCGATCTGGTGCTGGCCATGCTGCGCGCCAAGCAGATGTGGGCCGGCGCGGTGCACACACCCGGCCTGCGCGAGGCCCTGGGCATGGACGAGGACGGGTCCGCCTCGAAGGCGCAGACCGATGAATTCGAGGCCCGCGCCCGCGAGCTGGTGTTCGCGGCCGCGGCTACCGACTGGGATCCGGCCGCGGTGGCCGCGATCAGCGACGATCCGGCCGTGACGAAGGTGCTGGAGTTCGCGGCTACCGAGATGGTGCCGCGGCTGCGCCGCACCGGCGACGAGATCGATCACGTGCTGCGGGCACTGGACGGCGGTTTCGTCCCCGCCGGACCGTCGGGCTCGCCGCTGCGCGGACTGGTGAACGTGCTGCCCACGGGCCGCAACTTCTACTCCGTCGACCCGAAGGCGGTGCCCTCGCGGCTGGCCTGGGCCACCGGGCAGGAACTCGCGGAGTCCCTGATCGCGCGGTACCTCGGCGAGCACGGCGAGTACCCGAAGTCGGTGGGCCTGTCGGTGTGGGGAACCTCCGCCATGCGCACCGCGGGCGACGACATCGCCGAGGTGCTGGCACTGGTCGGCGTGACCCCTGTGTGGGACGAGCAGTCCCGCCGGGTGTCCGGCCTCGAGGTGATCGGCCTGGAGGAGCTGGGCCGCCCCCGCATCGACGTCACCGTGCGCATCTCCGGCTTCTTCCGCGACGCCTTCCCGCACGTCGTGGCGATGCTCGACGATGCGGTCCAGCTGGTCGCACAGCTCGACGAGTCCGACGAACAGAACTACGTGGCCGCCCACACCCGCGCCGCGCTGGCCGAGCACGGCGATCCCCGTCGGGCCACCACCCGCGTCTTCGGCTCCAAGCCCGGCACCTACGGCGCCGGACTGCTGCAGCTGATCGACTCGAAGAACTGGCGCACCGACGCCGACCTCGCCGAGGTGTACACCGCGTGGGGCGGTTACGCGTACGGTCGCGGGCTCGACGGTGCACCGGCCGCCGACGACATGCGGTCGGCGTACCGGCGGATCGCCGTGGCGGCGAAGAACATCGACACCCGCGAGCACGACATCGCCGATTCCGACGACTACTTCCAGTACCACGGCGGCATGGTGGCCACGGTGCGTCATCTGACCGGCTCCGACCCGGAGGCCTACGTCGGCGATTCCACCCGCCCGGACAGCGTGCGCACCCGGACCCTGAACGAGGAGACCACCCGCGTCTTCCGCGCCCGGGTGGTGAATCCGCGCTGGATGGCGGCCATGCGCCGGCACGGTTACAAGGGCGCCTTCGAGATGGCGGCCACCGTCGACTACCTCTTCGGTTTCGACGCCACCGCCGGCGTGATGGCCGACTGGATGTACGAGACGCTCACGCAGAACTACGTGCTCGACCCCGAGAACCGGAAGTTCATGGAGGAGTCGAACCCGTGGGCGCTGCACGGCATCGCCGAGCGGCTGCTGGAGGCCTCGCAACGCGAGCTGTGGAAGGAGCCCGATCCGCAGCTCCTCGCCGACCTGCAGCAGGTGTACCTCGACACCGAGGGCGATCTCGAGGACCGCTGACGCGGGAACCATTCGCCCGGTTCGCCCGTTGTACAGGGCATGAAGCTCTTTGCGTTCCTGACCTACTTCGTCGTGGAGATCGCGGCGTTCGCGGGCCTCGTCGCGTGGCTCGGGTTCGGCTGGGCACTGCTCACCGTGATCGCCGCGACCGCCATCGGCGTCCTCATGCTGCGGCGCACCGCCGCGGGCGTGCTGCGCGACCTCGGTGCGGCCCTCGACGGGCGCAAGTCCGCGGGGCCCGCCCTGATGGACACGGCGCTGCTCGCCGCGTCGGTGTTCCTGCTCGCCGTGCCCGGCGTGGTGAGCACCGCGCTCGGCCTGGTGCTGCTGGTCAAGCCGGTCCGCGCCGTGATCCGCCCGGTGGCCGCGTACGTGGGCGCCAAGCGCATCGCGCACTTCGTCGAGGAGTCCGGCCTGGTGACCGTGCTCGCCGGGCAACCGCGCGGCTTCGGCACCGTGGTCGACGGCTCGGTCGACGACCACGCCACGCAGGGCGCCGCCGACGGCACCGTGGACGGTGTCGTGGTGGACGCCGGATCGTCCGCCGGTCCCCGTCCCGGATACCGGGAGCTGCCGCCGGCGTAGCGCTTGGCAGACTCTAGGGGTGAGCACGGAACTCCTCGTCGGCGGGCGCATCTACACACCCGCCTCCACCACGGCCACCGCGATCGCCGTGGAGAACGGCCTCATCAGCTGGATCGGTGAGGATCAGGCGGCGCGGGCCCTGCATCCGGATGCCCGGGTCACCGAACTCGACGGCGCCTTCGTCGCCCCCGGCTTCGTCGACACCCACGTGCACCTCACCGCCACAGGACTGGCGCTCACCGGACTCGACCTGTCCGGGCCCAGGGACGCCGTGGTCGCCACGCTGCAGGGCACGCTCGGCGGCGCGGTCCTGGCACGCGGCTGGGACGACACCGCGTGGGACACCCCGCTGCTGCGCACCGACCTGCCCGGGGACCGCATCATCTACGCCGCGCGCATCGATGAACACTCCGCACAGGCCAGCACCGCCCTCCGCGCCCTGGTGCCCGACCTCGCCGAGCTGGCCGGCTACTCGCCCGACGGTCCGCTGACCGCCGCCGCGCACCACGCCGTCCGCGCGGCCGCGATCGCCGCGCTCACCGATGTCCAGATCACCGCGGCACAGACCGCCGCCCTCGACGCGGCGGCCCGCGCGGGCATCGTCGCCGTGCACGAGAACTCGGGCCCGGACATCGCCGGCGAGCGGGATTTCGCGCTCCTCGCGGGTCTCGATCATCCGGTCCACGTGCGCCGGTACTGGGGGGAACCCGCCCGGGACGCCGAGCACGCCCGCGCCCTGCTGGCCCGCACCCGCGCCGACGGGCTGGCCGGCGACCTGTTCGTGGACGGCTCGCTCGGCAGCCACACCGCCCTGCTGCTCGAGCCCTACGCCGACGCCGACACCCACGGCGTCTCCTACCTCGACGACGAGACCGTGACGAACCACATCCTGGCGTGCACCGAGGCCGGAATCCAGGCCGGCTTCCACGCCATCGGCGACGCCGCGACGGCCCGGATCGTGGCCGGCTTCGCCGCCGCCGTCGAGCGGTTCGGCGGCCCGCGGGTGGCCTCCTGCGCGCATCGCATCGAACACGCCGAGATGGTGACCGCCGATCAGGCGAAGCGACTGGGGGACTGGGGCGTCATCGCCTCGATGCAGCCCCTGTTCGACGCCTTCTGGGGCGGCACCGAGGGCATGTACGCGATGCGCCTGGGCGCCGAGCGCGCCGCTACCCTCAACGATTTCGCGCTGTTGGCCCGCAACGCGGTGCCGCTCGCGCTGTCGTCGGATTCCCCGGTCACACCGCTGGACCCGTGGGCCACACTGCGCGCCGCCACCCAGCACCACACGCCCGGCAGCGCCATCTCGCCCCGCGCCGCCTTCGCCGCAGCGACCCGCGGGGCCTGGCGGGCCGGGGGAGTGCGCGACGGCATCGCCGGCACCCTCGTTCCCGGCGCGCCCGCATCGTTCGCCGTGTGGGACGCCGACGAACTGGTGGTGCGGGCACCGTCGGACGCGGTGCAGCGCTGGTCCACCGATCCGCGCGCGGGCGTGGCCCCGCTGCCCGATCTGGCGCCGGGAGCCCGCCTGCCGCGCTGCCTGCGCACGGTGATCGACGGACGGACGGTGTTCGCGGCGTGACCGCCGTGCTGGCGCGATCGCTCGCGAGCCTCGCCGCGGGCCTCGCCCTCTACTTCGCGTTCCCACCCACCGGCCTGTGGTGGCTCGCCCCGATCGGCATCGGCGTGCTGTACGCCGTGCTCGCGCTGCCGGACCGGACGCGGCCGCGCGCCGGCTTCGGCTACGGCCTGCTCGCCGGGCTCGGGCAGTTCGTCCCGCTCCTGAAGTGGATCGACAGCATGGTCGGCGCGCTCCCGTGGATCGGACTCGCGATCGCCTGCTCGATCTTCTACGGGGCCTTCGGCGTGCTCGCGGCGCGCCTGACCCGCGTGCCGGGCGCCCCGGTCTGGGTGGCCGCGGCCTTCACCGTCGCCGAGTGGGCGCGGTCCTCCTTCCCGTTCGGCGGCTTCCCCTGGGGCCGGCTCGCGTTCAGCCAGGGCGACTCACCCCTGGTCTCGCTGGCCCGGTTCGTGGGCGCACCCGGCCTCTCCTTCGCGGTGGCCCTGCTCGGCACCGCCCTCGCGGCGGCCGCACTCACCGCGTGGCGCCGGGGCGCGGCCCGTGGCTACGCCGTGCCCGCCGCCGCGGCACTGATCGTGGTGGCCGGGGCGGCCGCGGCCTGGCCGACGGTGGGCGCACCGTCGCCCGGACGCACGGTGACGGTGGCCGCGATCCAGGGCAACGTACCCGAGCAGCGCTGGGACGTGGCCACCCAGCGCGAGGCCGTGCTCACCAATCACCTGGAGGAGACGCGGCGGCTGGCCGCGGAGATCCGCGCCGGGCGGCAACCGCAACCGGACGTGGTGGTGTGGCCCGAGAACTCCTCGGACGTCTCCCCGGAGCGTGATCCCTCGGTGGATGCCCGGATGCGCGCCGCCGCGGCGGAGGTGGGGGCGCCGATCCTGGTGGGCAGCGTGCACTACGACGACACCGGCCGCTACTACAACAGCATGATCCTGATGACCGCCGAGGGCCCGGTGGAGCGGCACGACAAGGCCATCCTGCAGCCCTTCGGCGAGACCATGCCGATGCGCGACTTCTTCCGCCTGTTCTCCAGCTACGTCGACATGGCCAACAACTTCACCCCCGGCACCGGCGACGGGGTGGTGCATCCCCGCCGCGGCGACGGTCCGCCGCTGCCGCTCGGCGTCGCGACCTGCTACGAGGTGGCCTTCGACCGCTCGTTGCGGATGTCCGTGGCGAACGGGGCGCAGCTGCTCACGGTGCCCACCAACAACGCCACCTTCGGGCGCACGGGCATGACCTGGCAACAGCTGGGCATGTCGCAGGTCCGGGCCGTCGAACTCGATCGCGATGTGATGGTGGCCGCGACCACCGGAGTGAGCGCCTTCGTGCGTCCCGACGGCACGATCGCGCAGAACACCCGTATCTGGACCGCCGACCATCTGGTGGAGACCATCGCCCTGCGCGAGGGCCGCACCCCGGCCGCCCGACTGGGCGAGTGGGGGAACATCGCACTGTTGGTGCTCACCCTGTGCGGGATCGCCATCGCCATAAGGCAGGATGGATGGCGTTTCACCCAGCCCGCATCGGACCACTCCACAGCAGACCGGCCCACAGCAGACCAAGGAACCACATGACCGAGCAGCCGTCGTCTCCCTCGTCGAAGACGCTGGTGATCATCCCCACCTACAACGAGCTGGAGAACCTGCCGCTCATCGTGGGTCGCCTGCACCGCGCCCAGCCGGACGTCGACGTCCTCGTGGTCGACGACAGCAGCCCGGACGGGACGGGGGAGAAGGCCGACGAGATGGCTGCCGCCGATCCCCGCGTGCACGTGCTGCACCGCTCGGAGAAGAACGGCCTCGGCGGCGCGTACATCGCCGGTTTCAAGTGGGCGCTCGATCGTGACTACCGCGTGGTGGTCGAGATGGACGCCGACGGCTCGCACGCCCCGGAGCAGCTGTACCGGCACCTGGACGCGATCGACGCGGGCGCCGATCTGGTGATCGGCTCGCGCTACGTGCCCGGCGGCAAGACCGTGAACTGGCCGCTGTCGCGACAGATCATCTCCCGCGGCGGCAACGTCTACAGCCAGATCATGCTGGGCACGCGGATCCGGGACATCACGGGTGGCTACAAGGCCTTCCGCCGCGAGACGCTCGAGGGACTCGGCCTCGACAGTGTCGAATCGCTCGGCTACAGCTTCCAGATCGACCTCACCTGGCGCGCCGTGCAGGCCGGATACACCGTGGTCGAGGTGCCCATCACCTTCACCGAGCGGACCATCGGCGATTCCAAGATGAGCGGCTCCATCTTCAAGGAGGCGGCCACCCTGGTCCCGAAGTGGGGGTTCCAGGCCCGCAAGCGCAAGGTGCAGCGCCGCCTCGGCCGCTGAGTCTTCGGCCGCTGCGCGGGGCCGCCGCCCGCTGAGCGGGCGGCGTCGCGCGCACGAAGAAGGGCCCCGGATTTCTCCGGGGCCCTTTCTCGTGGTTTCTCAGGTCACTTGCCGCGACGCGCCTTGAGCAGGTCGAGCCGCTCCTTGAGCAGCTCCTCCAGCTCGCCCTCGGACCGCCGCTCGAGCAGCATGTCCCAGTGGGTACGCGGGGGCTTGACCTTCTTCTCCTCGGGCACCACGCCGTCGATCAGCGTGCCCTCCAGGCCGTTCTTGCACAGCCAGGTACCGGGGATCTCCGCGTCGTCCGCGAACGGTACGTCGAACTCTTCACCGTTGTCGGTGCGGTATCGCGCGATCCGCCGCGGAGCGAGGTCGTGGTCCCGATCCGTCTCATAGCTCACCGCACCCAGGCGGCTGCCCCGTAGAACTCGATCTGCCATGCTTCTCCCAACGATCGCCGTACGCCGAACATTCCCAGTCTACCGGCTAGGATGAGCGGCCATGACCACCGCTCGACGACGCCGGTCCGCCGCGTGCGCGTGGTGCGGCCGTGAGGTGGTCTCCGAGGGCCCCGGCCGCACCCGGAAGTACTGCCGCCGTTCCTGCCGCCAGCGCGCCTACGAGGCCCGCGCCGCGCTGGACGGCTCGTCGCTGCCCGCCGATTCGGTGGTGCTGACGGCGGCCGAGGCCGAGGCGGTGGCGGAGCGTATGTTCGAGGTACGGTGCGCGGCGGAAGACGTGCAGACCGCCGTCGCCGAGGGCGCCACCCTCGACGAACTGTCCGAGCTCGCGGACCGTCTGGTGGAGACCGCGCGCGCCGCCGAACGTTTGCGCTGATCGCCCGACCCGAGGAGAGATTTTTCGATGACGCCCGCCCGCCTTCGGCTCGGCGCCCTGATCGCGGCCCTCGTGCTCGCCGTCTCCGCGTGTTCGTCGAACGACCCGACTCCGCAGGTGACCTCGGTCGCGCCGCCGCCGCCGGCACCGGCCGCGATCCCCGCCGATTGGGCGGAGTCCACGGTGCAGGTTCCGGGGAGCGCGGTCGCGGCCACCTACACCGCGCCGCGATCGGCTCCGGATCGGCTGCGGGCCGCGCTGGTGCTCGGCGACGACGACCGCGGCGGCCAGGTGGCCACCAAGCAGATCGCGGTGATGCTGGCCCATCAGGGCGTGGCCAGCCTGCGGTACGACGGTGCGCTCGCCGGCAATCCCGACTACGCGCAGGCCCTCGACCGGGCCGGGCGCGCGCTCACGGCGCTCGCCGAGACCTCGAAGGTCGACGATGCACGATTGCTCGCCGTCGGGCACGGCCCTGCCGCACCGCTGGTGATCGCCCTCGGTGCCGGGCAGGCGCAGCGTCCGCCGCGGCCGATCGCCCTGATCGAGCCGGTGGTGGCGAACCCGCTGCCGAACGCTCCGGACATCTACCAGAACACCCTGGCGATGACCGATGCGCAGACCAAGTACCTGGACAAGCGCAAGCACAACCTGGTCACCTGCTCCGATGCCGATGTGGCCGTGGACTGCTCCGCGGTGCAGGGCGTGGTGGACATGATGACGGGCACGCACGTGAACTTCGTCCGGCTGCGCGGCGTGAGTTACGCACTGCAGGAGGACGAATCGCGCGATCCCGCACGGTACGGCGCCCCCGATCTGTCGTTCTCCGCGAGCCTGAACCGCACGGTCGGTACCTGGGTCTCGATGCAATGAGCCGCCCGGATCGCGGCGCGCTCGGTGGTGCGGCACTGGCCTCGGGCGCCGCGGTGGCCTGGTCGAACGCGGCGCTTCCGCGGCTGACGCACGAGTTCGGCCTGGGCCGTGCGGGCCGGTCCGCAGCGACCGCCGCGTTCTGCGCTGCGGATGCTCTGCTGGCGCGGGCCCGGGTTCCGGCTCCGCTCGGTGTCGGAGCGGGGGCCGCGCTCGCGGTCGCCGGCCTCATCGGCGCACGCTCGGTGGATCGCGAGGATCCGCCGCCGCTGCCGCGGTGGGTGCTGCTGGACATCCCGTTGGGCACGGTGCTGCCGGAGGAGGTGCTCTTCCGGGGTTCGCTCACGCCGCGCTGGGAGGCCGCTCTGGGACGTCCTGCGGGGTCGGTCGCGGGTGCCCTGACTTTCGGGCTGTGGCATGTGGGTGCCGCTCAGGCTGCCGGCGACCCTGTACTTCCGACAATCGCCGTCACCTCGTTCGCGGGGGCGGCCTTCGACGCTCTGGTACGGCGAACCCGCAGGTTGTGGCCCGCGATGGCGGCGCATTGGGCACTGAACGGCGCCGGTGCTGTTCTCAGCTCGGGTTAAGTGTTTTCGAGGTTTGTCGGTACCGACACGTAGGATTGTGCGCAAGGCTTGATACCGCCCAGGAGGAATGACGATGACTGACCGCCATACCGGCGCCACCGCTCTCACTCGCCGCGGGTTCGCCCGTCTCGGTGCGAGTGCGGCGGCCGCGCTCGTCGCGGCCACGGCCACCGTCGGGATCGCCGCGGCGGCCCCGACCACGCCGCCCACGCCCACGCCCACCGATGGCCCCGCGCCCACGCAGGAGGCGCCCCCGGTCGCCACCAAGACGGGATGGGTCGCGCTCGCGGACGATGCGACGAAGCAGATCACCATCTGGCGCAACGGTGAGGTCGTGAAGACGATGCCCACGTCGATGGGCAGCGATAAGCACCCCACGCCGAACGGCACGTACTACACCATGGAGAAGAAGCGCGACATGTACATGGATTCGTCCACGTACGGCGTGCCGGTCAACTCCCCGGAGGGCTACCGCACGTACGTCGAGTACGCCACCCGCATGTCCTGGAGCGGCATCTTCGTCCACGCCGCGCCGTGGTCGGTGAACCAGCAGGGTGTCTCGAACGTGAGCCACGGCTGCCTGAACGTGAGCACGGAGAACGGGAAGTACATCTACGACAACTTCCCGATCGGCACCCCGATCGTGGTGCGCGGCACCGTGGGCGGTAAGTACACCCCCGGCTCGTAGCAACCCTGTAGACGAAGAACCCGCCCCGGCATGATGCCGGGGCGGGTTCTTCGCGTTGCGGGTGTCGTCAGACGCCGGCGTTCTGCGCCGGGGCGACGGTACCGAAGGTCAGCTCGGGCGCGTCGACCTGCGAGCGGGCGAAGTCGATCGAGTCGAGCACGAAGTTGTGCCGGATCATCCACGGCTGCTCCGTGGCGGCCTTGGGCATCGCGTCGGGGGAGCGCTGCACGTACCCGGAGGTGAGGTCGAGCGCGGGGTGCTCGGTGAGCACCTGCGTGCCGACCGAGGGCTCCACGTGGGTGTAGCCCTTGGTGGTCATGTAGCTCAGGAGGCGGGCGATGCCGCGGGCCGAGATATCGGCGCGGAGCGTCCACGAGTTGTTCGTGTAGCCGATGATGAAGGCGAAGTTCGGGACGCCCTCCAGCATGTACCCCTGGTAGGCGAAGCGGTCGTTCGGCTTGACGGGGGCGCCGTCCACCTGCACGTCGACGCCGCCGAAGGCGAGCAGCTGCAGGCCGGTCGCGGTGATCACGATGTCGGCTTCGAGCTCGCGGCCCGAGTTGAGCAGGATGCCCTTCTCGGTGAACCGGTCGATGGTGTCGGTGACGACCTCGGCCTTGCCGTCCTTGATCGTCTTGAACAGGTCGCCGTTGGGAACCACGCACAGGCGCTGGTCCCAGGGCTCGTACTTGGGCTTGAAGTGGGTGTCCACGTCGTAGCCCTCGGGCAGCATGCTCTGGTTCAGCTTGCGCAGGAACTTGCGCGAGGTCTTGGGGAACGAGCGGGCCAGCACGTACTGGCCCACGTTGATCACGGCGTTGATGTTGCGAGTGAGGCCGTGGGCCACGCGGGGCGGCAGCACCTTGGCGCCGAACAGCGTGAGCGGGTCCGCGTTCGGCACCGGCAGCACGTACGTGGGGGAGCGCTGCAGCATGGTGATGTGCTCGACGTCGTCGGCCATCGACGGGATCAGCGTGATGGCGGTGGCGCCGGAGCCGATCACCACCACCTTCTTGCCCCGGTAGTCGAGATCCTCGGGCCAGTGCTGCGGGTGCACCACCTGGCCCTGGAAGTCGTCGATGCCGGGGAAGGGCGGCTCGTAACCGGCGTCGTAGTTGTAGTAGCCGGTGCAGGCCGCGAGGAAGCGCGCGGTGTACACGACGGGCTCACCGTCACGCTCGGCGGTCACGGTCCACAGGTCGGTCGCGGAGTCGAAGTCGACGGTGCCGACCTTGGTGTTGAACCGGATGTTGCGGTCGATCCCGAACTTGGCGGCGGCCTCCTCGATGTAGGCCTTGATCTCCGGGCCGCTCGCGAGGCGGTTGGTGCCCTTCCAGGGGAGGAAGGGGTAGCTCAGGGAGAAGATGTCCGAGTCCGACCGGATGCCGGGGTACTTGAACAGGTCCCAGGTGCCACCCATCTCGGAGCGCTGCTCCAGGACGGTGTAGCTGAGCTGCGGGACGGTGCTGGATACGCGGTAGGCGGTGTCGATGCCGGCCAGGCCGGCACCCACGATCAGCACGTCCGTGTAGATAGCCTCGGGGTTGGCCACGAAAGACTCCTCGGTCGCTGGCGGTCCCGGCAAGCCACGGGGCTGCTTACTGAGACCGATTCAATAACTGGCGCCAATGGTACATCCGCAGTTCGGCGGGGTCCAGAATCTCCCGCCCCCGTCAGCCGACGACGAGCGTGTCCCCGTCGAGCCGGACGGCGATCGCGGCGAGAGCCTCCGTCGCGGGCCCCTTGATGGCGGCGCCGGTGGCCCCGTCGAAGGTGCTGCCGTGCGCCGGACATTCCAGCGCGAGCCCGTCGGACGCGGCCACGGTGGTGCCCTTGTGCGTGCAGGCGGCGTTGAAGGCCACGTACTTCCCGGCGGAGGGCTGCGCCACGACGTACGGGGTGACACCGGCGATCACCACCGCGCTTCCCACGGGGACTTGGGCCGCGGGGACCTTCGCGCTGCCACCGGGCCCGGACTCACCGGGCCGGGCGGCGGTCGTCTCGCCCGCGGTCCCGGCACCGGATCCGGAGTTGCCGCCGCAGGCGGCGAGGACGGGAACCAGCGCGATACCGGGCAGGGCGGCCAGGACGGCGCGGCGGCTGGGGCAGAGCAGCGGCGATTCGTGGACTGGGACTGGCTGAGTCGTCTGCGTCACGGGTCCCACTCTGCCAGCATTGGACCGTGCTCACCGAGATCGCCGGAATTCCGTCGCATCCCCTGTTCGTGCACGGCGCGGTGGTGCTCACCCCGATCGCCGCGCTGTTCGTCGTCGCCGCGGCTTGGTGGCCGGCGGCGCGCGCCCGGCTGGCGATCGGCACTCCCGTGCTCGCCCTGGTCGCGGCGCTGGCCTGCTTCGTGGCGACGCAGTCCGGCGAGCGCCTCGAACAGCGTCCGGCGATGGCGCGGATGCGCGAGCAGATCGCGGCCCACGAGACCCAGGGCAATGCCACGTTCTACTGGTCGCTCGCGGTCCTGGTGCTCGGGATCGCGGTGTGGGCCGGGTCGAGTCCGACGGTCCGCGGCCGGGTTCCGGGCGCGGCCGTGCTGTCCGGGCGGGCCGGGACCGTCGTGCTCGGCGTGCTCGCGACGGCGGCGGCCGCTGCCGTCATCGTGGGTGTGGTCGCCGCCGGTCATTCCGGGGCGACGATGGTGTGGTCGGGGATCTGACCCGTCAGGCGGGTCCGGTCTGGCTCGCGTGTGCGCGGGTGAGCTCGACGTAGACCGAGGCGTTCGCGCTCACGCCGGCGCGTTCGGCATCGCTCAACTCGCGCCGCACCTTGGCGGGGACCCCGGCCACCATCGAGCCGGGCGGGATCTCCATGCCCTGCGGCACGAGGGCGTTCGCGGCGATCAGGCTGCCCGCGCCGATCACGGCGCCGTTGAGCACCGTGGCGCCCATGCCGACCAGCACGTCGTCGCCCACGGTGCAGCCGTGCAGCACGGCGTTGTGGCCGATCGAGACGCGCTCGCCGACGGTGAGCGGGACGCCCGGATCAGCGTGGAGCACCACACCGTCCTGGACGTTGCTGTGCGCTCCGACGGCGATGGTCGCCATGTCGCCGCGGATCACCGCGCCGTAGAAGACGCCGACACCGTCGCCGAGGTCCACGTCGCCGATCACGGTGGCGTTGTCCGCGACCCAGGCGGTCTCGGCCACGCGGGGCGTCATCTGTCCGAACCGTGCGATCATGCGTCCTCCTGCGACCGGTCTAGGCGATGCCGGTGGTGCCGAGCAGCTTACCGACGGCGTAGGTGATGGCCATGGCCACCAGCCCGCCCACCACGACGCGGGCGGTGGCGCGCTTGGGATCCGATCCGCCGAGCACCGCGGAGGTGTAGCCGGTGAGTCCGAGGCCGATCACCACCGATAGCACGATCCACAGAATCCGGTTGGGTTCGATGAGCGAGGCGAGGATCGGGATGGCCGCTCCGACGCTGAAGGAGATGGCGGAGGAGACGGCGGCGGCGATGGGGCTGGTGAGTGTCTGCTCGTCGATGCCGAGTTCGGCGTCGAGGTGGGCCTGCAGGGGATCGTGGGCGGTGAGTTCGATCGCGACCTGTTTCGCCGTCTCCGGCGTGAGCCCCTTATCGATGTAGAGCGCCTCGAGTTCGGCGAACTCGGCGTCGGGTTCCTCGGTGAGTTCGGTCCGCTCCTTGGCGATCAGCGCCTTCTCACTGTCGCGCTGGGTGCTCACCGAGACGTACTCGCCCAGGGCCATCGACACGGCGCCGGCCACGAGTCCGGCGATGCCGGCGGTGAGGATCGCCGAGGAGTCGCCCGTGGCCGCGGCCACGCCGATCACGATGCCGGCCGTCGAGATGAGTCCGTCGTTCGCGCCGAGGACGCCCGCGCGCAGCCAGTTGAGGCGGCCGCCGACGGCGTCGTGGTGCGGTTCGTAGTGGAAGTCCTCCGGTGCGGTGTCGCGATCCCCGCCGATCCCCTCTGTCATGGTCGTGAGTCTAGGTAGGTTCGGGGCATGACGGCAGCACAGATCGGACTTCCGCGTCGGCTCGTGGTCGGGGGAGGTGCCGCCGCCGAGGTGGGGCGCCTGGTGCGGGATCTCGGTTTCGCGCGCCCGCTGGTGGTGACGGACGCCTTCCTCGTCGCGCAGGGCACCGCGGCGCGGGTGGTGGCGGCGCTCGAAGGCGCGGGCTGCGCCACCGCGGTCTTCGACGGCACGGTGCCCGATCCCACCACGGATTCGCTGGGACCTGGCGTGGAGGCCGTGCGCGCCCACGAAGCGGACAGCGTGATCGGGCTCGGCGGCGGCAGCCCGCTCGACACCGCAAAGGCGCTCGCGGTGCTCGCCGTCGGCGGGGGAACGATGCGGGATTACAAGGCGCCCACGGTGACTGCGGGGCCCGCCCTGCCCGTGATCGCGATCCCGACCACCGCGGGGAGCGGCAGCGAGGCTACCCAGTTCAGCATCATCACCGACAGCGCGAGCGACGAGAAGATGCTGTGCCCGGGGCCGGCCTTCCTTCCGGTCGCGGCGGTGGTGGATTACGAGCTGACACTGTCGATGCCGGCCCGCCTCACGGCCGATACGGGTGTGGACGCCCTGACTCATGCGATCGAGGCCTACGTGAGTCGCAAGGCGAATCCCTTCGCCGACGGCTTCGCCCTCACCGCGATCAGTTCCATCGCGCGGAACATCCGGCCGGTATACGCCGATGGCGGCGATCGCGACGCGCGAGCGGCGATGATGCTGGCGGCCACCCAGGCGGGCGTGGCCTTCTCCAACAGTTCGGTGGCGCTCGTGCACGGGATGAGTCGGCCGATCGGGGCGCATTTCCATGTGGCGCACGGCCTGTCGAATGCGATGCTGCTGCCGGCGGTGATGCGGTTCTCGGTGGAGGCGGCGCCCGCACGGTACGCCGATTGCGCACGCGCCTACGGCCTGTCCGGCGGGTCCGATGCGGCGCTGGCGCAGGCGCTGGTGGTGGCGATCGACGAGCTGTGCTCGGACCTGGAGGTCCCGACGCCGCGCGACTACGGGATCGAGCACTCGCGGTGGGACGAGCTCGCGCCGTTGATGGCGCAGCAGGCGCTGGCGTCGGGCTCCCCGGGCAACAATCCGCGGGTGCCCGACGCCGAGCAGATCGTCGCGCTCTACGACGAGGTGTACGGCTAGGCCGCTGCCACGTCGGGGGCGGCGGCCTCGGACCCGGTCGGTGCGTCCGACGTTGCGACGGCGGTGCTGTCCGGGGCGGGCGCGGAGACGGGAGTGGGCGCCGAGTCCGGGTCGGGGCCCGACGGTTCCGGCACCCCGTCCTCCGGATCGGACGAAGTCGGCGCGTTCGCTGGTCCGGGCGGTTCGGGCGCCGTCTCGTGGGCGCCCGAGGCGGGGGACGGCTGTGCCGTCACCGCAGTGGGTGTCTCGGCCTCGGCGCCGGCTTTCGTCATGAGCTCGGCAACGGAGACGGTGCCGGGCCGGTCAATGCTGTGGCGGCCGGCGGTGTCGGGCTTCGACGGGGAATCGGCTCTCGTGGGCGAGGGGGATTCGGGGAGGAGGAAGGGATTGCGGGCGCCGGGTTCGGCGATCGGGATGAGGGTGTTGAGGAGGCGGTCGAACTCTCTGGGAATCGGTGTTCCGTTCGCACGCAGCAGCCGCATCCACGGGTTCTCACCGGTATCGATCACCACCCAGGTGGCATTGTCCTCGACCCAGGTGCGCTTGGTCGAACCGTCGGCGTACGTGGATTCGATCACGGTGCGGCCGTCGCGGTGCACCTGTTCGACCTTCACCGGCACCTCGCCCTTCGAGCCCGGTGTGTAGGGCTCGCCGCCGTCCACGGGGGAGTACCGGCCGATGTACTCCGACGTGTAGCCGGTGCCGTGCAGCATGAAACCGGGGAAGGCGTAGAACACCGTTGAGATCGGATTGCCCACGCCGCAGGCGATGTCGCCGCGGATGCAGATTCCCACGACGCTCGCGCCCGAGGCACCGTCGTTGCGGATGGGCCCGTTGTGCAGGCCGGGAATCCCGGCGGGGATCACGTTCCACATGCCCGTGCGGATGAAGCTGGGGCCGCCCTGCTCCACGAAAGTGAGCTTGGGCGTCCCTCCTCCCGTAGGCGCGGGATGGTCCTTGCCGTACCGGATCACGGCGAGACCGACGACGTCCGAGCCCTGGGAGATCGTGTAGACGACCACCTCATCGTCGGACGCGGCGGCGTCGGCCACCGCCTTGACGGTCGCGTCCGCGCCCTCGTCGACGGATTGCGCGTACGTGGTCGTGCGATCCGGGCTGAGCGCGAAACCTGGCCAGCCGATGCCGAACTGGGCGGAGTAGGGGACCAAGACCGGCGGGGCTCCGGTGTGGTCGCGCCCGATGCGCTTCCACTGGTCCTGGCCGGTGGGGTCGTTCGCCCCGCCGACCACGACGATCGTCTTGGCGAGGGCCTGGGCGAGGAAACCGGAGGTAGGGGTGGCCAGGAGGAAGGCTCCGACGAGACCGGTGCCGACGGCCGCGAGGGATGCGCTGGAGGTGGGACGCCGGTGGCGGGACGTCATGCGGGTTCTCTTTCGTAAGGAAGGAGCGGGAGTCACTCCCACAACCCGACGATTATGCGCAGGCGAACGACGTAATGTTGCCGGAATCAATCATTCACAAGAACACGTTCTCGCTACTGTGCGGACTCCCCTGGGGGCGGCGGCCGGTGGTCGCCGCCCCAGGGAATCGGATCAGCCGAGCAGCTTCTGCATCCGGTCGATCTCGGCCTGCTGCCCGGACTTGATGTCGGTGGCGATCTGCCGGGTCTCGGCGTTCACGCCGGAGGCGAGCTCGGTGTCGGCCATGGAGATGGCTCCGCGATGATGCTGGATCATCATGGTCAACCACTCGCGGTCGAAATCGGTTCCGCGCAGCGACTTCAGTCGATCCATCTGCGCGTCGGTCATCATGCCGTCCATGGCGTGATCCATCGTCGGCTTGGGGGCCGGTTTTCCCCACGAGGCGAGCAGCCGGGTGAAGGCGTCCATCTCGGGTTGCTGCGCGCCCTTGATCTCGGCGGCCAGCGCGACGACATCGGCGCTGGCGTCCTTGCCGTCGACGAGGTTCGCCATGTCGACGGCCTGGGCGTGGTGCGGGTACATCATGGTCGCGAAGTTCACGTCGGTGTCGTTGTACGCGGCGTTGACGGCGCTCGACGGGGCCGACGACGAGGCGGAGTGCGCACCGTGTCCGGCGGTGGTCGATGCGTCGGCGGCGTTCTGGTCGGCCGAGGAGCACGCCGATAGGACGGTGGCGGCGAGGGCGACGGCGGTGAGCGCCGTGGCCGTGCGGGTGCGGGACATGGTCATGGGTGATTCCTCACTGGAGATGGTTGCTGTGTGCGGGTACGTCGGAGCGCGCCGCGGCGGGGCCGCGCGCGGGCGTCGATCAGATTCGCAACAGGCAGAGGTCAGCGAGGGAGAGCACGGTCCAGGGCGGGGGACCGCGGGCGAAGGCGGCGAGCACGCGGGGTTCGATCCCCGCGGTGCGACCGATGACCGGGAGCGTCGCGACGAGCGAGGGCGTGCCGAGAGCGTGCTGTTTGGCTACCGTCCCGGCGCAGTCGTGCGCCTTGTGCTCGTGCACCGCATCGAAGGTCGGCTTCTCGAACTGGGGGCCGTGGTTGGCCGAGGCGGTCGCCGCGAGCGGCGCACCGTCGTGCTGGGGCGTCGTCGGCATCGCGTGCCCGACCGGACCGATCCCGGTGTGCATGAAGGTGACAGCGAGTCCGAGAACGGCGGCGAAGACCATCGCCACCGCCCGAGTTCGCATCATCCGCACACGGATCAGGGTACCCCATGGGGGTACTAGGTCACCGGCGGCGGAGCCGGACCTCGTTGAGCAGATGTTGCGCGGCGGCCCGGGCACCGTCGACATCGCCGGCGATCACCGCCTCCACGAGGGTCACGTGGTCCGCTTCGTACGAGGTGGCCGCTCCCACGGGGAACTCCTCCAGCTGCTCCTGCAGCACAGGAACGAGGGAATCGTAGAACTCCAGGTACATGGCGTTGTGACTGGCGGCGACGATGCCGCGATGCATCGCGAGATCGGTGCGCACGGCCTCTTCCTGATTCCCCTCGGCCACCCGCTCGGGCGACCACAGGGCGTTGCGGTGGGCGAGGAGGCGGCGCAGTTCGGCGATGTCCTCCTCGTCGCGGCGCTGGGCGGCGAGCCCCGCCGCCGTCACATCGAGCGCCTCGCGCAGTTCCAACAGGTCGGTGTCGCGGGCGGCCGCGAAGTAGTCGCCGAGGGCGGAGCTGGCGCACGCCGACAGGACGTAGGTCCCGGATCCCTGGCGCCGCTCCAGCATTCCGGCGTGCACGAGGGCCTGCACCGCCTCGCGCACGGTGTTGCGCGCGGTGCCGGTGAGCTCGCGCAGCTCGGTCTCCGTGGGAATCCGGCTGCCCACGGGCCAGCGCCCGCTGGCGATCTCAGCACGGAGCTGCTCGGTGACCTGCGCGATCAAGGTCTGTCGTCGTACGGGTTGCATCACATTCATCCTATCCGCGCGATAACGCCTTGCCACTATACGTCCATTCATCCTATGATTTCGTGGACCGTAAGGAGGCCGAATGACCAGCACTGCGACCGACCCGGAGACCCGGGAGGCCAACCCCGTCGTGCGCTCGATGATGCAGGGCCGGGCTCTGGTACTCGTCGCCATCCTGCTCTTCGCGCTGACGCTGCGCGCCGCGGTCACCTCGCTGACGCCGCTGCTCACCGAGATCAGCCACGAGATCGGTTTCGGTGCCACCGTCATCGGCGTCTTCGGCATGCTGCCCACCGCGATGTTCGCGGCCGCAGGCATCGTGACCCCCGTGATGACGACCCGGTTCGGGCTCGAACGCACCACCCTCATCGCCGTGGGCGCCACCGCCCTGGGCGTGGCCGTGCGTTCGGTGATGAGCGGCACCGGGGGACTGCTCGCCTTCTCCTGCCTGGCCCTCCTGGGAATGGGCATCGGCAACGTGGTGATTCCGCCGCTAGTGAAGCGGTACTTCTCGGAGCGGGTCGCCTTCCTGAGCACCGCCTATCTCACCTGTGTCCAGTTGGGCACCATGATCCCCGCGCTGACGGCCGTGCCGGTCGCCGACGCGATGGGCTGGCGCTTCTCGCTCGGTATGTGGGCGATCATCCCCGTCGCGGCCTTCCTGCCCTGGCTCGGCATCGTCATCGCCCGGCGCGGCCACGACATCAACGATGTGACCGCCGAGGAGACCGCGGAGCCCAAGGGCCAGATCTGGGGGTCTGCTGAAGGTCTAGTTGTCACCTGATCTGTAGCGGTCTGCGGACTGTTGCTGGAAGGATGATCGACCATGCCGAAGGCGTATCCAGAGGAGTTCCGTGCTGATGTGGTCCGCGTGGCCAGGTCGGGGCAGGTCTCGCTCAAACAGGTAGCGGAGGATTTCGGGATCGCGGAGTCGTGTTTGCGGCGGTGGCTGCGGCAAGACGATGTCGATGACGGTGTTCGTCCCGGTGTGAGCCGGGACGAGGCGAAGGAGCTGCGGGAAGCGCGGCGGCGGATCCGGCTGTTGGAGCAGGAGAATGAAGTCCTTCGGCGGGCGGCGGCGTATTTGTCGCAGGCGAATCTGAAGCTCGGTTCGTCCCCAAAATGATGTTCCCGCTGGTCCGCGAGCTGGCCGCTGACGGGATTGCCGTCGCGGTGACCTGCCGGGTTCTGAAGTTCTCCCGCCAAGCCTTCTATGCCTGGAGCGCTGTTCCAGTCTGTGACCGTGATGTCGATGATGCGGTGGTGACTAATGCTGCGGTCGATGTCCATCGTGATGATCCGGAGTTCGGGTATCGGTTCATCGCCGACGAACTCGTCGCTGCCGGTCACAGTGTGTCGGAGCGGCGAGTGTGGCGGCTGTGCTCACAAGCTGGTCTGTTCTCCGCGCACAGCCGCCGGCGCGGCAGCGGCAAACGTCCCGGACCGCCGGTCCATGACGACCTGGTAGAACGCGAGTTCTCCGCTGAGGCCCCGAACCGTTTGTGGCTCACTGATATCACAGAGCACCACACCCGCGAGGGCAAGTTGTATCTGTGCGCGGTCAAAGACGTCTATGCGAATCGGATCGTCGGATACTCGATCGACGAACGGATGAAGACCCGCATCGCGGTCAACGCCATCAACAGCGCCGTGACCCGGCGCGGTGGCCCTGCCGCGGTTGCCGGATGCGTAGTGCACTCGGATCGAGGTAGCCAGTTCCGATCACGCCGGTTCACCGAGCAGCTCAACAGGTTTCAGCTCAGCGGTTCGATGGGCAGGGTCGGCTCCGCCGGGGACAACGCAGCGATGGAATCGTTCTTCTCGCTGCTGCAGAAGAACGTCCTCGACCGCCAGCAGTGGACCACCCGCCAGGAACTGCGGACGGCAATCGTCGTCTGGATCGAACGGACCTACCACCGCCGCCGGCGACAACGCACACTCGGCAAGCTCACACCCATCGAATTTGAGATGATCTACACAGCCGCCAACGCGGCCTAACAATCACTGAGCTGAAGTGACAACGAAACCTTCAGCAGACCCTGGCGCTCGCCGCTGGCCTGGGGCGCGGCCGCGATGTTCGGCATGACCTCGCTGTGCACCTACTCGATGTTCACCTGGATCCCGACGATCCTGTCGGACTCCGGCGGCAGCGCGGCGCTCGGCGGCAACATGGTGGCGCTGTTCTCCGGTGTCGGATTCCTGTCCACTCTGGTGATCCCCGGTATCTGCACCCGGATGCGCAATCCGTTCCCGCTGGTCCTGGTGTTCCTGGCGTTCTTCGTGATCGGCTTCCTGGGCCTGCTGCTGGCGCCCATGAATCACACCTGGCTGTGGGTGATCGCAACGGGTCTCGGACCGACCACCTTCCCGATGGCCTTGACCCTGGTGAACCTGCGTACGCGCACGGGCGCCGGATCGGCCGCCCTGTCCGGCTTCATGCAGGGCGTGGGTTACCTGGCGGCGTGCGCCGGGCCGCTCGGCTTCGGACTGCTGCACGAGGCGACCGGCGGCTGGACCGCGCCCTTCGTGATGCTCTTCGTGTGCCTGATCGTGCTGGGTGTCGGCGCCTACCAGGCGTGCAAGCCGCGCATGCTCGAGGACACCTGGAACTGATCGGCGATCAGAACTTGCTGCTCCAGTAGTCCCAGAACTGGGTCGCGATCAGTGTGATCACCACGATGTACCAGACCAGGACGAGCGCGGCCAACCCCTGCTTCACCGTCAGGGTGGCCCGCTCGCCCAGCGCACCGGCGGTCGCCACCGCGGCCACGATGGGCTGAATCGTCCAGACCAGCGTGCACCACAGGCAGAGCGCCTTGATGTCGAACAGGCTGGCGTGGATCAGGTAGGTGAGCAGGATCAGGCCGGCGGCGGATCCGATCGCGAGGCCGGTCCAGTACCACTGGGGGAGTGCGACTCCGCCGGCCGCGAGGATGCCGGTCACGATCACCACGGTGAACGCGACCAGGCCCAGGAGCGGGTTGGGGAACCCGAAGACCGATCCCTGCGAGGATTCCATGATCGATCCGCAGGAGAGCACGCCGTCGATGCTGCACCCCGGCCGGAAGCTCGGATCCTGTAGCAGCTTGATCCGGTCGATGGTGAGCATCGCGGACGCCAGGAGTCCCAGCGCACCCGTGATGATGAGCACGATCCCGGACGGTCGTCGGTTGTCTACAGTGGCCACGTCACGATCCTAGGCGAGGCTCCTGTGTGGTCGCTGTCAGCGCACCGTCAGCCCTGCACGTACCCCGCGAGGTGCTCACCGGTGAGGGTCGCCCGGCTCGCCACCAGGTCGGCGGGGGTGCCCTCGAAGACGATGCGGCCGCCGTCGTGTCCGGCGCCGGGGCCGATGTCGATGATCCAGTCGCCGTGCGCCATCACCGCCTGGTGGTGCTCGATGACGATCACCGACTTGCCGGAGTCGACCAGCCGGTCGAGGAGACCGAGGAGCTGCTCGACGTCGGCCAGGTGCAGGCCGGTGGTGGGCTCGTCGAGGACGAGGACTCCGCCCTTGTCACCCATGTGGGTGGCCAGTTTGAGTCGCTGGCGCTCGCCACCGGACAGCGTGGTGAGCGGCTGGCCGAGGCTGACGTAGCCGAGCCCGACGTCGTTGAGGTGGGTCAGGATCTTCTGCGCCGCCGGGATCTTCGCTTCGCCGTCGGCGAAGAACTCGAGCGCGTCGGCCACGGGCATCGCGAGCACCTCGCTGATGTCCTTGCCCCCGAAGTGGTATTCGAGGACGGCCGCCTGGAACCGTTTGCCCTCGCACTCCTCGCAGGTGGTCGAGACACCGGCCATGATCCCGAGGTCGGTGTAGATCACGCCCGCGCCGTTGCAGGCGGGGCAGGCGCCCTCGGAGTTCGCGCTGAAGAGTGCGGGTTTCACGCCGTTCGCCTTGGCGAAGGCCTTCCGGATGGGCTCCAGCAGACCGGTGTAGGTGGCCGGGTTGCTGCGGCGGCTGCCCTTGATGGGCGTCTGGTCCACGGTTACCACGCCCTCACGGGGGCTGATCGATCCGTGGATCAGCGAGCTCTTGCCCGAGCCGGCCACACCGGTCACCACCGTGAGCACGCCGAGCGGGACGTCCACGTCGACGTCCTGGAGGTTGTGTTCGTCGGCGCCGCGCACCTCGAGGAAGCCCGACGGTGCGCGCACCTCGCCCTTGAGCCGGGCACGGTCGTCGAGGTGCCGCCCGGTCAGGGTGTCCGCCTTCCGCAGCGCATCGACGGTGCCCTCGAAGACGATCTCGCCACCGGCGGAGCCTGCGCGGGGGCCGAGGTCGACGACGTGGTCGGCGACCGCGATGGCCTCGGGCTTGTGCTCGACCACGAGCACGGTGTTGCCCTTATCGCGGAGGCGGATCAGCAGATCATTCATCCGCGCGATGTCGTGCGGATGCAGGCCGATGGTCGGCTCGTCGAAGACGTAGGTGATGTCGGTGAGCGAGCTGTTGAGGTGCCGGATCATCTTGGTGCGCTGCGCCTCACCGCCGGACAGGGTGCCGGCGGGCCGATCCAGCGAGAGGTAGCCGAGGCCGATCTCGACGAACGAGTCCAGGGTCTGCTGCAGGTTCTCCAACAGGGGAGCCACCGACGGGTCCTGCACGGCGCGCACCCAGTCGGCGAGCTCGTTGATCTGCATGGCGCAGCAGTCGGCGATGGAGGCTCCGTTGATCTTCGACGAACGGGCCAGTTCGGAGAGCCGGGTGCCGTCGCAGTCGGGGCAGACGGCGAAGGTCACGGCGCGTTCGACGAAGGCACGGACGTGGGGCTGCATCGCCTCGACGTCCTTGGACAGGAAGGACTTCTGAATCTTGGGGATGATCCCCTCGTAGGTGAGGTTGATGCCCTCGACCTTGATCTTCGTCGGTTCCTTGTAGAGCAGGTCGTTGAGCTCGCGCTTGGTGTACTTCGCGATGGGTTTGGCGGTGTCGAAGAAGCCGCTGCCCCGGTAGATGCGCCCCTGCCAGCCGTCCATGCTGTAGCCGGGGATGGTGAACGGGCCGTCGTCGAGCGATTTGTCGGCGTCGTAGAGGGCGGTGAGGTCGATGTCGGTGACGTTGCCCCGGCCTTCGCATCGCGGGCACATGCCGCCCGTGATGCTGAAGCTGACCTTCTCCTTGATCTCGCGGCCGCCCTTGTCGTGCTTGACCGCACCGGCTCCGCTGACGGAGGCGACGTTGAACGAGTAGGCCTGCGGCGAGCCGATGTGCGGGGTACCCAACCGGCTGAACAGGATCCGCAGCATCGCGTTGGCATCGGTGGCGGTGCCGACGGTGGATCGGGGGTCGGAGCCCATGCGCTCCTGGCCGACGATGATCGCCGTGGTGAGCCCGTCGAGCACGTCGACGTCGGGCCGGGCGAGAGTGGGCATGAATCCCTGGACGAAGGCGCTGTAGGTCTCGTTGATGAGCCGCTGCGATTCCGCCGCGATCGTGCCGAAGACCAATGAGCTCTTGCCCGACCCTGAGACGCCGGTGAACACGGTGAGCCGCCGCTTGGGCAGCTCGATGCTCACGTCTTTGAGGTTGTTCTCGCGAGCGCCGTGGACGCGGATCTTCTCGTGGGAGTCGGCGACGTGCGGGGCGGGCTTGGCCATGGGCGCTCCTGTGTGAACGTGCGGGCAACCGCTCCAGGCTACCGCCCCGCGCCGACGATCACGTGTTGTACTGGGAGAACTTGGCGTCGCCCCATTTGTACCGACCGCCCGTCGAATCCAGCGTGGAGCGACCGAACGATTCGAGATCGTCGAACCCGCTCCAGTTGTCGGCGCCGCAGGTGAGCCCGAACTCGTAGACATCGGTTCCCAGGAGATGCTTGGCGCCCACGGCGTAGCCCTCGACATTGGTGACCAGCATGGGCATCCGGTGCATGTCGACCATGAGATCGTTGTCCACGGGGTTGAACGAGATCAGTTTCTCGCCGGAGGCCGATAGGCGCCACTTCATCGCCGCGGTCGCCTTGTCCTTCTCGGGGATGTCCAGCACTTCGGCGAGCCGCTGCGAGCAGTCGTTGCTGTAGGTGGCGATCATCGCCGCGACCTGACGGACCTTTCCTTCGCGCTCGATTCGTTGTGCGCGGGCTTCTTCGTCGTGACTCTTGACGAGTTCTTGGGCACGACGCAGGATCGACAGCTCTTCATTGGCCATGATTTTCACAATAACATCAGACGGCCATCGAGGATTGGTGTTGACCGTTCCGAATCAGTAGCCGCGCCAACCATTTCCAACCAAAAGTGACACTTCCACGAAATGCAAGTCCGTTCAAGCAAAGCTGCTCAACAACAATTCCAACAGCCATTTGTGATCGCAAAGTATCGCGCGCTTGGGCGACGTCGAGCCGGACAAGTTCATTCGACACACACCTGCCCGCGTGACCGTCACCGCACCCTCAGTGCGCGCCGCTGCCGAGCAAGGGCACCCCCGGCCCCAGCGCGCACCATGGGGTGTACGACACCCCGCAGGCGATTGCGATTGCATATCTGCAATTCCATCCTCGTCGCAATATGCAATCCCAAATACCGGTTGATATCCGAGAAGAGCCCGCGCACAACGATGTCCGGCGCTGTAGGCTCGGCGCTACGCGAAGCAAAGGACCGGTCGCGGCGATTTTCTGCGAATCCCAGCGCCCACGTCTTTTCGCACTGCTTCGCCGCAACTCACACTTTATTGTGAAAGCGGGGGAATGTCGGTGAGCAGTACCAGCGCCGCACTCGCGGCACGGCTCCTGTCCAACCTGAGCGATCCGCTGCAGTCGGCCGCGGTCTCGGTACGCCCACACCTGGACGAGGTGCTCCGTTCGTGTGGTGCGTCCGTCGCCGACACCGGTGGCAGCCTCAGCATTTCGGGCGCCGATCCGATCATCCCGAGCAGGCTGCCCTTCGGCACCATGTCCGCGGTGGGGCTCGCAGCCAAGGCCGTGATGATGGCCAAGGCCTGGCGGGTCCGTACCGGGATCGGACAGGACATCCACGTCGACGTCCCGCTGGCGCTGCGCCGGTTCTCGCCGTTCGCCGAGGGCAAGTGGGAGCTCGTGAACGGCTTCCCGGGCAAAGCGGATCCCTACAATCCCTTCGGCTCGCCCAATCCGCTGTTCCACCGGACCAAGGATGAGCAGTGGATGATGCTGCTCAACATCTATCCCGCGATCCGAGAACGCGCCGTCCGCCTGCTCGGCGCCGGGGGATCGGGGGAGGCCATCGCCGAAGCCGTCGCGCAGTGGAACGGTGCAGATCTGGAGGAGGCCGCGGCCGCAGCCGGCGTCGTCGGCGCATTGGCGCGCCCCGTGGCGGAGGTCGTCGAACTCCCCGCATTCACCGACTCGGTCGGGGGAATGCCGCTGATCAGCATCGAGAAGGTGGCCGACGGCGATCCGGTGCCGTTCGCCCCGAACGCACGCTCACCGCTCGACGGCGTGCGTGCGCTGGGTACGGCGCATGTGATCGCCGGGCCCTCCATCGGCAGGGGACTGGCACTGCACGGTGCCGATGTACTGAACGTGTGGCGCCCCAGCGATGTCGAGCAGGAGCTGTTCCACTACACGTCCCACGTGGGCACCCGGTCCACCACGCTCGAGATCGCCGATGCCGAACAGCGCGCGACCTTCCTCGACCTCGCATCCACGGCGGACGTCTTCTATTCGAATCGCCGTCCCGGTTGGCGCGAGCGGTTCGGGATCTCCGCGGACGAGCTGCGCGCGGTGAACCCCGGCCTGATCGATGTACAGGTCCTCTACGCCGGTGAATCGGGCCCCTGGTCCGACCGTGTCGGCTTCGACATCAGCGCGGGTGCCGCGTGGGGCCTCAACAACATCGAGGGCACCGATTCCCGGCCCGAGCATCCACCGATCTACGTGATCTGCGACTACGTGGTCGGTTGGCTCGCTACCGCGGGCGCTGTGGCCGCCCTGCTCCGGCGGGCCACCGAGGGCGGCTCGTACCGAGTGCGCGTCTCGCTGTCGCGGTGCGCACTGTGGCTCCCCGAGATGGGCGTCTTCGACCGCGACTTCGCCCGCAGTGTCGCAGGGTCGGGCCCCGGCCACATCTACCCGGACCCCGAGCAGTTCACCGTCGAGACGCCGCTCGGCACCTACACCGGGGTCTCCGAGACCGTGCGGATGTCCGCGACTCCCGGGGCGTACGCCTATCCGTTGACGCCACTCGGTTCGTGGAAACCGAGCTGGCTCTAGTTCCGACCCAAGGAGATCCGCGTGACCGAGTCGAAGCTCTACGTTCTTCAGATCCGCCCGCGGGCCGAGATCATCGAACTCGCCCCGGACGGTTCCGGCGTCCGGACGGTCGCGGACGTGACCGGCTACTTCCCGGACGGCATCGTGATCGACGAATCGACCTCGTCGATCCTGTGGACGCACATGGGAACCCCGACGGACGTCCCCAAGGGGGAGTTCTTCGACATGGACGGCGCCATCTTGCGCACCACGCCCGACGGTGCGACCACGCCGCTGATCGGGTGGGGCCAGATCGTGACCCCGAAGCAGCTCACCGCGGACTTCACGCGCGGCCACCTGTACTGGGGCGACCGTGAGGGGATGCGCCTGATGCGGTCGAACCTCGACGGCTCGAACGTCACCGTGCTGGCGCGCACCGGGATCTTCCCGAAGGACTCCGCCGATGCCGCGCTGCACTGTGTGGGCGTGGCCGTCGATCACCGCAACGAGCGGGTCTTCTGGACGCAGAAGGGCGCGCCGGACAGCGGCACCGGCAGGATCTTCGCCGCCGGCATCGATCTGCCGGCCGGCGAAACGCCGGACGACCGCTCCGACATCGTGGTCATCGAGCAGGATCTGCCCGAGCCGATCGATCTCGAGTACGACGACGCGGAGAACGCGCTCTACTGGACCGATCGCGGCGATCTGCCAGAGGGCAACACGCTCAACCGGATTCGGTTCACGGGCACGGTTCCGGGCCCCAAGGAGGTGCTCGCGTCCGGGTTGCAGGAGGGCATCGGTCTGGCCCTCGACCGCGCGGGACGGCGGGCCTTCGTCAGCGATCTGGCGGGGAACATCCTCGCGGTCGAGCTGGACGGCGATCACGCCGCCCGGGTGATCGCGAAGCTCGGCATGCTCACGGGGATCGCCTACGCGGCGAGCCTGCGCTGATCGGTTTCACGACATCGGAACGACTAAGGGAGTGGGAACATGGCATCGGAGATCAAGACCGTCGGCATCGTCGGCACCGGAACGATCGGTGCGAGCTGGGCGGCGTTCTATCTGTCCCGGGGGCTTCACGTGGCCGCCACCGACCCGGCCGACGGTGCGGAGGGTCGCCTGCGCGAGTACGTGGACACCGCACTCGCGGAGCTCCGGGAGCAGGGCCTCCTGCAGCCCGGTGCCGAGGCCGCGCAGCTGACCTTCGACGCCGATCTCGGCAAGGCCCTGGCGGGCGTCGACTTCGTCCAGGAGAACGGTCCAGAACGCATCGATGTGAAACACGCTCTGCTGCAGCAGATCGAGTCGGCGATCGGTGCCGATGTGATCATCGCGAGCAGCTCGTCCGGGCTCAAAGTCACCGATATGCAGTCCGCGTTGACGGCCCCTGCGCGGATGATCCTCGGGCACCCGTTCAATCCGCCGCACGTGGTGCCGCTCGTCGAGGTGGCCGGCGGCGAACAGACCAGCCCCGATGTGGTCGATCGCACCCTCGCGTTCTACACCGCGCAGGGCAAGGTGCCGGTGCACCTCCGTAAGGAGATGAAGGGCCACATCGCCAACCGCATCCAGGCTGCCGTCGTTCGTGAGGTCTTCTATCTGGTCCAGGAGGGCGTCGCCTCGGTCGAGGACATCGACAAGGCGCTGTCGCAGGGGCCGGGACTGCGCTGGGCGGTACTCGGACAGTTCGTCAATTCGAGCCTCGGCGGCGGTCCGGGCGGCTTCAAGGCGATGATGTCGAAGTTCGCACCGGCGCTCGAAGCGTGGTGGGCGGACCTCGGCACGATCACGTCCGCGTCGGATGAGTTGATCACCGACATCAGTGATCAGTTGGACGCGATCTTCGCGAAGCATTCCAGCGACAAGATCGCCGCCGCACGCGACGAGGTCGTGTTCACCACCATCAAGGCGAAGCTGAACGAACCCGATCTGCCGTACTGATCAACCCCCGCCCTCGACCAATACGTCACTGTGACGTATTGGTCGAGTATGGCTGGACATCGGGGAGAGCGGCACGAAGTCCCAAACATGCCACCCCGGAGGATGATTCGCATGTTCGTCGCCCACCGGACGGAGGCGGCGGACGATGACCCGCACATAGCTGCCGTTCGCACGACCTTCGCATGTATGACGGGATCACGGCGGCCACGAAGCGAAACGCGGCCATGGAACACGGACGCGGACGATCATGGCGACGCAGTGTGCGCGAGATCTTCGAGGCGCCGCCACGCACAGACGCGGCAACCGCAGCAGCGACAGGCGTTATCACCAGCACTCGCGTTTCGCCGATAATCTACATTATGACATTACGTGCTCTGCGTATTCAGCTCGAGTCGGCCACCTCATATTGCACCTGTCCTTGGCCAGACATTGAGCGTCCACCTGTCCTTGGCCAGACATTGAGCGTCAGAAGGGCGCCCGGGGCGCGGCGATCTGGATAGGCTGCGCCCAAATTCTTTCGTAGCTACCCAGAAGCTCGTCGAAGCCCGCGTCGACCGACGGGGATCGATGGATGGACCAGCCCTTCTCGTACTGCCATGCTACGGAAGGCGGATCACCGAACACGTAGACCTCCCAGACCAGCACAACCGCGTGAACCCGAGTTGTAGCACCGAAGAATCGGGCTAACACCTGATCCCGCTCGCTCTGGAAGATCGCAGAGTCCACCCAACTCTCGGGGAGCTTCATAAAGACGGACCCCACACCGCCCTCGGGGAGCTGCTGTCGCGCACGATCGAGGGTCTTGAGAAATGCTTTCTCTGAGTATTTGACATCTTCGGCGCGCGTCTTCACTTCGATGGGCCACGGTGCGTGTCTACCGAACCAAAGGTCGATGTCATAGTCGTCGCCCTTGACGCCGGACTCTTTCCGCAGCTCAATTACGGACGGCAATGCCATGAGCATGTGAATCACGTCGGACTCGAATGCGGCTCCCTCAAGATCTCTCCGGAGCAAGTTGCTGAGCAGTAAGTCAAAGAAGTCTTCACGGGTAAATTCGAACAACCGCCGAGCCAATTCCCCAGCCCTGCGATACTGCATCGCAGCAGTGCGCACCCCCCACTCCCGATCCCGACGGAAGTACCGCGCACCGTTACCTCCTCGCGCTCTATCCTCGGACTCACTCGTCGCTCGGTCGACGTTGCGTCTGACCCAATCATCGCCAAGATAGTCAGCAAGGAGAAGCTCGTATAGAGTCCTCCGGCGAGCGAACTCCGATGCCCCTGGAAGCGCGTGAGCAATGGCATCTCGAAGCCGGTCCACTTTTTTGGTTGCACTCGTCCACCAGACATAGTCGTCAGTCAGCTCAGCGGGCGTCTTTTGTCGCGGCGCTGGGCAAGGCTTACCAGCAGTCACGATCATTACCTCCGCCAACTAGCCTCGCCGAAGACGTCACGCTGTAGAGCCTAGCGGTGGAATCCGTACCACGTGGCGGCGGCGCTCAGCGCGGGAGTTTGCGGCGATCGAACACGCAGATTACCAGTATCTGCCAATGGCGCTTCGCCCGTCCGACACCTCACTTCGACCCCTTCAGCTCGGCGGCGAGGATCTCGATACGAGCGGCGATATCGTCGCGGACGAGACGCATGCGCTCGATTCCATCGATCCCCTGTTCCGAGGGCTCGACGGTGTCCCAGTTGACCAGACGCACCCCGGCCGGCGGTTCGACGACTGCTTCGCGACCGAGGGTGACCACCACGTCGACACGAGCCAGTAGATCGGGATCGATCAGCTTCGGGGTCTCACGGGAGATGTCGACACCGACTTCAGCCATGACGTCTGCGGAGAGGCTGTTGACGGTCTCGCCGGGACGAGTACCCGCCGAATGCACGACGACCGCGTCGCCCACAGCCTTGCGCATCAGAGCGGCAGCCATCTGCGATTTGCCACCGTTCTTCACACACACGAACAGCACACTGGGCGTGTCGAGTTCGGCCCAAATCCGCTGGCCGGACATCACTTCCCACTCCTCGGAGACTCCGACGTGGCCGCCAGAGTGGCGGGGAATCGCTTGCGCAGGGCGAGCGAGACGTAGACGAGGCCGACGAGGACGGGCACCTCGATGAGGGGCCCGACGACACCGGCAAGCGCCTGTCCCGAAGTGGCGCCATAGGTCGCGATCGCGACGGCGATCGCGAGCTCGAAGTTGTTGCCCGCAGCGGTGAACGCCAACGTGGTGGTGCGCTCGTATCCGATCCCCATCGCGGCGCCGAGAAGGTAGCCGCCACCCCACATCACCGCGAAGTACACCAGCAGCGGCACGGCGATCCGCGCGACGTCCCACGGCCTCGACGTGATCTGCTCCCCCTGCAACGCGAACAGGACGACGATGGTGAACAACAGACCGTACAACGCCCACGGACCCACCTTCGGTAGGAACGTCGACTCGTACCACTCGCGCCCCTTCGCCCGCTCCCCGATCCGCCGAGACAGGTATCCGGCGACCAACGGGATCCCCAGGAAGACGAGCACCGATCCGGCGATCTGCCATGGCGAAGCGCTGATGGTGGCCTGATCGAGCCCCAGCCAGCCCGGGAGTACGGACAGGTAGAACCACCCCAGTGCCGCGAACATGACCACCTGGAACACCGAGTTGAGCGCGACCAGTACCGCGGCGGCCTCACGATCTCCGCAGGCCAGGTCGTTCCAGATGATCACCATGGCGATGCACCGCGCGAGCCCCACGATGATCAAGCCGGTCCGGTACTCCGGCAGATCGGGAAGGAGCAACCAGGCGAGCGCGAACATCAACGCCGGGCCCAGGACCCAGTTCAGCAGTAGTGATCCGACGAGCAGCTTCCGGTCACCGGTCACGGAGTCGAGGCGGTCGTAGCGCACCTTGGCGAGCACCGGGTACATCATGATCAGCAGTCCGAGCGCGATCGGCAGCGAGACGCCGTCGACCTGGATCCGCTCCAGTGCGGAATTCAATCCGGGGACCGTCCGGCCGAGCAGCAGGCCGGCGATCATGGCGACGCCGATCCACACCGGTAGGAATCGGTCGAGGGTTGAGAGCTTGCCGACGACCGGCTGCTCCGTGGCGGATGCGGTCACTGCGGACCGCAGTCGGACACGGCGGCGTTGCGGGACATCGTGTCGACCTCCGGAAATCGCGCGGTGTTATGTCGAATCCATTGCAGCACCTGTTCTACGCCACCTCTTCGACATATGTCAATGAGGTGCGTACAGTCGGTTCCATGCCCAAGGCCCTGCCCGTGATCGACATGACCGACCCGGTCTGCTGCGCTCCGGTCGCCTCGACTGCCGCGGACGATGCGGCCGCGCTCGATCTGGCGCTGCGACTCAAGGCTCTCGCGGACCCGGTCCGGGTGAAGCTGCTATCGCTGCTGTTCACCTGTGGCGAACCGTGCACTACGGGATCGCTGGCGGCCGCGGTGGGGCTCGCGGAATCCACCGTCAGTCACCATCTCGGCCAACTCCGCACAGCCGGTTTCATCGCATCCGAGCGGCACGGGATGAGCGTGCACCACTCCCCCCGCCGCGAGGCGCTCACCGCTCTCTGCAAAGTGCTCGACCCCGACTGCTGCTGACCGCCATCCTCCGCGGCATCACCTCGTCATCGGCGGCCGAATCGCGCAAGACAGTGCCACACCTGTTTCAGCGACTGCGCCGGGTGCACCCCCGCCCGGGCGGCGTCGCCGATGATCCGCGGGGTCAGCTCATCACCGAGGGATCGGGCCAGCTCGACGATGTGCGATCCCCGGTAGTCGGAATCGAAATCATCGGGGGATGCTCGAAATCCGGAGTGGAACTCGACGGGGCACCCCAACCGCCCCGCTGCGTCCTCCACCTCCGTCCCGATGAAGGACGGATCCAATACGACCGCGGCCACATCGGCGGCGAAGCGAACCGTGCCGTGCACGTGCGCCTCCACGTAGTCGTCGAGATCGTCGAAGCCCGACTCGTCAGCTATCCGGCACAGGCGTGCCAGTACCGCCGCGCCGCCGACGTCCGTCGGCTCCAATACCGAGTCCGGGAAGCAGAAGGTCGACCGCGCGACCACGTCTGGCCGGAGACGAAGGTACGACGATCCGAACCGGACCGCACCACCGAACGGATCGGCTCGCCGGTTCCACGCCCCGTACACCGGGCGCTCCGAGGCCGACGCATCGTCGTACTCCCCGGCGAACAGCCGACTCTCCCACCGCCACCGGTCCCCTCCCGGAAACGCGGTCAAGCCACCGTTCGAGATGCCCGTGACGAACTGCGACCGGTACTGCCGGTCGGCCGCCATCGACTCGATCACCCGGCCCGCCCGGTGCGGCCAATCGGGATGGAATTGCAGGGTCACCGCCGTCGTACGAGCGGCGATCCGCCGCCGGATCGGCGCACCGCTCCGGCGCTCCCCTGCCGCCTCCGCCATCACCTGATCCTACGAGCTGCCGCAGCAATCCCGCCGGACCTGCTGTCAGTGTGCCGCCCCGGCGTCGGCTCCGCGGCGAGAAGCCGCCGTGATCCCGGGCGGGTAGTCTCGGCTCCATGTCGTTCCGCAGGTTGCGCCAGTTCACCGCGGCATCGGTGGTGGCGCCGAGCCTTGCTCTGAGCGCCGGCACGGCTGCGGTGGCAGCTGCGCCACCGGCCGCTGCAGTCGGTACCGCGATCGACTCGGCCGTCGGCCTGGTGAGCGAGCGGCTCGCCCTCGCCGAAGACGTCGCAGGGGCAAAGTGGCGCAATCGGAGCCCGATTCGCGACGCGGTCCAGGCCGCCACCGTCGTCGAATCCGCCGTGCAGCAAGGGGACTCGCGTGGGCTCCCGCGGGACTACGTGTCCGCGGTCTTCACCGACCAGATCGCCGCGAGCGAATCGGTGCAGTACTTCCTCCACTCCCAGTGGTCCACCCAGCGCAACCCGGATCCCGCCGTTGCCGACCTGCCGAAGCTGCGGGCATCACTCGCGTCGCTCACCCCACGCATCCTGGACTCCCTCGGTGCAGTGGCTGCCGCGGAGGACGGCACCGCCTGTCGCAGCGCAGCCGATCGATCCACCGATCGGCAGATCACTGAGCGCGGTTGGCACGACCAGCGCGGAGTCGCGTTGCGATTCGCCACCTCGCGCCTGTGTCCGACGGCGACTCCGTAACGAGCTGCGACGCCGAGGAGCGAGCGACACCTGGCGCAGAGCAGCTTCGTCTGCTAGTCTGAAATCGGTTGACTTTCTTGGTGGTACGTTCGCAAGGATTTCATGCGGCGGACGAAAACCCTCTCTGTGCCTCAGCATCGTGACTCGTAGGCCTCCGCAAACCCGGCATCGAATGTCTCGTTGCCGCACATATTTTAGGAGATACCCATGGCTCAAGGCACCGTGAAGTGGTTCAACAGCGACAAGGGATTCGGTTTCATCACCCCCGATGACGGCGGCAAGGACCTCTTCGTCCACTTCTCCGGCATCGTCGACAACGGCGGCTTCCGCAACCTCGAGGAGAACGACCGCGTCTCGTTCGACTCGCAGGCCGGCGACCGCGGCCCCCAGGCCGTTTCGGTGCAGACCATCGCGTGACCTGCCCCACCGTTCCGATTCCGCGACCTCCCCTGTGACGGAGACGGCTTCGGGATCAACGGATACGGACGGCGAGAAGGCGTCGTGGTGGCGCCGCATCCGCCGCGCGGTGGACGAGTATCACCGCCGTGGCGATGAGGGGACGGAAATCCTCCCCTAGCGACGCGTCCGCTCGAGTGGCCTCCCGGTGAACCGGGAGGCCACTTCTCGTTGGTGGCCACGCCCGCAGCCGCTGTACCGCAAGAGCGATCAGGCGTAGGCTTGAGAGTGAGTCGATCTTCCACCGGGATCCCCTTGGTGCTCCCGACTTGCTCAGCGGGAGTATGACTCCCGGATCGGAGCGTCCGATGACGCATCCACTCAGTCCTCCCATCCAGCCCGGTCGGCTGCACATCAAACCGGCGGGGTCGATTCTCGGCGCCGTCGACGGGGTGTGGTGGCCGCAGTCCCGCGATCTGCCCGCCGAAGTGAACCGCATCGTCGTAACACTTCACGCCCGCATGGCCCACCTCGAACGCGTCTGCTACCGCTACTCCGATTGGGATCCTGCACCGCGCAAGATCTGGATCGAGGGCGAGCTCACTCGCCTGGACGGGTACTACCTGCAGGCCCTCGACACCGTACGTTTCGTCGGCGGGGGCGTCACGCTCACCCTCGCGGTGATCCCGCCCGGCGCGGAGACCGACGTGGCCGAGTTGGCCACACTGCTCGCGATGACCGGGGCCACCAGCCAGAGCGCCCATGCCTTCAACGTCGAGGCGATCGCGACCACGTCGGCCACTCATCAACGCCACGCGGCCGAGCGCGAGTGGGAATCCGAGGGCGGCCACGCTCCCCCGTCCCGTCCCCCTCAGCCCTCGCCGTCGTCGTGAACGAACACCTGGTCAGGGAGATCACGAACCGGGTCCACGTGGCGAACGAGGCACGGCTGACGCAGCCCTTTCCGGCCCCGGCGGTACCTGTTCGTCTGATCGTCGTTCGCGTGCACCGGGATTGGTCCGGGCGATGGCTGCCGTGGTCCTCCGACTACACCGCAGAGATCCATGACCTCGTGCACGCCTGCGCCACCCGGTCGGGAGCGAGGATCGAACGAATCGCTTCGCCTGGAACCGGACCGCCCTGAGTCATCGGGCCCTGATGACGGCGGACGATATCGAGCTGACGCGCGCCGAGCCCGGCCAACCGCCGCACGAGATGCGCCTGACCGCCGCCAACGGCGTCCGCTTCATCCTCCGCGTCGTCGCACCGGCCCGCTAGCGCCCGCCCGCTGCCGCGAGGAACGGCGCGGCATGCAGTGCGTCACCTCTCCGCTGCAGCATCCACTATCGTTGCGCCAGAAAAGGATTCCTCACCGAGGATCGGACCCGTGTCGGCGGCGGCGCTCCCGGTCGCCGCGGCCCGGTGCGCCATCATCCAGTTGACGGCGACGCCGGCACCCACCACCAGCACCATTCCGATGATCGCCGCGGCGTCCAGGCTCTGATGGAGGAACAGCGCGCCCACCGCGGCCCCGATCGCCGGGTCGAGACCGAACAGCAGGGCGATCATCGTCGCCGAAGCGCGAGCTGCGGCGATGGCGTCACAGGTGTAGGAGACGACCACGCCGAAGAAGGCTGCGGCGAGCAGCAGCGCCACGGTCCGTAGATTCAGATCGCCGATCGCCCGCAGCGACCACGGAGCGGTCGCGGCAGCCGCGATCGTGACCGCGAGGGCGAGCCTGGACAGCGGTTCACTCTGGCGTCCGACACGTTCGGCCAGGAGGGCGTAGCCCGCGAAACACAGCCCCGCCGCCAGCCCGAACCCGACGCCCACCAGATTGACACCGCTCCCCTGCCCCGCGATCAGCGCGACACCGAGCAAGGCGATCGGTGCGCAGCAGCGCTCCCGCCAGCGCTTGGCCATCACGAACGCGAGCCCACAGGGGCCGAGGAAGTCCAAGGTGACCGCCACGCCCAAAGGGAGGCGATCGATCGCCTGATAGAGGCACACGTTCATCGTCGCCATCACCACCCCGAAGGCGACGATCGTCGACCACTCACCGGTGCTCACCCTCCGCAGGTTCGGCCGGGTCAACGCACACATCATGACTGCGGCGCCCGCCATCCGGAGCCCCGATGCCGGCACCGGTCCGGCTCGGCCGAAGGTCTGCAGCGACAACGCCGACGAGGTCTGCGTACTCACGGCACTGACGAGCATGGTGGACGATGATTCCAAGTGGCTGCGCAGGCGCATGACGAACGACACCTCCCTGTGTGGATTCCCGTCGGGCTCACACGTCGGAGCCCACGCCCCTCACAGTATCGTTACTTAGACGAAACAGAGGTGTGACATCTTCCACACCCGCACGTGCCGGTCAGGACCGATCGCCACGGCGCATCGCCGCCAACGCGGATCGCGTGAAGGCCTTGGCACTGGCGGTCCACGGCGCGGCGACGTCGAATCCGTGGAAGCCGTGTTCCACCGTCACCAGTTCGACCTCGACCCCCTCGGCCCGCAACGACTCCGCGTACAGGATCGCCTCGCGGTGGAACAGATCCGTGGTCCCCACACCGATCCAGGTGGGAGGAATCCGCGACGACACGGAATCGAGCACCGGTACGAACTCTGCGGAACCACGCAGGTAGGAGTCCCAGCCGAATCGATTCGATCGGGCGTCCCACACCCGCACTCCCGCGGGCTCCTGCTGCGCCGACCGGACCGACGGGTCCAGCATCGGATAAAACAGCACCTGGCGGACCGGCACCCGTTCGCCCCGTCGAACCTGCTCGTGCACGAGCTGTGCGGCGAGGCCGCCACCCGCGCTGGCGCCACTGACGGTGATCGCCGATTCGTCGACGCCGGGCAGGGATGCGAGCAGTTCCAGGCCCGCGCGGCAGTCCTCGACAGCAGCGGGATACGGGTGCTCGGGCGCAAGCCGGTAGTCGACGGAGACCACCACGCTCCCGGTCGCCCTGCAGATCCGCCGACAGATGTGATCGTCCTGGCGAGCGGTGCCCACCACGTAGCCACCGCCGTGGATCCACAGCACACCGGGGCGGCGCTCCCCCGGCGAGCCGCTCGGCCGGAAGATCCGCACCGTCGCACCACGGGACAGTGCGCGCCGTTCGACCCCGGGCGATGGAACCAGGCCGAGCATCCGTATCGCGCCCCGCACCGCGCGGTACGTCCGCCGATCGACCACGTGCCGCACCGGTACCCGGGAGGCCGCGCGGAGCTGCCGGTCGTTCGCCCCGAGCCGCAGCTCAGGCCCCTCGGGATCGTTCACGACCGCACAGTATCGCCCCGCGCGCCGGCACGTGCCGGAATGGGAGACCGCCGCGGCGCACCGGGAACATCGCACCTATAGAATCTCCATATGAAACCGTGGCTCGTGCGAGGCATCGCGATGGCGGCCCTGATGGTGGCGGCGCGGTGCGCGCTCGGTTGGGGCATCACCGTTTTCCCCACGACGGGCACGTCCCAGCGATTCGCGGCGATCGCGCTCGTGATCGCGGTCGCCGTGATCTTCGGCGGTTACGACGGCCTGATGGACGCGCGCCGCTTTCCCGATGCCGACAAGGGCGTTGACCTCACGGCCCGGTGGTTCAAGGCGGCGTTGTTCGGCGGCGTCGTCTCCGGCGCGGTGTGCTGGGCCCTCGGCAGTTGGCTGCTTCCCGGAATCGGCCAGGGCTCACTGCCCTTCGAGCTGGTGATCGGGGCCTGCTTCACCACGCTGCTGCTGGTGATCTCCGCGTCGATCGGCGCGGTCGCCGGCCGCCGGCTGGCCGCCCGGCAGTCCGCCGCCGCCTGACTCCGGACGCGATCACATCTCGGTGATCGACGAGACCTTCCACGCGCCGTCGAACCGGTCGAGGACGAACTTGATCGGCGACTGCCCCGTGACGCCGGGGACGCCGCGCTCGGTGACCTGCCGGACCACGTTGAGCAGTACCTCGGCGTGGTCGGGCGAGGCGAAGGCGACACCGGTGGTGAGCCCCGCGTCGTCGACCGTGATGGTCACGTCCTGCAGCTGTCCCGCGGCCTGGGTGATGCCCGCGCGCATCTTCTTCGCCTCGTCGACCATTCCCGGCGTGAGCAATTCGTTCATCCGCTGCTCCCACTGACCGACGTTGTTCATGTCGATCGAGTAGATGTCCTTGGCCGCCTGTTTCGCGGTCGAGACCACCTGCGTGGTGAGCGCGGTGTCCACGAAGGCGCGATTGTCCACCGTGCCCGCGAAGGGGCGCGCGAGGCCGAACGTTGCCGCGGCCGCGAGGATCACGACCGCTGCGGCGATCACGATGTAGGTCGTCCACCCGGACTTCGCGGCGCCCTCCGGCGTCTCGGCATCGTCCGGGCTCGTGGACGAGGGCTTTCGCTGCGGCCGCTCGGGTGCCGGCGCGGGGTCGTCGGACGTCGCCGATTGTGCCGCCGAATGTCCTGTCGCGCGCTCCGCGTCGGGCCGGCGGAGCGAGGTGCCGCGGGCGACGGCCCGCTTGCGGGCGGGCTTGGCCTGGTCGGCGGCCGCGGTCGACTCGCCCTCACCCTCGGTGTTCGCGACCTTCCCGGCGCTCACGGGCGGATTCTCGTCGACCGGTTCGCGGTCCGTCATGGCGTGCCTCCCTGCGGGGTCGGTGCCGGGGCGGGTGGTGCCGGAGCGTCCGCCGTCGGGACCACGGCGGTGGCCGGGGTGTTCGGGTCGTTGGAACCGGTGGCGCCGCGCTGCTGCAGCGGGACCATCTCGGAGGCCTTCCATCCGCGGTCGGTCTTCGAAACCGTGACCACGTAGGTCCAGCGGTAGGCGTCCGCTGCGAGTTTGCCGTTCTCCGTCGACTTGACCACCGAGTACACCAGCACCTTCGCGGTGCCGCCGTCGTAGTCGAACTCCGTGGGCGCGGCGGCGACCACGACGGGGTCGGTCTTGAGGTCGGTGTCGGCGCGTTCCTTCAGACGATCCGCGGTGTAGGCGCGCTGCGACTTCTGCCAGCTGTCCAGCAGGTCCCCCGTCATCGCGCCCTCCATCCGGCGCAGCGTGCCCTCCGGGTCCTTGGTGTCGAAGGTCTGGAAGTCGACGAGCGCCTGACGGGCACCGTCCACGGCGGCGTCGCGATCGGCGGCCCGCCGGTGGTCGGAGAACCAGCCCCACCACAGGACGCCCACCACGATGGCCGCGATCACGGCGACGCCGAGCAGTGCCAGCGCGATCACGCGCCGGCGGTCGGTGCCGGGCGTACTCGTTTCGGTCTCGGTGCCGGTCTCGCTCGGATCGTCGGTCACTTGGGGTGGCCTCCGAGCATCACGGCCGCGGCCTGCGCGAGAGGTCCGAGGTCGATGCGATCCGGCGCCACCACCTTGGGCTTGCCGTCCCAGGGTTGTGCGACGCGCGGATCGGCGTACCGGGCGCGATCGGCGCTGCGCACGCCCGTCGGGTTGCCCTGCGGGACATCGCATCCGACCTGGGTGTTGAACGGGAACGGATCCCGGTTGATGTCGAAACCCGGGTTCTTCTTCTTGATCTCGTCGATCATCTTCTGCGTCGATTCGTATCCGACGGTGCACGCCGGCGGGTTGTTCACTTCCAGGACCACACCGTAGTGCAGTAGACCATCGCCCGGCGAGGTGGAGAATGCGCCGGCCGCGATCATCGGGAACAGGATCAGCACCTGCTTGAGGTTCGGTGCCACGGGATCGACAGCGGTGAGCTGCGCGGACAGATCGTGCACCACCTTCGTCACGTCTCCGCCGGCCTGCTGGACCAGCGCGCTCAGCTGCGTGGCCGACAGATTGCCGGTCTGCAGGAGGCGCCGCACGTCGGGGTCACTGTTGGCGAGCGTCTCCGTGACCACCTTGAGGCTGTCGGCCCACTGCCGGATCGCCGACGACTGCGCGGCCTGCGTGCCCAGCGCGATCTTCCCGTTGGTGATCAAGGACAGGGTCGCGTCCAGGTTGTCGGTTCCGGTCTGCCCGAGCCGGGAGAGCGAGTCGATGAGCGCGCGCAGGTTCTGTCCGTTCCCACCGAGCGCCACCGACAACTCGGTGACCACGGTCTTCAGCTTGGCCGGGTCGACCGACTTGCTGAGCACCGTGACGTTCTTGAGGAAGTCCTCGATCGGCTCCTGGGTCTTCACGTCGCGGATCACCGAGCCGTCCACCAGCACGGCGTCCGACGGGGTGCCGCCCTCGGGCACCTGTTTGGGCACGAGGTCCATGTACTGCTCGCCGATCGAGCTGCGTTCGGCGACGGTGGCCTGCACGTCGGCGGGCACCTTCGGCCGACTGGTGTCCAGCTGCAGGTCCACCTGGACGCCCTCGGGAACCAGGTGCAGTTGGCCGACCCGTCCCACCGGGGTACCGCGGTAGGTGACCTCGGCGTTGGTGAAGATGCCGCCGGAGTCCTTGAGCATCACCTTGACGGTGTAGACGCCGAAGCCGAGCATCTTGTCGATGCGTGCGTACTGGGCGCCGACGAAGGCGATGCCGACGACCGCGAGCACGGCGAAGACCAGCAGCTGGCGGCGCTGCAGCTTGGGAATCATCGAGCGCCTCCCTGCTGCGATGCGCTCGATCCGGTCGCTCGGCCCGAACCGGGGCCGTACTTCGGCGGGACGTACACGGGGGCGGGCTTCCCCGCACCCAGCGCCTCGAGCTGGTTGATCAGCCGGGTGTCCAGTGAGATGAACAGGTTCATCGAATCACCCTTGATCGCATCGACACCGGCGTCCGGGAAGGGGAAGGTCGCCACGAAGGGCAGGGCGGTCACGATGTCGTCGGCCGCGCCGGCGAGCGCACGCAGGGTGGGACGCAGGGCCAGCAGGTTCTCGATCGTCTCGCGTTGCGAACGGCTGAGCACATCGGTGCCCACCTTGCCGAGCCGGTCGAGCTGCTTGACCATCTCGATGATCTCCGGGCGCTGCTGGTTGAGAACGGCCGCGCCGCGGGGCAGTTCGGCCAGGATGCGACTGATCTGGGTGGTCTGCGCCTCGGCCCGGCGGGACAGTGCCGCGACACCGTCGATCGCCCGGGTGATATCGGCCCGCTGCTCGTTGAGTCCTTCGATCAGGCGGTCGGTCTGCGTGATGAGCGAGCGCACCTGCTGGGGATTGCTCATGGCCGTGTTCAGCTCGTCGACGATGGGCTTGAGCTGCCCCACTCCACCGTCGTTGAGGACCAGGGAGAGCACGCCGAGAACCTCTTCGATACCGGCCGTGGTCTTGTTCTGCGCCGCGGGGATGGTGGCGCCACTGGCCAGGGCCTGGCCGTCCGATCCCCCCGACGAGACCAGCGTGATGTACTTCTCGCCCAGCAGATTCGACTGTTCGATCTGGGCCCGCGAGTCCGCCGGCACCTTCACGCCGTCGCGCACCTTCACGGTGACCTCGGCCGTCCAGCCGTCCGAAGCGATCCCGATCGACTCCACCTTGCCGACGGTGGCGCCGCCGATCCGCACCGACGATTCGGGCACCAGATCGAGGACGTTCGCGAACTGCAGGTGCAGCACGGTGGGCCGGGCACCGAGCGCCGGACCGCCGGGGAGCGGCAAGGAGTAGATGCCCTGGCTACCGCAGGCGGTGAGCACCACCGCGGCGGTCGCCAGTGCGCCGCCGGCGAGGATCCTGCGCTTGGTGCTCATCGCGCGCCTCCCGGATTCGTGGTGGGCGGAACGGACGGCGCGGGCTTGGCCGAGCTCGACGGCACCGGCGTGGCGTTACTCGACGGGGCGGCGCTCGACGGGGCGGGCTTGGCCGAACCGGGTGCCGGGCGGGTGCCCGCCGGGGTCTTCGGCAGTACGCCCTCGACCGACGGTGCCGTCCGTCCCGGGACCGTGCCGGGCACGGGGCCCTGCTGCAAGTTCAGGCCGGACAGGATGCCGAAGGGCAGGTTGAGCTGCGGGACGCGGACACCGTCGGTGATCTGCTTCGCGAGGCCGGTGCACTGGCTCAGCAGCGGACCGAGGGTCTTGGTGAGCTGCTCGAACTGCGGGTTGCCGGGCATCAGCTTCCCGAGATCGGCCATCTTGCAGACGGTTCCGAAGGGATCCTGCAGATCGGGCAGGTTCGGGCGCAGCGTGAGCGTGCCGGTGTCACCGTCGTAGGCCTGCTGCAGGTTGCTCGCCGCGATCGGCAGGTAGGACAGGATCTGGGCCTGCGCCGTCCGGGTGTCGTTGAGGATCTTGGTGATCTCGGTGAGCCCGGTGACGTTGGACGTCAGCGAATCCCGGTTGTCGCGGACGAAGGCGCCCACGTCGCCGAGTGCCGGGGCGAGCAGATTGATCGCCTTGGTGAAATCGTCCCGCTCCCCCGCGAGGTACTTGGTGAGCTCGGCGAGCTGGGAGTTGAAGACCCGGACCTGCTTGTCGTTCTCGGCCAGCATCGTGACGAAGGTGTTGAGCCCCTTCACCGTGGCGGCGATGTTGTCCCGCGAATTCGACAGGGTCGTCGACGCCTTCGACAGGCCGGTTATGGCATCGGCCATCGCCTGTCCGTTGCCTGCGAGGTTCTCCGAGGACACGTCGAGGACCTCGGTGAGTGCGCCGTTCTTGTTCGCGCCGTCGGGGCCGAGCGCCTGCGCCAGTGTGCTGACCGAGGCGTACACCTGGTCGATCTCGACCGGCGTCATCGTGTGGTCCTCGTTCACGATGGCCCCGGACTGCGCGGTGGGCCCCTCCGTGTACACGGGGAGCAGCTGGACGTAGCGGTCGGAGATGACCGACGGAGTCACCTGGGCCGCCCACAGGTCCTTGGGCAGCTGCACGTCGCGGTTCACGTGCAGCTGCACGCGCACCCTGTCGCGCTCGGGAGTGACCTCGTCGATCTCGCCCACCTTGACGCCCAGGATCCGGACATCGGAACCGGCGTAGATGCCCACTCCCCGATCGAAGTACGCGGTGATGCGCGTGGCTCCCGCGCTGCGCACGAGCCACCACCCCGCGCCCGCGAGCACGATCACGGCGATGAGCATGACGACGAGGATCGCGACGCGGGTGGGGTTGAGCCCCATGATCTTGCGCGATAGGGACGTTTGGTTCGTCACTTCTGTCCCCCGTTCGTGAGCAGGTCGGTGCGCACCGGTGGCCGCGCGCCCGGGAACACCGGCAGGCCGGGCGGCGTGAGGTTGGTGACCACCGATTCCTGCCATCGGCCGTTGCCGAAGACGTTGGCGTACACCTTGTAGAACGGGGCCAGCAGGGTGATGGTGCTCTCCAGGCCCTTCTTGTTGTCCTGCAGCAACTGCACCACCTGGCGCAGCGAGGTGAGCGCGGGACCGATCTGCTGCTCGTTGTCCCGGACGATGCCGGTGAGGGTCGCCGACAGCGACTGCGTGGTCTGCAGCAGCCGGGTGATGTCGTCCTGCCGCTGATTCAAGGTGGTCAGCAACAGGCCGGCGTCGGTGATCAGCTTGCGGAAAGTATCCGAGCGGTCGGCGAGGATCTTCGAGGTCTTCCCGGTCTGCTCCAGCAGCCGCTGCAGTTCCTCGTCGCGCTTGTTGATGGTGTCCGACAGCCGGGTGATGCCGGTCAGTGACTCCCGCACGTTCGGCGGTGTCTCGCGGAAGGCGTCGGCGAGCGTGCGCATGCTGGTGGCGAGCCGCTTGGTGTCGGTCTTGTCGATGGAGGCGCTGGCGTCCGAGAACGCGGCCACCACGTCGTACGGCGAGGTGGTGTCGGTGATCGGCCGCTTCGGGTCCAGCCGATCGGCTCCCCGCGGCTCGAGTGCCACGTACTTCTGGCCGAGCACCGTCTTGATCTGGATGCTCGCGGAGGTGTTCTCCCCCAGCCAGACGTCCTTGGTGCGGAAGGTGACCTTCGCCTTCGCGGCCTTGGTATCCAGATCCACGGCCTGCACGGTGCCCACCTTCACACCCGCGACGCGCACCTCGTTGTTCGGCAGGAGGCCCGCGGCCTCACTGAACAGTGCCGTGTAGGTGGTTCCGGCGCCGATCAGCGGCAGCCGGTCGATGAAGAAGGCCGAGGCGGTGGCCATGAGGAGCAGCACGATCCCCATGGCGCCCATGGTCACCGGCGATCGGCGGGCACCGCGGCGCCGCTCGGGGTAGGTCTTCGTCACGTCCTTCTCGCTCATCGCGGCGTCCCGTCCCGGTAGCACCGCGTGGCGGTGTTGGTGTACACGGGCTGATTCACGGTGGGCACGTCGATCGCGAGCGCGATGTTGTCTCCCTTGCCCGTACCCGCCACGATGTCGACACCGCAGAGGTAGAACTGGAACCAGCCGCCGAAGGACGCGAGCCGGCCCACCGCCTGGATCTTCTCCGGGAGGAAGTTCAGCGTGTGCGCCACGTCGGCGCTGCGCCCGTTCAGCTTGTCGGTGAGGTCCTTCAGCGCCGCCACATCGTCCTTGATCGCCCCGCGCGTGGGAGTGAGGATCGATTCGGTGACGGCGGTGAGCTGCGAGACGGAGCCCAGTGCCGAGCCGATCGCGCCGCGGTCCTGGGACAGGCCCGACACCAGCTGCTGGGTGTTGTCGAGCAGATCGGTGAACTGCTTGTCCCGCTCGTTGATGGTGCCGAGGACCTTCGTGAGATTGGTGATCAGCTCGCCGATCACCGCGTCCTTGTCGGCGATCGTGTTGGTCAGCGATGCGGTGTTCACGAGCAGATCGTTGATCGTGCCGCCCTGGCCCTGGAAGACCGTGATGATCTGGCCGGCGAGCTTGTTCACGTCGTCCGCCGTCAGCTGCTTGAACAGGGGCTTGAAACCGTTGAACAGGTCAGTGAGGTTGACGGCGGGCCGCGTCCGCTCGATGGGGATGGTGTCCCCCGGCTTGTACGGCGTGGCACGGGATTCGCCGCGTACCGGATCGTTCTCGGTGGGCGCCTGCATCAGTTCGAGGTACCGCTGTCCGACGAGGTTGCGCAGCCGCAGCGCCGCCGTCGCCGAACCGGGGATCGAGTCCCGGTCGGAGAGGTTGAACGCGACATCCGCCTGGCCGCGGTCGTGGATCTTCACGCCGGTGATCTGCCCCACGCGCACGCCGGCGATCCGGACCTCGTCGCCCTTCTGCACCATCGTGGCGTCGGAGAAGATGGCGTGGTAGTCACGGCCGAAGCTGAAGTTGAGCTGGGCGATCGAGGCGCCGAGGATGCCGGTCGCGGTGGCCGTGATGACGGCGAAGGCGATCAGCTTGAGCAGGGGGCCGGTGAGCGGCTTCATCGGATCTGCACCTCCTTACCCACCATGGCGGGCACGAAAACCGTGGTCAGCCAGTCGGGCACCTCGGATGCATCGACGCCGGAGGCCACCGCGAAGCTCGCGCGGGTGGCGCGGGCGTTCTTCCCGGCCACGCCGACCGTGGCCATCTCCGACGGTGCGCGGAACTGGGGCTCGGGCAGCTGGTACCGCGAATCCTGGACGCCGGGGTTGCGCGCGGGAGTGGCGAACGCGCCACCGGCGTAGGGGCCGCCCGGGTACATCGGTGCGGGTTTGGTCTTGATGGCGTTGTAGCAGGCGGGACCGCGATCGTCGAACCACCGGGGCTCGTCCTGGTTCGGCAGGTAGCGGCCGCGGGAGTTGGCCACGATCATCGAGATCCGTGCGGCGGGCTGATTCGTCTCCTTACCGACGATGCGGTTCGCCTCGGGCAGCAGGGTGGCGAATCGTTCGAAGGTGCAGCCCAATTCGGGCGAGTAGCGCGCCAGGATCGAGATGGTGGTGTTGGACTTGTTCATCACCGTCACCAGTTCCTCGCGATTGGCCTCGAGCAGACCTGCGGTGCGGCCCGCGCCGTCGGCGACGGAGGTCCAGAACGCGTGGAAGGCCTGCTGACCGGACACGACGGTGGTGTTGGTGGTGCGGAACGTGTCCAGCGCCGTGATCAGGTCCGGCAGGGCATCGCTGTAGGTGGCCGAGACGGTGGCGAGCGAGCGCAGCGAGGACTGCAGATCGGGCATCACGGCATTGACCTTGGAGAAGATGTTCGTGAACTGCCCGATCGCGGTCTGCAGGTTCTTCCCGTTGCCGGACAGTGCGTTCGACAGCGCTCCCAGGGTGGCGTTGAGGTCCTGCGGCGGGACCGCGCGCAGCAACGGGAGCAGCTGATCGAAGAGCTCGTTGAGCTCGGTGGCATTGCCCGAGGTGTCGGTCTGGATCGTGGCACCGTCCTGCAGCGCGGAGGCGCCCGGGGTGCCGGTGCCGCCCTGCCCGGCCGGGACCTGCAGCGCCACGTACCGCTGGCCGAACAGGGTCTTGGGAAGGATGCGCGCGGTGACCGCGCCGGGGATCTGCCGGGCCTCGTCGGGCTTGAGGCCCATGCGGATCACGGCCTTGCCGTCGCGGACCGAGACATCGCGCACGGTACCCACCTCGACGCCGCGGGCGCGGACCTCGGAATTGACCGGCAGCGACGCCCCCGCGGTATCGGTGACGAGCTCGACCCAGGTGAAGGTCTCGAAGCGCTGCTGGTACTTCCCGATGGTCGCCACCAGGAACAGCACGCACACTCCGAAGAAGGCGAGGCCGAGCAGCCGCCGCCGCACCGTCTGACTCATGCGATCTTCACCGTGGTCGTGGTGCCCCAGATGGCGAGGCTGAGGAAGAAGTCGAGCAGCGCGATGGCCACAAGCGAGGTTCGCACGGCGCGGCCCACGGCGACGCCGACACCCGCCGGACCGCCCGAGGCGTTGTAGCCGTAGTAGCAGTGCACCAGCACCAGCACGAAGGCGAAGACGAGCACCTTGCCGAACGACCAGAGCACGTCGACCGGTGACAGGAACAGATTGAAGTAGTGGTCATAGGTACCGGTGGACTGACCGAGCAGCGTGGTGTTCACGAACCGGGTCATCACGTACGAGGCGAGCAGTCCCACGATGTACAGCGGGATCACGGCGACGAAGCCGGCGATCACCCGAGTGGCGGTGAGGAAGGAGATCGACGGGATGGCCATCGCCTCGAGCGCATCGATCTCCTCGGAGATCCGCATGGCCCCGAGCTGCGCGGTGAAACCACAGCCGACGGTGGCCGACATCGCGAGGGCCGCGACGAGCGGGGTCAGCTCGCGGGTGTTGACATAGGCCGAGAGGAAGCCGGTCATCACAGAGGCGCCGAGCTGCTGAAGCGCCGCATTGCCCTGGAGCCCCACCACGATGCCGGTGAAGCCGCAGAGCATGAGGACCACGCCCACGGTGCCGGCGATCACGGCGAGCGCACCACTGCCGAAGGCGACCTCGGCCAGCACCCGGCCGACTTCCTTGGGGTAGCGCCGGATCGACTGCGGGATGAAGCCGATGGACCGGCCGTAGAAGGACATCTGCTCGCCGGCACCGTCGAGCACCTTGAGCGGGGCCTGCGCGGCCTTGCGCGCCTTGTTCGTGAAGTTCAGCGACATCTCACGAGCCCTTCGCCGGGACGACCTGCAGGTAGACCGCCGTGAGGATGATGTTCGCGAAGAACAGCAGCAGGAAGGTGATCACCACGGACTGGTTGACGGCGTCACCGACGCCCTTCGGACCGCCGCCCGGATGCAGGCCCTTGTAGGCGGCGACCACGCCGGCGATGAGCCCGAAGATCAGCGCCTTGAACTCGCCGACCAGGAGGTCGGGCAGCTGCGCCAGCGCGGAGAACGATGCCAGGTAGGCACCCGGGGTGCCGTGCTGCAGCACCACGTTGAAGAAGTAGCCGCCCACCACACCGACCACCGAGACGAGGCCGTTGAGGAAGGCGCTGACCAACATCATTCCGAGCACCCGGGGCACCACGAGGCGGTGCACCGGATCGATGCCCAGCACCTCCATGGCCGCGATCTCCTCGCGGACGGTGCGCGCGCCGAGGTCGGCGCACACGGCGCTGCCCGCCGCGCCGGCGACCAGGAGCGCCGTCACCACGGGCGCGCCCTGCTGCACGACCGCGAGCACGCTCGCGGCGCCGGTGAAGCTCTCGGCGCCGAGCTGGCCGATGAGCGAGCCGGTCTGCAGCGAGACGATCGCGCCGAAGGGCACCGCGACGAGCGCCGTCGGGAGGATGGTGACGCTGGCGATGAACCACGACTGCTCGATGAACTCGCGGTACTGGAAGGGCCGCTTGAAGGTGTTCCGCACGATCTGCGCGAACAGTTGGAAGATCATGCCGGCCTGCGACAGCGCGGACGTGCCACCCTGCGCCGCTCTGGCGACGCTGCGTTGAACGATCGACACGGGCCCTCACACTGACTGCTAGCTGCATCGACGACCCCGATCCCGCGGGCCGCCGCGTCCCGAACCACTTCGGACGCCAACGAAGACTAGCGGTATGCGATAGCCGGACCCCAGATAATGCGGGCCTTGCGATGGCGAACGCGGTGAGGCCGATCGAGCGCCCTCCGCAGCGGGGCTCGGGAACGGAATCTGCATCGCTGCAGAATCTCAGCGATGAGCCAGGGTCGGCTCAGGCTTCTGAGCTGGGACGAGGGCGGGACCGCCGCCGAGGCGCCGGCACCCGGTGCGCCGCCGCACTCGGCACCGCCCGCGTCTCGTTCGCCCGATTCGCGCGTTGTCACCGAGTGTGTCGCAGGACACTTTCGCCACGCACTGTAACGAACGACTCATGCTTCCGACTCGCCGATCAGCCGCTCTCAACCGTTGGCGTAGGCCTTGGTGAGGTCGTAGAGAAAGGCGCGGCCGTCGTACAGCGATTTCACAGGAACCCGCTCGTTGAGCCCGTGCATGAACGTGTCGTTCGGCTTGGAGAGGATTCCGCTGATTCCGTACACGGGGGTGTCGGTGAAGAAGATCGCATCGGTCGCACCGGCGGACATGAACGGCACCACGGTGATGCCCGGCCAGATCCGCTGCCCGATCGAACGGATCGGGTCGACGATCGCGGGCGTCAGGTCGGCGACCTTCGCGATGTCGGTGGAGAACGGGTCCGTCGGCGTGACGGCGATCCGCGGTTCCGCCAGCACGTCGTTCAGGGTCCGCTGCACGTCCTGCGGTGACGCGTTCGGTGCGATCCGGCAGTTGACGTTGGCCGTCACCCGCTGAGGCTGGGCGTTCTTCGCGTGGCCGCCCGTGATCTGCGTCGGAATGCATGTCGTGCGGAGCGCGGCGTTGTACCCCGGCGACCTCGACAGGACGTCCGCCGCGGCGGCATCGTTGGGATCGGCCACGATGGCCCGCATCGCGTCGCCCACTTCGCCGGGGTTGAGCGGGGCCAGCGCGGTGAAGTTCTGCCGCACGGTCTCGTTGAGCTGTACCGGGAAGCGGTACGCCGCCAGCCGGTCGAGGCCCGCCGACAGCGCGGCGATCGCGTTGAAGGGTCCAGGCTGGCTGCTGTGGCCCCCGGGGTCGGTCACCTCCAGGGTGAAGTCCTGGTACTGCTTCTGCGCCGCCTGCACTTCCAGGGTGACGGGTTTGCCGTCCTGGTCGAGTTGGCCGCCGGCGCCCTCATTGAGAACCAGGCGTGCGTCCAGCAGTTCGGGCCGGTTGTCGCGGAGCCACTTGACCCCGTTCTCCTGGTCTCCGCCCTCTTCGCCGCAGGTGAGGGCGATGCGCACCGGCGCCTTGGGTAGGAAGCCCTCGGCGCGGTAGCGGATCATCGAGTCCACGAAGATCGCCGCCATCGACTTGTCGTCGTAGGTTCCGCGGCCGTAGAAGTAGCCGTTCTCCTCGACGAGAGTGAACGGGTCGCGTTGCCAATCCTCGCGTTTCGCTTCGACCACGTCGAGATGTGCGAGCAGGAGAACGGGCTTGGCGTTGGTGTCCGAGCCGCCGAGTGTGGCCACCAGGCCGCCGTCCTTGGGACGCCCCGGCGGTGTGAACTGGACGATGTCCTTGTCGGAGTACCCGCCGGCCTTGAGCCGGTCCGCCATGCGCTGCGCGGCCAGGGTGCAACTGCCCGCCGAGGGCGTGGTGTTGGTCTCCACGAGCTCACGGAAGGTGTCACGGAAGGCGGCGTCGCCGGTGGCGGCCGCCGTGGGCGAGGATGAGGCCGGCTCGCCGGAATTCCCTGCGCCGCATCCGGCGAGTGCGAGCACGGCTACCGTGCCGACAACGAGTCGGCGTCGTCCGTCGGTGAACATCACAGGGCTCCGTCCATCATGCGGTGCAGTGTTTCGGTGAGGACCTCGACTCCGGCGACGGCGTCGTCGTCGGTGGTGCGCTCGAGTTCGTTGTGCGAGACGCCCTCGACGCTGGGCACGAAGAGCATCACGGTGGGAACGACGTCCTTCATGTTCACGGAGTCGTGACCGGCCACGGTGAGCAGTTCCCGGTTCGACAGTCCGAGATGCTCGGCCGCCTTCCGGGCGAGTGCGACGCCCTCCTGCTGGAACGCCAGCTGGCCCCAGGAATGCGTACGGGTCCAGTCGATCCGAACCTGCGCCCGGCGCTCGATCTCGCCGATCCGCGACCGCAGCAGCTGTTCCGCCTGTTCCAGGACCTCCTCGTCGGGCGATCGCAGGTCCATGTTGAAGGTCGCCTCCCGGGCGATCACCACAGGCGAGTTGGGTTCGATGATCATCCGGCTCACCGACGTGTGCAGGGGCGCATCCGCGAACTGGTCCGCGAGCTCACGGGCCAGGACCACGAGGAGCGAGGCGCCGAGCAGTGCGTCATGCCGGTCCGCCATGACCGCGGAGCCGGTGTGCGCCTGTTCGCCGCGCACGGTGAAGGCGAACTTCCGCGCGCCCCAGGTGCCGGCGACGAGCCCGATCGTCGTCTCGGTGTCTTCGAGGATTCGGCCCTGTTCCACGTGGATCTCCGCGTAGCCGGCAACGGCGGGCATCGCGAAGTCCCCGATCGTGCCGATCTCGGACAGTGCCTGCTCCACACTCACACCATCACCGTCGGTGGTGGCCAGAGCCTGTGCCCTGTCCATCTTCCCGGTGTGGACGGAGGAGCCCATCATGCTGGGTGTGAAGCGGCTGCCCTCTTCGTTGAACCAGTTCACCACCGCCACGTTGTACGTCGGGACGCGGCCCTCCGATCGGAACCGGTCCGCCGCGCGCACGGCGGCGTGCGCCGAAGCGAGCACGCCGTAGGCGCCGTCGTAGCGCCCCGCTCGCGGCTGCGAGTCCATGTGCGATCCGGTGAGAACGTACGGCGCACCGGGATTGAGGGTGAGCAGGCCGAACTGATTGCCGATCCCGTCGTACCCCGTCTCGAATCCGTGCTCGTCGAGCCAGTTCCGCAGCCACCGCCGTTGCGCACCGTCGGGGGCCGTGGCGGCCTGCCGGTCGACTCCCCCGCGCTCGGTGGCCCCGAACCGCGACATGGCCGCGAAATCGGTGAGGTAGTCGGTCGTGGTCGTGCTGTCGGTCATGGTGTTGCCCCTCGGGAGAAGAGAATGGTCGATGGGAACGGGCTTGTCGATCGCGTCAGATCTTGAGGCCGGCCTCCGGGATGCTGATGCGGCGCGCTGTGAGGGCACCGGCGATGGTGATGACCGCGATGAGGATGAGCAGGCACGCGCTGGGCCAGAGCGTGTCACCGGTGACGGTGAGGATGGCCGTGGCCAGCAGCGGGACCAGTCCGGCGAGCACGGCGGCGGCGTTGCCGCACACCGAGACTCCGGTGTACCGGACCGGCGCCGGGAACAGGCTGGTGATGATGGCGCCCTGTACGGAGTAGGCGAAGGAGACAACGCCCACGCCGACCGTCATCGCCACCACCACGAGCACCGGTTGCGCGGTACCGATGGCCATGAAGATCGGGAAGGCCAGGATGGCGGTGATCACGCCCGCGCCGGCGGAGACACGGGTGGATCCGTACCGCTCCCCCAGTCGTCCACCCGCCCAGATCACGATGAGCTCGAAGGACGCGGCGATGAAGGTGGCGGCGAGCAGGAGGGAGGTGTCCAAATGCAGCACCCGCTGGCCGTAGCTGACCACGAAGGTGGTGACCAGATAGAAGCCCGCGATACCGAGCAGCGCCACGGCGGACCCCGCCAGCACCTGCCGCCACGATCCGCGCAGAACCTGCGAGAGCGGCGCTTCGGCAACGGCGCCACTGTCTTTCAGCTCCAAGAACGCGGGCGACTCCTCGAGCCTGCTGCGCAGCGCGACAGAGGCGATCAGCATGGGCAGGGCGAGCAGGAACGGGATGCGCCAGCCCCAGTCCTGGAACCGCTCATCACCGAGGGCGGCAGAGGTGAGGAAGAAGACGCCCGACGAGAGGATCGTGCCCACCGGCGAACCCAGCTGCGGAACTGCCGCGTACCGGGCTCGTTTCGCGGCGGGGGCGTTCTCGGCGGTGATGGTGACCGCGCCGCTCCACTCGCCGCCGACGGCGAGGCCCTGCAGGATCCGGAGCACCACCAGGATGATCGGCGCAGCGATGCCGATCGACGCGTAGTTGGGCAGCACGCCGATCAGCACGGTGGCGATCCCGATCCCGACGATCGTGGCCATGAGTACCTTGCGCCGCCCGATCCGATCCCCGAGCCAGCCGAACAGGATGCCGCCGAAGGGACGGGCGATGAAACCGACGGCGAGGGTCGCGAACGACGCCATCGTGGCCGCAAGGGCGTTGTGCGAGACGAAGAACTGCACGTTGAACACCAGCGCGGCGGCGGTGGTGAAAATGAAGAAGTCGTACCACTCCATCGCCGTCCCGACGAAGGCCGCGAGGGCGACGCGACGAGCGCCGTCGTCGGTGGGATCCGATGAGGTGGATGCGGCGGAGGTATCGGCTGTCACGGTGGACTCCTCTGATCGACGGGAACGCGCCGTGGTCCTGCGGTTCGTGTCTCCCCATACAAGCGGATGTGTGAGCCGCGCGACATCGACGGATGCCACGGATCTCGAAGGATACGATGTGCAGATGCACAACCTCGCCGCGCTCCGTGACGCGGACCGACCGACGGAGGACGGGCGACATGCGTGACCTCGCCGCACAGCGCACGCAAACCGGTGCACGATGGCTCGAACTGGTCGAATCGACCCGACGCGACCTGCCCCTACTCGTGGAGGCGTTCGTGGCTGAGGTCACCGCGATTCCCGCGTACGGCGACGGTTCGGTGCCGGGAACCGAACTCCGCAAGGCGGCCTCGGAGTCGATCGATCTGCTACTCGGCGTGGTGGCGGGCCGCATCCCCGTGTCCGATCTGGGGTCGGTGCCGATCGAACTGGGACGTCGGCGCGCGCGGGCGCACGTCCCACTGGAGGACCTGGTCGCCGCCGTCCGGCTCGATTTCAGCGTGATCTGGTCGGACCTGCTGCGCCGCGCCACGAGCGACGACACGGCGGTACTGGCGTTGCACGCGGGCGATCTGTGGTCGATCGTCGACGAGTACGCCCGCAACGTGCAGCACAGCTACCTCGACGAGCGGGCGGCGATGGCCGCCTCGGCGCGCGACGAGCAGCAGTCCTACCTCACCGAACTCGTCCAGCCCGGCGGGCCGCCGCAGTCGCGGGTCGGGCGCATCGCGCGCGCCCTCGACCTCGATCCGGAATCGGTGTTCCGGGTGGTCGCCATCGGCACCCAGCACGACCGCGATGCCTACCGGGCGGTCCAGACGGCCACCCACAGCGGGGCTTCCATGCACCTGACGCGGCGCGAGGACGCCGTCGTGATCTTCTGGCCCGCGTCGTCCGGTGCGCTCTCCGACGAGGTGCAACTGCGCCTGCTCGATCGGATCCCCGGCGGAATCGTCGACGACGTGGACGGACTGGGGAACGTCGCGCGGGGAGCCGACGCAGCCGAACAGGTGCTCGCGGTCCTCCGGGACGCCGATCGCGGCCTGCACGACACCCGGCGCGTCTGGCATCGCCTGAGCCGGACGCATCTCGACGCGACGCGGCCGTTCAGCGAGACGGAGCTCGCCGGGCTGGATCTGCTCAGTGACACCGATCGCGAGACCGTGATCGGCACCGTGCTCGCGTACCTCGACACGGGGAGCGTGTCGGTGACCGCGGCCCGCGAATTCTGCCACCGCAACACGGTGCTCAATCGGCTCACACGATTCCGGGAACTGACCGGCCTGGACGTGACGCTGCCCCGTCAGTCCGCGTTGGCGGTGGTCCTGCTCGCGTGATCGCCTCCGGGGCCCGGATCGGCCACCGGCGCCAGGGCGGCGGCAACCACGGTGCGGTAACCACGTTCGAGCGCGTCAGCAGAACGCAGTGTGCCGCTCTGGAACCCGACCAGTAGATACATCGCGATCCGCGCGTACTCGTCGGCGGCGCCGTCGTCGCCGACGAGTTCGACATAGGTGTCGCGAATGGCGGCGAGCCGGATCGTATCGACCTCGGCGAGGTGCGCGAGGACCTCGGCATCGTGCGCGGCCCACACCCGGATCGCCGCCTCGGAATCGGGGTTCAGCGTCAGGCCGATCTCGACGAGGCGTTCCAGCCGGGCGCGGGGATCGGCGATCTCCGTGGCCTCGACGATCAAGCGCTGACTCTGATCCTCGCGCCAATGCGCGATCAGCGCGGAGGTGTACTCGCCCCAGCTCGGAAAGGCGTGATAGAAGCTCCCGGTCGTGGCGCCGGCGCGGGCGCACACCGCGGCCTGTTTCAGACCGGCGTGGCCGGAGTCCGCCAACACCGCGAGACCGGCGTCCAGGAATCGGCGCTGCGCCCACCGCGTGGGCGTGGACTTCCGCGTTGCCTCCATCGCACCAGTCTCCCACCGACGACGACGACTGTGACCTCTTGCACATCACTATAAGTCGACTTATGGTGAGAGGGCGCCCCACCGAGGAGGACCGGATGCGTACACGAACACGGAACGCCGAGCTCGATCCGCAGGTCGACTACCACCGGATCTACCGCGACCTCACCACATTGGAGTTCCCGTGGGACTTCAACCAGGCGCTGAGCTTCGCCCTGTTCCGCACCTACGCGGTGCCCAGCATCGGCGATCTGCTGCACCGCACCCGCGAGTTCGAGGAACGCACGCAGAAGCGGTACGACGACACGGCACTCCTGCTGGAAGTGCCGCTGCTGCATGGATTCGAGGACGAGCGTGGCCGTTCCGCCGTCCGCCGGATCAACCAGATGCACCGGATGTACGACATCTCCGACGCGGACATGCTGTACGTGTTGTCGACCTTCGTCGTGGTCCCGAAGCGATGGATCGACGACTTCGGGTGGCGTCGGCTGACCGACTCCGAGGTCGCCGCCTCCGTGCTGTACTACCGGGACCTGGGGCGACACATGGCGATCCAGGAGATTCCCGAGACCTACGAGGGTTTCGCCGCGCTGATGGACTCCTACGAGGCGGAGCACTTCGGATACAGCGAGGGCGCGCGCCGGGTGGCCGACGCCACGATGGCGCTGCTCGCCTCCTTCTATCCGGCACCGCTGCGGCCGGCGATCGACGTCTTCAGCCGCTCGATCATGGACGATCCGCTGCTGCGGGCCTTCCGGTACCGCAAGCCCGGCCGGCTGGCCCGGGCGGTGTCCGTCGCGGGCCTCAAGGCACGGGCCCTCCTGGTCTCGCGACTACCCGCGCGGCGCACGCCGCTCCACGTCTACGAGATGGCGCGGATCAAGAGTTATCCCGGCGGTTTCAGCGTGCCCGCACTGGGCACTTTCGCGCCCGGGTGCCCGGTCGATCACCGCGCGCTCGCCGTCGAGGAGGACCCGGCCGGCCGGTAGCGTCGGGGAATGTCCGTCCGCGTCGCCCCCATCGTCGTCGCGCTCGCCTCGGCGGGCCTGCTGTCCGCGGCGTGCACCGTCCCGAGTCCGCCGAGCAGCCCCGACTCACCCGCACCGGCGGCCCCGACGTGCGGGCCGGACACCGCCGGCTTCCGCGGAGCCGCCGAGCGTTCCGGGATCGATGTCGGGACCGCCTACCGATCGACCTTCACCGACGGCGACCCCTGCTACGAGTCGGTCGCCGGTACCGCGTTCACCTCGCTCACCACCGAGATCGGCACCATGACGAACACCGTGGCCCCCGAGGCCGGGCGATTCGACTTCCGGGAGGCCGATGCGGTGGCGGAGACGGCGCGCCGACACGGCCAACGCTTCGACATCCACTCACTGGTGTGGGACCCGCTGGACCAGCAGGTGTGGGGCATCGTTCCGCCGTACGTCCAGCGGATGACCGACGAGGGGCGCCGCACCTTCCTCCGCGAACTGGTGACCACGGTGGTCCGCCGGTATGCGGATCGGGCGAACACCGTCACCGTGGTCAACGAGCCCTTCGATCAGCGCGGCGAGCTCCAGCGCAACGCCTGGTGGCGCACCACCGGCGACGACCGGTACATCGCCGAGGCCTTCCGCGCCGCCCGCAAGGCAGCGCCGCGGGCCAAGCTGTACCTCAACGAGCACAGTTCGGAGACGGTGAGCGACAAGTCGACCGCACTGCTCGCCCTCGCGACGAAGCTGCGCGCGATGACGGAGGACGTCGAGATCGACAGCGTCCGCGTAACCAAGCCCCTCCTCGACGGAGTGGGCTTCCAGGCACACATGCTCGGCGGCGCCGATCAACAGCCCCGGGTGGCGGACATGCGCGCGAACCTCCAGCGATTCGCCGACGCCGGCCTCGACGTTCGCCTGACCGAATTGGATGTACGGATTCCGACCGACAAGGGTGCGGCCGCCCCCGAGGACCTGCGACGCCAGGGCCGGATGTACGCCACCATGACCGGCCTGTGCCGGGAATTGTCCGCCTGCACCGGGGTCACGGTGTGGGGATTCACCGACAAGAGATCCTGGATCACCGATTATCCGGACACCTTCTCCGGCTACGGTAGCGCCAATCTCCTCGACCGCGAATACCAATCGAAACCAGCCTGGAATGAATTCATCGGGGCGCTGCGTTGATATCTCGGAATGGTCGCGTCACCATTCAGCTGCCCTTTTCGAATCCGATAATTCCCGGCTGGTCCCGCCGCGTCGCAGCGGGGCTGCGCTGCAACGAGGCGGGGGATGACCGGATCGTCGATCAGACCGGCGGGAGCGGGCTGTCGAACCCCGGATTGCTCCGCGGGTGATCACCCGAGTCGAGCGGCGTCGCCGCATTCGGGCCGGCGTTCCGCGAATCGCGCGCATCGTCGCTGACATTGCCCGGCTGAAGCGCGGACCCGGGGGCGAACACCGTGCCGTGGCCCTGCGGACCGCCGACCTGCGGACCGCCGAATCCCTGCGGACCCTGATTCTGATTCGGGGTGACCACATGATCCGAGTGGTACCCGCTCGGATTGCCCGGAACAGGCGAGGCGGACGCCGAGCCGGCACCGAACACGGCCGCCGCGGCCCCCATCGCCAGCACCCCGGCACCGACCCAACCGATCACAGTGGAAGACTTCTTCGTATTTCCGTTCACATTCATTTCTCTGACCTCCATCGTGATATCTCGCCGGCTGCACTCTTTCAATGATTCATTCGCAACCGGTCTACCTTCGAGTATCCACAGCGGGCTCGCGTTCGCCAACGTCAGGCAAACAGATGTCGATCAGTTCACGAATTCTTCTCAATCGCTCCGACTTGTTTCACGGAATCGTCATCGCCCCTTTCTTCGATCTCGATATTTCCGTGCTGACCGGTGCGCCGCGGCATCAGCCTCGCTCGCTCACCGGGCCCGGTAGGTTGACGGTGTGCCACTCACCACATTCCTGGCCCACCGCTTCACCGGCCTGATCCGCGGCCTGGTGACGCCGGACCCGGTGACGCCGATCGCGGCGCCGAATTGGTCGGGACTCGACGCCCGGAGCTACGCCGAACCCATCCCCGACGCGGGAACTCCGATCGCCCAGGTGCCGCTGGCGGCCGGACTGTGGGTGGATGCCGCCGCCGATGCACACCGCTTCCTCTACGCCACCAGCAACCAGCACGGCCCGGCCGTGAGTACCGCCGCGATCTTCCTCCCGAAGTCGGCACCACCGCCCGGCGGGTGGCCGGTGATCGCGTGGGCGCACGGCACCGTCGGGCTGGGCGACGATGCCACGCCCTCGGCGCAACCGCAGTCCGACCGGCAGCAGTTCTACCTCGGACACTGGCTCGACCGCGGGTACGCGGTGGTCGCCACCGATTACGCCGGCCTCGGAACGCCCGGATTGATGAGCTATCTGAACGGAAAGATCGAGGCGCACAACCTGATCGATTCGGTGCGCGCAGCTCGCCGCCTGAACCCGGAGTTATCGGCGAAGTGGGCCCTGGTGGGCCAGTCCCAGGGGGCCGGAGCAGCCATGAACGGCGCTCGGTACGCCGCGGAGTTCGGCGCGGGATACGACCTCGACCTGCGGGGTGTGGTCGCCACCGGCACCCCCGCCAACATCGAACGGATCGTCCAATTCCTCGGGCCGTCGTTCCCACCCGCGCTCCCCCTGGCGATGACCACCTACGGGGCGTACATCCTCGCGGGAATCCGCGATGCCCGCCCCGATCTGGGTATCGATGACGTGCTCAGCGAGGAGGGCCGTCGCATCGCGGCCCTGGCGGAGACGCTCAGCCTCTACGACATGCGCGAGGAGGTGCGCGGTGCGGACGTGCGCTCGTGGGTCACCCGGCCGTTGCGCAGCATTCCCGGTGTGTACCGCGCTCTGGCAGATCACCTGTCCACCCCCGTCTCGGGGTACGACCGGCCGATCTTCCTCGGTCACGGGCTCACCGACATCGACGTGCCGATCGCCTCCGGGCTGTCGCTGGCCGCGACCCTGCGACTGCACCGGCAACCGGTGAGCGTGCACCTGTACCCCACCGACCACTTCGGCACCGTCTACGCCGCTGCCGACGACGCCGCGCGATTCCTGGACCGCGTGATGCGCGACGACGCGCCGGAGGCGCTCAGACGGTGACGCCCGCCTCGTCGGCCCGTACCCGCAGGGCCGCGATCAGATCGCGGCGCATCGAGGTCCAGGTCAGCGCCGCGTCACCGTCGAGCCGCAGCGGTTCGAGCATCTGCAGCCCCCGCATCGCGGTGACCGCCGTGAGAATCCACTCGCCGAACCCCTCGATCCGCCCCAGCACGGGCAACGCCATCGCGCCGGTGGTGCGCGTGATCAAGTGCGCCACGGTGGAGTTCTCGGCCATCCGCTCGCGGATGTCGGCGTCCGTGCGGGACAGGGCCAGCATCTCGGCGATCGTGCCGATGATGGGTTGGCTGTAGAGCGCCCAGATCGCGTCGAGCAGTTCTCCGCACCGCTCCCACTCCGATCTCGCCGGGTCCTCATCGAGCGTCTTCGCCTGCCGTGCAGCGGGTCCGTCGGTGGCCAGGGATTCGGCGAACCGCTTCAGCGCCGCATCCGCGAGAGCCAGCTTCGTGCCGTAGTGGTGTTGTTGCGCACCGTGCGTCACTCCGGCTCGCGCCGCCACGGCGCGGGTCGTCATCCCGGTGTACCCCACCTCGGCGAGACTCTCGATCGTCGCGTCCAGCAAAGCGGTACGCGTGGCCTCCCGCCGCTGTTCCTGCGTCCGCCGCGGGGGGCGGCTCGAGCCATCAATCACCCCACTACAGTAAAGGCTCACCCGCATCGGTGAGAATCTTCGCCGCGGCGCGGCGGCGGGATCGCATCCCACGTTCGTCGCCCGCGTGCCCTCGATCGACGGTTTCAGCTCCCGCCCAGTGGATCCGGCCGGGGCGCGCGCGGGCGGGCGCGCCCACGCCGCGCCGGACAGGGCGTAGCCGAGTCCTTCCGCGAATTCCACTGCCGACCAGTTTGATTCGATGCCCGAAGGGATCAGCCGGGCCGGTTACGGCCAGCCCGGCCCGCACCCGGGACATCGACCTCGGCCGTCGGCGCGGTTCCGCAGGGCCCTGTCCCTGCCCACCCCTTCCCGAAGACTTCCCGGCTCACATCGCAGTTCGCGACGCCGGGCGAATTGTCCGGAACCACGCTGAAGTCGACCTCGAGACTGTCCGTGGATCCGAGCACGCCACCCAGACCGCGGAGAAACGCGGAACGGGCACCGCCGACCGAGGTCGGCGATGCCCGTTGCGGGTTGCGTGCGATCAGTCCTGGACGGAGGCCAGATCGGCGTTGAGGGTGGCGCTCGGGCGCATCACCTTCGCCATCTTCTCCGGGTCGGGCTGGTAGTAGCCGCCGATATCGGCGGGCTCACCCTGGACCGCGGCGAGCTCGCCGACGATCGTGTCTTCGTGCTCGGCGAGCGACTTCGCGAGCGGCGCGAACTTCTCCGCCAGCTCGGGGTCGTCGGTCTGCGCGGCCAGCTCCTGCGCCCAGTACAGGGCCAGGTAGAACTGGCTGCCGCGGTTGTCCAGCTCGCCGGTGCTGCGCGAGGGCGCCTTGTTGTTCTCCAGCAGCTTGCCGGTGGCCGAGTCGAGCGTCTTGGCCAGCGTGACGGCGTGCTTGTTGTCGTTCTTGAGGCCCGTCTCCTCGAGGCTCACCGCGAGCGCGAGGAATTCGCCCAGCGAATCCCAGCGCAGGTGGTTCTCCTCCACGAGCTGCTTGACGTGCTTGGGCGCCGATCCGCCGGCACCGGTCTCGTACATGCCGCCACCCGCCATGAGCGGAACGATCGACAGCATCTTGGCCGAGGTTCCCAGCTCCAGGATCGGGAACAGGTCGGTGAGGTAATCACGCAGGATGTTGCCGGTGGCGGCGATGGTGTCGAGGCCGCGCATCGCGCGCTCGAGGGTGTACCGCATGGCGCGCACCTGGGACATGATCTGGATGTCCAGGCCCTCGGTGTCGTAGTTCTCCAGCTCCGCCTTGACCTTGGTGATCAGCTCGTTCTCGTGCGGGCGGTACGGGTCCAGCCAGAACAGCACGGGCGTACCGGAGTTACGGGCACGGTTGACGGCCAGCTTGATCCAGTCGCGGATCGGGGCGTCCTTGACGGTGCACATGCGCCAGATGTCGCCCTCCTCGACCTGCTGCGTGAGCAGCACCTCGCCGGTGGCGTTGTCCACGATGTTGGCGGTGCCCGCCGCAGGGACCTCGAATGTCTTGTCGTGCGAGCCGTACTCCTCGGCCTTCTGCGCCATCAGGCCCACGTTGGGGACGGTGCCCATGGTGCGGGGGTCGAAGGCGCCGTTGGTCTTACAGAAGTTGATGATCTCCTGGTAGATACGGGCGAAGGTGGACTCCGGCATCACGGCCTTGGTGTCCTTGGTGCGGCCGTCGGCGCCGTACATCTTGCCGCCGGCGCGGATCATGGCGGGCATCGAGGCGTCGACGATCACGTCGGACGGCGAGTGGAAGTTCGAGATACCGCGCGCCGAATCGACCATCGCCAGCTCCGGGCGGTGCTCGTGGCAGGCGTGCAGATCCTTGACGATCTCCTCGTGCTTCGAGGCCGGGAGGGTCGCGATCTTGTCGTAGAGGTCGCCGAGGCCGTTGTTGACGTTGACGCCGAGCTCCTCGAACAGGTCGTGGTGCTTGGCGAAGGCGTCCTTGTAGAAGACGCGCACCGCGTGGCCGAAGACGATGGGGTGCGAGACCTTCATCATCGTGGCCTTCACGTGCAGCGAGAACATCACGCCGGTCTCGTACGCGTCCTGCATCTGCTCCTCGTAGAAGTCGAGGAGGGCCTTCTTGCTCATGAACATCGAGTCCATGACGTCGCCCGCGCCGAGCTTCACGCTGGCCTTGAGCACGTTGGTCTTGCCGTCCGCGGTGACCAGCTCCATGCGCAGGTCGCGGTCGCGATCGAGGGTGGTGGACTTCTCTCCGTGGTAGAAGTCGCCGTGCTTCATGTGCGCCACATGGCTGCGCGAGGCCATCGACCACTCGCCCATGCTGTGCGGGTGCTTGCGGGCGTACTCCTTGACCGCCTTCGGCGCGCGACGGTCCGAGTTACCCTGGCGCAGCACCGGGTTCACGGCACTGCCGAGGATGGTGGAGTAGCGCGTCGCGATATCGCGCTCCTCGTCGGTCTTCGGCTCCGACGGCAGGTCCGGGATGTCGTAGCCCTTCTCCTGCAGCTCCGCGATCGCGGCCAGCAGCTGCGGCACCGAGGCGCTGATGTTCGGCAGCTTGATGATGTTCGCCGACGGGTCCAGCGTGAGCTCACCCAGGGCCGCCAGGTTGTCCGGGACGCGCTGCTCCTCGGTCAACCGCTCGGGGAATGCCGCCAGAATGCGCGCCGCGACCGAGATGTCGCTGGTCTGCACGTCGATCCCGGCGGGGCCGGCGAACGTGCGGATGATCGGCAGGAACGCTGCCGTGGCGAGGAGCGGTGCCTCGTCGGTCAGCGTGTAGATGATGGTCTGCTGCTGCGCACTCATATGCTTTTGCTTCTCTCCCGAATGTCTTGGTCGGTCGACTCTTGCGAACGCTTGGTCTGTGTCCATGTAACGGTTCCCCCATTATCCTCCCCTACGCCGCGCGGCCTGTGGCGGCACTCCGTCAAACGTGCGATACCCCACTGCCCGGTCCGCCCCGGGCCGCCGATCGGGGGGACTGACGACCTCTGGATACACCCCGCACGCCGCGCCTATGTTGGATCGCATGAGCGGGAACGACGCCAGAGCGCAGGACATCAAGGGCTTCCTCACCACCCGCCGCGCCCGGATCACGCCGGAGGACATGGGGCTCCCCCGCGGCGGCCGGCGCCGCGTCCCGGGACTGCGCCGAGAGGCGGTCGCCCTCCTCGCTGAAGGTGATGCTCGACGGTCCGGACCGCGGCGGCACGGTGCGGATCGCGCCGGTCGCATCCGCACAAGTCGGACACCGCCGCTACGCTGACGCCATGAGTGCAGGACTAGCGGCGCTGCTCGACGACATCGCCGCGCTCGCGCGGCTCGCAGCCGCCTCGGTGGACGACGTTGCCGGCGCAGCCGGCCGGGCCAGCGCGAAGGCGGTGGGCGTCGTGGTCGACGACACCGCCGTCACCCCGCGCTACGTGCAGGGCATCAAGCCCGAACGCGAGCTGAGCATCATCAAGCGGATCGCGATCGGCTCGCTCCGCAACAAGTTGCTGATCATCCTGCCCGCCGCGCTGATCCTCAGCCAGTTCGCGCCCGGGCTGCTCACCCCCATCCTCATGCTCGGCGGCACCTACCTCTGCTACGAGGGCGCCGAGAAGATCTGGGAGAAGGTCAGCGGCCACGGTGACGGCGGCGTCGAATCGCCCTCCTCGTCCACCGGCCCGGTCGATGAGGACAAGGTGGTCAGCGGCGCCGTCCGCACCGACTTCATCCTCTCCGCCGAGATCATGGTGATCGCGCTCAACGAGGTCGCCGGCGAGGTGCTCTGGGAGCGCGCGGTGATCCTCGTGGTCGTGGCGATCGCGATCACCGCGCTGGTCTACGGCGTGGTCGCGCTCATCGTCAAGATGGACGATGTGGGCCTGGCCCTGTCGAAGAAGTCCTCGCCCACGGTCAGCAAGATCGGCTACGGACTGGTGAAGGCGATGCCGGGAGTGCTCAGCACGCTGGCGACCGTCGGTGTGGTCGCCATGTGCTGGGTGGGCGGGCACATCCTGCTGGTGGGCCTGGACACTCTGGGCTGGCACACCCCGTACGCGATCGTGCACTCCCTCGAGGTGTGGGTCGCGGGACTGATCCCCGCGATCGGTGCCGTCACCGGATGGCTCGCCAACACCCTGGGGTCCGCCGTCTTCGGCGTGATCGTGGGCGGCATCGTGGTGCTGGTCATGCACTTCATCCCCAAGCGCTCGAAGGGCGCGCACGAGGCCGGCCCCGACGCCCTGGTCGCAGCGGAGACCGCGGAGGTCGAGGACCTGATCGACGAGGCCCGCACGGAGTCGGCGGCGGATACCGCGGCGCCCACGGCCCCGGACACCGAGGCTCCGGCGCCCGGGACCGACGGACCTCAGCCCACCGGCACGTAGACCCTCGTGCGCAGCTGCTCGGCCGGCACCTCGCACGGATCGTCGAGGTAGACGTTGAAGTGGTGCGTCGCCGGATCACCGGCGGCGCGGGTCATCGTCAGGCCGTGTTCGGCGACGTACGCGCCGATCAGGTCGTGCGCGCGGGGAATGGCCTCCTGGTACGGCCCGGTCACGGTCGCCACCACGGCACGGCGCTGCGGGGCGGCGAGGATCCCGATCGGGGCCTGCGCGGCGGTGCCCGCGGCGACCTCGACGAAGACGGATTCGTCCACGTCGTGCTCGCGGAACTCGTCGTCGTGCTCGATGCAGCCGCCCACCGGGCCGGCGGCGATGCCCTGTTCGGCGAGGGCGGGCAGGAAACGCTCCCACAGGGTTCCCTCGGCGGCGTAATCGGCGACGGTGCCGCGGAGATAGGCGAGGGTCTGTGCGGGAACGGTCTCGATGGTGACGGTGTCGGTCATGGCGGTGTCCTTCTCGGAGAGCAGATGGTCGAGGAGACGGAGCCGGCCGAGCGCCTCGTCAGCGGCCGCCGCGAGTTCGATGCGCTGCGCGGCGAGCGCGGCGTCGTACTCGGGGGTGCCTCGGACGGCGAGCAGGGCTCCGATGGCGGACACGCCGAAGCCCACGTCGCGGAGCCGGCGGATCGCCGCGGCATCGGCGAGCTGCGCCGCCGCGTACCGCCGGTAGCCGGTGGTCGCGTCCACATCGGCGGGCACCAGGACACCGTGGGTGTCGTAGTGGCGCAACATGCGAACGCTGATCCGGCTCAGCGAGGAGAACCTGCCGATGGACATCAGGGCCGGGGTGTCGGTCACCTCATCACCGTGCACGCTCACACCGTGTGAGAGTCAAGCCCCGCCCGCGCGGCACCCTCGGCGATGAGGAACTGCGCCCCGGTGTAGGTGGCCATCACGGCCCCCTCCAGCCAGGCCGGCGGCTCGCTGAGGACGAACTTGCGCAGGCCCAGAATCGAATCGCTGAGCAGGAAGAGCCCCGCCCCCGCGAGCGTGGCGCGCCGGGCGTCCGCCGGAATCGCCGGATCGAGGAGGGTGGCGGCGGCCGCAGTGCCGCTCAGCATCGCCGAATAGCCGGCCAGGACCGGGGCCAGCGCAGGGGCGGTGCGGTACGCGCCCAGCACGGTGCGGGGCGCACCCACGGCCCACAGGGCTCCGACGGCCGCGGGCCGGGCGAGCGAGACCTCGGGCCCGCGCTGGCGGAGCAGACCGGAGACGTACGCGGCGTGGCCGGTGGCGAAGCAGCTCGCCCCGAGCGCGAAGTGCCTCGGCTCGTCGCCGAGGAGCGCGACATCGCCCGCCCATCCGGCGGCCTGTCCGGCGAGGGTGCTGGTGCGCAGCGGCGAGGTCTTCGCCCGCGGATCGGTGGCGAGCGAGGCGGCGAGCACGGGCATGAGCAGTGGCTTGGTGAACCGCCGCGCGTGGTGTCGCGAGGGTTTCGCCGAGGCCGACAGCGCCGTGTCGACGGTCGCGAGGCCCGCGTAGGCCAGCTTGAGGACGGTGCTGATACTCACGCCCGCCAATCTATCGGGTGCCCGCGGGCGGACGGACCGCGGCGACCGTAGGGTGAATTCGTGAGCATCGACACGGCAGCACCGGCCGAGGGACGCATCCGAGTGCCCCGGGATCTGGACGCGGTCACGGACATCGGCGTCGAGGACCATTCCGCGGCGGATCCCCGTGCGGTGGAGCGGGTGTGGCTCGCCGCCCGGTCGTGGTACGCGGCGGGCATGCAGCCGGCGATCCAGGTGTGCGTGCGCCAGGGCGGACGGGTGGTCCTGGACCGCGCGATCGGCCACGCCCGCGGCAACGGCCCCGACCTCGAATCGAACACCGACGACTCGCCGCCGGTCCCGGTCACCGTCGGAACGCCCTTCTGCACGTACTCGACCGCCAAGGGCGTGGCGGTCACGGTTCTGCACCGCCTGATCGAGCGCGGTGATCTCGCCCTGGACGCCCACGTGTGCGACTACATGCCCGAGTTCACCTCTGACGGCAAGGACCGGATCACGGTGCGGCACGTGCTGACCCACAGCGCGGGCATTCCCATCAACACCGGGCCGCGCCCCGATCTGCGCCGCTCGGAGGACAGCGAGTACACGCGGGCGATGCTGGCCGGGATCAAGCCCGTGTACTCCCCCGGCCGCCTGCACTTCTACCACGCCCTGACCTGGGGACCGCTGGTCCGCGAGCTGGTGCTCGCCGCCACCGGGCGCAGCATCCGGGAGATCACCGCCACCGAGATCCTGGACCCGCTCGGATTCCGGTGGACCAACTTCGGCGTGGCGCCGGAGGACCTCGACGCCGTGGGGCTGAGCTACGCCACCGGCAAGCCCGCGCCGCCCGCCATCGAGGCGGCCTTCCGCAAGGTGGTCGGCGGCACGATGCAACAGATCATCCCGATGTCGAACTCACCGCAGTTCCTCACCGGCATCGTGCCCTCCTCGAACCTCGTCTCGACCGCGCACGAGCTGTCCCGGTTCGCGGAGATCCTGCGCCGCGGCGGTGAGCTGGACGGCGTGCGGGTGCTGCGCCCCGAGACGCTCGACGCGGCCACGCGGCAGGCTCGGCGGCTCCGCCCCGACTTCGCCACCGGCGGCGCGCCGCTGCGATGGGGCACCGGGTACATGCTGGGCTCCGACCGCTTCGGCCCGTTCGGTCGCCACGCGCCCCGCGCCTTCGGCCACACCGGTCTCACCGAGATCGCGATGTGGGCGGACCCCGATCGCGATCTCGCCGTGGGCGTGGTGAGCAGCGGTAAGCCCGGGTCGCATCCGGAGTCGGGGCGGCACGCCGTGCTGCTGGACGCCATCGCGCGGGAGTTCTGAACGCGCGCCGACGAGTTCGGCATGCGCGATCGCAACAACGGGCCTACGCTGACGCGGTGACCGCTGCCGCCGTGCGCCCGGCCAATGTCGTCCGGCTCGCCACCGTGGTCGGTGCCCTGGGCATCGTCTTCGGCGATATCGGCACGAGTCCGCTGTACACGCTCCAGACGATCTTCAGCCCGAGCGATCCACATCCGGTTCCGGCGGACCCGAACAACGTGTACGGCGTGGTCTCGCTCATCTTCTGGTCGGTCACCTTCATCGTGACGATCACCTATGTGCTGCTGGCGATGCGCGTGGACAACCAGGGCGAGGGCGGCATCATGGCGCTGATCGCCCTCCTGCGTCGATGGGCGGAGAACGGGCGCACCCGGACCCTGAGCGTGTTGATCGCACTCGGCGTCTTCGGCGCCGCGCTGTTCATCGGCGACAGCATGATCACCCCCGCGATCTCCGTACTGTCGGCCATCGAGGGACTGAAGGTGGTCGACCCCGGATTCGAAGAGGCGATCGTGCCGATCGCGGTGGTGATCATCACCTGCCTGTTCCTCGCGCAGCGGTTCGGCACCGCGTCCGTGGGACGGGTCTTCGGGCCCGTCATGATCACCTGGTTCACCGTGATCGGCGGCCTCGGAATCTGGGGCATCAGCCAGGAACCCGGCATCCTGCGGGCGATCTCGCCGGTCTACGCGGTCACCTTCCTGGCCGGCCATTTCGATATCGCCTTCTTCGCGCTGGCCGCGATCGTGCTGTCGGTGACCGGCGCCGAGGCGCTCTACGCGGACATGGGCCACTTCGGGCGGCAACCGATCTCGATCGGCTGGATCTTCCTGGTGTTCCCCGCCTGCGCGCTGAGCTACATGGGCCAGGGGGCGCTGATCCTCGAGGATCGCGCGAACATCTCCGCGCCCTTCTTCCTACTGGCGCCGGAATGGGCGCGCATGCCGCTGGTGCTGCTGGCGACCGCGGCCACGGTGATCGCCTCCCAGGCGGTGATCACGGGTGCCTTCTCCGTGGCCTCGCAGGCGGCGCAGCTGGGCTACCTGCCTCGGCTGCGCATCGTGCACACCTCCGAGAAGACCTACGGGCAGATCTACGTGCCCTGGATCAACTGGCTGCTCATGGTGTCGGTGATCGTGCTGATCCTGGCCTTCCGCAGCTCCACCGCACTGGCCTACGCCTTCGGCATGGCCGTGACCGGAACGATCACGATCACCACCATCCTGTTCTTCTACGTCGCACGCCGCCGCTGGTCGGTGCCCGGCTGGCTGCTCACCGCCGCCGCGGCGGTCCTGCTCACGATCGACCTGCTGTTCCTCGCCGCCAATGTCACGAAGATCCCCCACGGCGCCTGGCTCCCGCTCGCCATCGCCGCCATCGCCTTCTGCGTGATGATGACCTGGCAGCAGGGCCGGGAACTGGTCTCCGCACGCCGCGCCGCGCTCGAGGGTCCGCTGCTCGGCTTCGTCCAGGACCTCCGCAAGCGCCGCCCACCCGTGGACCGGGTTCCCGGTACGGCCGTCTTCCTCAACCGCGGCGCCGATACCGCGCCGCTCGCGATGCGGGCGAACGTCGAGCGCAACCACATTCGCCACGACTGCACGGTGATCGCCTCGATCGAGACCGACACCCGGCCCCGACTCGGCGACGCCGAGCGGATCACCGTCGATCACCTGGGCGACCGCTACGACGGGATCGCGCACATCACCGTCCGGTGCGGGTACGCCGAATCGCCCGACCTGCCGACGGCGCTGGCGCGGCTCACCGTCGAGGACACCGAGGGCCTGCTGGACCTGAGCGACGCCACCTACTTCCTGTCGAAGATGGACCTGCGCCTGGGCGACGATCCCGGCATGGCCACGTGGCGCAAGCGGCTGTTCATCGCCACCTCGCACCTCACCGCCGATGCGGCCGATCACTTCAACCTCCCGGGCGACCGGACCGTGCTGATGGGCGCCCGGATCAGCGTCTGACCGCGCCGGGCAGGTGCCCGCGAGACCCGCCGACAGGGGCCGTCGATAAGCCCTGCCTACGGGACCGATAGGCCGCTCTACCTCGAATTTCTACGAAATCTTGAATAATTCCAGAAAAGCTGGATTCTGTCGGTCGACGGACGTATGGTGGATCGCAAGCGACCTCCTCAGCCCCGCGCTCGGCCGCCATCGGCGGAGCGCATCGGAGGGCTCGCTGGCATTGCTGTACAGCCGAAAACACTCCCGTACCGAAAGGAACGTCGTGTCCGAGGAACAGACCCCCTTCCCCCAGTCCGAGTCCGGCGGCTGCCCCGTCGCGCACGGTTCGCTGCGTCCGCCCGTCGCCGGTGGCGACAACCGCGACTGGTGGCCCGATGAGATCAATCTCCGCGTGCTGGCGCACAATCCCGTCGAGGGCAATCCGATGGGTGCCGACTTCGACTACGCGGCGGAGGTGGCGACCCTCGACGTCGACGCCCTCAAGGCCGATCTCATCCAGGTGATGCACACCTCGCAGGACTGGTGGCCCGCCGACTTCGGTCACTACGGCCCCCTGTTCATCCGCATGTCCTGGCACTCGGCCGGGACCTACCGCACCGAGGACGGGCGCGGCGGCGGCGGAGCCGGCATGCAGCGCTTCGCGCCCCTCAACAGCTGGCCCGACAACGTGAGCCTGGACAAGTCGCGCCGCCTCCTGTGGCCCATCAAGCAGAAGTACGGCCGCAAGCTCTCGTGGGCCGATCTGCTGGTCTTCGCCGGCAACGTGGCCCTGGAGGACATGGGCTTCAAGACCGCCGGCTTCGCCTTCGGCCGCACCGATGAGTGGGAGCCGCAGGACGTCTACTGGGGTCCCGAGCACGAATGGCTGGGCACCGACGGCCGGTACACCGGCAAGCGCGATCTGGAACAGCCCCTGGGCGCCAGCACGATGGGCCTGATCTACGTCAACCCCGAAGGCCCCGAGGGCGTTCCGGACTACCTCGCGGCCGCCACCGACATCCGCGAGACCTTCGGCCGGATGGCGATGAACGATGTGGAGACGGCGGCGCTCATCGTCGGCGGCCACACCTTCGGCAAGACGCACGGCGCCGGCCCCGTCGAGAACGGCCCCGAGCCCGAGGCCGCTCCGATCGAGCAGCAGGGGTTCGGCTGGAAGGGCGGCAACGGCACCGGTGTCGGCCCCGACGCCGTGACCAGCGGCATCGAGGTCACCTGGACGCACACGCCGACCAAGTGGGACAACAGCTTCCTGGAGATCCTCTACGGCAACGAGTGGGAGCTCACCAAGAGCCCCGCGGGCGCCCACCAGTGGAAGCCCAAGGACAACGGCTGGGCCAACTCGGTGCCCGACGCCTTCGGCACCGGCAAGACGCACCCGTCGATGCTCACCACCGACCTCACGATGCGGTTCGATCCGATCTACGGCGAGATCACCAAGCGCTGGCTCGAGCATCCGGAGGAGCTGGCGGAGGAGTTCGCCAAGGCCTGGTTCAAGCTGCTCCACCGCGATATGGGTCCGGTGTCCCGGTACGTCGGCCCACTGGTTCCGGCGACCACCGAGCTGTGGCAGGACCCGGTTCCCGCAGTGGATCATCCGCTGATCGACGATGCGGACGCCGAGGCGATCAAGCAGCGCGTCCTGGAGACGGGCCTGTCGTCGTCGCGCCTGATCAAGACCGCCTGGGCGGCGTTCGCGTCGTTCCGCGATTCGGACAAGCGCGGCGGCGCCAACGGCGGTCGCCTGCGGCTGCAGCCGCAGGCCGGCTGGGAGGTCAACGAGCCCGACGAGCTCGCCCAGGCGGTGCGCGCCATCGAGGGTGTGGCACAGGCCTTCACGGCCGAGACGGGCAAGAAGGTCTCCTTCGCGGACACCCTCGTGCTGGCCGGCAATGCGGGTATCGAGAAGGCCGCCAAGGACGGCGGCGTCACGGTGAGCGTCCCGTTCACCCCGGGCCGCACGGATGCCTCCCAGGAGCAGACGGACATCGACTCCTTCTCGGTGCTCGAACCGAAGTGGGACGCCTTCCGCAACTTCGTGGCCAAGGGCGCGCCCCTGCCCGCCGAGTACCTGCTGGTGGACAAGGCCGAGCAGCTCGGCCTCACGGCGCCGGAGATGACGGTGCTGCTCGGCGGCCTGCGCGTGGTGGGGAACAACTTCGGCGAGTCGGCCGAGGGCGTCCTGACCGACCGTCCCGGCGCGCTCACCAACGACTTCTTCGTCAACCTGCTGGACATGTCCACCAAGTGGGCACCGGCATCGGACGACGACACCTCGTACGTGGGCACCGACCGCGCCACGGGGACGAAGAAGTGGACCGCGAGCCGGGTGGACCTCGTCTTCGGCTCCAACTCCATCCTCCGTGCGCTGGCCGAGGTGTACGCCACCGACGACGCCAAGGAGAAGTTCGTCAACGACTTCGTCGCCACGTGGACCAAGGTCTCGAACGCCGATCGGTTCGACGTCAAGAACTGACCGACCGAGTACCGACCGGCAGTCCGGACGCCCCGCGTTTCTCACCGAACGCGGGGCGTCCGCGTCTCTCCGCGACCCCGATTACGGTTACTACCCATTAACCCGATCGGCGGAATGCCGAGGTGGCGGGCGTATGCTCACGCCATGCCGTACTTCGAGCGAACCTCCGCCACCTCGTTCCGGCCCACCGAGCACGTGTCCGGTGGATGGAACACCGCCGAACAGCACATCGCTCCCCCGATGGGGCTGTTAGCCCACGTGGTGGAACAGGACCGCGACGCTCGCCGCGGCGACGATCTGCGGCTCGCGCGCCTGTCCTACGACATCCTCGGAACGCTGCCGATGGACGTCGTCGAGGTGGCGGTCGAGGTGATCCGGCCGGGCCGCACGATCGAATTGGTCGAGGCGCGGCTGAGCCACGGCGGCCGGGTCGGCCTCACGCTGCGCGCCTGGCTCCTCGATCGTCGCGATACGACGGCCATCGCCGGCTCGACGCTGGCCCCCATCCCCGCCGCCGAGGAGATGCCGGACTGGGACCCGACCACGGTCTGGCCCGGCGGCTTCATCGCCTCCACCCGGGCGCGGCGCGTGCGGCTCGCCCCGGGCGACGGCGCGTACTGGATCGACAGCGCGGTACCCCTGCTCGACGACGAGCCGGTCGGTCCGGTGGCCCGCGCCGCCCGCCTGCTCGACATCGCCAACGGCATGACCGGCCGTCTGGACCCCCGCGAGGTGGCCTTTCCCAACCTCGATCTGACCGCTCACCTGTTCCGGGACCCTGTTGGCGATCGCATGGGTTTCAACACCCGGGTGTCGACCGGTACCGACGGTAGCGGCCTCACGACCTCGACGATTCACGACGTCGACGGGCCTTTCGGCACGGTCAATCAAATACAAACCGTGCGACCGCGCTGACACGATTGCGACATTGTGGTTACATTTTCACGTTCAATCCACGCTATTGAAGGAGCAAAGATGAACTCGAAGACCACCCGGACGGTCGGTGCAGTCGTCGCCGCCGCCGCACTGACGGTCAGCCTCACCGCCTGCAACCAGTCCAAGGACTCGTCGGGCGATTCGGCGAGCAGCACGGCCGCCGCGGCCAGCACGTCCGAGGCCGGCGCCCCCACCGGCGCCTCCGAGTCGGCACCCGTGGTCCCGTCGACCACCATCCCGGCGGCGGATGACGGCGCCGCCGTCACCATCACCGACGCCCCGATCATCGCCGAGTACGCGCAGTACGGCTACGAGAAGGGCCACCTCGGCGGTCCGCTCGGACCGGTCGCCGACCTGCCGGACGGCAAGGGCAAGTTCCTCACCCTCAAGGGCGGCACCATCTACTGGAGCGAGGCCAGCGGCGCGCACGTCGTGCACGGCGTGATCGGCACCAAGTGGGGCGAGCAGGGCCACGAGAGCGGCAAGCTCGGCTACCCGACCAGTGACGAGAAGTCCGAGGACGGCGCCATCAAGCAGACCTTCCAGAACGGCTCGATCACGTTCAAGGACGGCGTCGCGACGGTCTCCTAGGCCCGAAGCACCACCCTTTCATCCCGAGGGCCCGGCCCTCCTATCCTGCGATTCCCGTGTACACGGTGCGTGCAGCCAGCACGAAGACATCGTCGCGGCGCAGGACGGAGGCCGGGTCCTCGGCGTCGGTCAGGCGGTGCAGGGTGTGCGCATCGGCGGGATCGAGGCGGTCACCGAGCCGCAGATAGCGGCCCAGCATCCGGGCGACCGCGGACCGCGCACCGTCGTCGAGCGGCGCGGGACGGTCCACGAGGAAGGTGCGGGCACGCACCTGAGTCAGACCGGCGGCGCGCAGGATGGCGGGCCAATCCTCGGGTTGCTCGACCGCATCGTCGAGGTCCGCACGCATGGCGGTGAAGCCCTCGGCGATCCGCGCGTCGAGCCGATCGAGCAGGGCCGGGCGGCCGATGCCGACGTCGCGAGGCAGGTAGCGGGTGGGCAGACCACCCTCGGCGATCGCGAGGACTCCGCCCGGCGCCAGCCTCCCGGCGAGCGCGGCGACGGCCGCCGCCTGGTCTCCCACGTGGTGCAGGGTCTGCGCCGACCAGATCAGATCGGCCTGCGGCAGCGCGGCGAACCCGGCCGGGAAGTCGACCCGGAGCGTGTCGATCGGATGCCCTCCCTGCGCGGCGCGACGCGCGGCGTGCGCGAGCAGGTCCGCCGATCCGTCGACCGCGGTCACCTGCGCCCGCGGGTACCGGCGCGCGAACTCGGCGGTGAACACGCCCGGGCCGGATCCGATATCGAGGATGCGCGACGGTCCTGCTCCCGACCGCCGGGCATCCAGATCGTCGAGGGCCGCCATGACGTACGGGAGGTAAACCTCCGCCTCGGATTCCAGCTCGGCCGTCATCGTCGCCCAGTCGCGGTCTCCCGGTAGGCCGTGCGCATGCTCGTGGTTCGTCATGGTTCCACGGTGCGCCCGCCGGGAACATTTCGGCAAGATTTCGTGCTGTTTCGGCAAAGGCCAGGTCAGGGCCGCCTCACCACGATCGCAACGAGCACCGGCGGGTCGTGGGTATATTCGGTGTGTTGCGACAGCAGTCGCCGGTGGAGGGGGTGCATGAGCGGGAACGGACGATGGGGCGTTCGCGGCCGCCATCTGCGTCGCCACACCTGGCCGCTCGCGATGCTCGATTCGCTGACCGTCGCGGGTTTTCTCGGCTCCACCTACGTCCCCGGCGATTCGCCGTCGGCCCACGTTGCGAAGGTGGTTCTGGGTACGGCGCTCACGGTGGGCGTGTTCTACCTGTTCGGGCTCTACCGTGCGCGGATCACGCTGAGCGCGCTCGACACGCTCCCGCAGTTGGTGATCGCGGGGTGGCTGCTCGCCCCGCTCGCGATCACCCTGCACTGGGACGACGACCACCCCCTGGTGCCGCAGGTGTTGATGTGTTGGGCGAGCCTGCTCGCCCTGCGGATCGCCTATTACGCCGTGGTGCGCAAGCGGCGGGCCGCCCATCCGGAGGACGGTGCGCGCACCCTGGTGATCGGTGGCGGCAAGGTGGCCGGCGAACTGGTGCATTCGATGATCGAGTACCCGATGTACGGGTTGCGCCCGGTGCTGGTGATGGACGACGACCCGCTCGACCCGATGGTGTTCCCCACCGAGGTGATCCCCCGGCGACACGATCTCGCCGGGCTGATCCAGGAGCGCGACATCGAGACGGTGATCGTGGCCTTCTCCCGGGACCGGGATTCCACTCTGGTCGAGCCGCTGCGCGAGTGCGACACGCTCGACTGCGAGATCTACGTGGTGCCGCGGCTCTACGAGTTCGTGCACCAGGACCGGGACATGGACCGGATCCACACGATTCCGCTCGTGCTGGTGCGGCGGCTCGCGCTCCGCACCAGCCACTGGCGGGTCAAGCGCATCACCTCGCTGACGACCGCCTCGATCGGCCTTCTCCTGCTCTCGCCGCTCCTCGCGGTTGTCGCGCTCGCGATCAAGCTGGGGCAGCCCTCGGCACCGGTGCTCTTCCGGCAGACCCGCGTGGGCCAGGACGGCCGCCTGTTCACGCTGTACAAGTTCCGCACCATGGCTCCCGTGCCCGACGAGGTGTCCGATGCGGACTGGTCCTCCGACCGGGCCCAGGGGCTCGGCTCCTTCCTGCGCCGGTACTCGATCGACGAGTTGCCGCAACTGTGGAACGTGGTGCGCGGCGATATGTCGATGGTGGGTCCGCGGCCCGAGCGACCGCACTTCGTCGACCGCTTCCGCGTGGACATCCCCGCCTATCAGTCGCGGCACCGGGTGCACGCGGGCCTCACCGGATGGGCCGCGATCCACGGCTTGCGCGGCGATACCGACATCCGCGATCGCGCGTCCTACGACAACTTCTACATCGAGAACTGGAGCCTGTGGCTGGACACCAAGATCCTGCTGCTCACGGTGGCCTCCGTGGTCTTCGGCAAGGGACGCTGACCGCGGCACCGGACACTGCGCGACCGTAGCCCGGGCGGATCCGGTGTCGCGAAGGTCTGCTTGTCCAATACTCGCCGTGGAACCCGATCGCGAATCGGGACACGATAGCGAACATCACATTTCTCGCCGATTGTGATGCGCGGCGCTCACCGGGGCGGTGCCGGAGCAGCAGGATCAGCGGCGCGCCGATTCCGGTCGGGGCTGATAGCAGCCAGATTTGCTCATCATGTTGTGAACTTCGCCGACACATCTCCCCGATCGAACGCCCGAGACTCGCCGACCCGCAACCTTTGCATTCGCGAGCCGTGCGGCTCCACGGTGTCGGTTGGCCTGCTAGCGTGAGTGGCGTTACAGTCACCGGCCTGGGAAGACGACGCACATGACTCTGACCGCGGCACCCCGCCATTCCGAAGAGATCGCCGAGCACGGCGGGTCCGGCATCAGCCCGCTGGACGAGCTGCACGAGCAGTTCCGCACCTCGCTGTTCGACGCCGGCCACCTCGTCCCCACCGGCATCGACGGCGTCTACGGCCGCGGCGCCGAGTTCGAGAAGCTCGTCACCGCCGTCGACGCGCTCGTCGCGGACGCCATTCACGAAGTGCACGGCGGAGCCGCCACCGTGCTGGCCTTCCCGCCGGTGATGCCGCGACAGATCCTCGACAGCACCGATTACATCGCCTCCTTCCCGCACCTATCGGGTGCGGTGGCCACGTACAGCGGGGGCGACGCCGAGCATCGCCTCCTCCTGGCCGGTCGCGCGGCGGGCCACGACTGGGGCGGCTACCTCCGCTCCAGCGAGCTGGCGCTGGTGCCGTCCGCGTGCCACCCCGTCTTCCCCACACTCACGGGCACCCTCCCCCGCGACGGCGCCTGGGTCGACGTCTCCGGCTACTGCTTCCGCAACGAGCCGTCGGCCGACCCCACGCGCCTGCAGACCTTCCGGATGCACGAGATCGTCCGGGTGGGCACCGAACGCGCGGCGATCGCGCACCGCGACAGCTGGGTGGCTCGCGCCGCCGATCTGCTCACCGACCTGGGGCTCACCGTCGAGAGCACCCCCGCCGTGGACCCGTTCTTCGGCCGTGGTGGCGCGGCCCTGGCCGCCGATCAGCGTGCGGACGATCTCAAGACGGAGCTCGTGGTGCGGATCTACGGCGACGACCAGCCGGGCGTGGCGGTCGCGTCGAGCAACTACCACCGCGACCATTTCGGCGCGCAGTTCGGCATCACCACGGTCGACGGCGCGGTGGCGCACAGTGCGTGCCTGGGCTTCGGCATCGAGCGCGTGGCGCTGGCCCTTCTCGCCACGCACGGCCTCGAGCGTGCGACCTGGCCCGGCGCGGTGAACGCGCAACTCTGAGCGACCGTCGCACGCCGAGTGACCACCCGGCTCCGCGTGTCGTGGCCGCCGCGGAGATACTTCTGTCGTGGGTAAACCGGTGAGGAGCGGCCGACTGAGCCGACGCGGTGCGATCGTCGCGGCCGTGGTCGTCGTGGTACTCGCACTCGTGGCCACGATGGTCGATCGTGCGTACGTCGCCCCACGGACCGCCGATCAGCTCGCCCGGGCCGACGCCATCGTGGTCCTGGGCGGCAATCCCTACGATCGTTTCGAGTACGGCCTCGAGCTGGCCTCCCGCGGGCTGGCTCCCCAGGTCGTCCTGTCGAATTCGGTGGGCGCCGCGGACTCCACGATGCAGGAACTGTGCGATCGGCCCATCCGCGATGTGAGCGTGACCTGTTTCCTGCCCGTGCCCTGGACCACTCGCGGCGAGGCACAGGAACTCAATCGGCTTGCCGCCGAACGGAACTGGCGGAGCGTGATCGTGGTGACCACCACCGCCCACGTGGAGCGCGCGCGATTCATCCTCGAACGCTGCTCAGTCGCGACGCTGCAGATGACCGACTTCCCCGAGCGCAGAGCGCTCGGCGCCACCGTGTACGGCTGGGCTTACCAGACCGCGGGGTGGCTCAAGGCGCTCACGCAGACGGGCTGCTGATCACCGGGTGACCGCGGTGATCAGCGGGTGACCGCGTAGGCCACGGCGCCGGCCGCCAGCACCAGCAGTCCCACCGATACCGCGGTGGCCGGCAGCGACAACGCCACGAGCACACAGCCCACTGTTCCCACCGCGGGCACCACCCGCGACCGCGGGCGGGCGTCGAGCGTCCAGGCCGCAGCATTGGCGACCGCGTAGTACGCCAGCACCGCGAACGACGAGAACCCGATCGCCGACCCCGGATCCAGCGTGGCGGAGGCGATCACCACCACGACACCCACGACCAGTTCGGCACGCACGGGCACACCCCGGCGCGCGTCCACGACGGCCAGTCCGCGCGGCAGATGGCCGTCGCGGGACATCGCGACCACGGTCCGGGAGACCCCGAGCAGCAGGGCGAGCAGCGCTCCGATCGCCGCGACGCCGGCGGTCACGCGCACCACCGCAACGGCGCCGGGCAGACCCGCCGCGGTGGCGGCATCGGCGAGCGGGGCGGGCGACCAGGCGAGACCGCCGGCGCCCAGCACCGCGAGCAGCGCCACCGCGACCAGTGCGTACACCGCGAGCGCGATCGCGAGGGCCAGGAAGATCGCCCGCGGCAGTGTGCGGGACGGATCGCGCACCTCCTCGGCGAGCGTCGCGATCCGCGCATAGCCGGCGAAGGCGAAGAACAGCAGGCCGGCCGCCTGCAACACCCCGAACGGGCCACCGGCGGCACCGTCGAACAACCGAGCCGGATCGGCCGCCTCGGACGTGATGGCCGCGACGGCCAGCCCGACCAGGACGGCCACCACCACGGCGACCACGACGCGCGCGACCCAGGCCGAACGCTCGACACCCGCCAGATTGAGTGCGGTCAGCGCCGCCGCGGCCCCCGCGGCGACGGGATGTGCGTGCGCGGGCCACGCGTAGTACCCGACCGTGAGGGCCATGGCGGCGCACGACGCCGTCTTGCCGACGACGAAGCTCCACCCTGCCAGGTGCCCCCAGAAGGCTCCGAGCCGTTCGCGGCCGTAGACGTACGCGCCGCCGGAGCTGGGGTACACCACCGCCAGCCGCGCCGAACTGCTGGCGTTGCAGTAGGCCAGGGCCGCAGCCAGTGCCAAGCCGACCAGGAGCGCCGATCCGGCGGCAGCCGCGGCGGGACCGAAGACCGCGAAGACTCCGGCACCGATCATCGCCGACAGGCCGACGGAGACCGCATCGCCGAGCCCCAGGCTGCGGCGTAGGTCCGTCACCGCTGTTCGGTGACCGCGGCCAGTCGTTCGAGCGAGGATGCGAGCCGGTCCGGGGTGGTGGCCCGGGCCCGGGGCAGCCGCTGCTCGTCGTGCAGGTCGGTCCAGTCGTAGGTGTGGGTGACCCGGGTACCGCCGTCGCCGAGCGGCGCCAGCTCGTACCGCCACAGATGACCGGGCGGCTGCTCCCCCACCGGCGAAGGGCGCCAGGCGATCCGACGTCCCTCCTCGAACTCGACGACGTGATTCGCTCGCACCTGCCCGTTCGTCAGGAGGGTCTCGAAGACCTCACCGGCCGCCCGCACCCGATGGCCGGGGGCCGACTCGGCGAGGTTGTCGTTCCCGTCCCATTCGGGCTGGCGGGCCGGATCGGCGATGAACTCGAACAGGACGTCCGCCGCGGCCGCGATATCGCGGGAGGCGGTGACGATGCGGGACTCTTCCGATGCGCTCACCTGCTCATCGAACCAGGTCCCCTCCCCGGCCGCCCAGGTTCCGGCTCAGCGGGAGCCGTGGGCGTGGTCGAACGGGGCCCGGCGGGCCGCCATGGGCCCGGTGGGCCTGTCGGACCGACGGATACAGTGGGTTCATGAAAGCTGTCGTCTGCACCGAGGGTCGGCTCACCGTCGAGGAGCTGCCCGCCCCGAGCCCCGCGCGCGGGCAGGTGTTGCTCAACGTCACCCGCACCGGGATCTGCGGCTCCGATCTGCACGCACGGCACCACGCAGACCTGGTCGCCGATCTCGCGGATCGTGCCGGCTACCCCGATCTCATGCGGATGAACCAGCGCGTCGTGCTCGGCCACGAGTTCGTGGGCACCGTCGCCGAGTACGGTCCCGGGTGCCGCAAGCGCTGGGCCGTGGGCACCCGCATCGTCGCGCTGCCCACCATCAAGGTCGGCAGCGAACCCCAGCTCGTGGGGCTGTCCGAGCGGGCGCCCGGTTCGTACGCCGAGCAGGTCCTCGTGCAGGAGTCGATGGCCATGGAGGTCCCGGCGAAGCTCTCCGATGAGGAGGCAGCCCTCACCGAGCCGATGGCCGTCGCCTGGCACGCGGTGCGCCGCGCCGAGGTGGGCCGTGGGCAGACCGCGATCGTGATCGGGTGCGGCCCCATCGGTCTCGCGGTGATCGCGATGCTCCGCGCCTCCGGCGTGAAGAAGATCGTGGCGAGCGACTTCTCGCCCGGCCGCCGCGCACTGGCGAAGAAGATGGGCGCCCACGTGGTGGTCGACCCGCGCACCGAACAGCCCTGGGACGCCTACGAGCCGGGCCGCAACGAGCTGCGGTCGGTCTCGGACCTGCTCGATCTCGGCGTGGACACGATGAACAAGCTGCGCCTGGTCCCCGGGCCGGTGCCGTGGTGGCACGTCTTCCGGCTCGCGGAGAAGTTCGGTGAGACCCCGGCCGGACCGGTCGTCTTCGAGTGCGTCGGCATCCCCGGCATGATCGACCAGCTGGTCAATTCCGCCCCGCTGCGGTCGCGCGTGGTGGTGGTGGGCGTGTGCATGGAGCCCGATACCTTCCAGCCGGCCATGGCGGGCAACAAGGAGATCGATCTGCGCTTCGTCTTCGGCTACGACCCGGGCGAGTTCCACGACACGCTGCAGATGATGGCGAACGGCAAGGTGGACGTGAAGCCGCTGATCACCGGCACCGTCGGCCTCGACGGCGTGGCCACGGCCTTCGACGCCCTCGGCGACCCCGAGACGCACGCGAAGATCCTCATCGACCCGTCGAGCACCGTCACCGAGCCCTGAACACCGACGACGGGACGCTGACCGTCGCCACGTTCAACGTCAACGGGATCCGGGCGGCGCGACGGCGCGGCTTCGACGCCTGGCTCGCCGGGCGCGGCGCCGATGTGGTGGCGCTGCAGGAACTGCGCTGCCCGCCCGACGCGGTGGGCGAGTTCCCCGGCTTCCACGCGGCGGTGGACTGCGGTTCGATCCCGGGGCGCAACGGCGTGGCGATCCTGACCCGCGCACCCGCGGCCGCGGTGCGAAGCTGGGCGACCCATCCGCCGCGCGCCCGGGGACTCGGGTCGTACGCGCACGAGGGCCGGTACATCGAGGTGGATCTCGCCGATGCACCCCTGACGGTGGCCTGCCTCTACCTGCCGAAGGGCGGCCTGCCCGCGCACTTGCAGCGACCGGGGAACATCCGCGACGTGCCGGACGACGGCGCGAAATACCAGCGCAAGATGCGGTTCCTCGCGGCCTTCGCGCGCGAGCTGGACCGCAATCGCCGCGCCGCCCGCGCCGCGGGGCGTGAGTTCGTGCTGCTGGGCGATCTCAACGTGGCGCACCTGCCGCACGATGTGACCAATTGGCGTCCGGCGCAGAAGATGGAGGGCTTCCTGCCCGAGGAGCGCGCCTGGCTGGGGCAACAGCTCGGCCCGCGCACCCTGGTCGACGTGGTGCGGCGCCTGCACGGCGACCGACCCGGGCCGCTGTCGTGGTGGAGCTGGGCGGGTGCATCGTTCACCAAGGACGTGGGCTGGCGGATCGATCACCACCTCGCCTCCCCCGGTCTCGCCGCCTCCGCGGTGTCCGTGACCGTCGACAAGGAGCCGTCGCCGGACGAACGCCTCTCCGATCACGCGCCGGTGGTCGTCGATTACGCCTTCCCCCGGAGCGGCCCGCGTCGGTAGTGTCGGAGTCATGTCCCTGTTCGCCGGCCTGCTGACGCAACTGACCTCCGCCCTCCGCGGCGCGGAGTCGGCCTCGGAGAACCTGGCGCACGTCTTCGGCGGTTCGGCCACCGCCGCGCGGCTGCGCGGCTACGAGTGGGCGGTCCTCACCCTGCGCGATGCCGAGGTCTCCGCGTCCGAGACGCCCGTGCGCGCCATCCGCGAGCTCCGCCGGCACAACCGCGCGCTGTCCCTGCTCGGCGCCAAGGCCCTCGTGGACGAGGTCGTCGCCCGCGGCTGATCACCCACGCGCAGCGCTCGATTCGGAACCCCGATTCGGAACGCGGTGAGGGCAACACTTCCGGACCGCCCGCGGTCCCGGAAGACTCGGTGGACGTGAAACGCATCCTCGCCGCCGTCGTCGTCCTGCTCACCCTCGCCGCTACCGCCTGCTCGTCGACCGAGCCGGCGAACGAGATCAAACTCGGCGTGGTCGACATCGGCAAACCGCACTGGAAGGTGTTCACCGATCTCGCGAAGGAGAAGGGGTTCGCCGTGAAGCTGGTCTCCTTCTCGGACTACAACGCGCCGAATCCCGCGCTCGCCGATTCGTCGATCGACCTGAACCAGTTCCAACACGTGCGGTACCTGGCGGCCTACAACACCAAGAACACCGTCCGGCTCACGCCGGTGGGAGCCACGCAGATCTACCCGCTCCAGCTGTACTCGAAGAAGTACCGGTCGATCGACGCGCTGCCCGCGGGCGCCAGCGTGGGACTGTCGGACAATCCGGCGAACCAGATCCGGCCGCTGCTCAGCCTCAAGGCGGCGGGTCTGGTGACCTTCCGCGACGGCGCCGGCACGTGGAAGTCGACCCTGGCCGATGTGGACCGGGAGCGCTCGAAGGTCAAGCTCGTGACCTTGGACCCGACGCAGATCGGCCCCGCCCTCGACAGCCTGGACGCGGGCTTCGTGGACGACACCTTCGCCACCAAACTGGGCCTGACAACCAAGGATTCGATCTACACCGACGATCCGAACCGGCCCGACCTGGCGCAGTACGTGAACATCTTCGCCGCCCGCGAGAACGATCCGCGGATCGCCGATTACACGCGCCTGGCGGCGATCTACCACGACGACCGGGTGCACCGGGCCGTGGTCGCCGACGCCGGTGAAGCGGCGGTGTTCAGGACGGAGAGCCCGGAGCAGCTCCGGGCGACGTTGACGCAGACGGAGGAGGCCCTGAAGGCGCCGAAGTAGCGGCGCGGCCCGCGGCGATCGCCGCGCCACCGATGGTGACCAGCGCGCCCAGGATCAGTGCCGATCCCTCGCCCGCGGCGAACAGCCCGAGCTGCTCGCCGACGGTGACCGCGGCCACCGGAACCCCGATCTGGGCGGCGGCCAGCACTCCCAGCGGGATCGGCAGGCCGACGGCGCGCATGGCCACATGCGCGGCGATCGCACCGAAGCCGAGGGCCAGGCCCAGCAGGATGAACTTCGGATTCTCCACCAGATCGCGCAGGTTCACCCGGGCGCCGAGCCAGACGAAGAACAGGGGCGCGAAGAAGCCCTCCTCGATGGCGAACAGCTGCGCCGCCATCCGCCGCGGCTCCCCCACGGCGGCCACCGCGAGTCCGAGCGCGAAGCCCGCCAGCATCACCGAGACGTGCATCGTGGTGGCGATCGCCGCCAGGATGAAGAGCGCCACCAGGCTGATCCGCAGCTGCAACGCGAATTCCCGCTCCGCGGAGAAGGCCTCCAGACGATCGCGCACGCCATTGTTCTCGGACCACCGCAGGATCAGGAACATGACGAACGCCGCCACGCCCACCGCGAGCGCCCCGAGCGCGGCGCGGCCCGCGGTCGGCGGGTCGATCACCAGGGGCAGGGCGACCACGCAGACGGTATCCGCGATCGCCACCTGCGCGGTGAGCGCGAGCACCGGCTTACCGGTCAGGTGATTGGAGTTGATGATCGGCAGCACCACCGCGGCCGAGGAGGAGGCCATCAGCACGGCGTACAGCGCGGCGTGGCCGGTGCCGAAGGCCGCGGCGAGGGCGGTGCCCAGGACCGCGGCGATCACGCCGACCGCGGCGGCCCGGGCCGCGCCCGCACCCAGCGCCGAGCGGACCGCGGGGTCGCGCACGGGCACGTGGGTGCCGGCCACGAACATCACCAGGGCGAAGCCGATGTCGGCGAGGAAGGCGAAGGTGGGCTCGGTGGAGTCCAGCACCCGGAATCCCGTGGCGCCGAAGACCACGCCGGCCAGCATCGGCCCCAGGATGAGCGGCAGGTGCCAGGATTTGCGGGCCGCGAGCACGGGACCGAGCAGCCCCAGGGCGGTGACCAGCGCCAGTGTCGAAAAGGTCATTGCAAAGACGCTACTGGACGCGGGCCCGCCAGTACCCGCGAAGCTCCTGCTCGGACGCCGATCGGGCCGCGAGCACGCCGTCCTCGTCGTCGAGCAGGCACACGGTGCGCGAGGGCAGCACGCCCTCGGCGATGAGCTCGGCCTTCGCGCGCCGCATCGCCGCCACCAGGGCGTGCCCGTAGCGGGCGTACGCGGCGTCCCAGTCGGCCTCGTCGAGGCCCTCGACCGCATCGCACAGCCGGTCCTGCCACGCGTCCAGCGGCGGACGCCGAGCCCAGGACTCATCGGACCGGGGCCATCCCTGCGGCTCCCACAGCCGTTCCGGCGGCACGGATTCGACGGTGCCGAGCGCCGGGTGGGGCAGATGGATCTCGCCGCCGGTCTCGGCGTGGAAGGCGGTGAGCGCGTAGGCGTAGGGCAGCTCACCGTCGGCCTGGTACCCCAGCGCCCGCGCCGCGGTTCGCAGCTCGGCGCAGACGGCGTCCTCGAAGCCGAACCAGTCGAACCGTGGGCCGGGCTCGGTCAACGCCGGACCACTGCGAGGTCGGCGAGCGTGGTCAGGCAGTCGGCCGCCATGGTGAGGTCGGCTTCGGCCAGCAGCGAGCGGATCACGTGCTCGACGCCGGCGGCGCCGCCGATCGTCAGGCCGTACACGTAGGGCCGCCCGATCCCGGCAAGGGTGGCACCGAGGCCCACGACGCGCAGGATGTCGACGCCGTCGCGGATGCCGCTGTCGAAGGTGACGGGCAGTCCCGCGTCGAGTACTCCCTCGAGGTGACTGATCGCGGGCAGCCCGCCGTTGGCCTGGCGGCCGCCGTGATTGGAGCAGGCGATCGCGTCGATGCCCTCGGCCGCGGCGCGGCGGGCGTCCTCGGTGTGGCAGATGCCCTTGAGGATGATCGGCAGGTCGGTCAGCCGGCGGATGCGGGCCACATCGTCCCAGGAGAAGGTGGGCTTGCTGAACAGCGACGACCAGACGATCCCGGCGTGCAGCGGCGGCGGGGTGTCGGTGCCGCAGATCTCCAGGAACCGCGGATCGGTGAGGTAGTTCGCCAGGCACCGACCGCGCAGGAACGGGATGTAGCCGTTGCCGAGGTCGCGGGGCCGCCACCCGAGCGAGCCGGTGTCCAGGGTGATGGTGAGCGCGTCGAATCCGGCGGCGCCGGCGCGGCGCACCAGGTTGTCGGTGAGCTGATCGTCCTTCGTCGGGTACAGCTGGAAGGCCGCGAAGGAATCACCGCGAGCATCGGCGATCTCCTCGAGCGGGGCCTCGGACAGCGTGGAGTACATCGCGGCCACGCCGAGCGCCTTCGCGGCGCGGGCCACCTCGAGATCGCCGCCCTCGTGGACGAGTCCGTTGACGCCGACGGGGCACAGCACGATCGGGGCGTCGAGTGTCCGGCCGAGGAAGGTGGTGGACAGGTCGCGCTCGCTGCGATCGCGCAGCATCCGGGGCACGAATCCGTACCGGCGCAGTTCGGTGACGTTGAGGTCCTGGGTGCTCTCGTCACCGGCGCCGCCGCGGACGTAGTCGAAGGTGGCGTGGTCGAGCACCTGCCGCGCGCGTTCTTCGAGGTCGGTGAAGGTGTAGGGGAAGCGGCGGTGCTTCGCGAGCAGCCCCTCCGCGTAGATGCCGTCCTGGAAGCTGCCGAAGTCCGCCATGCACGGACGGTAACAGCCGCTCAGTGGGTGCGATCGTTCACGGCGCGGTGAGGAAGTCCAGTGCGTCCGCGGTGGCCCGTGGCTCCTGCAGGTGATAGCCGTGCCGCATCCCCGGATAGGAGCGCAGCGCGGCCCCACTGATGCGATCGCGCAGGATCGCCGCGTTGCCCGCGAGGCACATCCGGTCGTCGGCGCCCGTGAGGACGAGTGTGGGCGCCACGATCAACGGGAGCGCCGCGGCGGCGTCGTGATCGGTGCTCGCCGCGAAGTGGGAGCGCTGCGCGGGCAGTGAGCGGGGCGCCGCGGTGATCGCCTCGGCGGCCTCCGGGTGCGCGGGCAGCCAGTCGGGGGTGAAGAACAGTTCGAGGAGCGCCTGCCGGTCGGAGCGGACGAGGATGCGCAGGACCTCGTCGGGGCGGGCCAGCCCGTGCCGGTCGCCCACACTGGTGGCGCCGAGGATCAGTCGGCGCACGCGGTCGGGATGGTCCGCGGCGAGCCACTGGGCGGCGCGGCCGCCCATCGAGAAGCCGTAGACGTCCGCCCGCTGGCCGATCGCCCCGTCGGCGCGGGCGGCGTCGAGCACGGCGAGCGCGTCGGCGGCGCAGTCCCGGGTGCTCCAGCCGCGGGGGAACCGGTCGTCGCTCTCCCCCACGCCCCGGTGGTCGAAGACGACGACGGGGCCGGCGGCGCGGAGGGAGTCGACGAGCGGCGCCCAGGACCGGGCGCCCAGCGCCTGCCCGGCGATGAGCAACAGTCCCGGGCCGGTCGCCTCCGGGGTCGCGGTGTGCACGGTGTAGGACAGTCGGGCCCCGTCGGGCGCCACGGCGAAGGGCATGCGACCAGCCTAGACAGGCCCGGACCCGGTGCCCTGCACGGTCCCGCGATTAGGGTGCCTTAAACTATTCGGCATGTCTGTTCACATCTTCTACGGCTCGTCGACGGGAACCGCCGAGGGCGCCGCGAACGCCATGTACGACGTTTTCGCTGGCACCGGCTCCGTCGAGGTCCACGACATGATGGACGGCGAGATCGACGCGCTGGACCCCGCGGACTTCCACGTCTTCTCGTGCGCCACGTACGGCGACGGCGAGTTGCCCGCCGGAACCACGGAGTTCTTCGAGGACCTCGTCGAGGCCGCCCCCGATCTGACCGGCCTGCGGTTCGCCGTCTTCGGCCTGGGCGATTCGATCTACGTCGACACCTACAACTTCGGTGGCAAGACCGTGGTCAAGCACCTCACCGACCTCGGCGCCACGCAGGTGGGCGAGCGCTTCGAGCACGACAACTCCGGCACCGACGACGCCAACGAGAAGGCCGTCGAGTGGGCCACGGGGATCGTCGGCCTCATCTGACCCGACCACGAACCAACGACAACGGCCGCCGCGGTGATCCGCGGCGGCCGTTCGCTGTTCGGGGTGGTGCGCGACTAGTGCGTCTGCGGCACGCTCAGCGTGGGCGGGGTGGTGTTCACGCCCGCGCAGGCCTCGCACACGGAGGCGGGGATGACGCCGCGGCGCTGCAGCCACCCGAAGACGACGCAGCCGAGGCACAGGCCGAGGGCCGATTCCAGGAGTGCCGCCACCACGAGCAGCCCCAGCACGATCTGTGCGGCGACGTGGTTCCCGGTGAGGAAGAGCACCAGGGCGACGCCGGAGAAGGCCAGTCCGATGGTCTGGGCGAATCGCTTGGGCGGGCCGGGGACGAGCTTGGCGGGCCCGACCCGCGGCGCGATCACGTGGACGGCGAGCCGGCCGAACGGCGAATAGCGGGGGCCGCCCGCCACACGCAGCGCGAAACCGATCGCCAGGGCGGCGTAGAGCCACCATTGACCTGCGACGATGGTGACCACGGCGAGGACGACGACGAGACCCGCGGTGACGCGGGCCGCGTTGTCGTTGACCGGATTGGGGAACGAGAAGACACCACTCACCCGAGCGACGATATCCACGCCGGAAGGGCCCGGCCAGGGTTGCGCTCGCGCTGATTTCTGGTGGTCAGCCCCGGGCCAGGCGCAGCAGCAGCGGCACTGCATCGCGCAGCAGCGCCGCCTCCTCCACGGTGAGTTGCTCGCTTCCGTGCGCCATGAGCCACTGATCGCGCTCGTGTTCCTGCGCGTGCAGGGCCGCGTGCCCCCGGTCCGTGGGCCGGACGGGCCGCCGCCGGCCGTCCGCCCCGTCGGCGTCGTCGACGTGTTCCACCAGGCCGCGTCGTTCGAGGTCCTTGATCGCGGCCGAGACGTTCGAGCGCCGCATCCCGAGGCGGTCCCCGATCGCCGTCGGGAAGGCGTCCGGGCCGAGCGCCTCGACGGTGCTGAGGACGAACAGTTCGGCACCGCGCAGACCCGCGGCGGGCAACTGCCGGAGTCGTTCCTCCAGCAGGCCCACCGCGAGCCGCAGTGCCTCGGCGTCGCCGAGCTTCATCGTCGCTCGATCACTACTCGTCGTCGACCAGGACGGCCGGTTCCACCTCGGCCGACCGGGCCGGAGCCGGGGCCGGGGTCGTCTCGGACGGCGCGCCGCCGAGCAACTGGGCGAGGTCGATGCCCTGGGCGCGGAGCGAGGCCACGACCGAGGCGATGGACTGGCCGGACAGGCCCAGCAACCCGCCGGTGGCATCGGACTGTCCGCCACCGATGATGTTGATGCTGTCGATCGCGGCGGTGGCCTCGGACTGGGCCCGCACCGCCCCTTCGATCATCGACAGGACCTGCGGGACGAGGAGCAGGCGCACGGCCTCCGCCTCGTACTGGTTGAAGGCCTCGGCCTGGGCCCGCTTACCGGCCGCGTCGGCCCGGAGCTCGGCCTCGAGCGCGGCGGCGGCGGACTTGCGGGCTGCTGCCGCCGACTCACCCTCGAGCCGGATCGCCTCGGCGTTCACCTCCGCCTGGGCCAGCTTGCCGGCCGCGTCGGCACGCAGCTCGGCCTCGACGGCGGCGGCGGCCGACTTGCGGGCATCAGCGGCGGATTCGCCGTCGAGCCGGGTGGCGTTGGCGCGGGCCTCGGCGGTGAGGAACGCGGACTGCCGCTCGCCCTCGGCGCGGGTGACGGCTGCCTGCTTCGCCGCCTCCGCGGGGGCGATCACGTCGGCCTCCAGCGCGGCCTCGGCCTGGGCACGGCGCTTGCGCTCCACCTCGGTGCGGGCCTCGATGCGGGCGGCCTCGGCCTCCTCGAGCGCGATACCGACGGCCTTCTCCGCCCGGGCCTTCGACAGCGGCCCGGCCTGGTCGGCCTCGGCGTTCTGCGCCTCGGTCTGCGCACGGAGCTGGGCGATGCGCACATCGCGGCCCTGTTGGGCCTCGGCGATCGCCGTCTCCGCCTCGGTCTGCGCGATCTCGCCGGCGCGGCGAGCATCGGCGGAACGGATCAGCGAGTCGCGCTCGGCCTCGGCCTTGCCGATGTCGGCGTCGCGCTTGACCTCGGCGATGCGCTTCTGGCCGAGCGATTCGAGGTAGCCGTTGCGGTCCTCGATACCGGCGATCTTGAGGATGTCGACCTCCATGCCGATGCGCGAGAGGTCACCCCCGGCCTCGTCGACCACGCCGCGGGCCAGGGCCTCACGGTTGCTGTTGAGCTGCTCCACGGTCATGGTGGCCGCGATCCCGCGCAAGCTGCCGGCCAGGATCTCGTTGATCTGGTTCTCCAGCTCGGCCATGTTCGCGGTCAAGAAGCGCTGCGCCGCGGTGCGGGTCATCTCATCGGTGGTGCCGATGCGCACCAGGCCCACGGCCTGCAGTTCGACGGGCACACCGTCGATGCTGCGGGCGTTGCTCAGCGCGATGCGGATCTCGAAGGGCCGCAAGGGCATGTAGTCGACGCGCTCGAGCCCCGGAACTTTGAACCGGGCGCCGCCACGGACGACCTTCATCTCGCCACGACCGGTGAAGATGGCCACCTGGTCGGGCGGGGACTTGATGTAGTTGTGGAAGAAGATCCACAGGGCTAGCAGGATGACGATCACCGCGGCGCCGGCCGCGAGCAGGATCGATCCAGTCATTTCGATTCCCTCCCTATCTATTCAAAGGTTCAGTTGCGCGAGACTCCGCGCGTGCGGGGGTCAGGCCTGGGTGTTGAGCGGCTGAACCACCAGCCGGTCGCCCTCGACATCGACGATCAGCACCTGATCGCCGTTCGCCGCAGCGGCTTTCGGATCGACGAGGATCGCCGTGGTGGTGCTGCGCACCGACTCGGAATCGACGTAGGTCACCTGCCCCCAGCCGCCCGCCGGTATGGCCATGCTCAGTTCTCCGATGGTGCCGACTGCGGCGCCGAGCCCGGCGACGGCGCCGGTCTGCGCGCGCCGCATGCTGCGTAACACCACCATGAGCAGGCCGTACGCCCCGATGCCCGCCAGCGCCGCGATCACGGCGACGACGGGGGCGGCGAGGTCGGTTCCCACACTGAGCGGCCAACCCACCACACCGAAGACACCCACCGCGGCCGCAAGTGCGGGCGCGCTGAGCCAGGGCAGGCCGGCGTCGGTATCGACACCGCCGAAATCCATGTCCCCCAGGACGAGTGACGCCACCAGCGTGAGAACACCGACGACGGCACAGATCGCGAAAACGGTAACCACGGGCGCCTCCTCTGCGCTCGGATCTCCTGATTCCAGTATAGCAAAGAATACGTACGGATTGTGCGGGACTGGGCACACGGGCCGGTGCCGGCACACGGTCGTGCATCGCGTGCGTCGTCTCGGCGTGAAGTACTCCCCCAGATCGGGTAGTCCTACTCAGGCGGCGCGCGCCTCGGGCCGACATCCTCATAACCATGACCTCACACACTCCGGCTCCGAAGCCGACCACCGCCTTCTTCGCCCAGTCCGCCATCGCTTTCGCCGTCTCGTCCGGGGCGCTGCTCATCGGCGCCTTCTACCTGCCCATGGACCCGTGGCAGCGCGGCTTCATGATCATCGGCACCCTGTTCCTCATCACCAGCTGCTTCAACCTCGCGAAGGTCGTGCGGGATCAGCAGGAGGCCAACAGCATCCGAGGCCGTGTCGACGAGGCGCGCCTGGACAAGCTGATGGCCGAGCACGATCCGCTCCGCAGCGTGGGCTGAACCGACCCTGGACTTCTCTAGACCGCACGGTCTATATTTAGACCATGCGGTCTAGAGACACGTTCACCTCGGAACAACGACGGGCGCAGCTCGTGGATGCGGCCATCGCCGTGATCGCGGAGAACGGCTACCCCGCGGCGTCCGTCGCGAGGATCGCCGAACACGTCGGCATCGCGAAGTCCGTCGCGCTCTATCACTTCCGCACCAAGGACGAGCTGGTCCAGGCCGTTACCACCACCGTCTTCGTCACCGCGGCGCAGTACATCGTCCCGGCCATCGCCGCGGCCGAGACCGCCGCCGATAAGCTCGCCGCCTACATCCGGGCCAACATGGCCTTCCTCGCCGAGCACCGCGATCAGACCATCGCCCTCCGCGAGATCGCGACCACCTATCGCACTCCCGACGGCAAGCGATTCGACACGGCCGTCACCGAGGACACCGCCGCGAATCCCCCGCAGGGAGATCTGGCCCTGCTCGACCCCGCCGCGATCTTCGCGCTCGGGGTCGAACGGGGCGAGTTCCGCGCCGATCTCGATGCCGTCGCAGTAGCATCGGCCCTACGCGGCGCACTCGACGGGGCGGCCACCGACCATGCGCGACTGTCCGATTACGACCCGATCGCCTACGGAGAGACCGTGGTCGATCTGTTCGCCCGGGCGGTGGTCGCATGACCCGCATCGCGATATCCGCGTTCGGCACGCGGGGCGACGTTGTTCCGCTCACCGGCCTCGGCCGCCGCCTCCAGTCCAGCGGAATCGACGTGGTGATCGCCGCGCAGGAGCCGTATCGGCCCGAGGTCGACTCCGCGGGAATCACCTTCGCGCCACTACCGCGCGATACGCGGGCCGAGACGATCGCCTCCCCCGCGGCGCAGGCCCTCGTCGACGGGACGTCGATGCGGCCGTCGAAGGAATCCCTGGAGGAGATGCGCGAGGGCTTGCGCGGCGTGGGCAAGGCCATGGCCGAGGCGTCCGACGGTGCCGACCTGCTTCTGCTGGAGGGCCCCGTGGGCGCCCTGCTCGGGCGGCACGTCGCCGCGGCGCTCGGGTTGCCCAGCGCGGGTGTCATGTTCCAGCCCGCCTCCCCCACCGGCGCTTTCAGCCCTCCGGCGCTCGGGACGCGTTCCTTCGGCCGGCTCGGGAATCGGGCGGTGTGGTGGCTGGGCGGATTCGCCGAGCGGGTGTACGCACCCGTGGTGGCGGAGCTGCGCCGCGATCTCGGCCTCCCCGCGAAACCGTCCGCTGCCGAGAAGCGGGCACGGCGCGGCTGGCCGGTGCTGTATCCGTTCAGCGAGGCCGTGCTCCCCCGACCGCGCGACTGGCCCGATCACCTGCACGTGACCGGTTACCTCACCCCCGAATCCGTGGGCGGCCTCCCCTCGCATGTCGAGGCGTTCCTGGAGGCCGGCCCGCCGCCGGTGGCGATCACGCTCGGCAGCACCGCGACCGCGCAGGGTGAGCACCTGTCGGCGATCATCGCCGAGGCCACCGCGTCCGCCGGTGTGCGCGCCGTCGTGCAGAGCGGGTGGGCGGGCCTGGCGCCCGAGGGCGAGCACCTCCTCGTCGTCGACGATCTCCCGCATGCGCAGCTGTTCCCCCGGTGCGCAGCGGTCGTGCATCACTGCGGCGCGGGCACCACCGCTGCCGCGCTGCGTGCCGGCGTCCCGTCGATCCCGGTGCCCGGCATCATGGATCAGCCTTTCTGGGCACAGCGCCTGCACACGATCGGCGCGGGCACCGCGCCCCGGCCCCGTCATTCGCTGACCGCCGAGGGGCTCGCAGAAGCTCTACAAGCGGCGCCCGCGCACCGCAACCGCACCGCGGAACTCGGTGCGGTCGTGCGTGCGGAGGACGGCGCCGAGCGTGCCGCCCGCGCACTCACCGACCTGCTCGACGCACGTATCACCCCCGGCTAAGGAGACGATCATGGTCGACCAGAATCTCGTCAACGCGATCATCACGGCGGGCGCTCTCGCCGCGGGCGGAGTCATCCTGGGCGGCGCGGCCGTCGGCGCGGGGATCGGCAACGGTCTCGCCGGATCGAAGCTGGTGGAGGGTGTCGCCCGGCAGCCCGAGGCGGCGAGCCGCCTGCTGCAGCGCGCTTCGGGCGCCACAAATTCTTTCGACTGCTCCGATCATCCGCCATCATCGATGTGAAAGATGGTGCGCCCGTGCATGTATGAGGCGCGACGAACACTGTTCGAACTATTGCTTCTTCATCGAACAGTGGCGTAAAATGGGACTCACTGGGAGGAGGCAGAATGATCGAGACCACGAGCACTGCAAGCGAATACCTCGATGCACTCGCCTCCTTCGAACGCGCCGCCGATCGCCTCGCCGCGACCGACCCGGTAATGCTCAGCCCGCAGGAGGTGCTGCAGGCCTTGCATCGCCTGGAAACCGCGGCCCGAAAGATCCCGTACAGCCAACACCTGCTCGCGCGAGTGGCATTCGAGCAGGGGCTGCCCGGGCAACTCGACTACACCGGCATCAAAGAAATGCTGGTCGACCAGCTGCGATTGGCCGGGTCCGAGGCCCGCGACCGCATGCGCGGCGCCGTCGACCGGGCACCCCGCCACGAACGCGGAACCGCACCCGAGCCGAAGTACGCGCTGATCGCAGCCGCACAACGTGCGGGACGGATCTCCGAGCGGCACGCCACGGCCATGGACAAGATCTTCACCGCCTGCCGCACGCGGCTCACCGCCACCGACGCGGAGAACCTCGAAGACATCCTCGTCACCGCAGCACACGACGTGACCCCCGACGACCTGATCACGATCGGCAGGCGCGCCATCGATCTCCTCGATCCCGACGGCGCCGAGCCCGACGCCGATGTCATCGCCCGGGCCCGAGCGCTGGACGTGGGACCCCAGGGCGACCACATGATGACCGACTTCGACGGGGCGCTGAGCCCCGAAGGACGGGCGCTCCTCGACACGATCCTGGAGAAGCTCGCCCGGCCCGGGATGAACAACCCCGCCGACGCCGACGATCCGGTCGATACCACCGATCAAGCCGCGCTGCGCGATGCCGCTCAGCGGGACAAGCGCACGCGATCACAGCGCAATCACGATGCCCTGGTCACTGCGCTGCGCATGGCGGTAGCCGCGGGTGAGCTCGGCCAGCACCGCGGCCTACCGTGCGTACCGATCGTCACCCTGACCATCGACCAGCTCGAATCGCACACCGGGATCGCCACCACCGCCACCGGCGGGCGCCTGCCGGTGGAGGACGCACTGCGGATGATGGGCACCAACCCCAAGTACGTCCTCCTTCTCGACCTCGCATCGCGGCCACTGTTCCTCGGCCGGGAGAAGCGGCTCGCCACCGCCGATCAGCGGATCGCGCTGTACGGATCCGAACGCGGGTGCTCCGCCCCGGGATGCGAAGCGCCCGCCACCCGGACCCAGGTCCACCACATCACCGAGTGGGCGGACGGCGGCGAAACCGATATCACCGCGCTCACTCTGGCCTGCGATCGGCACCACGCCACCGTGACACCGGATACCAGCGACCGTCCGCGGGGGCGCGAGACGATCACCCTCGCCGAGGGGCCCTACGCCGGGCGCACCGGCTGGCGGCGCAAGGCCGACCCCACCCGTCGGCACCGGGTCAATCACACCCACCACACCGACGAGCTCCATCGCCGCGCCCTCGACCACTGGCGCCGCCGAACAGAGCAATTCCGCGAGCAGTGGCGGGCCGAAGACCAGCGCGCCCAGTACAACGCCGTCATCGGCACCACCTACGACGACATCGCAGCCATCCTCGACGGCCCCCACGGACCGCCACACCTGGAACGGCTCCTCGCCGACCATGACGCCGAGGAACAGTGGCGCCCCGACGGATCGGCGGGCGGCGCAGTGTCTGCGGCCTGACGGCTACGTCCGCCGATCTATCGCCGCGGCGAGGTCGGTGCGGAGCGAATCGAGGGCCGGAGTGGGGCGCCCGGCGGCGGCACGCCAGGCGTCGAGCATCCGCAGGCTCTGCTCCGCGTGCCGGACGAAATGATTGCCCGCGAAGGTCGGGACGTCGAGCGGGATCGCCACCCCCGCCGTCGCCAGGCCGACACGCACCACGATCGGTGGCAGGGCCGGAGCAGTGCGGCCGGTCACGACCCGCAGCGCCTCCGCGGACGCGGCACCGGGACGGCCGAGACTGCGGCGGAAGGCGTCCCAGTCACCGTCGACCACGGCGAGCTCCGCCGCGTACGGCACCAGGCCCGCGGGACTCGCCTCGACGGCGCGCATCGGCACGCGCCGGACGACCCGCGGAAACTCCGCGGCCATCCGGGCCGGCAGCGCACCGTCGCCCGCGACGAGGAAGGCGCCGAGGAACGGCGGCACCCAGAACTCGGCCCGGGTCTGCGCCCCGCGCGAGGTGGCGAAGGACGCGACGTTCGGCGCCAACAACGCCACCTCGGCATCGGGGAACAGCGCACGCGTCGCGGCGAGATCGCCCGGGACCTGGCTGGTACCCACTACGGCGGGGATCCGCGCATCCCGCAGCACCGCCGCCACCTCGGGTGCCAGCTCCCCCGGTGCCGACGTGAGCACCAGCAGGTCGAAGACGCCCGGCGCAATCCCGGCGTACCCGGTCACCGGCACGTCCACCGTGGTGCCGCTGCGCCGCCGCACCGCGGTCAGCGTGACACCGTCGCGCCGCGACGCCGCCGTCACCGCCGCCCCGGCCTCCGCGAACAATGCACCCGCGGCCGCGGCGATCGCCCCGGCGCCCTGGATCAGGACCCGCATCTCATCCCCTCCGCAAGCCGCTGGCGCGCAGCACCTGCCGTGCGACACCCGCGCGCAGCGCCTCCTCGGAACCCACCAGGCGTACGCGTTGCCGTGCTCGGGTGATCGCGGTGTACAGCAGCTCCCGCGTGAGCAGCCGCGAATCCGCGGGCGGGATCACCACGGACACCGCCTCGTACTGGCTGCCCTGGCTGCGGTGGATCGTCATCGCGTACACGGTGCGCACCGCCACCAACTGGTTCGGGTACAGCAGGGCCACGTCGCCGCCGCGCGAGAACGCGGCCCGCAGATCGGCAGGATCGCCATCGTGCGCGATCACCACGCCCACGTCGCCGTTGTACACCTTCGTGTCGTAGTCGTTGGCCGTCACCAGCAGCGGTTGCCCGGCGTACCAACCGAATCCGCCGGGCCGCACACCGGACCACTCCTCGGCGAGCTGCGCCCACCGGGTCACACCGGACGGCCCCTCGGAATGCGCACACAGCACGCGGTGCAACTGCACGGCGGCCGCAGCATCACCGGCCCGCCCCGCGCGCGCCGCCAGCGCCGTTGCGGCGCTGGCCGCCTCGACATCGGCGCGGAGCCCCGCGAGATCGTCGGGCTCGCACCACTCGATCGCGCCGTCGCCACCCGCGCGGGCCAACTCGATCACCCGGTCGGCGTCGCCGCGACGCACCGCGTCGGCGAGCTCGCCCAGGACACCGGAGAAGCGGCGGCCCCGCCGCAGCCGCACCACGCCCCGCCGCGCCTGCGCGAGTTCGGCCTCGTCGAGCCGCTCCTCCTCGGCGCCCGAGCGCGCCGCCTCGTCGGCGAGCAACGCCTCGACCTCCGGCGACGGGACCCGGGTGACCCCGCGGGTCACCAGATCGCCGAGCACGGCACCGGCATCCACGGAGGCCAGCTGATCGGGATCGCCCACCAGGATGAGGCGGGCATCCGGCCGCAGCGCCTCCAGCAATCGGCACATGATGGTCAACGAGACCATCGACGTCTCGTCGACGACCACCACGTCGTAGGGCAGGTGATTGTCGGCGTCGTGCCGGAACCTGCTGGCGCTGCCCGGTTTGAAGCCGAGCATCCGGTGGATGGTCTGCGCCGGGATGTCCCGCGGGAGCCCCAGCGCCTCGCCCTGCTTGCGGACCTCGCCGGCGAGCTGCGCCGCGGCCCGGCCCGTGGGTGCGGCCAGGCCGATCCGCAGCTCGGGGCCGTGCTGGTCGAACAGCAGCGCCAGAATCCGGGCCACCGTGTAGGTCTTGCCGGTACCCGGGCCACCAGCCAGAACGGTGGTGCGGCCCAGCACCGAGACGGCGGCGGCCAGCCGCTGCCTGTCCGGTCCCGGCTCCGGGAACCGCTGCCGCAGGCCCTCTCGCAAGCGCTCGACATCGACGCCCGGGGCGGCATCGGCGCGCGCGTCGAGAACCGCCCGCACCGTCTCCTCCTGGCGGTGATAGCGATCGAGGTAGAGCAGTTCGTCGTCGACCAGGCGCAGCGGTTGCAGCGGCCCCTTCGCCGAGCCCGTCACGAGGGGACTGCGCTGCAACGCGGTGACCACCTGCGCGGGGTCCGGCCAGGGCAGTGCATCGAGGTCGACGGTGTCGTCGCCGTCCACGGCCACGTCCCGCAGGCGCGAGAGCTCGAGACAGACCGAGCCGAGCCGGACGGCGCGGGTGGCGAGCGCGGCGGCCAGGAGCACCGATTCGTCGCTCTCACCGCCGAGCCTGCCCAGGGCCCCGGCCACGTGCACATCGGCGGGCGCGAGCACGCCGGCCTCGGCGAAGGCCTCCAGCAGTGTGCTCATCGCGGGCCTCCCGCGAGCGCGTCCGAGACCGCGACGATCAGCTCCGCCGGCGGATACCATTCGAAGACACCGCATCCGGGCGGTGTCTGCGGCCCGATCATCGCGCGCACGAAGTGGTACTGCACCACGCCGAGGTGACGCTCGGGGGCGTAGCCGGGCAGCTTCCACGACAGGAAGCGGTGCAGCGCCACCGAATACAGCAGCGCCTGCAGGACGTAGTTGGAGCCCATCATCTCCTGCGCCATCCGCTCCGGCGTGTAGTCGGCTGTGGTGAGCTCGCCGCGGGCCAGGCGGTTCGTCTTGTAGTCGACGATCACGAACCGGTCGCCGGACGCCGCCCGCACCCGCAGCACGGAGTCGATGCTGCCCGTGAGGTAGCCGCGCAGCGCGGCGCCCGGTACCTCACGCAGCCGGGCGGCGTACGGCGCCAACGGATCGTCCGCGGGCAGGTGGCGCTCCAGCAGGTCGGCGATCGTGCCCAGCGTGGCCGATCCGGTATCGGCGAGCGGCAGCTCGAAGTCCAGCTCCGCGAGGTGATCCCCCGGCGCCACCTCCGCCAACGTGAGACCGGCCAGTTCCCCGGTCCCCAGCGGGGTGTGGAGCACCGCGGTGAGCGCGGCCGCCACCTCGGCGGGATCGTCTGCGGTGGTGCCGAATTCGGCGGCCTCCCGACAGCGGGCCAGGACCTCGGCGGCGAGATCGGGTGCGCCGGTGTCGACGTGTTCGAGGATCTCGTGCACGAGATTGCCGAAGACGGTGCCGCCGGACAGGCCGTTCATGAGCGACGACGGTGCGTCCGGGGCCGGCGCCGGGGCGTCGGCCGGCTCGTCGACCGGTTCGTCGGCGCGGTCCTCGACATCGGGTTCGCTCCCCGTGTCCGGTGCGGCGATCGGACCGTGTGCGGCGTCGGCGACCAGCGCCGAGTAGCTGGTGCGCCGCCAACTGGGATCGATCCGCCGGGACGCCCGCGCGAGTTCGAGCGGCGGGAAGCCGGCGAACGGCGGACGCCACTGCGGGGGCGCCGGCGCGGCCGGGTCGACCGCCTCGATCGAGACCGCGGACTCCACGGGCGCCGCCCATTCGCGCAACCGGGCACCGGCCTCGTCGTCCCTCGGGATCGGCGCCTGCCCCGCGGGCACACGGCCACCGCCGACCTCGGAGAACAACAGGCGGTGCAGCGGCGAGCCCTTCGTGGTGGTACTCGGCGCCCACCACAGCACCAGGCGCGACTGCGCGCGCGTGGCCCCCACGTAGAGCAGGCGCAGCTCCTCCGCCGCGTCCTCCTCCCGGGAGGTGGCCAGGCGGGCGTCGTAGCCGCGGGCGTCCTTGCCGCCCACGTCCACGAGCCGTTCACCGTCCTCATGGAAGGTGAACGTGTCACGGTCGCCGAAGCCGCCGAAGGAGTCCCACGCGAAGGGCAGGTACACGACCGGGAATTGCAGCCCCTTGCTGGCGTGCACCGTCATCAACTGCACGGCCTGGGTGTCGGTGGCGAGCCGCCGCGCGGGATCGGCGGTGCCGCCGAGGCCGGGGTCGGCGATGCGTTCGGCGAGCCATCGGGTGGCGGCGCCCAGCCCGAGCCCCAGGGTGACGGTGGCGTGCTGCACCAGTTCGGCGACGTGCCGCAGGTCGGTCAGCGTGCGTTCACCGCCGACCCTGCCGAGTAGGCGCGCGTCGAACCGTGATCCGGCGGCGAGGGCGTCGAACATCGCGGCGAAGCCGGAGCGGGCGAAGATCCCGGCCAGGGTGCGCAGCCGCCCGCTGATCTCGGAGACCAGCTCGTCGCCGCGCTCGTCGAGGTCGCGGGCGGTGAACTCGAAGAGCGGGGTGAGCGCCGCCAGGCGGGCGCGGTCGGCGCGCCCCGGGTTCTCCAGCGCCTGCAGCAGCCGCAGCCAGTCCGTGGCGGCGGCGGTGGTGAAGACGCTGGCGCCGCCCGCGGCGACCGCGGCCACGCCGAGGCCCTGCAGCAGCGACTGGAGCTCGGCGATGTGCTCGTTCTTGCGGACCAGCACCGCGATGTCCCGCGGTTCCAGCGTGCGCGGCGCTCCACCGTCGTCCAGTTCCTCCCCCGCCACCAGCGCGTGCACGATATCGGAGGCCACATCGCGCAGTACCGCCTTGCGGACACCGGGCACGCGCGGGATGCCGTACTGGGTCTTCGGTCCCACGCCGTTGGACCCGAGGTACCGCAGCCGCAGCGGTCGCCCGACGAGCCGCGAATCCGTCCGCGCGGCGCTCACCGGGCCCACCACGATCTGGGCATCGCCCAGGGCCACATCGCCGTACAGGTGTTGCAGCGCGGTCACCAGCGGACCGTCGGACCGGCGGTTGACGTCGAGCGCCTGGTGGGTAGTGGCCTGCTTCGAGGCCTCGAGATAGCTGTACACCTCCGCGCCGCGGAAGGCGTAGATCGCCTGTTTCGGATCGCCCACCAGAACCAGCGTGCGGTGGCCGTGGAAGGCGGCATGCAGGATGTCCCACTGCACGGGGTCCGTGTCCTGGAACTCGTCGACCAGGACCACCGAATACAGCTCGCGCAGACGCGAACACGCGGCCTCGCCGTGCGTCTCATCGGTGAGCGCGTCGCGCAGTAGGCCCTGCAGGTCGTCGAAATCACGGAGCCGGCCGAGCCGCTTGCGACGGTCCACCTCGCGGCGCACCGCCTCCGCGTACCGGACGCGGGCGGCCACATCGGAGCCCGGTTCGGCGTCGCGCGGGGTGATGGCGGCGCGGGGGTTGGCGACCACGGTGCGGGCGTACAGCAGGGCCGTGGCCAGCGGGAAGGGCGGGTGCGGACGCCCGGCGAACATCCCCAGGTAGGCGTCCTCGGCCACCTCCTGGACGAGATCACCGATGTCCTCGACGAACTGCGCGCCGGGCTCCAGATCGCCCGCCATGCCGAGGGCGTCGAGCATCCGCTGGCAGAAGCCGTGCGTGGTGGTGATCGTGGCCGCGTCGAAGTCCGAGAGCGCCGCCACCAGCCGCCGGCGACGCAGGTCCACCTCCTCCGGTGCCGCCGCGGCGAGGTGCCGGATCAGTTCGTCGTCGCAGTCCCGCGCCGCCTCGGGGTCGCGCAGCGCCTCCTCGGCCGCGACCAACCGGGCGCGGGCGCGTACGCGCAGTTCCTGAGTGGCGGCGCGGGAGAACGTGATCAGCAACATGGAGCCGAGGTCGGCCACGCCCTCGGCCACGTACCGGGTGAGCAGGCCGACGATCGCGTAGGTCTTGCCGGTGCCGGCGCTGGCTTCGAGCACCGTGGTGGTGGCTCCCCCGGGCAGGGGGCCGGTGAGCTCGAACGGGGTCACCCCGAGGACGGATTCCCGGGCGGCCATCAGCTCATCTCCTCGTGGTTCAGCAGCGGCACCCACAGGCGGGCCGCGAGGGCACCGAATCGGGTTCCGGCGCGGGAGAACTCCGCCTCGGTGCCGCGGGGCGGGCCCAGCGCATCGTCGAAGGCGGACTCCCCCAGTGCGTAACGGATGGAGCGGTCCTTGCCGTCGCCGAAACTACTCTCGAATTCACCGCGGGCGGCGTCGAGTGCCATCTGCTGGGAATCGCCGGCGATCCCCCGCTCGGCGTAGACCGCCGACGCGGCCGGGAACAGCGGCAGCGGTTCGGTGAGTCCGCGATCGCGCAGATCGACCAGGGCGCGCAGCTCCGCCACCGGGTCCGCGGGCACCGTGAGCCGCGAGGTGAGCACTCCGCGGAATCGCCCGCGTCCGATCGCGACGGCCGACTGCTCGGAATGCCCGCCCGCCGCCAGGGCGAGCAGCGATACCCACGCCGCGACCCGGTGTTTGGGAGCGAGCCTGCTGAAGGACGAGCGCACGATCCCGCCCGGGCGCACCGACGGCACCGACCCGACCAGCCGGCGGCCCGCGCCCAGATCGACCGCGATGTCGACGGTGGTGGCCGGCCCGGTGAGATAGGGCGAGGCCACCCGCGACAGTTCGGCGACGGTGCCGGCGATGCCGTCCAGGACCGCACTGCCGAGGGCGAAGGGCGGCAGCGTGCCGCGGCGCATCTCGGCGGCGGCGAACCTGTCGGGTTCCACTCCGGCCAATGCCGAGGCGAGCATGCGGTCGCCGATGTCCCAGCGCTGCAACCCGTCCGGCGCGATCGTCAGGGCCTCAGCGAGCTCCTCGTCCTGATCGGGCACGGTGAACCCGAGGCGCTGCCGCAGAAAGGCCTTGACCGGGTGCTCGCAGAATCGCAAGAGGGAGTCGAGGTCCACGTCCTCGATGGCCGCGGCGAGCGGACCGTCCAGGAACGGGGCCGGGGGCTCCGGTGTGCCGCCCGCCGCGACCGCACCCGCGTAGGCGGCCGGATCGAAGGAGAAGGGGACGCCGAGCCCGAACCGGTCCGGGTCGAAGTTGTCGGAATCGAAGGGCTGCAGAGAGTGCCGGAACTCCAGTCCCGATGCGGCGGGATCGGTCAGCAGCGCCCGCGCCGCGTCCCGCAGCTCGGCGACCGGCACGGCGGGCGGGCGCGGGGTGCCCTTCACCGGGTCGGCACCGGTGTAGAAGACCAATAGGCGATCGGTGGCGCTGGTCACCGCGTCGAGGAAGAGTTGCCGGTCTTCGGCGCGCGGATCCCGCTCCCCCACACAGGGAGTGCGCCCGAGCACATCGTCGCCCGAGTAGCGGGTGCTCCGCGGGAAGACCTCGTCGTCGAGGCCGAGCAGCACCACCACGCGATGCGGGACCGACCGCATCGGCACCAGCGTGCACACGGTGAGTTCGCCGGTGCGGAAGTTCGCCCGGGTGGGCTTGGCCGCGAGCCGGGAGCCGAGCATCGCCCGCACCTCGGGCAGCGTGAGATCGCGCTCGGCGCCGCCGCGCAGCGCGGTGGCGATCTCTCGGCCCGCCTGGGTCACCTGCCAGCCGTCGCTCGGCGCCACCGCCGCCACGTCCACCGCGAGCGCATTGAGCGATGCGGCCCATTCGTGCGCCGGCCGCCGACCGCGCGAATCCGCCGTGGCGCGGGTGAGGACGTCGAGGTATTCGGCGAACCGGCCCACCAGATCGATATCGGTCGAGTCCACATCGTCGAGCGGCAGGCCGAGGCCGAGCCATTCCCCCTCGGTCTCATCGGCGACCACGCCGAGCAGGATCCGGTCCAGCGCAGTGGCCAGGGTGTTCTGCGGGAAACCGCCGAGGCCGAAGCGTTCCCGGCCCGAGGTGTCCAGACCCCACCGGGCGCCGGACGGACCGGCCCACTCGCGGAGCCGCTCGATGTCCGAGTCCGAGAAGCGGAACCGGCGGCGCACCGGCTCGGTGGCGGCGAGGTCGAGCACCTGCGCCACCGTGGCCCGGCCGTCCGCCAGCTCCAACACGGTGAGCAGGGCGTCCAGCAGCGGATTGGTGAACCGCAGCGACCGGTCGGCCAGCCGCACTCGCAGGCGTTGCGCCGGATGCGCGTCCTCCGCCGGCTCCCCGGCCGCGGTGCCCGCGACGGCCTGGCCGAAGGCGGACCGGATCAGTGGCGCGTAGGTCTCGATATCGGGACAGGTGACCAGCACATCCCGCGGCTGCAGCGTGGGATCGTCCTCGAACAGGCGCACCAGGCGCTCGCGGAGCACCTCGATCATCCGCGCCGGGCCGTGGCAGGCGTGGAATTCGATGGTGCCGTCCGGCGCGGAGTCAGGGGCCGGCGCGGTGTCGTCCGCGATCGCGCGCTGCAACCCGCCGAGCAGGGTGCCCGGATGGGACGGCGCCGGGTGATGCACATCGGCGTCGGCGAGGGGGCTGACCCGGACCTGCAGCTCGGAGGACTCCCTGCCGAGGCTCGCGAGCAACGGATTGGTGGCCGCGGCGCCCCGGGTGCGCGGGATCGGCTCCCCTACCCCGGATGCGGGGTCCACGACGGTGCGCTCCCACAGCGCGGGACTGGGGTGCGGCAGCCACAGATGCACGTCCCGATGCTGCGCGAGGGCCGCGAGAACGGCGGCCTGATCTGCGGGGACGCGCGTGGGTCCGTACACCGACAGGCGCTGCGGCAGGGACAGCAGGCCGGGTTCGGCGCGGAGCCGCTCGCACGCGGCATCGAGCCGCTCGGCGGGACTGGGGACACCGGCCAGATCGCGGACCTCGCGGAACAGCCGCAGCTGCCAGTGCAGATCGGCAGGCAGGGCGCCGCCCGCACCGTCGGACTCGCGCCCCGCCGCCCAGTCGACCAGCATCCCCGGGCGGTTTGCCCCGTAGGACCGGAGCAGGCCGGCGAGCAGCTCCGCGGTGGGGTACCGACGCCGAGGACGATGCCCGGGCTGCTCCGCCCAGCCGCCGGGCCGGGTGACGCCGAGGTGCCGGGCCAAGACCTCGCCACCGGGTTCGAAGGCGAGCCGGTCGATCGCGGCGAGCACCAGCCACACCAATCTCTCGCCGCGCCACGGATCCTCGTCCCGCGCGATCCCGGAGGCCGTGGCGATCGCCTCGGCCACCAACCCCTCGGGCGTGGGGAACTCGATGTTCGCGGCGATCCCCAGGCGGCTGGCCAGGCGCTGGGTGATCCATCGCTCGACGCCCCGGGCGGGGACCGCGATCACCTCCGCAGCGAACGGATCCGCGCCGGGGGTGGCGAGGACCTCGGCGAGGGCGTCGACGAGGACGTCGCCCCGCTCGCAGCGGTGCACGGTGAGCATGGGTCCGGTTCTAACACGGATGTCCGACAGGGGGATGCACCGGCTCCGCTAGATCGCGCTGGTGAGCGCCGCGGGCACGGCCGCCAGGCTCGGGATCGACGGTGCGCGCTCCTCGCCGCCGACGCCGGCCCGGTCCAGCCACAGCGCGCGCAGGCCCGCCGCCCGCGCCGCGAGCACGTCGTTGCCGAAGTGATCGCCGATCGCGATGCACTGCGCGGGCTCGGCACCGATCAACCCGCACGCGTGCAGGAAGACGCTCGGGTCCGGCTTGCCGACGCCGAGGGTGTCGGTGGTGACCACGTGCGGGAACCGCTCGGACACCCCGAGCACCTGGAGCTTCATCCGGGTGGCCGGGCTCGACGAGTTGGTGAGCAGCACCACCGCGATCCCCCAATCCTCGGCGGCCTCCACCGCGGGCAGGGCGTCCGGGAAGAGCCGCTGTGCGGCCGCGAAAGCCGGATCGTAGGCGCTGCAGAAGCGCCGGTACCGGCGCGGCTCCCAGAGCAGGCCGAGATCGGCCGCGGCGGCCGCGATCCGCTGCTTGCGCATCTCATGGAACCGGATGCGGCCATCGGTGTAACCGGCGAAGAAGCCGTGCGGATCGGCGTGGAAGAGCTGTGCGAAGCGCTCCCGGGTGGCGGTGGTCGACTCCGGCCATACCTCCAGGGCGGCGGCCTGCGCCGCGGTGCGGATGGCGGACTCGGTGTCGATCAGCGTGTCGTCGACGTCGAGGATCAGGCCGTCACAGGGTCGCGGACCGTCGAGCCCGGCGCGGCGGCGCAACCGCTGCACCCGCCCCGTGCCCCAATCGAGCCCCTGCCGGATCGCCGTCCCGACCAGATCCGTGACATCCACGCGCGCCCCCCTGACAGTCGTCCGGTGCCTACTGCACGAACAACTGCTTGAACCGGGCGAGCGACTCCTCGATATCGCCCTTGAGCGCCCGCGCCACGGTGATCCCGACGGGTCCGAAGAACGGAGCGCCACCGAGATCCGCGCGCAGCGACATCTTCGTGCCGGTCCCGGAGGGGGCCACCGTCACGGTGAGCTTGTACTTCGTGCCGGCCATGCCCTTGCCGTCCAGCACCAGCTTGCGCGGCGGATCGTAGGTCGAGATCGTCCAATCGACCCGGTTGCGCAGGCCCTTGACCTTGACCACGGAGCTGATCTTCAGGCCCGCCGTGAGCTCGTCGGGCAGCGGGCTGCGGTAGCCGTCGTGCACGGTGACCCACTCGGGCAGCACGTCCAGATCGGCGGCCTTGGCCCAGGCCTCGTCGGGGGAAAGGGGCACCTCGATGGTGCTCTCGACCTTCGCCACTACAACTCCTTCGCAGGCGGATGTTGCACCGAACATAGCGTGTCGCGGAGGACTTCTGCGCGGGCGTAGCTTCATACCCGTGTCCACCACGGTCCTGTCGATCCTGCTCGCGCTCGTGGCAGCGTTCCTGTTCGCCTGCGGTTCCGCGGCGCAGCAGGCCGAGGCCGCGAGCGTCGAAGAAGGCACGCCCCTCGTCGCGCAGTTGCTGCGCCGGCCCCGGTGGTGGCTCGGCCTGGCCGGGGACCTCGGCGGCTACGCCTTCCAGGCGGCGGCGCTGGTCTTCGGGCCGGTGCTGGTGGTGCAACCCCTCATCGTGGCCGCGCTGCTGTTCGCGCTGCCGGTCTCGGCCGCGCTCAACCACACCCGGGTGACGCGGCGGGAATGGCTGTACGCCGCACTGCTCGCCGGTGCCCTGGCCCTGTTCCTGGTGGCAGGCCGCCCCACCGACGGTGTGCCGGACGCCCCGGGTTCCTCGTGGTTGCCCGCGCTCGCGGTGATCGGGGCGATCACGGCCGTCTCGACGGGGTTGGGCCTGGTGCGCTCGCTGCCCGGCTCCGCCCGCGCACTGTCCTTCGGCGTCGGCGCCGGACTGCTGTTCGGCGTGGCGACGGTGCTCACCAAGCCCGTCCTGACCTCCTACGAGCACGCGGACTTCCTCGACAACACCGTGCGGCTGTTCACCGATTGGCGGCTGTACCTGCTGATCGCGGCCGGTCTGGGCGCGATGTACCTGCAGCAGCGCGCCTTCCAGCCCGCGCCGATCTCGGCCTCGCTCCCGGCGATCACGCTCGCGGAGCCGCTGTGCGCCGCGGCGCTCGGGGCGGCCGTGCTCGGCGAATCGGTCACGGTGACAGGCGTGGCGGGCGTCGCGGTGGTCGCGTCAGTAGCGGTCGGGGCCTACGCCGCGGCCCGGCTGGCGCGCCGCGAGGCGGCGTAACTTCGACGGGTATGACGGACTTCGCCGGTTGGGAACGGGCACCCCTCACCTACGCCGAGGTGGGGGCCACGCGGCCGGGTGCGGCTCCGCCTGCCGACGCGCACGTGATCCGTGCCGAGCGGGTGGTCGGGCACGGTCCCGGTGCCTTCGCCGCGGTGCGCGAGCAGATCCTGGGCTACGGCATGCAACGCGGCGCCGGGATGCGGGTGCGTGCGAGCACGCCGACGGCGCAGGAGGGCACGATCCTGCTGCTCAGCGCGCCCTTCCTGGGGCCCCTCCAGATCCCGTGCCGGGTGGTCTACCTGCTCGACGAGCCGGACCGTGCGGGCTTCGCGTACGGCACGCTGCCCGGGCATCCGGAGAGCGGCGAGGAGCTGTTCTCGGTCGAACTGCGGGCCGACGGTGCGGTGGTCGCGGTGGTCTCCGCGTTCTCCCGGCCGGGCCGGTGGTACACCCGTCTCGGAGCGCCGGCCGGCCGCCTCCTGCAGGCGGTGATGACGCGGCGCTACCTGGCCGCAATGGTCCGGCCGGGCGGCTAGGACGCCGATTCCGTGCGGCGCCGGCGGAACGGCACGGGATCGCCCTGCAGCTCGGTCAACACCGCGCGCATGCCCTCCGGGATCGCCATCGGGCGGCCGCTGGCGGCACCGTCGACCACCACCATCGAGGTCTCCGCGAGCGCCGCCACGGCCCCCTCGGGCGTGTACACGGTGTACCCGATGTCGAAGCCCGACCCACCGATCCGCGTGACGCACATGGCGATCCGTGCGGGCTCGGCCGAGTACAGCAGTGGCTGCGCGTAGTCGATCTCCTGATGCGCCACGAACATCGTCGCGCGCTCGGTTCCCGCGCTGGTGGCCCGCTCCGTGAGGAACCGGATGCGCGCCTCCTCCAGCACCCGCAGCATCGACACGTTGTTCACATGCTGCAGCGCGTCCATATCGGACCAGCGCAGTGCGACCGTCACCTCATGATTCGCCATGGGGATATTGTCGTGCACGGACACCGATGCCCTAGACACCGGGAGATGCGATGCGCACCACACGCCTGACCGCAGCCGTTCTGCTCGGCGTTCTCGTCTCGGGGTGCTCGAGCTCCGGTGACTCCCCCACCCGCGATTCCGCGGACGGCGGCACGGTGATCGTGTACGCCGCGGCCAGCCTGCAGGCGACCTTCGAGAAGCTGGCCACCGACTTCTCCGCGAAGCATCCCGGCTCCACCGTCAAATTCTCCTTCGGCGGCTCGTCCGGCCTACTGACCCAGCTCACCCAGGGCGCACCCGCCGACGTCTTCGCCACGGCGGACACCCCGACCATGGACCGTGCGCGCAGCGCATCGCTCGTGGACCAGACGCAGCCCTTCGCGACCAATGTCCTCACCATCGCCACCACCGCGGGCAATCCCAAGCGGATCGGCGCGCTCGCCGATCTGGCGCGCCCCGACGTCTCGGTCGTGGTGTGCGCCAAACCCGTTCCCTGTGGTGCCGCGACGGCCAAGGTGACCGAGGCGGCCGGCGTCGCACTGCGACCGGTGAGCGAGGAGGACTCGGTCTCGAGCGTGCTGTCCAAGGTGCGACTCGGCCAGGCCGATGCCGGCCTGGTGTACCGGACCGACGTCAGGGGCGCCGGAGATTCCGTGGGCTCGGTCGACTTCCCGCAGGCCGACGGCGCCGTCAACGTGTACCCGATCGGCGTGCTCAAGGACGCGAAGAACCGCGCCGGCGCGGACGATTTCGTGAGCTTCGTGCGCGGACCCGAGGGGCGCGCCGCGCTCACCGCCGCGGGCTTCGGGACGCCGTGACCTCCGTTCCGAAATGGATCGCGGTCCCGGCCGCACTGGGCGCCGCGTTCGTGGTTCTCCCCCTGCTCGCGGTGGTGACGAAGGTCGACTGGCCGCGCTTCGGCGCCCTCGTGACCTCACCGGACTCCCGCACGGCGCTGCTCCTCTCGCTGCAGACCTCGGTGGCGGCCACGGCCCTGTGCATCGTGCTGGGCGTGCCGCTGGGCGTGGTGCTGGCCCGCGGCCGATCGCCACTGGTGGGCGTGCTGCGGCCCGTCGTCCTACTACCGCTGGTGCTGCCGCCCGTGGTGGGCGGCATCGCCCTGCTGTACGCCTTCGGCCGGCGCGGCCTGGTGGGCCAGATCGGCGGCATCGGCGGGCACATCGCCTTCACCACGGTGGCCGTGGTGCTCGCCCAGGCCTTCGTGGCCCTGCCCTTCCTGGTGCTCGCCGTCGAGGGCGCCCTGCGATCACTGGGTACCGAGTACGAGCGGACGGCGGCCACACTCGGCGCCTCCCCGTCCGTGGTGCTGTTCCGGGTGACCCTGCCGCTGGCCCTGCCGGCGGTGGCCTCGGGCGTGGTACTCACCTTCGCCCGGGCGCTGGGCGAGTTCGGCGCCACCCTCACCTTCGCCGGATCACTCGCCGGGACCACGCGGACGCTGCCGCTGGAGATCTACCTGCGCAACGAGACCGATCCCCAGGCGGCCGTGGCACTGTCGCTGGTGCTGCTGGTGGTGGCCGCCGTGATCGTGGCGGGCGTGTACGGCGTGCGGGGGTGGCGCCGGTGACCCTGGAGGCGACGATCACCGTCGCGGCCCGGGGCGTGGATGCCGCGCTGACCGTGCCGAACGGGCGCACGCTGGCGCTGGTGGGCCCGAACGGGACCGGGAAGTCGACGATGGCCGACGCGATCGCCGGGCTGGTGCGGCCCGATGCCGGGCGGGTGCTGGTCGACGGCACGACGGTCTTCGCGGCCGGCGGTGCGGACGCGGTGTGGGTGCCCGCCCACCGGCGCCGGGTCGCGCTGCTGGGGCAGGCGACGCGGTTGTTCCCGCATCTGGGCGTGCGGGCGAACGTGGCCTTCGCGCCGCGCAGTGCCGGCGCGGACCGCCGCAGCGCGCTGGCGGCGGCGGACCGCTGGCTGGAGGCGGTGGGTGCCGCGGAATTCGCGGATCGCAGGCCCGGCGAGCTGAGCGGTGGGCAGGCGCAGCGGGTGGCGCTGGCGCGGGCGCTCGCTGCGGAGCCACGCGTCCTGATTCTGGATGAACCGCTCTCGGCACTCGACGTCTCGGCACGACCGAAGATGCGCACCGTCCTGCGCGAGGTGCTCGCGGATCTGACCTGCGTGCTGATCACGCACGACGCCGCCGATGTGGTGGCTCTGGCCGACGAGGCGGCGGTGCTCGACGGCGGGCGCATCGTCGAACACCGGCCCGCAGCCGAGCTGCTGCTCTCCCCCAGTACTCCCTTCGCCGCCCGGCTGGCGGGGATGAACCTGCTGCCGGACGGCGACGGGGCGTGGGTCTTCGGCCCCGATGCGGTGACCGTCGCGGCCACCGGCGAAGACACCGACGACGGTGCCGGACTGGCCGGCACCGTCGTGGAGGTGACTGTGGTGGGTGGACGCTGCCGAGTGACCAGCGACGTCGCGGCGAGCGGCGGCGGCACGTCGACCGTGGTGGCCGAGCTCCCCGCCGACCGGCACCGCGAACTGCGCCCGGGCGACCGGGTGCGACTGCGGCCCGATACGGCGCGGGCCCACCGGGTGACTACGCCTCGTCCGGCGCGTCCGTAGCGGCATCGTCGGACGGCGCTGCAGCGGGCGGCGTGCGGTCGACACCGGCCAGCAGCAAGTAGATCTGCTTGATCGCGTCGCCGAGAACGGCATCGACCGCGGCGATCTGCTCAGCGCCGCCGGTGCGGCCCACACGCCGGGTGACCTCGTGCAGCTCGTGCAGGGTGTCGCGAAGGTGTCCGCGCTCCTCGCTGCCGCCGGCGAAGCCCGCGAAGGGGTCGGTGTCGGTGAGCGACTCGGCGATGTACTCGCGGCCGGCATCGGTGAGCGTGGCGACCTTGCGGCCGTTCTCCCGCTCGATGGTGATCAGGCCCTCGTCCTCGAGCTGGCTCAGGGTGGGGTAGATCGCGCCGGGGCTGGGCTTCCAGGCACCGGCGGTGCGCTCCTCGATGGAGGAGACGATCTGGTACCCGTGCATCGGCTCGATCTCCAGGAGCTTGAGGACGGCGATCCGGACGTCGCCGCGCTGCACGCCGCGCCGTCCGTGTCCGCGCCCACGCCCCCGGCCGCCGCGTCCCGGTCCACCGGGGCCGAAACCCTCGGGGCCGAAACCGGGAACTCCGGGACCGAAACCGCCGGGCCCGAAACCGCCGGGACCGAAGCCCCGGCCCTCGCCACGACCCCGGCCCTCGCCGCGGCCGCGACCGTGGGCGCCGCCACGACCCTCGCCGCAATCGGACGGGAAATCGTCGTGCCGGAACCGCATGTCGAATCGTTCGTTGTGAATGTGCCTACGCATGGTGGCAATCCTTTCGGTAGGGGGCGGCATGTTCGGCCACCCGATGCATTGACGATATATCGCGACTGTTTTCAATGCAACCCCCGAAAACGGGTCGTCCCCGTCCGGAACACCGGACGGGGACGCTGTCGATCGCGTTCGTGCAGGTCAGGCCTTGGTGGAATCGATCCGCTCGATCACCTTGCGGGCGAAGGTGTTCACACCGTCGGCCACGCGCTCGAGATGCAGATCCGCCTGCACCACCTGGAGCTCGAGGATCACCGGAGTGTCGTCGGCCGACCGGATGAGGTCGACGCGCACGTACAGCGGCGGGTTGGCGGGATCGATCGGCTTGAGCGCCGCGTCGGCAAGCGCCCGCTCCGCGGCGGTCGGCTCGGCGTCCACGATGACCTCGACCGGGCGGCCGTCGGTCGACTCGCTGGTCAGCTCGGCGGCCAGATCGCGGCCGAAGGCGTGGCTGAACTCGCCACCCAGGTACACCAGGGAGATGCCCTCGGCGGAGCCGCTGTACGGCGAGACCATCACGGTGTTGCCGCCCGACTTGATCTCCTCCAGCTTCGCGCGGCTGGCCTCCGCATCGTCCGGGCCGTACCGGAAGGCCTCGTCGAGCCCGCCGCTGATCGACGCGCGCACGAGGTGCTCGACACCGAGGTAGTCGTGGTCCAGGGTGGCGTCGTGCACGGTGATGAACTCGGTCGGCACGATCGGCAGGCCCTCGGACTCGTAATCACGCAGGTAGCGCTTGTCGGCGTACCAGCGCACGAGCGGCTCCGGGTTGAGCACCAGCGACTGCGCGGCGGCACGCCACGCCCAGCCGAGGAAGTCGTCGTACCGCTGCGCGTAATCCCAGACATCGGTGAGGACGACCGCGTCGAACTGCTCCCAGTCGATGGCGGAATCGGTCCACACCGCGGCCTCGGCGTCGTGGCCGGCTGCCCGCAGCGCGGCCTGGATCTCCTTGCCGCGCTCACCCAGGTCGGGCTGCGCGGCGGAAGTGGCAAGAGCGATTCGGTAGGTCACGCCGGACAGTATGGCAGCCGCCGCGGCCCGCGCGGCGCGACACCCGCCGGAAGTCCGGCGCACGCGGGCACCGTCGGGATAGGCTTGCGGTCCGAAAACCCCCACCCCGCGAGGCGTGCGGTGTCCGTTGCGCCGCCGCGCCGCCGAGGAAGGTTCCGAGCCAGGTGAAGGCCCCGTTGGACGTGCACATCGAGACGCCTCGACTGCACCTGTCCCCCGCCTCGGACGGCCGGTTCCACATCGTCGATCGCCATTCCCGGCACACTCTCGGCCGCATCGCACTGCGCGCCTCCCGGCACAGCCGCGCCCGCGGACTCGAACTGAGTTACGCGGTGGCCGCGACGCATCGTCGCCGGGGATTCTGCGGCGAGGCCGCGGAGGCGCTGGTGGATCACGCCTTCACCCGCGGCCTCACCTCGCGCATCTACGCGTCGACGGCATGGTCCAACGTGGCCTCGCGCCGCGTGCTGTCCGCCCTGGGCATGCAACAGCTCGACATCGCGATGCTGGACTGGGAGTCACTCGCGGGCGATGTGGACCCCACCGAATCCGACCTCACGCCCTACGCCCGCGTCGAGTACGAGATGCTGCACTGGGACTGGCAGCAGCGCCGCCTCGACGCCCGGCTCACCTCCTGACCGGTGCCCCGTCAGGACAGCGGTACCGACGGGACCATCGCCGGATCGAGCGCGCCGGTCTCGGGCGAGATCCGCCGCCGCTCCCCCTGCTTGACCACGATGATGCCGATCACGATGGCCACGGCACCCACGATCTGCAGGGGCGTGAGCGACTCGTCGAGCAGCAGCCAGGCCACGACGCCCGCACCGATCACCTCGGAGAAGCCGAGGAAGGACGCGATGGTCGGGCCCACCATGTTGATGGCGATGATGCCGGCGACGTACGCCAGGCCCGTCGCGATGGCGCCGATCACCACGGCGGGCACCCACCACGGGACGGTGCCGATGTTGCCGAGCACCACGGGAACCGTGGTCACCCGCACCGGGGTGAGACCGGCCAGCGCGGTGAGCGAGAGCGTGATCGCACCCACCAGCAGGCCGCCCACGGCGAGGGCGAGCTGGTCGACCGTCTGCGCGTCGATCCCCGCCTCGTCGGCGGTGGTGCCGTCCTCGGCCAGCAGGAAGTACGCGGCCAGGCCGATGAGCGAGAGGATCGCCCAGGCCAGGCCCGTGGGGCTCACCGCAGCGCCGCCGGACGCCGCGCACACCACGGCCACCAGGCCGACCACGGCGATCGCGGCACCGATGGTGGTGCGCAGCGAGGGACGCCGGCCGAAGCGGCCCCACAGGTACAGCAGCACCAACAGCGGCGCGGAGAACTCGATGAGCAGGGCCACCGTGACCGACATGTGGGCGATGGCGTTGAAGTACGCCAGCTGGACAGCGACCACCGCGAGCAGCCCGTACGCCAGCACGGTGAACGGCGCGCGGCGCAGCGTGGCCAGGCGGTCACGACCGAAGACGAGCATCGGGATCAGCGTGACCAGAGCGGCGATCCACAGCCGCACCAGAACCACACCCGCCGGGCTCCAGCCCGCCTCGAGCAGAGGTTTGCCGAAGGGCCCCGACATGGCGAACGCGAATCCTGAAATCAGTGCGACAGCAATGCCTCGACCGATACCGCTACCCATGGTGTCACCTCCGGAAAGTGCGATTCTGTAAGGAGTAAAATGAAGTACGCTGATGACGTTAGCCGAGGTACCTGTAAGGAGTCAAATGCAATTCGCGCATGACACGGAGCCGTCGCTGGTGATGGCGGCCGACCTCGCCAACTCGGCCTACGAGGGAGACGAGCGGCTGGCCACGGTCACGGCACTGCGCGAGTACCTGCGCGAGCACGAGTTCACGGGCTGGAGCAGCGCCGACTCGGGCGATCTCGCCCCGATCCATGCACTGCGCGAGGACCTGGTCCGGGTGTGGGCCGCCCACGATCCGGCCGAGGTCGCGGGCATCGTCAACGATCTGCTCGCACAGTCGCCGCAGCAGCCGCGCCTCACCCGGCACGGCAGTTGGGACTGGCACCTGCACTTCACCCCCGACGACGCCCCCATCCCCGTGCGGATGCGCGCCGAATTCGCGATGGCGCTGGTCGACCTGGTGCGCAGCGGCAACGTCGACCGGCTCAAGACCTGCGCCGCCGACGACTGTGACCGGGTCCTGGTGGACCTGTCCCGTAACCGGTCGCGCCGATTCTGCAGCGAGGGGAACTGCGGCAATCGCACCCACGTGGCCGCCTACCGGGAACGCCAGGCATCCGGTTCGGGCGGGCGGCGCGACGAGCCGTAGCCGGAGGTCTACCGTAGGGGGTGCAAAGGCCGGGGAACCCGGCATCTCACCCCAGCGCAGGAGCGAGAAGTAATGAGCGACGGAGCGTACCGCCACAAGGTGGTCGTGATCGGTTCCGGTTTCGGCGGCCTGTTCGGCACCAAGGCCCTCAAGCGTGCCGACGTGGATGTCACGGTGATCGCGAAGACCCAGCACCACCTGTTCCAGCCGCTGCTCTACCAAGTGGCGACGGGCATCCTCTCGGAGGGCGAGATCGCGCCCGCGACCCGCGTGGTGCTGCGCAAGCAGAAGAACGCCGAGATCCTGCTCGGCGAGGTCACCGATATCGACCTCGAGAACCGCACCGTGACCAGCCACCTGCTGGAGCGGGTCACCGTGACCCCCTTCGACAGCCTCATCGTGGCCGCCGGTGCGAACCAGTCCTACTTCGGCAACGACCGCTTCGCCGAGTTCGCGCCCGGCATGAAGACGATCGACGACGCGCTGGAGCTGCGCGGCCGCATCCTCGGCGCCTTCGAGCAGGCCGAGCTCTCGCAGGATCACGAGGAGCGCGAGCGCCTGCTCACCTTCGTCGTGATCGGCGCCGGCCCCACCGGCGTGGAGTTGGCCGGACAGATCTCCGAGATGTCGGACAACACCCTCAAGGGCGCGTTCCGCAACATCGATCCGACCGAGGCCCGGGTCATCCTGCTCGACGCCGCGCCCGCGGTGCTGCCGCCGATGGGCGAGAAGCTGGGTAACGCCGCGGCGAACCGGCTCAAGAAGATGGGTGTGGAGATCCAGCTCAACGCGATGGTGGTCGACGTCGATGCCGACGGCCTCGTGGTCAAGGAGAAGGACGGCACCGAGCGGCGCATCGAGGCGCAGTGCAAGGTGTGGTCCGCCGGTGTCGCGGCGAGCTCGCTCGGCAAGATCATCGCCGACCAGTCCGGCGCCGAGGTCGATCGCGCCGGCCGCGTCAAGGTGCTGCCGGACCTCACGGTCCCCGGCAATCCGAACGTCTTCGTCGTCGGCGACATGATGGCGGTCGACGGTGTGCCGGGCATGGCCCAGGGCGCCATCCAGGGTTCGACCTACGCCGCGAAGGCGATCAAGGCGGGCCTGGCCGGTCAGAGCCCCGCGGACCGCAAGCCCTTCAAGTACTTCGACAAGGGCTCGATGGCCACGGTCTCCCGCGCCAGCGCGGTGGCCAAGGTGGGCAAGCTCGAGTTCAGCGGCTTCTTCGCCTGGCTCGGCTGGCTCGCGCTGCACCTGTGGTACATCGTGGGCTACCAGAACCGCGTGATCACGTTGACCTCGTGGGGCGTCACCTTCCTGACCAACAAGCGTGGCCAGATGACGATCACCGAGCAGCAGGTCTACGCCCGCACCGCGCTCGACGCACTGCAGAACAGCGGGGCCAAGGTGATCCCGCCGGTGCACACCAGCTCGCCGGCCGCCCTGTCGGCACCGCACGCGGCCACGACCGCCGCGCAGCCGACCGCCGCGAAGGCCGAGCCGGAATCCGCCGAGAAGGCCGGCTGACCCACCACCGAGCCCACCACGACGCGCCCGTCCTCGACGGGCGCGTCGTCGTTTCCGGGATCAGGCCTCGATGTTCTGCAGCCGCACCTGGCCGCGGGCGTTGAGCTTGCCGTCCTCGCCGACGATCTCCACCAGCCACAGCTGCTGCCGGCGACCGCGGTGGATCGGCGTGCTGGTGATCGACAGGGTGCCGCTGGCGACGGCGCGCAGGAAGTCGGTGTTGTTGTTCACGCCGACCACGTGGCCGGTGCCGCCCAGCCAGACCACACCGGACACACTGGCCACGGACTCCACGATGGAGCAGTAGACACCGCCGTGGGTGATACCGAAGGGCTGGTGCAGCTCGGGACGCAGCGTCAGCGTGGCGGTCGCGCCGTCCGGGGTGAGCGCGGTGTACTCGAGCCCGAGGATCGAGTCGAAACCGGCCGTCCCGCGCTCCAGGATGGAGTCGATGACCTGCTGCTGTCCTGCGGTGGGTTGCGTCATGCACACACCCTAATCCTCGCTCCGCACAGCCGGTTTCCGGGTGCACATCGGGGTAGACCCCGATGCGGGGACCGCCGCGGACGGGCACTGTGGAGGCATGACGCAGAACCTGAACTTCGACCCCACCCCCTACACGGCCCCGCAGCCGCCCAAGCGCTTCGCGCGGGACGTGCAGAACAATTGGATCGGCGGCGTCTGCTCCGGCATCGCGCGCTACTTCGGCGTCCAGCCGGCATTAGTGCGCGTGCTGTTCGTGCTGTCCTGCCTGCTGCCCGGCCCGCAGTTCCTGGTGTACCTGGTGCTGTGGCTCGTGATGCCGAAGGGCTGACGTCGGATCGGGTGATGGGGCCCGGAAAAGAGTGATCGGCGGGCCCCACGCTCAGCCTTCGTGGGACCCGCCGTGGCACAGACCGGGCGGTAACAACTGCAGCCCTCAGTTCGCATCGCGGTCTGATGTGGATCACTCGTCGCTCTCGGCGACGTTCACTACTCTAGGGCAGCCTCCCCTAACTAAGCAAGCCCTAATCGATGTGGCGTGGATTACGACACGCCGTCGTAGCGATCCAGGCCATGGCGAGTAGAATCTGAGCAATGGCGGCATTGGGAGATCTTGAGCGCGCGGTCATGGATCACCTCTGGGCATCCACCGAACCGCAGACCGTGCGACAGGTGCACGAATCGCTCGCGGCCGACCGCGAACTCGCGTACACCACCGTGATGACGGTGCTGCAGCGCCTCGCGAAGAAGAAGCTCGTGAGCCAGATCCGCACCGATCGCGCACATCGCTACACGGCCACCTTCGGCCGCGAGCAACTCGTGGCCGACCTCATGTTCGACGCATTGGCCCAGGCCGACAGCTCGCGTGAGGCCGCGCTCGTGCACTTCGTGGAGCGGGTCGGGGCCGACGAGGCGGAGGCGCTGCGCCGCGCCCTGGCCAAGCTCGAGGCCGATCAGGCGACCGACGGTCGCACCCACTCCTGACGAGCCGATAGGCTCGGAGCATGGCAGCGGTCATCTTCGGCTTGCTGGCCCTGCTCCTGGCGGGGCCGGTGCCGCTGTGGCTCTCCAAGGCCTCGTGGCCGGTGCGCGCGCCGCGGGCGGCGCTCGTCCTGTGGCAGGCCATCGCCCTCGCCGCCGTCCTCTCCGCGTTCAGCGCCGGACTGGTGATCGCGAGCTGGCTCCTGGTGCCCGGTCCCGACGGCCGCCCCACCACCAACCCCATCGACGAGATCCGCCAACTCGGCATCGTGCCGTGGACGGTGGCGGTGATCGCCTTCGCGTTCACCCTGGTGATCGGCGCGCGCCTCATCACGTCCACGGTCCGGCTGGCGGTGCGCACCCGGCGACGTCGGGCCCGGCACCGCAACGTGGTCGACATCCTCAGCCAGGCGGTCGACGGTGACCATCCGGTGTCCGCCGCCGACCTGCGCGTCCTCGGCGTCGACGAGCCCCTCGCCTACTGCCTGCCCGGACTGCGGCACCGGGTGGTGGTGAGCGAGGGAACGCTCAACCAGCTCAGCCACGACGAGCTCACTGCGGTGCTCGCGCACGAACGCGCGCACCTGCGCTCGCGGCACGATCTGGTGCTGGAGGCCTTCACCGCGGTGCACCACGCCTTCCCGCGCGGCGTGCGCTCCTCCGCCGCCCTCGATTCGGTGGAACTGCTGGTGGAGCTCCTCGCCGACGACAAGGCCGTCGCCGCGGCCGGGCCGCTCCCCCTCGCGAACGCACTGGTGACCTGCGCCAAGAGTCCGGCTCCGCGCGGCGCGCTGGCGGTGGGCTCGACCGGCACGGTGGTGCGGGTCGAGCGGCTGTCCGAACCTGCGGCCGGACCGCTGTTCAACGTGGGGGTCTACATCGTCGCCGGGCTGATCCTGGTGGTTCCCACCGTGGCCGTCGCGGTGCCCTGGCTCACCGAGCTGTACCGCCTGTTCACGCACTGACCCGGCTTCCGCCGTATCGACGGAGGCGGGCTGTACCCTGATCTCACACTTTCCGGGGGGACGAGGGAGATCAGACGTGACCGATCCGTATTACAACCAGCAGCAGGGGCACCAGCAGGGATACGGGCAGCCCGTTCCGTACGGGCAGCAGGCCTACGGTCAGCAGCCGTACGGACAGCCGCAGTTCGGCTACGTCCCGCAGGGGCAGCCGGGGATGTACCCGCCGGTGCCGCAGCCCGGGTATCCCGGCCAGTACCAGGCCTTCGGGCCGGGTGGCTACGGCGTGGATCCCGCCACGGGCCAGCCGCTCTCGGACAAGTCGAAGGTCGCGGCGGGTCTGCTGCAGCTGTTCCTGGGTGGTTTCGGCGCGGGCAACTGGTACCTGGGGCGCAATCGTGAGGCCACGATCCAGGTGTGCATCCTGGGCGCCGGCTTCCTGTCCCTGGTCCTCGGTGTCATTCCGCTGATCGGCCTGCTGTTCATGATGCTCGGCAGCCTGGCGCTGGTGGGTCTGCGCATCTGGACCCTGGTCGAGTCGATCATGATGTTCACCGGGTCGATCCGCGACGGCCAGGGCCGCGTCCTGCGCTGATCGCCGGGTACGGCGGGGCACCTAGACTGTCGGCGTGCAGTTCCTCTCCGATAGCCGCCCGCCGTACGACCTCACCTACGACGACGTCTTCCTCGTCCCGAACCGGTCGGACGTGACCTCCCGGTTCGACGTGGACCTGTCGTCGGTCGACGGGACGGGTACCACCATCCCGATCGTCGTCGCCAACATGACGGCGGTGGCCGGCCGCCGCATGGCGGAGACGGTGGCGCGGCGCGGCGGCATCGTCGTACTGCCGCAGGACCTTCCGTTGCAGGCCGCGGCGGAGACCATCGCCTACGTCAAGAGCCGCGATCTGGTGGCCGATACCCCGGTCACGCTCGGGCCGGACGATTCGGTGAGCGATGCGGTCGCGCTGCTCCCGAAGCGGGCGCACGGCGCCGTCGTGGTGCTCGACGATGCGGAGCGCCCCCTCGGTCTGGTCACCGGTGCGGCCTGCGAGGGCGTCGACCGGTTCGCGCGCCTGCGCGACGTGATGACCGATGCCTTCGTCACCGCTCCGGCGGGCACCGATCCGCGTGAGGTCTTCGCGCTGCTCGAGGGCGCGCACACCGACCTCGCCGTCCTGGTCGAGCCCGACGGCCGGCTGCACGGCGTGCTCACCCGCACGGGCACCGTGCGCGCCGGGATCTACACGCCCGCCGTCGATGCGAACGGCGGCCTGCGGATCGCCGCCGCCGTCGGCATCAACGGCGATGTGGCCGCCAAGGCCCGGGCCCTCGCCGAGGCCGGCGCGGACGTGCTCGTGGTCGACACCGCGCACGGTCATCAGGCGAAGATGTTCGACGCGCTGGAGGCGGTCGCCGCGGCCGATCTCGGCCTGCCGCTCGCGGCGGGCAACGTGGTCTCCGCCGCGGGAGCCCGCGACCTGGTCAACGCCGGCGCCACCATCGTCAAGGTGGGTGTGGGACCGGGCGCGATGTGCACCACGCGGATGATGACCGGCGTGGGCCGCCCGCAGTTCAGCGCGGTCGAGGACTGCGCCGCCGCCGCACGCGAACTGGGCGCGCACGTCTGGGCCGACGGTGGCGTGCGGCACCCCCGCGATGTGGCGCTCGCCCTGGCCGCGGGCGCCTCCAACGTGATGGTCGGTTCCTGGTTCGCGGGCACCTACGAGTCGCCCGGCGACATGAAGTTCGCGACCGACGGCTCCGCCTACAAGGAGAGCTTCGGGATGGCCTCCAAGCGCGCGGTGGCCGCCCGCACCGCGGGTGAGGGCGCCTTCGACCGGGCCCGCAAATCCCTGTTCGAGGAGGGCATTTCGAGTTCGCGCATCCGGGTCGATCCGGAGGCGCCCAGCGTCGAGGATCTCCTCGATCGGATCACGTCCGGGGTGCGCAGTTCGTGCACCTACGCCGGCGCCCGCACCCTGCCCGAGCTGCACGAGCGGGCCACGCTCGGGGTGCAGAGCGCGGCGGGCTTCGCGGAGGGCCGCCCGCTCCCCGGCGGTTGGTGACGCGGACGGTTCGATCGTCTCGGTAGACTGCCGGAAGCTGATTCCTCGATGGATGGAAGGGACATGAAAGCCCGAAGACCCGGCAGGCGCCGCCGACGAGCCGCCACGCCGATGCCCGTGGGGCCCGGCTCCCCGCCGATGCGCTCGGTGAGGCGGCGATGTCTAGCACCCTGATCACGATCGTTGCGGTCATCGGCTTCCTCGCGCTCACGCTGGGTACCGCGCTGTTCGTGGCGGCGGAGTTCTCCCTCACCGCGCTCGAGAAGTCCACCATCGATGCGGATGTCCGCGACCGCGGCGACCGCCGTTCCAAACAGGTCCAGAGCGCGCACCGCACCCTGTCCTTCCAGCTCTCCGGCGCGCAGCTCGGTATCACCATCACCACGCTGGTCACGGGTTATCTGGCCGAGCCGGTGCTCTCGAAGTTCCTGCGCCCCGCGCTGGAGTGGACCGGGATGCCGCAGGTCTGGTCGTCGGCGCTCACGCTGATCCTGGCGCTGGTGATCGCCACCTCACTGTCGATGGTGCTGGGCGAGCTGGCTCCGAAGAACCTGGCCATCGCGCGCCCCCTGGCCACTGCCCGGCTCACCGCGGGCGCGCAGGCCGCCTTCTCCACCGTCTTCCGGTGGGCCATCACCTTCCTCAACTCGACCGCGAACAAGATGGTGCGCCGGCTCGGCATCGAGCCCGCCGAGGAGCTCAGTTCCGCGCGGTCGGCACAGGAGCTCAGTGCGCTGGTGCGCAATTCCGCGGCGCAGGGCGCGATCGACGAGACGACGGCCGAGTTGGTGGGCCGCTCCCTGGAATTCGGCGAGCTGACCGCCGAGGAACTGATGACGCCGCGCCAGCGGGTGCACTCGGTGGAGTTCGACGACACCGTCGCCGATCTGATGGCACTGTCCATCGAGTCCGGGCACTCCCGGTTCCCGGTGATCCGCGGCGATCTCGACGACACCGTCGGTTTCGTGCACGTCAAGCAGGCGCTCACGGTGCCCGCGGAGCGTCGGGCCCGCACCACGGTGGGGTCGATCGCGACCGCTCCCCCGGTGGTGCCCGCCGCCCTCGACGGTGATGCGCTGATGGATCAGCTGCGCGCCAACGGCTTGCAGATGGCGCTGGTGGTCGACGAGTACGGCGGCTCCGCCGGCGTGGTCACGGTCGAGGACCTGATCGAGGAGATCGTCGGCGATGTGCGCGACGAGCACGACGACAACGAGCCGGTGGACGTGCAGCGCACCGACACCGGGTACCTGTGCGCCGGGCTGCTCCGCATCGACGAGTTGGAGCGCGACACCGGATACCGGGCGCCGGAGGGCGACTACGACACCCTCGGCGGCCTGGTCATGTACCTGCTCGGGCGGATCCCCGAGGTGGGCGATCAGACCGCCCTGCCCACGCACCCCATGGACGACGACGATTACACCCCGGACCGCACCTGGACCGCGCGGGTGGCCCGGATGGACGGCCGCCGGGTGGACCTGGTCGAGCTGGTGGAGGTGACCGATGAATGACCTCCTGGCCGTGGGACTCACGGTGTTGCTGCTGGCCGCGAACGCCTTCTTCGTGGCCGCCGAGTTCGCCCTCATCGCTGCCCGCCGCGACCGGCTGGAGGCCCTCGTCGAACAGGGCCGCAGCAGCGCCCGCGCGGTGATCAAGGCGTCCGAGAACCTGTCCCTCATGCTGGCCGCGTGCCAGCTCGGCATCACGATCTGCTCGATCCTGCTGGGCAAGGTGGGCGAGCCCGCCATCGCGCACCTGTTGGAGAAGCCGATGGAGTGGGCGAACGTGCCGGAGGCACTGCTGCATCCGATCTCCTTCACCATCTCGCTCAGCCTCGTGGTGGTGCTACACATCCTGCTCGGCGAGATGGTCCCGAAGAACATCGCGTTGGCCGGGCCCGAATCCGCGGCGATGCTGCTGGTGCCGCCGCTGGTGGCCTTCTCCCGGGTGATGAAGCCGGTGATCGCGCTCTACAACTGGCTCGCGACGCTGGTGCTGCGTGCCCTGGGCGTGGAGCCGCGCGACGAGCTGGAGAGCACCATCTCCGCCGGTGAGCTCAGCGAGCTGATCGCGGAATCGCACGACGAGGGCCTGATCGACGCGGAGGAGCAGGTGCGCCTGACCCGGGCGTTGCAGACCTCGCGCCGCACCGTGGCCGATGTGGCGATCCCGCTCGCGGAGATCCGCGGGCTGCAGGCGGTCGCCGGGCCCGACGGGACCTACGGGCCCACGCTGGGCGATATCGAGACCGCCGTGGCCGAGACCGGCTTCTCCCGCTACCCGGTGCGCAGCCGCGGCGGAGCCTTCACCGGGTACCTGCATGTCAAGGACGTGCTGCCGGACATCATGGACGCGGCCGTGGGCCCCGACACGGTGATCGGGGCGGGGCGCATCCGCCCGCTGCCGGTGGTCGACGGTGCGCTCTCCCTGGACCAGGCCACCTCGCACCTGCGGCGGCTCGGCGGGCACCTGGTGGCGGTCGCCGACGATCACGGTCGCACCATCGGCATCGTCGCTCTGGAGGACGTGGTCGAGGAGTTCGTGGGCACCGTGCGCGATGGGACGCATCGGGTGTGACTCGCCCCGTCCTCGCTCCCGTCGTGCTCAGCGACGCGCAGTGGCGCCCGCTCGCGGACGCCCACCGCGCACGGCTGACCCCGTTCGTGGATGCGCACCGGCGGCGCGCCGCCCGCGGTGAGAAGCACCCCGTCTGGGACTTCCTGTTCACCTACTACGGGCACCGTCCGGCGCACCTGCTGCGCTGGCATCCGGGGATCGGCGTGGAGCTCGACGGTCCGCGGGCGGCCGAGGAGTTCGCCGGACTCCGGGGCTACACCGTCTCCGGGAACCGGGTGGCGCAGGATCCGGCTGTGCTCGCCAAGCGCGCCGATACCGCGGCGTACGTGGCACGCCTGCTCGAGGCCACCGCCGCGCGGCGCCCCGTCCTCGGCTGCTTCGGGCTGCACGAGTGGGCGATGGTCTACCGCGAGGCGGACCAGGCCCGGCACCCCGTGCCGCTGCGACTGGGGCCGGAGGGCACCGACGAGGTGGTCCGGGCCGGGCAGCTGACCTGCACCCACTACGACGCGTTCCGGTTCTTCACGCCGGAGGCCGCGCCCCGGAACGCGACCGAACTCACCCGCGAGAAGCAGGTCGGCTCCGAACAACCCGGCTGCCTGCACGCGGGCATGGATCTCTACAAGTGGGCGTTCAAACTGGCGCCCGGTGTGCCGTCCGATCTGGTGGCGGACGCCTTCGACCTGGCCCGGGACGCCCGGGAGCTGGACATGCGGGCGAGCCCGTACGACCTGGCCGCGCACGGCTTCGAGCCCATCGCGATCGAGACGCCCGAGGGCCGCCGCGAGTACGTGCGCCGGCAGGCCGAGTTGGCGCAGCGTGCGACCCCGATCCGTGATCGCCTCCTCGCCGTGGTGCGGGGCTGGCCCCGCGATGACCCGGCGACGACTCCCGAGTGATGTCATACTCGCGCTGACCGTGAGCGTTGCTCACGGTCGTCGCCCGCTCATGAACTTTCAGGGAGAAGAGTCATGACAGATCGCCACGAATCCTCCGTCCTGCTCAGTCGACGACAGTTGCTCATCGGGAGCGCGGTCGCCGCCGGGCTCGCCTCCGCCGGCGCCGCCCTCGCCCCGGCGGCGAACGCCGCGACCTACGTGCGGCCCATCCGCGATGCGAGCGCGCATCCGATCACGGCCCAGTGGCGGCAGCCCGGATCCTGGGAGGCCGGCTACCACACGGGTGTCGACATCGGCTGCCCCATCGGCACTCCGGTGTACGCCACCATCGGCGGCGATGTCCGCACGGGCCGGGCGAACTGGGGTGCCGCGTACGGCACGATGATCCTGATCAACGACAACGCCGACGGCTCGGACTGGGGCTACTGCCACCTGTCCCGGCGGGTCGTGAGCGACGGCCAGCGGGTCGCGACCAACCAGTTGATCGGCTACTCGGGCGATACGGGCAACACCCGGGGCCCGCACCTGCATCTGGAACGTCGCCCGCGCTACGGCGGCTACGGATCGGACCTGAATCCCAACCTCTGGCCGTGATCGCGGCGGTGGCCCTCCGTCGACCCGGATCGTCGGCGGAGCCCACCGCGCGCCCCGGTGGGGACCCCACCTAGACTCGCCCGCAGCGATGGTCCGCGCGCGTGAGCGCACGGCGCAAGAGGGAACCCGGTGCGATTCCGGGGCTGCCCCGCAACGGTGAGAGTCCCGTCGGCGACGACGACTCCAGCCCGATACCTGCCACCGCGACCGCCCGACCGGGTGGTCACTCACGACCCGAGGGGAGTCGCGGAGTGCGGGTGGTTCCGTCGCGCCGTATCGCAGTGCTGCTGGCGCTGTTGGTGATCGCGTTGCTCTGCGCGATGTGGCTGGGTGTGGTCCTGGGGACGGTGCGGATTCCCTGGCAGGACGCCACGCGCTACCTCTGGGCCTTCGTCTCGGGCGGCACCATCCCCGCCGATCAGGCGACCTCGTATCGGATCGTGGCCGATTCCCGGATCCCGCGGGTGCTGAGCGCGGCGATCGTGGGCGCGGGCCTGAGCGCGATCGGCGTTGCCGTGCAGGCGATGGTGCGCAATGCGCTCGCCGATCCGTACGTGCTCGGGATCTCGTCCGGCGCGTCGGTGGGCGCGACCTCGGTGGCCCTGTTCGGCGTGCTCGGCACGCTGGGCCTGTACGCGCTGCCGACCGCGGCCTTCCTGGGGGCGCTCGGCGCCACCGCACTGGTGTACGCCATCGCCTACCGCGACGGCGGGCTCTCCCCGCTGCGGCTGGTGCTCACGGGCACGGCGCTGGCCTACGGCTTCTCGGCGGTCACCACCGTGCTGGTCTTCCTCGCGCCCCGCGGCGATGCGGCACGCACCGTGATGTTCTGGCTGTTCGGCAGCCTGTCGTCGGCCACCTGGCGCACCACCGCGCTGGTGGCGGTCGCGGTGGCCGTGGGCCTGGTGATCCTGCGCGGCAACGCCCGCCGGCTGAACGCACTGGCGTTGGGCGACGAGGTGGCCATCTCCATGGGTGTCTCCGCCTCCGGCTTCCGGACCGCGCTGTTCGTGCTCACCGCGGCGATGACGGGGATCATCGTCTCCGTCTGCGGCGCCATCGGATTCGTCGGTCTGGTGGTGCCGCACGTGGCGCGCCTGCTGGTGGGCGCCGATCACCGCCGGGTGCTGCTCGTGGCGCCCGCACTGGGGGCGTTGTTCCTGGTGCTCGCCGATATCGCAGCGCGTACGGTGGTGCCGCCGCAGGAACTGCCGCTGGGTGCGATCACGGCGGCGGTGGGCGTGCCCCTGTTCATCGCGCTGATGCGGCGCCGCACGGTCGGGGGCGCGTAGTGCGGGTGGAGTATTCGGGGGTCGACGTGGCGATCGGCGGCGCGCGGATCGTGGCCGGGGTGAGCCTGGCCGCCGCGGCGGGCGAGTTCATCGGTGTCGTCGGGCCCAACGGCAGTGGTAAGTCGACGCTGCTGCGCTGCGTCTACCGGGTGCTGAAACCGCACGCGGGAACGGTGACGGTGGACGGGGCGGACGTGACCGCGGTGAGCCTGGCCGAGAACGCCCGGCAGGTGGCCGCGGTGATGCAGCACGCTCCCTTCGACATCGGCTTCACCGGCCGGGAGATCGTGGACACCGGGCGACTGCCGCACCGGCGCCGGGGCCTGTCCTCGGCCGTGCACGACGCCGCGGTCGACCGGGCGCTGGCGACGGCGGGCGCGGAACCCTTCGCGCACCGGCAGTTCGGCACGCTCTCCGGTGGGGAGGCGCAGCGGGTGTTGATCGCCCGCGCATTCGCGCAGGAGCCGAAGGTCCTGGTCCTCGACGAGCCCACCAATCACCTCGACGTGCGGCACCAGTTCGCGGTGCTCAGCGCCGCACGCGATCTCGGCGTCACTGTGATCGCCGTGCTGCACGATCTGAATCTGGCCGCCCAGTACTGCGATCGGCTCTACGTCCTCACCGATGGCGCGCTGGCGTGCTCCGGGACCCCCGCGGAGATCATCACGCCCGCCACCATCGAGCAACATTTCGGCATCGGGGCGCACGTGGTGTCCCACCCCCGCCTGCGGGTGCCGCAGGTGATCTTCGACGAGCTCTCCCCTCCCCCGACGAACAGGAACGATTCATGAACCGTCTGCCCCGGCGCCCCGCCGCCGCGATCCTCGCCGCGTCCACCCTGCTGGCCGGCTGCGGCGCGAAGGTCGAGGAGGCGGCGCCGTCGCCGAGCTCCGGGCGCGCCGCGACGGTCACCAACTGCGGTGCGCCGCTGACGGTGCCGGGCATCCCGAGCCGGGTGGTGGTCAACGACACGGGAAACGCCGAGATCCTGTTCGCGCTCGGCCTGACCGACCGACTGGCGGGGTACACCACCTACGACGGCAAGCACGTGGATTACCAGACCTCGCCGTGGAAGGCCGATTTCGATAGGGCGCCGAACCTCGGGACGGCCTTCACGCGGGAGGTGATCCAGGCCGCGAACCCCGATTTCGTGTTCGGCGGGTGGAGCTACGGATTCCAGGAGACCACCGGGGTGACGCCGGACTGGATCCGGCAGATCGGCGCGGTTCCGTACCAGCTCTCCGAGGCGTGCCGGCAGCCCGGGACCAAGCAGCGCGGCGTGATGCCGCCGCTGGACGCCCTGTACACGGACCTGGAGAACCTGAGCACCCTGTTCGGTGTGCCGGACCGCGGCCGGCAGCTGGTGGAGCAGTACCGGGCGCGGATCGACGCGGTGCGCGCCCAGGCGCCGAAGGACGATGCGCGCAAGGCGCGGGTGTTCCTGTTCGACAGCGCCTCGCCCGATCCGTTCACATCGGGCCGCACCGGCACCCCGCAGGCCATCATCGAGTCCGCGGGCGCCACGAATGTCTTCGCCGATATCAACGACTCGTGGACCACGAGCTCCTGGGAGGCTGCGGCGCAACGCGATCCGCAGGTGATCGTGATCGTGGACTACGGCGTGGGACCCGAGAACACGCCGGAGGCGAAGATCGCCCAGCTCCGCTCGCAGCCGCTGATGGCCAACACCACGGCGGTACGGGAGGGCAACATCCTCACCCTCCCGTACGCCGCGCTGGTCGAGGGGCCGCGTACGCCGGACAGCGTGGAGACCCTCGCGAAGTTCCTGCGGTCGAAGGGCTTCTGACGCCCGTCCGGCCGCACCCCGGCTACATCGCCGGCTTGGTGACCTCGACCTTCTTGCCGAAATCGGTGAGGTTCAGGTCGATGTCGCCGTCCTTGAGGTTCACCTGGAACTTGGTGACGTTCGGCTTGGGCTGCGGGTTCGCAGCCGCATCGTCGACGATCCACAGGGTGATCGGCAGCGTTGTGTTGCCGCCCTTGGCCGCGACCTCGGTGATCTGCGGCAGGATCGGGTCCAGGACCTTCGGATCGACGGTGCCGGTGACCTTGACGGCCTTGAGACCGTTGACCGTCTCCCGGGATTCGACCTTGGGGTTCTGGACCGATTCGACGACCTTGCCGAGACCCTTGTCGAGGTCGAGGATCACGGCGGGGTCGTAGACGCCCTTCTCGCCGGTCCTGCCCATGTCCTGGAACTTCGGGCCGCCCAGGTTGGCGTACAGGGTGCCGTCGATCACCACGAACTTGGTCTGCACGTAGTTCTCCTGGATGCGCACGTTGGCATCGCCCTGGGCCGCCACCTTCTTGGTGTCCTTGTCCGAGGTGATGTCGCCGTTGACGCTGGACACGGGCAGACCCTGGATGGCCTTGGCCACGGTGAGCACCAGATGTTCGGAGTAGGTCTCCCGGGTGGCCTTGGCGGCCTCGGTGACGATGTCCGCTTTGGGCAGTCCGTTCGCATCGAGCGGCTTGGACGAGCCCGCCGCGGCCGATGTCCCGGCCGTGGTGGTCCCCCCGGCCCCCGACTCGGTCTTCTTATCGGCGCAGCCGGTGATCGCGAGCGCACCGACCGCGAACAATGCGATCACCGCGCGAGACGCTTTCAGGCTCATGAGCCCCCCTTTGTGTGTGAAGTGCGGGTATCGGTGGTCGTTACCCCGGGATAGCGGGCATTCCGCGCAACCCGAGGTCGAGTATGCATCACTCGGCGCAGAATTCAGGCGGACATTCGATCTTCGAACTGGGATGAATCGGACATTTTCCCGGTAGGACTGGCCGTCCTTTGGCGATCCATTAGCGTGCGACGGAACAGTGTCAGGTAACGGCGGGAAAACCGTCTCGTCAGGAGGACGACCAGTGACTCAGAATCCCACCGTGCCGCCGCAGGAAGGCGCGCACGATCCGGGCCCGCGCGATCTCCACCGCGCCCGCCCGGAGCCACCCGGAGGTCCGGACGGTGCACGTCCGGATCCGGACTCGCGTCCCGGCCCCGGCCCCGGCGGACCCGGTCCGGGCGGTGGACCGCAGTTGTCCGATGTATGGGTTTACAAAGGCCGCGCCTACGACCTCTCGGAATGGATCAACAAACACCCGGGCGGAGAATTCTTCATCGGCCGCTCGAAGAACCGGGACATCACCTCGATCATCGGGTCGTATCACAAGGATCCCGAGAAGATCGAGCGGATGCTGGAACGATTCGCGCTCGACCGGGACGCACGAATTGAAGATGTGCATCCTAAGAACAATGCCCCCGCGTTCCTTTTCAAGGACGGATTCGACAGTTGGCGCGATACCCCGCGCTACCGGTTCGACGATCCGGACGATCTGCTGCATCAGGTGAAGAAGCGGCTGCGCGATCCCGCGCTCGCGGCGCGGATCACGCGGATGGACCGCTGGTTCGACGTGGCCGCCCTCGCGCTGGCCGTGGCCTATGTCGCGGTGATCGCCACTCGGCTGTCGGAACCGGCGTGGATGCCCTTGCCGCTGTTCGTGATCGCCATGGTCGTGCTCCGCAGCTCGCTGGCGGGCTTCGGACACTACGCGATCCACCGGGCGCAGAAGGGCAAGAACAAGGTCCTGGTGAACGCCTTCGACATCAACTACGTCGCGCTGTCCTTCGTCACCGCCGACGGTCACGCGCTGCTGCACCACCCGCACACGCAGAGCGAGGTGGACATCAAGAAGAACGTCTTCACCATGATGATGGACATCCCGCGGTGGTACCGGGTGCCGATCCACACCCTGCACAAGTTCGGCCACACCGCGACGGGCATGACCTCGCGATTGTTCGAGATCGTCAAGCTGACCCGGCAGGTGGGCGTCGCCGACATGTACGGCTCGTTGCGCGGCGCGCTCCCGCACTTCGTGGGCGCCTTCGGCATGCGCGTGCTGCTGATCGGCGAGTTCTTCCTGTTCCTGTTCCTCGGTGACATTTGGGCGTGGGTCGCGCAGTTCGTCGCCGTGCTGTGGGTGAGCACCTTCCTGGTGGTCGCCAGCCATGACTTCGAGACCGATGTCGACGAGCTGCCCGAACCCGATACCGAGGACTGGGCGGTCAACCAGCTGCACCAGGCCTACGACCTGAAGATCTCGGGCAACCGCTACGTGGACTGCTTCCTCTCGGCCGGACTGTCCAGCCACCGCGTGCATCACGTGCTGCCCTACCAGCGCAGCGGCTTCGCCAACATCGCCACCGAGCGGGTGATGGCCGAGGAGGCGGCGAAGTTCGGCGTCGAATGGCTGCCGGCGCGCAGCTTCTTCTTCGACCGGCTCCCCGACCAGGTGCGCACCTTCCTGTTCTCGAAGTCCCGGACCGCCCAGGCCGAGGGACACGGTTTCCTGCGCGAGCACTTCTCGCCGAAGGCCCTGCGCACCTCCGGTTCCTACGTCGTCGCGGGTTTCACCGGCATCGGCACCGTCTGATCGCCCCAGCCTCATCTAGGAGTACCCCCCATGAACGCATCGCACGGTATCGACACCGCGCTGCAGCAGCCGCCACTGCCCGAGCCCCTGTGGCGCGGAGCTCCCCCGGCGCCGCCGACCGCGGTCGCGGTGATCGAATCCCTCGCCACCGGCTCACCGTCGCGCGCCTTCGATCAGGCCGCGTCGGCCGAGCGGGTGGCCTCCCGGTTCGACGATCCGGCCCAGGCCGAACGCATCCGCCGGGTGTACGCGAAGACGATGATCGATACCCGGCACCTGGCGATCGACCCGCTGGACGAGGATTTCGCCGCCTTCAGCGCCCGGCCGGACACCGTCCGCGAGCGGATGGACCTGTTCGCCGAGCACGCCGCTCCGCTCGCGATCGACACCGCCCGGCGTGCGCTCGGCACCGTCGACCCCGCCGATGTCGGGCAGCTCGTCTTCGTCACCAGCACCGGCTTCCTCGCACCCGGGGTCGACGTGGCGGTGGTGCGCGCCCTGGGCCTTCCCGCCTCGACGAGCCGGGTGGTGGTCAACTTCATGGGGTGCGCGGCGGCGATGAACGCCCTGCGGGTGGCGAACGATTACGTGCGCGCGCACCCGGATCGCAAGTCGCTCATGGTGTGCCTGGAACTGAGTTCGGTGAACGCGGTGTTCGCGGGTGACCCGAACGATGTGGTGATCTCCAGCCTGTTCGCCGACGGCTGCGGTGCCGCCGTGATCGGCGCCAGCGAGGTGGGGCACCCGCTGCCCGCCGGGAGCATCGTGGTCCGGGACACCTTCGCGCACCTGCTCGACGACGCCGAGGACGGGATCGTCCTGGGCGTGAACGCGAACGGCATCACGTGCGAGCTGGCGCAGTCGCTGCCCCGGTACATCATCGACGGTGTGGCACCGGTGGTCGACGGGGTCCTGCAACGCAATGGACTCGACCGGGATGCGATCGCGCACTGGGCCATCCACCCGGGCGGGCCGAAGATCATCGAGTCGGCGAGCGCCGCGCTGGGGCTGCCGCGGGCCGCCTCGGAGACCAGTTGGGCGGTGCTCGCCGAGCACGGGAACATGCTCAGCGTGTCGCTGCTGTTCGTCCTCGAACGGCTGCTCGCCGCCCGCACCGCGGGTGCCGAACCGCAGACGGGGATCGCGTTCTCGTTCGCCCCGGGGGTCACGGTCGAGGGCTTCCTGTTCGACGTCATCGGCGGGGAGTGAGGACCGCACCGTGAAGCTCCTGAGATTCCTGTTCTCCATCTCCCCCGCGGCGATCGCCGCGGCGGTGGTGGCGGGCCTGATCGCCGGCGGCGCGAACGCCTATCTGCTCACGCTGATCAACGGCCTGGTCGCTCCCGGGCCGATGCCCACGGTCACGGTGTCCGAGTTCATCGTGACCGCCGCGGTGGTGGTCACGGCGGGCGTCGCCTCGCAGTTGGTGCTGCTGCACCTGGCGCAGGCGGCGGTGTACCGGCTGCGGGTGCAGCTGTCGAAGCGGGTACTCGCGGCGCCGCTGGAGCACATCGAGCGGCTGGGCGATCACCGGCTGCTGGCCACTCTCACCGAGGACGTGCGCTCGCTGTCGATGGCGGTCTCCGGTATCCCGGGCCTGTGCATCGATCTGGCCACCATCATCGGCGCGCTCACCTATCTGGCGACGGTCTCCGGCACGCTGTTCGCGGTGTCGGTGGCGGGCACGCTGATCGGCATCGCCTGTGTGGAGACGGTGCTGCGCAAGGTGCGTGAGCACTACCGCCGGGCCCGCGAGCTCGACGATGCGCTGATCGGCTCGTTCCACGAGGTGACCCGCGGCATCAAGGAGCTCAAGCTGCACCGCGGCCGGCGCGCCGATTTCCTGGACCGCCGGCTGGTGGGCACCGCGACCGGCCTGCGGCAGCGGCACGTAGCGGCGGGCACTCGGTTCGCGGGCGGGCAGGCACTGGGCCAGGTGCTGCAGCTCGGCACCATGGTGGTGATCCTGTTCGTGCTGGCCCGGGCGCTGGAACTGCCGCGGGAGACGATGATCGGCTACGTCCTGGTGACCACGTTCCTGTCGATGCCGATGCAGAGCCTCATGCACCGCATCCCGGACCTGGTGCGTGGTGATGTGGCGCTGGCGAAGATCCGGGCCATGGACCTGTCGCTGGAGACCCCGCGCGATGAATCCGCACTGCCCTACGACGATCGGCCGCTCGCCGCGGACGCCACCGTCGAGCTGCGCGGGGTGGGCTACGAGTACCTGCCGGAGCCGCTGCCGGGGCCGCCCGGCGTTCGGCCGCCGCATCCCCCGGGCGGGCCCGGAACAGCGATGCAGGGCGGGCCCGGAACAGCGATGCAGGGCGCGCCCGGCGCGGCGATGCCGGGCGGCGCACCGTCGCACCCGGGCCCGGGGATGCCTCCTGGGCCTCCGCTCGATGGGCACGGCTTCCGGCTCGGCCCGGTCGACTTGGCGCTGCGCCCGGGTGAGGTGACCTTCCTGGTCGGCGGGAACGGCAGCGGGAAGTCGACGCTGGCGAAGGTGATCGCGGGCCTGTATCCGCCGCGCACCGGGATGCTGCTCGTGGGAGGCGAGCCGATCGGTCCGCACAACACCGAGTGGTTCCGCCAGCACACGGCGGCGGTGTTCTCCGATTTCCACCTGTTCGACGACTACCTCGGGCTCGCTGCCGACGATCTGGACGATCGGGTGCGCGCGCTGCTGCACGAGCTGGAGTTGGGGCACGCGGTCACCGTTGCCGACGGGCGGCTGTCGACGGTCGCCCTGTCCACGGGGCAGCGCAAGCGCCTGGCGCTGCTCACCGCGTTGCTGGAGGACCGGCCGGTGTACCTGTTCGACGAGTGGGCCGCGGATCAGGACCCGCGGTTCCGTGCGGTCTTCTACGATCGGATCATCCCCGATCTGCGTGCCCGCGGGAAGACGGTGATCGTGATCACCCACGACGACCGGTACTTCGACAGGGCCGATCAGCTCGTGAAACTGGACTACGGCCAGGTGGTCACCGCGGAGCGGACGGGGAACCTGCGCGGAGTAACATGATGCGCGTACTGCTTAACGACGAAGGGTTGAAACTGCCATGGCCGATACCGCCCGCACGTCCGTCGCCGGCCTCGATGTCGCGACGGTCCTCTACGACTTCATCAACAACGAGGCCCTTCCGGGGACGGGTGTAGACCAGGCCGCCTTCTGGACCGGCGCGGCGCAGCTCATCGGCGATCTCGCGCCGAAGAACAAGGCCCTGCTCGCCAAGCGCGACGAGCTGCAGGCGAAGATCGACGACTTCCACGCCGCCAACCCCGGCGAGGTCGACTTCCCGGTGTACAAGCAGTTCCTCACCGACATCGGCTACCTGGTGCCGGTGCCCGAGGATCGCGAGATCACCACGGAGAACGTGGACAGCGAGATCACCTCGACCGCCGGCCCGCAGCTGGTGGTGCCGATCCTCAACGCGCGCTTCGCGATCAACGCCGCGAACGCCCGCTGGGGTTCGCTGTACGACGCGCTGTACGGCACCGACGCCATCTCGGAGGCCGACGGCGCCGAGAAGGGCTCGAGCTACAACAAGGTCCGCGGCGACAAGGTGATCGCCTTCGCCAAGGACTTCCTGGACAAGGCCGTGCCGCTCGAGGCCGGTTCGCACGCCGCCGTCTCGGCGTACCGGATCGAGGGCGGCCAGCTCGTCGCCGACGTCAAGGGCGCGTCCGGTTCCAGCGAGGACGCCACCTACTGCCTGGCCGATCCGTCGGCCCTGGTCGGCTACGCGGGCGACATCACGGCACCGTCGGGCATCCTGCTGCGCCACAACGGCCTGCACCTGGAGATCCAGATCGATCCGGCCTCGCCGATCGGCTCGACCGACCGCGCCGGCGTCAAGGACGTGCTGGTCGAGTCGGCCGTCACCACGATCATGGACTTCGAGGACTCGGTCGCGGCCGTCGACGCCGACGACAAGGTGGTCGGCTACCGCAACTGGCTGGGCCTGAACAAGGGCGATCTCGCCGAAGAGGTCAGCAAGGGCGGCAAGACCTTCACCCGCACCCTGAACCCGGACCGCACCTACACCGCGGTGGACGGTTCGCCGCTCACCCTGCACGGCCGCTCGCTGCTGTTCGTGCGCAACGTGGGCCACCTGATGACCACCGACGCGATCCTGCTGAACGGTGAGGAGATCGGCGAGGGCATCCTCGACGGCATCGTCACCTCGCTGATCGCGATCCACGGCCTGTCGGGCGAGATCAAGAACTCGCGCACCGGCTCGATCTACATCGTCAAGCCGAAGATGCACGGCCCCGAGGAGGTGGCCTTCGCCGCCGAGATCTTCGAGCGCGTCGAGCAGGTCCTCGGCCTGCCCGCCCGCACCCTCAAGATGGGCATCATGGACGAGGAGCGCCGCACCTCGGTGAACCTCAAGGCCGCGATCGCCGCCGCGAACGACCGCGTGGTGTTCATCAACACCGGCTTCCTCGATCGCACCGGCGACGAGATCCACACCTCGATGGTGGCCGGACCGTTCGTCCGCAAGGCCGATATCAAGGGCCAGACCTGGTACCCCGCGTACGAGGACTCCAACGTGGACGTGGGCCTGCACGCGGGCCTGCAGCACAAGGCGCAGATCGGTAAGGGCATGTGGGCCATGCCCGATCTGATGGCCGCGATGCTGGAGCAGAAGATCGCCCAGCCCAAGGCCGGCGCCACCACCGCGTGGGTGCCCTCGCCCACCGCCGCGACCCTGCACGCCCTGCACTACCACCTGGTGGACGTCTTCGAGGTGCAGAACGAGATCGCCAAGCGCAATCCGGCGTCGGTCGACGACATCCTCACCATCCCGCTGGCGACCTTCGCCGATTGGTCGGCGGAGGAGAAGCGTGAGGAGCTGGACAACAACAGCCAGTCGATCCTCGGCTACGTGGTCCGCTGGATCGATGCGGGTGTCGGTTGCTCCAAGGTGCCCGACATCCACGATGTGGCCCTCATGGAGGATCGCGCCACGCTGCGCATCAGCTCGCAGCTGCTGGCGAACTGGCTGCGGCACGGCATCGTCACCGAGGACGAGATCGTCGAGTCGCTCAAGCGGATGGCGCCGGTGGTCGACCAGCAGAACGCGGGCGACCCGTCGTACCGTCCGTTGGCGCCCGATTTCGACACCAACATCGCCTTCCAGGCCGCGAAGGACCTGGTGCTGTTGGGTGGCGCGCAGCCGAACGGTTACACCGAGCCGATCCTGCACGCGCGCCGTCGCGAGTTCAAGGCCGCGAACAGCTGACCGAGGAACGTGAGACCGGGCCGGTCGCGATCGAGAACGATCGTGACCGGCCCGGTGCGTTCACGGTGTTCCTGGACGGGACGCCGCAGAGCTACGTGGATCTCGACGATCCGACCAACCTGGTATTCGAGTACGTCCGCCGGATCGGCCACGTCGCCGATCTGGTGCGCCCCGTGGGGGATCCGATCACCGCGGTGCACCTGGGCGGGGGCGGCTTCACGCTGCCGCGGTACATCGCGGCGACCCGGCCCGGGTCGCGGCAGCAGGTGATCGAGTCGGACCGGGCGCTGATCGACGCGGTCCGGGCGGCGATGCCGCTGCCGAAGCGGGAGCAGATCAAGGTGCGCTGCGCGGACGCGGCGGAGGCGGGCGCGCTGCTGCCCGGCGGGCTGCACGGCAACGTCGATCTGCTGATCCTGGACGTCTTCGCCGGGGCCCGGACCCCGGGCGCGCTCACCACCGGCGAGTTCTTCACCTCGCTCGTGCCCCTGCTCGCACCCGGCGCGGCCGTCGCGCTCAACATCGGCGACGGTCCACCGCTCGCCTTCGCCCGCTCGGTGACGGCCACCGTCGCCGATGTCTTCGGCGATGTCGTGGTGGCCGCGGAACCCGCCATCCTCAAGGGCCGGCGGTTCGGGAACCTGGTCCTGGTGGCGGGAACGGTGCCCGACGGACTCCCCCGCCGCCTGGCCGGCGACCCCTTCCCGGGAACCCTGCTGGACGGTGCGGAAATCGCTCGCTTCATCGGCGGCGCGAAGCCCATCACCAGGGACAACGCACAGGACTCACCTCCCCCACCGCGCGGCGTCTTCGGGTAGGTTGCTCTCGATGGGAACGCATAGGTCGGGTACGGGTTCTCGCGGGCTCGCGCGGTGGGTCGTCGCGGCGATCGCGGCGGTCCTCGTGGTGATCGCGGTGGCCGCGGCGATGGTCTGGTTGCTGGGCCGCTCCGAGCAGGAGGGCCGCGACGCCGCCGCCACGTGTGTGGAGGGCGAGCTCTCCCTGAAGGTGGCCGCCGCGCCCGCATTGGTGGAATCGCTGCGTCGGGTGGCCGAGGGATTCAACTCCTCCGGCACGGTGTCGAACGACTACTGCCCGAAGGTGGAGATCACCGGCGTCGACTCTCCCGTGGCGCTATCAGCACTGTCCGGCACGTGGGATGCGAAGCTCGGTCCGGCACCGGCGCTGTGGATCCCGGAGAGCGCCACCTGGACGGCGCGGCTCGCTGCCGCCAAGCCGTCCGAGGTGTCGGGTCAGCCCACCTCCATCGCCTCCTCGCCCGTGGTGCTCGCGGTGCGGGGTTCGGCGCGCCAGACCTTCGACGGTGTGCGGTGGGTCGATGTTCCGGCCCGCCAGCCCGATCTGCGGATCACGCTGCCCACCGGCGCGGGCGCCGACGGCACGTACCTCGCGGCGCAGACCGTGGGCGCCGCGGTGGCCCGCACCGGCGGTGCCGCGATCACCGAGGAGGCCGCGCGCGGTCCGCTGGTGACCGGCACCCTCAACCGCTGGGCCGCGTCCGCGCCGAAGACCGCGAACACCACCGCCGCGCTCGAGGGACTGATGGTGCCGTCGGACACGATGCGCGCGGTGCCCACCACCGAACAGCAGCTCTTCGCCTTCGCCCGCGGCCGGGGCGAGACCGCACCCGTCGCCGTGTACCCGGCGGGTCCCACCGCGTCCGCCACCTATCCCGCGGCGGTCCTCGACCGCGAGGGTGTCTCCGCGGCGCAGCGTCGCGCCGCATCCGATTTCGTCGCCTACGTCGGTAAGGCCGACAATGCGAAGCCCTTGGCGGAGGCAGGTTTCCGGGTGTCCGGACAGTCCACCCCGGCCAAGACCCCGTCGGTCTCCTTCGGCACCGTCGAGCCGCTCGCGCCCGCCGCGAACCCTGCGGTCATCGCCATCGCCGACGCCATCACCCCGAAGTGACCCGCCTCGTCGCCTCGCTCGGCTGGTCCGGGAACTGGACGGTGCGGTCCGATGCGTTCGGATCGCTGAAGTCCCGGCGAGATGATCGCGGCGATCTCGATTTCCGCTCCGGCGATGGTGACGTCGTCTTCCGAGTGGTCCGTCGCGGGCGATCGTGGTTCGTCGAGGGCAGCGACGATCGCGCCGAGTTCCACTCCGAACTCCACGCCGACGGTGTTCGCCGCGTCTGGTCCATCAAGAGTGCGTCCTTCGCCGGGACCGCGATGGAGAGGGGCACGAAGCGGTCATTCGCGCGCGTGCTGGCCCAGGCTTCCACCATCGGGCCACTGCACCTGATCGTGCCGGTCTCCCTGCGGATCACCGACGATGCCGGCACCGCGGGAGTCGTGACGTCACGGCGCACGCTCCCGATCGGATACACCGCCGAGGCGGATGAGCGGTTGCACCCATCCCACCTCGCCGCACTGACGGTGCTGATCGGCTCCGCCGGCTACTGAGCGTTCTCGCGGGATCGGCCGCGCTCGCGTAGGGCCGCGAATACCCCCGGCGAGCTCGTGAGCACGCCGATGGCGACGCCGAAGGGCACGAAGCTGAGGATCGGCGAGTCGTTCCACCCGGACCACTGGGTGAACGCGATCGCGATCGCCATGGTCACCGCGCCCGCGACCCAGCTCCATACGTCGTCGCTCCTGGTGGTGGCCGGGCGGGGACGCGAACCCGCGACCTTGAGTCCGCATTCGATCAGCACCATCGCGAGTACCGCTCCGACAGCGCATCCGGCGATGTTGAGCAGGAGATCGGTCATACCGGCACAATATGTCCTCCGCCGACTTTTGGTGCCTTTCTGCGGTCGCAGCGCGGTGTCGGCCGCAGAAAGGCACCGAAAGTCGGCTAGTAGTGCGCGTTCAGGTAGTCGATCAGGTGATGACGGGTGTCGCGGATCTGGTCGTGATAATCGTCGCCCGCGGCGGCGTGGGCATCGCGCAGGCCCTCGAGGGCTGGATCGTGCCCGCCCTCCAGGTACACGTCATCGTTCCACGTCAGGGCCCACAGGCGTTGCGACTCTTCTCTCACCCGGCAATCCACGACGGCGCGGTAGGCGGCGGCCTCGTACAGGTCGCACTCCGCCGCGAGCGGGTCGCGGTGGTAGCCGATCTCCTCGGCGGCGCGGTCGAGGATCGGTTCGAGCTCCGAGCGCGGGCTGGTCGACGATGCCATCGCCAACTCCGTCCACGCCTCCCCCGCGCCGGGTAGGTCGGCGATGACTTCGGCGGCCCGCTGTGGCACGTCGGCCGAGGGCATCGCTTGGAGGCGGTAGCTCACGATCAGGTCGTGGGCACGGGTGGTGGGGTCGGCGAAGTGGGCGTGGACGGTGTCGGTCAGCTGCGGCCCGAATCGGGCGTCGAGATTGTCGATGATGCTCTCGCGCAGTCCATCGCGCCGATGGCTCCGCATCCATTCGGGCTCGTCCTTCACAACCGTGGCGAGCTCCACCGATGGCACGAGGGCGACGAGCGCCTCGCGGTACCGGCGGGCGTCGCCGGTGCGCAGGGCGTAGTGGATGAGCTGCGTGGTGACGTCGGCGTCCGCCTCGTCCGCGGAACGGTCGTAGCCGATGTCCGCGGCGGCCCGCTCGACCGTGCCCCCGGCACTGGTCACCGCGGGGGTGGCCAGTTCCACCCAGGCCGGCCCCAGATCGCCGAGGCCCGCAACCGCTGGGGGCAGCTCGGCATCGGAGAGCAGGCCGCGTCGATACGCGGCGATCACATAGCGGCCCCGGACAACAGGATCGGCGAAGTGCTCCTCGACGTCGGCGCCGAACTGCGCGACCGGAACATCGAGTCTGCGGATTGGTACGGATGTCAGGGCCGGCGCGGACAATTCGGCAGTCTCGTCGTCTCGACGGTGGCGGATCGCGGAGACCATGTCGGGAAGGAAGACCATCGGCATAATGGCAACGCCGACAGTGATGCCCTCGACGAACCGCGACCGGTCGGGCCACAGGGCAAACACGAGGAGCGGAGCCAACACAGCCCAGAGCAGCGGCGGAATGTAGTCGAGGACCCAGTCCTTGATCCGCCGTTTCCGGGTGTGTGTTCCGATCACGGCGCCGACGGGGATCGCGAGCAGGAGCATGGCGAGGGAGCCGACGATCACACCGCCGAAGTAGCTCACCTGCGGTCGTCCGAACGTGGCGTTCCAGATCGCGCGTCGTCCTCAGCGGCCATGGGCGCATCGGCGCTCTGCGCCTCGGTTTCCGCGGCGGAGCTCTGAGGACGGCCGTCGAGTCTGCACTCAGTGACGGTTTCCCGCGACGCCCCGTCACTCAATGCAGACTCGTCTCCACGGCGACGCAAGAGACTGACAACGTCCGGGAGGAACACGACGGGCGCCGCTGACACGGCGACGACGATTCCGTCCACGAATGCGGATCGATCGGGCCGGAGTACGCCGACGACCACGCCGACGATGATCCACCAACCGAGGACAGCCAGAGCTCCGCGCAGCCAATCGCGGATACGGACGCGAGGAAGTGGGCCGATCCTGCGGCTCATAGGCCTCCCGAGCGCGACTAGCACTGTCAGTCCGAGCACGGTCCCCCAGACTGCACTCATGCCGGGACCGGCGAGCCGAATCGGGTGGTGAGGAGGGCGAGGGCGGTGCGACGGAAGGCGCGGTCGACGTCGGGGTCCCACTCCTTGTCACCGCTGCGCACGAACGGGGCGACGAGCACGGGGAGAGCCTCGATCAGCGTCGGCGAGGAGAGCTGCCAGCCGCGGACCATCGTCGTGTAGTGGATCGTCCGCGAGAAGTCCACGTAGTCGCCGCTGTCGAGGGCGGCGAAGGCCCAGTAGCCCACCAGATCGGTCGCATGGTCGGGGTCCGGGGCGGCCGGAGACGACAGCGCGAATCCCGCGCGCACCGGGAAATCGCCGTCGCGGAAGTACGACCGCGCCGCGGCGGGAATCGCGTCGCGGGCGGACCGGACCTCCTCGTCGTCACGCGCGACCTGCCGCCGGTTCCGCAGGTGTGCGACCGCCAACGCGATCGCGAACAGGGCCATCGTCGAGCCGACGCTCCACGCAAGGGACGCCGAGGCGGATTCCGGCGCGCCGACGGTCGTCACCCGCAGTACCTGCACGGGGAGGATCACGGCGAACCCGACCGCGTAGCCGACGAGCATGTCATTGGTCGACGACGTGGTGCGCCGATCACCACGGTATCGCCAGGCCTGGACACCGACCACGACCAGCAACAGCCCGATCACCGCGAGATTCGCCAAGACCTCGGCGTTCTCCTCCACCCACTGCCCCATGGCTCGCAGTTTACGTCAGCGAACCATGGGTCAACGACTGGTTACTCAGCGAAGGCCTCGATCGGCGGGCAGGAGCAGACCAAGTTTCGGTCGCCGTACACACCGTCGATCCGCCGGACGGACGGCCACACCTTGGCGCGCGCACCGCCGGACGGCAGGCCCGCGGGGTACACGGCGATCTCGCGCGAGTAGGGGTGGTTCCACTCGCTCACCAGGCACTCGGCGGTGTGCGGGGCACCGCGCAGCGGGTTGTCCTCCACCGGCCACTCCCCCGAGGCGACCCGCGAGATCTCCGCGCGGATGGCGATCATCGCGTCGCAGAACTCGTCGATCTCACCGAGCGACTCGCTCTCCGTGGGCTCCACCATGAGCGTGCCCGCCACCGGGAAGCTCATCGTGGGCGCGTGGAAGCCGTAGTCGGCCAACCGCTTCGCGACGTCGTCGATGGACACGCCGGTGTCCTTCGAGATGCCGCGCACGTCGAGGATGCACTCGTGCGCGACGCGGCCGTTCTCGCCCGTGTACAGCACCGGGAACGAATCGTTCAGGCGCGCAGCGATGTAGTTCGCCGAGGCGATCGCGGTCAGCGTCGCCTTCCGCAGGCCGGAAGCACCCATCATCCGGATGTACGCCCACGTGATCGGGAGGATCGACGCGCTGCCGAACGGCGCGGCCGAGATCGTCGGACCGTTTCCGAGGGAGGGCTCCAGCGGGTGCCCGGGCAGGAAGGGCGCGAGGTGGCTGCGCACGCCGATCGGGCCGACGCCCGGGCCGCCACCACCGTGCGGGATGCAGAAGGTCTTGTGCAGGTTCAGGTGCGAGACGTCGCCGCCGAACTTGCCGGGCCGCGCGAGGCCGACCAGGGCGTTCATGTTCGCGCCGTCCACGTACACCTGACCGCCGGCCTCGTGCACCGCGCCGCAGATCTCGCGCACCTCGTGCTCGTACACGCCGTGCGTGGACGGGTAGGTGATCATGATCGCCGCCAGCTCGTCGGCGTGCTTGGCGATCTTCTCCTTGAGATCCGCGGTGTCCACATCGCCCGACTCGCGCGAGGCCACCACGACCACCTTCAGGCCCGCCATCACGGCCGAGGCCGCGTTGGTGCCGTGCGCGGACGACGGGATCAGGCAGACGGTGCGGTGCGCATCGCCGCGCGAGAGGTGGTAGTTGCGGATCGCGAGGAGGCCCGCGTACTCGCCCTGCGAGCCGGCGTTCGGCTGCAGCGAGACGTTGTCGTAGCCGGTGATCGCCACCAGCCACTCCTCCAACTGGGCGATCAGCGCGCGGATGCCCTCGCTGTCGGCGGCGGGCGCGAACGGGTGCAGCCGCGAGAACTCGGCCCAGGTGATCGATTCCATCTCGGCGGTCGCGTTGAGCTTCATGGTGCACGAGCCCAGCGGGATCATCGAACGGTCGAGCGCGATGTCCTTATCGGCCAGCTTGCGCAGGTAGCGCAGCACCGCCGTCTCGGTGCGGTAGTTGTGGAAGGCCGGGTGCGTGAGGAACTCCGAGCTGCGGTTCTCGATGTCCGACGGTGCCGCGTCCACCGGCTGCGCGTCGAAGGCCTTGAGCACCGCGGCGACGTCGGCCTCGGTGGTGGTCTCGTCGGCGGCCACCGAGACGTGGTCGTCGTCGACGCGCCACAGGTTGTACCCGGCGGCCTTGGCGGCGGCGATCACGTCGTCGGCGCGGCCGGGCACCTGCACGAGCACGGTGTCGAAGAAGTCGGCGTGCACCACGGCGTCGCCGAGGCCCGCAGCGAGCGCCGACGCGCGGGCATGCACACGCAGCGCGATCGCTCGCAGGCCCTCGGGGCCGTGGTAGCTGGCGTACATCGCGGCCAGCACGGCCAGGAGCACCTGCGCGGTGCAGATGTTGCTGGTGGCCTTCTCGCGGCGGATGTGCTGCTCGCGGGTCTGCAGGGCGAGTCGGTAGGCGAGGCTGCCGTCGGCGTCCACGGAGACGCCCACGAGGCGGCCGGGGATCTGCCGGGCGTGCTTCTCGTGCACCGCGAGGTAGCCGGCGTGCGGACCGCCGAAGCCGAGCGGCACGCCGAAGCGCTGGGTGGTGCCGAAGCAGGCGTCGGCGCCCTGCTCGCCGGGAGGCGTCAGCAGGGTCATGGCCAGCAGGTCGGCGCCGACGGCGACCAGTGCGCCGCGCTCATGCGCGGCGTCGATCACGGTCTGCACGTCGGGGATGCGGCCCGAGGCACCGGGAGTCTGCAGGATGACGCCGAAGAACTCGCCCTCGGGCAGGCCGTCCGCGATCACGTCGGTGACCACGACCTCGATGCCCAGCGGCTCTGCGCGGGTCTCGATCACGGCGAGGGTCTGCGGGAAGACGTCCCGGTCCACCACGAGTCGCGGGCTCTTGGACTTGCCGGCGCGGCGCAGCAGGGTCATGGCCTCGGCGGCGGCGGTGGCCTCGTCGAGCATGGAGCTGTTGGCGATCTCCATGCCGGTGAGGTCGGAGACCATGGTCTGGAAGTTGAGCAGCGCCTCGAGGCGGCCCTGGCTGATCTCGGGCTGGTACGGCGTGTACGCGGTGTACCAGGCCGGGTTCTCGATGATGTTGCGCAGCAGTACCGGCGGGGTCAGCGTGTCGTAGTAGCCGAGGCCGATCATGGTGCGGTCCACGGTGTTGCGGTCGGCGAGCGCACGCAGCTCGGCGAGGGCCTCGTGCTCGTCGATCGGTGCGGGCAGTGCGCCCAGGCCGTTGTCGTCGGCGGGGTCGAGGATCGCCGACGGGACCGCGGCGCGGGCCAGGTCGTCGAGGCTGTCGACGCCGATCACGCGCAGGATCTGCTCCAGCTCACCGGCGTCGGGGCCGATGTGGCGAGCGGGGAAGTTGCTTGCGGAAGTGCTGTCGGACACTGGGGAACCTCCGGGCCGTGACGTGCCGGGCGCGAGGGACGACCGGCGCTGCCCTCCCCCTCAGTCGCCGGCGGCTCCAGAGGCGCCCAACCCGCATGGTCCTGGTGCCTGAGAGATTGACGGAGAGGTGTTGCTCCTTCGGCGCCCGGGGCCCGTGCTCGACGGTGCCCGCTGGGCTCTCCCACGCGGTGTTGCGACGCCCGACGATTCTAACTCAATCCAGCAGGACATCCGTACGGTGACTCGGCCCGCCCGCGGAGGGCAGCAGCTCCAGCACCACATCGGCCGCGCGGTCCAGCCCACCGAGCTCGGCCAGTTCCGCCGCGAGCTCCCGCGCACGGCCCGTGAGTTGCAGGGCGGCGTCGCAGGCCGCCCCCAGCGACACCGCGTCCAGCTCCTCCGGCAATGGCACCGCGATCCCCGCCGAGGCCAGCATCTCGGCGTTCTGGAACTGGTCCGCCGCCTGCGGCGCGGTGATCACCGGTGTGCCGGTGAGCATCGCCTCGGTGCTGCCACCCATGCCCGCGTGGGTGAGGAAGACGTCCGTCTCGCCCAGCACCGTGACCTGATCGATCCACGGGTGCACCTCCACGTTGGGCGGCAGCGCACCGTCGGAGGCGGTCACCGTCGACGGGTCGGTGCGCCCGCCCACCTGCAGGATCACCCGCCAGTCCGGGCGGGCGACGGCGAAGTCGCAGGCGGCGCGGTAGGTGTCGGGCTGGTCGGTGAAGGCCGACCCGAAGGACACCAGCAGGGTGGCCGGGCGGTCCTGGGCCGACGGTGCCGCCTCCGGAAGGCGGCGCGCGGGTCCGGTGAAGGTGTAGATCGAGCGGTCCACGCGGTCGGCGTTGGGCTGCATGGACGGCGCGATGAGCACGAGCGACCGTTCCGGCGTGCCGATGAACTCCAGCGAGTCCGTCTCGATGCCGTACCGGGCGAGCAGTGCGTCCTGTCGGGCCAGCATCGCGATGCCCCGAGGGTCGGTGCGGAGCATGGTGTGGAAGTCGGCCATATCGTCGGCGTAGCCCTCCCAGGCCACGTACGTCGGCGAAACCTGGAGCGCGGGAACGCCCCAGGCCCGGGCGAGGACCAGGCTCATGGCGCCGGCGATGTCGTAGAGGATCAGATCGGGACGGTCGTCCTCGTACAGGGCGAACCACTGCGGCAGCTGGTTCTCGTACTCGTCGGCGAACACGGAGAGTTGGTCGATCACGTCGCCGGCGAAACCGTCCTCGGCGTCCGCCGTGGCCGCCTCGCCGAGCTTCGGGATCACCGAGGTGTAGGGCTTGAGTTCGGCGCCGGTGGCCTCGATGGCGTCCCGCATCGACGGGTCGTTCGCGTAGGTCACGCGGTGCCCGCGGCGCACCAGTTCGGCGAGCAGATCGAGCGCCGGAAGCACGTGCCCGGGGGCGGGGATGGAGAACATCGCGATGTGAGCCACGGCGATGAACCTAGGCGGCGCACGATGGGCGCCGCAATGCGATTTAGCCGGTGGCGCGGGAGCGGTTGCGGCGGCGCGAGGCGAGCTCGTCCTCGGGGGCCGCGTCGGCGGCGGCACCGTCGGCCCGCTCGCCCGGGAAGTCGGCGATGGTGCCGGTGAGCTCGCGCATCGCGCCGGAGACGGCGATGCCGAAGACGCCCTGGCCGTGCTGCAGCAGGTCGACGACCTCTTCGGCGCTGGTGCACTCGTAGACGGTGGTGCCGTCGGAGAACAGGGTGATGCGGGCCAGGTCCTCCACACCGCGCTGGCGCAGGTGGTCGACGGCGACGCGGATGTTCTGCAGCGAGATGCCGGTGTCCAGCAGCCGCTTGACGATCTTCAGGACGAGAACGTCCTTGAACGAGTACAGGCGCTGGGTGCCCGAGCCGCCGGCGCTGCGGATCGACGGGACGACGAGCGAGGTGCGGGCCCAGTAATCGAGCTGGCGGTAGGTGATGCCGGCGATCTGGCAGGCGCTGGGGCCGCGGTATCCGAGCAGCTCATCGGGGATGGTGTCGTTCGGGAACAGGCCCGGCGCGATGTCGTCGAGCGAGCCCTGTGTACCCACGAGCGTGCTCGCCTGCGGGTTATCGCCCTGCCCGGTGCCAACCTGATCGGTCACTGCCGTCTCCCTCGTAGGTCCCGTGCGCACTCCTCAGAGTACGCCTCCCGCGTTCCGGCCGTCGGTGTAATTCCCTCGGTGCCATTCGCGGTGTCCGGCGTGAACGCTAGGGGGCCGAAGCGTCCGAATCAACGCGACACACCCATAACCTCAAGTTGAACTTTAGGTCGAGACCGAATCGTGATCTTCGAGCGAGCGAGTGCGCGAACCGACGTTCAGGACTCGCCGGGGGCCTTGAAGTCGTCGGCCGAGATGGAGTCCAGGAACTCCTTGAACTTCTCCACCTCTTCTTCGGCGGGCGCTTCTTCACCGGATTCGGTTGTCTCCGAGTCGATCTCATCATCCGGGAGGATCAGCCCGGCCTCGGCCAGCACCTCTTCCTCGGCGAAGATCGGCACCGCGAGCCGCACCGCGATCGCGACCGAGTCCGACGGCCGGGCGGAGACGGTCTCGTCACCGTCGAGCACCAGATCGGCGTAGAAGGTGCCCTCCTGCAGCCCGGTGATGCGCACCTCGGTGAGCGAGCGCCCGAGGGTCTCCAGCAGGTCGCCGATCAGGTCGTGCGTCAGCGGGCGGCTGGGCTCCACGCCCTGCAGCTTGATGGCGATGGCCGTGGCCTCGCCCTGCCCGATCCAGATGGGCAGATACCGGGGGCCGCCCACCTCGCGGAGCAGCAGCACCGGATCGTCCTGCGGCGGGTCCATGCGGATGCCCGCGACCGTCATCTCGATCATGGCTTCACCTTACCGGCGGCCGAATTGGGTTGCACCGACTACCGAACGGCGTCTTTGACAGCGGACTTGACCAACTGGGTGTGGAAGGTCACGGACAGCGCCGCGAGCTCGCGGATCAGCTCCGCCGCCCGCTCCGCGGCACCGGCGTCGCCGCCGCGGGCCACGGGGTTCGCGATCTGTGCGATCAGACCCGCCTCACGGTCGGCGGAGGTCTTGAAGGCCCGCAGGTGCCGGGCCTCGAGCCCGTACTCGGCGAGCGCCTTGGCCGCGCGGACCAATTCGACCGCGTCCTCGTCGAAGAAGCCCGCCTTGCCGGAGGTCAGCAGCGCCGAGCGCTCCAGCTCCCGCAGGAAGGCCTCGTCGGCGCCGGACCGGCCCAGCAGATCGGCGCGGCTGATCCGGGTCTGGCGGCGCGCGGAGAAATCGGTGGCCGGGGCCGTCTTCGACGACACCGCCGTCAGCGTGCGCGGGGCACGTGGGGCCGGGCCCTCGACGCTCTCGCCGCGATCGTGCGCGTCCAGCTGCTCCTTGATGATCTTGAGCGGCAGGTAGTAATCACGCTGAGCGGTGAGCACGTAGCGCAGCCGCTCGCAGTCCTTCGGCGAGAAGCGCCGGTAGCCCGACGGGGACCGGTCGGGCGTGACCAGCCCCTCCGACTCGAGGAATCGGATCTTGGAGATGGTCACGTCCGGAAACTCCGCGCGGAGCTGCTCCAGCACCGCCCCGATCGACATTGCGCTCGGGGCGGTGGATTCCTGACGTGGGGCCGTCACCGGGTTCAGCCCGCGGTGGGTACGAAGAACACCAGGCGGAACTTGCCGATCTGCACCTCGTCGCCGTGGGCGAGCGGCGACGCGTCGATCGGCTCACGGTTGACGTAGGTGCCGTTCAGGCTGCCCACGTCCACCACGGTGAAACCACCCTCGACCGCGCGGAACTCGGCGTGCCGGCGGGAGACGGTGACATCGTCGAGGAAGATGTCGCTGTCGGGATGACGACCGGCCGAGGTGGCCTCCTGATCGAGCAGGAAGCGAGAGCCCGCGTTCGGTCCGCGCTTCACCACGAGCAGCGCCGCGCCGGCCGGGAGGTTCTCCAGGCCCGTGACCGGAGCCTCGCTCTCGGATCCGCCGGAGGCGTCCATCTCGCGGATGATGTCGGCACGGAACACCGAGGTGGTCTCCACGGGGGCCTCGTCGAAGCCCTTGTCGTTCTCGCTCACATCGCTCCTTCGTCAGTTCCTACTGCACAGGTGTTCAAGTTTGCGGTACCTCGGGATGTTGTTGTCCACGGTACCGCGACCGGCGCCTCAGGGGCGGCCGATCGTCGGGGCTCTAAAGCCGTTCTAAGGAACGGACTTCACCGCCCGCTCAGGCCTCGGCGGTCAGCGCCTTGTAGCCGTCCGCGTCGAGCAGTTCGCCCAGCGCCGATTCGAGGTCCTCGGGCGAGGCGGCCTCGATCTCGACGATCCACCCCTCGCCGTACGGATCGGAGTTGATCAGATCGGGGCTGGAGTCCAGCTCGCCGTTCACGGCCACCACGCGGCCGGCCAGCGGCGCGAAGATGTCGGAGACGCTCTTGGTCGACTCCACCTCGGCGAACGAATCGCCGGAGGTGACCTCGGCATCGTCCTCGGGGAGCTGCACGAAGACCACGTCGCCCAGCTGATCCTGCGCGTACTCGGTGATCCCGATCCGGACCACCGTGTCGCTCTTCTTCAGCAGCCACTCGTGATCGGGCGTGTACAGCAGTTCTCCGGGAAAGCTGGCGCTCACTTCAGACTTCCTTTCGCGAGGGCTGCGCCGGGCGCGCGGCGGTTTCAACTTAGTGGGCGGCACCGGGGTCGAGCAACACGCCCCGGTGTTAACCCCTGTGACCGGTGTGGTTACGTCCGCCGCGGGAGCCGCTGCACCACCAGCACCGTCTGGTACCAGTACAGCGCCAGGGTCCACCAGTACATCCCCAAGCCCCAGATCAGGAAGGCCCAGCCCAGCGGGTGCATCACCGTGCCCAGCCAGTTGTCGAAGGTGCCCGCCAACAGCATCGGCAGCGCGTACATCAGCGCCATGGTGGCGGCCTTGCCCAGGTACAGCGTGGGCAGTGCGGTGATGCCGCGGCTGCGCAGGAAGGGCACCGTGCCCGCGAGGAGAACCTCCCGGCCCACGATCAGCGCGAGCACCCACCACGGGATGATCCCGCGGATCGCCAGTGCGATGGGCACCGCGATCATGTACAGCCGGTCGGCGGCGGGATCGAGCAACTCCCCCAGCCTGGTCTGCTGATTGAGCACGCGCGCCAGCTTGCCGTCGAGCCAGTCGGTGAAGCCGGACACCATGAGGACCACCAGGGCCCAGGCGTCGTTCTTCTCGACCAGCAGCAGCCACAGGAACAGCGGCACGCCGAGCAGCCGCAACACGCTGAGCGCGTTGGGCACGTTGACGATCCGGTCCGACGGTGCCGGGTCGGAGGCCGGTGCCGCGGCGTCGTTCATGGCGCTAGATCAATCCGAACATGTTCGCCATGCCCTTGGTGGCGAACGGATTGTCGTGCACCATGTAGGTCCACGTGAGGGTATTGCGCCCGAGGTCGGAAGCGTCCAGATCGATGCCGTCGGAGGTGATCTCGGCCTCCCGAAGCGACTCGCGGGCGCGGCGCAGGGCCTCCTCGGCGAGCTTGCGGAACTCCTCGATCACCAGGCGGTGGAACTCGTCGAGCGGCGACTGCTTGCCCAGCGCGCGCAGGTGGATCGTGGTCTGCACCTCGGAGACGAAGGCGAGGTGCTCGGCCCACACCCGGTCGAGGTGGTACAGGAAGGCCTCGCGCGCAGCCTGTTCCAGGACCTCGTCGGACACGCCGGCCTCGCGCAGCTCGTCGACGCGCTCCGGTTCGAGCTCGACGAAATCGGTGAGCGGCTTGTCGGTGGTGAGCAGCGCGTGCCGCCGCGCCATCACGAGATTGCGCTGCTGGTTCACCAGATCGTTGTAGCGCCAGGTGTTCGCGTGCGTCTCCAACATCGCGCCCTCGGCCACGCGCTGCGCCGAGTCGAGCATGTCGGCCGCCTTGCCGCCGCGCGGGAACTCCCCCGTGTCCGGGTCGAAGCCGCCGGGCGACCGCTTGAGCGGGAGGTGCCGCTCGACCAGCGGGTCCTCCACCGAGGCGAAGATCACCGAGGTGCCCGGGTCGCCCTGCCGGCCGGCGCGGCCGCGCAGCTGCTGATCGAGGCGCTCGGTGTCGTGCAGGCCGGTGCCGATCACGGCGAGCCCGCCCAACTCGGCGACCTCGTCGTGTTCGGGGCTGTCGTCGCCCGCCCCGCTGCCGCCCAGCTTGATGTCGGTACCGCGACCGGCCATCTGGGTGGACACCGTGACGGCGCCCTTCTTGCCGGCCTCGGCGATGATCCGCGCCTCGTCGGCGTCGTTCTTGGCGTTGAGCACGGTGGCGACCACACCCGAGATCTTGAGCATGTGCGCCAGCTCCTCGGACTCGGCCACATCGTGCGTGCCGATGAGCACCGGCTGGCCGGTCTCGTGCAGCTCGCGGACGTACTCGACGATGCCCGCGACCTTGTTGCCCTTGTTGTCGTACACGCGCATCGGCTGGTCGACGCGCACGTTCGGGGTGTTCGGCGGGATCTGGGAGACGCCGAGATCGTAGAACTGGCGCAGCTGCTCACCGGCCGCGAGCGCGGTACCGGTCATGCCGCACACCAGGGCGTAGCGCTGCAACAGCGCCTGGACGGTGATGGTGTCGATGACCTCGCCGGAATCCGTCTGGGCGAGCCCCTCCTTCGCCTCCACCGCGGCCTGCAGGCCGTCCGGCCAGCGCTGCAGTTCCGCGACACGGCCGCGCGAGGAGTTGATGAGCTTCACCGCACCGTCGCGCACGATGTAGTGCACATCGCGTTCGACCAGCGCGTAGGCGTGCAGGGCGATGTTCACCTGCGGCAGCGTGGAGGCGACGTGGGCATCGGAGTACAGCTCGATGCCGCCCAGCTCCTCCTCCACGAGCTTCGCGCCGTCGTCGGTGAGGAAGGCCGATTTGCCGTTCTCGTCGATCTCGTAGTGCCGGCCCTGACGCAGCCGGGCGACCACCTCCATGATGGCGGCCTGCGGGACATCGCCCTTGACCGAACCGGCCAGCACGAGCGGGATCAGCGCCTCGTCGACGAGCACCGAATCGGCCTCATCGACGATCGCCACATCCGGTGTGGGCGAGATGAGATCGTCGGCGCGGGTGGCGAGCTGATCGCGCAGCACGTCGAAGCCGATCTCGTTGACCGAGCCGTACACCACGTCCTTGCCGTAGGCGGCGCGGCGCTCCTCGCGGGTCGAGGACTCGGTGACGAAGCCGACGGTCACGTCGAGCAGATCGAAGAAGGGCTTCATCCACTCGGCATCGCGCCGCGCCAGGTAGTCGTTGGGCGAGATCACGTGCACGGACCGGCCGGACAGTGCCATGCCGGCCGCGGCGATGGCACCGGCGAGGGTCTTGCCCTCACCGGTGGCCATCTCCACGACATCGCCCTCGAGCAGCCGATCGGCGCCCTGCAGCTGGACGTCGAAGGGCCGCAGCCCCAGGGTGCGCTCGGCGGCCTCGCGGGCGATCGCGATGAACTTGGCGCGATCCTCGGCCTTGGGCTTGTACACGTCCAGCGCGAGGGCGGCGTCGGCGAATTCCTCGTCGGTCAGGCCCGCCGCCCACTCGTCGAATGCGGCGGACTGCTCGATCAGCGCGACGGACCTCGATTGGTTCCGCGTGCTCTGCGCGCCGAGCACCTTCCACATCTTGTTGCTGAACTTGCCCACGTGACCTCCGCTGTCGGTTCGACCAGCTCCGAGCGTACCGGTGGGTTACAGCGCCGCGAAGTACCCCGTGGCCCAGGCGACCGCGCCGACGGCGGAGCGGTAGATATCCATGTTCACGTTGTCGATGGTGTCCTTGGCGCTGTGGTAGTTCGGGTCGTAGGTGACGCCGGCGTCACCACCCCACTTCTGGGCCTCCTCGGGCGTCTTCTTGTCGTCGGCACCGGTGTCCACACCGCCGGACGGGATGCCCTGCGCGATGAACGGGCCGTAGTCCGAGCGGCCGTCGAAGGCGCTCGACGAGACCGGCACGTTCTTGCCGGAGAAGTAGCGCTGGAAGACCTGCTCGATCACGCCCGAGCCATCGGGGCCCACGGTGCTGCCCTCGAGCTTCGAGGAGCCGTCGCCGTCGTACGCGAAGAGCACGCCGTTGGGCGAGCCGAGCATGTCGAAGTTGAGGTAGCGGGCGATCTTGGCGCGCTCGTCCTGCGGCAGATCGGCCACGTACTTCTCGGAGCCGAGCAGGCCCTCCTCCTCGGCGCCCCAGAACGCGAAGCGCACCTTGTTCTTGACATCGGCATCGGCGCCGAGCTTCACCGCGGTCTCGAGCACCGCGGCCGAGCCGGTGCCGTTGTCGTTGATGCCGGGGCCCTCGGTGACGCTGTCGAGGTGCGCGCCCACCATCTGCACGGCGTCGGCGTTGCCCTTCTTGGTCTCGGCGATCAGGTTCCAGGTGTCGGCCTTGACGGTCTTGGCGTCCACGGAGAGCTGGACCTGCGCACCGTCGACCAGACCGGCACCGTCGGCCTTGGAGACGCCGACCACCGGGATGCCGGCGCCGTCGTCGAGGCCCAGGGTGCCGCCCTTCCAATCACCGTCCTGATTGTTGACCAGGATGAGCGCGGCGGCGCCCTTGGCGAAGACCTTCTGGTACTTCTCCCCGAACTTGCAGGTGCCGCGCTCCACCACGGCGATCGATCCGGCGGTCACCTTGCTGACGTCCGCGTCACTGCAGCCCTGGTTGCCGGTGGCCACCACCTTGGCGGTGAGATCGCCGTTGGTGCCGCCGGAACCGCTGAGGGCGGCCACCTTCAGCGGCGCGTCGCCCAGGCTGGCTTCCTGCTTGGAGACGGTCCACGAGCTGGCCTGGAAGGTCTGGCGCTTGACGTCGAAGCCCGCCGTGCGCAGCGCGTTCTCGATGTACTCGACGCTCTGCTGGTAGCCGGGGCTGCCCAGCGCGCGGTTGCCGCCGTTGCGGTTGGCGATGTCCTGGAAGGCACGCAGGTGCGCCACGGCACCGTCGAGCTGGACCGTGTCCGACAGCGACCGGGCCTTGTCGGTGGCCGCCGGGTCGTCGGCGCCGCCGGGAGGGGCGGGCCGCTTCGGGGTACCGGTTTCACTGGCGGACGCACCCGCGGACGACGACGGTGCCGCCTGATCCGAGGACGAGCCGCACGCGGCGATTCCGAGACCCGCGACGGCGATCAGCGAGACCATACGGACTGATGTCGAAATGTTTAGCCTTTGCACCATGGTTGCCATTAGATACAACTGAGGCATGATCCGCCCGCCGAACACGCACATCTACGCAGTCGAAGTCGAGTGGTCGGCGCCCGAGGGCACCGCCGATTACGCGACCTATCCGCGTGCGCATCTGCTCAGTTCCGCGGCGACGCAGTCGATCGCCGCCACCGCGGACCCGCATTTCGGTGGCGATCCGGCCCTGTGGAACCCGGAACAACTCCTGGTGGCCGCCGCGGCGAACTGTCACATGCTCTCGTACCTGGCGCTGTGCGCCCGCCGCGGCGTGGTGGTCCTCGACTACGTGGACGCGGCCACCGGCACCATGACCGAGACCCCGGGCGCGGGTGGGCGATTCACCGCGATCGAGCTGCGGCCGCGGGTCACGGTGCGCGCCGGCACCGATGTGGAACTCGCCCGCGCCCTGCACCGGGACGCGGGCGAGCAGTGCTACATCGCGGCCTCGCTCAACCTGCCCGTCTCGCACGAGCCGGTGATCGTGACCGAGTAGGTCAGCCCGCGCTGCGCTCCACGTGCACCTGCACGTTCTTCATCAACGGCTGATCGCTCTGGGTGCTGAAGTCGGCGATCCCGATGAGTGCGTTCATCTCCGGCATGTACCCGGCGGCGCTACCCCGGGGCAGGTCGTAGCGCAGCGCCCGGAACTTGCGGACCGTGCGCACGCTGCCGTCGCGCGAGGTGGCGGTGATGTCCACGAAATCGCCCTCGGACAGCCCGCGCTCGGCCATATCGGCCTCGTTCAGGAAGATCAGTTCCCGCAGGTTCTTGATACCGCGGTAGCGATCGTTCGCCGAGTAGATCGTGGTGTTCCACTGATCGTGGCTGCGCATGGTCTGCAGCACCAGGGTCTTCGCGTCGGCGGGGATCACGTTCGGCAGCGGTGCCAGCGAGAAGTGCGCCTTCCCCGAGGGGGTGCGGAAGTCGCGCTGGCGGGCGGGCTGCGGGATGCGGAATCCGCCGGGCTGCTTGATCAGCTCGTTCATGCCCTCGAAGCCGGGCAGCACCTTGGCCATGACGTCGCGGATCCGGTCGTAGTCCTCGACGTACCAGGCCCACGGGGTGCGGCTGTCGGGCAGCGTGGCGGCGGCGATGCCGGCGATGATCGCGGGCTCGGACCGCAGCTCGGGCGAGGCGGGACGACGCTTGCCGGTGGAGATGTGCACCATGCTCATGGCGTCCTCCACGGTCTGGCCCTGAAGTCCGGCGGTCTGCACATCCTTCTCGGTGCGGCCGAGGCACGGCAGGATCACGGCTTTGCGGCCGTGCACGAGGTGGCTGCGGTTGAGCTTGGTGGACACCTGCACGGTGAGCTCGCACTGCCGCAGCCCCGCCGCGGTGTACGCGGTGTCGGGCGCGGCCATCACGAAGTTGCCGCCCATGCCCACGAACACCTTGACCGAGCCGTCGTGCATGCCCTCGATGGTGGTCACCGTGTCGAGACCGTGCTCGCGGGGCGAGGTGATACCGCAGACCTCGTCGAGCTTGTCGGTCCACGGCGGCGGGCGGTGGTCGATGCCGCAGGTGCGGTTGCCCTGCACGTTGCTGTGGCCGCGCACCGGCGAGGGTCCGGCGCCGGGTCGGCCGATGTTGCCGCGCAGCAGCAGCAGGTTCATGATCTCGCGGGCCGTGTCCACGCCGTGCTCGTGCTGGGTGACGCCCAGGCACCAGGAGATGATGCTGCGGTCGGCGTCGAGGTACACCTTTCCGACGGCGCGGATCTGCGCCTCCGAGAGTCCGGACTGCTCGGCGAGATCGGACCACGGAGTGCCGGTCACCAGCTCGCGGTAGGCCTCGTAATCGGCGGTGTGGTCGTCGATGAACGACCGGTCGATCGCCGTGGGATCGGTCTCGGCGGCCTCGAAGACCACCTTGGCCATGCCGCGCATGAGGGCGAGGTCGCCGCCGGGGCGCACCTGCAGGTTCATGTCGGAGACCGAGGTCGATTTGAACAGCGCCATATCGACCATCTCGTGCGGCACGATCGTCTTGGTGGCGCCGGCCTCGACCAGCGGGTTGACGTGCACCACCTGCGCGCCGCGGCGGGTGGCGTCGGCGAGGGCGGTCAGCATGCGCGGGGCGTTGGATGCCGCGTTCACGCCCATGACGAACAGGGCGTCGGCCTCCTCCCAATCCTCCAGATCGCAGGTGCCCTTGCCGGTACCGATCGACGCCTGCAGCGCGCGGCCCGAGGCCTCGTGGCACATGTTCGAGCAGTCCGGGAGGTTGTTGGTGCCGTATTCGCGGGCCAGCAGCTGGTACAGGAACGTGGCCTCGTTGCTGAGCCGGCCCGAGGTGTAGAACGACGCCTCGTCGGGGCTGGCGAGACCGCGCAACTCCTCGCCCACCAGCGCGAAGGCGGCGTCCCAGGAGATCGGCACGTACTTGTCGCTGTCGGCGTCGTAGACCATCGGCTCGGTGAGCCGGCCCTGGTCCTCGAGATCGAAATCGGTCCAGTCGGCGAGCTCGGTCACGGTGTGCGTGGCGAAGAACTCGCGGCCCACGCGCTTGGGGGTCATCTCCCAGGTGACGTGCTTGACGCCGTTCTCGCAGAAGTCCAGCGTGAGCTTCTTGTCGTCGGGCCAGGCGCACCCGGGACAGTCGTAGCCGCCGGGGTGGTTCATCACGAACATCGAGTGGGTGCCGCGGATCAGCTCGCGCTGCTTGAACAGGATGGTGCCCACGGATTTCGCGGCGCCCCAGGACGCGGCGGCGTGGTGGTACGGGCTCGACGACCAGGCACCGTCGGTGACCGGGCCGTACCCGCCCTGGCGCGGGACATCGGGCATCAGCCCCGGTACCCGGACGCGGGTCTCGTTGGGGTCGTTGTCGATCGCCATGTTTCGGCTCTCCTTCGTGCTGGGCTGGGGCTGAGGTCGGGGGCTGGGTCAGCCGATCGGGGCCGGGGACTCGACCCGGATCCGTTCGGGCCGGGTGTAGACGTTCATGGTCTCGCCGCGGAGGAAGCCCACCAGGGTGAGACCTGCCCGGTCGGCGAGTTCGACCGCGAGCGACGACGGTGCGGACACCGCGGCCAGGACGGGGATCCCGGCCATCACGGCTTTCTGGACGAGTTCGAAGCTGGCGCGGCCGGAGACCTGGAGGACGGTGCCGCGCAGGGGCAGCCGGTCGCGCAGCACGGCCCAGCCGATCACTTTGTCGACGGCGTTGTGCCGCCCCACGTCCTCGCGGAGCACCAGCAGCTCGCCGGTCGCGACGTCGAACAGTGCGGCGGCGTGCAGCCCGCCGGTCTTGTCGAAGACGGCTTGCTGCTCGCGCAGGCGGTCCGGGTACGCCGCCAGTTCCCGGGCGTCCACATCGACCGGGTCGCTCGACACGTCGTGGGACGACACCGTCTCCACGGCGTCGATGCTGGCCTTACCGCACATGCCGCAGGAACTGGTGGTGTAGAAGTTGCGGGTCACCCCGACGGCGGGCGGTGCCACACCGGGGGCGAGGGTCACATCGAGCACGTTGTACTGGTTGAGTTCGCCGCCGGTGCCGGGGCCGCCGCAGTGGATGGCCGAGGCGAACTGCTCTCCGCGACTGATCACGCCCTCGGACACCAGGAACCCCGCGGCGAGTTCCACGTCGTGCCCGGGTGTGCGCATCGTGACCGCGAGCGGGCTGCCGGACACCCGGATCTCGAGGGGCTCCTCGACCGCGAGGGTGTCCACCTTGCGGGCGGCACCGACCCCGACGGCGACTTTCGTCACCGCTCTGCGTGTCGTGATCCTGCCCATGCCCTTGACGCTACTCCGGGAGTTTGCTCGATTTCGACGCGATGCGGCGGTTGACTCGCGAATCACAGTCGACCCCGGTCCCGCTACGCTGCCCGAAACGCCGCAAGGCCGGAGCGTGGAAGGGAGTGCGGTGATCACCGTCGACGAGCACCTGCGCCGGATACTGGCCGCCGCGCGGCCCCTGCCCGCGCACTCGGTCGAGCTCGCCGCGGCCCTGGGCTCGGTGCTGGCCGAGGACGTGCGCGGCCGCTGGCCGGTACCGCTCTTCGACAATTCGGCGATGGACGGGTACGCGGTGCGCGGCGGCGATGCCACGCCGGGAGCGCGATTGCGAGTGGTGGCGGATGTCCCCGCCGGCAGCGGCGAGGATCCGCGGTTCGGCCCCGGTGAGGCCGTGCGGATCATGACCGGCGCGCCCGTCCCCACGGACGCCGATGCGATCGTCCCGCTGGAGGCGACCGACCTCGGTATCGCCGTCTCAGCCGTGGCACCGGAGTCGATCGTGGTGACGCGGGCGCCGAAGCCGGGGGCGCACATCCGGCGGCGCGGCGAGGACGCGGCCGCGGATGCGGTGACGGTGGCTGCCGGGACCGAGCTGGGGCCGTGGCAGCTCTCGGCGGTGGCCTCGGCGGGACACGATCGGGTCCGGGTGCGGCGGCGGCCGCGGGTGGCGGTGGTGTCCACCGGATCCGAGCTGGTGGCACCGTCCGCCGATCCCGCGCGGGGCGAGATCCCGGATTCGAACTCCTTCCTGCTGGCGGCCGCGCTGCGCGAGGCCGGGGCCGAGCCGGCGACGGTGCGCACCGTCGCCGACGATGAGGCGGCACTGTCGGCGGCACTCGCGGAGATCGAGGCGGATGCCGTGGTGCTCTCGGGCGGCGCCAGCGTGGGTGCCTTCGACGTGGTGCGCACCGTGCTGGGCAGGTCCGGAGTGCGTTTCGATTCCGTGGCCGTGCAACCGGGCAAGCCCCAGGGCTTCGGAGTGTCCGATGACGGCATGCTGGTGTTCTGCCTGCCGGGCAATCCGGTGGCGGTCGCGGTGTCCTTCGAGATGTTCGTTCGGCCGGCGGTGCGGTCGCTGGCCGGCCATCGGGAAGTGATGCGGCCCCGCATGATCCGCCGGGCGGCGGTGGGCTGGCGCTCCCCCGCGCAGCGCGATCAGGTGCTGCCGGTGATCGTCGACGACGAGTCGGTGCGGCCCGCCGCACGCGGCGGCAGCGGCTCGCACCTGGTGGCCTCCCTGGCGGACGCGAACGGCCTGGCGCTGGTCCCCACGGGGGTCGACGAAGTGGGGGTGGGCGATCCCGTGACGGTGCTGGTGCTCCGATGACGGTGACGGCCGCGCTGGTGCTGGGCGGCGGGCGGGCCACCCGCCTGGGCGGCGCGGATAAGGCGGCGGTCGAGATCGCCGGTGTCCCACTCGTGGAACGTGTCTACGCGGCGGTGCGCGGCCTGCCCGTGATCGCCGTCGGTCCGCCGTCCCTGGCCCGGCCGGGGATCACGGTGGTGCGCGAGGAGCCGCCTTTCGGTGGGCCGGTCGCCGCGCTGGCCGCCGGCGTCGCGGCGCTCTTGCCGGGGACCGGCGAGGTGCTGGTGTTGGCGTGCGACCTGCCGCGTGCGGCGGGCATCGTCGATCAGCTCACGGCCGCTCCCCTGCCCGACGATGCCGATGCGTTGGTGCTCCGCGACTCCGGCGGTCGCCTGCAGTGGCTGGCCGCCCGGTACCGGATGGCGCCGCTGCGGCGGGCGCTCGCCGCGCTGCCGGCGGTCGACGGTGCCCCGATGCGCGCGGTGCTGGACGGCCTCCGGTTCGTGGCCCTCGACGATGATCGCGATGCGGCCCTCGATCTCGACACCTGGGCCGATGTGGAGGGCTACCGCGACTAGCGGGTGGCCTCGAGCTGCTCCAGGATGAGGCCGGTCACGGCCTCAGGTGCCTGTTCGGGAGCCCAGTGGCTCACGTCCTCCAGCATCTCGAAGCGGTACGGGCCCGTGCAATAGCGCTCGGTGCCGAAGGCGACGGTGGAGCCGAAGGCCGCGTCGTCCGTGGGCCAGAGGTACATCGTGGGGACCTCGACGGTGCCGATCGCGGTGGCCGGGCGGCCGGAGCGGTACCAGTTCAGAGCGGCGGTCAGCGCGCCCGGCTCCTGCAGGCGCTGCACGTAGTCGTCGACAGTGCCGCGGGGTACGGCGCCGTCGAACATGCGGCGCAGTTCGCGGCCGTTCTCGGCGAGCATGGCGTTCTCGGTGGCGGGCGTCTCGCGCCACCGGATCATGTATTGGGAGCGGTTGTGCTGCTCCTCGTCGGTGCGCAGGGCCTCGGCGAGCGCCGCGGGGTGCGGAGTGGAGATCACCGTGAGCGAGCGCAGCCGGCCTGGATGCTCGGCCGCGGTCCACCAGGCCACAGCGCCGCCCCAGTCGTGGCCGATCAGGTCGAAGGTGGTCCAGCCCAGTGCGTCCGCGATGGCGACGACGTCCTCGACGAGCGGGGTCATCGCGTACTCGGCGGGGCGTTCGGGGCGCACGCCGGGCGAGTAGCCCCGCTGGTCGGGTGCCACCGCCCGGTAGCCGCGGTCGCCGAGTACCGCCAGCTGGTAGCGCCATTCGATCGCGGCCTCGGGGAATCCGTGGAGCAGGAGCACCGGGCGACCGTCCGGGGGCCCGGCCGCGATGGCGTCGAAGGAACCGGCGGGCGTGGCGATGGTGAGGTACTCGGTCACGAATCCGAGGCTAGGCGAGAGGTCTGTCAGTCCTCCGTGCGACAGTGTCGGCATGACTGATCTCACCGGCCTCACCCCCGCCGAGCGGCACCGCGCGGTCGCGAAGACCTTCGCGGACGTGTCGCGGTCCATCTCCGATTGGGACGCGCAGACGCCGGTGCCGGAGTGGCGGGCGCGCGATGTGGTCTCGCACCTGGTCGAGTGGCTCCCCGGTTTCCTGGAGTCCGTCGGAGTCGAGCTGATCGGCGCGCCCGCGAATGCGGTGGCCCCGGCGGAGGCCTTCGGCCTGCTGACGGCGGCGGTGCAGGGGCTGCTCGACGCCCCCGATGCCGACCGTGTGGTGTCCACCCCGATGATGGGCGATCTGCCGCTGAACCAGCTGGTGGATCGGTTCTACACGGCGGACGTGTTCATGCACACGTGGGATCTGGCTCGCTCCAACGGGATCACGCCCGATCTCGATCCCGGGTTCGCGGCCGGTCTGCACACCGGCCTGGAGTCGATGGGCGAGGCGCTGCAGCAGTCCGGTCAGTTCGGGGCGCCGATCGAGCCGCCCGCGGGCGCCGGTGAAGTGGTCTCGCTGATGGCCTACATCGGGCGCGATCCCGCGCACTGATCGTCGCGTGCTCACCGCTCCACCGTCCCCGTCCGATACCGAGGTACTGGCGGCGGTCCGCACCCACTGGGCGACCGATGCCGCGGCCGCCGTGTACCTGCCGGTCGGGTTCGGCGCGCATCACTGGCGGATCGACGATGCGAGCGGTCCGGTCCTGTTCGCCACCGTCGATGCCGATACCGAGTTACGTCCCCTCGCGGAGGCGGCGGCCGCGTACGGCGCGGCGGCGCGCCTGCAGGCGGCCGGCGTCCGTGGCGTCGTCGCGCCGGTGCCGTCGAGCGCCGGGACCGCGGTGGTGCAGCTCGACGGTGCGGGCCTGAGCGTCACGCCGTGGCTGCGCGGAACGACCCCGTCGGAGCACGAGGCCCGCGCCCACGCCGCGGAGACGGCGGAGCTGTTGCGCGGCCTGCACGCGGCCCAGGGCGACGGCGTCCCGCGGTGGCGCACCCGGGTTCGCCCCGGGCTCGCCGACGCCATCGCGGAGGCCACCGCCGGACCGTGGCGTTCGGGCCCGTTCGGCGAACCCGCACGGCGCGCGATCCGATCCCGGCTCGCCGAGATTCTTACCTGGACCGGGCGGCACGCGGCGCTCGTCGAGCGTGCGCTCGCGGTCGAGTGGGTGCCGACGCATGGCGAACCGCACCATGCGAATCAGTTGCGGACACCGGCGGGTCTGGTGCTGGTGGACTGGGAGTCCCTGCGCCTCGCGCCGCCCGAGCGCGATCATCTCGATCTACCCTCTGACCTGCGCCGCGAGGTGGGCTCGCGGGATTGGGCGGTCGAACTGTTCGAGTGGGAATGGCGGCTGACGGAGATCGATGAGTACCTGGAGTGGTTCCGCCGTCGGCACTCCGGCGGCCCCGACGACGAGGCAGCGTTCGTCGGGTTGCAGGAGGAGTTGAACATCGCATGAAGAAGCGATGCGATAGCAACCATGGGGGCCGGTTTAGGAGTACTGTCTGCGCCGTGAGGGAACACCCCCACACGTACTCGATTACAGGGAGGACAGCGCATGTCTTTCGCAGATGACGCGAAGAACAAGGCCAACGAGCTCAAGGACAAGGCCAAGGAGGCCGGTGCCAAGCTCGAGCAGGACGCTGCGAACGCGCGCGACGCCGCCTCTGAGGCTGCCGAGAAGGCCAAGACGAGCGTCGAGAACAGCGTGAACTCGGCCAAGGACAAGCTGTCCGGCAACTGATTTCATCCCGCCGATGCGGCCGAATCGATCATCGATTCGGCCGCATCGTCGTTTCCTGGGTCAGCGGGGCGTGCAGATGACCACGGGGATGTCGCGGTCGGTGCGCTTCTGGTACCCGTCGTAACCGCTGTAGGCCTTGACGATCTGCGGCCACAGCGCGGCCTTCTCGTCGGCGGTGGCAGAGTGCGCGGTCCACGGCGAGGTCACGTCGTCGACGGTGATCTCCACATCCGGATTGGCGACGAGGTTCTTGTACCAGTCGGGGTTGTCGGAGTGGCCGCCCTTGGATGCGACAACCACTACGCGGTCCGGCGAGTACAGCGGCGCGGTGAGCATGGTGGAGCGTCGCTGGCCGGACTTGCGCCCCACGGTGTGCAGTTCGAGGGTCTGCATGCCGAGAACGCGCTTGGGGAACCGTCCGCCGGTGACCGCGAGCAGCGCGCGGTGGCCGTTCTCCAGTCCCCACGCACCGAGCTCGGTGACCTTGTCTGAGAGTGTCATGCCCACATCATGCCCGCGGCAGCGGACCGACGCGATGCGCGAACACCCACAGCGCGTTCTTTCCGGTGTTCTCGGCCATGATCCCGACAACGCGGCATCCGCCGTGGGGATTCCTGATCGATCGACCACTCTCCTGCGAGACGGCGAAAACCGCTGGTGCGGAGGAATACTCGGCTACTGCGCGGAGAAGGTGGACGCGAGGCTCGACACGGCGCGCGCCAACATCGTGCGGCGAACCGCGACCGCGGAGGCGTCGCCGCCCGTCGGAGCGATGAGCGCGGGTGACGCCGAGGCCCAGGCGGTGACGAGGCCGAGCGCGAGGGCGAGCACGTCGGCGGATCGGTCCCCGAAGCGTGCCGCGAGCGCATCCGTCTTGGCGCTGTAGGTCTCGGCGTCGTTCGCAGTGATCACCGGCCGCTCCAAGTTCGCCCAGGTGGTCAGCCGGAGCGTGTCCGGGTGGGCGAGCAGGTAGTCGAAGAGCCGGACGGCGTAGTCGGCGAGGTCGTCGGCATCGAAGGCGACGGCCTCGGCCATCGCTCCCAGTGCCGCACTCACGACCAGGTCGAAGAGCTGCTCCTTGGGTCCGAAGTGCATGTAGATGGACCGCTTGTTGGCCTGAGCCTGATCGGCGATGCGGTCGATCCGCGCTCCGGCCAGCCCGAACTCGGCGAACTCCTGCCGCGCGGCGGCGAGAATCCGCCGCTTCGTCTCGGTCGCGTCGGGTGGCACGTGACGGACAGTACCGAAACGGTTTGTAACTAACCAGTTATTGACAAACGTCCGGAACGGAGGCACGCTCGATGACACCCACCCGAACGAGACGAAAGAGACCCATGTCGAAGAAGATCCTCATCACCGGAGCCAGCTCCGGATTCGGCCGCGGCGCGGCGATCACCCTCGCTCGCGCCGGCCACTCCGTGGTCGCCACCGCCGAGACCTGGCCGCAGGTCCGGAGCCTGCGCGCCGACGCCGCCGAGGCGGGCGTCCAGCTCGACGTCATCAAGCTCAACCTGCTCGACGACATCGACATCGCCCACGCGGCGAAGTACGACCCCGACGTGCTGGTGCTCAACGCCGGCGTCATGGAGGGCGGATCGGTCGTCGACATCCCCCTGGAGCGCGTCCGGGAGTCGTTCGAGATCAACGTCTTCGGCCACCTGGCACTGGTCCAGGCCATCGTGCCGAAGATGGTGGCCCGCAAGTCGGGGAAGGTGGTGTGGACGTCGTCGATGGGCGGCATCCTCGTGGTCCCGTTCCTCGGCGCGTACTGCGCCACCAAGCATGCGATCGAGGCCATCGCCGGTTCGATGAAGGCCGAGCTCGCACCCCACGGCGTCCGAGTGGCCACCGTGAACCCCGGCGTCTTCGGCACGGGCTTCAACGACACCGGCGCCGAGAGCTACGTGCAGTGGTACGACGAGGACACCGCAGTCGTGCCGATGCCCGATTTCGGGGACAGCCTGGCCGATCAGGCCGACCCGCAGGAGATGATCGACGCGATGGTCGAGATCATTCCCGCCGATGAGCACCTGTACCGGACCATGCGCCCGCTGGCCACCATCGACGCCGCGAAGCAGTGGCAGGAGACGGAGTGGACGCAGAATGCCTGAGATCACGCTCGACCATGCGAACCGGCTGATCACCCAGGGGATCGCGGCCGCGGAGGCCGCGGGCGTCAAGGCCGTCTTCGCCGTCCTCGACCAGGGCGCGAACCTGGTGGCCTTCGCCCGGACCGATGGCGCATGGCTGGCCTCGAACGAACTCGCCCAGGCCAAGGCGCGCACCTCGGTGATGTTCCAGGCGCCGACCGCCGCTTTGGCGGCTCCGGTCGAGATCGGTAAGCCGGCGCTGCATTTCGATCACATCCACTCCCCCGGCCTCCTGCTCGTAGGTGGGGGCGTGCCCCTGTTCGACGCCGATGGGGCGCTCATCGGCGGCCTGGGAGCGTCGGGCGGTTCACCCGAGCAGGACGATGCGCTCGCGCGGGCCGCAGCCGCCTAGCGGGCGTCCGGCTCGAGACCGCCCACGATGAGTTCGAGGCCGAACGCGAACTGCGCATCGAATCCGGGGTCCTCGGATCCCGGGCCCGCGTGCGCAGCTGCGGCTTCGACCAGATAGGGATAGTCGGCGGCGGAGACGGATAAGACCGCCTCCGCCGCCGCGTCCCGCACCGTCCGGTCTGCACCGACGGGCAGGCTCTGCTCCGCGAGCACACTGCCGTACACGTAGCCGTCGAGCGCGCCGATCGCCCGCACGGCGCCGCGCACCGAGAACCCGGTGCGGCGCAGGAGCCCCAGCGCCGCATCGTGATGGCGCAGGGTGGCCGGCCCCGGATCGCGTCGCGAGTCCATGACGCCGATCGCCCACGGATGCCTACGCAGCGCGTCGCGCGTCGATCCCGCGAGCGCGCGCACACCGTCCCGCCACGGCACGTCGGGCCCCGGGAGCTCGATCTCCCCGAAGACCGCGTCGATCATGCCTCCCACCAGCGCGGCCCGGTTGGCCACGTGGTTGTAGAGCGACATCGCCTCGACCCCCAGTTCGGCCGCCACCGCGCGCATCGTGACCGCAGCGAGATCGGCACCGTCGGCCAGCGACACCGCGGCTCCCACGATCCGCTCCCGCGTCAGCGGAGCCCGTTTCCGCTCGACCATCGACCCTCCCGACTCTTGCGCGAACTTACACAGTAAGCCTACTGTACTTACAACGTAAGTCAGAGATGGGAGCATCGTGGGCAGCAGGGACATCCACCGGATCTGCGTGATCGGCGCGTCCGGCAAACTCGGCCGATACCTCATCGGCCACGCCCTCGATCGGGGGTACGAGGTGGTCGGCGTCTGCCGGGAGCGCAGCGTCGGCAAGCTCGTCGATCTCGCCGACCGGATCACGATCGTCGGGGGCGACACCGATGACCGGGAGGCGGTGGCACGCGCGGTCGCAGGCTGCGACGGGGTGCTGACGGTGCTCGTGCCGTGGGGCGTGCGCGGCTACGCGTCGGGCACCGCACAGGCGGTCCTGGACTACGCGGAACCGGACGCCCGCTTGGTCTTCTCATGCGGCTGGCACGTCCCGCGCGACGACCGCGACCACTACTCCCGCGGCAGCCGCCTCGCCCAGGCCACCGTCACCCGGGTCATGCGGGCGCTGCGGGTGATGGACATCGACGACCAGGTCGCCGCGGCGCGGCGCGTCTTCGCCAGCGACCGACACTGGACCGTGGCGCGCGGCAGCACGTTGGAGGAGGGCCCGAGCGAGGGGCCGCCGCTGTGGGCCGAGCACGTGGGCGATCCGCTACTGGCGCGCGATCGCACCCGTCGGGTCGATTACGCACTCTTCATGATCGAGGCGCTCACCGACGACACCTTGATCCATCGCGCCCCGGCGATCGTGGGCCGCTCCGCTCCGGCGGCGGTGTCGGCATGACCGGGGTGCGCACGCGCACGGCGGTCGCGGGCGAGCTCGACGCGCTCTCCGCACTGTGCGCCGACGCCTTCCACGACGATCCGCTCACGAGGTGGACGCATCCGGACGCGGCGATGCGGCCGCCGATTCTGCGGATGATGTTCGCCGCGGCGCTGAGCCACGCCCTCACGACCGGCGACGTCCTGGTGGCGACCGGCGCCGACGACGCGGTCGTCGGCGCGTCGATATGGCTGACCGAGGCGAGCAGCGGCGACATCCCCGGCGACGATCCGCTCGCCCACCGGATGCGTGCCATCCAGGCCGCCACCGACGCCGCCCGTCCGCACTCGCCGCACGTGTACCTGCCCTCGATGGCCGTCGACAGCCGCCTGCGCGGCCACGGCATCGGCGCGGCGCTCATGGCCGACGGTGCGGGCCGCGCCGCGGCGCGCGGACTCCCGGTGTATCTGGAGGCGTCGTCCGAGGACAATCGCCGGTTCTACGCGCGGCACGGCTTCGCAGACAGGGGCGGTCCGGTGCGGATCACCCCGGACGGACCGACGATCTGGCCGATGTGGCGCGAATCCCATTGAGCCACTGCCGGGATGCGCGCCGGCCGTTCGACTGATACACAGTGCTTTGTGTCGTTAACGATCTCTCGTCTCCCCTCGCTGCGCCGGACGGCCGCGATGAGTCCCGCGCGCACCGCTCTCGCCGGCGGCCTGCTCGCGGCATCGGTGCTGTACTTCCTGGCCGAGGTCGTGGTCGCATCGCGGTGGCCGCAGCCGTACAGCTGGACCGGCAACATGATCAGCGATCTGGGAGTGCCCGAATGCCTCGGCGACATGAGCCGATTCGGCGATCTGGCGGTGGCCGATCGATACATCTGCTCACCCTGGCATCCGGTGATGAACGCGGCCTTCGTGGCGGTGGGGCTACTGGGCATCGCCGCCGCTGCGGCGCTGCTGCCGCGCATCCCGCGGCCGTGGGACCGGATCGTCCTCGCACTGGCGGCGATCAACGGGATCGCCCTGGCATGCGTGGGCCTGTTCCCCGGCAGCGCAGGGGAATTCCCGGGCGGACCGCCCGTGCGGACCGTGGTGCACCCGATCGCGGCGTACGTCGAGCACGTCTCCGGTATGGCGCTGATGGCGATCGCGATCGTGCTCCTGGTGCCCCGCCGGTGGGACCTCGCCGGGGTGACCGCCCTGCTGTTCGGGATCTCCGGGCTCGCCGCGCTGGTGATTCCGTGGGGCAATCCGATCGGCCCGGGAGGTACCGAGCGCGCCGCGATCGATCCGTTCCTGTGGTGGCGAGTGGCCGTGGGCGTGGCCCTGCTCGTCGTCGCCGTCCGCGTCGGACGCGCGAACGCGGCGTCCGCACAACCCGACTGACCCCGAACAGCAGAATCGCGGGCCCTCGGTGAGGACCCGCGACTCGTGGTGTCGGGCTGACAGGATTTGAACCTGCGACCACTTGACCCCCAGTCAAGTGCGCTACCAAGCTGCGCCACAGCCCGCCGCCCCGCTCGCGCGGTGCTGTACGAGACTACCCCACCGCATCACCGGGCGAGAAATCGCCTGGCCGCTTCCCCGAGCGGCCTGCCGATTCGGGCGAATCGCCCTACCGTGGAGGCACTCGGACGAAGGGCGCGCACCATGACGATCGGACGTCACCCCCGCCTCGCGACGGCGGCCGCAGCGCTGCTCCTGCTGACCGCGTGCACGCAGGCGAGCCCCTCGTCGCCCCCGGGCACGGGCACCCCGTCGGCACAGTCGGGCGGCGTGGCCACCGTTGTCGACCGGCTGGACGCGCCGTGGTCGATCGCCTTCGCCGGGACCGCGGCACTGGTCAGCGAGCGGGACTCGGGCCGGATCCTGGAGCTGGTCGGCGGTTCCACCCGCGAGGTGGGCAGGATTGACGGTGCCGTGGCGCGCGGCGAGGGCGGGTTGCTGGGCATCGCGGTGCGCGACGGCGCGCTGTACGCCTTCTTCACCACGGACGCCGACAATCGCATCGACCGCTACGAACTCCGCGGTTCCGCGGGCTCGTACGCGCTCGGACCGTCCCGCTCGATCCTCACCGGCCTGCCCGCGGCGTCCACCCACAACGGCGGCCGCATCGCCTTCGGACCCGACGGCATGCTCTACGCCACCACCGGCGACGCCGGCTTGCCGGACCGGGCACAGGATCTGGACTCCCGCGCCGGGAAGATCCTCCGGATGACGCCGGACGGTGGCCGTCCGGCCGACAATCCGTTCCCCGGCTCGCTGGTCTACAGCTACGGGCACCGCAACGCCCAGGGAATCGCCTGGGCACCGGACGGGAGGATGTACGCGAGCGAATTCGGCCAGAACACCTGGGACGAACTCAACGAGATCCAGGCCGGCGCGAACTACGGCTGGCCGGAGGTCGAGGGGATCGGTCGGCGCACGGGCTTCGTGGATCCGCTGCAGCAATGGCCCACCTCCGAGGCCAGCCCGAGTGGTATCGCCGTCGTCGGCGACCGGCTGTACATCGCGAACCTGCGCGGGCAGCGCCTGCGGGTGGTGCCGCTCGCCGCCCCGTCGACCTCGACCGAGCAGCTCGTCCGCGAATTCGGGCGGCTCCGCGATGTGGCGCCCGCACCCGGCGGCGGCGTGTGGGCGCTGACCAACAACACCGACGGTCGAGGCGCCCCGCGCGCCGGCGACGATCGGATTCTTCGAATCAACTGACCTGCACGGACGCCCGCGACCGCGCTACAGTTGCCCGCATGAGGCGTGCACTGTTGGCGATCGCGGCGGCGGCGGCCGTCGTGGTCACCGCGACGCCCGCCGACGCCGAACCGGCGATCGACGCCGACCGCTACCGCACCGACGGCGGCGACTACGCCTTCCAGTACCGCTACGAGGGCGCGAACCGCAACTGCACCGTCAGCGCCGAACCCACCACCGTCCGGTGCGTGATCGCTCCACCCGCCGGGACCCGGATCACCGTGGGCCGGCGCGTGGTGCGGCCGAACGCGATCGAGATAACGGAGCGCGGCTGGCGGTACCTGGAGGACCGGACGCCCCAGGAGAAGCTGCGAGCGCTCCCCGAGGGGGCGCGCCTGTCGGTGCTCGGGGCGTCGTGCACCGCGATCCGCGGCGGCGGGATCGAGTGCACGCTCAACGGGGTCGGCTTCCGGCAGGCGTCCGGCACCTTCGCGCCGCAGGGCAAGCGCGCCCGGTAGCGGTCAGCCGACCAGCTTGGCGCGGAGCCGCTCGACGGTGCCGTCGTCCACCCCGAGCCCGTCCCGCACGTAGCCCTCCACCCCGCCGAAGCGGCTGTCCGCCTCGTCGAACGCGGCCTCCAGCGCCTCCGGGAAGACACCGGCGAGAACGCGGGCGGCCTCGCCGACACCGCTGCCCTTGGCCTCGGTGGCCTTCGCCGCGATGGCCTCGATGGTGGCGGCCGAGTACTCGTTGGTGAGGAGGTAGTCGTCCATCACATCGTCCTGCGAGACACCCACCAGGCTCTGCACCAGCGCGGCCGCCCAGCCGGTGCGATCCTTGCCGGCACTGCAGTGGAAGACGTGGGCGCCGCCGTCGTCGGCGATCCGCCGCAGCAGCCCACCGAACTCCGCCCGCGCGGAGGCGTCGCGCACGAACAACCGGTTCACGTCGATGAGCAGGTCACGTGCCCCCGCCGCATCCGTCAGCGAGGCGGGGTCCAGGGCACCCAGATCGAGCTCGTCCCCGATCACGTTGAACCGCACGTACTCGGCACCGGCGAGCACCACATCGGGCTTCGGCGTGACCTCCGCCGTGGTCCGCAGGTCGAAGATGCGCGTCAGTCCGAGCGCACCCAACCGGGTGCCGTCGACCGACTCGGCATCGAGCGCGTTCGACCGGAACAGGATTCCGCCGCGCATCCGCCCACCGTTCGCCGCATATCCCGCACGGCCCGCCACATCGCGGAAGTTGTCCACGCACCGAGCGTAGCGAACCGGTCAGGCGCGCTCGTACGGGATCTTCTCCCCCGCGGTCACCGCGAAGGGCAGGCGATTACCGGCCGGCGGCAGCGGGCAGGTGGCGAAGTCGATGAAGGCGCACGGCAGGTTCACCGCACGGTTGAAGTCGAGCACCACCTCACCGCCCGTGGCCAGCACCGACGGTGCGGCCTCGATCGCGAGACTGCGGTTGGCGGCGTAGGTGCTCACGCCCGAGGTCTCATCGGTGAACAGCACCGACAGGCCGTCGACCTTCCCGTTGAAGGCCACCAGCCGGGTGCGCGTGCCGTCGTGCTCGATCACGAGCTCGCCGGGCGAGACGTACACGTGCTCGAGCCCCTCGGCCACCGCGCCCACGGTGACCTCCCGCGGCTCGGGATAGGGCTCGAAGGTGGCCGTCAGCACCCAGGCGGGGTCGGGCTCGTAGGTGGGCACCCCGCGGAAGTCGCGTACCGCGGGCGCCTCCGGATCGTGCACGCGGATGAGGTACCCGTCGCCGCGGTGCGCCACCTCGATCTGCGTGCGTCCCGCCCCGATCAGGCTGCCGGGTGCGGTTGCCCCACTGACGAATCGGTGGGTGCCGACCACATCGATGTCGTCGCCCGGCTCGGCGGTCACGTAGGCGGCGACCCCGTCGTGATGCCAGGTGCCGGGGATCCCGTCGAACCGCTGCGGCTCGGTGTCGAGCCACTCGAGCCGCGAGATGGCCAGCCACCCCAGCGGCGTCGCCAGCTCGCGTTCGCGCCGGCTATGCCAAGCGTTCCAGGTGTCGGTGAACACGTTCGCCGTGGCCGTCATGGTTCCTCCTCGGGTCGTCACTGGTCCAAGCGGTCCAACGCACCGCTCCAACGGGTTCATCGCATTCCGCGCACCACGAACGCAATCCGGGCACGGCGTCGGCGGCGGGCGGGGTCAGCGCCAAGACGATCAGCGCGTCGAGCGGCACGTCCGCCGGGACCTCGACGCGGCCGGCCAGGCGCGCACCGTCGGCGCCGCGGATCAACAGCTGCCGCATGCGGGCACCGGCCAGGTGCACGCCGGGCCAGGCGACATCGGCCAGCGTGTGATGCGGCGGGATCGGCCCGTCGATATCGCACAGGACCACGGGGCCCGAACGGACCATGCGGCCCACTCGGGTCACGAGCACACCGTCGCACGACGGTCCGCGGCCCAGCAGCCCGCGCGCGGGCGCGCCGGCTATCAGGACCTCGTCACCGTCCATGACCGTGCCCTCGGGCCAGATCGTGGGGTCGAACGAGCGGGCCACACCGGCCCGGGCGAGCGAGGGAAGTACCTCCATCAGAGTCACGTCTACCGGTCTACGCCGGGGCGCGGCACGACGAAAGAGCCGCGACCGTCAAAGTCGCGCTAAGACTGTCGCGGGGGTCAGACCCCGTCCTCGGCGCACGGCAGCTTCCCGGCCTTGACCGCGGCCTGCGCTGCGGCGTAGTCCTTCTCGTTCTGATCCGCGTAGGCCACCGCGAAGGAACCGATGGCCTGGTCGAACTCCGGCCCCTTGCCCAGGTACTCGGCGGCGGTCTGCGCCGCGGGCGACTGGGAGTGCGCGCGAGCGAGCAGTGAGGCGCAGGCCTGGCCGTACCGCTCGAACTGGTCCAGGGTGAGCAGCTCGGTGACCACCGAGCCCTTCATGTCGCGGAACTGGCGCCAGTAGTAGTCGTGATCGTTGATCGTGGGGGTGAAGCCGAGGAACGGGTCGGACTGGGCCTGCAGCGTCTGCTGACCGACGACCACCCGGAAGGCCTGCGCACCGCTCGCGGGCACGCGGGGCGGCATCACCTGCGGCCCGAGCTTGCCGTAGGTCTCGAGCACCGACTGCGAGGCCTCCTTCACCTGGAGGAACAACGTCTCGTGGCCGCCCTCGGGCAGATCGCGGCCGAGCAGGACGATGAAGCAGCGGGTTCCGACGCTGCCCACGCCCACCACCCGCAGTGCCCAGTCGAGCACGGTGAACTGCGACAGCAGCACCGCCACATCGGCGCGCACCGAATCGAGGTACTTGGTGAACGCGCCCTCGAACTCGGCCACCAGGTTCGCCGGGGCGGGCACGAGGGTGGGCGGCTGGGCGACGATCTGCGGTTCGCCGGACTCGCTGGTGGCGGTGATCTTCTCCACCATCCGCGCCGAGGTGCGCTTGCGCGCCTTCTTCGCGGTCTGCTCGATGAGGTCCTTGAGCGACTGATCGCCCGATTCGGTGGCCGCGGCCGTCAGGGTGTCGACGTCGACCGAGACGAAATACCGGTCCACGGCGCCCATCTGCATCAGCTCGCGCAGCCGGGTCCGATAGGCCCCGACCGCCTTGACGACGGCCTCGGTGCCCTGCGCATCGGTGTAGCTGTTGTCCCGGGCCGCGATCATGATGCTGGCGGCGAGCCGCTTGACGTCCCACTCCCACGGAGCGAAGGCGGCCTCGTCGAAATCGTTGACGTCGAACAACAGTCGCCGCTCCGGCGATGCGAAGAGGCCGAAGTTGGAGATGTGGGCGTCGCCGCAACTCATCACGTGGGCACCGATGCTCGGCGTCCCCGACAGATCGTGCGCCATCAGCGCAGCGCCACCGCGGTAGAAGGAGAAGGGCGAGTGCAACATCCGGGAGACCCGCACGGGAACCAGATCCTGGATGCGAGTCTCGTTCTGCTCCTGGATGATCCGGACCGGGTCACGGTCGTCGGCCGCGAAGTCGGCATGCGCGGAGCGCGGTGCGTTCTTGCGGAGTTCCTTGCCACTGGGCGATGTCGCAGTCATACCGGAAAATGCTAGACCCGCACCACCTCCACAGAGTGGGCTTTGGTGTCGCAAATTGTCTCGATACGGCCGCCGGCGTGAGCAGCCCCACACCGGAAGATAGGTGAGCCTTACTTGTTTTCGGTAGCATGGTCACGAAACCGACTTGGGAGTGACTATGACTGAAAACCCCGCTACCGCAAAGCCCCGCCGCCCGCGCCCGCAGTACGAGCTCACCGTGGTGCAGACTCAGCGGCTGAGCGAGCACCTGGTCCGCGTGATCGCCGAGGGTGAGGCCCTCGCCGGTTTCGCCGATCCGGAGCTGCCCGGGCTTCCCAGCACCGACAGCTACGTCAAGCTCCTCTTCGGCGAGGTCACCCGCACCTACACCGTGCGCACCTTCGATCGTGCGGCGCGCCGCATCGCCATCGATTTCGTGGTGCACGGCGACGAGGGACTCGCCGGGCCGTGGGCCCAGCGCGCGCAGTCCGGCGATCGCCTGGTCCTCATGGGCCCGGGCGGCGCCTATTCCCCCGCCCCGGACACCGGCTGGCACCTACTCGCGGGCGATCTCTCCGCCGTGCCGGCCATCGCCGCGGCGCTCGAGGCGATGCCCGCGGACGCCCGCGGCGTCGCCTTGATCGAGACCGCCGACGCCGAGCGCCTCGACCTCACGGCACCGTCGGGCGTCGAGGTGCGATGGCTGCACAACCCGGACGTCGCCGACGTCGACTTCCTGGCGCGCGCGGTGCGGGAGGCCGCATGGCCCGACGATCGATCGTCGGCACAGGTCTTCGCCCACGGCGAGCGCGAATCGATCAAGGCGATCCGGCGAGTGCTGCGCGACCTCGAGATTCCGCGCGATCGGCTGTCGATCTCCGGGTACTGGGCGCGCGGGCGCGCCGAGGACGCCTTCCAGGCCGAGAAGCGCCAGCCCATCGGCCAGATCGAGTAGCCGAGCCGAACGCGGACGTGTCCGCTGTCACAGCGAACTCGGGTTGGTGATTGTCAACACAAAACACCCCGCGAGAGCATGGATTTCAGACACTTGCGGATAATTTGTCTACCTGTGGACTTAGCACCGGTTCCGGGATTCGCCCCCAGCGCGAAGCAGCTGCGGACGCGCGGAATCGCGGTCGTGGCGGTGATCGCGGTGATCCTGCTGACGGTGTGGGCGTACAACGAGTACAAGCCCCGCGACCGCTTCTCGGTGACTCTGCGGACCCCCGTGGTGGCGGCGGGAATCGTGGAGGGCGCCAAGGTCCGGATCCAGGGCGTCGAGGTGGGCAACGTCAGCGGGATCGAGCGGCTCGGCAACGGCCAGCAGGGGGTCACCCTCTCGCTCGACGGTCCGCAGGGCCGCAGCCTGACCAACAACGTGGAGGCCGCGTTCTCCGCGGGCAACCTGTTCGGCGTCTCCGAGGTCGTCCTGACCCCGCACGACGGCGGCGGGCCGCTGGCGAGCGGGGCGGTGATCGCTCCCACGAAGCCGATCAGCGACAACACGGTCTCGAACATGATCACCACGATCGGCGACGTCAACGACGATGCGCTGCGCCCCAACATGAGTCAGCTGCTGCTGAACTTCGACGCCTCCTCGAAGGCGATGCTGCCCCTGTTCACGGCGCTGGGCAGCGTGACGCAGGCGATCAGCGACACGCAGAAGCTGAGTACGGCCGCGACCTTCCCGCTGATCACCGAGACGATCCAGTCCGCGGATTCCGCGGTGGCGGCGATGCTTCCCGGTTTCCAGATCCAGTCGAAGCTCCCGCTGCTGCACAACGGCAACAGCCAGAAGATCAAGCCGATGCTCGATCAGGGCATCAACGACGAGCGCACCGGCCTGCTCGCCGGACTCCAGCGGATCCTCACACCCGAGGCGCTGGACGCGCTGCGCACCCTGACGCCGGCCGGCGTGAGCCTGATGCAGCCGATCCTCAACGCCTTCCCGAACGGCAGCGCCAGCGGGGTCGGAATCCAGTTCGGCCAGTTGCTCGACAACGTCCGCAGAGCGATGCCCGACGGCCCGAACGGCCCGACGCTGAACCTGCGCCTGCAGGTCTACTACCCCGCCGTCAGCGCGGCCCTACCGCCCGAGGCGACCGCCAGCCCCGCTGCCAAGCCGGGCGACAAGCCGGCGGCCCGGCCGAAGCCCTAGCCGCGAGTCAGGCGGTCAGGGCGCGGTCCCGGGAGGGTGTGACCGGCAGGAGCATCGCGAGGCCCAGAGCGAGGACCAGCACGATGGCGGCGATGCCCGCCCGGTCGGTGCCGAAGGCCGCCACGAAGAGGGTGAACAGGGCCGGGGCGAGGAACGACGCCGCACGGCCGGTGGTCTGGTAGAGCCCGAACATCTGGCCCTCGTGGCCCGGGGTCGCCATCCGGGCCAGGAGGCTGCGTGCGGACGACTGGGCGGGGCCCACGAAGACGGTGAGCATGAGTCCGAAGATCCAGAACATCGTCGTCCCGGAGACGAACAGCAGCACGATCCCGGCGATGATCATGCCCACCAGCGAGACCACGATCACCGCCTTCGGGCCCACGGAATCGTCGAACCTACCGGCCACCAGTGCGCCGATCGCGGCGAAGACGTTCGCGGCCACGCCGAACAGCAGCACCGTGGACGCGGACATGCCGTAGACGCTCACCGCGAGCACGGCACCGAAGCTGAACGTGGCGGTGAGGCCGTCACGGAAGACGGCGCTGGCGATGAGGAAGTACACGGCGTTGCGATCCGCGCGCCACAGCTGCGCGACGGACGCGAACAACGCCCGGTAGCTGTCGACGAGTCCGCGGCGGGCCGGTGCGGCGGGATCGCGCGGCACCTCCGGCACCGCGAACAGCACCGGCAGGGCGAAGATCCCGAACCACAGCGCGGCGAACAACGCGACGAGCCGGATGTTCATCCCGCCCTCGGTGCTCAGCCCGAGGAATCCGCGGGTGTCGCCCTCGCCGGAGATGAACCCCAGGTAGCACACCAACAGGATCACGATGCCGCCGAAATAGCCCGACGCCCAGCCGATACCGGAGACCCGGCCGATCGTCGCGGGCGTCGAGACCTGCCGCAGCATCGCGTAGTAGGGCACGTTCGCGAGCTCGAAGAAGACGGTGCCCGTGGCCAGCAGCAGGAGACCGAGCCACAGGTACTGGTAGTCGTCGCGCACGAAGAAGCAGCCCAGCATGGTGAGGAACAGCAGGGCGCTCCACACCGCGAGCGAGAACCTGCGGCGGCCGGCCTCGTCCGAGCGCTGTCCCAGCACCGGCGCGAGGACCGCCACCAGGACCCCGGCCGTCGCCAGCGCTCCGGAGAGGTAGGCGGTGGCCGGAATCGATCCGGGCAGGTTCTTCCCCACCGAGTCGGTCAGGTACACCGAGAAGACGAAGGTGACGATCACGACGTTGAAGGACGCGCTCCCCCAATCCCAGGAGCACCACGCCAGGAGCCGACTGCGCGGCGGCGCGACCTGCCCGTCGGCGTCCGACGGTGCCGGACTACTTGCGGGCACGCTTCTCCCGCACGCGCACGTTGACGCGGACGGGCGAACCCTCGAAGCCGAACTCCTCCCGCAGCTTCCGCTCCAGGAAGCGGCGGTAGCCCGCCTCCAGGAAGCCGGTGGTGAACAGCACGAAGGTGGGCGGGCGAGTGCCGGCCTGGGTGGCGAACAGCACCTTCGGCAGCTTCCCCCCGCGCAGCGGCGGCGGCGTCGCGGCCATCACATCACGCAGCCAGTTGTTCAACCGGCCGGTGGGGATGCGCTTGTCCCAGGACTCGAGCGCGGTGTCGATCGCGGGCACCAGCTTCTGCAGGGCGCGACCGGTCTGCGCGGAGATGTTCACCCGCTGCGCCCACGGCAGCTGCACCAGCTCGCGATCGATCTCCTTCTCGAGCTGGTACCGGCGGTCCTCATCGACCAGGTCCCACTTGTTGTAGGCGATCACCAGTGCGCGACCGGATTCCACCACCATCGACAGCACCCGCAGGTCCTGTTCGGTGATGGGCTGCGAGGCGTCGATCAGCACGATCGCGACCTCGGCCGCCTCGATGGCGCCCTTGGTGCGCAGCGAGGCGTAGAACTCGTGCCCGTTGGCCTGATTGACCTTCTTGCGCAGGCCGGCGGTGTCGATGAACTTCCAGGTCTTGCCGCCGAGCTCGACGAGCGAGTCCACCGGATCGACGGTGGTGCCCGCCACGTTGTCCACCACTGAGCGCTGCTCGCCGGTCAGCTTGTTGAGCAGGGAGCTCTTGCCCACGTTGGGCTTTCCGACCAGTGCCACGCGCCGGGGGCCGAGTCCGCCGGTGCCCTCGCGGGGCGTCTCCGGCAGCTTCTCCAGGATCACGTCGAGCAGATCGCCGGTGCCGCGGCCGTGCACCGCCGAGATGGTGTGCGGTTCACCGAGTCCCAGGCTCCACAGCGTGGCGGCCTCGGATTCGGCGCGCTGATCGTCGACCTTGTTGGCCGCCAGGATGACCGGGGCCTTCGAGCGGCGCAGGACGCGCGCCACGGCCTCGTCGGTGGTGGTGGCGCCCACGGTCGCGTCGACCACCACCACGATGGCGTCGGCGGTGCGCATGGCGATCTCCGCCTGCTGCGCGACCGACTGCTGCATGCCCTTCGCGTCGGGCTCCCAGCCACCGGTGTCCTGCACCAGGAACCGGCGCCCGGCCCAGTTGGCCTCGTAGCTGATCCGGTCGCGGGTCACGCCGGGGATGTCCTCCACGACCGCCTCGCGGCGGCCGAGGATGCGGTTCACCAGGGTCGACTTGCCCACGTTCGGACGGCCGACGATGGCCACCGTCGGCAGCTTGGCGGTGGCCTCCGCGGCCTCCGCTTCGAGGTCGCCGAACTCGCCCCCGAACTCGTCTCCGTAGCCGTCGAAGTCGGACTCGTCCTCCCACACACCGTCTTCGGTGACGGGCGCGAATTCCAGTTCGTCACTCATCGCACACTCTCCTCCAGTCGCGCGGCCAGCTCCGCCACCGCGGCGACGGTCTCCTCGAGCGTGAGGTCCGACGAATCCACGATGACCGCATCGTCTGCGGGCCGCAGGGGCGAGACCTTCCGCGTCGAGTCCAGGCCGTCGCGGCGCTGTACGGACGCGAGCACCGCGTCGTAATCGCTGGGCAGTCCCAGCTCGATGTTCTGCTTGTGGCGCCGTCCGGCGCGGGCCTCCGCGGAGGCGGTCAAGTACACCTTGAGCGGCGCATCGGGGAAGACGACGGTGCCGATGTCGCGCCCCTCCACCACGATCGGTGTCTCGTCGTCCTCGGCCACCGCGCGCTGATAGGCCACCAACTGCTCACGCAGCGCCGGGACCGCGGAAACGGCGGACACGGCGGCGGTCACGTCGTCCTCCCGGATCCTCCGGGTCACCGATTCACCGTCCAGCTCCACCTGCTCGCCCAGCGGGTCGCAGCCCATCGCCAGGGGCAGATCGTCGGTCGCCGCGGCGATCGCCGCGGGATCGTCGAGCGCGACCTCGCGGTCGAGCACCCACACGGTGGCGGCACGGTACATCGCGCCGGTGTCCAGATAGCGCGCCCCGAGGCTCTCGGCGAGGCGACGGGCCACCGTCGACTTGCCGGTACCCGAGGGGCCGTCCATCGCGATCACCAGAGTCATGCCACTCACATTCCCACCGCCTTGTACAACGACTCCACCTCGTCGCGCCCGAGCACGCGCAGCGAGCCCGGCCGCTGATCGCCGAGGGCCACGGTGCCCACGTGCGTGCGCACCAGGCGCTGCACCGGGTGGCCCACTTCGGCCAGCAGGCGGCGCACGATGTGCTTGCGGCCCTCGTGCAGCACGATCCGCACCATCGACTTGCCCTCGGACGCCTCCAGCACCGAGAACCGGTCCACCTTGGCGGGGCCGTCCTCCAGCTCCACGCCGTCGCGCAGCTTCTTACCGAGGTTGCGCTGCACCTCGCCGTTCACCCAGGCCAGGTACGTCTTGGGGACCTCGTACGACGGGTGCATCAGCCGGTGCGCGAGTTCGCCGTCGTTGGTGACCAGCAGCAGGCCCTCGGTGTCGGCGTCGAGCCGGCCGACGTGGAACAGCCGCTGTCCGGCGGCCACGCGCTCGGCCACGATGTCACCCACGCAGGGGCGGCCCATGTCGTCGCTCATCGTCGAGTGCCAGCCGCGGGGCTTGTTGAGGGCGAGGTGCACCAGGCTCTCGTTGACCACCACGCGGACACCGTCCACGCGGACCACGGCCACCGACGGGTCGACCCGCAGGCCCTGCTCCGTGACGATCTCGCCGTCGACCTCGACGCGGCCGTCGGCGATCATCTCCTCGGCGACGCGCCGCGAGGCCACACCGGCCTGGGCGAGCACCTTCTGGAGCCGGATCTTCTCGCCGTCGCCGCCGGGGTTCGACGGTGCGCGATCGTCCGGATCGCGCACGGGAACGTTCTGCGTGCGGGCGGGTTTCGCATTGGAGAGCTTGGGGGTGTTGTTCCGCGGGGGCGCCTCCGAGGGGCTGCGCCGCGGCCCCTGGCGGGGCGCCGTCTTGCGTTTGTCGTTCGAGGAGGATCGGTCCGGTGTGCCATCACGGCGAGCGGGTCTGTTCATGATCGATCCATTGTCGCAGGACGCGCGGGATTTCGGTACTCGACGCTCAGGCGTCCGGATCGAAGCCGATCACGTCGCTGCTCTTGCGGCCGAGTTTCGCGAATCGCGGCTCGTCGTCGAGGGTGGTGCTGAGGTCCTCGATCACGTCCACCTCGGGCAACAGCGGCGCCAGCGGCGGCAGCTCGTCGAGGGAGGTGAGGCCCAGTCGCTCCAGGAACAGTTCCGTCGTGGCGTAGGTCGTGGCACCCGCATCACTGCCCACCTCGCCGATCAGACCGCGGGCCGCGAGCGTGCGCATCACGCCGTCGACGTTCACGCCGCGGATCGCGCTCACCTGGGACCGGCTCACGGGCTGCTTGTAGGCGATCACGGCGAGGGTCTCCAGCGCGGCGCGGGTGAGCTTGGAGCGCACGCCGTCGAGCAGCAGGCGTTCGACGTAGGGCGCGTACTCGGCCCGGCTGTAGAGCCGCCATCCCTCGGCGGATTCGCGCAGCTCCATCCCGGAGCGCCGCTCGGTCAGCTCGGCGGCCCAGGCCCGCAGGTCGGCGGTGATCCGCTCCTCGGGTTCCTCCAGCGCCACGCCGAGCGATTCGGCCGATGCCGGCGCGTCGATCACCAGGAGCAGCGCTTCGAGCGAGGACCGTAGTTCGTCCGGTTCCATGCCCTCGACCAGCGCGAAACCGTCGTCTTCCGGTGCGCCGTGGTCGTCGGTCGGCGCCGCAGCGGGCGCGGCTTCCGCGGGGGTGTCGTCCTCGGTCGTGGGGTGTTCGTCGGTCACTCGTCCTCCTCCGGGGGCGCCTCGTCGTATTCGTCGTCGGCGCGCACCGCCACCTCGTCCTTCTCCCCCGACCAGCGCACCTTGAGCTCGCCCAGGGCCTCCGGCTGATCGAACAGGACGGCGCGCTCGCGGTACAGCTCCAGCAGTGCGAGGAAGCGCGCGATCACGGCGATACCGGAGTCGCAGTCCGAGACGATCTCCGCGAATCCGGACCAGTGGCCGGGCCGTTCCCGCAGGCGCGCGGCGATGAGTTTGGCCTGTTCGGGCACCGAGACCTTCGGCACGTGCAGGTGCCCGAGGCCCACCGTGGGCTTCTCCTTCGGCGTGAACGCCGCCGCCGCGACCAGCGCGAACTGCTCCGGATTCACGCCGAGCTGCACCGGCGGCACGAGCTGCTCGTACCGCTGTTCCAGTCCCACGGCCCGCGGGTAGCGACGGTTCGCCTTCGCTTCGAGCTGCGCCATGAGCTCGGCGACCTGCTTGTACGCGCGGTACTGCAGCAGCCGCGCGAACAGCAGGTCGCGTGCTTCGAGCAGCGCGAGGTCTTCATCGTCTTCGACCTCGCCCGCCGGGAGCAGCCGCGCGGCCTTGAGGTCGAGCAGGGTGGCCGCGACCACGAGGAATTCGGTGGTGGCGTCGAGGTCGGCCGCGGCGCCGAGTTCCTTGGTGTACGCGATGAATTCGTCGGTCACCACGTGCAGCGCCACCTCGGTGACGTCCATGCGGTGCGCGCCGATCAGCTGCAGCAGCAGGTCGAACGGGCCCTCGAAGTTGGCCAGGTGCACCTGGAAGCCCGACGGTGCCTCGACCGCCTCCGAGGCCTCCGCCGGTGTGGGCGGGTCGAGGGGTGCGACGGCCTCGATCGGCTCGGGGGCCGCGGTCTCGGTCACTTCTCCTGCGCGATGACCTCGCGCGCGAGTGCGCGGTAGGCGTTCGCGCCCGACGACTTCGGCGCCCAGGACGTGATGGGTTCACCGGCGACGGAGGTCTCCGGGAAGCGCACGGTGCGCGAGATCACCGAGTGGTAGACGGCGTCGCCGAAGACCTCGACCACGCGGGCCATCACGTCGCGCGAGTGCAGGGTGCGGGCGTCGAACATGGTGACCACGATGCCCGCGAGGTCGAGCCGCGGGTTGAGGCGATCGCGCACCTTGTCGACGGTGTCGGTGAGCAGAGCGAGACCGCGGAGCGCGAAGAACTCGCATTCCATCGGGATCAGCACCTGATCGGCGCAGGCCAGGGCGTTCACGGTGAGCAGGCCGAGGCTGGGCTGGCAGTCGATCAGGATGTAGTCGTAGCGGTCGAGGACCGGGTACAGGGCCCGGCCCAGGGTCTGTTCGCGGCCGACCTCGTTGACCAGCTGGATCTCGGCGGCGGAGAGGTCGATGTTGGAGGGCAGCAGGTCGAGACCCTCGACGCGGGTGCGCAGGAGCACGTCGTCCGCGGAGACGCGCGACTCCATCAGCAGGTTGTGCACCGTGAGTTCGAGCTCGTGGTGGGCCACGCCGAGTCCGGCGGAGAGCGCGCCCTGCGGATCGAGGTCGACGAGCAGCACGCGGCGCCCGTAGGCCGCCAGCGAGGCACCGAGGTTGATGGTGGTCGTGGTCTTACCCACGCCGCCCTTCTGGTTGCAGACCGCGATCACCCGGGCGGGGCCGTGCGTGGTTTTCGGGGTGGGTTCAGGGAATTCGACCTTGGGTCGCCCGGTGGCGTCGAGGCTCTCGTCGTGCGGGTCCCGTGCTGCGGGGTGGTGCTGCAGCTCGCCCAGGTCCAGGCCCGGGTGCTCCGCGTCCGGCGCTGCCGCCACTAGCCCACCTCCTTACGTTCCCTCACACCCTAGTGCGCTCGTCGTGCCGACGAGCGCAGCGGCGCGCTCGCGTCGGTCGACGACGATCCAGTCTACGGTCCCGCCGCGGGGTGAAGGCCGGAGCGGTGGTCGTGCCTTCCGGGCGTCACGCACGATCTGCATACCCGACGGTCCGCCCTACGGCTCAGCGCACGGCGCGGGGATGCGCCTGGGCGTACACCTCACGCAGCGCCTGGACCGTCACCAAGGTGTACACCTGCGTCGTGGTCACCGACGCGTGCCCCAGCAGCTCCTGCACCACCCGCACGTCCGCTCCGCCTTCGAGCAGATGCGTGGCGAAGGAGTGCCGCAGGGTGTGCGGGGAGACGTGGGTGGTGGCGGTGTCGATCCCGGCGCGCTCGGCGGCGGTCGCGAGCACCTGCCACGCCGACTGCCGGGACAACCGACCGCCCCGCACGTTGAGGAACAGAGCGGGATTCGACCGCTTCACCAACGACGGCCTGCCCCGCACGAGGTACGCGTCGATCGCGGCGAGGGCGGGCCGGCCGATCGGCACCACTCGTTGCTTGCCGCCCTTGCCGAGCAGCACCACGGACCGCGACTGCGCGTCGATATCGTCCACATCGAGCGCCGTCACCTCAGAGATGCGAGCGCCGCACGAGTACAGCAGCTCCAGCAGCGCCCGGTCGCGCAGCCGCGACGGAGTGTCGGACTCGCCGTCTCCCCCGGCGGCCTCCAGGAGCGCGATCACCGTATCCACGGGCAAGGCCTTCGGCAGCCGCTTCGCCGGGGCGGGCGGACGCACCTCGCGGGCCACGTCGGACGCGGTCAGTCCCTCGGCGGCGGCGAACCGGTGCAGCCCGCGGACCGCGATGAGCGACCGCGCCGCGGAACTCGCGGCGAGCGGAGGACGGCCATCGCTCCCCTCCCGCATCGCGACCAGGAAACCACTGACCTGGCCCGATGTCACCGCCGCGAGATCATCGACGCCGAGCGCTGCCAGGTACTCGCGATACCGGTCGAGATCGCGGCGGTAACTGCTCAGCGTGTTCGCGGCCGCACCGCGCTCCACGGTGAGGTGGTCGAGGTAGGCGCGCAAGGCATCGTCGAGCGGGGAGTTCACAGCCCCGCCCGTCTTCACGCGCGCGCCCGCCGCCACCGTCCTACTGCTCGGCTTCCACCGGGCGGCCCTTGCGCGCGGCGAGCGCGGTGGGACGGCCCGGCCACGGAGCATCGGCGCACCGCAGCGGGGTGTCGTCGTCGGTCACCATGGTGGCCGCGAGGATCGCGCTCACCGAGGTGGAGTTGACGATCTCGCCCGACAGCACCATCCGGACGGCGTCGGGCATCGGGACCCACTCGACGGTCATGTCGAGCTCCTCGTCCTCCTGCTCGGCCATCTCGCAGTACCGCAGATCGGTCGCGAGGAAGACCCGCACCATCTCGTCGGTGAACCCGGGCGACGGTGCCAGATCGACCAGCACGTGCCACTCCCGCGCACCGAGCGCGGTCTCCTCCGCCAGCTCGCGCTGCGCGGCGGCCACGGGCTCCTCCTCGCCGGAATGATCGAGCAGGCCGGCGGGGATCTCCAGCAGCCGGCGCCCCATCGGGTGCCGGTACTGATTGACCATCGCGATCGCACCGTCGTCGTTCATCGCGACCACGGCCACCGCACCGTCGTGCTCGACCACGTCGCGCATCGCGGTGCCGCCGCCGGGCATCGTCACCTCGTCCCGCCGGACCGCGAAGATCGGCCCCTCGTACACCTTCTCCGAGGCGACCGCCTCGAAGGCGTGCAGCTGGTCAGGCATCGACGGTGCCCTCGTCGGCGGTCTCGTCCTCGGCCGGGGCGCTGGCATCGGCCTTGGCGGCCTCGCGGTGCACGTCCACCGGGAGCTCCTCCTCGGCCTTGTACTTCAGCGCGGCGGCGATGAACGCGGCGAACAGCGGATGCGGGCGGGTGGGGCGCGACTTGAGCTCGGGGTGCGCCTGCGTGCCGACGAGGAACGGGTGCACCTCCTTCGGGTACTCGACGAACTCCACGAGGTGCCCGTCGGGCGAGACGCCCGAGAACTTCAGGCCCGACTCGGCGATCTTGTCGCGGTAGGTGTTGTTCACCTCGAACCGGTGACGGTGCCGCTCGGAGACCTCGGTCGCGCCGTAGGCGCCGGCGATGATCGAGCCCCGCTCCAGGACGGCCGGGTAGGCGCCGAGGCGCATGGTGCCGCCCAGATCGGCTTCGCCCGCCACGGCCTGCTCCTGATCGGCCATCGTCGAGATCACCGGGTACTGCGCGTCGGGCTCGAACTCGGCGGAGCTGGCGCCCTCGAGCCCGGCCGAGCGGGCCGCCTCGATCACGATGCACTGCAGGCCCAGGCACAGGCCCAGCAGCGGAAGGCCGCGCTTGCGGGCGTACCGGATGGCACCGACCTTGCCCTCGATGCCGCGGATGCCGAAACCGCCGGGGATCAGGATGCCGTCGATGTCGCGCAGCGCCGCGGCCGCACCGGCCTCGGTCTCGCAGTCGTCGGACGGCACCCAGGTGATCTGCACCTTGGCCCAGTTCGCGAAACCGCCGGCGCGCAGCGCCTCGGTCACCGAGAGGTAGGCGTCGGGCAGGTCGATGTACTTGCCCACCAGGGCGATCCGCACCGTCTCACGCGGCTCGTGGACGCGCTTGAGCAGATCGCCCCACACGCTCCAGTCGACATCGCGGAAGGGCAGGCCGAGCTTGCGCACCACGTAGGCGTCGAGCTGGTTGCCGTGCAGCACCTTGGGCACGTCGTAGATCGACGAGGCGTCGGGGCAGGAGATGACGCCCTCGACCTCGACGTCGCACATGAGCGCGATCTTGTTGCGCTGGCCCTCGGGCACCTCGCGGTCGCAGCGCAGCACCAGCGCATCGGGCGTGATGCCGATGCTGCGGAGCGCGGCCACCGAGTGCTGGGTGGGCTTGGTCTTGAGCTCGCCGGAGGCGGCGAGGTACGGGACCAGCGAGACGTGCAGGAAGAAGACGTTGTCGCGGCCCACGTCGTGGCGCACCTGACGGGCGGCCTCGAGGAAGGGCTGCGACTCGATGTCGCCGACGGTGCCGCCGATCTCGGTGATCACGACGTCGGGCGCGTGGCCCTGCTCGTCGGGGGCCTGCATCGCGAGGATGCGGGCCTTGATCTCGTCGGTGATGTGCGGGATCACCTGGACGGTGTCACCGAGGTACTCGCCGCGCCGCTCCTTGGCGATCACGGTGGAGTACACCTGGCCGGTGGTCACGTTGGCACGACCGGACAGGTCGCGGTCGAGGAACCGCTCGTAGTGGCCGACGTCGAGGTCGGTCTCTGCGCCGTCCTCGGTGACGAAGACCTCACCGTGCTGGAACGGGTTCATCGTGCCGGGGTCGACATTGAGATAGGGATCGAGCTTCTGCATCGTCACGCGCAGGCCGCGCGCGGTGAGAAGCTGTCCCAGGCTCGAGGCCGTGAGGCCCTTACCCAGCGAGGACGCAACGCCCCCGGAGACGAAGATGTGCTTGGTGGCTACACGAGCGTGGGGCCGAGGAGAAGGCAACGAGACTCCCGTATTCGAGCGGATAAACCTGCTTCAGTTACGGGACTTCAGAGTATCACTGTCGTCAGCGGACGCCGGCACCGTACGCGCGTACTTCTCCGCGCGTCGCCTGACTCAGCGCCAGCGCGGTGGAAACCTGCCCCACGGTGGTGTCCACATCGTCGACGGTGGCGAGTCGCGCAGCGAGCGCCTGGTCCTGCCGCACCACCACGATCGGACCCGAACCCGAGGCCGATCCGGTGCGTCCGACCAGCACTGATCCGTCGCCGTGGCGGGACAGCCCCGCAGCGAGGCGCCCGATGCCCTGCCCCTGCGCGGCGTGATCGGCCGCCACCGCGCCGCCCGTCACCACGATCGCGGCGCGCGCGCCGGGCACCGTCGGGCCGTCGAAGGCGAGGAAACCCGCCTGGCGAAGTGTGACGAGCGCATCAGTGCCGCCTTGCGAGACCGCGGGCGCGGCGCCCTTGCCCAGGAGGACCGAACCGATCAGGTCGCCGGCGCGGGCGCGGGGGTCGACCTGGCCCGCGTCGAGCGTCACTCCCACGGGAGCGGCGTTGTCGACGGTGCCGCGCAGCCGCTCGGACTGATCGTCGGCGTACAGCGCGTCGGTCAGCCGGACGGTGCCCGCGACGGTGCCGCCGGCCTGCGTGACGCGGCGATTGATCTGGGTGATGTCGCCGCCGTCGGCATCGGGGGCCACGACGAGCAGCACCGGGAAGCCCGCGAGGGAACGGCCGAGCGCGCCGGGTGCCGCGGCATCGGCGAAGCCGTCGCCCGCACGCGCCCGCGCGTCGAGGGTGTCGTTGCGCTGCTCCAGGTCCTGGACCTGGGAGCGGAGGTCACGGATGTCACCGTCGGCGGTGAACCGCGACAGGACGCCGCCGCCCAGGGCGATGCCCACGGCGAACGCGATCAGCACCGACGCCCAGAACAGCGCCGGACGACGAGCGCCGGGAGTCCGGAGGCGGCGCGAGCGGCCGGGCACTTACAGTGCCCGGAACTTGCCCTGAACCCAGAGCGCGAAGTGGTTCCACTGGTCGATGACCCACTGCAGCAGGTCGGTGCCCTGATTGGAGACGAGCACCGCGGCGACCACGGCCACCAGCGCGGCGAGGATGAACAGCGCCACCGCGCCACCGTGCCCGCGGCTGCGGTACAGCGTGGAGACGGCCTTACCGTCGACCAGCTTGGTGCCCACCTTGACGCGGGTGAGGAAGGTGGACGGGTTCGACTCGCGGCGGCCGGCGTCGAAGAACTCCTCCAGCGAGGCGGAGTGTCCGACCGAGACGATCAGCGAGGCGCCGTGGTGGTCGGCGATGATCAGTGCCAGATCGGCGGCCGAGCCGGACGCCGGGAAGGTCATGGCGCCGATGCCGAGGTCCTGGATGCGCTCCAGGCCGGGGGCGTGGCCGTCCGGGGCGGCGGGCAGGACCACCTGCGCGCCCGAGCGGAGCGTGTTGGTGGTGATCACCTCGGGGTCACCGACGATGAGGTCGGGCCGGTAGCCGGCCTTGACGAGGGCGTCGGCGCCGCGGTTCACGCCGATCAGCACCGGCGCGTACTCCTTGATGAAGGGCTTGAGGCGCTTGAGGTCCTCGACGTGGTCCGGACCGTCGGCCACGACGAGCACGTGCCGGTCGTTGAGGTTGACCTCGACGTCCGGGATGCCGACGCCGTCGATCAGCAGCGGCGACTCGACGCGGATGAACTCGATGGTGTTGCCCGCGAAGGCCTCCAGGTGGTCGACCAGGCCCGAACGGGCGGCCAGCATGCGGGACGTGACGGCGCTGTCGGTGAGTTCCTCACCCTCGGCCAGCTCGCGCTCGCCCGCGTAGACGACACCCTCGTGCACGCGTACCTTCGCGCCGTCCTTGATCCGGGAGAAGACCTCTTTGCCGGCGTCGTCGACCAGCTCGATGCCGGCGGCGGCCAGCACCTCGGGCCCCAGATTCGGGTAGCGGCCGGAGATGAACGGGGAGGCGTTCACGACGGCGGCGACGCCCGCCTCCACCATGAGATCGGCAGTGGTGCGATCGAGATCGAGCTCGTCACACACGACCACGTCGCCGGGCCCGATGCGACGAAGGAGCCGGGTGGTGTCCTTGTCGACTCGTGCGGTGCCCACGACGCCGGGCAGGTTCGACGTGTTCCGGGACAGCAGACCAGTGAGCTTCATGGCTGATATTGTGCCCCGCCAGTCACATGAATCACGTGAGGCACGCCGACAACACCAAAAACTTTGAACAACTTGCGCCGCAGCCGCACCGCGTGGGTCCTCACCGCGCGGACACCGTGCACCCCGCCGGTATCGAGCGCCGCATCCTGACCAACTGCGCTCCTATTCGATTCCCTCTGTTGCGGAGGTGCAACATCCTCGTCAGGGTCGCAGTCGGAGCGGACACGCCGACGTCGGACGACGGCCAAACATGGCGACGCCATCAACGAACCCGACGAGGATAGGCCTCCCGACACGGCGATCAAAAGCCGATTGGACCTGGTGTTATCTATCCTATCTACGTCAGTTACATCTAGATAGATAAATAGATGCTACGCTCACGGCATGAACCCTCCCAGCAGCCGGACGCAGCAAACGATGCAGCACTGGTCCAAGTACCTGGAGCTCGGCGTCACCGAGACCGCCGTCCAACTCGGCATCACCCCGGCCTCCGTCGCCACCGCTCGGCGCCGCCATCCTGACTTCCCTGAACCAACATCTGGCGCTGCAAGTGGCCCCACTGCCAGCTACCTCGCGAGCGAGATCTACAACTACCAACTTGGCCTCACGAGCGACCTTCGACGCCGGCCACGGCCAGTGCCGCGCCTGCACCCACGTCGACGGTTCGCTCCCCCCACGCTCACAACATCATTCACACTGCGTTCGGTCGACGATGACCGCGGCCGGGCGATCACGTGGTTCGCGTACCTAATCAACCCGAACGACGCCGGCCCCTCGATCGCCCTGACCTATCGCCTCGACCCGCCGGGGACACTGCCCGCTCTCATGGAGCTAGACCGTGCCCGCGAGGCAATGCGCGGCTATGCACCCGACGACACCGCGATCGTGCTGCCGAGCAACGATTTCTACCCGGCTGGCCACGGTACGGCAGCGCCGTACATCACAGTCCTAGATAACAGCGGCGCTTGGACCGCGGGCTGGACCGACCTCGTCGACGTCATACCGGACTTCGACCTGCCGTGGTGGCCCGTGCAGCTCCGTTCCGCCGCAGCCATGCGTCATTGGCGCCCCGGGTTGCCGCCGATCGAGCTGAAGCCCGCAGGGTGGGACGCCGGTCCTATCCGTTCCGCTGAGCGGCTGCGCGACGATGCCGGGACCGACCCTGCCGCGGCACACACCCTGCAGCTCCTGATCGACCGATGGCGGTACACGCGCATCCCCTGGACGTTGATCCGGCTCGCCAGCTCTGTCACCAGCGCTGCAGTCGCCCCCGAGCGCCCCGCGCAACCTCCAACCCGCCCGACCCGTGAGGATCTCACCGCCCTCGCGCATCTGTCCGTCAGTGACCTCGACGGCGAAGATTTGCTTGCGCTCCTAGCCGGAGGAGTCGCTACGGGGGTCGCCGAGCACATTCGCGTCCTCACGCCAGACGAGCTCACCGGCAACGCCCACGCACAGCGCTGGCGCTCACGCCTGGTGCCCGCGGGAGCTCGAACCAACGAGTTGGGGTTCACAATCGCCCGCTCAGCCCAGATCGGCGGTAGCGCCGACCGTGCCCACCTCGTCGACCCGCTGTCGGCCGATGTCTGGGCAGTCGAGGACCGCACCACCGGGGTCTTGACCTACACCGTCGGCGATCGCGCCTCGGAGGCACACGGCGGCCTGGTGAATGCCGAAATCACTACCGGTGAGAGGTCGGTGCTCGCGTTCTTCACCGATGACAATGGCACCGCCTGGCCGGTCCCGGCAGGCGAAACTGATGAGTTCTGCGTCGGCTACGACGGCGATGGCCCCCACCGCCTCGTGCGGATCCTCAAACTGCTCACCGATGACGCCGCCGCCGACACCAATACCGCGCGTCAGCTCACCACACAGCCGAACAGGGCCGCCGAGCTGATCTACGCCGACCGCGACTCCGGCCCCATCTTGCTGCGCCGGATGGACTGCGCTTAAGCGGACCACCACAGAGCTATAGACAACCACATCCACGCGCCGTGATGCCCATGAGCTGACCGTCGGCGATCCTGGTGGACACAGATCGTCGGGCTGCTCGGCTGGCACTGGTGGGGCATAGGTCTGATCGGTCTACGAGGTACCTCACGACGCGATCGCCCCGCCGACGGCAGCCGACGAACTGATCGATCGCGCGGTCGCGCACGGCGATGAACACGCCATCAAGCTGATCGACACCGCGCTCGACGTCCTGGCGTGGACATCCAACGATCGCGCGGTGCACGCGTCGCTGGTGGCCCTCGACGGGATCGCGCCGGCATGACGACGGGGAGCTACTCCCCCTTGTGGTTGCCGGTCTGGGCGATCTTGTCGGACTCGGCGGCTTCGAGCAGTTCCTCGGCGTGCGCGCGACCGGTATCCGAATCACCGAGGCCGGCGAGCATCCGCGCCAGCTCGGCGATCCGCTCCTCCCGGCTGAGCGCGGTGAGTGTGGAGGTCACCGACTTCTTCGCGGTCTGCTTGCCCACCGTGAGGTGAGTGTCGGCGAAGGCGGCCACCTGCGGCAGGTGGGTCACCACGATCACCTGGTGGCGCTGCGCGAGCGCGGCGAGTCGCCGGCCGATCTCCACCGCGGCCTTGCCACCGACCCCGGCGTCGACCTCGTCGAAGACCATGGTGAGGCCCTGCTCGGTGGCGGCGAGCACCACTTCGAGCGCGAGCATCACGCGCGAGAGTTCGCCGCCCGATGCGGATTTCCCGATCGGCAGCGGGTTCGCGCCGTCGTGCGCCACGAGCCGGAACTCGACGGCGTCGGTGCCGTGCGCGCCGGCGCGACGCGGCGCACCGTCGACGACGATGCCGGACTCGTCGGGATCGGGTGCCACGTCGACGGTGATCGACGCCCCACCCATCGCGAGCTTGCGGAGCTCGCCGGTCACCTTCTTGCCCAGCGTCCCGGCGGCCTTCACCCGGGCGGCGGTGAGCGCGGCCGCCGCCGCGACCAGCCCGGTCTCCAATTCGGTGACGCGGCCCTGCAGTGCCGCGAGTCCCTCGGCGGAGGTGTCGATTCCGGCCAGCCGTTCGCGGGCCTCGTCGGCCCAGGCGAGCACACCGTCGATATCGGGCGCGTACTTGCGGGTCAGCGTCTTGAGCTCGGACTGGCGCAGCAGCAGGTGCTCCAGCTCCGACGGGTCGCTGGGCAGGTCCGAGAGGTAGGCGCCGAGCTCGTTCGCCACATCGCCCGCGACGGTGGCGGCCTCCTCGACGCGTTCGGACAGTCCGCGCAGTGCGGCGTCGTCGGACCCCGACAGCGCGGCGCGCACGGTCCCCAGCAGATCGAGGACCGATCCCGAGCCCTCGCCGTCGGACCCGTAGCCGGATCCGGTGAGGGCGGCGTAGGAGGTGTCGGCCGCCTCGCGCAGCGAGTCCAGGTCAGACAGTCGCTTGATCTTGGCTACGGTCTCGACGTCTTCTCCGGGAAGCGGTTCGGCGCCGTCGATCTCGGCGAGCGCGGCGGTGAGGTGATCCTGTTCCAGCGCCAGCTCGCGGGAGCGGGTGGTGCGGTCGGCCAGTTCGGCGCGCGCGGCCAGCCACTCCTCGCGGAGGGACTGGTACTTCGCCAGCGCCTTGAGCGCGGGCGCACCGGCGAAGGCGTCGAGCAGGTCGCGCTGCCGCTCCGGGCGCAGCAGCCGGAGCTGGTCGTTCTGACCGTGCACCGTGAGCAGGGGCCCGGCGAACTCGGCCAGGGTGCCGACGGGCACGCTGCGGCCGCCGAGGTAGGCGCGGGAGCGGCCGTCGGAGGCCACGCTGCGCACCGCGATCACCGCATCGTCGTCGAGCTCGCCCCCGGCACCGTCGACCACCTCGCGGACCTGGTCCGCCGAGCTCGCCCCGGCCAGGGAGAACCTGCCCTCGACGACGGCCTTCTCGGCGCCGGCGCGGATGCGGCCGGGATCGGCGCGCGCACCGGCCAGCAGGTGCAGGCTGGTGACCACCATCGTCTTACCGGCGCCGGTCTCGCCGGTGAGCACGGTGAGGCCCTCGGCGAACTCGGCGGCCGCCTGCTCGATCACGCCGAGCGAGTCGATCCGGATCTCTTCGAGCATGCGCTATCCCCCGCTTCCCGTGGTGCCGTCGCCGCGTCCCCGCCACCCGGTGATCGGCAGTTCGAACTTGTGCACCAACCGGTCGGTGAACGGCGCCGCGCCCAGCTTGATGAACCGGACGGGCTCCGCGCCGCGGCGGATCTCGACGCGTCCGCGCTCGGGCACCTCCAGGGTGCGGCGGCCGTCGCAGAAGGCGATCGCCTCGTGCCGGCTGCCCTCGACCTCGATCGCGATGGTCGAGCGCGGGCTGGTCACCATGGGGCGCGCGAACAGGGCGTGGGCGTTGCTCGGCACGATGAGCAGTGCCTCCAGGTCGGGCCACATCACGGGGCCGCCGGCCGAGAAGGCGTACGCGGTCGAGCCGGTGGGGGTGGCCACCAGGACACCGTCGCAGGCGAACCGGGAGACGGGGCGGTCGTCGACCTCGGTGACGAGTTCGAGAAGGCCCTGCCGTGAACGGTTCTCGACGGAGACCTCGTTGAGGGCCCAGCCCTGGGAGATCAGGTCGGTGCCGTCGTGGATCTCGACGTCGAGGGTCATCCGCGGTTGCACCGTGTACCGGCGGGCCAGCAGATCGTCGATCGTGGACGCCACGCTGTCCATCTCGCTCTCGGCGAGGAAACCCACGTGGCCCAGGTTGATCCCGACGATGGGGACGCCGGCGCGGCGGGCCAGTTCGGCGCCGCGGAGGAAGCCGCCGTCGCCGCCGAGCACCACCACGACCTCGCAGCCGAAGGCCGCGTCGTCCGGGGCGTCGCTCACATCGCTCTCGAGCTTCATCCGGACGCCCGCCTCGTCGAGACGCCCCCGGATCTGTTCGACGGTGCGGTCCACGTCCTTGCGGAGCGTGTGCACCACTACGAGGAACGTGCGCTCTTCGCTCATTGGGGCCCTTCCGCCACGGCTGTTGCGATCATGTCGTCGACGTCGGCGGGGAGCGTCACCGGCCCCTCCTCGCGACGCAACCAGAGAAAGTACTCGACGTTGCCCGACGGCCCGGGAAGCGGGCTGTAGGTGACGCCGCGGGTCTGCAGGCCCTGTTCGGCGGCGGCCCGGGCCACGCCGAGCACGGCGCTCGCGCGGAGTTCTGGTTCCCGGACCACGCCGCCGGATCCGACGTTGCCCTTGCCCACCTCGAACTGCGGTTTGATCATGGGCAGCAGATCGGCGCCCACGGCGCTGCAGGCGGCCATTGCGGGTAGGACGAGGCCGAGCGAGATGAAGGAGAGATCGCCGACCACGAGGTCGACGGGGCCGTCGAGCGCCTGGGGTTCGAGGGTGCGCACGTTGGTGCGGTCCATGACGGTGACGCGGGGGTCGTCGCGCAGGCGCCAGACGAGTTCGCCGTAGCCCACGTCGACGGCGTACACCCGTTCCGCGCCGCGGTGCAGCAGCACGTCGGTGAAGCCGCCGGTGGAGGCTCCGGCGTCGAGGCAGCGGCGTCCGGTCACGCTGACCTCAGGGAAGGCGTCGAGGGCGCCGATGAGTTTGTGGGCGCCGCGCGAGGCCCAGTCGATCTCGCCGGCGACGGCCGTGACGTGCACGGGGTCGGCGGGGTCGATCTGGTTGGCGGCCTTGCGCGCCACCTGCTTGTTGACGGTGACCCGTCCGGCCTCGATGAGTTCGCGGGCGTGTTCGCGGGAGCGGGCCATGCCGCGGCGGACCAGTTCGGCGTCGAGCCGCACTCTGCGGGCCATGGTCAGGCTCGCTCCACGCTGTCCAGGGCGTCCACGAGGAGCTGGTGCGCCTGCTCGAACAGGGCGGCCTGCCGTCCGAGGGTGGCGAGTTCGCCGACTCCGGCCACGGTGCCGAGGTCCTCGACGGGGGCGTCCTCCAGCGCATCGACCCGGTGCATCAGGTCCTCCACGGCGGTGCGAACCACTGCGGGATCACTGGCGTCGCTGGGTGCGTCGCCGTACTGTTCCGGATTCATCGGCTCCACGCTAGCGGACGACGAGCTCGAGGCCCGCCCGACGGTCCGCGGGCAGCTCGCGTGCCGCGGCGACCGCCACGTACTTCGCGTCGGCGGGGTCGGCGTCCGGGGCGCCGGTCACGGTCAGCCGGTCACCGTCGACGACGGCGGACCAGCCGGGCCGCGGTCCCGGTAGCGATCGTTCGCGCGGGGCGTGCAGTCCGGCGAGAGTGTCGGCGATGTAGGTGGGCTGGTGGATGTCTGGGGCGGCGATCACATCGGCCACGTCGTTGACGCCCGTGAGCACGAGGTAGGTGGCGGCGCCCAGGGCGTTGCCGCCCTCGACGTCGGTGTCGAGCCGGTCCCCCACCACGAGCGGGGCTGCGGCGCCGGCCTCGGCGACGGCATCGGCGAGGATCGGGGTCCCGGGCTTGCCCGCGACCTGCGGCACCGCACCGGTCGCGTTGGCGACGGCGGCCACCATGGAGCCGTTGCCGACCATCAGGCCGCGTTCGGTGGGCAGAGTGGCGTCGGTGTTGGTGGCCACCCAGGTGGCGCCCGCACGGATGGCGAGGGCGGCCTCCGACAGTCGCGCCCAGCCGGTCTCGGGGTTGTGCCCCTGGACCACGGCCCGGGCCTCCTCGGCGGTCTCCACGGGGACGAGCCCTCGGTTGATCACCTCGGCCCGCAGCGCGGGCGCTCCCACGACCAGCGTCGGGGTACCGGCGGGGACGATCGAGGCCAGCAGTCGGGCCCCGGCCTGGGCGCTGGTCACGACGGAGTCGTCGGGGGCGGCGAAGCCGAGGTCGCGCAGGTGCTGGGCCACGTCCGACGGTGCGCGGCTGGCGTTGTTGGTGACGTAGGTGACGGGCAGCCCCTGCAGGGCGTCCGCGGCACCGGGTATGGCGACCGGTCCGGCGTAGACCGTGCCGTCGAGGTCGACGAGCAGCAGGTCGTAGGCCTCGACGAGGGACGCCGTCACAGTTCGTCGGAGAGCTCGGCGACGCGGTCCTCGGCGTCGGTGAACTCCTCCTCGTCGGCGGCGGCCGCGTTGAGGAACCAGGTCAGGGCGTCGGCCCGACGGTCCGCGGCCAGCAGCGCCTCGGCGTACGCGTAGAACAGGCGCGCGGCGTGGAAACCGCGGCGGGCGGGGTCGAGATCCTCCGCCTGGAGGGTGACGACGGCCTTGTCGTAGTCGCCGATGTCCATGCGGGCGCCGGCCTCGACGATGCGCAGCTCGGTGCGATCGTCGCCGGTCAGCTTGGCGGCTTCCTCGCCACGGGCGGTCTCGATCGCCTTCTCCGGGCGGCCGAGGCCGCGCTCGCTGTCCGCGATCATCGGGAGCAGGTTGATGGCGCCGCCCATGCGCTTCGCGGCGCGGAGCTCGCTGAGCGCCTCGGACCACTCGCCGTTCATGTAGGCGGCGATACCGCAGGCCTCGCGGACCGCGGCGATGCGGCCCGCGCGTTCGCGGGCGGCACGTGCGTGTGCCAGTGCCGCTGCGGGATCGGATTCGAGGAGCCGCCCGGCCTGCACCAGGTGTCCCGAGACGATCTCGGCGTTGTTCTTGTCGAGGCTCAGCAGGTCGCGACGGATGGCGCCGTCGAGTTCCTTCGGGTCGACGTCGTTGGGGATCGACGGTTCGCCGGGCTTGGTGCGCGGCCGGGTGTCCGTACGCCGGTCGTCGCGGGGCTTGAACGGGCCGCCCCGATTGCTGGAACTCTGTGGACGCGAACCGTTCCGGCTGTTCGGGCCGCCGCGGTTGTCGCGGTTGTCGCGGTTGTCGCCGGAGCGGAAGTCGCGGCGATCGCCGCCGGGGCCGTCTCCCCGGCGTCCGCCGTCACGCCGATCGTCACGGCCGCGGAATCCGCCGGAGCGATTGTCATCACGGCCCTTGTAGCCACCGCCGGACCGGTTATCGTCACGGCCCTTGTAGCCGCCACCCGAGTTTCCGCCTCCGGAGCGGTTGTCGTCCCGGCCGCGGAATCCCCCGCTGCGGTTGTCATCGCGGCGCGGCCCGCTGCGACGGTCGCCGTCGCGACGGTTGTCCGAGCCACGCGGCCCGCCACGGTTGTCATCGCGACCACGGAAACCGCCGTTGCGGTCCGCGCTGGACCGGTCGCCGGTGGGGCGGTTACCGGTGGACCGAGGCTTCTCGCCGCCCCGTGACGCATCGCCGCCTCGTCCGCGGTCGGCAGGGTTCACGAACCCTGCGCGCTGCCGGCGTTCCTCGCCGTCACGACCCGACTCAGCTGCCACGTTCCACCCGCTTCCCGTCACCCTGGAGGCGACTTCTCCCCATCACTGTACTTCCAACGGCGAAAGCCCCTGGGGTGTGGAGCACTCTGTGCTCGACACGATCCCCA